>NZ_JAYJLE010000006.1:0-330855 GCF_035282245.1 Achromobacter sp. D10
ACCGGCTCCTTCGACACCTTGCGCGCCATCACGCTCGTGCAGGCAGGCCGTTTCGACGTGGCTGCCGGGACGCTGTTGGGCCTGGCCGGCACGGTGGCGGGCAGCGCAGACCTGATCAAGGCGGGCGCCGGCACCCTGCGCCTGGACAATGCCGGCAACACCTACCGCGACACGCGCATCTTGGCGGGCACACTGATTGCCAATGCAGGCTCGCTTCGGGGCAACGTCGACAACGGCGGCACACTCGTGTTCGAGCAACCGGTGGACGCAGCCTATGGTGGCGCGATCTCCGGCAACGGCGCGTTCATCAAGAACGGCGCCGGCACGCTGGGCCTGACGGGCGACAGTTCGGGCTTTTCCGGCAGCACCACGATCAATGGCGGCCGGCTGGCCCTGAATGGACGCTTGGGCGGATCGATCAGCATCGGTGCGGGCGGTGTGCTCGGCGGTTCGGGCACCATCGGCTCCGGCGCGGGCTCGACGGTCACGGTCGCGCCCGGCGGCATCCTGTCTCCCGGCAATTCGATCGGCACGTTGACCGTCGATGGAGATCTTGTGGTCCAGCCTGGCGCGCGCTTCGAGGTTGAAGCGAATCCCGCAGGCGCGGACGCCGATCTGGTGCGCGTCACCGGCAGCGCGGCGCTCAATGGCGGCTCGGTGGCCCATATCGGCGCTAACGGCAACTATGGATTGCGCTCCAGCTACACGATCCTCGCCGCGGATGGCGCGCTGTCGGGCGAGTTCGACGCAGTCACGTCCGACTTCGCCTTTTTGAAGCCGACGCTTGCCTACGACTATGACGGGCGGCGCGTCACGCTGGATCTGGCGCGCAACGATGAGGCCATGATTTCAGCCGCGGCCACGCGCAACCAGCGGGCTTCCGCGGGCGCCATCGACAGCATAGGCATTGCGCGCGGACATCAAGTCTACGACGCGATTGCCAAAATGCCGGACGACAAGGGGCTGCTTCGCTCCAGCTTCGACCAGCTGTCGGGTGAGATTCACGCGTCGGCCAAAACCGTGTTGCTGCAGGACAGCCGCTATGTGCGCGACGCGGTCGGCGAGCGCCTGCGTTCGGCTGTCGGGGGTGTCGCGGCATCCTCCGCGCCGGTTCTCGCTTCCGCCGGTAGCGGCCAGCGCCTGGCGCCGGCCACGGCCAAGGGGCCGGCCAGCTGGATCCAGGCCATGGGTTCCTGGAGTCATATCGATAGCGACGGCAATGCCGCGCGCGTCAAGAGCTCGACCGGGGGCTTTCTGATGGGAGCCGATACGCCTGTGTCCGATGCCTGGCGCCTCGGCATGATGGCGGGCTACAGCCGCACGGACTTCGATGTGCAGGACCGTGCATCGTCGGGGAACAGCGACAATTATCACCTCGGGGCCTATGGCGGCGGGCAGTGGGGCGCGCTGGGCCTGCGGGGGGGCGTGGCCTACAGCTGGCACGACATCACGACCCGCAGGTCGGTCTCCATCCCTAGCTTCACTGACCGGCTCAAGGCCAATTACGACGGCCGCACGGCGCAGGTATTCGCGGACCTGAGCTATCGCATCGATACGTCCTCGGTGTCCTTCGAGCCGTTTGCGAACGTGGCGTATGTCAATCTGAAGACGGACGGCTATACCGAGAGTGGTGGCGCTGCCGCTCTGCGCGCAAAGGGGCAGACTACCGACACCACGTTTACGACGCTGGGAACGCGCGCCTCGTCCAGCTTCGAGCTGGCCGGCGCGCAGGCTGCGGCGCGCGGATCGCTGGGCTGGCGCCATGCCTTCGGCGACGTCAATCCGGTTGCGGCGCAAACTTTGTCGGCCGGAAATTCCTTTACCGTGGCGGGGGTGCCCATCGCAAAAGACAGCGCCGTGATCGAGGCGGGCGTGGACGTTCAGATCACGTCGCGGGCGACTTTCGGTTTGTCCTATCAGGGCCAGCTCGCCAGCTCGACGCAGGACCACGGGGTCAGGGCCGGCTTGAACATCCGTTTCTGAGCCGCCTGCGCCGGGAGGGGCGGCGCCCGGCAGGCGCCGCCCAGGTCCATGGCGGCAGGCCGTGCCTGCCGCATGCAAATCTCCCTCCAAAAAAAAACCGCCCGTTTCCGGGCGGAGCAAAGGAACGCGGTTGAGGGCTCGCGGACGCGTCAGAGGATGCGTTTGCGGACCTGCGTAATGATGATTTCGGCCACCACGACCACTGCGAAGATGGCGGCCAGCACCAGGGCCACGCGGTCCCACTGGAACAGGTTCAGCGCCGTGTCCAGCGCCATGCCTATGCCGCCTGCGCCCACCAGCCCAAGCACAGCCGATTCGCGCACGTTGATGTCCCAACGCAGCAGCACGATGGACCAGAAGGCCGGACGGATCTGCGGCCAATAGGCATACCAGATTACCGATGCCTTGCTGGCGCCGGTGGCGGTGACGGCCTCGATGGGGCCGCGTTGCGCCTCTTCGATCGCTTCGCCCACCAGCTTGCCGACGAAGCCGATGGAGCGGAACGCAATGGCCAGCGTGCCGGCCAGCGCGCCCGGTCCGAAGATGGCGATGAACAGCAGCGCCCACACCAGCGAATTGACCGAGCGGCTGGAAACCAGGATCAACCTGGCCAGCATGTTGACGGTCTTGCTGGGCGTGAGGTTGTTGGCCGCCAGCAGGCCCACCGGCACCGCCATCACCACGGACAGGATGGTGCCCAGCGTGGCGATGTGCAGCGTTTCGATCAGCGCGCCGTGCACGCCTTCCGGGTAGTAAGCCCAGTCTATCGGCCACATGCGCTGGAACAGGTCGGCCATCTGTTCGGGCGCGTCGTACAGGAACTCCGGAATGATCTCCACGCCCCGGATGGCCTGCACAATGGCCGCGACCACCAGCAGGTAGAGCGCGAAGCGCAGCAGACGCTGGCCCATGCTGTAGCGTTGCCAGACGCGCGGCGAGCCTGCGGGGTTCAAGGTAGAGGCGTGGGCGTTCATTCGTCCACCTCCGCCCGGCGCTTGACGGCCGTCGTGCTGCCGCCGATGCCGCGGGCGCCGCTGAATCGGCCTTGCAGGATGCGCTCGAAGCCCAGGTTGTCCAGGAACACGGCGCGCACGAAGCCCGCCAGGATTTCGCCCAGCATGATGATGGCGATCAGGGTCAGCAGGATGGCGCTGACGAAGTCATAGTCGAAGCGCTGGAACGCCGAGAACAGCGTGCCGCCCACGCCGCCCGCGCCCACGATCCCCACCATGGTGGAGTTGCGCAGGTTCGAGTCGAACTGGTAAGTCGCAAAGCCGATGAAGCGGGCGAACACCTGCGGCAACACGCCGAAGATGATGACGTTCGCGAACGAGGCGCCCGTGGCGCGCACGGCTTCTACTTGCTTGAGCGAAATTTCCTCGATGGCCTCGGTGAATAGCTTGCCGATGAAGCCGACCGACGCGACCGTCAACGCCAGGATGCCGGCCAGCGCGCCGAAGCCCACGGCCTTGACGAACAGGATGGCGACGATGACGGGATGCAGCGCGCGGCACAGCGCCACGATGGCGCGGGCAGGCCAGGACACCCAGGTGGGCATCAGGTTGCGCGCGCCCAGCAGGCCGACAGGCAGCGCGATGATGATGCCAAGCACCGAGGCCAGCACCGCGATTTCCAGGCTTTCCGCGATGCCCTTCCACAAAGTGGCGGGCTTTTCGAAATTGGGCGGAAACATGCGCGCAAGAAACGTGGACGCGTGGCCCATGCCGGTTTCAAAGCGCGCCCAGCTGAAGTCCAGCTGCGCGCCGGCGTACAGCGTGTAGGCCAGGAGCAACAGCATCCCGGCCTTGGCGCGTCCGGACATGGCGAAGGGGCGGGCCCCTTTGGGTTGGATCATTCCAGCCAAGACTCGCCTCCGTAGATGGTCTTGAGCATGGTGGCGTCCAGTCCCTGGCCATCGCCGTCATAGACCACGTGTCCGCCGGACATGCCGACGATGCGGGTGGCGTAGCGGCGGGCAAGTTCGACATCGTGGATGTTCACGATGACGGGAATGCCCGTGGCATTGCCTTGCTCGGACAGCAGTTCCATGATTTCGACGGAAGTCTTGGGATCGAGCGAGGAGGTGGGTTCGTCGGCCAACAGGAGCTGCGGGCGCTGCATCAGTGCGCGGGCGATGCCCACGCGCTGGCGCTGGCCGCCCGACAAGGCGTCGGCGCGCTGATCGGCAAAGCCGGCCAGGCCCACGGTGTCCAGCAGCTTGTAGGCATGCTGGATGTCCTCGGGCTCGAAGCGGCGCATCCAGGCCTTGACGGCAGAGGTGTAGCCCAGCCGCCCGGTCAGCAGGTTTTCCATGACCGTCAGGCGTTCGACGAGGTTGTATTCCTGGAACACCATGCCGATGCGCCGGCGCGCGCGGCGCAGCGACGCGCCACGCACGCGGGCCAGGTCCACGGACCCATCCTGCGACTGGAGCACGATCTCGCCCTTGGTGGGTTCGATCAGCCGGTTGATGCAACGCAGGAGCGTGCTTTTGCCGGTGCCCGAGGGGCCGATGATCGCGGTCAGTCCTTGTCCCGCGATCTGCAGGTCGATGCCGTTGAGTACCGGCCGGCCGGCCCGGTATTCCTTCACCAGGCCGGAAATGCGTAGCGACGTCGTCATACGGAATTACTTCTTGCTCTTGGCGGATTCGCGGTCGTAGGCGGCACGGTTGAAGCTCTCGCCGCCGGATTCGGCGACCTGGCGCACGATGGCCCAATCCTTCTGGTAGGTAACCGGATAGAAGCGGTCCGCGCCGTCAAAGGCCTTCGACATTTCCGCCGGGAAGCGGTAGTCGTAGAAGCACTTGAGCATCTGGTCGCGGAACTTCGGCTCCAGGTCATGCGCATAGGCGAACGACGAGGTGGGGAACTTCTCGCTCTTGTAGATCACGCGGAAGTCGGCTTCCTTGACCTGGCCGCGTTCGACCATGCGCTTGAACACGTCCGACGCGACCGCCGCGGCGTCGTAGTCGCCGGAATTCACGCCCATGACGGATTGGTCATGCTTGCCGGAGAAAATGACCTTGTAGTCCTTGTCGGGGGTCAGGCCTTCCTTGGGGAACAGCGCGACAGGCGCCATGTGGCCGGAGTTCGACGAGGGCGCGGTATGCGCGAGCTTCTTGCCCTTCAGGTCGGTCAGCTTCTGGTAGGGGCTGTCTTTCTTGACGATGACGATCAGGTTGTAGCCCTGGAAACCGTCGGCGTAGCCCTTGACGGCGAACGGCACGGCGCCCGCGATGTTCACCGCGAAAGCCGTGGGGCCGGTCGAGAAGCCGCCGACGTGCAGGCGGCCCGAGCGCATGGCTTCGATTTCGGCGGCGTTGCTTTGCACCTGATAGAACACCACGCGCTTGCCCGTGCATTCGGACAGGTGCTTGGTGAAGGGCTTGAAGATGTCTTCGTAGACCGCCGGGTCTTCCACCGGGGTGTAGGTGAACACCAGGGTGGAGGGCGTCTTCAGCTTGGCCGGATCGGTGGGCGTGTCGGCCACCAGATCCTTGTTGGCGTCGCAGTACATCTGGTCCAGGTCGCCGCGGTTGGCGCAGGTGTCGGCGGCTTGCGCGGCGGACGCTCCCAGGGCGAAGGCGGCCAGCGTAGCCGCTTGAAGCAGGCGCAGAGCTTGCATCTTGTGTCTCCTCTTTCTTTGTTTGTGTGACGTGTCACTTAATTCAACCTGAATTCAAACATGGAAGAGGAGGGGACGCACTCGGGAAAGTCCCTGCCTTTCTTTTCGTCTTTTGTTCGTTTTGTTCGTTTGATGTTCTTTTTTGCGCGAAATTCGGCCGTTCAGCTGCGATAGCCCAGTTTGCGCGAGATTTCCTGCGCGCAGGCCAGCAGCGGTCGGGCGATGGCGCCATCCCAGGCTACGTCGAACAGCCCCGTGGGGCCCAGGCTGGTCAGGGCGAGGGCGATATTGCCGGTGTTGTCGAAGACCGGCACCGATAGCGCGTCCACGCCCGGCAGCGGATTGCCCAGCGCGCGCGCCATGCCGTGCACACGGATGTCGGCCAGCTGCGCCTCGATATTGGCGCGCGAGGCCTTGCGCGGCGGCGGCATGCTGGCGATGACGGCGGTATCGCCTTCTTCGCGCGCGATGTAGTGTTCGCTGACCTTGGGTGGTAGCCAGGCCGCGAATACCAGGCCGGTGGCGGTATGCAGCATGGACATCACTGTGCCCTTGCGCATGTTCACGTGGACCGGGTAGCTGGCTTCGGTCATGTGGATCATGGTGGGGCCGTGCGAACCGAGCACGGCGATGCCCAGGGTGTGGCCGATCTCCGACTGCAGCTTGGCGATTTCCGGCATGGCGACGCGCACCGGGTCCAGGCGTTGCAGGCTGACCAGCCCCATTTGCAGCGCGAAGGGGCCGAGTTCGTACTGCCCGGTGATGGCGTCCTGCTGCACCAGGCCGACGCGGATGAAACTGACCAGGTAGGGATGCGCCTTGGCCGAGGTCATGCCGGCCCCGGCCGCCAGGTCGCGCAGGGTCAGGGGCTTGCCGGCGTCGACCAGGGCGGCCAGCAGCGGCACCCCGACTTCGATCGACTGGATGCTGCGGCGGCCGTCGTTTGCGGCCGTGGATGAAGCGGTATGGGATGTCGCCACGGTATGCGGACCTCAGGCCGGCTGTGCTTGGGAGGACCGCGCTGCGAGCAGCCGGTCGGCCATTTCCACGAAGCCCGCGCCGCCATGGTAGGCGGCGACGAAGGCGGGGCGGTGCGTCAGGCGGTGCAACTGGGCCTGGATGTTGGCCACGCCGACCGAAATCGGGAAGTAGGCGAACATGGGCTCGTCGTTGGGAGAATCGCCGATGAACAGGGTGCTGTCCAGGGCGGTCGCCACGTCCGCGCCGAATTCGCGCTGGAACATGGTGCGCGTCATGGTGAGCTTGTCGTAGTCGCCGAACCAGCCGTTGACGTGGATGGAGCTGACTTTGGCCTGGGCGCCGGCTTCTTCGAAAATCTGCACGATCCGGGTGATCGCCGTATCGGGCAGGGCGGGCACATCCTCGCAGAAATCGATGGCCAGGTCGGCCACCCGGTAGTCCTGGTCGCTGGCCACGGCGGCGCCGGGGACTTCAGCCAGGACGCGGTCGCGGATGGCGTCCAGCTTCCTGCGGCTGGCCTGGCGCGAGGCGGCATCCGTCCAGTAGTGCGTGGTCATGCGGCGGGCCTGGCGGTCATAGGCGTAGTAGAACGCGCCGTTCTCCCCGACCACGGCGCGCACCGGCCACATGCGGGCGATGTGGTCGCACCAGCCGGCCGGACGGCCGGTGATGGGCACGACCTGGATACCGGCCTGTTCCAGGCGCTCCAGCGCCGCGTAGGCGTCGGCCGGCAGGCGGCCTTCGGTGGTCAGCGTGTCGTCGATGTCGGTCAGCACGACGCGGACGGCCGCCGCGACGGTCAAAGGCATGGCCGCAAGGGCTTGCATGTGGGGTTTCCTTGGCTGGATTTTTAAGGGGTGGTCTCCGGGCGAAAGTTTACCGGACGCCCCCGGCTGGCGGGGCCTGCGGGGCCGTATAGGGCTTCCGCCTCGAGGGGCGGTAAAATCCGGGCTTTCCCGCCTGGTTTACGTGCCTGCCATGTCCGTCCAGTTGTCCCCTTTGCCCGGCTCCGAGCCGGAATCCTTCGGCATCGCTTCGGTTGCCGAGATCATCGCCGAGCTGCGCGCCGGCCGTATCGTCATCCTGGTTGACGAAGAAGACCGTGAAAACGAAGGCGACCTGGTCATGGCCGCCGAATTCATCACGCCTGAAGCCATCAACTTCATGGTGACGCACGGCCGAGGCCTGGTCTGCCTGACCCTGACCGAAGACCGCTGCCGCCAATTGGACCTGCCCTTGATGGCGGCCCGCAACGGCACGCGTTACGGCACCAACTTCACCCAGTCCATCGAGGCCGCCGAAGGCGTCGAGACCGGCATTTCGGCCGCCGACCGCGCCCGCACCATCCAGGTGGCGGTGGCGCGCGACGCCAAGCCTTCGGACCTGGTCCAGCCCGGCCACATCTTCCCGGTGCGCGCGGTGCCTGGGGGCGTGCTGGTGCGCGCAGGCCACACGGAGGCGGGTTGCGACCTGACCGCCATGGCCGGCCTGACGCCCGCCGCCGTGATCTGTGAAATCCTCAAACCCGACGGCACCATGGCCCGCCTGCCGGACCTGGTGCAGTTCGCCCGCGAGCACGGCCTGAAAATCGGCACCATCGCCGATCTGATCCAGTACCGCAGCGAACACGAATCCATCGTCAAACGCGTTGGCAAGCGGACCATGCAGACGGCGTGGGGCGAATTCGAGGCCGTTGCCTACGAAGACGCCGCCACCGGCTCCGCCCATTTGGCGCTGGTGCATGGTAACGTGACTCCCGACGCCGAGACGCTGGTGCGGGTGCACGAGCCGGCCTCCGTGCTGGACGTACTGGACACTGGCGCCAGCCCGCACAGCTGGGGGGTGGCGCAGGCCCTGCAGGCCATCGCGGCCGCGCCTGCCGGGGTGCTGGTGCTGATGAACTGCCAATCGTCCACGGAACATCTGTTTGGCCAGATCGCCGGCTGGAATGACCCGAAGGCGCAGGCCGACCAGGGCAAGACCGACCGTTACGGCCTGCGCACCTACGGAATTGGCGCGCAGATCCTGCGTGACCTGAACGTGGGCCAGATGAAGCTGCTGGCCCGGCCCCGCAAGATGCCCAGCATGGCGGGCTTCTCGCTCACCATTACGGGTTACGATTGCGACCCTCCGAATACTCCCGCAACACACTGAAGGCCGACATATGAACCCTTACATCCTTACCCCCGACCTGAACGGCGAAGGGCTGCACATCGGCATCGTACGCGCCCGCTTCAATGAGGAAATCGGCCAGGCCGAACTCGAGGCGTGCCTGAAGGAACTGGCCGAACTGGGCGTGGACGAGCGCGACGTGATGGTCGTCACCGTTCCGGGCGCCCTGGAACTGGGCGTGGCCCTGTCCCATATGGCCGAAACGTTTGAATTCGACGCCCTGATCGCGCTGGGCGCGGTCATCCGCGGCGAAACCTATCACTTTGAAGTGGTCAGCAATGAAATGGCCACGGCAATCACCCGTATTTCCCTGGAAACCGGCATCCCCGTCGCCAATGGCGTGCTGACCGTCGATACCGACGAGCAGGCGCAGGCGCGCGCCGCCGGCAAGGGCCGCGATTGCGCCCAGGTCGCCGTTGAAATGGCCAACCTGGTAGCGGCCCTGGAACCCGAGGAAGACGACGAAGACGACGAAGACGACGAAGACGAGGACGAAGATTTTGACGACGAAGAAGACGACGACCAGCGCTGATAGCGCGGCGCAGGCTCGCGCCAACGCGCGCAGCGCGCGCCGCCGCGCACGCGAATTCGCCCTGCAGGGCGTGTACGCGTGGCTGCTGCGCGGCGGCGAAGGCACGCAGGACGCCGGCGAGATCGACGCCCATCTGCGCGACACCGAGGATTTTTCCGAGGCCGACGCGCAGTGGTTCAAGACCTTGCTGCATGGCGTTCTGCGCGAAGCGCCCACCCTGCGCGAGCGTTTCACGCCCTACGTCGACCGCCCGCTGGCCGAACTGTCGCCTGTCGAGCATGGCATCCTGCTGATCGGCAGCTTCGAACTGATTCATCACGTCGAAGTGCCCTACAAGGTCGCCATCAATGAAGCCGTCGAACTGGCCAAGTCGTTCGGTGGCACCGACGGCTTCAAGTTCGTCAATGGCGTGCTCGACAAGCTGGCTGCCGACGTGCGCGCGCACGAGGTGAATAAGAGGTAGCCCCCCCGAAGCGCTGCGCGCTTCCCCCTCCGGGGGGGCGCCGCTGCGGACCGGCGGGGCCGGATCCGCGCGGCCCCGTTTTGATGGGACCACCTCTTTCTTGCCAGAGGCAGAGCGGGCGGCCTCTCCCGTTGTATGAGAGCGCCGCATGATTTGTGGGGTGTAAGCCCCGTGGGATTCAATGCCGGCCAGCAGCGCCGGACTGCGGAGTTGCCTTGGCGTCCGAATTTGATTTGATCGCGCGCTATTTCACCCGCGCGGCCCCCACGGGCTTGCTGGGCGTGGGCGATGATTGCGCCCTGTTCCCGGTGCCGCCCGGCGAGCAGGTGGCTACCAGCACGGACCTGCTGCTGGAAGGCCGCCATTTCTTTCCCGACGTGGATCCGAAGGCGCTGGGGCACAAGGCCCTGGCGGTGAACCTGTCCGACCTGGCGGCGATGGGCGCGCGTCCCATCGGGTGCGTGCTGGGCCTGGCCTTGGCGCGGCTGGACGAGCCCTGGCTGGCGGCGTTTGCGGAAGGCTTTCATGCGTTGGCGGCCGCTCATGGCTGCCCGCTGATCGGCGGCGACACCACGCGCAGCGCGCATGATCTTGCCATCAGCGTCACCGTGTTCGGCGCGGTGCCTGCCGGACAGGCCTTGCGCCGCGACGGTGCGCAGGCTGGCGACGACATCTGGGTTTCGGGCGAGTTGGGGGCGGCGGATGTCGCCTACCGGCTGCTGGACGGGCAGTATCCCGCCAATCCGGCCATGCTCGCGGCAACGCGCGGCGCGCTGGAATGGCCGCAGCCGCAAGTGGCGCTGGGTCTGGCGCTGCGCGGCGTCGCCCACGCGGCCATCGACATATCCGACGGCCTGCTTCAAGACCTGAACCACATCCTGGACGCCAGCCGCCTGGGCGCCACGCTGCACTACGCGCAGATGCCCGTGGCCGGGGCCCTCGCATCGCTGGACGAGGCGCTGCTGCGCCGCGCGGTGCTGGGCGGCGGGGACGTCTACCAGCTATGCTTCACCGCGCCCGCCTCCCGGCGCGACGCGGTGCTGGCCGCGGCAGCAACGGCCGGCGCGCGCGTGACCTGCATCGGGCAGACGCAGGCGCAGGCCGGCTTGGCGGTACTCGACAGCCAGGGCCAGCCTTTGGCCGAGCTGCCCGCCGGATTTGATCACTTCCCCGCGGCCTGATCCTCCGCGCTTTCATCCCTGAACCATGGCTCCGACCGACACCCGTCCCACCTCCATGCGCGACCGCGCCCGGACCGCATACCCGTCCTTGTCCTGGGTCTGCCGCGATCCGGGCAGGCTCATCGCGTTCGGGTTCGGCAGCGGCCTGATCCGGCCGGCCTCGGGCACCTGGGGCACTCTGCTGGCCTGGGCGATCTGGGTCGCCGCGGCGCCCGCGGCGTCGGATCTGGCGATCGGCGCGTTCCTGGCCTTGGCGTTTCTGTACGGCTGCTGGGCTTGCCATCGCGTGGGCCGTGAACTCCAGCAATCGGATCATGTCGGAATGGTCTGGGACGAGATGGTGGCGTTCTGGCTGGTGCTGTGGCTGACGCCGGCCGGCTGGTTGCCGCAGGCGCTGGCGTTCGTGCTGTTCCGCACGTTCGACATTGTCAAGCCGCCTCCCATCAAGTTCTTCGACGCCCATATCAAGGGCGGTTTCGGCGTGATGTGGGACGATATCGTCGCGGCGGCATACGCCTTGCTGGTCATGGCGCTGGTCGTGCGCACAGGAGTCTTGGGATGAGCGGACAACAAGAAAGTACCCGGCCCAATCTGTCGGCCGAACAACTGGCTCAGGCCACGTCGCTGGCGTTGGCCGAGCGGCTGGGCGAGACGTTGCGGCGCAAGGGCTGGATGCTGGGCACGGCCGAATCCTGCACGGGCGGCCTGCTGGCCGGAGCCATGACGGCGGTGGCGGGTTCCAGCGATTGGTTTGAACGCGGTTTCGTCACCTACAGCAATGAGGCCAAGGTGTCCGAGCTGGACGTATCGCCCGACGCCTTGCACCATTTCGGCGCCGTCAGCGAGCCGGTTGCGCTGGAGATGGCCAATGGCGTCCTGCTGGCATCCCCTGCCGCGCACGTGGCGGTGTCCACGACCGGCATCGCAGGCCCGGGCGGGGCAACGCCCGGCAAGCCGGTGGGCATGGTGTGCTTTGGCTTCGCGCTGCGCGCTGGGGAGGGCATCAGCAGCCGCGCCGTGACGCATGTGTTTCCCGGCGACCGCGCGCAAGTGCGCCAGGCGGCGGTGGATTACGCGCTGCGCGGGTTGCTGGAATTGCTGGGCGCGTCCGTCAACCGGCGCTAAAGAAGAACCGCATGGCGGCAGGGGGGCAAGCCCCCATGCCGCGAAGATCAGCGCACCGCGTTGATCGCGTCGCGCAGGCCCTTGGCGGCTTCGCCGGCGGCTTCACGCCAGTCATCGCCACCGCTGGCGTAGATGATGGCGCGGGACGAGTTGATCATCATGCCGTTGCGGGCGGCGTTGGCGCCCGCGTTCACGGTGGCGGTGATGTCGCCGCCCTGGGCGCCGATGCCGGGCACCAGCAGGGGCACCGCGTCGCCGATGCGCTGGCGCACGGCGGCGAGCTCATTCGGGAAGGTGGCGCCAACCACCAGGCCGCATTGGCCGTTGGCGTTCCATTTGTCGGCGACCAGGCCCGCGACGTGCAGATACAGCGGCTCGCCATTGTCCATGTTCAGGAATTGCAGGTCCGAACCGCCCGGATTCGAGGTGCGGCACAGCACGATCACGCCGCGGTCGCGCCAAGCCAGGTACGGTTCGACCGAATCCAGGCCCATGTAAGGGCTGACCGTCAGCGCATGCGCCTGGTAGCGTTCGTAGGCTTCGCGGGCATAGTTTTCGGCGGTGGAGCCGATATCGCCGCGCTTGGCATCCAGCACGATAGGCAGGTCCGGATGCTTTTCGCGGATATGCAGGCACAGCGCTTCCAGCTGCTCTTCGGCGCGATGGGCGGCGAAGTAGGCGATCTGCGGCTTGAAGCTGCAGGCGTAGGGCGCCGTGGCGTCCACGATGTCGCGGCAGAACTGGAAGATGGCGTCCGGCTTGTCCTGCAGCTCGCGAGGGAAGCGCTGCGGATCGGGGTCCAGCCCGACTTGCAGGAGCGAGTTGCTGGTGGTCCAGGCGTGTTCGAGTTTTTGCAGGAAATTCATGGGAGTTCAGTGCAGTTTGACCCGCGGGCGCGTGCGCCGCATGAGCAGGCGGGCCAGGGCAAGGGAGGCGGTACGCGAGATGCCGAGCACCGCTTTGTGGTGCATCAGGTGCAGGCTCATGTACATCAGGCGTGCCAGTGTACCGCTTACGAACAATCCCCGTCCGGCAAGCTTGCCCATCAGGCTGCCCACGCCGGCGTCCTGACCCAGCGACACCAATGAGCCGTGGTCCTCGTAGACATAGGGTCCGGTGGGTTCGGCGGCATGGCGCAGGCGCGCGGTGAGCTTCTTGGCGAGGTAGTCGGCTTCCTGGTGCGCGGCCTGGGCCCGGGCGGGGACGGTGCGGCCCTCGCGCCAGGGCGCCGCGCAGCAATCGCCCAGGGCCAGGATGTGCGGATCGGCGGTTTCCAGCCGTTCGTTGACTTCCAGCTGGCCCACCTTGTTCAGCGGCAGGTCCAGGTCGGCCAGCAGAGCGGGGCCTTGTATGCCTGCCGCCCACATGCACAGCTGGGCCGGGAATTCGCGGCCGTCGGCCGTCTTGACGCTGTCGGCGGTGACCTCGGACACCCGGCAGGACGTTTCCACCCGGATGCCCAGCTCGGTCAGGCGATTGGTGGCCGCCACCGAGATTTTCTCGGGCAGGGCCGACAGGATGCGAGGCGCGCCCTCAACCAGCGTAATGGCCAGATCGCGTTCGGCGCGGAAATTGGGCAGGCCGTAGGCGCTGACCACATGGCTGGCCTCGACCAGTTCCACGGCCAGTTCAACGCCGGTGGCGCCGCCTCCCACGATCACCAGGTCCAGCCGGGCCGAGGGATTGCGGACTTTGGCGAGGTCGACCTGCGCCATGGCCTTGAGCATGGTCAGGCGGAATTGCTCCGCGTTTTCCGTGGAGTCCAGCGTGACCGCGTGTTCGGCCGCGCCGGGCGTATTGAAGAAATTGGAGGTGCTGCCCAGGGCCAGCACCAGGGTGTCGTAGGCGAGTTCGCGGCGTGGCAGGACTTCCAGGCCCTGGGCATCGTTCACGGCGTCCAGCGTGATGCGGCGCTGCTCGCGGTCGACCTGTTCCAGGCGGCCCTGCGCGAACGAAAACCCGTTCATGTGGGCCAGCATCAGGTAGGACAGGCCTTCCTGGTGGATGTCCAGCGTGCCCGCGGCCGCCTCGTGCAGCGAAGGCTTCCAGATATGGAAGGGGCGGCTGTCGACCAGCGTAATGTGCTGGCGGCCATGCACGCGGCCGAGCTTGGCGG
Source organism: Achromobacter sp. D10 (assembly GCF_035282245.1). Classification (NCBI taxonomy): domain Bacteria; kingdom Pseudomonadati; phylum Pseudomonadota; class Betaproteobacteria; order Burkholderiales; family Alcaligenaceae; genus Achromobacter; species Achromobacter sp. D10. Next base: position 14,181 of record NZ_JAYJLE010000006.1, read on the forward strand.
CCAATTCCAGGCCGCCCGCGCCGCCGCCGACGATGACAATGCGCTCAGTGGAGTCGGGCGTCGATCTAGGCATCATGGCTTCCAGTATAAGTAGCGTCGCATCTCCGGGGAGATGACCAGCCGTGTCAATGCATGACGAAACGGCTGATGGCAACGCCCACCCAGACCGTGCCGGCGAAGATCAGCAGCAGCATCACGGCGGCGCTGCCGAGGTCCTTGGCGCGCCCCAGCAGCGGGTGCGACTCGACCGACAGCGCATCGGCCAGCGCTTCAATGGCGGAGTTCAGTAGCTCTGCCGCCAGCACCATGATCACCGTGCCCACCAGGAAAAACACTTCGACCGTCGTCCGGCCGAGGAAGAACGCTGCCGGGATCATCAAGACGGCCAGGGCCAGTTCCTGGCGGAAGGCCGCCTCGTACTTGATTGCGGCCTTCAGGCCCTGCAGGGAGTAGCGCAGCGCGTTCAGGATGCGACGCAGGCCGCCGGTGCTCTTGTAGGGCGAATGATGCGGATTCGGTGACATGGGTGCGGAAAGTGGGCTGGGTGTGGCGGCTTTTTAACAGATAAGCATTGCCCGTGAGGGTATCGCGCGCGTCTTTGGGCAAACCCTAATTGTGACGCATCACCGGTCGGCGCAAGATTTTGGTCAATTGGTAAGGCCACTTTACCTTTTGGCTCGATCCTCACCTTTCTCCTGCAGTCCATGCCTATCCAGACCATCGAACCTCGCCGCCTGTACCGCCAGATCGCCGACCAGCTGCGGTTGCTGATCGAGGCGGGCGAGTTTCCGGTTGGCGCGCGCCTGCCGCCCGAACGCGACCTTGCGCTCAAGCTCGGCGTGTCCCGCCCATCCGTGCGCGAAGCCCTGATCGCGCTGGAGGTGGAGGGCTGGGTGGAAGTCCGCATGGGTTCAGGCGTCTATGTGCAAAGCCTGGCCGGGGCACCGCGCGCCAGCCTGATGGCCGAGAGTCCCCTGGAAACCATACGTGCCCGCCAGGTGATCGAGGGCGAACTGGCCGCGCAGGCCGCGCTGCGCAACACACCCGCGCTGGTGGACGGCTTGGCCGAAGCGGTCGGGACCATGGAAGACGAGGCGCTGGCCGGCAATGTGCCCATTCGTGGCGACCGCCTGTTCCACTTGCGCGTCGCCGAGATGGCCAACAACGCCGTGCTGGTGCGCGTCGTGAGCGAGCTGTTCGACGAACGCCACAACCCCTTGTCCGTGAAGTTGGGCGACTACTTCGAGAATCCCGCGAGTTGGGCTTGCGCCATCGCCGAGCACCGCAAGGTGATCGACGCCATCCGCGCAGGCGACGATCGCGGCGCGCGCGCCGCCATGCACCACCATCTGGCCTGCTCCCACGATCGCCTTACCGCCAGTTGGCCCGGCGCCGATGCGCCCGTCCAGCAACTCGACAACCGGGAGCAGCTGGAACCATGAGCATCGCCCGCGGATGCCGCCCGCTCGGAACGCCAAGGAGGAAGTCGCCATGACGCTGGCCTGTCGTATCCACGGGGCGCGGGACCTGCGCCTGGAACCGGATGAGGTCGCGCCGCTGGCGCCGCACGACGTGGAATTGAGACTGGGCGCTGCGGGCATCTGCGGATCCGATTTGCACTATTTCCTGCATGGCCGCGTGGGCGCCTTCGTCATCCGCGAACCCCTTATCCCCGGCCACGAGGCGTCGGGCGTCGTCCTGCGGATCGGCGAGGCCGTGCGCTCGGTGGAGCCGGGCATGAGGGTCGCCATCAACCCTTCCCATCCTTGCGGCGGCTGCGATTACTGCCGCGCCGGCCGCGACAACCTGTGCCGCAACATGCGCTTTCTGGGCAGCGCCAGCATCTATCCCCATGTGCAAGGCATGTTTCGCGAACGCTTCGTAATGGGCGAGCGTCAGCTCACGCCGGTGCCGGAAGCAGACGTGTCGCTGGGCGAGATCGCCTGTGCCGAGCCGCTATCCATCGGCCTGCATGCGGTCAATCGAGCCGGGCCGCTGATGGGCAAGAGCGTGCTGGTGACGGGCGGCGGCACCATAGGCTGCATGACCGTGCTGGCCGCCAGGCTCGCGGGCGCGGCGCGCGTGACCGTGATGGATGTGGCGAACCGGCCGCTGGACATGGCACGCAGGGTCGGCGCCGACGAGGCCTTGCGCAGCGACCTGCTCGCGCCAGCCGAACTGGCCGATATCGCCGACGTCAGCATCGAGGCCGCAGGCAGCCCCGCGGCACTGGCGACCTGCCTGGGAGCGACGCGGCGCGGCGGCCGCATCGTGCAAGTGGGAACCTTGCCCGCCGAGGGCATCGCGTTTCCCGCCAATAACATCATGGCGCGGGAGCTCGACTATGTCGGCGCGTTCCGCGCGGGCGAGGAGTTCGATTGGGCGGTCTCTTACCTGCGTACGCGCAAGGTGGACGTGCGGCCCCTGATGAGCGCGCAGTTGCCGTTGTCGCGGGCATTCGAGGCCTTCGAGCTGGCGGCGGATCGCAGTCGCAGTACCAAGGTGCAACTTGTAGTTGAAGCATGACCCGCAGGCGGCCCGGCAAGGGCTGCCAGACCGGCCATCCGAAAAACAACGAGGAGACGACATGAACCTAGGCAACGCCGTCAAGGCGCTGGTTGCCGCCCTGGCGCTCGCCGCCAGCGGTAGCGTGCTGGCGCAGACCAAGCTCAAATGGGCCCACGTGTACGAGACATCCGAACCCTTCCATACCGCTTCCGTCTGGGCGGCGCAGGAGATCGGCAAACGCACCAATGGCCGTTACCAGATCGACGTGTACCCCGCTTCGCAGCTGGGCAAGGAAAACGACATCAACCAGGGCCTGACCCTGGGCACGGTGGACATGATCATTTCGGGGTCCAGCTTCGCGGCCAAGAGCTTTCCCCGCATCGGCGTCACCTACTACCCCTATATCTTCCGCAATCCCGAGCACCTGATCGCCTACACCAAGAGTGACATCTACAAAGAGCTCACGCGGGGCTACGACGAAAAGAGCGGTAACCATATCGTCGCCACCACCTACTACGGCACACGGCAGACCACGTCCAACCGTCCCTTCACCAAGTGTTCCGAAATGAAGGGGCTGAAGATCCGCGTGCCCGATGTGGCCGCCTATCTGGCCATGCCGCGTGCCTGCGGAGCGAACACCGCGCCGATCGCCTTCGCCGAGGTCTACCTGGCTTTGCAGAACGGCACCGTGGAAGCGCAGGAGAATCCGCTTACCACCATCGAGGCCAAGAAGTTCTACGAAGTGCAGAAGAACATCATTCTCACGGGCCACATCGTCGATCACCTGAACACCGTCATCTCCGGCAAGTTGTGGAAGAGCCTGTCCGACGAGGACAAGAAAATCTTCGCCGAAGTGGCGCAGCAGGCGGCGGAGAAGGCGTCCGCCGAGGTCGCGGAAAGCGAGAAAAAGATGGTCGAGGTGTTCCGCAAGCGCGGCCTGAACGTGGCGGAAGTGAACGTGCAGGATTTCCGCGACACCGTGCTGGAGAAAGTGCCGTTCAAGCAATACGGCTACGAAAAATCGGATTGGGAACGGATCCAGGCCGTGAAGTGAGCGCGCCCGGGGCCGCTCAGGCGGCTCCGCAGCGCCCCGTCCGATTGCGCACAAGGGGAACGCCATGCATTCCGATGCCAAGGCCGCCGTCATGGCGGCCGCCAGCACCAATCCTGTCCGGCCCGCCGGGCAACAGCCCCCGCCGGCCACGGCGGAGGATATCGTCCATAGTTTCGAGGAGGCAGACCACCACGAGGTCAGCCTGGCTGGCTACCAACCCGAGGACTGGATCTGCCTGGGCATATTCTGGGCGATGGCCCTCCTGGTCTTTCTGCAGTTCTTTTCGCGCTACGTGCTCAATGACTCCTACGCATGGACCGAGGAGCTTGCCGTCTACTGCCTGATCGGGGTCGTTTTCATCGGGTCGGCCATGTGCGTGCGCACCTGTCGCCACATCCAGGTGGACTTCCTGTATCGCTACCTGCCGCGCCCCGTCGGCCGCGCGCTGGCCACCGTCATCGATCTGCTGCGCACGGCGTTCTTCGGCTATGCGGTGTGGCTGACGTACCGCTACATCACCCTGGTGGGCGACGAACCCATGACCACGCTTTTCTGGAACAAGGCCTACGTCTATTGGATGGCGCTGGCGGGCTTTGTCCTGATGTTCCTGCGTTCCGTGCAGGTGTCGATGTGCAATTGGCGCCAGGGCTACTCCATCCTGGAAAACCCCGCGGCCTACGAGTCGCAGGACTAGCCGGGACAGCACCCGGAATCCGACAACGACAACCGGAAGCGAGACATGGGCATACTGATCGGGACCTTTCTTCTGTTGATGATCTTTGGCCTGCCGGTGGCGGTGGCCATGGCGGGCGCGTCGCTGCTGTTCGTGCTGATCTCGGGCAGCGTGCCCGACGTGGTGGTGGCGCAGCGCATGATTGCGGGCGTGGAGTCATTTCCGCTGCTGGCGGTGCCGTTCTTCATCCTGGCCGGCAACCTGATGAACATCGCCGGCATTACCGGCCGCATCTACAACTTCGCCGTGGCGCTGGTGGGCTGGATGCGCGGCGGGTTGGGGCAGGTGAACATCATCGGCTCGGTGGTGTTTGCCGGCATGTCGGGCACCGCCATCGCCGATGCCGCGGGCCTGGGCACCATCGAGATCAAGGCCATGAAGGACCATGGCTATGAAACCGAGTTCGCGGTGGGCGTGACGGCGGCCTCGGCCACGCTGGGTCCCATCATTCCGCCGTCGCTGCCTTTCGTCATCTACGGCATGATGGCCAATGTGTCCATCGGTTCGCTGTTCCTGGCCGGCCTGATTCCCGGCGCGGTCCTGACCGTGCTGATGATGCTGACCGTGGCCTACTACGCGCGCCGCAACAACTGGGGCGGCGACGTGTCCTTCGACTGGAAGCGGCTGGGGGGCGCCACGCTGGAAGTCGGCATCGTGCTGGCGTTCCCGCTGGCGATCTGGCTCATGACTTTGGCCGGCATGTCGGCCAACCTGGCCGCGGCCATCGCCTTTGCCGTCTTGCTGGCGCTGGACTGGCGCTACAACTTCTCGGCGGTCATGGCGTTGATGGCGCCTGTGATCCTGATCGGCGGGATGACGCTAGGCTGGTTCACGCCCACCGAGGCCGCCGTGGCCGCGGTGATATGGGCGTTGTTCCTGGGGCTGGTGCGTTATCGCTCCATGACCTTGCGCACGCTCGCCAAGGCTACGTTCGACACCATTGAGACCACCGCGTCGGTGCTGTTCATCGTGACCGCCGCCTCGGTGTTCGCATGGCTGCTGACCACCACCCAGGCCGCGCAGGCGCTGACCGACGGCATTCTCAGCGTCACGCAGAACAAGTGGGTGTTCCTGCTGATGGCCAACGTGCTGATCCTGATCGTGGGTTGCTTCATCGACACCATCGCCGCGATCACCATTCTGGTGCCGATCCTGCTGCCCATCGTGCTCAAGCTGGGCATCGACCCGATCCATTTCGGCCTGATCATGACGCTGAACCTGATGATCGGACTGCTGCATCCGCCCATGGGCATGGTGCTGTTCGTGCTGGCGCGCGTTTCGAAATTGTCGGTGGAACGGACCACCGTTGCGATCCTGCCCTGGCTGGTGCCGCTGTTCCTGGCACTGATTGCCATCACCTACGTCCCGCAGATCACGCTCTGGCTGCCCACCGTCATGGGCATGGCCAAGTAAAAAAGGAAAACGTCATGACTGGAAGGCTGCAAGGCAAGATCGCCATCGTCACCGCCGCAGGCCAGGGCATAGGCCGCGCCGTGGCCGAGGCGTACGTCCGCGAAGGCGCCGACGTGCTGGCGCTGGATATCAATGGCGAGGCGCTGGAGACGCTGGCGGGATGCCGGCGGCGGACGCTGGACGTGACCGACGCCGGCGCGATCGGCGCGCTGGCCGCCGAGGCGGGGCCGGTGGACGTGCTGTTCAACGGCGCCGGCTTCGTCCACGCCGGGACCATTCTGGACTGCGACGAAAAGGCCTGGGACTTCTCGTTCGAATTGAATGTGAAGTCGATGTATCGCATGATCCGCGCCTGCCTGCCCGGTATGCTGGCGCGCGGCGGCGGCTCCATCGTCAACATGGCCTCGGTGGCTTCCAGCATCAAGGGCGCGCCCAATCGCTGCGTCTACGGCGCCACGAAGGCGGCGGTGATCGGGCTGACCAAGTCCGTGGCCGCGGATTACGTGGGCCAGGGCATACGCTGCAACGCCATCTGCCCGGGCACCGTGGAGTCGCCTTCGCTGCGCCAGCGCATCGAGGCACAGGCGCAAGCCGGCGGGCAGACGCTGGCCTCTGTCGAGGCCGCCTTCGTTGCCCGTCAGCCTATGGGGCGCATTGGCAGCGCGGAGGAAATTGCCTTGCTGGCGGTGTATCTGGCCAGCGACGAATCCGCCTTCACCACCGGCACGGCGCAGGTTATCGACGGCGGCTGGTCGAACTGAATACTCACAACACACATGAGGAACATACGATGAAATTGTTGCGCTATGGCGCGAAAGGCGCGGAGAAACCGGGGATGCTGGACGCCAGCGGGCAGGTGCGGGACTTGTCGGCGATCGTGCCGGACATTGCCGCCGCCATGCTCACGCCTGCCGGGCTGGCGCCGCTGCGCGAGCTGGACCCGGCCAGCCTGCCATTGGTGGATCGGCCGGGCCGCCTGGCCCCGCCATGGAGCGGCATGGGCAAGTTCATCTGCATCGGCCTGAACTACGCCGATCATGCGGCCGAGTCCGGCTTGCAGGTGCCGGCCGAACCGGTGATTTTCATGAAACCTACCTCGGCTGTGGTGGGCTGCAACGATCCGGTGGTGTTGCCGCAGGGCTCCGTCAAGACCGACTGGGAGGTCGAACTGGGCGTGGTTATTGGCGAGCGGGCCCGTTACGTCAGCGAAGCCGATGCCATGCGCCACGTGGCCGGTTACTGCGTGGTGAACGACGTGTCCGAGCGCGAATACCAGATCGAGCGCGGCGGCACGTGGGACAAGGGCAAGGGCTGCGACACCTTCGGCCCGGTTGGCCCTTGGCTGGCCACCGCCGACGAGATCGCCGATCCGCAGGCGCTGGGCATGTGGCTCGATGTCAACGGCAAGCGTTATCAGAATGGCAGTACCCGCACCATGGTGTTCGGCGTGGCGCAGCTGGTGTCGTACGTAAGCCGCTTCATGACCCTGTACCCGGGAGATCTGATCAGCACCGGCACGCCGCCGGGCGTGGGCATGGGGCAAAAGCCTACGCCCGTGTACCTGAAGGCGGGAGACGAGATGCGGCTGGGCATCGAGGGGCTGGGCGAGCAGCGCCAGCGCGTCCACGCCTGGGATCCTTCGCTGATCGACGGTTAGCGGCGCGCGCGCCAGGAGCCATCCATGTCTGAAACCGATACCGCGGTCATACGCATCCACCCGGCGGACAATGTGGTGATCGCCAGGCGCCAGCTGGCCGGCGGCACACGCCTGGCCGGCGAGAACGTCACGGTGCGCGGGCTGGTGCCGCCTGGGCACAAGGTGGCCACGCGCGCTATCGCCGCCGGGGAGCCTGTACGCCGCTACAACCAGGTGATCGGCGTGGCCCGCTGCGACATCGCGCCGGGTTCGCACGTGCACACGCAGAACCTGGAGTTCTCCGACTTCGAGCGCGACTACGCCGTGGGCGCCGAAGCGTGCGCCACCGATTACGTCGAAACGCCGGCGCAATTCGACGGCATCTTGCGGGCCGACGGCCGCGTGGCCACCCGCAACTACATCGGCATTCTCACCAGCGTGAACTGTTCCGCCACGGCTGCGCGCGCCATCGCCGACCATTTCCGCCGCGACATCCACCCCGACGCGCTGGCTGCCTATCCGAACGTGGACGGCGTGGTGGCGTTGACCCATGGCGCGGGCTGCGCCACCGGCAGCGAAGGCGAGCCGCTGCGCGTGCTGCGTCGCACGCTCGGCGGCTACGCCAGGCATCCCAATTTTGCGGGCCTGCTGGTGCTGGGCCTGGGCTGCGAAACCAATCAGATCGGCGGCCTGATGGAGCAGGAAGGGCTGCGCGAAAACGGATTGCTGCACACCTTCAACATTCAGGAGACCGGCGGCACGCGCAAGACGGTGGAGCACGGCATCGCACTGGTCCAGGCCATGCTGGCGCAGGCCGATCGCGCGCGCCGCCAGCCCGTCCCTGCAAGCAGGCTGACCGTAGGCCTGCAATGCGGCGGGTCCGACGGTTATTCGGGCATCAGCGCCAACCCCGCGCTGGGCGCCGCCGTGGACCTGCTGGTGCGCCACGGCGGTACCGCCATCCTGTCGGAGACGCCGGAGATCTACGGCGGAGAGCATCTGCTCACGCGGCGCGCCGCCACGCCCGAGGTCGCGGCCAAGCTGCTGGCGCGGCTGCGCTGGTGGGAGGACTACTGTGCCCGCAACGATGCCGAAATGGACAACAACCCTTCGGCCGGCAACAAGGCGGGCGGGCTGACCACCATTCTGGAGAAGTCGCTGGGCGCCATCGCCAAGAGCGGCACGACCCGCCTGGCGGACGTGTATGAGTATGCCGAGACAGTCCGCGAGCGTGGGCTGGTATTCATGGATACGCCAGGCTACGACCCGGTTTCCGCCACCGGCCAGGTCGCCGGAGGCGCCAACCTGATCTGCTTCACCACCGGCCGCGGCTCGGCCTATGGTTGCGCGCCCGCGCCGTCGTTGAAGCTGTCGACCAACACGGCCTTGTGGCAGCGGCAGTCCGACGATATCGACATCAATTGCGGTGAAGTGGTGGACGGCGCGCAGAGCGTGGCCGAGATGGGCGAGCGCATATTCCGCCTGATGCTGGAAACGGCCTCGGGACGGCGCACGCGCAGCGAGGAACACGGCTACGGCCAGAACGAATTCGTGCCTTGGCAGCTGGGCGCGGTGATGTAGGCGTCCGGCTCCCGCCAGGAATTTTCAGCCTTACACAGGACCATTCATGAAGATTATCCAAGCGCGCGTCATCGTCTGCAGCCCGGGCCGCAACTTCGTCACCTTGAAGATCGAGACCGATGAAGGCCTGTACGGCATCGGCGACGCCACGCTCAACGGGCGCGAGCTGGCCGTGGCGGCCTACCTGACCGAACACGTGATTCCCTGCCTGATCGGCCGCGACCCGCAGCAGATCGAGGACATCTGGCAATACCTGTACCGTGGCGCGTACTGGCGGCGCGGACCGGTCACCATGTCCGCGATCGCCGCCGTGGACACGGCGTTGTGGGACATCAAGGCCAAGGCGGCGGGCATGCCGCTGTACCAGTTGTTGGGCGGCAAGAGCCGTTCGGGCGTCATGGTCTACGGCCACGCCAATGGCCGCGACATCGATGAAACCGTGGACGAGGTGCTGCGCTATCGCGAAATGGGCTACCTGGCCATCCGCGCCCAGAGCGGGGTGCCTGGGCTGAACTCGGTGTACGGCGTAGGCCGTGGCCGCATGTTCTACGAACCGGCCGACGCCTCGCTGCCTTCCGAGCACGACTGGTCCACGGAGAAATACCTGGACCATGCGCCGCGCCTGTTCCAGCGGGTGCGTGATGCGGTCGGTTGGGAGACCCATCTGCTGCACGACGTGCACCACAGGCTGACGCCCATCGAAGCCGGCCGGCTGGGCAAGTCGCTGGAACCGTACCGCCTGTTCTGGATGGAGGACGCCACGCCGGCGGAAAACCAGGAAGCCTTCCGCCTGATCCGCCAGCACACCGTCACGCCGCTGGCCGTGGGCGAGGTCTTCAACACCATCTGGGACTGCAAGGATCTGATCGAACACCAGCTGATCGACTACATCCGCGCCACGGTGGTGCACGCGGGCGGCATTACGCATCTGCGCCGCATCGCCGATCTGGCCTCCCTATACCAGGTGCGCACCGGCTGCCACGGCGCCACCGACCTGTCGCCTGCCTGCATGGGCGCGGCCCTGCATTTCGACCTGTGGGTGCCCAATTTCGGCATCCAGGAGTACATGCGGCACACTGACGAAACCGACGCAGTGTTTCCCCATGCTTACAGCTTCAGCCAGGGCATGCTATACCCTGGCGACGCGCCGGGCCATGGCGTCGACATCGACGAAAAGCTCGCCGCCAGATATCCCTACCAACGCGCCTACCTGCCAGTCAACCGGCAGGCGCATGATGGCGCACTATGGCACTGGTAATCCATGCTCGAACGCTTGAACTCGGAGTCCCTCCCGCATCTGCCCGAAGATGTGGAATCTCCCGCCTATGACCGCAGCCGGGTGACGCCCGGCATCGTGCACCTGGGTATTGGCGCTTTCCATCGCGCCCACCAGGCGGTCGTGACAGACCTGGCCATGGCGGCAAGCGGGGACCTGAGTTGGGGCATCGTGGGCGTTTCGCTGCGCAGCCCCGCCACCCGCGATGCGCTGACGCCGCAGGACGGTCTGTACACCCTGGCGCTGCGCGACGCCGACCCTGAAGGGAACGAGCGCGAGCAACTGCGGGTGGTCGGGTCGGTGCTGCGGGTCGTGGTGGCCGAGGAAGACCCCCAGGCGGTGCTGGAACGCATCGCGTCCGCCCAGACGCGCATCGTCAGCCTGACGGTCACCGAAAAGGGCTACAGCCACGAACCCGCTACCGGCCACCTGCGCTGGGATGATCCGGACATCGTGCACGACCTCGCGCATCCGGTCAGGCCATGCAGCACCATCGGCATCCTGGTGTACGGCCTGGCGCTGCGGCGCGAACGCAGCCTGCCTCCCGTCACGCTGCTGTCTTGCGACAACCTGCACGCCAACGGCGACACGCTGCGCAGCCTGGTGCTGGCCTTCGCCTTGCGGGTCGACGTGGGCCTGACCGCATGGATCGACAACAACTGCACTTTTCCGAATTCCATGGTGGACCGCATCGTGCCGGGCACGCAGGATGAAGACCGCGCGCGCGTGGCAGCGCGCCTGGGATTCGAGGACGCCTGGCCGGTCGTGGGCGAGCCCTTCCTAAACTGGGTCATCGAGGACAAGTTCGCGGCCGGCAGGCCAGCCTGGGACGCGGCCGGCGCGAACTTCGTGCGCAACGCCGCGCCATACGAGCGCCTGAAGCTGCGCATGGTCAACGCGCCGCATTCCGCATTCGCGTACCTGGGCGCGATGCTGGGTCTGCGCACCAATAGCGAGGCCGCCGCGACGCCGGCGCTGCGCCGCTATGTCGACGACATGATGCGGCTGGAGCTTGCGCCCACGCTGCGCGGCGTTCCGGGATCGGGGCTGGATGAGTATCGCCAGCGCTTCCTGGCGCGCGTGTCCAATCCGGCGCTGCCTCACCTCACCCGGCAGGTCGCGATGGATGGTTCGCAGAAGGTGCCGCAGCGCCTGCTCGCTGCCATTCGCGATCGCAAGCAACGCGGAGAGGATTTCGCCCGGCTGACCCTGGCCGTGGCCGCGTGGCTGCACTATCTGCGCGGATATGACGAGCAGGGCAACACCTATTCCATACAGGATCCGCTAGCCGAGGCGCTGGCCAAGCTGCTGGCGCGCGCAGAAGTGGCCGCCACGGCCTCGGCCCCGTCGCAGGCGGCGCACCGGCGCGCCATGGTGGTGGCCGGGTTCCGGCCCGTTTTCGGGGACCTGGGCGGCAAGCCTGCTTTCGTCGAAGTGCTGGCCGTGCAGTGGGAGCGGCTGCGGACGCTGGGTGTGCTGGGCGCGTTGGAAGCCCTGGAGCGGGACACGGCCCAGGCGGGCGCACCCTTGCCTGTGTCGGCCGCATGACCTCAGGCGGCATGCCGCTTGCATCGATAAGGAGCGCAGCATGGACAGGCGCGAAAACGTGGACGCGGCGCAGTGGCGGCAATGGGCCGAAGCCTGCTTGCGGGCCCTGGATTTCAGCGCGGCCGACGCGCAGTGCCTGGCATCCAGCCTGGCGCAGACCAGCCTGTGGGGCATCGACTCCCATGGCATCGCGCGGCTGCCGCATTACCTGAACCGGGTCGTCCATGGCTCCATCCTGGCGCGGCCGCAAATCCGTATCGAGCAGAGCGGGCCGGCGACCGCGCAGGTGCATGGCGGCAGGGGCCACGGCATCGTGGTGGCTCACCGAGCCAATGCGGCCGCGATGGCGCTGGCGCGAGAAGCAGGCGTGAGCGCCGTGGGAGTCAGCGATTCCTCGCATTGCGGGGCCATCGGCCTGTACACGCGCGCGGCCGCCAAGGAAGGACTGATCGGCATCGCCTTCACGCATTCCGATTCCATTGCCGCGCCATTCGGCGGCTGGCAACCGTATTTCGGCACGAATCCCATTTCCTTCGCCTTCCCCAGGCAGGGCGGCGAGCCGCTATGCCTGGACATGGCGACGACTTCAATCCCGTGGAACCGGGTCATGAATGCGCGTCGCGACGGCGTGGAACTGCCCGCGGGGGTGGCGCTGGATGCCGAGGGGCGTAGCGTGACCGACGCGGAGCGTGTCCGCGCCTTGACGCCCTTGGGCGGCGACTACGGCCACAAGGGCTACGGCCTGGCGATGATGATCGAGCTCTTGTGCGGGCCGCTCAACGGCAATCCTTACGGACCGCACATCGGTCCCATGTACGAGCAGCTGGATCGTCCGCGCGAATTGGGGGCGTTCTTTATCGTCATGGATCCCGCCCGGTTCGCGGGCGGTGCGGTACTGGCTGCCGTGGCGGCGGGCATGGCGGCCGAACTGGCGGCGCAGCCCGGATCGCCCCGCATGCCGGGCGATCCCGAACTGGCCTCGCAGGCGCAGCGCCAGGCCGGGGGGATTCCGGTGCCGCCGGCGTTGAAGGTTGAAATGGCCGAGTGGAGCGCCAGGTTGGGGCTCCCGCTGCCGGCGTTTATGCCGTTGGACGGCGAGGCCTGAGCGCAGCCGTCCCGCCTACGCAAGAAGTATCAGCGGGCCAGGCCGAAGAACTCCATCGTGTTGCGGCTCAAGACCTTCTGCTGCACCTCGGGCTGCAGGCCGGCGTTCGCCACCAGTTTGCCCACTTCCTGCTCGCCCAGCGGATAGGGGTAGTCCGAGCCCAGCAACACCCGGTCTTCTCCCATTACGTCGATCAGCAGGCGCAGCGCGCGCGGATCGAACACCGCGCTATCGGTGTAGAAGCGGTCGGTGTAGGAAGAGGGCAATTGCGGACAGTCCTGGCGGATGATGTCGCGATGGCGCCAGGCATTGTCCACGCGCCCCAGCAGAAAGGCGAAGCTGCCGCCGCCATGGGCGAAGCAGAGCTTCAGGCTGCGCGGTATGCGCTCGAAGGCGCCGGAGAGAATCAGCGACAGGATACCCAGCTGCGTTTCCGCGGGCATGGCCACCAGCCACGGCAGCATCCACTTCTTCATGCGCCCGTCGGTCATCATGTCCCAGGGGTGCACCAGCACCGGAATGTCATTGTTGGCGCAGTGGATCAGGAACTGCACCAGGGTCTCGTCGTCCAGGTCGCGGGGACCGACGTGATTGCCGATCTGCACGCCCAGGTGGCCGGCGGCGCGGGCTCGCGACGCTTCCTTGCAGGCCAGCTCCAGGTCCTGCAACGGGACTTGCGCCAGCGCCTTCAGGCGCGCCGGCGCATGCGCGCAATGCTCCAGCGCCAGGTCGTTCATGCGGGCCGCCCAGTCCGCGGCAGCCTGCGCGGGATAGGAATAGCCGAACATGATGGGCGTCGCGCACAGGATCTGCAGGTCCACGCCGTTGCGGTCCATCTGCCGCAGGCGCAGGGCCGGGTCCCACAAGGTGGCGTCCACCGGGCGGAACGCGCGGTCGCCCGCCATGATCTGGCCGGTCGAACCGTCGCCGTCCAACCGCAGCCAGGGCGCGTTGACGGGGTCCAGCGCCGCCGCTTCCTGCCGGGTGATCGGCGGGAAGAAGTGCGCGTGCATGTCGATTTTCTGGGTCATGTGCAAAAGAAAGGAAGTCGGTCGGGCGTGCGGCGGCTTGCCGCAAGGCTGGTCTGGCTGAAAAGGCCTCTAGGCCGGCGCCGCCTGAGCGGAGGGCGCATGCCCCTTGCCCGGATGGATCTCGCCGCAGCCGGGACAGGTGCGCTTTTCGGTGCTGGAATAAAAGGCCTGGAACAGCGGTGGCAGGTCGGTCACGATGCTCTTGAGTTGCACCTCCACGCGGTGCACCAGGCTGCCGCAGGACGGGCAGTACCATTCGAAACCGTCCAGCAGGCCTTGCGGGCGCTGGCGTTCGATGACCAGGCAGGCGCTGTCGGCCTCGGGCCTTTGCGGCGAATGACGCACGTGGGGCGGCAACAGGAAAATGTCGCCTTCCTTGAGGTCCACGCGTTCCGCCTTGCCGTCCACCCACAGCGACAGCCAGGCATTGCCGCGCAACTGGTAGAAGAATTCCTCCAGCGGATCGTCGTGGTAGTCGGTGCGGTGGTTCGGGCCACCGACCACGGTGACGATGAAGTCGGCGTCCTGCCAGATCTGCTGATTGCCGACCGGCGGCTTGAGCAGATGGGCGTGATCGTCAATCCAGCGCTGGAAATTCAACGGCGGGCCATAGGCGGGCATCGGGATCTCCGGAAGTCTGGGGGCGAACCGAGGCCGCCCCATAGCGTGAAGTCTAGGCGGGACCTGGCGGGTCTGCACAATAGAAATTACGCGGTCGGCCATGCCTGATGTCTATGGCGGGATAATCCTAGGTCGTGTGCCGGCCCCCGGTCTCGACGCGCTGCGCCGCGCTTTGCTTCAGGTAATCCACCAGGCGCTGACAGGCCGGCGTCATCGGACGGTCCGCGCGGACCGAGTAGCCCACGTCGCCAAAGGCGCCGAAGGCATCGGTGGGCAGGCGGGCCAGCATGCCCATGGACAGGAACGGCGCCGCCGCGTCGTAGGGCAACAGCGCCAGCGCGTCGCTGTGCATGAGTACGCCGATATTGGTCAAAAGCGACAGGGACTCGACATGCCGGGTCGGCAGGCGCAGGCCGGCGTCGAGAAAGCTGCGTTCTATCGAGGCGCGCAGCGGCGAACTGGGGGCGGGCAGGATCCAGATGTGGTCGGCCAGGTCGGCCAGTGCCGCAGGCGGCGCGCCGGCCAGGGGATGGGCGGCGCGCGCCACCAGGCATAGCTCTTCCCGGTAGAGTTTGTGATGATCGACCGCCACGCCAGAGATGGACGCCATGTCGGCGCCCGGCAGGCGGCCGACCACGATGTCCAGGTCTCCTGTCGCCAGCGCCGGCAAGAGTTGCGCGGTCGGTCCCTCGCGCACGCTGACCTGGATGCCGGGGTGCGCGGTCATGAGGCGCGCGATGGCTTCGGGCAGCAGTTTGGCAGAGGCGGCGATGAGGGTGCCCACCACCACGTGGCCGCTGGCGCCGCCCAGCACGGCGTCGATGTCGTCGGCCATGTAGCGGATCTCGGCCATCATGGCATGCACGCGGCGGCCCAGCACCATGGCCAGTTCCGTCGGGGTGACGCCGCGATTGGAGCGGTCGAACAGGGTGGTGCCGAAGAAGGCCTCCATTTCGTGGATGGCCTTGGTGACGGTGGGCTGGGTCAGGTGCAGTTCGCTCGCGGCGCGCGACAGCGACCGGCAGGCCAGCACGCGCTCGAAGATCTGCAGCTGGTGCAGTTTCAGCTTGCGGCTGAGCGCGTTGGGCGTGATGCGGAAGTCCGCCATGGGCCGCTAGCGCGCCTGCGGCTTGTAGGCAACCGCCTTGATCTCGATCAGCAGCTGCGGGTGCGGCAGCTGGTGCACGGCGACGGTGGTGCGGGCCGGGCCATCGGAGTCGAAGTACTCGCCATAGACCTTGTTGTAGCCGCCGAAATCGTTCATGTTGACCAGGAAGGTGCTGATCTCGACCACGTCGGCCAGCGTGGCGCCCGCCGTGGCCAGGATATCGCGGATGTTCTCGATGACGGCGCGCGTCTGTACCTGGATGTCCAGCGTGGCGGTGCCCATCGCATCGACCTCGGCGCCGGCGATGCGGTTGTCGGGCAGGCGCGAGCTGGTGCCGGAGACATAAAGAAAGTCCCCGGCGCGCTTGATGTGCGGATACTTGCCGCGCGGCGTAGCCTTGCCGGCGACGACGGTGGCGGTGCTGCCGGCTGGGTCCGATTGGGGCTGGGACGGATTCATCGCATCTTCCTTTGCGTGGGGTGGGTCAGAGCTTAATGCAGACGTTGGTGGGTTCGGTATAGAAATGCAGCGAATGGCGGCCGCCCTCGCGGCCGATCCCCGACAGCCCGCTGCCGCCGAACGGCGTGCGCAGGTCGCGCAGGAACCAGCAATTGACCCAGGCCAGCCCCACCTTCATGGCCTGGGCCACGCGGTGTCCGCGCGCGAGGTTCTGGGTCCATACCGCGGCGGCCAGGCCATAGCGCGTATCGTTGGCCAGGCGGATGGCTTCGTCTTCCGTGTCGAAAGGCGCCACATGGCAGACCGGGCCAAAGACCTCCTCCTTGATGCAGCGGGCGTCCTCCGCCAGGCCGGTCCAGATCGTGGGTTGCACATAGGCGCCGTCATCGCGCGCGTCGCCGAACGCCGGCACGCCGCCACCGGTCACGACCGTTGCGCCTTCCTCGCACGCCAGAGCAAAGTAGGACAGCACTTTTTCGCGATGTTCGCGCGACACCAGCGGCCCCATCTCGGTGGCGGGGTCCATGGGCCAGCCGATGCGCAAGGCTTCGGCCCGCGCCGCCAGCGCCGCGACAAAGCGTTCATAGATCGGACGTTCGACGTAGACGCGTTCGGTGCACAGGCAGACTTGCCCGCAATTGGCGAACACGGATTGCGTCACGCCGTCCACGGCAGCGTCGAAGTCCGCGTCGGCGAACACCAGCGCGGCGTTCTTGCCGCCCAGCTCGAAGGACACCGGCTTCACGCCGGGCGCTACGGCCCGCATGATGGCGGCGCCCGTCGCGGACTCTCCCGTGAAAGTGATGCCGTCGATGTCAGGATGCGTGGTCATGAATTCCCCCGCCGAAGCCGGACCGAAGCCATGCGCCAGGTTCAGCACGCCGGCTGGCAGGCCGGCTTCGTGGGCCACTTCAGCCAGCAGGGTGGCCGTGGAGGGCGTGACTTCGGATGGCTTCATGATCACCGTATTGCCGAAGGCCAGCGCGGGCGCCACCTTCCAGGTCAGCAACAGCAGCGGCAGATTCCACGGGGAAATCACGCCCACCACGCCCAGCGGCTTGCGGTAGGCATAGTTCAGCGCCTGCCTGCCGTCCGGGGTGTCCGTCATGTAGCTTTCCATGTCCAGCGTGCGCGCCAGCTCGGCAAAGGCGCGGAAATTCGCCGCACCGCGCGGGATATCGATCTTGCCCGCCCAGCCCACCGGCTTGCCTGTGTCGCCGATCTCGGCCTGCAGGAAGTCGTCGAAGCGCCGAGCGATGCCATCGGCCAGCGCCAGCAGATAATCCGTGCGCGCAGCCACCGGCAATCCCGCCCAGGCCGGCAAAGCGCGGTGCGCAGCCGCCACGGCGCGGTCCACCTGGTCGCGGCCCGCTTCGTGGACGTGTGCGATCAGCCGCCCATCCACCGGGCTGTGCTTGTTGAAGGTGGACGCGCCGTCTTCGAAGCGGCCGTCGATGTAGTTGCGCAATTGTCGGATCGTCATGTCCAGCACTCGGTGGGGATGTAAAATAAATACGTATACGTACTATATTGGCGGATCAAAAGAAGCGCAAGGTCTCCCTCCATGGCCGTTTTTGTCCATGCCAGCGCCTACAATCGCCAGGCGTATCCCTTGGAAGCCCGATGACCGCCAACGCCAGACCCGCCCGTGCCGAGCAGGCCGCTCCCCAGGCCTTGCAGGCGTTCGACCTGACCCAGGTCGCCTCCCATCTGCTGCGTCGCGCCCATTTCCGCGCCGAAGCCCTGTTTGCGCAGGCCTTTCCCGATGAAGACCTGACGCCGCGCCAGAAGGCGCTGCTGATCACCGTCTACCAGAATCCGGGCGCAACGCAGAACCGGATCGCCGAACTGATCGCGCTGGACCGCAATTCCTTCGCCGAGATGATTGCCCGCATGACCAAGAAGGGCTACGTGCGCCGCAAGCGCTCAGCGCAGGACGGCCGGGCTTACGCGCTGGAGATCACGGAAGAGGGGGTTGCGTTGCTGGCGCGCATCCTGCCGCAGGATGCCGCCGTGGAAGCGGAGGTGCTGGCGCCCATACCGGAGGACCTGCGGCCCGTGTTCCTGAAATGCCTGCGCCTGATGGCAGGGCTGGAACAACAGGACGGCGCCGCGACGTGACGGTGCGGCGTTCAGGAGCCGGGCGCGGCGGTTGAATCCACCGTGGCCGTCCCGGGCGGGTTTTTCCTGCCGAACCGCAGCGCAAACTGGCGCGTGAACACCGCGCCAAAGAAGAAGATCTGCGCTGAATAGTAGATCCACAGCAGCAGCGCGATCAGCGATCCCGCCGCGCCGTAAGCGGACACGGCCGCGCCGCGGCTGAGGTAGAGGCCAATGCCCCACTTGCCCACCAGGAACAGCGCCGCCGTCACGATGGCTCCGGGTATCACGTCCGGCCACGATATCCTGGCGCTGGGCAGCAGCTTATATATGACCGCGAAGAGCGCCACCACGATGGAAAACGAAAACAGGCTGGAGATCCATTCCGCCACCAAGGCGAACGACGACGCCGTCCACAAATCGCCGTAGTAGGTGCGCGCGGCGCCGAGAGCGGCGTTCACTGTCAGCGAGATCAACAGGAACAGCGCCAGCACCAGCACCAGTCCAAACGACAGCATGCGGCTGCGGACCATGCCGTGCAGCCCGCCTTTCTGGTTGGCCGAGACCTCCCATAGTTCGTCGAGGCTGGCCTTCAGTTCCGCGAAGGCCGTGGTGGCGCTGAAGATCAGCACAAAAATGGAGATCAGGGCCGCGATCCAGCCTTTGCCCGATTCATGGGCGCTGGCCAGCACGGTCTGGATGACTTCAGCGCCGCGTTCGCCGGTCAGGTCGCGCAGCTGCGAAAACAACTCCGAGCGCACGGCGTCCTCGCCGAAGAATGCGCCCGCCACCGCGATCACCAGGATCAGCATGGGCGCAAGCGAAAACACCATGTACAGCGCCAGCGCCGCGCCTTTGCTCGACGCGCGATGGGTCGACCACTGCTTGGCGGAGTCCATCAGCAGCCCGCCGATTTCGGACGGGTGCAGCGTACGCAACAGGGTCTTCGGAAAACGCATGGGGCTCGGCTCTTTCTTGGAGAGCCTTCATTGTAGGGACGCATGCGCCGCGGCGAAACCCGCAGATTGTGCGCAAACGTGTTTGCTAGTGAGGCTGCGTTGCGCGGGAAAAGAAAAACCCCCGGGGCGAAGGACCGGGGGTTTTTCGGGATACTGCATTCCCCGGCCGGAGCCGGGGAGGCCTTGCAAGGAGGGCTGGACTTAGAAGTCCATGCCGCCCATGCCGCCCATGCCGCCGGGCATGGCCGGAGCAGCGGGCTTGTCTTCGGCCAGTTCGACCACGGCAGCTTCGGCGGTCAGCAGCAGGCTGGCGACGGAAGCGGCGTTCTGCAGGGCGGTGCGGGTCACCTTGGTGGGATCCAGCACGCCTTGCTCGACCAGGTCGGTGTACTCGCCGGTCGCGGCGTTGTAGCCGTAGTTGCCCTTGCCGTTCAGCACGGTGTTGACGACCACGCTGGCTTCTTCGCCGGCGTTGGTGACGATGGTGCGCAGCGGCTCTTCCACAGCACGCAGGATCAGCTTGATGCCGGCGTTCTGATCAGGCGTGTCGCCCTTCAGGTCAGCGATGGCTTGCTTGGCGCGCAGCAGAGCAACGCCGCCGCCAGCCACAACGCCTTCTTCCACTGCAGCGCGCGTGGCGTGCAGGGCGTCTTCGACGCGAGCCTTCTTTTCCTTCATTTCGACTTCGGTGGCAGCGCCAACGCGAATCACGGCAACGCCGCCGGCCAGCTTGGCCACGCGTTCTTGCAGCTTTTCACGGTCGTAGTCGGACGTGGCTTCTTCGATCTGGACGCGGATTTGCTTGACGCGAGCTTCGATCGACTTGCTGTCGCCAGCGCCGTCGATGATGGTCGTGTTTTCCTTGCCCACTTCGATACGCTTGGCTTGGCCCAGTTCAGCCAGACCGGCCTTTTCCAGCGACATGCCGGTTTCTTCGGAGATCACCGTGCCGCCCGTCAGGATGGCGATGTCTTCCAGCATGGCCTTGCGGCGGTCGCCGAAGCCAGGAGCCTTGACGGCGGTCGTCTTCAGGATGCCGCGGATGTTGTTCACAACCAGGGTAGCCAGGGCTTCGCCTTCGACGTCTTCAGCGATGATCAGCAGAGGACGGCTCGACTTGGCAACTTGTTCCAGCACGGGCAGCAGGTCACGGATGTTGCTGATCTTCTTGTCGAAAATCAGGACAAACGGATCTTCCAGCGCGGCAACTTGCTTGTCCGGGTTGTTGATGAAGTAGGGCGACAGGTAGCCGCGGTCGAATTGCATGCCTTCGACGACGTCCAGCTCGTTTTCCAGCGACTTGCCGTCTTCGACGGTGATGACGCCTTCCTTGCCGACCTTGTCCATCGCGTCAGCGATGATCTGGCCGATGGAGGTGTCGCTGTTGGCGGAGATCGAGCCGACCTGGGCGATTTCCTTGCTGGTCGTGACCGGCTTGGATTGCTTCTTCAGTTCAGCGACGGCGGCGGCGACAGCCTTGTCGATGCCGCGCTTCAGGTCGATCGGGTTGAAACCGGCGGCAACGTACTTCAGGCCTTCCTGAACGATGGCCTGGGCCAGCACGGTGGCGGTGGTGGTGCCGTCACCGGCGTTGTCGGAGGTCTTCGAGGCGACGTCCTTGACCAGCTGGGCGCCGATGTTCTCGAACTTGTCCTTCAGTTCGATTTCCTTGGCGACGGACACGCCGTCCTTGGTCACGGTCGGGGCGCCGAACGAGCGCTCCAGCACGACGTTGCGACCCTTGGGGCCCAGGGTGGTCTTGACAGCGTTGGCGAGGACATTCACGCCACGGACGATGCGCACGCGGGCGTCATCACCGAACAATACTTGCTTGGCAGCCATTTCTTAGCTTCCTTCGAAAATTCGTTTGAGGCGGGGTTTACTGGACCACGGCGAGGATTTCGTCCTCGCGGATGACGAGCAGCTCTTCGCCGTCAACCTTCACGGACTGGCCGGCGTACTTGCCGAACAGCACCTTGTCGCCAGCCTTCAGGTCGACCGGCAGGATCTTGCCGTCTTCGGTCTTCTTGCCGGGGCCGACGGCCACGACTTCACCCTGATCGGGCTTTTCGGCGGCGCTGTCGGGGATAACGATGCCCGATGCAGTCTTGCGCTCGTTTTCGAGGCGTTTGACGATCACGCGATCGCCCAGGGGACGCAAGGCCATGAGGAACTCCTGTTGCAAAAAAAGAGAAGGAAATGATCGGTTAGGCCCGGGAACGCTGTTAGCACTCACCGGTGTCGAGTGCTAATTATAGGGATGATGTTCTAGGGTTCAAGGGGGGAAGGCGCGCTGTTACATATTGGCGGCTGCCGTCGAATTCCCTTGAGCGAGGCGGAACCTCGGGTCAGCCCTGGAGCGAGCCGGCGGTCAGCACGCGGTTCAGGGATTCCAGCAACAGGTTGAGCGTGGGGCTGCGTGGCGCGCCATTTCTCAGCACCAGCTCATAAGGTTCGCTGCGCGATTTGAGGTGCAGGGGCAGCACGCCGACGAGGTGGTGGCGGCAGAAGTAGTTCGCCACGTCGTCGGACACCAGGGCCACCAGGTCGGTATTGCGGCTGAGCAGGGACAGGGTGGTGAGCGTAGACGTGGTCTCGACCAGGTGTAGCGGGAAGTTGAGCTGCGCTTCGTGGAACTCGCGTTCCAGCAGCCGGCGCATGGGCATGTGGGCGCGGTAGACCACCCAGCGGCTGTCCTGCAGGTCGGTCAACTCGACGGATTCCGATCCCATGGCGGGATGGTCGACGTTGGCAATCACCGAGAGTGATTCGTCCTTGATGAAGATCGATTCGTAAATGTCCGGCGTCCTGCTTACCGAGGAGCGGCAGATGGCCGCGTCCAGGCGGCCGCGGTCCACCAGGTCCAGCAGGGTTTCGCTGGTGTCCTCCACCACTTCCACGGTCGTGCGCGGCTGCTGCTGGAGCAGGTCGGAGATCACGTCGGTCAGCAGGGGCACCGCGCCCATGATGGTCCCGATCGCCAGCCGGCCGCCCGCGCCGCTGGCAATCGCTTCCAGCTCAAACCTCAGGTTATTGATGTCGGCCTGGATCAGTCGCGCAAACCGCAACACGCACTTTCCGGCTTCATTAGGTATTAACCCTCGGTTGGTGCGTGCGAAGAGTTCGACCTGGAAGGTCTGTTCCAGCTCGCGCAAGGCCTTGCTCGCACCGGGCTGGGTGAGTCCGACCTTGTCCGCCGCGCCAAGCAGGGAGCCGCTTTCCTCGATGGCGATGAGCAGCCGCAACTGCTTCGCGTGCAGCCGCGACATCACGGAATTCAGGCTCGGCGCGGGATTCACTATGAATAAAAGTTATATCTCTATCGCAAGCTGTCAGTGTACCGAAATCGGCCGCCTCCCTAGACTGCCCTTCGCAAACTGTTTTAACGAAGAGGCAATATGGCTTTGATCAATTACGTGACCGAAGTGCGTTTCGGCGCCGGCGCCCTGGCTGAACTGAAAGAGGTCTGCGACAAGCTGGGTATTGCGAAACCCTGCATCGTGACGGACAAGGGCGTGCAAGCCGCCGGCATCGTCGAGAAGGTGCAGTCCGTGCTCGGCCAGCCGGGCACAGTTTTCAACGAGACGCCGTCCAACCCGTCCGAATCGGCAGTCCGCGCGGGTGTCGAAGCCCTGAAGACCGGTGGCTGCGACGGTATCGTCGCCGTGGGCGGGGGCTCGTCGATCGACCTGGCCAAGGCGGTGGCCGTGGCTGCCCGCCACGAAGGGCCGTTGCGCCAGTTCGCGCTGATCGAGGGCGGGCTGCAGCGCATCACTGCCGCCACGCTGCCCATAGTCGCCATTCCGACGACCGCAGGCACGGGCAGCGAAGTCGGGCGTGGCGCCATCATCATCCTCGACGACGGGCGCAAGGTCGGCATCCTCTCTCCGTATGTGATTCCCAAGGTGGCGATCTGTGATCCGGCGCTTACGCTGGGCCTGCCCGCCGGACTGACGGCGGCGACCGGCATGGATGCAATCGCGCATTGCATCGAGACCTTCCTGGCCCCGGCCTTCAACCCGCCGGCGGACGGCATCGCGCTGGACGGCCTGTGGCGAGCCTGGCGCCACATCGAGCGGGCTTTTCACGAGCCTGCCGATATCGAAGCGCGCACCAACATGATGAGCGCCTCGCTACAGGGCGCGCTGGCGTTCCAGAAGGGCCTGGGATGCGTGCACAGCCTCAGCCATTCGCTGGGCGGCATCAATCCCAAGCTGCACCATGGCACGCTCAACGCGATCCTGCTGCCGGCGGTGATCCGCTACAACCGCGGCGCCGAATCGGTGGTGCGCGAGGACAAGATCGCGCGCCTGTCGCAGGCCATGGGCCTGCCGGCTTCGGTGTCGATCGAGGATGCGCTGGTTGCCAAGTCCCGCGCACTGCAGTTGCCGACGGGCCTGGGGCAGCTCGGCGTGGACGAAGCGCTGTTCGACCGCATCGTGCAGGGCGCGCTGGCCGATCACAGCCACCGCACCAACCCGCGGGAAGCGTCCGCCGCGGACTACGTCGAGATGCTGCGGCAATCGATGTGAATTCCACGCATGCCCAGGCGGCCGCAGCCGGGCCGCTCATGGGCGTGCATGACGAAACCATAGCCAAACATAGAAAGAAGCAGGTGGAGACATGAGCAGCACCTCTTTAAACGCACTGGATTCCATGAGCTCCAAGGAGACCATGGTTCCGGACGCCGAGCGTCGCCGCGCACTCTTCGGGAGCGCCGTCGGCAGCACCATCGAATGGTATGACTACTTCCTCTATGGAACGATGTCGTCCATCATTTTTGCCAAGCAGTTCTTCCCCAGCGACAACGCGCTGGTGAGCCAGATGCTGGCGCTGGCGACCTTCGCGCTGGCGTTCCTCATCCGGCCGCTGGGCGGCGTGATCTTTTCGCATATCGGCGATCGCGTCGGCCGCAAGAAGACCTTGGCCATGACGTTGTCCATCATGGGCCTGTCCACCGTGCTTATGGGGCTGCTGCCCAACTACGCGCAGATCGGCCTGGCCGCGCCCATACTACTGACCATATTGCGTCTGTTGCAGGGCCTGGCGCTGGGCGGCGAGTGGGGCGGCGGCGTATTGCTGGCGGTGGAGTACTCGCCGCGCACCAAGCGCGGCTTCTATGGCGCCGTGCCGCAGACGGGCGCGGTGCTGGGCCTGGCACTGGGCAACATCATCACGTCCATGCTGAGCGCCAGCATGAGCGAGGAAGCCTTCCTGTCCTGGGGATGGCGCATTCCCTTCGTGGGCTCGATCGTGCTCGTGCTGATCGGCATGTGGATCCGCAATGCCGTGGGCGAGACGCCTTCGTTCAAGAAAATCCAGGCTACCCGCAGCAGTGCGCGCATTCCGCTCAAGGAGACACTGCAGCATCACTGGCGCGAGGTGCTGATCGCCATCGGCGCAAAGGTCATCGAAACCTCGACCTTCTTCCTCTACGCAACCTTCACCGTCTCCTACATGATGGACCACGGGTTTGCACGCTCCACCATCCTGAACATCGTGCTGGTCTGCGCGCTGATCGCGTTCCCCTTCATGCTGTTCTTCGGCTACCTGTCCGACAGGATCGGCCGCAAGAAGGTCTTCATTCTGGGCAGCCTGGCGTTCCTTGCCTGGATCTTCCCGTATTTCTGGCTGCTGGACCAGAAGTCCGTCCCTGCGGCTGCGCTGGCCATCGTCGTGGGGCTGGGCATCATCTGGGCCAGCTACGGGGCCATGATCGGGACGCTGCTGGCCGAGGCGTTTCCGGCTTCGATCCGCTACACCGGAATGTCGCTCGGCTACCAGATCGGCGCCGCGCTCGTCGGCGGCCCCATGCCGCTGATCGCGACAGCGCTGATCGCCTATTTCAGCGGCAGCTATGTGCCCGTGGTGCTCTTCCTCGCCGTTTGCGCAGTGGTCTCCATCGGGGCCGTGGCCATGGCGCGCGACCGTAGCGGCCAGCCGCTGGACGACTGAATCCACCACAAACTCCCATTCCAACCATCCAACAGGAAACCTATCCCATGCAACTCACTGGAGAAATGCTGATCGGCCGTGCAGCCATCCGCGGACAGGCTGGAAGCCAGCGTGCTTTCAATCCCACGGCCAATGCCGAGATCCCGGAGCCGGAATTCGGCCTGGGCTCGCGCGAGAACGTGGAGCGAGCCGTGGATCTGGCGACCCGCGCTTTCGACTCGTATCGCAATCTGCCGTTGGAGCGCCGCGCCGCGTTCCTAGAGGCCATTGCCGAAGAGATCCTGGCGCTGGGCGATGCGCTGATCGAGCGAGCCCACGCCGAGAGCGGCCTGCCGGTGGCCCGCCTGACCGGCGAGCGCGCGCGCACCGCCGGCCAACTGCGACTGTTTGCGCAGGTCGTGCGCGACGGGCATTTCCTGCGCGCCACGATCGACACGGCCCAGCCCGAGCGCCAGCCGGCTCCACGCGCCGACCTGCGCCTGGCCAAGATCCCGCTGGGCCCGGTGGCCGTGTTCGGCGCCAGCAACTTCCCGCTGGCCTTCTCCGTGGCCGGCGGCGATACCGCTTCCGCGCTTGCGGCGGGTGCGCCAGTCATCGTAAAGGCGCATAGCGCGCACCTGGGCACCTCGGAACTCGTCGGCCGGGCCATACAGAAGGCGGCCGAGCGGCTGGACATGCCGGAGGGCGTCTTCTCCCTCTTGATCGGCGCGGGAAGGAACATTGGAGAGGCGCTCGTCGCGCACCCCGGCATCAAGGCGGTCGGCTTCACGGGTTCGCGCCAGGGCGGCCTGGCGCTGCTGCGCATCGCCAACAGCCGCCACGAGCCGATTCCGGTCTATGCCGAGATGAGCAGCATCAACCCCGTGTTCCTGCTGCCGCGGGCGCTGTCGGCGGGGGCCGAGGCATTGGCCCAGGGCTTTGCCGACTCGCTGACCATGGGCGCCGGCCAGTTCTGTACCAATCCCGGCCTGGTGCTGGCGATCGACGGACCCGATCTGCAGCGCTTCGTGACCGCGGCCGGCAAGGCGCTGAGCGCCAAGGCGGCGCAGACCATGCTCACGCCAGGCATCCACGCCGCCTATGAGAGCGGCCGCGCGCAGGTGGACGCTCTGGAAGGTGTGGAGCGAGTGGCCAGCGGCGCGCAGGTCGGCGGCCAGGCCAATGCCGCCCAGGCAGCGCTGTACGTGACGGATGCCCAGCGCCTGCTGCGCACGCCCGAGCTGCAGGCCGAAATGTTCGGCCCCGCGTCCGTGGTGGTGAAGGCGCGCAGCCTCGACGAACTGCTGCAGGTGGCCGATCTGCTCGAAGGCCAGCTCACAGCGACGCTGCACCTGGACGAGGCTGATCACAGCGCCGCGCGCCGCTTGCTGCCTGTGCTGGAACGCAAGTGCGGCCGGATCCTGGCCAATGGCTTTCCGACCGGCGTCGAGGTTTGCCACGCGATGGTGCATGGCGGGCCGTTCCCGGCTACCTCCAATGCCATGTACTCCTCGGTGGGCAGCAGCGCCATAGACCGGTTCCTGCGGCCGGTCTGCTACCAGGACATCGCCGACGAATTGCTTCCGGCTGCCTTGCAGCAGGCGAATCCGCAGGGCGTGTGGCGCCTGGTCGATGGCGCGATGGAGCAGCCCTGAAGCAGGGGTAGAATCCGGTCACGAGTCACGCGGCGGCGCCGCAGTCGGCCGCGGCTCGCATGAGGCCATGTAAAGTCGCTCATTGGCGCCCAATGAGCGACTTTTTTTGCAACTCCGGATGGATGCGCGCTTCTCCTATGGCTAGAAAAATCCCCCCTTTGAATCCGCTGCGCGCATTTGAGGTCTCGGCGCGACACATGAGCTTCACCAAAGCGGCCGAAGAATTGTTTGTGACGTCTTCGGCGGTCAGCCATCAGGTCAAGTCGCTGGAAGAGAACCTGGGCATCGCCTTGTTCGTGCGCGACTCCAAGATCCTTACGCTCACCCCGGCGGGCAAGGCTTACCTGCCGGGCGTGCAGGAGGCGTTCCGGCAATTGGAGGTCGCTACCTATCAGTTGCACCGCGAGAAGAGCACCTCGCTGCTCAAGATCAATCTGCCACCGACTTTTGCCGTCAAGTGGCTGATCCCGCGGCTGAGCCGCTTCAGCCGTCAACATCCGGACCTGGACCTGAAGGTCTCCACTTCCAAGCTGATGGCGGATTTTTCCCGCGATGCCGTAGATATGGAAATCCGCTACGGACGCGGCGTGTACGCCGGACTGCACTCGGAACTGGTGCTGCCCGTGGAAGTGTTCGCCGTTTGCAGCCCCGCTCTCCAGCAAGGGCCGCATCCCATCCATGAATTCGCCGACCTTCGCTACCACGTGCTGCTGCACGACGACAGCACCTACGACGACGTCAGCAACCCGAATTGGGGCACCTGGCTGGCGCACATGGGCGTGCATGACCTGGATGCCACCCGCGGACCTTCGTTCTGGCCCAGCCATTTGGTGATCGATGCGGCGATCGATGGGCAGGGGGTGGCGTTGGTGAAGAAGAGCTGGGTGAGTCAGGACCTGGCATCCGGCAAACTGGTGCGGCTGTTCCCGAAGCACAGCCTGCCCGTCGAATTCGCCTACTACCTGGTGTTCCCGCGCAATCGCCTGGAAGATCCACGCATTGCGGCCTTTGTCGACTGGATGCGCGAAGAACTGGCTCGCGACACTCCCGCCTAGCGGCGGGCCGGGCCGCCGCTCATTGCGCGTGGGCGCCAATCCGATAGATGCGGGCCGCATTGCCGGCCCACAGCGCATGCCGTTCCGCGGGCGCCAGGGGCGCGATGGCCTCGGCGAAGGCCGCCACGATGGCGGGGTAGCTGGTGACAAGGCTGTCGACCGGGAAATTGCTGGCGAACATGCAGCGCTCCGCGCCGAAGATGGAGATAGCGGTTCGGATCAATGGAATATTGGCCTGCGCCGACCATGGCGTATCGACTTGGCCCAATCCCGATATCTTCAGCGCCGCATTGGGCGCGAGGGCCAGCGTTTCCAGCGCTTTGCGCCAGCCTGCCAGTCCTTGCGGGCTGCGGTCCGAAGGCAGGCCGGTGTGGTTGAGGATTAGCGTGGTGACCGGAAAATCGCGCGCCAATTCCAGTGCCTGTTCCAGATGCCACCATGGCGCCTGGAGGTCGAACGACAAGCCGAAGCGTTGCAGGAGCGCATAGCCTTCGCGCCAGCGGGCATCGTCCATCGATCCGGGCTGCCCGCGGCGCGCGTCGGCCGCCCGTGGCGACACGGCGGGCTTGTGGCGGATGCCGCGGACCATGGAGAACGCGGTCTGGGCCGCCAAGACCTGCCCGGCGTCCGGCGCGCCCAGATCGGCGTGCGCAACCAGGACCGACGGGCGTCGATGGTGCTGCGCCAGCCCGGTCAGCCAACGGGTTTCGTCTACCGGCCCGCGGCGATCCCACTCCGCTTCGATATGGACCGTGGCGGTCGGCGCGCACCCCCGGGTGTCGGCCGCGAAGTCTTCCGGCAGGTAGTTGCGCCGCAGCGCTTCGTAGCTGCCATAGCGGAAACCTTCGACGGTCTCGCCCTGCAGCCAGGGATAGGGATTTCGGTCCAGGTCCCAGAAGTGCTGGTGCGCGTCGATGAACGCCGGAATGTCGTTGTCTGCAGGAGTCATGGCGGGGTAAGGCCGCGGAGGATCGATGGAATGTACCGCTTATGCGGCTACGGCGGCTTTGTCCCGAGCGCCAAAAGCGCCGGCTGCCTGCAGCTGCTCGATGCGCTCGGCCGAGAGTCCCAGCTCGGAAAAGACCTCTGCGGTGTGCGCGCCGAGCAAGGGCGCGACGCGGCGGATCTGCTGCGGCGTGCCTCGCAGCTTGACGGGAAAGCCCAGCATCTTGACCTTGCCTTCGACGGGATGCTCGCCCTCCACGACCATGTCACGGGCCCGGGCCTGCTCGCAGTCCAGGGCTTCCTCGTAGTTTTGTATGGGCGCGGCCGGTACACCGGCCGCCAGCAGCAGGTCCACCCATTCGGCGGCGGGCCGGCGGGCGAACTCCTGTTCCAGCAACGCGATCAGCGCCTTCCGGTTCTTGAGACGTTCCACGTTGTCGCGGAAGCGCGGGTCGGCGAGCAGGTCGGGCCGATCGATCACTGCGCACAGGGCCGCCCACAGCTTGGGATTGGCGGCACCGATCACCAGGTGGCGATCGGCGGCGCGGATCGCCTGGTACGGAGCGCTCATGCGATTGGCGCTGCCCAGGGGCGAGGGTACCCGGCCGGTGCCCCAGAATTCCGCGGTTTCCCAGATCGACAGCCCGAGCGCGGTTTCGAAGAGCGAGGCGTCGATGTACTGGCCCAGGCCGGTTTCTCCGCGGCCGATCACGGCGCTCAGGATGGCGTAGGCGGCAAACAGCGCCGCGCCCAGGTCCGCGAAGGGTACGCTGGACTTCATGGGTTCGCCTCCGGGCTCGCCCATCACGCTCATTGCGCCGCAGCTGGCCTGCGCGATCAAGTCCAGGCCGGGGCGCAGCGCCCAGGGGCCCGTCTGCCCGAAGCCGGAAATGCTGGCATACACCAGGCGTGGATTGATGGCTTGCAGCCTGGGGTAGTCGATCTTCAGCCGAGCGGCAACGCCGGGCCGGTTGTTCTCCACCAGGACGTCCGCGCTGCGCACCAGTTCGTAGAACGCTTCGAGCCCCTGCGGATTCTTCAGGTCGATCTCCACGCTGCGCTTATTGCGGTTCAGGGCGATGAAGCCGCCGCTGTCCTCGCCCTTGAGCTTGAAGCCCATGGCGCGGCGCGTCTGGTCGCCCACGCCGGGCGTTTCCACCTTGATGACGTCGGCGCCCATGTCACCCAGCAGCATGCAGCAATAGGGGCCCGCCATGATCTGGCTGACGTCGAGTACGCGGATTCGGGAAAGAGGAAGAGTCATCGCTATCGTAAAGAAGGGAAGAGTGGGCGGAGTGGCTCAGCGGCCGACGAAGGCAGGGCGCTGCTTGGCCAGGAAGGCGCGGTAGCCGATCTGGAAGTCCTCGGTTTCGAAGCAGTCGTAGGCCACTTGCTGTTCCGAGTCCGTGAGGGGGTGGGGCTGGGCCAGGCGCCGCACGAAATCCTTGTGCCAGCGCGCCACCAGCGGCGCGCCCGCGGCAATGCGTCGGGCGGCGGCGTAGCCTTCCTCCAATACCGAGGCGTCGGGCACCACGCGGTTGACGAGGCCTTTTTGCAGGGCTTCGGCAGCGTCGAACACGCGGCCTTCCAGCACGATTTCCAACGCGACGGCGGGGCCCGCCAGGGTCACGAGGCCGCCGAGTTCACCATAGGACATCACCAGGCCCAGGCGATTGATCGGAGCGCCGAAACGGCTGGATTCGCCGCATACGCGCATGTCGCAGACCGAGGCCAGTTCCAGTCCGCCGCCCACGCAGGCGCCCTGGATGACGGCCAGCGTGGGATGCCGGCTGGCCGAGACCGCCTGCATGGCCCGGTGCGTCACCTTGCCGTAGGCCATGGCCTGCGCCTTGTTCAGCCGGGTGCGGGGGAACTCCTCGATGTCGGCGCCTGCCGAGAAGGCGCGTTCGCCCGCGCCGCGCACCACGATGCAGCGCACCGCGTCGTCGGCATCCAGCTCCTGCATCAGGTCGCCCAGGCCTTGCCACATTTCCAGGTTCATGGCGTTCATCTTGAGCGGATTGTTCAGCGTGAGGGTGACGATCTGTTGTTCGTCTCGGGACAGGAGGATTGCGTCTTCCATGGATCGAATGCCTTGTATCGGGTGGGGCGAAGTTGCCATCGCATGCGAAAAGTGTAGGAAGCGCGGTCCACGCGCTCAACCGAGAAAAATTGGGTGTCTGCCCAAGAAAAACTCAGCTAGCGGTGCATGAGAAAAACTTGTCTATCGCCTGAAATATTCCACGTTGTTGGGCCGAATGGCGGCTCCTATACTTTTTTCGACCACAGCCTGAGGAGGCCATCCGGACCTCACCAAAGAAGCAGGCGCGGAGCAGGAAACCAAGGAGACGAGACATGCAACGACGCCAATTTCTGGTAGCGGCGGGGCTTGCCGCCATGCACGGCATGGCCAGGGCCGCCAGCGCGGGCGAGCTGCTGCCCAAGGCCCCCATCCGTATCGTGGTGGGCTTTCCGCCCGGAGGCGGGACGGACGTGGTCACGCGGGTTCTGGCGCAGCAGCTGGGCAGCCGTTGGGGGCGCACCGTCGTCGTAGAGAACAAGACTGGCGCGGCGGGCGTGATCGCAGCCGAGTACGTGGCCAAGCAGGAAGCCGACGGGACGACCTTGCTGATGACCAATTTCAGCAACCACGTGGTGGCGCCCAGCCTGTACCCCAAGATCGGCTATGTGGTCGAGCGCGACTTCACACCCATTACGCTGGTGGGAACCACGCCCTGCCTGCTCATCTGTCGCAAGGAACAGCGCGCGCAGACGCTGGAGGCCATCGTACGGCGCTGCAAGGAAAGCCCCGGCTCGGTGAGTTTCGGTTCGGCGGGCGCGGGCTCGATACAACACCTGGCACTGGAAATGTTCCAGTTGCGCACGGGCGTGAAGGCGCTGCACATTCCTTACCGGGGATCGGCGCCCATGATTTCCGATTTGATCGGCGGCCAGATCGACTACAGCTTTGAAACCATGGCGTCGGCATCGCCCCAGGTCCAGAGCGGGGCGGTGGTGCCCATCGCCCAGACCAGTCTCAGGCGCGCGCAGGCGCAGCCTTCGGTTCCCACGCTCGCCGAAAGCGGCTATCCGGGTTTCGATGCCCGGGTCTGGTATGGGATCGTGGGACCGGGTGGCATGCCCGATGCCCTGGTCCAGGCGCTGAGCCGGGATATCAATGACGCGCTGGCAGTGCCGGCGGTAGCCGAGAAGCTGCTGTCGCTCGGCGCGGAAGACGGCGGTGGGTCGCCGGCGCAATTCGCTTCGTTCATCGCAAGCGAGAAAGCCAAATGGGCCCAGGTGATTCGTGATGCAAATGTGACTGTCTGAAGATGAACACGGATAAATTCGTAATTGAACGCACCCTTCCCGAAGACCTGGCCGCAGCCGCGCTGGTGGGCAGGGTGTGGCGTCCCGGGGGCGCGGACGGCAGCCTGGAGGGCCCCTGCGTGGTCGCGGTGCGCAATGGCCGCCTGGTTGACCTGAGCGTCCAGGTGCCCACGCTGTCCGCCCTGCTGGAGCGTGAAGACCGCCTGGCGCTGGCAGCCCACGCGCAGGGCGCGGACCTGGGGCCGGTGCAGGATTGGCTGGAGAGCAGCTTGCGCCATGGTGGCGATCAGCGGCATCCGCATCTGTTGGCGCCCTGCGATCTGCAGGTCGTCAAGGCGGCAGGGGTCACCTTCGCGGCAAGCATGCTGGAGCGCGTGATCGAAGAGCAGGCCCGCGGCGAGCCCGCCAAGGCCCATGCGATCCGGGCGTCGATGACCGCCATCGTAGGCGAGGACCTATCGGCTATCGAGCCCGGTTCCGACGAGGCGCGCAAACTGAAGGAAATGTTGTCGGGCAAGGGCTTGTGGTCGCAGTACCTGGAGGTCGGCATCGGGCCCGATGCCGAAGTGTTCACCAAAGCGGCGCCGCTGTCCTCGGTGGGCCACTGCGCCGCCGTCGGCCTGCATCCGGAATCGCAGTGGAACAATCCGGAACCGGAGGTCGTGCTGGCGGTGAATTCGCGCGGCGAGATCGTGGGAGCCGCGCTGGGCAACGACGTGAATCTGCGGGACTTCGAAGGGCGCAGCGCGTTGCTGCTCGGCAAGGCCAAGGATAACAATGCGTCCTGCGCCATCGGACCGTTCGTGCGCTTGCTGGACAGAAGCTTCACGCTGCGCGACATCGCCTCTGCCGACGTACAAATGACCATATCAGGCGCCGACGGCTTCGTCCTGCAAGGCAGCAGCTCTATGCAGTGCATCAGCCGCTCGCCCGAGAGCCTGGTCGCGCACGCCATGGGCGCGCACCATCAGTATCCGGACGGCATTTTCCTGTTCTGCGGCACCATGTTCGCCCCGACGGAGGACCGCGGCGCGCCCGGCGCGGGCTTTACCCACCATGTGGACGACGCAGTGTGCATCTACAGTGCCCGGCTGGGCGGGTTGTTCAACCGGGTCGGTTTGAGCAATCGCCTGCCGGCCTGGACCTTCGGCATCGGCGCGCTGATGCGCAATCTGGCCGCAAGAGAGCTTATCTGACATGAATTTCCCTAGCATCGGCTTTATCGGCATCGGCCTGATGGGCGAAGCCATGACGCTGCGCCTGCGAGACCTGGGTTATCCGGTATTCGTCTGGAACCGCGAGCCCGAGAGGCTGGCCTCGGTGGAAACGGCGGGCGCCATTGCGCTGGCATCGCCAGCCGAGGTCGCGCGCCAGAGCGACGTGGTGCTGATGTGCGTGCTGGACGACGGGGCGGTCGACTTCTGCACCCGGGGCCCGCAGGGCATCGTCCAGGCGGACGGCGGCGAGGGCAAGCTGATCGTCGATTTCTCGACGATCGCGCCCGCCACCACGCGGACGCTGGCGGAGCACGCAAGGCGGCTGGCAGGTATGGGGTGGGTGGACGCGCCGGTGTCCGGGGGACCGCAAGCTGCGCGCGATGGTCAGCTCACCATCATGGCGGGGGCGAGCCCGGAGAATTTCGAGCAGGCCCGCCCTGTGCTACAGGCGCTGGGCAGCCAAGTGACGCTCATGGGACCTGTCGGCGCCGGACAGACAGCGAAGATCATCAACCAGGCCATCGTCGGTGCGGGCTTCGCGCTCATGAGCGAGGCCGTGCTATTGGCGGAGGCGTCCGGCATCGACGCGGCAAGGCTGCCCGACTGCCTGAAGGGAGGGTTCGCGGACAGCGTGCTGCTGCAGAAACTTTACCCGCGCATTCTTGAGCGGCGTTTCGATCCCCCTATCGGCTATGCGCGCCAGCTGGCCAAGGACATGTCGGCGGTGCAGGCGCACGCCCGCGAGGCGGGTTGCGATCTGCCCATGGTGGAGGAGGCAGCGAGGCTGTTTTCGCGCTACGTCGAAGCGGGCGGAGCGCTTGCCGATTCGGCATCCCTCATCCGCCTGTACGAAATGGGACGGGCCGGCGCCAAGGGAGAGGACGCATGAAGCGAACCATCACCTGCGTCGAGGACCTGCGCGCGCTGGCGGAAAAGCGCGTGCCCCGCATGTTCTACGATTATGTGGATGTGGGCTCCTGGACCGAAAGCACCTACCGGGCCAACACCGCGGACTTCCAGCGCATCCTGTTGCGCCAGCGGGTGGCGCGCGATCTTTCGCGCCGCTCCGTGGCATCCACCATGGTCGGCCAGGACGTGGCGATGCCGGTGGCCATCGCGCCCACGGGCCTGACTGGCATGCAGCACGCCGACGGCGAAATCCTGGCGGCGCGCGCGGCCAAGGCCTTCGGCGTGCCGTTCACGCTGTCTACGGTCAGCATCTGCTCCATCGAGGACGTGGCCGAGGGCACGGACGGGCATCCGTTCTGGTTCCAGCTGTACGTGATGCGCGACCGCAAGTTCGTCCAGCGGTTGATCGAACGGGCCGCCGCCGCGGGCTGCTCCGCGCTGGTCGTGACGTTGGATCTCCAGATCAGCGGCCAGCGCCACAAGGACCTGAAGAACGGCCTCTCCGCGCCACCCCGGCTCACCTTGCTCAATCTGCTGAATATGGCCGGAAAGCCGCGCTGGTGCCTGGGAATGCTGGGAACCCGCAGGCATACCTTCGGCAACATCATCGGCCACGTCGACGGCGTCGACAACATGACCTCGCTGGCCGAATGGAGCTCGCAACAATACGACCCGGCGTTGAGCTGGGAAGACATCGCCTGGATCCGCCGGTTGTGGAAAGGCAAGCTGATCCTGAAGGGCATCCAGGACGTGGAGGACGCGCGGCTGGCGGTGGCCAGCGGCGCCGATGCCCTGATCGTGTCCAACCACGGCGGGCGGCAGCTGGACGGTGCGCCGTCCTCGATCCGCGCGCTGCCGGCGATCGCCCAGGCGGTGGGCTCGGACATCGAGGTCCACATGGACGGCGGCGTGCGCTCCGGTCAGGACGTGCTCAAGGCCGTCGCGCTGGGCGCCAAGGGCGTCTATATCGGCCGGGCCATGCTGTACGGCCTGGGCGCCATGGGCGAGCAGGGCGTGGCGCGGACGCTGGAGATCATCCGCAAGGAGCTCGACCTGACGATGGCGTTCTGCGGAAAGACCGACATACGGGACGTGGACGCATCCATCCTGCTGCCCGCCTGACAACGATTCCTGAACATAAGAAAACTGGAGACTCTCATGCACCAATCCCTTTCGAAGACATCGGTGCCGGCGCGCCGCAGGCAGCTGCTTGCTGGCATGGCCATGCTGGCGCTGGCCGCGGCGCCTGCGCTGGCTGCGGCCGGCGACTATCCGCAGCATCCGATCCAGCTGGTCGTGCCCTACCAGGCCGGCGGCGGCGCGGACGTCATGGCCAGGGCTTTTTCCAAGGCGGCTGCCAAGGTGCTGCCCCAGGGCATCGTCATCGTCAACAAGCCCGGCGCGGCCGGCGTTATCGGCTGGCAGGAAGTTATCCGCGCCAAGCCGGACGGCTACAAGGTGGCGCTGACGACGGTGGAGTTGACCTTCCTGCATCACCTCGGCCTGGCCAAGTTTGATCAGCATGCGTTGCGCCCGATAGCCAAACTGAACGCGGACCCGGCGGTGATCGTGGTGCGCAGCGATTCTCCGTATGCCAGCATCGAGGACTTCCTGGCCCAGGCGCGCAAGCCCGATGCCAACATCCAGATCGGCAACGCGGGCCAGGGGTCGATGTGGCACATGGCTTCGGCAGCGCTGGCCGAGAAGGGAAAGGCCACGTTCAACTACATTCCCTACCAGGGTGGAGCGCCGGCGCTGCTCGGTTTGCTGGGCGGGCACATCGATGCCGTGATCGCGAGCGCGCCGGAGGTGATTCCCTATGTGAATTCGGGCAAGCTCAGGGCCCTGGGCGTCATGTCGGAAAAGCGGATCAAAGGCTTGGACAATACGCCCACGCTGCGCGAGCGGAATATGGACCTGGTTCTGGGAACCTGGCGCGGGCTGGCCGTGCCCAATGACACGCCGGACGCCGTGGTGCAGGTGCTGCGCGAGGCGACTGAGAAGTCCATGCGCGATCCGGAACTGCGGGAAGTGATGGAAAAGCAGTTCTTCACCACGGACACGTACGAGGATGCACCCGTGTTCGCTGCCAGCATGGATAAGGAAGGCGCGGATCTCAAGGTGATCGCCAGCGGCATTGCACTGCGGCCTTGAGAAAACATCGAAGTGCTACGTTGGCATGCGCCGGATCCCCTTCGATTTGGGATTTGGCTCACTGAGTGACTGAGCGGTTGCGACCGGAGCAGGAATTCCGGAATGCAGCGCAGCCCCCCCCTTGCGATCTCCTGGCCGGCGGCACGTTTGCCGCGGCCAGCTAAAATCTCGCACGGGCGTTGACGGCTGCCACGGATTGGCGACCTCGACGCGTTGTCTTTGCACGGCTCCCTCGTGCGATCTCCGCCGCTCACCATCGAAGCACACATGAAAAACACGTTGATGACCACGCACCTGCGCCTGGTCGGCATGGCAGCGCTATGGGGCGCGTCGTGGTCCTGGGGCAAGGTCGTCGCCCAGTCGATGGCCCCGCTGGCCGCGGCCAGCCTCCGATTCCTGTTGGCCAGTGTGGCGTTGGTCTTGTGGATGCATCGCGCTTCGGCGCTGCGGGGCCTGAAGTCGCTGTCCCGCAATCAATGGCTTGGCCTGGCCGCGGCTGCCCTGACGGGTGTCTTCGGCTACTCCAGCTTTTTCATGTTGAGCCTGCAACTGGTGCCCGCCGGCAAGGCCGCTATCGTGGTGACCCTGAATCCAGGCGCGACTCTGCTGCTGGCCGCGATTCTGTTCCGCGAGCACCTCAATCCCGCCATCCTGGCCGGCATGGTCCTGTCGGCCGTAGGCGCGTATATCGCCATTGGCGGCGGTGGCTCGCAGACTGGCACTGGGGTGGGCATCGGTGAACTGCTGTTGCTTGGCTGTGTGGCATGCTGGGTGGCCTATACGTTGATCGGCCGACTGGTGCTCAAGGGTGTGGACGCCTTGACCACGACAACAGTCACCACTGTTATCGGCGCGCTCATGCTGCTGCTGACCAGCCTGATCGTAGAGGGTACGCCCGCCTGGGAAAAACTGGGGCAGGCGCCCGCCAGCGCCTGGGGCAGCCTGCTGGCCTTGGCGTTCGGCGCCACCGCGATCGCTTACGCGTGGTATTTCGAAGGGGTCAAGGCGCTGGGCGCCGGGGCGGCTTCCGGCTACATCACGCTGGTGCCCGTCTTCGGCGTGCTGTTCTCGAGCCTCTGGCTGGGCGAGGCCACGCCTGCGAACCTGTTCATCGGCGCCGCGCTTGCCATCTCGGGCATGACGCTGATGCACGTCGGGCGGCGTCGCGCCGAGGCGCGGCAACGCCGATAGCCCGCCAAATGGAGTGGGCGCCCTTGAGGTTCCCGCCTTTGCGGCGAACCGGGACTTGTCTTTGATTCAGGAAACTTGCATGACCATGACCGCCGAACAGTTTCACCAACGCATATGGGAGATCCTGGATCCCGTGGATTCCGAGTATTTCGAGGTTGTGGCCGCGCCCGCGCCCGACGCGGAAGCGATCGCCCGCCTTGAGGCTGCCGTCGGTTTCCCCTTGCCGGCGGCGTTTGCGGCCTTCTGCCAGCGCACCAACGGTTTGTGCGTGATGGCGCGCGAGGAAGTCTGGCCGCATGCGAAAGAGTTCGAGGTAGGGCCGGCCTGGACCTTCTGGCGAGGCTTGGTGCTGTTGGGCATCGACGCTCCGGAACTACCTGAATGGGCCAGCATATCGGCCCAGCAGCGCCAGCTCGCCGAGGCGGGCTTGCACGGCGTCCTGCCCCTGCTGAAGATCGTGGGTGATGGCAGCCGGATCTGGGGCGTGGATCAGGAGGGGACAGTCGTCGTGAT
This sequence comes from Achromobacter sp. D10, assembly GCF_035282245.1. Taxonomy (NCBI): domain Bacteria; kingdom Pseudomonadati; phylum Pseudomonadota; class Betaproteobacteria; order Burkholderiales; family Alcaligenaceae; genus Achromobacter; species Achromobacter sp. D10. Next base: position 52,216 of record NZ_JAYJLE010000006.1, read on the forward strand.
CGATGACTTGACCGATTCGGAGCCGCTGAGCGGTGATCTCACGGACCTCTATGCGGAGCAGATCGCTGATCTGATGCAGCGCCAGCAGGACATGACGCAGCGACTGGCCGAACGGGCGACGCGAGGATGACTGCGCCCGTGCAAGTCACGGAAGAACCCCTTTCCGAGGAGGACATGCTGCTGCTGCGCCGCGGCCGCAGTGGCAGATCGCTGACGGCGGTGTTCGCTGGTTTGATGTTCTTGCTGCTGGCGAGCAGCGCGTGGATGTGGCTCTGCCGTTCTGGAACGAGATCACGAGGGACACCCGCGACGGGGCGCGGCCCATGGCTGCCGCGGCGCTGACGGATCTGCCGGTTCGCCTGCATCTGCTGACGCTGCTCCCCGACGCGCCGCCCGTACTGCTGCGGGCCGAATACCCGACGAGCGCGCAGGCCTGGAATTCGGTCGAGGAAGTCAGCGATGCCGACCGCGGGGCCGTGCGCAAGGAAGAACTGGGCGTGCGTAAGTTCTTCTATGCGCTCGCCCTGTTGCCGCTGGCCGGCAGCCTGTTCCTGGGGCCCTTGATCCCGCTGGCCGGCTTCTTCGTGCTGATGGGGCTCGTCCTGGGCATGCGCAGTCCCAGGTTGAAGCGTGCTCGCTACAAGCATGGGGTGCGCGGCCTGGTCGAGGAAGCCGTGACGTATCGCGTGCGCACGACCAACTCGGGCGCGTCCACGCTGGTTCACAACTATCGCATCGGAGGCGCGATGTACCGGGTCGAGCACTTCGGGCAGGCAGCCTCGCCGGGGCAGCGCGTCGAGTTCGAGTATCTGGACGGGACGGGCTTCATGGGGCCGAGCCCCCTGTTCTTCCGGATCGAAGACCAGCCGACCATGACGTTATGAGCGTGCTGCCAGCGGCCAGCCGTCAGCAGGTAAATGCGCAGCCTTGCGATGTGGCGGCCAAAGGCGCGCCCAGGTTCCTGCGAGCGCGCATGCACACGAACTGAGACCTCCCCGATAGCCGCGAGGTCTCCATTACTGCGCTTTTTTCTCCTTCTCCGCCTTCTCTTTTTTCTCGCCGTCGTAATGCGACTTAATGGCGAGGAACATGCCCGTACCCAACACGAGGAGCTTGAACGTACCGAAGATTACAGGGACCCAAAAATTCATCATTTCCTCAAAACGCTGCTTCAGCAGCTTCATTCACTACTCGTGGGCCCGGCAAAGACAAACGAACGATAGCCGTGGGGGGCCACGAAAAGCATCAGCCCGATTTCGGCGAGTGTGAGATCACATAGCTCGATTCCACCTTGCGCGCCGGGACCGAAGACGAGGTTTGGCAGTGAGAAATTGCGCGCCATACCCCTGCAGACGGGCAGATTCTACCGCCAAGGCCCATACAAATTGTTGAATCTCCAGGGCCTACTTTGCGTCCCGGGCACGGCGCTTGCTAACTGATCCGCATGCTCCGTATCACCATTGCCTTTCGTCAATTCCCATGACTGATCTGCCTGGTTCGGTTTCCTTATTGGAATCTCCCTTGCATGCGCTGAAATTGCTTCTGGCCCGGGTGCGCGAGCCGAGCAATCCCGGCCTCGCGCTGCGCATGCTGGTGGACCATGATCTTGACCAGTTGCCTCTACCGGGCCAGGGCGACACCCTGGGCCGCTGGCAGGCATTGGCCTGCGTGGCATCGGTGGATCTCAGCCTGGCCAAGCTATTCGAGGGACACACCGATGCGCTGGCGATCCTGGCGGAGCTATCCGTTCCCGCGCCGTCCCGTACTGTGCCCTCCATGGCCGCGTCGGCGATCCCCGACGTCGCGCATGACCATCGGCTATGGGGCGTCTGGTGCGCGGAGCCCCCGGATCACCGCGTAACCATTCTGTCCATGCCAGACGGCTCGGCCACGTTGAGTGGAGTCAAGGCGTGGTGCTCAGGCGCGGCGTCGCTGAGCCATGCCGTGGTAAGCGGTTGGAACGCCGACGGCGAATCCTGCCTGGCGGCCGTGGCCCTGGATCAAGCGGGCGTGACGATCACGAATCAGGGCTGGCACGCCGTTGGCATGCGGGCCTCGGGGAGCGTGGACGTGATCTTCGACAAGGCCGTCGGCGTCGCGGTCGGTCCGCCGGGTGCCTATCTTCGTCGGCCGGGCTTTCTGCATGGAGGGGCGGGGGTCGCTGCCTGCTGGTACGGTGGTTTGAACCACGTCGCCGATGCACTACGCGCAGCACTGTCGCCGGCGTTCTCTGCCGGATCGTGCGACGCCCATCGACTGGCGCACCTGGGCGCCGTGGACGTCGCCATGGTTCAGGCGCGCGCGGCGTTGCGCGACGCCGCCGGCCACATTGATGCGCATCCGCAAGACGATTGCGCACTGGCCTGCGCGCGCGCCCGGCTCGCCGTGGAGTCGGCCGCATCGCAAGTTCTGGAGCGCGCATCGCGGGCTCTTGGGGCAGGGCCGCTCTGCCGCGACGCGGCGTTTGCGCAGCTGATGGCCGACCTGCCGGTATTCATTCGACAAAGCCACGCGGAGCGTGACCAGGCAGCGCACGGCGCGGTCGTTCTCAGACAGGACACGTCATGGGCGCTATGAGCGAGCACTTCGAGCGGCTCTACCGTGCGCAAGCCGATCCCTGGCACGTGAGGACCGCTTGGTATGAGCGGCGCAAGCGCGCGCTGCTTCTGGCCATGCTGGGCCGCGAAACCTATCTGCATGCCTTCGAGCCCGGATGTGGCGCGGGTGACTTGACGCGAATTCTGGCGCGGCGTTGCTCACGCCTCTGCGCGGTGGACGTGTCCATCGCCGCCATAGGCCATTGCCGCGGGCGTCTGGCGGCGGATGGCATCAGCAATGTGGACATCATGGTCCTGGACCTGCCCCGCCATTGGCCGCCGGCGCCGCCCGGGGGGTTCGATTTGATCATCGTGTCAGAGCTGGCGTACTACCTGGACGACGCGGCGTTGGCGCAGTTTCTCAGCGCACTCGATGCGACCCTGGCGCACGGCGGCGAGCTCGTTGCCTGCCATTGGCGGCAGGCATTTCATGACCGGCTCCAGTCGACCGATGCCCTGCACGAGGCCATGGCGGCGCTGCCGGGGCTAGCGCTGCAATCCCACCATCTGGAGGCCGAGTTCCGCATGGATCTCTGGCGCAGGCAAGCGGAGGAAACGAGCCATGATCGGAATCTGCATCCCGGCGCATGACGAAGAAGACTGCATCGCCGCCTGCCTGCGCGCCGCCACGCGCGCGGCCAGGCATCCCAGTCTGCATGCGGAAGCGGTGCGCATTGTGGTGGTGCTGGATCATTGCGCGGATCGAACGGCCGCGCTGTCGGCCGCCTGGCCCGTGCACTGCCTCAGCATCCGGGCACGCAATGTGGGCGCCGCTCGGGCGGCGGGCGCGCAGCACTTGCTGAATGCGGGCGCTCGCTGGCTGGCGTTCACCGACGCCGACACCCGCGTGTCCGCTGGCTGGCTGGTGGCGCAGCTGTCCTTGGGGGCCGAGGTGGTGTGCGGCACGGTGGGAGTGTCGGGATGGGGCGCGCATGGCGCGCACGCCTCGTCAGCCCGCAAGCGGTTCGCGCAGCGCTATCAGGATCGCGACGGCCATCGCCATGTGCATGGCGCGAACCTGGGAATCGAGGCTGATGCGTATCGGCGCATCGGCGGCTTTGCGGCGCTTGCGTGCAGCGAAGACCAGGCGCTGGTCGACAGGCTCGAGCAAGACGGGGCGCGCATCGCGTGGTCCTGCTTGCCGCGAGTGATCACCAGCGCGCGTCCTTACTCGCGGGTGGAGGGCGGATTTGCCAGCGCCTTGCGCGAGGGCTGGGCGTCGCCGCCCTAGCATGCAGGCGGCACAAAAATTGCTGCGCAGCGGCGGCACGGCATTTGCTGAATGGAGTCGGCATGCCAAGGCATGGCAGTCACTACGGCAGCGCAACCCGGCCCGCCCGCTGCCGTCTTTCAGGGGGCCACTCACCGGGAGCCAACATGGCAATACTGAACGATCTCACCGTAGCGATACTTGCCGTCGATGGCTTCGAGCAAGTGGAATTGACCGGCCCACGCCATAGTTTGCAAACCGAGGGGATTCGCACCGTCTTGGTGTCAGCGCGTACCGACCCCATTCTGGGCATGCATCACGACAAGCCTGGCGACCGCTTTCCCGTGGACCTGACATTTTTGCAGGCGGCTACCGAACCCGGGGCTTTCGACGCGCTATTGCTCCCCGGTGGTGTGGTTAACGCCGACGAAATCCGCATGCATCCCAAGGCCCAGGAATTGGTACGGGCAATGTTCGACGCCGGCAAGCCCGTGGCCGTGATCTGCCATGGCGCCTGGCTGTTGATTTCGTCAGGCGTGGTAGAGGGCCGCACACTCACCAGCTGGCCGTCGTTGCAGGATGATCTGCGCAATGCCGGGGCGCGGTGGGTGGACGAGGAGGTCGTCGTGGACGGTATGCTCATCTCCAGCCGCAAGCCCGACGATATTCCTGCCTTCAGCCGCGCATTCATTGATGTGCTGCGCGCCATTTAGGAGCCCCAGCGGCGTTACACCTGCGGACTGCGCCTGTTCCGTGGCGTGCGAGACCGCAGACGTCGGACCGATGCTCTCGGTATGATTGCGCTTGTTGCCGCTTGCTCGGCACCCATTCCCGAGGAAGTCGATGCGCAATTGGCTCAAGCATGGTTAGCAACGAAGGGATCCAGGCGTCGGTCTATACCCGATGGCACCAATTATCGGTGCCGTTGGCCTTCGCCCTGGCTGCGGGCGGTTTCATGCTGGTGGTGTTCAACCGCGGGCCGCTCGGCCTGGCGGCCGTGCTGGCGGTGCTGGGGTTGCTTTTGCCGCCCCTGGTGGCGTTCAGAGGCTTTCCAACGCGCAATGTCGTGAAGGTGACGCCCGAGGGGCTGGAGTTTTCGCGCCGCGCTCCGGTCCTTTACGCCCAGTTGTCCAGTTGGGGCACGGACGATTATCTCAAGCTGGTCCGCCCCGGGCTGCCGACCTTACTGGTCAGCGCGGTCGATCTGCCCAGGCGTGAACGTCTGTTGCGCGAGTTCGAGCACGCGTTGGCGGCGTGGCAAAAACGCCAGCCGGCCGGTACGCTGGTGGCGCGCCGCAAGCATTTCTATGGCTCCACGGGCGGACGTCTGGTGGGCTTGCTGATTACCATTCTGGGGACGGGCTCGGCGATCATGGCGCTTGGCTTGCGTGAGACATCCCTGTCGCTCGCCGTCGTCGGCGGGCTGGGGGCGTTGTTTGGATTAACCATGCTGTTTGGCCGGCGGGACTGAGAGCCCCTTGCTGGCGCAGAGTAAAATTCGCGCCCCATGCGCTACTCCGACTTCGACCAACGCCTCGCCGCTCTCGGCGCCCTGCCTGTCCATCGTGGCCGCATCGTGCGCGTCTGGCTGAAAGGGCAAGCCCTCGACGCCGGCACGCGACGGCGGAGCTCCGAGAACTTTCTGCCCCTGGCGCTGCGCGAAGCCGTGCCCGCCCTGACGGCGGAACTGGACGGCCTGGCGCGCGTCCGGTCAGAACACGCGGGCAACGATGGCTCGCGCCTGCTGGTCGAACTGGCCGACGGGCAGATGGTGGAAAGCGTGCTGTTGCCGCGCGACGGACTCTGTGTCTCCACCCAGGTCGGCTGCGCGGTCGGCTGCCGCTTTTGCATGACCGGCAAGAGTGGCCTGATCCGCCAGGTCACGAGCATGGAGATCCTTGCCCAAGTGGTGCTGGCGCGGCGGCTGCGCGCGGTCAAGAAAGTCGTCTTCATGGGCATGGGCGAACCGGCGCACAACCTCGACAACGTGCTTGAGGCCATCGACCTGCTCGGCACCGAAGGCAATATCGGCCACAAGAATCTCGTTTTCTCGACCGTGGGTGACATGCGCGTGTTCGAAGCCCTGCCGCGACAACGCGTCAAGCCCGCACTGGCGCTGTCGCTGCACACGACCAAAGCCGCCCTGCGCGAACACCTGCTGCCGCGCGCGCCGAAAATCCGGCCGGAAGAACTCATTGAACTCGGCGAGAAGTACGCTCGCGACACCGACTATCCGATCCAGTATCAATGGACGCTGCTCAAGGGCATCAACGACGGCGATGACGAACTCGATGCTGTTGTGCATCTGCTCAAGGGCAAGTATGGCGTGCTCAATGTCATCCCCTTCAATAGTCTCGAAGGGGATGACTACCAGCGCCCCGATTCCGAGAGAATCCGCGAGATCGTCCGCTATTTGCAGAGCCGTGGCGTGCTGACCAAGGTAAGGAACAGCGCGGGGCAGGATGTGGACGGCGGTTGTGGCCAGTTGCGCGCGCGCGCCGTTGGCGCAGCGCGGGAAGAACGCGTCACGAGCCTTGCTTCAGTTCCGATCCTGGTACTTGCAGGTGGGCAAGAAAAGCCCGGCCGGCGGCAGTAAGAGACTCCTCCAGGTAGACAACCTCCAGACTCGTATCGAGCAACTTACTGCGGTCGCTTATCGGCACTGCGATCACGTCTTTCCGGGCGGAGCGTGCGGCGGTCGCGGGCACCAGGGCCACTCCGAGCTTTCCGGCGACTAGTGCGATGATGGTGTGGATATGGGCTGCTTCCTGGACGATCTGTGGCTGGAATCCCGCTTCAAGGCACGCTCCGGTGATGCGCTGGTGAAACGCGGGAACACGGGTAGTCGAGAAAGATACGAATCGCTCATTCTTGAGCGCTTCCAGGCGGATTGCTTTGCGAGAGGCAAGCATATGCCCGCGAGGCAGCAGGGCCACGAGGCGGTCGCGTGCAACCTGAAAGTGCGTGCTTGCGGCGGGATATGGCACGGGCGGCGTCAATACCCCCAAGTCGACCTTGCCTTCGTCCACCATCGAAGCGACTTCGATCGAGACGCCCTCGACCAACCGGAGTCGTATTCCGGGGTGAGACGACGAAAAGCGGGCCAACACCGCTGGCAACAGGTCAACCATCGCCGAGGTGATGAATCCGATTCTTACCTCTCCCAGTTCCCCTTGCCCGACCGCGCGAGCCATTTCGAAGGCGCGGATGCCATGCGCGATCAGCTTTTCCGCCTCGGCCTTGAGCACGTTCCCCGCAGCGGTGAGCTGCACGCCCAACGCCGAACGCGCGAATAGCTGGGTTCCCACGGTTTGCTCCAACTGCCGCATGGCTACGCTCAGCGGAGGCTGCGACATCTGCAACATCTCTGCCGCCTTGCGCAGGCTCCCGTACTCGGAAACCGCCAAGAACTGACGCAGAACGCGTAGATCCGGGATTGCGGAAGGTATATGTTTCATGTATCGCTTTGATGTTGAACGATATTGGACGCGATGATCCCACCCGCGTAAATTTCTTGCAAGCACGACGGCGGCGCCCTGACGCTGCGAAGCCTTGTGCGACTCAGGCGGGCAAGCACGTATTCACGAAGGTTTCCCCGACTCTTGAAGGGTTGCTGTCAATTCATATGGAGCCATACATGCGCTTCGCTTCCATCGCTTTGTCTGCATTTTTCGCTCTCTCCGCGCCGACCGCGTTCGCGCAGAGCGAAGCCTATCCGGCCAAGGCTATCCGTATCGTCGTGGCGACGCCTCCCGGGTCCACGCCTGATGTGGGCGGACGCCTCGTGGTGGCGCGCCTTGCGGCCGAACTGAAACAGTCCGTGGTTGTTGAGAATCGGCCTGGAGTCAATGGCTTGCTGGCAGCGCGCGAAGTGCTCCGGAGTGCGCGCGACGGATATACGTTGCTGCTTGCTCCGTCCAGCACCATGGCGGTCAGCCCCCACGTCCATCCCAAGCAAGCCGGGTCGCTGCCGGCCGATTTTCTGGCGGTCAGCCAGATCTACCGGACCGATTTCAGCTTGATCGTCAGTGCCAAATCGGGCCTGGGCACCGTGTCTGACCTTATATCCGCAGCGAAAAACAAGCCTGGGAAGCTGGTCGGCGCGTTTGCTTCGGTGGGTAGCGCATCGCATGTATCGCTGGAGCTTTTCAAGCAGATGGCCGGCGTCGATATCTACGCCGTGCCTTTCAATGGCAGCCCCGCCGCAGCCCTGGGCGTCGCTGCTGGCGACGCGGACATTCTTTTCGAAAGCGTTCCATCGACGGAGCCCGTGGTGTCCTCCGGGAAGGCGCGACGTATTGCCATGACGGGCGCCGAACGCTTTGCGTTGACGCCGTCCATACCGACAGTGGGTGAAAGCGGGCTGCCAGGCTATGTGGTGACGACCTGGGCCGGACTGTTCGCGCCCAAGGGCGTGCCGCCAGACCGGATTCAACGCATATCTGCGTCGATCGAAAGGGTTTTTCAGGACGCGGCAGTCGTGCAGCAGATGGCGGCTTCCTCGTTCCTGCCAGGCGAGCCCTCCGCCACGCGATTTCAGGCGCTTTGGCAGGCGGACTCGGAAGCTTGGAGAAAGGTAGTGGCGGCCTCGCCAGAGTTACAGCAGGAGAGCGAATAATGGATTTGGGAATTGATGGCAAGACCGCGCTGGTCATGGGTGCCGGCGGCGGCCTGGGTAGCGCCATAGGTAAAGCGCTGGCGCGCGAAGGGTGTCGGGTGATCCTGGCTGATCTCGACCTTGCGTCAGCCGAGCGGGCCGCTGCGGCAATCGCGCACACAGGCGGCGTCGCCCATCCGGTGGCGTGGGACCTTTCGGATGTGGGGGCCGTCGAAGGCAAGTTGGCTCAACTGAAGAAGGACATCGGCCCGATAGACATCCTGGTGAACAATTCCGGCGGACCCAGGCCCGGCCTGACCAGCGACATCACCGAAGATGAATGGCGGGGATATTTTGACTCGATGGTGCTGTCATTGATGAGGCTGACCCGGCTCGTCGTCCCGGACATGCAGGCGCGACGTTGGGGACGGGTGATCACGTCCACGTCGTCCGGCGTGGTTACGCCGATACCGGGTCTTGCGGCCTCCAATTCCTTGCGGCTTGCGTTGGTGGGTTGGTCGAAATCGCTTGCGCAGGAAGTGGCTAAGGACGGGGTAACGGTCAATGTGGCAATCCCGGGCCGGATAGCCACGCCAAGAATAGCCATGCTTGACCAGTCTCGGGCCAAAGCGGCCGGACTGACCCCCGAGGCGGTGGCCGCCAACAGCACATCGACAATTCCGGCCGGTCGTTACGGGGAGCCGGACGAGTACGCCAACGCCGTAGTGTTTCTTGCCAGCCGATGCGCGTCCTACATCACGGGAACGTCGCTGCGCGTGGATGGCGGACTGATTCCTGTCATTTGAAGGAGAGCAAGCATGACTATCGATGCACAAACGCGACGCGAGGTGCGCGCGCGATATCTGAAGGTTGACACCGCCAATGTGGCTGACGTCATGGATACCATGGGCCTGATGGACCAAAGTCTGGCCCCGGAATTCCGGCAGTACACCGGCCAGGACAGGCTGGCTGGATGGGCGTTTACCATCCGCGGCCAGATGGTTCCCGGCCCGCTGGGCGGAGACGAACACAAAATGCAGGCCTGCCAGCAGGTATCGGAAGACGAAGTAACCGTCTGGAGCGGCGATGGCAAAGGCGTTTGCTACTTCGGGGAATTGATCGCTCTGGGCATGCGGGAGCGGGGAGCGGTGGGCGCCTTGATCGACGGTGGAATCCGCGACATCCATTGGCTGGACAAAATGAACTTTCCAATCTTCGCCAAGTACCGGACCCCGACGCAATCCATCGGCCGCTGGCGCGTTACCGGATTCCGCGAGACCGTTTACCTGGCAGGCGCCACCAGCCTGCTCGTACCCATCAGCCCCGGCGACTTCATTCTTGCCGATGCCGACGGCGCCATCGTTATTCCCGCACAGCATGTGCAGGAAGTGTTGGTCGAGGCCGAACGGCTGACCGCGCAGGAAGTCCGGCTACGCGCCGAGCTAGGCAAAGGCCTTACGCTGTCGGACGCCCTCGCCAAGTATGGACATGTCTGAGCTTGCGTTGCCATGCCGGGATGGGAGCAAGCCTCCCATGTCGCCGCCGCCGACCGCAGCCACGGCGGTCGCGGAGCTTCCAACCACGACCGTGACCGCCGTATCGCTTTTCGCGTTCATCGCGCCAGCGGAATCGATCGCGTCGTCCTTTGGCGTGCGCAGCGAACGTGGCGTCGTGCTGATCAAGATCGAGGATTCCTCCGGATCCTGCGGTTGGGGCGAAGTGTGGGCCGGCATGCCGGCCTCGGGCGCCTTGCATCGGTTTAACCTTCTTCGCGAGTTTGCCGCTCCGGCGCTGGTGGGAACCACGTTTCAAAACGTGCAGCGGGCGGTCGCCCAACTGCACCGAGTGCTCCTGCCGATCGTTCGCCTGGCGGGCGAGCGGGGGCCCGTCGCCCAGATTCTGGGGGGCATAGACACGGCGCTGTGGGATCTCCAGGCAAGACGCTTGGGGTTGCCCCTTTATCGCGTGCTGGGCGGTACGCAAGCCCGCATGCGGTGCTACGCAAGCGGGCTGGCTCCCGATACATCGCCCGCTCGACTGGATATCCTTCGCCAGGCGGGATTCATGGCGTTCAAGTTCAAGGCAGGTTTCGACGACGCCAAAACCATCCCATTGTTGCTGAGGCAGCAGCGCGGGCTGCATCCAACGGAATCAATCATGCTCGATGCAAATTGCGGCTGGGACCTTGCCGCAGCCAAGCGGGCTTTGGCGCAACTGGAGGACGGTGATTTCGCCTGGATCGAGGAGCCGTTGGGGCCGGAGCGTCCTGCCGCCGAATGGCAGGCGCTCAAGGCCATGACGCGGCTTCCGGTTGCCGCTGGCGAGAACCTCGCCGCTGCCGACGAATTCGCCGAGGCCATGTCCTGGCTCGACATCATCCAACCTGACGTCGCGAAATGGGGCGGAGTCAGCGGAGTCCATGAAGTCGGGCTGCGGGCCGTCGCTTCGAACAAGCAGTTCTGCCCCCATTCGTTCGGAACCCACATCGCCGCCATTGCATCGGCGCATGTGCTCGCCGCTGCGGGTGGAGCATTCCTGGAGTTGGACGTCAACCACAATCCGCTTCGATCCACATCCACCTATGGTGGATGGATCAGCAACGGCTTTCTCTCGCTACCCGAATCGCCCGGCTTGGGGTTTGAGGTGGATCTGCACGGCATCGAAACCTATTGCCGCGCTTCCTGTACCGTCAGGGACAAGACATGAAGCGTTGTTCCATTACCCGGCAAGCTGGGAAATCACCCGCCCACCGAATCGTTCTACGATAGGCGAACGCAACACTTCCGTACGAAAATCATGCCTTTTTCCAAGCCCACCGTCCTGCTCGCCTGCGATTTCTCTGAGCGCTTTAAATCCCTGCTCGGCAAACACTACAACGTGGTGGGGCCTCTGCCATACTCCAGCCCCGAGGCTTTGCCAGTAGGCGCGGCCGGTGTGAGCGCCCTCATAACGAAAGGCGGTCTGAAGACGGATCGTGCATTGATCGAGGCACTCCCGGAACTTGGCATCGTTTCTTTCTTCGGAACCGGGTTCGAAGGCATCGACCTGGAGGCTGCGGCCCGGCGCCGGCTGGCCGTCACGCACAGCCCTGGCGCAAATGCATCCAGCGTGGCGGACTTCGCCATGGGATTGGCGCTGGCCGCCACGCGCAACATCGTCGCGGCGGATCGTTACGTGCGGGAAGGCCGCTGGGCCGGCAATAGCCTGGTCAGCATGCCCGCCGTGCAGGGACTGACTGGCGCGCGGTTCGGCATCTATGGCCTGGGTGCGATCGGCCGAAAGCTTGCCTTGCGGGCATCGGCTTTCGAGATGGAGGTCGCCTACCACAGCCGTACCCCCAAGTCGGACACGCCATATTCCTATAAGGCAAGTGTCAGGGAGTTGGCGGAATGGTCAGACATCCTCGTCATTGCCGCCCGGGCCGACTCATCCAATCGCCATGTCGTCGACGCTTCCGTTCTTGCTGCGCTTGGCCCGCGCGGACACGTTATTAACGTGGCGCGAGGTTCCTTGATTGACTCCGATGCGCTGGCCGAAGCGTTGGAACAGGGCACGATAGCCGGCGCCGCGCTCGATGTTTTCGAGAACGAACCAAACGTGCCTGAGCGGCTGCTTCACGCACCCAATGTGATTCTGTCGCCACATATCGCCTTCGCGTCCACCAGCGCCCGAGACGCTCAGGAAGATATGGTGCTTGCCAATCTGGAGGCGTTCTACGCGGGCCGGCCAGTGCCAAATCCGATCGACCGCTCCTGACGCAAGCATTTATCGGCACCGCCGGACAGCCTGGGCGGCCATTGGCCGCGCGCAGCCTAGTGCCGGACGCCCATCTGGCCGACTGCCAGGCCGAGGCTAGGGGGCGCCGGTCGCGGAATATAGGCTGGCTCCGGGATGGGGGGCACGAGCAGTCAAGATCGTACCCGAGACCGATTCCGTGCAGAACAGCGTCCGCCCGTCGTCTCCGCCAAAGGCGAGGTTGGTGGTCGACATGCCGAGCGAGCTGCGCCAGATGTTCAGGGGCTCGGCACGGTGGTTGAGCAGCCACACGTAGCCCAGCCCGGGGTTGCACACCAGCAGATTGCCTTCGCGGTCGACGGCCAGGCCGTCCGGCCCGCTGGGGCCGTAGGAGGTGAAGAACTGGCTGACCTTGCTCACGCTGCCGTCGGACATCAGTGGTACGCGCCAGACGCAATTGCCGCGCGTTACCGCCAGGTACAGAACCTTGCCGTCCGGCGACAGGGCCACGCCATTGGGGCTGGGCACATTGTGGAGCAGGCAGTCGAGCTGGCCATCGGGCCGCAAGCGATACACCCGGCCTGTAGGGTCGTGCAGGCCGCTCTGGCCCTGGTCGGTGAAGTACAGATTGCCCTGGGCGTCGAAAACCAGGTCGTTTACGCCCTTGAACCTCTCGCTGTTGCGACGGGCCAGGTAAGGGGTCACCCGGCCGCTCGCGACGTCCAGTGCCATCAACCCGTTCTTGTAATCCGTGATGAGAATCCTGCCGTCGTCCAGAAACTTCATCCCGTTGGGCTCGCCGTCGTACTCGGCAACGAGCGACCATTCGCGATCCGGGCTGACACGAAACACGCGGCCCCAGGGGATGTCGGTCACGTAGAGATTCCCCTGCCGGTCGAACACGGGGCCTTCCAGAAAGGAATCGACGGGCACGCCGCCGCGGTTGGCGTCCGCCCAATCGCTGCGTTCGGGACGGCGGAAGCGATCGGGCATGGGCGACCAGACATCGAATTGCGCCACTGCGGGCGCATGCAGAAAGAACATGGCGTCTCCTACCTATTTGGCGTCGTAGCCGATGTTGCGGGCCACGTCGCCCCACATCGCGCCGCTGGCGGCCAGGATGCGGCCGAACTCGGCGGCATCGGCCGCCCGCGGTTCCGCGCCCATCTTGGTGGCGAAGGATTGCATTTCTTCCGAGCTCATGGCCTTGGCGACTTCGCGCTGCAGGCGCTCCGTGACTTCCGCGGGGGTGCCCTTGGGCGCCCACAGGCCCGTCCAGTTGACCACGCCGAAGTCCTTCACGCCAGCCTCGGCGAAGGTCGGCACTTCAGGCAGCACCGCCAGGCGCTTGTCGCCGGTGACGGCCAGCAGGCGCAACTGCCCGCCCTGCACCGGACCCATGACGCCCGTGGTCGAAGCGAACTGGAAGTCGATCACCTTGCCCAGCACTGCCTGCGTGGCCTCGGCCGCGCCTTTGAACGGCACGTGCATGAACTTCACGTTCGTAGCCAGGGCAAGGCCTTCCGCGGCGAAATGGGGAGTGGTGCCGGGGCCGCCGGATCCATAGGTGATCGTGTCTGGCTTGGCCCGCGCCTGGGCGATCAGGTCGTCCAGTTTGCGATAGGGACTGTCTTTCGATACGGCCAGCGCCATCGGAGCGAAAACGAAGGCGGAGATGGGCTGCAAGTCCTTTGCCGGGTCGAAGGGCAGTTGCTTGAAGATGTGGGGCAGCAGCGGATAGGTCGTGTCGTTCGCCAGCAGTGTGTAGCCGTCGGGCGCGGCGCGGGCGACCTGGCTCACGCCGATCGTGCCGGTGGCGCCGGGCTTGTTCTCCACGATGAAGCTCTGGCCGGTCTGCGTCGACAACATCTGCGCCATCTTGCGCGTTGCCACGTCGACCGCGCCGCCCGGGCCATAGGGGACCACCACGCGCACTGGGCGGCTGGGCCAGGCGTCGGCGGCGCGGGCAGCGCCGCAGGCAAGCAGGGGCAGGACGGCAGCCAGCGCCAGCGCGGCGCGCCGGACAGCGGGCAAGGTTCGAACACGGTAGGTCATTTGTCTTCCTCTATTGTTGTGCCAGGATGGACAGCTTGATTGCATGGCCGGTCCCCGTATGCCCGGGGACGCGGCTGGACGCCGCGTCATTCCTTGTGGATGCCGGCTTCGGCGAGGATGTGGGCGGCGCGTTCCATCTGCTCGTCCAGGAAGGCCTGGAATTCGGTGGCCGTCGAGCCGACCGGCTCGGCGCCCAGTTCCTGCAGGCTATGGCGCAGCGCGGGGTCCTGCAGCGTGGCGCGCAATTCCTGTTCGATGCGTGCCGCCACATCGGCCGGCAGGCCGGCGGGCGCCAACACACCGTTCCATTCGTACACCGAGTACTGCGGCACGCCGCTATCGGCCACGGTGGGGAGGTCGGGCAGGGCGTCCACGCGCTTGGGCGAGGTTACGGCCAGCGCACGCAGCTTGCCGCTCTTGACCAGAGGGTAGGACGCCGCCATGTTGCTGAACATCATGTCGATCTGCCCGCCCATCAGGTCGGTCAGCGCCGGCGCGCCGCCTTTGTAGGGAACATGCGTGAGTTCCAGCTTGTTGCCTTGCGCGTACCAGGCCGCGGCGATGTGCTGCGCCGTGCCTTGGCCCGGCGTGCCATAGGTCAGGTGGCCCTTGCGCGCGGCATCGGTCAAGTCTTCGATGCGCTGGTATGGCGCCTGGGCCCGCACCACCAGCAGATTCGGCGTCAGGCTGACCAGCGACACAGGCTGGAAGTCGCGGCGGCTGTCGTAGCTGAGCTTCTTGTAAAGCGACGGGTTGATGGCGAACGCGGTAGCGTCGTAAAGAAGCGTGTAGCCATCGGCAGCGGCATGCGCCACGCTGGCCGCTCCAATAGTGCCGCTGGCGCCGGGCTTGTTCTCGACCACCACGGTCTGGCCCAGTCGCGCGCCCAGTTTTTGCGCCACCAGGCGGGCCTGGGCGTCGGCGGCGCCACCGGCGGAGTAGGGGACGACCAGCTTGAGCGGACGGTCGGGGTATTGGGCGGCGGCTGCGCCGGCGCAGAACGCCAGCACGGCGGGCAGGATGCGGATGCTTTTCACGAAGTGTCTCCTCGTCGGGAAGGCGCGCAGCCTGTGCCGGCCGCTACGCCCGATGGGTTAAGGGGGGGAATCAGACGGTGGCGATGGGGGTGGCGGGCGACCCGACCGCGCCGGGGAGCCGCAGCGGCGGCGCGGTCAGCAGGAAGCGGTGGCGCCAGTGCGCGCGCAACCAGCGCGCCAGGGGTGTCAGCCACCAGAGCTCGCCCAGGTGGATGCCGTTTTTGAACAGGCAGTGCTCGTGCAAAGGCAGGCGCGGGCGACGAAGCGGGGTGACGGCGCCGCTCAGGTCGACCGGCCGTACCAGCTCCACCGCGGGGTTATCGGCGATGAGGCAGGCGAGGCGCGAGTCCACGATCCACTGCAATAGCCGCTCGTCATGGCCGTCCAGGCCGCTGCCCGTGGCATGCAGCCGTGCCACATCGGGCTTACGGTTCATCGCCATCAGCGTGTCGCCGAAGCCGGTGTGCAGGCAAACCATGTCGCCCGCTTCGATCTGCACGCCATCCGTATCCAGGATCCGCATCAAGGCCTCATAGCCGACGGCGGTCCGCGTGCGGCCGACGTGGGCCTCCAGGTCGATCAGCACGGCTCGGCCCTGCACCCCGTGCTCGGCCAACTGCTCGATGCCCAGCGCGCCAGCGACAGGGCCGGGAAAGCGGGCCCAGTCCGCCGGTGCTAGCGCGTCTTCGTCCGCTGCGCGAATTTCGGCGCCGGCGCGAAAGCCGTTGTAGAACACCGCTTCGGCCTCGCCGTCGCCGTCGGCATCGAAACGGCTGCCCATGTGCGCCAGGCTGTCCCATTGGGTCGAGTATTGTGTGTTCATGAGCAGCACGTCGTCGCACACCACGTCGGTGAGCAGCGGGTCTTCGGACGCATACGACCAGCAAAAGCCCTGGACTCCGGCGCTCGGGCCGTCGCGCAGCGTGGCGTAGCGCTGCGGAGGCAGGCGCCGCGGGTTCAGCGCCATGCCGCCCGGAACATCCAGCGGCAGCGACAGGCAGAACGTCAGCCCCTCCCGTACCTCGGCGACGCCTTGCAGGACCTTGGCGCGATCCACCAGGTTCATGCGGCCGCGTTGATCGTCTGGGCCGAATTCGCCCCAGTTGCTGCCGGCCGGCGCGTGTTTCCATCGTTGCGTCATGACGGGTCTCCTCAGGCCTGCGCCTTGTCGCGGGCCAGCACCTCCAGCACGTTGCGCGCCGCCGCCACGCCCATGTTGACGTAGGCCGCGCTGGTCACGCCGCCGATGTGGGGGCTCAGGACGATGCGCGGCTCCTGCTGGAAGGGATGGTCGGCCGTCATGGGCTCGACGGCGAAACTGTCCAGCCCCGCGGCCTGGACGTGGCCCGAGCGCACCGCCTGCAACAGCGCTTCCTCGTCGACCAGGCCGCCACGCGCCGTGTTCACCAGGATCACGCCGGGCCTGCATTGCGCCAGCGTCGACGCATTGACCATGCCGTGATTGTCGTCGGTAAGCGGGCAGTGCAGCGACACCACGTCGGATTCGCGCCAGATGGCGTCCAGCGGCACGCTTTCGATGTAGTCGGGCAGGTTTTTCGCATACGGATCAAATCCGATCACCCGCATATTCATCCCGTGAACCATGGCGGCCATGCGCTGGCCGATGGCGCCCAGGCCGATCAGGCCGATGGTCTTGCCGCCCAGCTCCAGGCTTTTGTGGGTGGACTTGTCCCAGTGGCCGGCACGCATGCGCGTGTCCAGTCCCACGACCGATTTGGCGCAGGCCAGGAGCAGCGCCAGGGCTTGTTCCGCGACGGCGGCAGCGTTCACGCCCACCGCGGCGACGACCTGGATGCCGCGTTGGGCGGCCGCCGCCTTGTCGATGGTGTCGGTGCCGCTGCCGTGCTTGGAGATCACGCGCAATGCGGGGGCGGCGTCCATCGCGGCCGCTCCCACCTTGCCGTAACGCACGATGATGGCGACGGGGTTCTGCTCGCGGCACAGCGTCGCGACGCCTTCCTCTGTAGGGGTCTTGCCGGCGAAGACCAGTTCAAAGTCCTGCAACAGCGCCAGCGCCTGCGGCGCCAGGTCTGCCGCGGTCACAACAATCACGGGCTTGTCCGTGGCGGCAGCGTTCACAGCGATTCCCCTTCCTTCAGGACGCCGGCGGCGCGCAGGGCCGCGTCAAGCCACTTGGCTTCGGTGTCGCCCGTCTGAATGGCGGCGATGCGAGCGGCTTCGTCGCGCACTTTCTTCTCGGCGGCGGGCAGCAGTCCTTCGAGTTTTTCGCGTTCGACCACCACCACGCCGTCGGCGTCGCCGATGACGAAGTCGCCGGGATGGACGGTTACGCCGCCGACCGACACGGGGTGGCCTATGCGGCCGGGCACGTTCTTGGTCGGGCCGTTGGGATTGGTGCCGGCGGCGAACACCGGATAGTCCATTTCGATGATCTCGACCGTGTCGCGGGCGGCGCCGTCCATCACCACGCCGGCGATGCCCAGCTTGCGGCAGGCGTTCATCATGATGGTGCCCATCAGGGCCGAGCTGAGGTCACCCTTGCCGTCGATGACGAGCACGTCGCCAGGCTTAGCCAGGGAAATCGCAGCGTGAATCATGAGGTTGTCGCCCGGGCGCACTTCGACCGTCAGCGCCGTGCCGGCCACCTTCATGCCGGGATGCAGGGGGCGGATGCGGCCATTGAGCGCGCCGCGCCGGCCGGCCACGTCGGCAAGGATAGCGGGTTGCAGTTCCGCGGCGCGCCGCACGACGTCGGCGCCTACGCGGGGGAAGTCCTTGATGATGTCCTGATTGGCCATGAGTGTTTCCTGTTTGGAGTAGAAAAACGATGAAGTCAGGCCGGCTTGGTGCCAGCGTTGCGGATGAGCCAAGCGCACGCGCCGACCGGCACTGCAATGGCCGGCTGCGCGCTGCTGCTGGATTGGAGATGGCGGGCCTGCATGGCCGATCACTCGACCTTTGCGCCCGAGTCTTGGACGATCTTTCCCCAGCGGATGCGGTCGTCATGGATCAGCTTGGCGAATTCCTCCGGCGTGCTGGTCAGCACGCGCGCGCCCTGCTCCTGGTACTTCACGCCCAGCTCCTTCGTCTGCAGCGCCTTGTTGAACTCGGCATTCAGGCGCTGCACGATGTCTTTGGGAGTGCCGGCGGGCGCCGCCAGGCCGAACCACGTCACCGCTTCGAAGCCGGGAAAGCCACGTTCGGCGATGGTGGGGACGTCAGGCATGTCCGGCACGCGCTGCGCCGAGGTCACGGCCAGCGCCCGCATCTTGCCGTTGCGCACGTGGCCGATGAGCGTGGGCACGGACGACAGGTACATATCGATCTGGCCGCCGATCAGGTCGTTGGAAGCCTGCGCAGCGCCCTTGTAGGGAATATGGGTGAGCTTGATGCCGGCCGCGTTCTGCAGTTGCACCGCGGCCAGATGCGCCACCGTCCCGTTGCCCGAACTCGCGAAGTTCAGGACGCCGGGCTTGGCTTTCGCCGCAGCGATCATGTCGTCGAATGACTTCAGCGGCGAATTGGCCGGCACCACGATCACGAGCGGCGCATCGGCGATCAGACCGATGGCGCTCAGGTCCTTTTCGGGGTCATAGGGCAGCTTGGCATAAAGGGTGGGATTGATCGCCAGGTTGCTGGTTTGGCCCAGGACCAGCGAATAGCCGTCCGGCGCTGACTTGGCCACCGCATCCACGCCGATGTTGCCGCCCGATCCAGGCCGATTTTCCGTAACGATGTTCCAGCCGGTGTTGGCCGCCACCCTGATCGCGGCTTCCCGCGCCAGTACGTCGGTGCCGCCGCCAGGAGGAAAGGGGACGATCAGCCGGATGGGTTTGTCGGGGTAGTTCTGGGCTGCGCTCAGCCCGCTGACGCACACCAGGGCCAGGCCCGCCAGCACACGCGCGATCTGCTTCATTGTTTGTCTCCATATCTGTTTTTGGTGAAAGCATTGTCGATCCGTGTTCCACGGAATACAATGCAAGTCCGTAGAGTGAAACATGTTGCGCACCATGAACGATTCAATAGAAGTTGAGGCCGATACTTCCGCGGCTGAAGAAGGCGTCGTAGCGGTGCGCCGCGCGATGAGCATCCTGGCGGCGTTCGGAGTGGACGACACTCATTTGTCGCTCGCCGAACTGAGCCGGCGTACCGGCTGTCACCGTTCCACCGTGCTCCGCCTGGCGCGCACGCTGGCCATGGACGACTACCTGGCCCAACGCGCTGACGGAACCTGGCGGCTCGCCCGCGCCGCTGGCTGGCTGGGCGCTTGCTACCAGGCCACTTTCAACGTCGTGGAAGTCGTGCAGCCGGTGCTACGCGAACTGTCGGCAGCCACCGGGGAGAGCGCCACGTTCTACGTGCGAGAGGGCAAGCAACGCATCTGCATGGCGCGCGTCGAAGGACCTAAATCGATCCGGCACCACGTGCGTGTGGGCGCGGCTTTGCCTTTGGAACTGGGCAGCCCAGGGCGGGTGCTGCTGGCTTTTTCGGGGGAACCGGGTGAGCCCTATGAATCGGTGCGTCGCGCTGGCTATATGTTGTCCTTGGGCGAGCGCGACGCCGAAGTGTCCAGCATCTCGGCGCCCGTGTACGGCATCAACTGGACGCTGCAAGGAGCGATCTGCATTTCGGGCCCGATTTCGCGCCTGAGCGAAAGCGTGTTGCTCGAACTGAAGGAGCCTGTCCTGGCCGCCGCGAGTCGCTTGTCTCGCTCGATGATGGGCGCACGACAGGGGCAGGGCGCGTAACTCTGCATCAAAGCAGCCGATATCCGGCAGTAAGCGTTCGGATTCGGCTTGAAACCCGCCCCGGCATCCCTGACACGATAGACTCACCGTTTTCCCAGTCCGATGCGTGTCGACCATGCTCTCCGAAACGAACGTCCGACCAGCCTCTTGTAAAGACATCGATCTGATCATCGCGCTGGATCCGATCGCCAGGCGGGAACAGGGCAGGAGGACGTTTATCACCAATGCGGTGGCTGCTCGCCAATGCTGGGTCGCGGTAGAAGCCGAGGATGCTTCGGCGCTGATCGGTTACGGGGTATTGAACCGGTCCTTTTTCGAGAACGACTTCATCCCGCTGATCGTCGTGAAGGTTTCGGCACGACGCCGCGGGGTGGCTACCGCAATCCTGCGAGCGCTGGAGGCGCAATCGCGAGGGAAGCTGTTTACGTCAACAAATACTTCGAACATGGCAATGCGCCGATTGCTCAAGCGCGTGGGCTTTGTCGAAAGCGGTCAGATCGAAAATCTGGATGACAACGACCCCGAACTTGTGTTTGTGAAGCTTTGCTGCACTTCGACGATGCGCTAAACCCCCAGCCCATCCTGCGCGATCCTAGTCCGGATCCGTCCGTCGCAAGGTGTCCAGGAAATGCAGCGCCGCTGCCGACAACGAGCGCTGCTTCTTGAGCAATATGCCGATCTCCCTAGATGCGACGGGCGAATGCAGGGCCAAACTGCATAGGCGCGTGGCATCCATCAGGCGCAGAGCCAACTGCGGCACGGCCGCGATGCCTACACCGGCGGCTACCATCGCGCCCACCACCGAAATATTGTCGGCCACGTAGTTCATCTCCGGCATCCGCCCCGAGGCGGCAAGAATCCTGTCGGTAACCTGGCGAATGCTGCTGGCCGGACCGCTCGCGATGTAGGGACGGTCCGCGAAAACACTCCAGTCCACGCGCTTTTTCCGCGCCAGCGGATCGTCGACGGGGCAGATCAACACGAATTTTTCTTGCAGCAGCGCAGAGAAGGTCACGCTGGCCGGCTGGTCGGGCACTTCAATCGATATGCCGATGTCGGCGGTGCCTTCCGACACGGCCTGCGTGATCTGGCGCGCGGAGACGGCGTGGATATTGAGCCGCACCTGGGGATGCGACTTCTGGAAGGCTCGCGCCGCCGCGGGCAGCAAGGCGGAGGCTACCGAGGGCAGCGCCCAGACGTTGATGCTGCCGCGACGTCCCGCAATGAACTCTGACAGATCGCTGAGGGAGTCGCGGAACTCCGACAGCATGCGCATCGCAATGGGCATCAGTTCCGCGCCGGCTGCGGTAAGCGCGACGCCGTGCTTGTCGCGGTCGAACAGCCGGGCGCCAAGCTTTTGCTCCGCGGCCTGCACGCGGCGGCTCAGGGCCGGCTGCGAGATATGAGCGCGTTCGGCGGCCATGCGGAAGTTGAGCGTCTCCGCCACCAACAGCACGGCTTCCAATTCGGAAATGGTCAGGGTCATCGCGTAGGTAATGCGTATGAGTTATCACCAAGATATAAATATATCAATTTCCAGATCAGGAAACTCGCACCATACTGGGCTGGACCGTAAGGACGGAGACAGACATGAATGAACCGCGCAAGCGGCTGCGCATCGGCGTTGGCGCCGGCATGGCCGATGACCGCATCGGCCCCGCCATGCCATTGCTGGAAGACTGCGATATCGACTATCTGGTGTGCGAGTGCCTGGCCGAGCGGACGATCGCGCGCGAAACGCTGTCGCGCAAGCACGATGGGGCTCACGGCTATAACCCGATGCTGCAGGCGCGCATGCGTGCCTTTCTGCCCGCGTGCCGGGAAAAAGGCGTGAGGCTGGTGTCCAACATGGGCGCGGCCAATCCGGCCGGCGCCGCGCAGGCCGCGCTGGACATCGGCCACGACATGGGGTGGGGCGACCTGAAATGCGCCGCCATCGTCGGCGACGACGTCGCTGACCGAGTGCGCCAGCACCCAGAACTACGATTGATGGACCGCGACCTGCCGCTGGAAGCGATCCTGCCGCAGCTTGCCTCCGCGAACGCGTATCTGGGCGCCGATGTCGTCCGCGATGCGTTGGCCACCGGTGCGCAAGTTGTGATGACTGGCCGAGTCGCCGATCCCTCGTTGTTCCTGGGCGTGGCCCTGCATCACCACGGTTGGGACTACGACGACCTGCCCAGGCTGGCGGCCGGTACCATCATGGGCCACCTGCTGGAATGCTCTGCCCAGATCACCGGCGGCTACTTCGCCGACCCCGGCAAGAAGGACGTTCCGCGATTGGCCGAGCTGGCGTATCCCTATGCCGACCTTTATAGCGACGGCGAGCTTTACATAGGCAAGCCTTCCGGCTCTGGCGGCCGCCTGGACCGCATGACCTGTGCCGAGCAGGCTCTGTACGAAATTCACGACCCGAGAGCCTATGTCACGCCGGATTGCGTACTGAATCTGGACGGCCTGCATTTCGATGAGCGGAGCGCCGATCGGGTGGCGGTGCGCGGCATTCACGCCGCGCCACGTACCGACAGCTATAAGGTCGTGGTCGGTTACTTCGACGGCTGGATAGGCACGGGAGAAGTCGCCTACGCGGGCGTGAACGCCATTGCCCGGGCCCGGCTGGCGGCCGACACCGTGAAGGAACGGTTCCGTCTCGATGGCGGCGTGGCCAGCGAAATCCAGGTTGACTTGATCGGCATCAGCAGCTTGCATGGCGACCACGCGCAAGCGCTGGCCAGCCATCCCTACGAGGTGCGGCTGCGGGTCGCGGCGCGCTGCCCCGACAGAAAGAGCGCCCACCTGCTCGGCGACCATGTGCGGCAGCTGAATATGCAGGGACCCTATGGCGCAGGCGGCCCGGTCAACCTGGGGGCGAAGGAGATTATCGCCGTGGATTCCTTGCTGATCCCGCGCGATTGGGTCACCCCGGAAGTGATTACCTTGGGAGCTCGACCATGAGCATTCTGGTTTACGACCTGGCGCATGCGCGTGCTGGCGACAAGGGCAATACCTCGAGCATCGCCGTCATTGCCTACGACGACGAAGGTTGGCGGGTGCTGCGCCAGGCGCTTACCGCCGAACGCGTCGAACAGGCTTTCGCGCACCTGGGGGCAGGGAAGGTGCGTCGTTACGAGGTGGAGAGCTTGAAAGCGCTGAACTTCGTTATTCCGAACGTGCTGTCCGGCGGGGTCACGCGCTCACTGCGCCTGGATCCGCACGGCAAGTCGCTCAGCTCGCTGATGCTGGGAATCGAGCTTTCGGCCGATCAACCGCAATCCTGAAAGGACCCGCAATGTATCCTCCCGCTGAACCCATGGGCACCGAGGTATTCGCCCGGCTGCCCGAATCCCTGCACCTGACCGAACAGCATTCGAGCTGGCTGGCAGCGCGCCACGTAAAGATGCACTCTTTCCTGGAAGGGCCGGCCTTCGATCGCGCCGGCAATCTCTGGTGCGTAGATCTGGCGCATGGGAGGATCCTGCGCGTGGACCCGGCAGGCAACTTTGAGGTCATCGTCAGCTACGAAGGCGAGCCCAACGGCCTGAAAATCCATCGAGACGGACGCATCTTCGTCGCCGATCACCTGCACGGGCTGATGCTCCTGGATCCGGAATCACGCAGCATCCGGCCATACCTGCAGCACGTGCAACGTGAAGGACTGAAGGGCCTGAACGACCTGTTCTTCGCATCCAATGGCGACCTGTACTTCACCGATCAGGGTGAGAGCGCCCTGGAGAATCCGACCGGCCGCGTGTTCCGCCTGCGCGCCGACGGCAAGACGGTGGATCTGTTGATGGATGGCCTGGCAGGGCCCAACGGCCTGGTCATGAACAAAGCCGAGAATGTGCTCTATGTGGCCATCACGCACGACAACGCGATCTATGCGCTGCGGCTGGAACCCGGCGGCCAGATGAAGAAAGCCAGTCGCTTCATCCAGCTGTCCGGCAGTACAGCCGGGCCGGACGGCATGGCCCTGGACTGCGCTGGCAACCTGGCGGTCGTCCATGCCCAGGCGGGCACTGTATGGCTGTTCAGCCCCTTGGGCGAACCCCTCTACCGCATCCGGTCCTGCGCGGGCATGCGCAGCACCAATGTCGCATTCGGCGGCGACGACATGCGCAGCTTGTACATCACCGAAGCGGAGCAGGGCGTCATCCTGCGCGCGCGTCTGCCGCATCCCGGCAAGCCGATGTACTCGCACATGGATTGACCTGCATCCCACGCACACCATTCACGCAAAAAAACACGTATACCGGAGACAACATCATGATTTTCTTCCGATTGATTGCCGGGCTGGCGCTGTGCCTGGCCGCGGTTACGAGCGCGCAGGCCGCCGATTCCTATCCCGCGCGTCCCATCCGCCTGATCGCCACCTTTGGGCCGGGCAGCTCCATCGACATCATTGCCCGCCTGGTTGCCAAGCCTTTGGGCGAGCAACTCGGCCAGCCGGTGATCGTCGAGAACAAGCCAGGCGCCGGCGGCGACCTGGGCACCGACCTCGTCGCCAAGTCCGCCAAGGATGGCTACACCATCGGCTTCGCCTCGGCCGGGCCGATAACCGTCAATCCCAATGCCCGCAGCAAGATGCCCTATGACCCGCTCAAAGACCTGGCGCCCGTAGCCCTGGTGGCTACGGGACCGAACGTCATCCTGGTCAACGCGTCGATTCCGGTGACGAACCTGAAGGAACTGATTGCCTACATCAAGGCCAATCCTAACAAGGTCAATTACGCCTCGGCGGGCGTTGGCACCAGCGGCCATATCGCAGGCGAGTTGTTCCAGCACTTGTCCAAGACCGAAATCCTGCATGTGCCCTACAAGGGCAATAGCGATGCCATTACCGACACCCTGGGCGGGCGCACCCAAATGGTCATCAGCGGCGTTCCGCCCATCCTGTCGTTCGTCAAGTCCGGCCAGCTGCGCGCCCTGGCCGTGGCGGACACCAAACGTTCGCCGCTGCTGCCGGATGTGCCCACCGTTGGCGAAGCCGGCCTGCCGGGCGCCGAAAGCGTCGCCTGGTACGGAATCGTGGCGCCCGCCGGTACGCCGCAGGCCATCCTGGATCGCCTCCACGACGAGATCATCAAGGCGGTGAATACTCCAGAAACGCAAGAAAAGTTCGCCGGCCTGGGCATTGTGCCGTCCGCGGACAGCCGGGCGGCCTTCGGCAAGCGCATGGCGGATGAGTACGTGCGCTTCAAGGAGCTATTCAAGCAGATCAACCTTGTGATGGACTGAGGGAATCATGTCGCGAACCGTTATCGTCACCGGGGCCAGCGGGCTGGTTGGCTCCGCCGCCATCGACTCCTTCCTGAACGCCGGCTGGGACGTCGTCGCCGTCTCCCGACGCCGTCCGGAAATCTTCAGCCAACGGCCGTTCACCCATCTGCAGTTGGACCTGCAGGACGCCGACGCCTGCCGCCGCGCCTTCGAGTCCTTGCCGCAAGTCACGCATGTGTTCTATGCGGCCGTCTATGAAAAGCCCGGCCTCATTGCGGGCTGGCAGGATCCGGAGCAGATGGCCACCAACCTCAGCATGATCAGGAACGTGATCGACCCGCTGACCCGCACCGGTAGTCTGCGCCATGTCACGGTACTGCAGGGCACCAAGGCCTATGGCGTACACCTGCACCCCATCCGCGTTCCCGCCCGCGAGCGCCAGCCCCGGGACAACCATCCGAACTCGTACTGGTTCCAGGAAGACTACATCCGCGAAACAGCGGCGCGCTGCGGCTTCGGCTGGACGATATTCCGTCCCACGATCGTGGTCGGTCCGAACGTGGGCGTAGCCATGAATACCGTACCGGTCATCGGTGTCTATGCGGCGATATGCCGCGCCGAGGGCAAGCCGTTCGGCTATCCCGGTCACATATCCTATCCGCGCGAAGCCGTGGATGTGCGTCTCATCGGCGATGCGGGCGTCTGGACCGCGGAGAATCCGCAATCCTGGAACGAACACTTCAACCTCACGAATGGCGAGGTCTTCAGTTGGCGCGACTTGTGGCCGTCGCTCGCAGAGTTCTTGCGCGTCGAAGCAGGCCCGGACCGCCCCGTCCGCCTGGCCGAGTATCTGCCCACCCGCGCGAGGCTGTGGGACGATATCGTCAAGCAGCATAGCTTGCGGTCCCTGAGCATGGCCCAAATCCTGGGCGAATCCCATTACTCCGCCGACGCCCGGTTCGGCTACGGCCTGAAAGCGCCGCCGCCGCCCGCCTTTGTCAGCACGGTGAAGATCAAGCAGGCCGGCTTCACCCAGACCTGCGACACAGAGGCTTGCGTCAAGCACTGGCTGAAGGTGCTGATGGAGCGGAAGATCATTCCGCCCTGCACGGACTAGAGAAAGAGGGCTTAGGACGTCCTGGTCGGTCAAAAATCGTAGCGCAGCGTCACGCTCGCGAACCGTGGCGAGCCGTAATGCCCGTAGCTGCCGCCGATGCCCTGGTAGTAGGATTTGTCGAACAGGTTGTTGACGTTCAACGTTGCCGCCAGCTTCTTGTTGAACTGGTAGCGCGCCATCAGGTTGACCACCGTGTACGCGTCCTGCTTGACCGTGCTGTCATAGCGGCTGAAGTACAACGAAGTCTTCGACGTCCAGTCCAGGCCGCCACCTACCGTCAGCCCGTTCCAGGTTCCGCCCAGCCGGTACGTGGTCCACAGGCGCAATGTGTTGACCGGTAGCTGGGTCAGCAATTGCGCGCCTTGCGCGTCTTCGCTTTTTGCGTGGCTGAAGCCCGCATGCATGTTCCAGCCCGGCCGGATTTCACCGGCCACTTCCAGGTCGATACCTGTCGTTCTGGCGCCTTTGGCCGCGCGGTACGCCGCGTTTTCCGTACCCGGTACCGTGTAGCCCGGATCCAGCTCAGCGACGTTGTCCTTCTGGGACCGGTATATCGCCACGCTGGTATTCAGGCGACCGTTAAGGAATTCCCCTTTCCAGCCCATCTCATAGTTCTTGCCTACGATGGGGTCGAGTACGTTGCCATTGCGGTCCTGGGAGGATTGCGGCTGGAAGATGTCGGTGTAGCTGGCGTAGACCGATTGCTCGGGCGTCAGGTCGTAGACGATGCCGGCGTAGGGAGTGATCTCACCGCGCGCGCGCATGGTGTAGGTTTGCAGGAAATTGTCGGTCGGGCTCTCATAGTGATAATCGTAGTTGTAGTCGGACCGCCGCGCGCCCAGAATCAGATGCACGTCATCGATGGGGTTAAGGCGGAATGCGGCATAGCTGCCGCTCTGGCGCGACTTCACATTGAAGATCTCACCTACGGTGCCGGTGTCGCCCGGCCTCGCCATGTTGTTGCCCCAGGTGTAGAAATCGACCGTGGACACGCCCACGTCCCAGCCTTTGTGCTTGTTCTCGTAGTTCTGGAAGTTGAAGCCCGCAATGAATTCATGCGTCCGTCCGCCCAGCTCGAAGGGACCCTGGATCGTGACGTCCACGCCGGTCTGGGTTTGCGTCGCGCCAGCCCGGTAGGCCAGCATGCCCGCGTTGCCCGTGGCCTGGTCCAGGAATGAGCGGCCCGACCCTACCCGATACGAGCCGTTCAAATTGGAACGTTCCACGTCCATGTAGTTGGCGGCGACCTTGAACTGCCAGTCATGCGCCAAGGCCTGTTCGAAGGCCGCGGTGTAATTGGTGGTCTTGAACTCGTCGTACATCCAGCGCGCGCCCGAACTCGTCGAGCGCGTGAAGTCCGTCTGCTGGCCATTGGTGAAGATCAAGGGGACACCGGGCGCGCCCGTCGCCTTGTACCGCTGGTGGTCGATGCCGAAACGCAGCAGCGTGGTATCCGTCAGGTCGGCTTCGACCACGCCGTACAGGACGTCCTTGTCCTGGGTGTAGGCGTCCATGAAAGTATGGTTGTCCTGCTTGGCGGCCACCAGTCGGCCACGCAATTTCCCGTTGCTGCCCAAGGGGCCCGAGATATCGGCTTCAGCGCGATACAGGTCCCATGAGCCGGCTCCCACCTGTGCATAAGCCTGGAATTCGTGCGTGGGCCGCTTGCGGATCAGGTTGACGGTACCGCTCGGGCTGCCGGCGCCCGTCATCAGGCCGGTGGCGCCGCGCACCACTTCCACGCGGTCGTACAGCGCCATGTCGAGCAACGTGCTGGGCATGGTGCGCGACTGGTTCACCTGGGTGGTGGTCACGCCATCCAATTGATAGGTATCCATGGCGCTGCCGCGCGAATAGATGTTGAAGCGTTCGCCGCCGTCCTGCGACATGGTGATGCCCGGCGTCTGATTCAGCACGGCGGTCATGCTGTTGAGCTGCTGATCCTCGATCTGCTGCCGAGTGATTATGCTGATCGACTGCGGCGTTTCCTTGATGGACAGATTCATCTTCGTCGCGGTGCTGCTGACCGGCACCGTGTAGCTGCCTGTGCCTTCGCTGACGGGGGCGTCGAAGTCGCCGAACACGGCGACCGGTTCCAGAACTGTCGCCGCATTCGCGTTGGCGCTATCCGCGCGCAGCGTGTACGTGTTGTCTGCCTGCCGGACGGCTTGCAGGCCGGAACCCAGGAGCAGCGTCTGAAAGGCGGCCTGCACATGGTAGCGGCCTTGCAGGCCGGCGGTGGTCTTGCCTTGCGTGAGCGCGCCGGGCGCGGTCAGGAATACGCCGGCGTCCGCGGCCAGTTGATTCAGTGCGGCGGTCAAGGGCCCGGCCGGGATGGCGTAGTCGCGGACCTCGTTGGCTTGTGCCTGCGCCGTCGGCGCCCAGGCCGCTGCGCCGCCGATCAGGCCGGCAATGGCCAGGTGCAACGTAAGCGCCAGGGGCCGCACAGCAAGACGCGGGGTAGTGTTGGGCGCGCGGTCGGCGCAGAAGCGGGTACGGCGGCGAAGCATAAGGCGGAAGTCCCTCAAGGCGTGGTGGTGGGCAGCGAGAGGGAGGTCATCGACGCGTCGATCTGATCTTCTCTCATTCCGTAAATCGGATGAGATTCAAAAACCCGAACTGATTTTCAAAAAAAATCTTGTCAGCGCGCGACGATCGATGTCCACCACGGCAGCGGCCTTTGCACGCGCACGGGCAGATTGCGTTCCAGCATGTCCAACGCGCGGTCGGAGTCGTCGGCGGGGAATACGCCCATGACGAGCAGGTCGGCGACTTCCGGCGCCACGCCCAGATAGCCCTTGCGGTAGCGCCCGAGTTCATTGACGAGCACTTTCAGGGGCAGGTTGTCGGCGACCACCACGCCCCGGCTCCACGCTTCGCGGGCGGGGTCGGCGCTCGCGGTGGACACGATGAGGTCGGCGTCGAAGCGGGCTTGGCCGCCTGCCGTTACGTTCACCGACGCGCGGGCATGGTTGCGTACCGCCACTTCGCCGTCGTAGACGTCCAGCTGGATCTGGCTTTCCGTCTGGCGCACGCTGAAGCGCGTGCCCAATGCCTGCATGTGTCCAAAGCGGGATTCGACATAGAACGGCCGTTGCGCGCGGTCGCGTGCCGTTTCGACCAGGATCTCGCCCGCCCGCAGTATCAAACACCGCGCCGAGTCGCGGTAATCAACGTCCAGCGCGCTTCGGGCGTTCAACCATATTCTCGATCCGTCTGCCAGCAGCAGGGCGCGCCGCTCTCCCGTGCCCGTGGCGTAGTCTGCCGTAAACGCCAGCGCCTGATCGCGCAGCGGTGTATAGCGCCACCCCAGCCAGCCCAATACGCTCGTGCCGAGGGCGATGGCGCTGCTGCCCAGCAGTTGGCGCCGCTTCAGCGCGCCCTTGCGCGCCACGGCGGCGCCTGCCAGCGCAGCCTTGGCCCCGCCTGGACGCAGCGGCTCGAACCGCTGGCTGACGGCTTCGATGTGATGCCACGCGGTCGCATGCTCGGCGCGTTCGCGCAGCCAGGCCTGCCATGCGGTCCGGTCCTGATCGGTCACGCCATCCGCGCCCAGCAAGGCAAACCAATCGGCGGCCTGTTGCAGGCTGTCGAAATCGGCTTTCAGCGCGCTTCCCGACGAGGGCGCGGCTCCGCTGTCGGCCGGCAGGTTTCTTGACGGCAGCCCCATCCGTCTACCTGCCCAGCCCCGCATCAATCAATGCGCACTGCAACATGCCTTGAGCAATGTACTTCTGGATCATGCGTTCCGACACACCGAGGGTCTGGGCGATGTCGCGGTAAGGCACGCCGTCCACCTGTGCCATGATGAAGGCGGTGGCGGCCTTGTGCGGCAAGCGGCTCAGCAGCGTGCCGATCTCCATCAACGCTTCGATGATCAACGCGCGCTGCTCGGGAGAGGGCTCGAACGATTCGGGGCGCGCGGCCAGTGTGTCCAGCCATGCCTGTTCGACTTCACGGCGGCGCCATAAGTCGGCGCATAAGCCATTGGCCATGGCGCGCAAATAGCCGCGCGCTTCCGGGAAACTCTTGAATCCCTGCGAGGCCGGCTTGCTGAGCAGGCGCAGGAAGGCGTCATGGGCCAGGTCGGCGGCGTCCGCCGCATTGCCCAGACGGCGTCGCAGCCACCCTTGGAGCCATTCGTGGTGATCGCCGTAGATCACGTCCATCGACGGTGCCGCACCGTATCCGTCAGCCTTCATTCCTGTTCAAGCCCGCGGCGGTGGGGCCCCTCTGTCTAGGTGCTGCGAACGAAAGTAATTCGCATTCGCAAGAAAGAGATGAATCATACACCATGGAGGAGGGCCTGGCATGCGCGAAATCGCGCGCCCTGCTAGTCCAGCGCTTCGTACTCGGCCATGGTGCGGTACCAGAGATCGCTCACCTTGGCGGCCAGGCTGCTGGCGGTGGGGAAGGCCTCGGTCAGCAGCGTGTCGTGATTGACGAAGCGTTCGCGCAACGTGTCGATGGTCATGGTGATCAGGATGCGGATCATGCCCGCGTACTCCCGGCGCTGCAGCTTCGTGAACGCGCGGCCGCGGCGGCGCTCGGAGACGTGCAGCACTTTCATCGTCCAGTTGGCGTTGCGGTCTTCGCGCAGCCTGGTGATCGCCGCGTTGCGGTGCACGGCGGCGTACAGGTTGGCGTTCGCTTCGTACGCGCGGCAATACCAGTCGTTGGCTTCCAGGATAGCCTCATAGGTGGACAGGTTGCGCGAGTTGCTGACACGGGCCGACTCGATGTACTCAAGGAACAGGCTCAACATCTCGAAGATGCAGTCGTCCACGTCCTTAAAGTGGTTGTAGAAGGTGCCGCGCGACAGTCCGGATTGGTCCAGCACGAACTCCACCGTGGGATTGCGCAGGGGTTCTTCCTGCACGCAGCGCGCGGTGATCGTCAGGAAAAGATAGCGGGTGCGCTCGCGCTTGGGCAGGGAGCGATCCAGGCTCTTGTGGCCAAGCATCTCCTCGAAACGCAGAGACGTGGGTATGTCGTCGTGCGGATCGATCTCCGCCTTCTGGCCCGCGATTGTCTTGTTTTGTGTCACGCCATGTCCTTTCACTGGGGTCGCCCGTCGCCGTCGCCCGATAGGCGCCGGCGAGGCCGCCGCAGCCGCATTTTACTGTCCCGTAAACGCCGCCCGGCGCTTCTGGACGAAGTGCGCGACGCCCTCCTGGAAGTCGGCGCTGCGCAGGCTGTCCACCATTTCGTCGTTGGCCAGCCGCACGGCGCCGGCGAGGTCCTGGAACGGCGCTTCCCAGAGTTGCCGCTTCATCACGCGCAGGGATCTGGGAGACACCTCCGTGGCGAGGGTTTCGGCGAACGCCAGCGTCTCTTCCAACAAGGCATCTCCCTCCACGACGCGATGCACCAGCCCCAGCCGCAGCGCCTCGTCCGCGGCGACCTTGCGCGAGCTCATCAGCATGTCGATGGCGCAGGCGTGGCCGACGACCCGAGGCAGGATCCAGGCGGTGCCGTGCTCGGCCACCAAGCCGCGCCGCGCGAAGGCGGTCGTGAAGACGGCATGCGGCGAGGCATAGCGGAAATCGCTGTACAGCGCCATCACCAGGCCCAACCCCGCCGCCGCGCCGTTGACCGCGGCGATGATGGGCTTGGAGCAGGCGGGAAAGTACGAGTAGCGCGTCTGGTAGTCGGGGCGCCGGCTCATGTCGAACGGACGCATCCGCGCTGGGTCTCGGATGTCCTCCGGTGGCAACTGCGCCAGTTCGCCCATGTCCATGCCGGCGCAGAAGGCCCGGCCCGCGCCGGTCAGCACGATGGCCCGGACGCCGGGGTCGGCGTCGGCCCGGTCGATGGCATGACGCAGCTCGGCCTCGAGCCTGCGGGTCAGGGCGTTCATCTGTTGGGGCCGGTTCAGCGTGATGAGCGCGGTCCAGCTGGAATGCTGGTACTGGATGTCTGCATATTCCATGCGGGGTCCTTTCAGGCGGAAGGCTGCTGCAAGCCGGGATAGTCGGGTGGAAGCTGGTAAGAGATGGTTTCCGTGAATTCCTCCAGCCCGTGGGGGCCGTTCTCGCGCCCCATGCCGGATTGGCCGAAGCCGCCAAATGGCGCATCCGGATTGAATGGCGCCCCATTGATTTCGACCTGGCCGGCCCGCAGATGCCTGGCGACGTCATAGGCGTGCTCGGCGGTAGCGCCCCAGACCGCGGCGGCAAGGCCATAGGGGGTGCCGTTGGCGAGGGCGATTGCCTGCGCTGTGTCCTGGTAGGGCAGCAGCGCGAGCACCGGGCCGAATACCTCCTCCTGCGCGATGGCCGCGTCGGACGCGACCGCTCCCAGTACCGTCGGCGCCACGAAGTAGCCGCGTTGGGGCACGGGGCAGGCATCGGGGCCGCCCGCGACGATTCGGGCTCCCGCGGCCAGGGCCTGCTGCAGCATGGCCTGGACCCGCTGCCGCTGCTGGGCGCTGGCCAGCGGCCCCAGTCGTGTCGCTGCATCCGCAGGATCGCCCATGACGTAGGCGCCAATGTATTGGCTGGCGAGTTCGCAGGCCTTGGCGTAGTCGCCTGCGGGGACCAGCAAGCGGGTGTAGGCCGAGCAGGTCTGGCCCGAGTTCAGAAAGCAGCTCGCCAGGGTGGCTTTGACGGCGGTGGCCAGATCGGCGCCCGGTAGCGCGATCGCCGCGGATTTGCCCCCCAGCTCCAGGCTGACGCGCTTCAACCCCGAGCCGGCCGCGGCTGCGATCTCGCGCCCCGCGCGGGTGGACCCGGTGAAGGACACCATGTCGACGCCCGCATGCCGAGCCAGCGCCTGGCCGGTTTCCGGGCCAGAGCCGTGCACCAGGTTGAAGACACCTGCGGGAAGGTGGGCTTCGGCTATCGCCTCGGCCAACAGGAAGGCGCTGAGCGGCGCGATCTCGGAGGGCTTGAGCACTACGGTGCAGCCTGCCGCCAGTGCCGCGGCGACCTTGGCCGTGACCTGGTGCAGTGGGTAGTTCCAAGGGGTGATGCAGGCCACCACGCCGGTTGGCACGCGGCGGACAATGGAATGGCCGATGCGCGATTCGGCGGTCACGTGCTCGCACAGATCAGCGTAGCGGCGCCACGCAGAAATGGGAGCCGCGACCTGGATGCGCTTGACGAGTTTGGCAGGCATGCCGGTCTCGCGCATGATGGCGTCGGCAAGCGTGTCTGCGCGGGCCTCCAGGGCATTGGCCACCGCGCGCATCAGGCTGGCGCGTTGCGCGGCGGGCAAGGCGGTCCAGCCGGGCAAGGCGTTACGGGCGGCGGCGACCGCTTGATCGACGTCCGCCGCGGAACTCGTGTGCAGCACGGCGAAGCGCGTCTCGGCGTAGCTGTCCACGACATCGCTTGTCGCGGTGCCGGTAGCGGCCTGCCAGCAGCCGTCTATGTAGGTCTGGGTGTATTCCAAGCGGGGTTCCTCAATGCTGATAGCGGGTGGGATCGAGATGGGCGACGGGCAGGCCAGCCTGGCCTTCCAGCACCAGACGAGCGGCGGCTTCGCCGATCGCCGGCGCGAACTTGAAGCCATGGCCGGAGAAGCCGCAGGCGACGATGAGCCTGCGAGCGGGATCCAGCGCGCCCAGCAACCCTTCGCCGTCGGGCGTGAAGGCGTCCATGTAGATGCCGGTGCGGACCGGATCGGGGTAGATGCCGCAAAGGCTCTGCGCGGCGGCTATGCGCAGCCGGACCATCTCGGCGGCCGGCAGGTCGCGGGGCAACGCGTCGGGGTTCTGCACGGCGGGCCATCCGCCGGCATTGCAGCTGCCTTTCAGGGTGGCACCGTCGGTGGAGGGAAAACAGTTGAAATAGCCGTCCGGGAACACGCGCATCATGACCAGCGCGCGTTCGTCGGAGAACGGCGCCATGTCGGGGGCGGCGAACCATGACAACGCGATGCGCCGCGGGATCAGGGGCTGCGCGGACAAGGCGGCCAGTCCTGAACCCCAGCCGCCCGGCGCGGCGATCACATGCGTGTACCGCTCCGGGGCCCCTTCGGCGTGCACCGTCACGCCCTGGCCATCGGGCTCCAGCGCCTGGACCGTGGTGCCGGCGCGCAGCTCGGCGCCGTGTGCCTGCGCCTGCGCCACGGCCGCCAGCACGGCATGGTCGGCGCGGATCACGCCGCCCTCGGGATCCAGATACAGACATTCCTGTTTCCCGATATGGAATTGCGGATAACGCCTGGCGGCCTCGCTGCCGCCCAGCACCTCCAGCGGCAGGTCGAACGCGCGGGCGGTAGCCAGTGTCGAGCGCATGCTCTCGTGTTCAGCAACGCCGATCGAGGCGACACCCGTCTGGTTCAGCAACGACCGATTCGATACCGCTTCCAGCTCGCGCCAGAGCGGCAGGGCAGCGCGGATCAGGGGCACGTGCGACGCGCCCTCCTTGCAGGCCACGCGAAAGATGCGGGTATCGCCGCCGGCCGCGCCCCGGTCGTGCGCGGGCGCATATTGCTCGAACAACGTGACAGGAACACCGCGCCGCGCCAGACGCCACGCGGCCATGGCGCCCATGACGCCGGCACCGATTACGGCCACTCTCAATGCGGCTGCGGATTGTGCATTCAAGGCAATCTCCTTGCCATGGGGTTTCAGGCGAAATGGCAGGCAACGCGCTGGGGCGAGCCCGAGCGGGACACCAGTTCAGGCGCCGATTGTGCGCATGCCTCGCGGGCCATCCAGCAACGCGTCCGGAAGCGGCAGCCGGTGGGCGGGTTGATCGGGTTGGGCAGCTCGCCGGTCAGGACCCGCGGACTGCGTTGACGTTCATGCCTGGGATCGGGCGTGTTGGCGCTATCGACCAGGGCCTGCGTGTAAGGGTGACGCGGGGAGCCCAGAACGTCGCGCGCCGCACCCAGTTCCACCACGCGACCCATGTACATGACGGCGATGTCCTGGGCGATATTGGCGACGACGCTGAGATCATGCGACACGAATACGTAGGAGACTTTCAGCTCGGCCTGCAGGTCTCGCAATAGGTTGATAACTTGTGCCTGGACCGACACGTCGAGTGCGGAGACCGGCTCATCGCAGATCACGACCTTGGTCGGTCGGACCAGTGCGCGCGCAATGCCAACGCGCTGTTGTTGCCCGCCGGACAGCGCGTGGGGATAGCGTCGGGCGTGATCGGTGTTGAGCCCCACTTTTTCCAGAATGGCGAGAGCGCGGTCCTGGCGCTCGGCGCGCGTCAGCTGGGCATCGTGGATATCGAGCGGCTCGCGCACGATTTCCCCGATCTTCAGCCGCGGGTTGAGCGCCGTGTAGGGCGACTGGAACACCATCTGGACATCGCGCATTACTTCCCGCCAGCGCTGGCCTTTGAGGCGTGAAATGTCCTGACCTTCGATGCGCAGCGTGCCGCTGGTTGGCTGCAGCAGGCCTACCAGCATGCGGGAAAGCGTGGATTTGCCGCAGCCGGATTCGCCCACCACGCCCAGCGTGCTGCCGCGCGCCAGCGAGAGGCTGACATGGTTGACCGCGTCGAGTTCCAACGCAGCGGAAGGCCAGGGCCGGGTAATGCGGTAGGTGCGGCCCAGATCCTGAGCCTGCAGGACAGGCACCGCATTCGCGCCTGGCGTGACCGGTTCAAGCGGGCTGTGCATGCGCGATCTCCTCGAGAGTGAAATGGCAAAGCGATTCCCTGCCATCACCGAACCGGATGACCGGCGGCGCTATCTGGGCGCAGCGCGGCACCGCCATCTGGCAGCGTGGATGGAAGGCGCAGGCCGGAGGCAGCCGTTGCGGCGACGGCGGGGCGCCGACAATGGCCTGTAACCGTTCTCCCGTGTGGTCCAGCCGCGGCATGGCCGCAAGCAGCGCGCGGGTATAGGGATGGGAAGGGGTGTCGAACACTTCCATGACCGGCCCCGTCTCGACGGCCCGCCCGGCATACATCACGAGCATGCGGTCCGCCATCTTGGCCACTACCCCCATGTCATGGGTCACGATCAGGATCGCCATGCCCAATTGGTCGCGCAGGCGCAGCAATAGCTGCAGGATCTGCGCCTTGATGGTGGCGTCCAGTGCCGTGGTCGGTTCGTCCGCGATCAGCAGGTCGGGTTCGAGCGCCAGCGCCATGGCAATCAAGGCGCGCTGACGCATGCCGCCGGAGAACTGGTGCGGATACTGACCCGCGCGCTCGGCGGGCGAGGGGATGCCGGTCAGGCCGAGCAATTCAACCGCGCGTCGCCAGGCTTCCTGCTTGGGCGTGCCTCGGTGCACCATCAGGGTTTCCGCGATCTGGTAGCCCACGGTCGTGCAGGGATTCAGCGCGGCGAGAGCGTCCTGGCTGATCAGCGCCATGCGCTCGCCGCACAGCCGCCGCCTGGCCCGCGCGGGCAGGGCCTGGATGTCCTCGCCATCCAGCTCGATGCGGCCGGCAGTCCGGGCCTGCCCCTGGAGCAGGCCCATCACGGCCTGGACCAGGGTGGATTTCCCCGATCCGGACTCGCCGATGATGGCGTAGATTTCACCGCGCCGCACTTTGAAGTCGATGTCCCGGACCACCTGGACATCGCCCGCCGCGCCGCGGAACGCCACGTTCAGCGCCGAGACCGACAGCAGCGGTGCGGCGGGGCTGGATGGCATGGACATTGCCTTCATTTTTGGATCACTTTCACGGTGGCCAGATCGAAGTTGTCGCCGTCCAGTGCTTCCCATTGCAGTTTCTTGGAGAAGCCGTAGACGGACGCCGCCTGCCAGACCGCCGCAATGTAGTACTTGTCGTGCACCAGCTTCTGGGCCTGCTTCCAGAGTTCGGTGCGCTTGGCCTCGTCCATTTCAGCGCTGGCCTCTTGCGCGAGCTTGTCGTATTCCGGGTCGGCCGTGACGCTGAGCGCGGAATTGGAATTGAGGAAGGAATTCATCTTGCTGGCGTCTCCTTCGCCGAAATCCCAGCCGATGATGTAGAACGGTCCGGCGCTGCGGCTTTGCATCATGCCGATCAGCCGGCCCCATTCCATGACTTGCGGCGTGATCTTGAAGCCGGTCGATCCCAGTTGGGCGTTGATGGCCTGGTAGATGTCGCGATCCGCCACATAGCGCCCGTCCGAGGTGTATGTGTTGAGCGCGATGTTCTTGCCGTCCATCAATTGCTTGGCCAGCTTGCGGTCGGGGCGATAGGGCTGGATGCTCTGGTCGACCTGGACCACGTTCGGCGCCAGCGGCACCGCCAGCACCCTGCCGTACTTGCCCAGCAGGTGCGTGACGATATTGTTGATGTCCAGCGAGGCGACGAAAGCCTGGCGCGTGCGCAGGTCATTGAAAGGGGGCTTGCGCGAATCGAGCAGCAACGTCTGGACCAGCCCGTTCATGCTGGCCACGATCTTGGCGTTATCGGCCTTTTCGATGCGCTCCACGTCCGACATCGGAACCCGCTGGATGATGTCCACGTCGCCTTGCAGCAGGGCATTGACGCGCGTCGAGTTCTCGGGGATGAAGGTGTAGCGCCCGCGGGCCACATCGGGCGCCGGCCCCCAGTAGTCCGGATTGCGTTCCAACGTCAGGGAGGTGCCCTTGCGCCATTCGGCCAGTTTGTATGGGCCGGTCCCGATGGGCTTGTCGTTGACTTCCTGGTTGCTATGCGTCTCGAAGTAGTGCTTCGGAACGATGAACACGCGGCCGCTGCCGCCAATAGGCTGCATGCGCCGGCCTAGCAGTGGATCGGGCGTTTTTGTACGGATCTGCACCGTGTGGTCATCCACGACCTTCACCTCGGAGATCGATGCGATCTGCGAATAGTGCGGCGAGTTGATCGCGGGGGTAAGCAGGCGTTCCAGCGAATACTTCACGTCCGCCGCCGTCAACGGCGTGCCATCATGGAATTTCACGTCGTCGCGCAGTTTGAATTCCCACAGCGTGGGCTCCTTCAGCTCGAACGATTTGGCCAGATGAGGCTTGAGCTCGCCGGTCTTTTTATCCAGGACCAGCAGGGTCTCGTAGATCTGGGTCATGATGGCCACATCAGGCCCGTTGGCGGTGCGGCTGGGATCCAGCAGATCGATGCCGCCACTGAGCGCGATGCGGACTTGCGCGTCACTAGCGGCATGGGCGGCCGGCCCCGCCAGCAGGGCAGAGATAATCAGGCCGTTGCGACACCAGCGCGCGCTGGCCTCGAGCGATTTGGTGGCTGCGGACAATGCGGACATCTTCATGGCGAATCCCCTTGGATTTGGAGTGGGATGCTGCGATTGGTGAAAAGAAGGCAGGCTGTGGCCGGGCATCAGTCCCGGTTCAACTTGGGATCGGAGTAATCCCGCAACTGCTCGCCCAGCACATTGATGGAAAGGACCAGCAGGAAAATGCACCCACCTGGAAGCACGGTGAGCCACCAGGCGGTTTGCATGTAGTCGCGCCCTTCGCTGAGCATGCGGCCCCAAGTGGGCGTGTCGGTAGGCACCCCGAGGCCGACGAAGCTCAGGCCGCTTTCCATGACGATGGCGGTTCCCAGGGCGAAGGTGGCGAGCACCAGCACATTGGGCAGCACGTTCGGCAGGATGTGGCGGGCCAGCACGCGCAGGGTGGTGCCGCGCATCACGTGCACCGCTTCGACGTACTCCAGTCCCTTGATTTGCGTGGTGTCCGAGTACGTGACGCGGGCGAATGGCACCCAGCTTCCGAGCGCTATCACGCCGATGACCAGCGGAACGCTGGGCCTCAGGATGCCGACGATGGTGATAGCGAGCAGGAAGAACGGGAACGACAGCTGAATGTTCGAGAGATACAGCAGCGCGTCGGCAAGACGGCCGCCGCGGTAGCCGGCGCAGACGCCGGCGCAGATGCCCACGGCGGCTGCAAGGAACACGGCCACGACGGACACGAACAGGGCGGGGCGCGCGCCGACGATCAGCATGGAGAGAACATCCCGCCCCAGTGCCTCGGTGCCCAGCCAGTAGCGGCCTTCCGGCCCTATCGCGCCCG
The DNA here is from genome assembly GCF_035282245.1 of Achromobacter sp. D10. NCBI lineage: Bacteria > Pseudomonadati > Pseudomonadota > Betaproteobacteria > Burkholderiales > Alcaligenaceae > Achromobacter > Achromobacter sp. D10. The sequence goes on from NZ_JAYJLE010000006.1 coordinate 91,415, forward strand.
GCGGAAGCAGGCGGGCGCCCAGGTCCTGGTAGGTGGGGTCGTACGGGGTCATCGCTTCGCCGGCTATCGCCGCTGCCAGCACCAGCGCCATGAACAACGCGGCGGCCACGATGATGACGGGCTGCCCCGCCAGCGCGCGCCGCATGCCGTGCAGCGGCCCCATCGTCATTGTGTTCTTCATCATTGCTGCCTCAGTCTCGGGTTGACCATGCGGATTACGATCTCCACCAGTACCGTGATCAGGGCGAAGATGACGGCGACATACGCCACTACGCCCTGGATGATGGGATAGTCACGCCGCTGGATCGATTCAATGGCGAGCCTGCCGATGCCGGGCCAGGAAAATACGGTTTCGGTCAGGACGGCCCCGCCGAACAGCGTGCCGATCTCCAGGGCGATCAGGGCCAGTACCGGCACGATGCCGTTGCGCATGACGGTGCGGAAAATGACGCGGCGTTCTGGCATGCCCTTGGCGCGGGCGGCGCTGACGTAGCCGGCCGGCAGGACCTCCAGCATGGAGGACCGGGTCAGGCGGGCGACGCCGGGGAACACATAAAGGGCCAATGTGGCCGTGGGCAGCACGAGGTTCTGCCAGCTGCCTATGCCATAGGTCGGAAACCACCCCAATCCGACGGCGAAGATCTGGATCATCAGCAGCGCCATCCAGAAGGAGGGCACTGATGCGCCGATGACGCTGACGACCTGCACGGACCGGTCCAGCAGGCCGCCGCGCCGCGTGGCGGCAAGCACACCCAAAGGGATGGCGAGGACGAGCGCCACGGCAAGCGACGCGCCAGCCAGCAAGGCCGTATTGGGCAGGCGGCGCATGATGATGGCGGTGACGGTGTCCCCATCGAAGTAGGAGTGTCCGAATTCCCCGCGAGCCGCGCCCAGGATGTAGCGGAAGTATTGCGTAGAGACGGGCTGATCCAGCCCCAGGTCGCGCTGGAGCGCCGCGCGCTGTTCGGCGGTGGCGTCCTGCGGCAGGATCTGGGTGGTGGGGTCCCCGCTCAGGCGCACCATGAAGAAGGTGAGCGTGATCGCCGTGATCACCACGCAGAATCCCAGCAACAGTTGTTTTCCGATGAGGTGGATCATGCCGTCCGGTTCCTAAGAGGCGTTGCCGGTCTTGTAGTAGCTGGTGCGCCAGGCAATGCCCGCGCCAGGGCCGTCTTGCATGACGCGCTTCTGGAATTCGCTGCGCGCCGCGTCGTCGATATAGGAAAGATAGGCGGCCGCTTCGACCCAACTATTGATGTGCGGAGCCATGCCCATGGTTTCGTAGGCGCGGTTGATTCCAACCTTGGTGATGCGCAACGCGGCCGACGGCAGCCTGCTCAACGTCTGCGTCAGGCCGTCGATCGCGGCATCCAGGCCATCGTCGGGCACCACCGTGCTGACGATGCCCATGCGCAGCGCCTCCGGCGCGGTGAATTGCCGGCCGGTCAGGAGAATGTCCTTGGCGATCTTGTGGTTGACCAGCCAGGGCACCATCATGAAGGCGGGGCCGGCGCCGAAGAGGATTTCGGGTTCGCCCAGGCGGCAGCTTTCGGTGGCGATGGTGAAGTCGCAGGGCAGGACCAGTTCGAACGCGCCGCCCATGCAGTAGCCGTGTATGCCGGCAATGACCGGCTTCTTGCAGTTCCAGACCGCCCAGCGCGCGCGGTTGGCTACTTCGTGCAGCGCATGCAGCTTGTCCTCGTGCGTGCGTTCGCCCATTTCGAGCTTCAGGTCGAAGCCCGAGGAAAAGGCGCGGCCATTGCCGCGCAGCACGATGGCCACGCATTCGGGATCGTCGCTGGCCCGGTTGATCTGGTCGCCGATGAAGGTGTAGATCTCTGGCGTCAGCGCGTTCAGTTTTTCAGGACGGTTCAGGGTGAGGGTAAGCACTCCGTCGCGCATTTCCTGCAAAGGCATTGCGATGTTCACGTTCACTCCTTGTTGTGCGCCGCGATGGCGGCATCGACTGGGATGACCTGGGCATCCACGACCATGACGGGGTTGCATTCGACGCTGTCGATGGCGTCGTCGGACAGCACTGCGGACTGCAGGCGGTTGAGCAGTTCGGCGATGGCATCGGCCGGTACCGCGGGTTCGCCACGGAAGGCGCCCCAGGCGCGTGCGCTCTTGAGCCGCGCCAGGGCGCGCTCGACACGTTGAGGCGTCGCGGGCAGCAGGCAGACGGCCACGTCGTCCAGCGCCTCGGTCAGCACGCCGCCCAGGCCGATCAGGCCCAACGTGTCGAGCGAGACGTCGCGCCGCACGCCCACGATCAGCTCGCGGCGGCGGCCTAGATCGCGCGTCACCATGTATCCCGCCAAGGCGCTGGCGCCCAGGGCCCGCTCGACGTCCACCGCCATCTGTTCGGCTGCGCGCAGCAGCGCGCCGCTGTCGCCCAGACCCGTGCGCACGCCGCCCACGTCGCTCTTGTGCGCCACGCCGGGCAGCACGGCCTTTAGCACGACGGGGTAGCCTAGCTTGTCGCCCAGGGCCGCCGCCTGGGCGGGCGTCTGCGCGGTAAGCACTTCGGGAGTCTTGACGCCATGGCGCGCCAGCAGTGCATACGCACCCACTTCCGTCGCGTAGTCTTCCGGCGCCGGGTTGCTGCCGGTCCGCAGGGGAGGGCGAGGCGTAGTCGCGGGTGCCTCGGCGGCCCGCGCCAGGAAGCGGCCGCGCTTGCGCAGGGCGGCCAGGGCGGCGCCGACGGCGGCAACGGATTCCAGGCAGGGCACGCCGGCCTCGCGCATGGCCGTGAAGGAGGCGTGGGGGCGGTCGGCGTAAGGCGTGTAGAAAATGATGGGGCGGTCCAGCCGGGTCTGCAGCTGCCCGATGAGCGGCGCCGCGCTGACATAGTCGTATTTGCTGTCTTCGGCGACCTGGCCGTCTTTCCACAGGCCGTACAGTCCGTAATTGACCGCGGCGCTGAAGCGCGGGTCGCGCTCGATGACGAGCTCGGTCAGCGTGGCGAAGAGACTGGGGTCCTTGGTGTAGGCGCCAGTCATATCGACCGGATTGCGCTTCGGCGCCCACTCGGGCAGCCGTCGTCCCAGTTCTTCCTGCAGACCGTCCGAGAACGCCGGAACCAGCAGGCCGACCGATTCGACCTCGTCCGTGCAGACGGTGGAATGGCCGCCTCCGGAGCCCACAATGGCGACGTCGTCGCCGCGCATGGGCGGGCAGCGCATCAGGGCCTCGGCCACCGGCAGCATCAACTCCATCTGCTCCACTTCGACGATGCCGGCTTCATCGAACAGCGCGGCGTAGACGCGTTCGGAGGAGGACAGCGAGGCAGTATGTGATTCCGCGGCGCGCCGCCCGGCATCGGTACGGCCTCCTTTGAGCACTACGATGGGCTTGACGCGGCTGACGCGCGCGCAGGTCTGGAAGAAGGCGTCGCCCGAGCCGGGTCGCAGCCCTTCCAGATAGACGGTGATGACCTTGGTGGGCTCGTGCTGGCCGAGGTAGTCGATGTATTCGTGCATCGGGATGTCGGCCTGGTTGCCGAACCCCACGAAGCACGAAAAGCCGACATCGTGCTTGCGCGCCTGGTCCCAGAGCGTGACGCCGACGTTGCCGCTTTGCGAGACCATGGCGATCGGGCCGACAGGCAGCGGGCTGATTTCGGTGAGGTTCAGGCCCAGGTGCAGGTTGAACAGTCCCATGCAGTTCGGTCCCACGATGCGCATGCCATGGGCGTTGCAGGCGCGCACCATGTCTTCCTGCAGGGCGGCGCCGGCGGCGCCCATCTCGGCAAAGCCCGAGGTGAACACGACGCTGAACGCCGCGCCGCGCGCGGCCACCGCCTTCAGCACCTCGGGCGTCTGGGCGGGGCCCAGGAGGTTGAACGCGACGTCGATGTCGCCAGGCAGCTGGTCGGCGCTGGTATGGATGGGCAAGCCTTCGAGCTCGCCCGCCTGCCGGCCCAGAAGGGAGATTTTTCCCTGGTAGCCGGCGTCCAGCAGGGAGCGCAGGAATTTGTAGCCGGCCTTGCCGGTGTCGCGGGATACGCCCAACAGGGCCACGTGACGGGGTTCGAACAGTCGGTGCAGAGAGTGGGTCGACGCCATGTTGGTTGCAAGCTCCGAGGTTGGATGGATCAAGGCGGGATCAGGGCGCGTCGCTGAAGCGCGGCGCGCGTTTTTCCAGGAAGGCCGCGATGCCCTCTTGGGCGTCGGCGCCGCGATGCAATGTCAAGGCCATCTCCGCTTCGTATTGCGCGGCCTTTTCGCTGCCTTCCCACAGTCCCAGGTTCAGGCCGACTTTCACGGCGCGCACGACGGCGGGTGAGCGTTGGGCGATGGTTTCGGCGAGTTCCATGGCGGCGGCCAGCGCCTGGCCGGTGGGAACCAGGCGCGAGACGAGATCGCAGCGCGTGGCTTCGTGCGCATCCATGGGTTCGGCGGTCAGCATCATGGTCAAGGCGCGAGCCGGTGGAATCAGTTGCGGCAGGCGATAGAGCTGGCCGCCTTCCGGGAGGATGCCCAGGCGCGCGCCGGGTGAACCGAAGACGGCGTTTTCGCTGGCGACGCGCAGGTCGCAGGACAGGGCAAGCATGAAACCCGCGGCCCAGCAATGGCCGTTGACGGCCGCGATGACGGGCTTTTGCATGGTCAACGGACGCACGAAGGGGGCCTCGCCGACCGTGCTCTGGGCGTGCTGCCCGGAAGCCAGTTCCTTCAAGTCATGCCCGCTGGAGAAAGCGAGGTCGCCCGCGCCCGTCACCACCACGACACGCACACTGTTATCGGTTTCCGCGGCGTCGAAGGCGGCCAGCAGGTCTTCCGCCATGGAGCCGCTAAAGGCATTGCGTATCCGCTCGTTCTGGATGGTCAGGAGCCGCACTGCGCCCCGGTTTTCAATGTGGATCTTGCACATCGGCACAACTCCTGCTCGTTGGGGGAAACCGGCATCGCCGATGCGCTGCGCGGCTTTATGACGTCAAATTCAAAAATGACATGACGATTAAAAATGGATTGTATGTATAAAAATAGGGCGAGCAATGGGGGATAACCCTTTGGCCCTTTGAGATGGCGTTGCGGGTTTCATTGCGAGGGGGGAGGGTTGCTGGGCGCAGGTGCGCGGGAAGATCCGCTTGTCGCGATGGCGGACTGCGGTAGCTTCAGGGGGGAGGAGCGCGGGCAGGAGTGGGGCGGGCGTTACGGCTCCGCCCCGCGCAGGCGTCCCTGCGCGTTTCATGGCATCAGGCCGGGCGCTGACCGTCTGTCTCTTCCATCAGAATGGGAATCGCCAGGTTGCAGGAATGGATGCCCATGACGGTGGTCAGCTGTATCGCCTCGAGCAGCTCTTCGCGAGTGGCACCGGCCTTGAGAGCGTTGCGCATGTGACGCCGCACGCCCGGGCCGTACAGATGGGTGGTGGCGGCGTTGATGGCCACCAATATCAGCTCCTTGTACTTCTGGGGCAGCGGCCCGTTGCGCTGCGGCACGCTGCGGAAAGCCAGGTAGGCTTCCATGAATTCGGGGTCCAGCTCGCGCAGCTGGTCCCAGAGCGGATTCCAGTCGCCCTTGGCGATGTGCGCTTCGCACTGGGGGGTGGGAATGCGGGAGCGTTGCTTGTCTGGCATGGCGAGGTCCTCGAAGGGGTCAGCCGCCGGCGGCATCGGCGAGAATGAATTCCGCGGCGCGCTCGCCGATCATCATGGCGGGCGCGTTCGTGTTGGAAGACGCGATGGTGGGCATGATCGAAATATCCGCCACGCGCAGCCCTTGCAGGCCATGTACCTTGAGCCTTTCATCGACGACGGATTCGCCGGGGCGGCCCATGCGGCAGGTACCCACGGTATGCCATGCCGTCTGTCCGGTCTGCCGGGCATAGGCGAGCAGGTCTGCGTCGGAGACGGCGGCGGCGCCCGGCCGCTCTTCCTGGACAATGATGGGCCGCAGCGCCGGCTGGGCGGCAATGTCGCGGATCAGGCGCAGCATGGCGACCGCAGTGCTCCGGTCATGCTCGTCCTGCAGATAGTTCGGGTTGATGGCCGGCGCGGCCCTGGGGTCCGCCGATACGGCGTGGATGCTGCCGCGCGAGCGCGGATACAGCATGAATCCGCCGATGGAGAATCCAGGAAACTTGTCTATGCCTCCCACGCCGTCGCGCGAGTACCGGTCTTTACCGCTGATGTGGTAGATGCGGATCATCACATCCGGATGCGCCAGTGCATCGGACGTGCGGGTGATGGCGTGGGCGGTCGATGAGGTGCCCGCCAGCAGGCCTTTGCGGGCGAAGAGATAGCGCAGCCCGGCCTTCATTTTGTAGAAGGGGCTGCGCATGATGTCGTTGATCGTCTCGGGGATGGACGAACGATACGTGCATCGCACCTGGAGGTGATCGCTCATGTGCTCGCCGACGTCCGGCAGGTTGCGCACCACGCCGATGCCCAGCGAACGCAAGCGCTGCTCGTCGCCGATACCGGACAGCTCCAGGAGCTGCGGCGATTGCACCGCGCCTGCGCAGAGCACCGTCTCGCGATGCGCGTAGCCCGTGCGCGAGGCTCCGTTCCAGTCGTATTCCACGCCTGTGCACCGCATGCCGTCGAAACGCAGCCGGCGCACGAAGGCATTGGTGCGAACGACCAGGTTCGCGCGTTGCCGCGCCGGGCGCAAATAGCCGACGGCGGCGCTGCAGCGCCGCCCCGCGTGCGCGCTCTGCTCGAGGTATCGAACGCCCTCATAGCTACCCGCGTTGTAGTCGTCGGTGGGGGCGATGCCGGACTCGCGGCAGGCGGCGATGTAGGCGTCGGAGATCCGGTCGGGATCTCGCGATGCGCGGTCGGTGATACGGATCGGGCCGGATTGGCCACGCAATGGGTTGCGCGAGTAGGGGTTGGTTTCGATCTTGCCGAAATACGGCAACAGGGTCGGGAAGTCCCAGCCCTTGATGCCGAACTGGCTTTCCCAGCTGTCGTATTCCAGCGGATCGCCCCAGACGTAGGCCATGCCATTGACGGAGCTGGACCCGCCCAATACCTTGCCGCGCGGCCAGTAAATCTGCTGGCCGGCCAGGTTGGCCTGCGGCTCGGTCTTGAAGGGCCAGACCACCTTCTCGTTGGTGAGCAGTCTGCCCACCCCCAAGGGGATGTGGATCCATATGTTGCGGTCTTCGTCGCCGCCTTCCAGGAGCAACACGCGGTGCTTGCCGGAAGCGCTGAGGCGGTTGGCCACCACGCAGCCTGCCGATCCTGCTCCGACCACGATGTAGTCGAACTGTTCTGCTGTCATGTTCACTTCGCGCGGTTTTTGAAGGAGTCCCTACGGAAGCTGTAGAGGGCGTTGGGATCGACCTGGATGTCGACGACGGCGGGGCGGCCGCAGCGTATGGCGGCGTCCACTGTCTGCGCGAGGTCGGCCGCGCGCTCGACACGGAAGCCCTGCGCGCCCCACAGCTCGGCGAGCTTGTCATAGGGCGGGTTAGGCAGGTCCGCACCGAGGTAGCGCTCGCCGAAGAAGTCGCGTTGGTACGCCTTTTCCGCGCCCCAGCAGCCGTTGTTCATGACCAGGCACACGGTGTTGATGCCGCTGGCGACCGCGGTGCCGATTTCGCTGCAGGCCATGCCGAAGCCTCCGTCGCCCATCAGGCTGATGACGGTGCGTTCGGGCTGGGCCAGCTTGGCGCCAAGGCCGCAGGCATATGAGAAGCCGACCAGGCCAAAGTCCAGCGGCGTGAACAGCGCGGGCGTCTGCGCGTAGCGCAGCTGGTCGGTGGCCTGCAGGCAGAGCGTGCCCGCATCCATGGTGTAGATGGCGTCGTCCGGCGCGACGTCGCGCAGCGTCTTGAACAGGAAGCCGGGCTGCAACGGATTGCCGCCCGCGCCGGCCGCTTCATCGCGTTGCTTCAGCAGCACGGCGCGTTGCGCCGCGAACTGTTCGGCCCATGCCGTCGTGCGCGGAGTGGCGGGCAGTCCTTGCAGCGCATCGAAGAGGTCGCGCGCCACGGTGTCGGCATCGCCCAGGATGCCGACGTCCAGCGGGAAAAAGCGTCCCAGGGCGGTGGGTTCGATTTCCACCTGGATCAGTCTGGCCTCGGGGTTCAGGCTGTCGCGCTGGTAGAACGTGGTGTTGAAGCCGAGGCGCGTGCCCAGTGCCAGGATCACGTCGGCCTGCTTCGCCAGGTTGGAGGCCACGACGTTGCCGCGCGGGCCCACCTGACCGGCATACAGGGGATGATGGCAGGAAACCGCGTCGCCATGGCCGGGAGACATCGCGATCGGGGCGTTCAGGCGTTCGGCCAATTCCAGCACGGCGCGTTGGCTGCGGCTGTTCTTGACGCCGCCGCCGGCGATGATGAGGGGGCGCTCGGCCTGGGCCAGCATCTGGGCAGCCTGTTCGATCAGCGAGCGGGGCGCCGTCAACGAGCCAAATATCTGAGCGCGTTCGATCGCGCCGTAGGCCGAGGTTTCGAGCGTATCGGCCAGCAGGTCGCGCGGCAGGTTGAGCATGACGGGGCCGCGCCGAGGCGACAGCGCAGTCCTGAATGCCTCGCCCACCATTTCGGGAATGCGGACGGTCTGGGTAAGCGTGTAGGTCTTTTTCGTGATGGGTTTGAACAGCGACTGCTGATCGACTTCCTGGAACGCGTCCCGATAGATATGGGCCGAGGACAGCGAGCCGCCCAGCGCCACCACGGGCGAATACGCGGCATGGGCCTGGGCCAGCCCCGTGACCAGGTTGGTCGCGCCCGGACCGTTCTGCCCGGCGAGGAATACGCCCGCCTGGCCCGAAGCGCGGGCGTAGCCGTCGGCCATGTGCACGCCAGTGCGTTCGTCGCGCACGCCGATGAAGCGGATGTCCCGCGCATCGTAGAGAGCGTCGAATATCTCCATGCCCGCGGAGCCGATGAGGCCGAATACGTGGTCCGTGCCCTGGGCGCCGAGCGCTGCGACGACCGCCTGGCCGCCCGTCATGTTCTTCATGTGATTCTCCTTGGATGCACTGCGATTAGGGGGTGGCCTTAAGGATCTTGTTGAACTTGTCCATCTCGCGCGCGATGTACTCGTCGAAGTCCTTGAGCTGGCGGTTGTCTGGTACCAGGCCCTGGCGCGTCAGCTGTTCCTGGACCGCTGGGTCGCGGCTGACTTGCGCGATCGCGTCGGCCAACGCCTGTTTCACGGCGGGGGACGTCCGGGAATTCATCACCACCCCGTACCAGATGCTGTAGTCGAAATCGCCCAGCCCGATCTCGGCGACCGTGGGCGTATCGGGCAGGAGCGCGGAACGCTTGGGGCTGGTGACCGCGAGCGCCTTCAACTGGCCCGACTGGATAAAGGGCAGGGCGAGAGCGATGGGCGGGAAGGACACGTCGACGCGCCCCGCCGCCACTTCCGCCACGCCTTCTTGCACGCCCTTGTAGGGGATGTGCTCCAGATGGACGCGTGCTTGCTGATTGAAGTAGCGGCCCACCAGGTCGGTCGCGGAATTCACGCCCGCGGACCCGTAGGTGTAACGGGCATCCGGACGCCGAGCGGCCTCGACGAAGTCTTGCAGCTTGTCGTAGGGGCTCTTGCGGTTGAGCACGATCAGGGTGGGCGAGGAGGCGATCGTCGCGATCCCGGAGAAATCCTTGAGCGTGTCGTACGGCATCTTCTCGTTGACCGCGGGGATGACGACGTATGACGAGGACACGAACAGCATCGTGTTCTTGTCCACCGGTTCGTTCAGCGTGCGCTGGGCGCCGACCAGGCCGCCCGCGCCCGGCTTGTTCTCGACGACGACTGGCTGGCCGAGCAGCGGCCCCAGCTTTTCAGCATAGATGCGGGCAATGATGTCGATGAGCGCGCCCGGACTGAACGGCACGATGATGCGCAAGGGCGCTTCGAACTTGACCGGTGCCGGCGCGGCCAGGGCCTGCGAGGAACCGGCCAGGAAAAGCGCGGCGGCAAGGCCGGCCGTCAGGCGGCGGTGGAGTGAAAACATGGTTGTCCCCTTGTTGGTTGTCATCATTCTAAATGTCGACATTTGTACTTTAATGGCTAAGTGGGTCGGCGGCAAGGGGGGTCAGGCCTGGCCGGTGCGGGAAAGTTCTTCCAGCACGGCGTCGCGATTTTGCACGGCCAACCGGTAGTGGCAGGCGGCGGCGCGTTCGGGCTCGTGTGTGGTGATGGCCTGGATCGTTTCTTCCCAGGCGCGCAGGGAACGCTCGCGCCGCTCCAGGGTGGCGAGGCTGATGCGGACGTAGCGGCCAATTTGCTTGGCGATGTCGCTCGCGTAACTGGCCAGGATGGCGTTGTCCGCCAGGCTGGCGATGTACTCGACCAATTCACGGCTGTGCCGCGTGTATTCGGCAGGTTCGCCGATATTGTCCGCCAGCAGGCGCAACCGGCCTTTCAGGATGTCGGCCTCGGCAGGCGTGCAACGTTCCGCGGCCAATCGCGATGCGGTGGACACCATGGCGGCGCGCACCGCGTACAGGTCCAGGATTTCCTTGGCGGACAGCTGCGTGACGCACGCGCCGCGTTGCGGACGGATCGTCGCCAGGCCGCGGATCTCCAGCAGGCGCAGGGCTTCGCGTACGGTGGCGCGGCTGACGCCGTAGGTGGACGCAAGCTCCGTTTCCCTCAGCCGGTCGCCGGGGGCCCATTGGCCATCGGCGATCTGTTCGGCAAGCAGATCCGCGATCTGCAGGGGCAGGGTCTTGAGGAGATTGGCGTTTTGCAGCGGCTGGGGCATCTTATGGCGGGGAGCATCTGGGGATTCGTGCGCCCACGCATTGTAGGGCAGAGCGCGGATTTTCAGCGCCCGATGCTTGAATGTCGACATCCGGCGTGAGACGGACCTGGTCCGCGCCCCGGCCCGCGCGCCCGGGATGCTGCGATCCCGGGCACCCCACCTCATTCGATGCCGTATTTGCCGGGAGCGATGACCCCGTTCGGGTCCAGGGCGGATTTAATCGACGCGCAGGCGCGCACCACTTCCGGCATGCGTTGGGCCTGGTGGAACCCGTGGTACATGGTCGGTGCGCGGCCCACGAAGATGCCGCGATCGGCGAACAGCTTGCCCAGCGCCCGGTAGCAGGCGTCCGCGCGGGCGGCCTCGTCGGGGTCTTCGCGGTTGTAGATGATCGCGTGGATGGCGCGGGCGAATCGCGCGCCGCACACGTTGGACAACAGGTACTCCAGTCCGTGGTCCTGGCAAATGCGGCGCGCCTGCGCCTGCAGGGCGTTGACGATGTCACCAGCGACAGGCGATCCCGCCGACAGCCAGATCGCGCCGCCGCCCGGACGCCAGCCCAGCATCTTCAATTCGCTGTCGGTCGGCACGCCGGTGTTGGAATTGATGGCGATGTGCAGCGGACCGATGTCTTCCGCTTCCTCCATGGGGATCTGGCGTCCTTTGCCCGAGGCCAGGAAGTGCTGGGCGATGCGGTCGATCTGCGGTTGGACGGCGGCGCGGCTGGCGCCGTACACAGCCCCCGATACGGTCCACGATCCCAGGCCATACTGCCGTCTCAGGGCGGCACGGCCTTCGTCGGTCAGCGCGCGCTTGCCCCCGTTGGCTGCATATTCCGGATGGGTGGCCGCCGAGGAGAGGAGATACAGGTCATTGGTGGCGCGGATCAGCGTCGGTACGAAATTGCTCAGCTTCAGCGGGCGGATGCGTTCAACGATCTCGCCCAGATCTTCGTCGTCGGGGAAGGTGAAGAAGAAGGGTTCGATATGCGGCGGTCGGGGCATGAGCCACATGCCCATGCGGGTAACGATGCCGAAGTTGGATTGAGAGAACAAGCCGTCCAGTGTCGGGCCGAAGCTGTATTTGGAAACATGCCAGTTGGGATGCGAGGAACCGGTCAGGCTGCCGTCGCCAGTGCGGATCACGTCGCCATTTCCCAGCACGACCTCCATGCCGCAGCTCATGCCGAAATGATCGGCGTAGGCGCCGCTGCCGCCGCCTTTGTCCAGGGCGTTTGCGAGGATGCTGCCCTGCGAGGGGCCTGCCGTCGGCGAGATCATCAGCTTGCTTTCCCGGCGTCGCAACTCGTCGTGCATGGCGCGAAAACTCACCCCCGGCTCAAGCACGCAATAGCCTAGCGTTTCGTTGACTTCCAGGATGCGGTTCATGCGTCGTCCCATGTCCACCACCACCTGGCCGGGACGAATGGGCGAGCGGGTGCCCAGGCCGATGTTCTGGCCATTGCTGATGGGATAGAGCTGAACCCGGAAGCGATTCGCCAGTCGCACCAGCGTCTGCACCGCCTCGGTCGAGTCCGGGTAGGCGACCGCCCCGGGCCGCACGTCGGCGCCGGGCAGCGTATGTTCGCCGTAACGGCCGAGGACGTCCTCGCCCAATGTGATGGCGTCCGCGCCTAGCTCGGCCGCGGCCGCATTGGCGAAATCTACGATAGGGTCATTGGAGGGCATTCGTCGTTCACCACAGAAGATCGCCGCTGCCGGCGGTTGTCGGAACCGGCGTGGCCGCCGGCGTTGGAGCGTCTGCCGCCAGCGGCGGCGGGGGCTGGAAGTTCTCCAGGCCGCGGGGGGGCGGGCCGCCCGTGGCCCAGTCCAGTAACTGGACCGTATGGGCTACGGGCACTGGCGTGTAGCGCGAGATCTGCACGAGGCATCCCATGTTGCCGGCGGCGATTACGTCTGGCTGGCTGGCCGAGGCGTGGGCCGCCTTGCGTTGTCCCAGACGGTCTGAAATGGCGGGTTCGAGGATGTTGTAGGTGCCCGCCGAGCCACAGCACAGATGCGATTCCGCGATGTCCCGCACCTCGATCCCCAGCTTGCCCAGCGCTCTGCGCGGCGGCCGCTCGATCTTGAGGCCATGCTTGAGCGAACAGGAGTCGTGATAAGCAACGGCCAGGCGTAGCGCCGCGCCGGTGGCGGTCAGCGGCAGGCCGGCGGCAATCTGCGTGATGTCCTGGGTGGCTTCGACCACTCTGCGTACCTGGGCCGAGAGGGCGGGACGGTCTGACAGCAATTCCTCATAGCGCTTTATCACCGAACCGCAGCCTGAAGTGGTGCTGATGATGCTGTCGATGTGTCCGGCTTCCAACGCGGCCGACCAACTGCGGACCGCCTGTTCCATATGCCGGGTGGCGGCCTCGCGCCGTCCCATGTGCAGTTCGAGCGCGCCGCAGCACTGTACGCCGGGCACGCTGACGACCTCGATGCCCACGCGCGTGAGCAGGCGTGTGGCGGAAGCATTGATTTCGGCGCCGAGCACCGATTGGGCACAGCCGTCCAGCAGCGCCACGCGGCGCGTCGGGTTGGCGGGCGGCTGCGGGGCCGCTACGGTTCGCGGTGCGAGCGCTGCGAGGGCGGGGGCGGCGGACAGCGAGGCCAAGGCACCCAGCGGCCCGCCCAGGCGGCCCAGGGCGCCGCGCAGCAAGCGGCCCATGGCCGCGGCGGGGCGCAGCAACGTGGGCGTCGTCAGGAGGCGAGCCAGCGCAGTGCGCAGCAAACGCTGTGTCAGCGGACGAACCTTGGCTTTCTCGATGTGTTCGCGCGCGCCGTCGATGATGGCGTGGTACGAGACGCCGGCCGCGCAAGTGGTCTCGCATGACAGGCAGGACAGGCAGCGGTCCAGATGCCGCACGGCGGCGGGACTGGGCGCATCATTGCTGTCCAGCATCTCGCGGGCCAATGCGATTCGGCCGCGGGGCGAGTCGAGCTCTTCGCCATCGAGCACATAGGTCGGGCAGACTGCGGTGCAGAAGCCGAAGTGCACGCAACTCTCGGCGGCGGCGCGGACGGATTCCTGGCGGTGGATGGTAATGGTCTTGGGCATGGGGCGACTGAGGCTTGCCGGCCGGGGCCGGGATGAAGCTCATTCTGTCGCCACCAGGAATGCCGGGCTGTGCCCAGCGCGCCAGCGGACGCCGCCCAGGGCGTCAGTTGCGCGTCTGCCCCAGCTTGAGGAGATTGACGGGCAATTCGCCGTAGCGCTCGGAGAACCGCCGCGTGAAGTGGGAGAGATTGTTGAAGCCGCAGGCGAAGGCGGCCTCGCTGACTGTACGGGTCTTGCCGGCCGCCAGCAGTTCATGCGCGAGCGCCAGGCGGGCCTGGACCACGTACGCCTCGAATGACAGCTGGGCGTGCCGAGCGAACAGGCGGTGCAGGGTGCGGACCGAAATGCGGCACGCGGCGGCTACCGTCGCGGGCGACAGGCCAGGATCCGCGATCGTCGTATCGATGTGGCGCTTGATGCCGACGAAACTCAGTTCGGTAGAGGGGGGCGCCGCGGCGTCCGTGATGGCTGCGCAATGCAGGGCGACGATCTCGATGACGGTATTCAGCAGCGTGTCGACGGTTCGGTCTTGCAGCTTGACGCCGGTGTCTGTCAGCAAGCGCATGGTTTCGGCCAGCACGGGCGCGAACGGCATGTCGGCCGGCAGGCTCGCCGGAGCGCGCAGACGCCGCAGGCCAGGAGCGCGCGCGCTCAAGGCGTGGCGCGGCAGCAGGACCAGCCGGCGCGAGGTCGCTTCGGGAAACGTGATGTCGAACGCGGATCCGGTATCGAGCAGCCCGAATTCTCCCGGCCTCAGGCACAGCTGCTCGTCACCCTGGGCCATCACGGCGCTGCCCTGCAATTGCAGGCTGAGCATGAGGTGATCGCCATTGAGACGGCTGACTTGCCGCTGGGAACGCCGGATCATGTGCGGGGAGCTTGCGAAGTTCACCAGCCGGACCCCCGCGCGGTTCTGGCTCGACATCGTGCCGGCGAAGCCGGCGTCCGGTTCGGCGCGGAATTCGGAGTCGAGCACGCCGGCGCAGACCGCGTCCTGCCAGAACGCCAGGGCGTGCTGGCCGTGATCGAGGGTGCTCCAGTTGTGCCATTCAGGTGCCATCTCGGCTCCGGGGTCCGTCGCGTGCTGTCGCTGCCAGCGGCATTGGCTGGCACGTTGGGTCATGCGCAATGTAGCGAGGCGGTGGAGAATGGGCCATCCGTGCATTCCCCAGTAACGGCGCACTATGTTCAACGAATGGAGCGTGGCATGAAACGGCTTTTGTCTATTTGGATGGGTGCTTTGCTCGCGGTGTCAGCCTGTCATGCGGCTGCGCAAGAATATCCGGCGCGGCCCGTGCGCATGATCGTGGGTTTCGCGCCAGGTGGCGGCAACGATATCCTTGCCCGCCTGATGGCCGAGCAATTCCAGCGCCGCCTGGGCCAGCCCTTCATCGTGGAGAACCGGCCCGGCGCCAGCGGCGCCATTGCCATCGGCGCCGTCAAGCGGGCAGAGCCGGACGGCTACACCTTGCTGGTGGGGCCAAGCAGCGGCATGACCGTGAATCCGGCCATCTACAACAACCTGGACTACGATCCCGTCGCAGATTTTGCGCCGATCTCCCTGGTTGGGGACATTCCCATGATCCTCACCGTCAAGGCGGAAAGCTCGGCGCGCTCGGTGGCGGACCTGGTCGGCCAGGGAAAGAAGGGCGGCAAGCCATTGTTTGCAGGCTCGGGCGCGAACTCGTTCCAGCTCGCCACCGAAATTTTCGCCAAGCGTGTCGGCCTGGCGACGGAGGTCGTCAACTACAAAGGGAACTCCGCCGTGGTCGCGGCATTGCTGGCCAATGAGATCGACTTTGCGTTGATCGATACCGCGGCCGTGCTGCCTCAGATCCGCAGCGGCCGGTTGAAGGCGTTGGCTGTTACGGGGGCGAAGCGCTTCACCTTGTTGCCTGACGTTCCTACCGTGAGCGAATCCGGAGCGCCGGACTTCGCGATGTCGTTCTGGTCGTCCCTGTACGCTCCTGCGGGCACGCCGCCGGCCGTCATCGAGAAGCTGCAGGCCACCGTGTCCGCCGCCGTGCGCGATCCAGCCGTGGCGGAGCGCCTGCTGGAACTGGGGATCGATCCCGTAGGCAGCGCATCGAAAACCCTGGCAGATACCATGGCCCAGGAGATTCCGATGTACGCGGCGGCGGCCAAGGCGGCCAAGCTGTCACCGGCACAGTAGGTGCATGGCCGGGGCTGGAACGCCACCACGAAACGGCGCGGCGGGCGGCTGATTCACGCGTTGCGGCCATTCGCGCCTGCAGCTGGCACCCGTTGCAGGAATGTCCGTATCAGCGTGGCCACCTCATCCAGATGCGTCTCCAACAACCAATGGCCGCCGTCCAGCAGGTGGAGCTCCGCATCCGGCAGGTCGCGCAGATAGGCGCGGGCCGAGGCTTCGGGCATGTAATGGTCTTGCGGGCCCCAGACTATCAGTGTCGGCGGTTGGTGTTTGGCCAGGTATTGCCGGTGCTGCGCGAACCAGAACCGGTTTTGTTTCAGCCCGGCGATCAGGTCGATGGCAACCTCCTTGCGGCGTGCCGTCATCAGTGACCAGTGCAGCGTCCATAGGTCTGGCGAAATTCTCTCGGCGATGTCTGGCCGGACATGGTTCAGGAACTCTTCCTGAAAACTCGCTTCGGTAATGCTGTCGCCAATGGCCAGGCGCATTTCCGCTGGCGGCAACGCCCAGGTGGCCTCGATGTCCGCGTACTTGGGGCCCAAGGCGTCTTCGTATGGCACGTCCCCGTTCTGGATGATCAGCGCGGTCACCCGGTGTGGCGCCAGCATGGCCAATCGCGCCCCGATGGGTGAGCCGAAGTCGTGCAGGTAGAGCGCAAAGCGGTCCAGGCCCAGCGTTTTGACGAAACGATCCAGGAAGACCGCATAGCCATCGAAACTGTAATCAAAGCCATCGGGGGTGGCGCTGTAGCCCGCACCGGGGTAATCAGGTGCGACCAGGAGCCAGCGGTCCGCCAGGCGGGGCATCAGGTTGCGGAATTCGTAGGAAGAACAGGGATATCCGTGCGGCAGCAGGATGGCGGGCGCGTCCGGCCGGCCCGCTGTGCGGTAGAAGGTGTCGATGTTGTCGACGCGGATGCGGCGGTGCTGGACATGCGCGGTCATGTGGGCCTCCTCGGGATGCGGATCGATCTGGTGGGCGTGGGCCTTGCGCGTCAGCAATCACAGTGCCTGACCGGTTCTGCGCAGAGGGCAACGCCAGCTTCCGGCCTTTTTCCCAGCTTGCATGGCAAGTCTTGACGGCGAATGCCAGTTCACGTAGCCTATTTTTAACCGATCGGTATAAAAGGGGCGTCAAGATGGAATTCCAAGGCAAGATTGCTCTGGTCACGGGAGGGACGCGTGGCATTGGCGCAGCTATCGTGCGGCGCTTGGCGCAAAGGGGGGCGGATGTGGCCTTTACTTACGCCAGGTCGGAGCAGGCGGCCAGAGACCTGGTCCAGGAGCTGGGCGGCACCGGGGGCCGGGTCCTCGGCGTCAAGGCGGATAGCCGTGATATGGCCGCGGTCCGCGCAGCGGTGGATCAGACCGCCAGTGAGTTCGGCCGGCTGGACATACTCGTCAACAGCGCGGGCGTATTTCCTTCAGGACCTATCGAGGACGCCACGCTGCAGGAGATCAACGATGCATTGGCGATCCACGCCGCAGCGGTGTACGTGGCCTCTCAAGCGGCACTTGCCCACATGGGTTCCGGCGGGCGCATTATCTCGATCGGCTCGTGCTTTGCGCAGCGCGTGCCCTATGGTGGGGTGACGCTTTATGCGATGAGCAAATCCGCGCTGATCGGTTTTACCAAGGGGCTGGCGCGCGAGGTGGGTGCGCGCGGCATCACGGTAAACATTGTCGATCCTGGGTCGACCGACACCGACATGAATCCGGCCGACGGTCCGACGGTCGCGGCCGAACTGGAGCTCATGGCGATCAAGCGATACGCCAAACCCGAGGAAATCGCGGCAGCCGTCGCATATCTTGCAGCGGCCGAGAGTCAGTTCATCACGGGATCTGCGCTGGCCATTGATGGCGGCTTCACGGCGTAGCGGCGCAGGGACCAAACGCAAGCCGCTGGCCGAAGCGGACAACTGTGAGGATTCAGATGGCCTGGGGACTATTGGCACTGGCCGGCATGCTCGAAATCGTCTGGGCATTGGCGCTCAAGCAGGCTGACGGATTGACGAGGTTTTGGCCCAGCGTGATCGGTGTTAGTGTTGCAATGCTAAGCCTGGTCCTGCTCGGCTTGGCCCTCAAGCATCTTCCCGTTGGCACCGCATATGCCATTTGGGTGGGTATAGGCGCCTTTGGCGTGGCTGCTTTCGGCGCATTGCTGCTCGGCGAGCACATGTCATCGGCCAAGCTGCTGTTCCTGGGGCTGATAGGGATAGGCGTAGCGGGTCTGCGGATAATTGAATCGTGAGTATCGGTGGCAAAACAAAATCGGCGCCGGCGCCGAAAATCGGCCGGCCCAGGGAATTTGACAGGGACGCGGCTTTGCTTGCCGCCATGCGAACCTTCTGGACGCAAGGCTATGAAGGCACGTCGATCCAGGACCTGGTCGCAGCCATGGGCGTCAACAAGCCCAGCCTGTATTCCACCTTTGGCTGCAAGGAAGAGATCTTCCGTGAGGCCGTTGAGCTTTACGATCGCCTCGAGGGCCGTGCGACGTCGCAGAGCCTTGTCAAGGCCGGCACAGCCCGCGAAGCCGTCGAAACCATGTTGCGGGCTAACGCGCGAGCCTATGTCGTCGAGGAGGGGCCGCGCGGCTGCATGATCGTATTGTCATCTTTGCTTGGCGCTCCCGAGAACGAGAGCGTGCGCGCGTTTCTTGCAGAAAACCGCTTGAATGGCGAAACGATGCTGAGAGATCGCCTTGCGCAAGGTATTGCAGCGGGAGACCTTGATTCCTCGGCGGATGTCGGCCAGCTCGCGGCCTTTTACACCACCGTTCTCGAAGGGCTTTCCATCCAGGCCCGTGACGGCGCCTCCGTGGACAAGCTGAATATGATCATCGACGCCGCCATGCTTGCCTGGCCCGCCGCGGGATAGCGGGGGCGAGGCCACCTCGGGGCCGGGGGCGGCGCTATGCCTGGACGACCATCCAGGCGACGATCCGGCGCACGACGGGCAGCAGGAGTAGCAGGCTAGGAAACGCGACGATCCACGAGGCGCCCCAGGCATTGGGCCAACTGAGGACAAAATCGGCGCCCACGCCGACGCTTGTGGCGGTCGCCACAGCCGAAACAATGGCCGACATGAACACTGAAAGTACCAGTGGCATGAGAAAGCGGGCATAGCCTTGAGGGAGCTTTGGCATTTCAATGATCCTTATCCTGGCGGTCAGACTTTTTCTCCGCGACCAGGTCTTTGATGTACGCGCGGAGCGAGCGCGGTTCCCGTTCGAGCGCGGCGGTCAAGGCGAGGCTGTTGCCCCCTAGTCCAACGGCCCGGTAGTGATCGAACACTTTTGACAGCAACACGATCTGCTCGTCGCCATAAGGCAGACGGGCGTTGGCCGCCCATGCGCTGAATTCAGGCTGCCGTGCAGTGACCGGATAACCCAGCGCGTCCGACAAGGCGGCTACGATGTCCATGCGGTCGAACATGCCGGCGCACAACTCCAGCGTGGCGAAGGCAAGCCGGTCTTCCGTCAATGCGATCGCGGCGACCTCCGCGACATCCCGGTAGTCCACGCGCGCGATTCTTGCGTCATTGGGAAAAGGCTCGCCGAAGCAGGAATGGTCACGGATGGATGGCCAGGCCAAGCCTATGTTCTGCATGAAATTGGCAGGATGCAGGATCGTATATTCCAGCCGTGACGCGTATAGGGCGTCCTCTACGGGTATCTTGCTGGCGTGATTGGCAAGGCGCGTGTTCGTCGGCTGGATGACGGACGAAAAGACAAATTTCCGCACGCCGTTGCGTTGTGCCGCGGCAACCAGCGCCACGCCCATCGCGGCTTCGTCCGCAGTAAACGCGGGGCCGATATGAAAAATGCCATCTACGCCGCGCGTTGCCTCGGCAAGACTGTGGATATTGCGGAGGTCGCCGATGGCCACCTCACTCGCTCCGAGCGAGCGGGCAACCGCTGCCCGCGCCGCATCGCGCACGAGAGCCCGGATTGCGACCTTGCGCCGCAGTAATTCGGGAACCACCAGGCTTGCAAATTTGCCGGTGGCCCCAACGACCAGAACGATGGGTTGAGCGCTGCCCACTGGTTTCTCCTCGGGATGGATGAACGATCGAGGGCAGTGTAGATTCTCGGTATTGTCGAAACAATAAGTGCAAAATGTGAATCTAAATCACGTTATTCGAGATAATAATGAGCCGCCTCGAAGACCTTGAAGCCTTTATCCATATCGCTGAAACCGGGAGCCTGACAAAGGCTGCGCGCCTTCTCAACCGTTCGCTGCAAGCTGTCAGCCGCTCCCTGGCTGCGCTGGAACAGGATGTCGGCGTTCAGCTCGTACACCGCAGTACCCGGCATTGCGCGCTCAGCGAAGCCGGGGAGACATTCTTCTTGCGTGTGAAGCCGGCGGTAGCGGAGATCGGCGAGGCGCGGCTTGAGGTCGCCGATCGCCGGACGGCGCCGTCCGGCCTGTTGCGCGTGGGAGCGCCGATCCTGTTCGGTCCGGACTTCCTGGTTCCGGTCATCGCGCAATACATGCAAGCCTATCCACAAGTTGAAGTCGACCTGCAACTGACGGATTCGTTTACCGATCTGTCCAGTGCTGGCCTGGACCTGGTGGTGCGTATTGCCGACCTGCCCGATTCAGGCTTGCAGGGAAGGCGGCTGGGAACCTTGCGGCGGGTCGTATTTGGCGCGAGGTCCTACTTCGAGCAGCATGGCCGCCCCTCGCATCCGTCGGAATTGCGCCAGCACGCCTGCATTGTCAGGACCGTCGATCAACATCCCGGCCAATGGGTTTTCCAGATTGACGGGAAGCGGCGCGCGGTGGGAGTCCGCGGTCCCTTCCGTACCAATACGATGGCGGCAATCTACCGCGCCGTCAGCGCCGGGCTGGGCATCGGCTATTCGCCGCTGTGGCAGATCAAACACTTGCTGGATGCGGGCCAGGTGGAAACCATACTCGAGGATTTCGAGCCCAAGCCAGTGCCTATTCACGCGTTGTGGCAGGAGAACAGACTCCCTCCCGCCAAGGTGCGCGCGTTTGTCGATCACCTGGTGGAACGACTGAGGCTGGATCAACTCTAGAAGCAGGGCCGGCAGGGATCGCCATCCATTCCGCGCGGGTGGCGGGGCGCGTCTAGCTGAAGCGGCCGATGGTAAGCCCTTCCAGATCGATTGCGGGTTTGCGTCCGCACACGAGGTCCGCAACCACGCGGGACGTGCCGCAAGCCTGTGTCCATCCATTCGACCCATGTCCGCTGTTGAGAAACAGCCCGTCCCAGCCCGACAGGCCCAGAATCGGCGGGCCGTCCGGTGTCATGGGACGCAGGCCCGCCCAGAATTTGGCGTTTTCGTAGTCGACGCCGTTTGGAAACATGTTGCGCACGGCACGGACCAGCACGGCTTTGCGGCCCGGATCCAGCGACAGATCGTGGCCGACCAGTTCTGCCATGCCGGCGGCGCGGATTCTGTTGCCCAAGCGGGAAACCATGATCTTGTTGTGTTCATCCATCACCGACATGTTCGGCGCCTGCTCGCCGTCTATCACGGGCACCGTGATGGAAAATCCCTTGAGCGGGTACACCGGCAGCTTGATCCCCAGGGGGGCGACGAGCGCGGGCGCCTGATTGCCCATGGCGACGACGGTCGCTTCCGCTTTCAGCGCGCCGGCTGAAGTTTCCGCTCCAACGATGCGGCCGCCTTCTTTCAGCAAACGCCTGACCTCGGTCCCAAAGTGAAATCGCACCCCGGCGTTCCGCAGCCATGCCGTCATTGCCTGGCAGAAGAGATGGCTGTCGCCCGACGCGTCGGAGGGCAGATGAAGCGCGCCTTCGATGTTGATCGTCGCGTCCCGCAAGGCGGGTTCCACGGCGATCGCGCCATGCCTGTCCAACCGATGGTGGGCGATGCCAAATTCTTTGAGGGCGCTGGCCGCAATATCGCCGTACTGGCATTCTGCCTTGGTCTGGAAAAGCTGCAGGACGCCGTCGGCGTGAAAGTCGAATGCAATGCCGGTTTCCGCCATGAGTTCCCGCAGGCATGCGAGGCTGTAGTGCGCCACGCGCTGCATGCGCAATTTGTTGACCCGGAATCGTGGCGCATTGCACTCCTTGAGCCACAGGCGCGTCCAGCGCAGTCTTGCCAGTTCGGGCCAAAGCGAGTAGCGGACGGGCGCATCGGCCTTCAATGCCATCTTCAACACTTTGATTGGCATTCCAGGCGCTGCCCACGGCGCGGCAAAGCTGGGGCATAGTCCCCCGGCGTTGCCAAAGCTGGTTTCCATCGCCGCGCCGGGGTGGCGCTCCACGACGTCCACCTCGTGGCCCGCGCGGGTCAGGTAATAGGCCGTGGAGATTCCGACCACGCCGGCGCCTAGGACGAGGATCTTCATGGGTTCCTATTTCTTGATCGACCTGGAGGCCGGTTGCGATTGCGAAGCGGTGAACTTTCGCAAGCGTAAGAGACGCGACAGGAAAAATTATTTCCTTTTATCGGTCCCCTTTTGCCGCAATAGGAAAAAAACTTCAGGTCAACGTATGGCGGCCGCGGGGCGCGCAGTCGCTTTGCGCGCCTTGAGAGGCTTGCAACGGTTCGCGCGTTCTTCTACGGATTTCGCCAGCACATCCAGGCAAAGCCTGTACATCGATTGAACGAAGGGATTGGAACGCAGATACGTAGCCTCGCCGAAGTAAATGGGAATCTTCGGGGTATTGGTCAGGGCGACGCACTGGATGCGGCTGTCGGTTTCCTCTATGCACCAGGTGGGCAGCAAGGCGAAGCCCAGGCCTTCGTCGACGCATCGTTTGGCGCTTGCGCTGGTCGACGTCGACACGACGACCCGGGGCCGCTCATTGTCGACCGACAGATACTCCAATGCCATGTTGCGCAACATCTGCCCCGGTTCATAGGTGATGAGCGGCCTTCCGAGAGCCCACTTGGGTACCGCGGCTTCGGTGGCTGGCAGCGGCCAGCCGGCAGGGCATACCAGCGCCGGCCGATAGTGGCAGACCACCCGTTGCGACATGACGGTGTTGCCGAAGTAGCGTTCGCTCAGGCAGACGTCCAGCGAACCGCTGTGTATCAGGTCCGGCAACGACACATCACGTTCGTAGCCGACGATTTCAACATTGGGGTGGAATTTTCGGAACGCCGTCAGCACGGGCGGAAGCAGGTAGAAGAAAATCGCCTGCGGCATGCCGATACGAATGACCGGCCGTTCCTTGTCGATCAGGCTGCCGAGCCGCGTCAGCATGGCATCGAACTCGGGCTCGAGCAGCCGATAGAGACTGGTGCCGCGGGGCGTGAGCGAGATGGACTTGGCGCCGCGCTTGGCGACGATGAGTTTCTCGCCGACGCGCTGTTCTAGACGCCGGATGTGGTTGGCCACGGACTGGTAGGAAATGTTCAGCCGGCGAGCGGCCGCCGAGTACGTGCCTTCCTGGGCCGCGAGGAAAAAGGTCTGTGTGAGGGTGAGATTGACCTCTTTCATGGCTACTCCTGTAGGCGGTCAACTTATAAATATAGTTATAAGTTTAAGCCTATGAATTGTATCGTTGCGACGGTATTCCGTACATAAAATGGGTTCCAGGTTGACCGCCGTGTATTGCATTGCGGTGGTCGGATGTGATGCCGCATTTTGGGGCCGGTCCCCGAGCGCCTTGCCGCGCGGCTAAGTCAAATAGCTGATCGCAGCTCAACGCTATGGACAAGAAAGATCGCAGCATCCTCGAGTTTCTCCAGAATGATGCACGTCTGTCGAACAACGACATCGCCGAGCGAGTGCATCTCTCGCCGACGGCGTGCTGGAAGCGCATTCAGCACATGCTGGAATCCGGCCTCATCCGGCGGCAGGTCTGCCTGCTGGACCGTTGCAAGGCCGGCCTTGGCGTGACGGTGTTCGTGTCGATAAAGACGGGATGCCACGACCTGCAGTGGTTGCGGAAATTCTCGCTCGGCGTGAAGGATATGCCCGAGGTGGTGGAGTTTTATCGCTTGAGTGGCGATACCGACTATCTCCTGAAGGTGGTGGCGCCGGATATCGCCGGGTTCGATCTGGTCTACAAGAAACTCATCCAGGTTGCAGAGCTTTTCGACGTCAGCTCGAGTTTTGCAATGGAAGAAATCAAGTACACCACGGCGCTCCCGCTGGACTACCTTTAAGCCATGCCTGCATTGCCGGAGGCGGAGATAAATATTCTCTTTTTTGGACGTCCGGGAACTCAGAATCGAAAAGTTTTCTCCGGACCCGCTCCTAGACTACTCCAGAACATCAGCGGCAATTGACCGTGTTCAGGCCGCCCATTCTTGGAGATTGAAAGTCATGAAGGAAGATACTCAACTGGTCACAGTCGGACGGCATCCGGAGCGATTCGGCGGCCTGGTGAACACGCCGATCTGCCGAGCATCCACCATTCTTGCGGGTTCGATGGCGGAGTGGGAAGAAATGAAGCGTGCTCGCGCCGCGGAAGAGCCGGGAGCCACCACCTACGGCCGCTACGGAACCGCCACCACGCATGCGTTCGAGGAAGCCATTGCGGCGCTGGAAGGCGGACACCGATCGCTCGCGTTTCCCTCCGGGCTGGCAGCCATAGTCACGACGCTGACCGCGCTGCTTTCGGCGGGCGATCATGTGCTGGTGACATACAGCGCCTATTCGCCCACGCGTTCATTCCTGGACCACGTGCTCAGCCGGCTCGGCGTCGAGGTGGAGGTCTACGATCCGGGCTGCGGCAAGAACATCGATTCTGTCATGCGCTCCAATACGCGGGTCGTGTATGTCGAGTCGCCGGGCTCCGAAACCCTCGAGATCCAGGATATTCCGGCCATCACCGCCGTTGCGCATGCCCACGGCGCATTTGTCGTCATGGACAACACGTGGGCGACGCCCTTGTTCTTCAAGCCGTTCGAGCACGGCGTCGACGTGTCCATCCACGCGGCGACGAAGTACATCGTGGGCCATTCGGACGCCATGCTGGGCGTGGTTACCTGCAATGAGGCCACTTGGGCGCAAGTCAAGAAGACGACGCAATACATGGGCCAGACCGCGGGACCCGACGATATCTATCTTGCACTGCGCGGGCTGCGCACCATGGGCGTGCGTTTGCAACGGCACTGGGCGTCCGGGCTGCGCGTCGCGCAGTGGCTGGAGCAGCAGGCGGAGGTCGAGGCGGTGGTGCACCCCGCCTTGCCCTCGCATCCTGGCCATGCTCTCTGGAAGCGCGATTTCAGGGGCGCCAGCGGCTTGTTCACGGTCGTGCTGCGCGCAAGCGAGGATGAGTCCGTGGCTGCCTTCGTCGATGCCTTGCAGCATTTCGGCATTGGCGTGTCATGGGGCGGATATGAAAGCCTGGCCATTCCGTTCACGCCGGGAAAGCACCATGGGGCGCGCTGGCCGTACACAGGCAAAGCGGTGCGCTTGCACGTGGGCCTGGAAGACCCCGAGGATCTGATAGCCGACCTGAACAGGGGGCTGGCAGCCCTGGCCGCCCGCAAATCCTTGCTGCAAGCCGCCGAGCCTACCGCCGCATAGCCGGAATATTCAAAAGCACTCTCTCAACCTGACAGTCAAAGGAATAAGCATGAGCAAGATGAAACTCACCGGTTCTTTCGTGGCGTTGATCACGCCGTTCAATAAAGACGGCAGCGCCGACTTCGAAGCTTTCCGCGAGCTTCTCAAGTTTCATGAGGACAACGGCACCAGCGCCGTGCTCATCATGGGATCCACGGGCGAAGTGTCCATGCTTTCGCAACAGGAACGCTACGACATCATCGCCAAGACCGCGAAGATGAAGACGGGCAAGATGAAGCTGTTTTATGGTTGCACCGGAAACAATACGGAGACGACCAAGGACTATCTGCGCTTTGCGCGGGAAAACGGCGCGGATGGCGCCATCCTGGCGGCGCCGGCCTACATCTGCGCGTCGGAGGCGGATATCGAGGATTACTTCCTTGAGGTCGCGGACGCCACGGACCTGCCGCTGGGCATCTACAACAACCCGCCTCGCGTCAAGAGCGATCTGCACTGGGACCAGCTGCTGCGCATATTCAAGCATCCGAACTACGTGGTCCATAAAGAATCCACGACCCGGGTGGGACAGGTGGCGCAGGTGTTGCGCGGCGCGCCCGACGTGTCGGTGATGTGTTGCGATTCGCCGAACCTGGGCCTGGTCGTGCCGACCATGAGCCTGGGCGGCCACGGTACCGCCAACATGACGGGCAATATCGCGCCGGCGGAGCTGGCGCTGATCTCCAAGCCCTGGACGTCGCCCGAGGTGAGCACCAGCTTCCGCGAGGCATATCTGCGCAATCTGCAATTGCTGCATTACTCCTACTCGGCGATCAATCCCGTAGCCATCAAGTCCTTGATGAAAGCCGTGGGCTTGCCCGCTGGCGACCTGCGCAAGCCGTTGCGCGGCCTGGAAGGCGAGGCGCTGCTCAAGGGGCTGCGCGTGATCAAGGACCTGGAACTCGACAAGAAATATGGCTGGAGCTCTCCGGCGCTGAAAGCCGCTTGAACGGCGCAGGGTTCGACAGGGGGAATCCATGGATCTTGGAATTCGAGGGCGCCGCGCGCTTGTTTTTGGTGGCAGCAAGGGAATGGGACGCGCGTGCGCTGCGCAGTTGGCAAGTGAAGGCGTTGACGTGGTCATCGCCGCGCGCACCGAAAGCACGCTGGCAACGGCCGCCGCAGAGCTGACCGCCGCGACCGGGGCTCCGGTCCGGTATGTGGTTGCCGACATCACGACGGATGCGGGCCGGGAGGCGGCTCTCGCGGCTTGTCCCGGTCCCGACATCCTGGTGAACAACGCCGATGGGGCGCCACCCGGCGATTTTCGCCAATGGACCCAGGCCGACTGGCATGACGCCCTGGATTCCATGGCGCTCGGGCCGATAGACATGATTCGGCGAGTGGTGGATGGAATGATGGAGCGCCGCTTCGGGCGCATCGTGAACATCGTCTCACGCAGCGTCAAGACACCCCAGCTCGAACTGGGTTTGTCCAACGGCGCCCGGTCTTGCCTGGTGGGATTCGTTGCCGGTCTGGCTCGCCAGACGGTTCGGTACAACGTCACCATCAATAACCTTCTGCCCGGCGTCTTTGCGACCGATGCTCAGCGACGCCACATCGAGGGCATGCTGGAACCGGGCGGAAAGTCGTTTGACGAACTTTGGCAAACCCGGGGGTCAGGCAATCCGGCGGGGCGCTACGGAGAGCCCGAGGAATTGGGCGCGCTTTGCGCCTACGTGTGTTCCGCCCAGGCCGGCTATGTCTGCGGCCAGAACATATTGATAGACGGAGCCGCCTACCCAGGCACCTACTAGTCTGCCTGCGTTTCCCAGCCTCTGAGCAATCCGGTGGACACCGGGTTGCCGGCGGCGGGACCGCTGTTTACACCTTCATTCATCTTCAATGAGGCTGTCATGCGAAAGCCCTATCCGTACTCCCGCCGTAATTGCGTAAAAACCCTGGTCGCCGCCGTTGGCGGCTTGATGTTGATGGGTTCCGCGCATGCGCAAGCAAATTCCGACGCCGCCTATCCCAGCCGCCCGATTACCATCGTGGTGCCGCATCCGCCCGGGGGATCCGTGGATGGCCTGGCCCGCATCTTCGCCGTCAAACTGGGCGAGGAATTGAAGCAGTCGATCATCGTGGACAACCGGGCGGGAGCGTCCGGGATGGTAGGCGCCGGCGTGGTTTCACGTTCGGCGGCCGATGGCTATACGCTCTATCTCAATGCGTCTATCCACAACATCAATCCGTTGCTTTACCAAAAGAAGATGACCTTCGACGCGGTGAAGGACTTCACCGCCATCAGCGGCCTCGCCCAAGGCGCGTTGATATTCAGTGTAAGCAACAAGGTTCCGGCAAAGACGGTGCAGGAGTTCGTCGGCGCCGTGAAGGCCGACCCCGCCAAGTACAGCTTCGCAACGACGGGTTTCGGCTCGGCGGGGCATCTCGCCATTGCGCAATTCGCCTATGAAGCGGGTCTGTCCGATCTGCAGATCCCCATCGTCCTGTACAAGGGCGGAGGCCCCGCCTTGAGCGACTTGGCGGGCGGACAGGTCCAGGCGCTGATTGATCCGATGCTCTCCTCCCTGCCCATGGCCAAGGCAGGCAAGATACGCGCATTGGCGGTGACCGGAAGCAAGCGCAGTCCATTGCTGCCGGACGTGCCCACGATGCAGGAAGAAGGGCTGAAGAATTTCGAGTTCTATTCCTGGTATGGACTGTGGGCGCCCGCAAAGCTGCCAGAGCCCATCCGCCAAAAGCTGGATGCGGCCGCGCAGAAGGTCATGACGGCTCCAAGCATGAAAGAGCAGCTTGAGAACCTGGGCTTCGAAAGCGGCTACAGGAACAGCGCGGACTTTGAGAAATACATCCAGTCCGAGACGGCGCGATACCGCAGCATTATCGAGAAAGCGAACATCACCGCGGAATGAGGCCAGTCTCCGGGGTATGCAAACCGGCCCGGCCATCGTGATATAGGCAGGGAGCGGTAACCACGCGGTCCCGGCACACGCCGGGACCACGGATAGCTACGCGTTGTGCGCCAGCTCGGTGATGGCGGGCGCCTCGAGGGCTCGGACTACCGGGGCGGCATCTTTCCAGGGCGCCACTTCCACCAGCGCCGACTGGGCGCTGCTGCCTTGAGTCAACCGCGAGGTGCCCACGTCCATCGTCAGCACGTTCGGGTTGCCGTGGACTTCCAGTCCTTCGTCCACGGCGTCGAACCATGCGCCCGTCGGCAGCATCACGACCCCCGGCTTAAGATCCGCGTCGATCACCGCCACCGCCAGGCAGGCGCCCCGGTCGTTGTACACCTTGACGAGATCATGCTGGCTTATGCGCCGGTCTTTGGCATCTGCGGGCGAGATGTGCAGTGCTTCACGGCCTTTGATCTTCAGATCCGTCGAGGCCTTGCCGCCATCCATCTGGGAGTGCAACTTGCCCGCGGGTTGAGGGGTAAGCAGGTGCAGCGGCCAGCGGGCGGCCACTGGCGATCCCAGCCATTCCGCTGGCGCCAGCCAGGCGGGGTGGGGCGGGCAATCCGCATAGCCGAAGCCCGCGATCTTTTCCGAATACAGCTCGATACGGCCGGATGGCGTGCGCAGAGGATGGCCCGCGGGGTCATGGCGGAAGTCCTCGAACAGCACGAAGGGCTGCTTGGGCTCGGGAATGGCCACATACCCCTGGTCCCAGAATGCGTCGAACTCAGGCGCCTCGCAACCGCTGTCACGCCACGCTTTGCTCATGGAATCGAAAATATGCCGTATCCACGCCATCTCGTCGCGGCCTTGCGTGTAGGCCTCTTCATAGCCGCCAAGCGCAGCCAGCTCCCGGTAAATGTCGAAATCATTGCGGCTGGAGCCAATCGGAGCCAATGCCTGATGCATGGCGAATACGTAGCGGTCCCGCGTCGATCCGCCTATGTCGTTTCTTTCCAGGGTCGTGGTGGCTGGCAGCACGATGTCGGAGCGGCGCGCCATGGGCGTCCACCAGATCTCGTGCGTGACGATGGTCTGTGGCTTGGCCCATGCCCGGCTCAGACGATTCAGGTCCTGCTGGTGATGGAAGGGATTGCCGCCCGCCCAGTACACCATCTTGATATCGGGATAAATGCTTTCGCGCCCATTGAATTCGTAAGCCTGTCCGGGGTGCAGCAGCATGTCGGTGACGCGGGCCACGGGGATAACCGAGCCGGTCGGATTGCGCCCCGATTCCATGGCGGGGCCTGCAATCTCCATGCGCGGGTTGCCGACACCGTTCATGGAAGCATGGCCGAACGCCACGCCACCGCCGGGCATGCCGATATGCCCCAGGGCCGCCGCAAGCGCGATGCAGGCCCAGTAGGGTTGTTCGCCCCGGTGGGCGCGCTGCAGTGACCAGGCGCAAGTCAGCATCGAACGTACATTGCGGGCCTCGCGCGCGAGCTCGCGGATGACCGTGGCGGGCACGTCGCAGATTGCCTGCGCCCATTCAGGGGTCTTGGGAATGCCGTCCGTTTTTCCTTCGAGGTACGCGCGCAGGGCATCGAAGCCGACGCAGTGGGTTCTCAGGAACGTTTCATCGTGGATGCCGTCGGCTATCAGCGCCTGCATCATTGCCAGCATCAAGGCGGCATCGGTGTTCGGCCGGATGGGTATCCAGCGCGCTTCCAGGCCGGCGGGCACGTCCCGCCGGGTAGGGCTGATGACGACGAATTCGACACCCGCTTCCCGTGCGCGTTCGAGCTGTCCGGACACAGGGTGGTCGCCGGCCCCCCCCGAGGTGATCTGCGTGTTTCGCAGGGGCATGCCGCCGAATGCGATGAACAGCCGTGTGTGGGCCGTTACGCTGTTCCAGTCCGTCACGCGTCCGGTCACGGGCGTGTAGCTGCCGATCACGTGGGGCAACAGGAATTGCGCGGTGCCCCAGCTGTAGTTTCCCGCCTGGTTGGTGCAGCCGCCGCCGGCATTCAGGAAGCGGTGCGTCTGGGTACGCGCATGATGCTGCCTCCCCGCCGACGACCAGCCATATGAACCGCCGAAGATGGCCTCGCTGCCATGTTCGGACCGCACTCGTTGGAGCTCCGAATGGACGGCGGCGAGCGCGACGTCCCAACTGACCTCCACGTAGCCGTCGCGCCCACGTTCGTTTCCGTCGCTCAGGTGCCTGTCGCGCAGCCACCCCTTGCGAATGGCAGGGCGATTCACGCGCAGCGGGGAATGCACCATGGCCGGCATGGACCGCAGGATGTCCGACGGGGCGCAGTCGCGGGCAAAGGGTTCACAATCGACGAGGCGGCCGTCCGCGACGACCGCAGTGAATGCGCCCCAATGGGAAAGGGAAGGATAGCGGCGGATTTTTTCGGACATGGCTTGCCAACGTTAGTCATCGCGGCCATTGGCTTATGGCGATTCCATAATACAAACGTTCCGGGAGAATGTTCTTTCGTTCAGGGCGGGTTACCGCCCGATTAAGGAAAAAAGTTTCACCCGGGCGCCGGCCGGGCGCTGACTGGCGCGCCCTCGGTGCACCCGCAGATCAACCTCATGAAGTTTGTCCTGTATCAGCTTTTGACGCTGAGCGGCTTCCTACATCTGCTTTCATAGACATATAATTCCTCTGATACGCATTCTCATTTACGTTTTGGGGCGGTGAATCTTGTCTAAGAAAACACAGTTGGCGCTCACGCGGCGCGCTCAATGGCTCAGTCCGGCAGTTGCCTTGTCATTGATGGTTCCCGCCGGCGTCAGCGCCCAGACTGCCGCGCAAACCACGACGCTGCAGCCCGTCACGGTGACTGCGGGCACGGTGTCGGACGAGGAACTGCCGGCGCCCTATGCCGGAGGGCAAGTGGCGCAGGGCGCGCGATTAGGCATGATGGGCAATCAGGACGTCATGGACACGCCCTTCAACGTTACCAGCTACACCTCCGAACTGATCCAGAACCAGCAGGCGCGCACGCTCGCGGACGTCATGGCGAACGACCCCTCGGTACGGTTCACGACATCGAGCGGGCATGCCTACGAAAACTTCCGCATTCGAGGTTTCGACGTCAACCAGAACGATGTGGCGATCAACGGCATGTACGGGCTGGCGCCCATGGGCCGCACACCACTGGAATTCGTCGAACGGGTAGAGGTGCTGAAGGGGCCGAACGCCTTGTTTAGCGGCATGGCGCCTAGCGGCGCGGTGGGCGGCACGATCAACCTGGTGCCCAAGCGGGCGGACGATACGCCCAATGCCACGTTCGGCGTGAATTGGCAGGCGGACGGCCAGTTGGGTACGACAGTTGATGCCGGACGCCGCTTCGGCAGCGCGAATGAATGGGGCGCCCGCGTCAATGGTTCTTTCAGCGACGGCGCCACCACGCTGGACGGCCAGTCCAGGAAGCGCGAGTTTCTTTCGGCCGGCCTGGACTTTCGAGGCAGCGCCCTGAGCGCGTCGATAGACGCCTACCATAGCCAGGAGTCGTTCTCGGGCGGCTCGCCCGCCATGTTCTGGTTCGGCGGTTCGGTCGTGCCCGACGCGCCCGATCCCCGTATCAATCAGTTCAGCACCGGCTACGGCAATATCCAGAGCAACGCCGTGGTGGCGCGCGCCGAGTATCGTTTCAATGACAGGGTGTCGGCCTTCGCGGGGCTGGGCAAGCGCGACAGCCACCAATCGGGGCTGATCAACGGCACCCACGCGCGGCAGATCGACGCCAATGGCAATTTCACCGGCAACATGGTCGGGCAGCGCGCATACACGGACGCCACTTCGGCCGAAGCGGGCCTGCGCTCGCGCTTCAACACGGGCAGCGTGCGCCACGAACTGGTGCTCCAGGCCTCATTGTTGAAACTGGAGGACGGGTCGGCCGCGGGTACGCCATCGACCTTCAAGTCCAACATCTACGACCCGATCACGCCGGTCATGCCTGCGGTGCCGGGTAGCGCGCCCAAGACCGCGGAAAACACGCTCACCAGCCTGGCTCTAGTGGACACCATGTCGTTCTTCGACGACAAGCTGCTCCTGACCGGCGGCCTGCGCAACCAACGCGTGAAGACCACCAACTTCGACAAGACAGGCAAGACGACGTCCCGCTACGACGAAGATGCCGTGACGCCAGCCGTGGCCATCGTCGTGAAGCCCTGGGGACCGGATGTCTCCTTGTACGCGAATTACGTGCAAGGCTTGAGCAAGGGCGACAGCGTTACGGACACGCTGGCAAGCAACTACGGGCAGGTGTTTGCTCCCTACAAAACCAAGCAGCAGGAAGTGGGCGTCAAGTGGAACGCGGGCACGTTCACCAATACCTTGGCGTTGTTCCAGATCGACAAGCCCATGCTGGTCACGGAGGGCTCCGCAGCCAATCCGACCTATGCGGACGGCGGCGAGAAGCGCGTGCGCGGCGTGGAATGGAACACCTTCGGCGAACTGGTGCCCGGCGTGCGCGTGCTGGGAGGCGTCACGTACACGCAAGGCACGCAGGTCAAGACCTCATACGGCCGCTATGACGGCAACACCGCGGTGGGAGCGCCGCGCTGGCAGGCCAATACCGGGCTGGAATGGGACACGCCCTGGGTGCCTGGCCTGACGTTGAGCGGCCGCGTGCAAGCGACGTCCAGCCAGTACGCAGATGCGGCCAACAAGCTGGAGATTCCCGGCTGGGGGCAGTTGGACCTGGGAGCCCGCTACGCCACGAAGGTCAATGGCAAGGACGTGGTGCTGCGGCTGAACGTCAACAACGTCTTCGACAAGCACTACTACGCGGGGAGCTTCAGCGACACGACGCCGATCGCGACGCTCGGACCCGCCCGCACCGTCACCGCTTCCGCCAGCATCAGCTTCTGAACGCCGGCGGTGCGTCCCGCTCGCCGGGTGTCTCGGGCTGCCGTCATGGGCCCGAGGGCGGGCGGAGACCGACCGCGCATTTCATCCAGGGATGACCATGGCAACTATCATCGTCCTCAGTCTGGCCAGCCTGTTTCTGGGCTGCTTCTGTGTTTATCGCGCCTCGCCGAACCAACAATGGGGCGCTGCGTCGTGGCCGATCCTGCCCGCCCGCATCGCGGGCGTATTGTTGCTGGCGCTGGGTGGCTGGGGCTGCCTGCGTGCATTTTCCATCGTGGCTGCCGTATTCGTGTTTTGCACGGCCCTGATGCTGTTCTTCTGCCTGATTCCCTATCTGGGCGTGCTGGCGGGCTTGCACGGAACCGATACGCATGAAGCCAGCTAAGCCCGCGCCGATCCGGCGCGACTGGATCTCCAAGAGTCTTGCGGGCGTGTTGCTCGGCTTCGCCCTGGCCATGGGAGCCAGCGCTGCGCTGGCGGCGGTGACGGCAGGCATTCCGTTGGCGACGCGATCGCAGCTTGCCATGTGGCTGGTGCCGCCGGTCTGGCTGGGCATTGCCAGCACCGTGTACTTCTTCGCCAGCGGCCTGCGCGCCTGGATATGGCTGGGGGGAGCGTGCGCGCTGCTTTATGGCGGGCTGTTCCTTGCCAAGGCGATCTGAGGGGAAATCGCAATCATGAGAGCCGACTACATACGCATCTATAAATCGGTCCATACCTGGACGGGCATCCTGGCAGGCATGGCGCTCTTCATCGCCTTCTATGCCGGCGCGTTGACCGTGTTCAAGGACCCGTTGACGCGTTGGGCGACGCCGCCTGCCGCGGTGCCGCTTGTGCCGCTGGACGAGGTGCCGGCCCTCATCGCCAGAACCGTGGAGGCGCGGCCGGACGTGGCCAAGGGCTTCAGCATCCATCTGCAGGACGCCGAGCACGTGCCGGCCCGCTTGGCTTGGGAAGTCCGAGACTCACACGCCGACGACCATGACGAGTCGTCAGTGCGTCATTACGTGGCATACCTGGATCCGGCGGGAGAACTCAAGCTGGAGCCCTCCGCGCCCAGCGGGCTGATGCCGTTCATCGACGTGCTCCATCGCGTGGTGGGCCTGCCCGTGGACAGTGATCCCAACCGCTGGTTCATGGGCATCGTCGCGTCGCTGTATGCGCTTGCGCTGGTCTCGGGCGTGATCGTGCTGCTGCCTTCGCTGGTCAAGGACTTCTTTGCCTTGCGGGTGGGCAAGAACTTGAAACGCATGTGGCTGGATGCGCACAACGTGGTGGGCATCGTGTCATTGCCGTTTCACATCGTCATGGCGCTTAGCTCTGTCGTGTTTGCGTTTCATGACGGCATCTACGACCTGCAGGACAAGTTGATGTACGAAGGCAAGCTGGAGTCGGTCTTTCAACGGTCCGGGGGCGGCGGTGAGGCGGTGCACACCCGCAATCCCGCAACCATGCTGACACCCCAGCAGCTGGTGGCCGAGGTTCGCGGCCTGGTGCCGGGTTTCGAGCCCGATACGCTGCAGTACCAGCAAGTCACCGGCGCGCGCGCCGTGGTGCGCGTGTGGGGCAAGGACGACCGCGCGGTTTCGCCCAGGGCGCGGGGCGGCTTTGTAGCGCTTGATCCCTATACCGGCAAGGTGCTCAATCGGGATTACCTGCCTGGCGGGCAGGATGCGCCCAATCTCTGGATCAGCAGCTTTTTCGCCTTGCACATGGCGTCCTTTGGCGGCGTGGCGGTGCAGTGGCTTTACTTCCTGCTTGGGCTCGCGGGCGCATGGCTGTTCTACAGCGGCAATCTGCTCTGGATTGAAACGCGCCGCAAGCGCGCCAATCGGCAGACCGGTGAAATCCCGGTGCAGCGGCTCGACACGAGGCTGATGGCCTCGGCCACCGTCGGCATCTGCCTGGGATGCGTATGCGGCATTTCGTTGATGATGGTTGCCGCCAAATGGTTGAACGGGCATGTCGGTGATTTGAACGCGTGGCTCCAGGGGCTGTACTACGCCGCGTTCTTTACCTGCGTGGCCTGGGCCTTTCTGCGCGGGGGCGCCGTGGCGGGGGTTCACCTGCTATGGGCGGCGGCCGCGTTGACGTTGGCAATTCCCCTGACCTCGCTGGCGGGCGGCCTGTTTCCCGCGTCCGGGCTATGGGCGCACACCTCGGCGGCGGCCTTGGGCGTGGATGCGACGGCGTTGGCGGCTGCGCTGGGTTTTGGCTGGATGGCGGCCGTGAGCGCGCGTCGGATCGGGAAAGGAGCGCCAGATAGCGCATGGGCCCCCCGGCGGCTTGCGGCCCGCGAGGGATAGCGGCTGCCGCGCGCGTGAACACGGCAGCATTGTGGATAACTGAATGGATGCATATGCGTAAGCAGAATAGGTTGGAATGGCGGGAGTGGATGGCGTCGGCGACTCTGGCGGTATCGATGGCTGGGCTCGCGCCGGGCATGGCGGCAGCACAGTCCAAGCAGGGCACCGTGCCCACCCAGGGCCGCGTGGACGAACGGATATCCCTGCAAAAGGGAGAGTTCCTTGCGGGTACCTGGGCGGCGGATGCCGGCGTGACCCTGGATCTTCTGGACAGCGCCGGCCGTCATGTGCGTCGGCTGAGCGACCAGGAGAAGCCCGCGGGAGGCTTGATGCTGGTGGCGCCCGCGGACGGTCTTTACACCGTACGGGCGCAGGGGCAGGGGGCGTTCCGATGGGCCGTGACGGAACGTCTGCCCCTGGCGCAACAGCGCGCGCCAATGTCGACGCTCGACAGCCCGCGCCTGGCCGCGCTCGCGGCCACGCTGGCCCAGGGGGGAACCACGGATTCCTTCTGGGAAGAGGTGGCTCGGCAAGGCGCGCCGCTGGTCGAAGCGGTGGACGCCAAGCATGACCGCGTCACATTCCTGTGGCGCGGCGCGGAACGCAACGTGCGCCTGTTTGGCGGACCGTCGTCGGACCACGCGCAATTGGCGCGCCTGGGCGATTCGGACGTCTGGTACGCGAGCTTCGTCGTGCCCAGATCCACGCGTTTGTCGTACCGCCTGGCGCCCGATGTGCCGGAGCTTCCGGGGTCCGGGATGGCGCGGCGCCGGGCCATCCTGGCCACGGCTCAGGCGGATCCATACAACCCGAAGGCTTATCCGCAGCGGGGCGTCGATGCCTTTCAGACCAACTCCATGGTGGAACTGGCGGATGCGCCGCCACAACCCTGGGTCGAGCCCCGCGCGGGTGTGCGGCAAGGCACGGTCCAGACCTTGGAGCTGCGCAGCGAGCGCCTGCAGAACACGCGCAAGATTCACCTGTACCGTCCCGCGGGCTGGCAGCCGGATGCCGCGAACAACCACGTGCTGGTGCTGTTTGACGCCGGCGCCTATCTGGGCCGGGTACCCACGCCCACCATCCTGGACAACATGATCGCCGCAGGCGTCATTCCCCCCACTGCGGCGCTGCTCATCGACAACCCCACTGCTGAGTCCCGCAGCCAGGAATTGCCGCCCAATCCGGACTTCGCCGACTTCCTGGCCAAAGAGCTGATGCCTTGGGCGCGCAAGCAGGGCATTGCTGCGCCAGCCGCGCGCACGGTCATCGGGGGATCCAGCTATGGCGGACTGGCGTCGGCCTATGCCGCGCTTCGTCATCCGGAGGTCTTCGGCAATGTGCTCAGCCAGTCCGGTTCTTATTGGTGGTCACCGGCGGGCGAAGAGGACCAGTGGCTGACGCGGCAATTCGTCGCCGTGCGCAAGTTGCCGGTGCGCTTCTTCCTCGGGGCAGGCTTGTTCGAATCCGGGCGCGGCGGCCAGCCGGGCATTCTGGAAACCAACCGGCATCTGCGGGACGTGCTGCTGGCCAAGGGCTATCTGGTGACGCACCGCGAGGTGGCGGGCGGCCACGATTACCTGGTCTGGCGCGGTACTTTGTCGGATGGTTTGGTGGATCTGATCGGCACGGGCAAAGCGGACGGCCAGGATCCTGGGGCGTGACGGCGGCAGGTCCGGTCAGCGAGCGTCCCCGGACGCTGCTGCGGCCTCGTCCCACCAATCGCCCAGTGCCCCCAGCAGCGGGACGAGCGTTTTGCCCGACGGCGTGAGGTCGTATTCCACACGCCGCGGATAGCCGTCGAAATCGGTCCGCTGGACTATACCGGCCAGTTCCAGCTTGCGTAGCTCCAGCGTCAGCATCCGGTGGGAGATCGTCGGATTGTCGCGGCGCAGGTCGCTGAAGCGCTTGGTGCCGTCCTTGAGGTAATAGATCAGCAGCGTCGGCCATCGGCCGCTCAGGATCTGCATGACCTCTTCAATAGGGCAGCGCGAAACCAGGTCTTTCATTGACGAGCCATGGTCACAAAAATGTGCGTAGTTTACTTGGCCCATCAGATCCGTAGAATCCATTGCGCTGCGCAGCGTGACCATCTTCTACGGAGAAAATCATCTTGGAACCCATTCTTGTATACGGATTTCCGCTAGGAAGTTCCATGGGGCTCGTCGCTGCGCTGGAGTGGCTGGGCAAACCTTATCGCTTGTGCCGCGTGGACATGTTGGGCGAAATGCGGCTGCCTTCGTACGCGCGGATCAACGCGCGTCATGAGACGCCCGCATTCGTCAGCGAACACGGCGCAGTATTCACGGAAACCATGGCGATTGCGCGGTGGATAGAGAACCGGGACAGCGAGCGGAGAATCAGCTTTGACCCGCTCTCTCCAGAGTCCGACCGCATGCACCAGTTCATGGCTTTCCTGAATACAGGCTTCACGGGCGCCTTTACGCCGCACTGGGTCGCCCTGGAAATGGATCCGCCGGACCCGGCATTGCAGAAGACGTTGCGCGAGTGGGGGGCGCAACGCGTGATCGAGCGGCACGACAAGCTGGAGGCAATGCTGGGCGACACCCCGTTCGTGATGGGCGACCGTCCGACACTGGCGGATGCCTTGCTGGTCGGGGTCGCGCGTTGGCTGGATTTTCATCAGGTCGCCGCTTCGTCCCGTTGGCCCAAACTGGCAAAGCTGCGTCAACGTCTGGAAAACGACCCGGCGGTCAAGTACGCCATGGCGGTGGAAGCCGGTGAACAGCCCGTGTACTCGGGGCTGTGCAAAGGTCATGTGCCGCTGGAAGCGGTGATATCGACGTACGGGAAGTAGGCGGGCCGCCAGTCCCGCCTAAGGGGGCGGCGGCCCGCCGTCGCTGCCGGGCGTGTCCTCATGCGCGGGGCATGTCGCTTTCCTCGCGCGCCTCCAGCTCGTTGCCCAGCACCTCGGCTGAGTCCTCGCCGCGGGGCGCCGGCTCCAGGGGCCGGCGAGTATGTCCGGCGGCGGGCGCGTCCTCGCCTGTGCTGGGACGCCCGGGCTGCACGTACACATTGGCGGGCGGCGCGTATCCGCGCTTGTCCTGGCCGAAGTACACCACGGTGTGCGGGTAAGGCAGTTCGATGCCGGCCGCGTCGAAGTGCTTTTTCAGCAGCCGGTTGTAGCCGCGCTGTACGGCCCATTGCATGCCTGGCGTGGTCTTGATCAGGATCCGTATGGTGACGCCCTTTTCGTTGACCGCCGTGACGCCGGCCACCGTGATGTCTTCCAGGATCTCTGGCCCCAGCACCGTATCGGTCATCAGCTCGGCGAAGGCGGCGCGCAGGTGCACGATGGCGTCGTCCACGCTTTCGCGATGCGCGATGGTGTACTCACCCAGGTGGTAAGAAAAGTCGCGCATGTGGTTCGCCACCACGTCCACGGACGAGAAGGGCACCAGGTGATAGCCGCCGTCCAGCGTGCGTATGCCCACCGAACGTATCGTCATTTTCTCGACGGTGCCGAACACGCCCGCGACCTGCACGACGTCGTTCTCGTTCATGCCGTTTTCCAGCTGGATGAAAACGCCCGTGATGATGTCCTGGACAAGTTTCTGAGCGCCGAAGCCGATGGCCAGGCCTACCACGCCGGCGCCTGCAATCAGCGGCCCAACGTCGATGCCGATCTGCGACAGCAGCACCATCAGCGTCATCGTCACGATGACGATCAGCGAGGCATTACGGAACAAGGCCAACAGAGTGCGCTCGCGCGCGCTGGGCATGCCGCGTCCCTCGCTCTGGCTGAGGCGGTGTTCGATGATGCTGGCGATCACGGTCCAGGCCAGCGCCGCGATCAGCAGCACGATGACGATGTTCACCGTCATTTTGATGGCCGCGCCTCCGGCGTCCGAGGCCAGCCACCGCGACAGGTCGAAGGCCCGCCACGCGTCCAGGACCAGCAGCACCAGCACGACCCGGATGATGAGGCCGAACAGCTTCAACGTCGCGGGCACGTAGGCGTTCACGCGCGCCTCCAGCAGCGGCAGGCGGCGGCGCAGATCCGCGGGCAGCCGGATCGGCTTGGCCAGCACCGTGTTCAGCAGCAGGATCAGCAGGCTGCCGACGCCAATCACCAGCAACGTTTGCCCCGTGGCGCGGGCCATGAAGGGCAGCGCGTTGATCGGGTCCACTTGGCTGACCACGAGCAGGATGGTGAAGTAGCCTATGCCCAGCACGTGCCACACGCGCGACAGGAAATGCAGCCGCGAACCCATGAAAGTGGTGGCGCTTGCGGCCCGGCGGTCCAGGCGTTCCCGCACCGACTGGCGATTGCGCCAGATGACGCGCACGGCGTACACATACACCGCCAGCATGATGAGCAGGTTGGCCAGCCGGCCCAGGGCGGGAGACAGCGAGGCCGACACGACCGGATCGATCAGCAGCGTGCCGTAGCCTGCCGCCGTGGCGATGCGCAGCAGCCAGTTGGCCCAATACGCGGCCAGGTCATCGCTCATGGGCAGGAGGCGCAGATGGGGATGCCTGACGGCGAACACCGTGCGGATCAATACCTTGACGATCTCCACTGACACGAAGGCTCGCAGGAAAACGGCGGCCAGCGCGTCCAGCGCCCCGCGCCCCGGCGTGCCCCACAGGGCAGCGGCGCCGCCGGCCATGGCGGCCAGCACCACCACGCCCGCGTCGATGGCCACGGCTCCCACGATGGCGCCCACGCGCCGGTACAGTGCGCGCACGGACGCAGGCGCGCCGCGCTTCGGTGGCGCTTCGGGCTCGTTGCCCTGCCGTGCCACCCAGCGGTCGATCCGGGTGTAGATCAGCATGGCGATCATCCGCAGCAAAACGAAGGCGATGATCGTGGCCGCCGCGGCCAGCGCCAGGGGCAGCAGCGCATGTCCCGCGGCGCCGCTGTCCATCCGAAGGCTGTGTCCCGACGCCAGCGCGCGCATGTCTTCGACGCCCTGGCCCATATCGGTGGCCAGGCCGGTCAGGAAGTGCTGCACATTGTCGGCCATGCGTTCCTGCAGGCCGGGCTCGGCCGGCAGCGCGGGCGCCGGAGCGGCGGTGGCGGAGCGGGAGGATGCCGGCGGCTTGCTTCCCGCCGCCTGGGCCCGCAGCTCGTCCACCAGGGCTTTGCGCGCGTCGGGATTTTCCAGCAGATCGGCCAGCGCCGCCGGGGTCAGCGCGGAGGAGGGCGCCGCCGCCGCTGCGGACGGTTGCAGCAGTCCCGCAGCCTGCGCTGGCCAGGAGTAGGATAGGCAACACAGCATCGCCGCCAGCAATAGGAATGCCAGCCAGGGCCTCTCCCGTCGGCGCCGCCAGAAGCTGGTGGCATGTCTTGGGGGCAGGAAAGAAATTGATGCTGTCGTTGCGGATCTAACCACTAGAGAGTCTCCTGTGATCTGGGCCAAGAAAAGCGGTGCGCGATCGCGATCGCAACGCCGCCGTAGATCCGATGATAAAGGCCCGTGGTCTCCCACAGTGTTCTGCGCCGCCAACGCGGCGCCTCGTGGGCGCCGCGCTTCCGCCTGTTCACAGGGCAGGCGGAGACGGTCAGACCTGTCGAAAAGGCCGGTTATTGCGGGCGCGCCGCCGATATGGCCTTTAGCTGCGAGCAGGTTTTTTCCTTGTCGGCTGCGCTCAACGTGGCCAACTGGCCTTTGGTGGTGGTGTAGGCCTGCGCAAACGCGGAATCAAAGTCCGCGGCCGAGAGACCCTGGGCGCCTGCAGCGGTTTTCTGCTGTTGCTTCATCTGGTCAAGCTGGGCGGCCGGATAGGCATTGCAGTACTCCGCGGCCGCGTGCATCTGTCCGCTCAGGGCGGCCAGGCTCGGCATCTGGCCGGGCGCTGCCTGCTGCGCAAGAGTGGCGCCGCTGCCCAGGGCGAGGACGGCGGCTGCCAAGACCGCCTTTTGGCGTGAAACAAGGGCGCAAGCTTGCTTGAAAGTCGGCAATTCAGGTCTCCAGTGCGTTAAGGGAATCATGTGCACGCCTGAAAGCCGGAAAGGCATATCAGTGGCGGGGAGCAATATGCCCTATTCATTGTTATGGACTTATGAACCGTTGAAACTAAATGTGTCGTTCAGTCCTGCCCTCCACAGGCGCGCGCGGTTTTGGGGGCTGCGGCGGGTGGCAAGCGACATCAGGTTTGGCGATTGTGGCGATTCCCCGCAGAATCCCGGCTTCGTCATCATTCGTTCCTGCCTTCATGGACACCTTCAACTACATGCGCGCCTTCCGGCGCATCGTGGAAATGGGCAGCCTAGCCAAGGCGGCCGAGGACCTGGATATGTCGTCCGCCGGCCTCAGCAAGCAATTGCGGGCGCTGGAAGCCCATCTGGGCGCGGTGCTTATCCAACGGACCACCCGCAAGATGAGCCTGACCGACACGGGCGCTGCCTATTACGCGGAATGCTGCCGGCTGCTTGATGAGCTGGATGCCCTGGAAAGGTCGGTCAAGCAGCAATCGCGGCTGGTCGCGGGACGGCTGCGCGTGAACGCGCCGGTGTCCTTTGCCTTGAGCGTGCTGTCGCCGCTGCTGGCGCGGTTTTTGCGCCAGTATCCCGAGCTGCGGCTGGACCTGGCGATGGAAGACCGTCTGGTCGACGCGGTGGGACTGGGCTTCGATGTGTCGATCCGGCTGCGGGCGCAGCTGGATGATTCCACGCTGATTGCGCGTCGGCTGGCGTCGCTGACGCAGGTGCTCTGCGCGGCGCCGTCATACCTGGACCGCCGCGGGCGGCCGGACGGTGTGCAAGCGCTGCATGGGCATGACGTCCTGAGCTATACCCTGGCCGAGGGGCCGGAGACCATGCCGGACGAAGACGGCGGCGCGCGGGCGGACCCGCTGGCCGGTTCCGCGCTGGTTCAGGTCAACAACAGCCTGATGCTGCGCGACATGCTGGAACACGGGCTGGGTATCGGCGCGCTTCCATCGTTTCTGGCCGCGCCCGCGATCGCCAGGGGTAAGCTGGTTCGCGTGCTGCCGGACCGGCCGGCCGCGCCGCGCCATGTCTATGCCGTCTATCCGACCAGTCGCCACCTGCAGCCCAAGGTCAAGGCCTTCGTGGATTTTCTGGCGGAGCATCTGCCCGCCGCCATGCGCGGCGATTCTTAACGGCCAGCGAATAAAGTCCTGCCGGCGGACACCTTACTCCCGCGCCGGCCCATCCTTAAGCTGGCGTCCATTGAAACGAGATGGATGCCAGCATGATTTCGACCCCCGACAACGCCTCTTCCGCGCCGCTGACCGTGGACTTCTTCCACGACGTGGTCTGCGGCTGGTGTTATGTCATGTCTCCCCGCCTGCGCCAGGTCGCGGCCGAACTGGGCATCGCCGTGCGCCAGCGCAGCTTTGTGTTGCAGGATACGCCCGAACAGATGTGCCAGGTGTTTGGCTCGATGGAGCGCGCCAAGCAGGTGATCCTGGGCCATTGGGAAGCCTGCGCCCGCCACGACGACCAGCCCCGCATCGACGTCGAGGGCATGCGCGCCGAACCGTTCGACTATCCCAGCGGCATGGCGGGCGCCCTGGCATGCCAGGCCGCGCACCTGCTCGGCGGCGACGCGGGCCACTGGGACATGTTCGATGCGATACAGCACGCGCATCTGAGTCTGCACCGCAACGTCGGCGATAGCGCCGTGCTGTTGGACATCGCCACTGAACTCGGCCATGACCGTGACGAGTTCGCCGCCCACATGCACGGCCCTATGGCATTGCAGCGCGTGCAAGCCGACCGCGAGGCCGCTGCACGGATGGCCATCGATTCCATCCCCACGCTGATCGCCGGCCCGCACCGCGCCCGCCTGCGCACCATGTCGACCGTCGAGCTGCGGGACAGGTTGCTGGCGCTGATGCCGGCTCCGGCCCCGGTCTGATCGCTGGCACGTCTTCCTCATTCTCTTTCTTCTTCTCGTCCCTGCACGGGGAACTACGCACAAGGTGCACCATGACT
The DNA here is from genome assembly GCF_035282245.1 of Achromobacter sp. D10. Lineage (NCBI taxonomy): Bacteria > Pseudomonadati > Pseudomonadota > Betaproteobacteria > Burkholderiales > Alcaligenaceae > Achromobacter > Achromobacter sp. D10. Next base: position 134,841 of record NZ_JAYJLE010000006.1, read on the forward strand.
ATCCGCTACACCCAAAAATTGCTCGGCCTGGCGCTGGGCGCCGCCATCAGCTTCAACGCTCTCGCACACGGCGCGCCCGCGCGGCCGCCCGCGCCGGGGCAGGAGGTTGGCATCAGTCCGTGGGGGCCGGACGATGAAATCGGCCGCCTCAATCTGATCACGCCGGAGTCGCGCGCCGCCGTCATGTCGCGCGTGGCGGGCGGCAAGGTTTATGACTTGGCCACGGAGTACTACGTGGGGATGCCCAGCTGGCAGGACGCCGGCGATCCGCATTATCAGTTCTGGATGACGCACACCCCGCGTGGCACGGAAGTGGACGACCCGATGGGCGTGGGCAAGGACATGAATGCCATGCGCAGCTACACAGGCACGGCATTCTCGATGTACAGCCACACGGGCACGCACATCGATGCGCTCAACCATTTCGGCATCCATGGCAAGATCTGGAATGGCTTTCGCGCCGACGAGCATCTGGGCGACCGCGGCTGGAAGCGCACGGGGATCGAGAAATTCCCGCCGTTGGTGGCGCGTGGCGTGTTGATCGACGTGGCCGCGCTCAAGGGGGTGGACATGCTGCCCGACCAATACCGCATCACCCGACAGGACTTGAAGGCTGCCTTGGCGCGCCAGAAGACCGAGCTGCGCGAAGGCGACATCGTCCTGATCCGCACGGGCCGCATGAAGTTGTACAACGATCCCGCCGCCTACATGGCCAAGCCGCCGGGCATGGGGCTGGACGCGGCGCGCTATCTGGTCGAGGAAGGAGGCGCCATGATCCTGGGCGCGGACAATCTCAGCTTCGAGACTTTCCCCTCCGAGGTCGCCGACGACTATGTGCCGTTGCATACCTATCTGCTGGCGCAAAAGGGCGTGCCCATCATCGAGTTGGCGGCCCTGGACGAATTGTCGCGCGACAAGGTCTATGAATTTGCCTTCATCGGCGGACCGCTCAAGATCCGAGGCGGCGATGCCGCCCCGCTGCGCCCGGTGGCGATGCCCTTGCGGTGAGGGACTGGGGGCGCCCGCTTTTCGCTGACGTTCATGCGCTTGCTGCGGATGACTTGCTGCGCTTGACCATTGCCTGGATGGTCTCCATCAACTCGTCGCGCGCCTGTTCCACGCTGATGTCATGCGTGACGGCGGCATGCGCCAGGCCGTCGGCCGCGCCGAGCATCGCCCACATGCTGGCGGGCGGAATGCCGGCCGGGCCGGCGTAAGGCGCCAGGATGGCCTGGCATTTCTTGATGAAGGCCTGCTGGTACCGGTGTTTGACCGCAGCCAGTTCCGGCGAGCCGCCCAGGGCCGCCAGCACGCCGGGAATTTCACGCCCTTGGGTCATGACGCATTCTATGTAGCCGGATGCGATGACCCGGGCCTTTTCCTTCAGGACGGGTTTGCTGGCGGCGATGGCGGCGTCGATCAACGCCGTCTGGCGGACATCGAAGTCCTGATACAGCGCGACCAGCAGCCCGTTGCGTGTGGCGAAGTGGTCATAGGCAACGGGTTTGGTGACGCCCGCTTCCGTGGCCAGTCGTCCCAGGGTCAGGGCGTCGGTGCCTTCGTCGCGGATCAGTTTCCAGGCGACGTCCAGCAGCTGGCGCTGCCGCTCGTCCTTGGACAAGCGGCGATGAGTGGCTGCTTTGGCGGCGCCCGGTGTTTGTATGGTCATGGTTCGACTACCTCCTCGCGGATTACAGCACGCGAAGCGAAAACCTTCTCGCCCACCGTGCGGGCGGTAGCGAGGTGCGCGGCGGGAAAGCCGGCGTCCGACGGCAGCAGCAGTTCCGACGTCGCCACGCTGGCGCCGCAGTAGCCGAAGATGCCGTGGTCGATCTGGGTTTTCATCGCGCCGAAGTAACCGTGGCGGGCATAGGTGCGCTGGTTAGCACCTCCGAGGGCGATCAGATGCACCTTGAGCCGCTGCAGTTTCTTGACCAGCTTGCCGTCCGTATCGTCGTAGGCCCAGCCTTGCGTGAAGACGCGGTCTATCCAACCCTTGAGCAGCCCCGGAAAAGACCACCAATACACCGGATAGACCAGTACCAGGGCATCCGCGCGTTCCAGGCGCGCGTGCTCCGCGGCGATTTCCGGCAGCGGCTCTGCCTTGCCTTGGGCGAGCAGCACGTCCCGTTGCGTGAAACCGGGGTCGAATCCTTCCGCGGTCAGGTCCGCGATCTCGAAAGTATGCCCGGAGCCGGAAGCGGAAATTCCTTCCGCTAGCTGTCTTGCGACCGCATGAGTGAGCGAGGCGGGATCGGGGTGTGCGACAACGATGAGCGCGTGCATGGCGTATCCACTCCATTGATAGTTAACCTACCAATAGTAACCTACTATTGGTAGGTTGTGGGCTGGACGTGCAGTGTCAAGCCCTGCGAGCGGATTGCGATGAAGGAATGCCGGAGAGGCCGGCCTTGTGCCTAGTGGCTGGGAATCTGCGCCAGTACCAATTGTGTTGTCTGGCGCAAGTGCTGGGCCAGCAGTTCGGCGGCGGTGTCGGCATCGCGGGTCAACGCGGCTTCCAGCAGTTGCCGGTGCTCGTCAGCCACGTTGCGTTCCTTGCCCTTCTTCGGGGCCGTTGCGCTTTTAGCACCGGTATTGCGTTGCACGGACAGGTAGCGGTAACGCGCGGTCTGATCGCGCAGCAGTTCGGCGATAGCAATGAGCGACTTCGAATCGCTGCCGCTGATCAGTGCCGAATGGAAGGCGGAATGCGCTTGTTCCCATTCGGCGGATAGCCCCGATCCGTCGGGCGCATGCAGGGGCAGGCGGCTCAGGCGGTAGTGCGCGCCCGCCAATCGCTCTTCCCAGTCCAGGCTGCCGCGCGCAATGGCGCGGCGCAGCGCTTCGCATTCGATGTGGATCCGGGTTTCGGTGATGTCGAGCAATTCTTCCGCCGAGACGTCGGCCACGCGGAAGCCGCGCTGGTCCTCCGCGACCACGAATCCGCTGGTGGCCAGGCGCGAGAGCGCTTCCCGCAGCGGGATGGCCCCGCTGTCGTAGCGTTCGCAGAGATCCTTGATGCGCAGGCGTGCCCCTGGGGGCAGGTGGCCCGTGATGATGTCTGCGCGGATGTCATTGGCCAGGGCCGATGCCGCAGTCCGGAATGGGGTCGAGGCGGAAGTCATGCGAAACGATAAGGTTTTTATCTATGAAGCTCAAGTTATCCAGGGAAAACCAGAATATATATATTTTTAGGATTACATATTCTTCGGTCAGCCCTCACCATCAGGAGATCACGTGAAACTGGCCACCCTACAAATCGACGGCGCGCCGTGCGCCGCCGCTCTCGTGCAAGGCCGCCTGGCGCTGCTTGCCGCTCCCGGCACCGACCTGGGCGCGCTGCTGCGCCAGGGCAAGACGCTGGCAGACCTGGAACGCCTGGCCGCCGCGGCCACGCAGTTCGTCGATCCCGACCGCGCGACCTTCCTATCGCCCTCGATCGAACCGCCCAAGATTCTCTGTGTCGGCCTGAACTACGCGGACCACACCAAGGAAAGCCCGTACGCGCAGCCTGATTACCCGACGCTTTTCCTGCGGGTGTCGACGAGCCTGGGCGCCCACGATGCCGTCGTGGAGCGTCCCGCGCTCAGCGATACGCTGGATTTCGAGGGCGAGATGGTCGTGGTCTTGGGCAAGGGCGGGCGCAGGATTTCCAAGGAACAGGCGTTGGACCATGTGTTCGGCTACGCCGTGGGTAATGAAATCTCGGTGCGCGAATACCAGTTCAAGTCGCCGCAATGGACGGTGGGCAAGAACTTCGACGGCACGGGTACCTGGGGGCCATACGTGGTCACGGCGGACGAGTTGCCGGCGGGCGGAAGCGGGTTGCGGATCGAGACCCGCCTCAATGGCGAGACGATGCAGTCGTCCAACACCCGTGACATGCTGTTCGACGTGGCCACCGTGATCTCGACGGTCAGCGAGGCCATCACCCTGCAGGCCGGGGACATCATTTTTTCCGGGACACCCGCGGGCGTCGGCTTCGGCCGCACACCCAAGCTGTACATGAAGGACGGCGACACCGTCGAAGTCGATATTGAACGCATCGGCGTGTTGCGCAACCGCATCCGCGACGAAGTCTCCGCCGCCTAGGCAGTTCGCCACGCATCCAGAGGCCTCGGCGCCATTCATGGCGCCGAGGTGCGCAGCCCCGCTCCCTTCCAGGAATTCCAGACATGCGTACCGTAGCTTCCGTTGTGAACCGATCCGTGACGAGTCCCGCGCGCCGGCGCTGGGCGAAACTGCTGTTGGCGGCCGGGCTGGCCTCCAGTCTGGGCGTGGCCAGCGCCGCGGACTGGCCGGCGAGGCCCGTGAAGATCGTGGTGCCGTTCGCGGCAGGCGGGACCACCGACCTGATCGCGCGGTTGATCGCGACGCCTATGTCGCAGCAGCTGGGGCAAGCGGTGGTGGTCGAGAATCGTCCGGGCGTGGGCGGCCTGCTAGGCGCCGATGCCGTCGCAAAGGCGGCGCCAGACGGCTATACGCTGTTGATGGCCAATATCTCCTACCCGCTGGCCGCGCTGGTGGCGCAGGGGGCGAAGCGGCTGAACTTTGATCCCTTGGCCGACCTGCGCAGCGTGAGCGTGGTGGCGAACGTGCCGCTGGTCATCACGTCCACGCCTTCGGTGCCGGCGCGCAATCTGCGCGAGTTCGCGGACCTGCTCAAGCAGAATCCCGCCACCCACTACGCCTACGGTTCGACGGGCCCAGGCTCCTACATCCACGTATTCGGCGTATGGTTCCAGGAGCAGACCGGCGCCGCCATGACGCACGTGCCGTTCAAGGGCGCGGCGCCCCTGAAGAGTGAAATGCTTGCGGGCCGCATCCAGATGGGCGGCGACCAGTTGTCTTCATCGTTGAGCGACATCCGGGCCGGCTCCTTGACTGCGCTGGCCGTCACGTCTCCGCAACGTTCGCCATCCCTGCCTGACGTACCCACAGCCAGTGAGCTGGGTTTTACCGGCATCGACACCGAGGGATGGAACGGTCTACTTGTGCCGGCCCAGACGCCCGATGCTGTCGTGGCGCGTATACGCGAGGCGGTGGCCAGTGCCGTCCAGCAGCCCGCGATCCGCCAACGTCTTGCCGAGCTGGGGGCCGAACCAAGCGGGTCCAGCCCCGACCAGATGAGCGCACTGCTGAAAGGGCAGTTCGCCCAATTCGGCCCTATGGTTTCACGCCTTCAACTCGAGTGACGACGTTAGCGGGACACTGATCGCCGGCGGCGTCTCACCGTCCAACGAGTCCAACCAGAAAGGCCAGCAATGAGAGCGTTGCTTAGCGGCGTTGCCGCATGTCTGCAGTCCCTGATCGGCGTCCTGGCGTTCACTCCTGGGCACGCGCAGGCCGACGCGCCGCCTGTTTCCATTGTCGTTCCACAACCGGTGGGCAATCCCACGGATGGTGTCGCTCGCAAGCTGCAGCCGCTGCTGCAGGCCGCGCTGGGCAGAACCGTCATTGTGGAGAATCAACCTGGGGCGGGCGGCTCGATCGGCACGCAACGGGTCCTGAACGCGCCGGCGGATGGGCGCATGTTGCTGATCGCGTCCCAGACCGAACCCATCCTGACGCCTGCCACGATGCAGCATGTGAAGTATCGGGCCGAAAACCTGCGCGCCGTGGCGGTGGTGGCGCGCCTGCCCTACATCCTGACCGGTAGCAATGCGCTTGCGGCCAGGAACCTCGATGAACTGACCCAGCTCGCGCGGAACCAGGGGGACAAGGGGCTGAACTTCGGCCATATCGGCCCGGGTTCGATGATTCACTTATTGGGGGAGCAATGGGCGCGGCAAAGTGAATTCAAACTTAATCATGTCGTCTATCGCGGTGTGCCGCCGGTCACGCAGGATCTGATGGGCGGACAGATAGAGTTGAGCTTCCTGCCCCTGGGCGGCTCGACGCTGGACCTGATCGAGTCGGGGCGCATACGGGCCTACGGCACGACTGGCGCCTCGCCGAGCCCAAAGTTGCCGCAAGTTCCGTCCCTCTCGGCGTCCAGCGTAAAGCTGCGGGATTTCGTATACGGGACCTGGATAGCCTTCCTGGTGCCGGCCAAGACGCCGGATGCGACTGTCGCCAGCCTTAACCGCGCGATCGTCCAGGCCATGGAAGACGCAGCGTTTCGCGAGTATGTTGTTTCGACCGGAATGGAGCTGGCCGCGCAGAATACTCTGGCGGACATGCGCGACTTCTATGCAACGGAGACGGCCCTGTATGAAGGCCTGGCGCGGAAAGTAGCCGTCGAGCAGTAAATGCAGGGCATGCGGGCCAAAACAGAACAAGATTCCTGGAGACAGACATGCAATCGAATGCGCAGACAGCGCCGCTCGCCGTGCACTCGGTGGATGAGTTCGTGTTCAGCGTTCCCGATATCGAAGAGGCCAGGCGCTTCTATTCGAACTTCGGCCTGGATGTGCGGGATGAAGGCGAATACCTGGCGCTTTACACCCATGGTCATCCGCAACGCTGGGCGCGTATCCGGCAAGGGGACCGCAAACGCCTGCTGTGGCTAAGCATGGGGATCCACGCCAGCGACGCGGAGCGCTTCGCCGCGCACCTGGACAGCCAGGGCATTGCGCGCATCGCCGCGCCGCCGGGCGCCGATCCCGGCGGGCTCTGGATCGAGGCTCCCGACGGGCTGGCCTTGCAGCTGCGGATCGCCCGCAAGTCCTCGCCATCGGCTCCCGCGCCGCAAGAACCGCGCCAGGCCAGCGGCAACGCCGGCCGCGCGCCTGCGCGCAGCCAGGTGCGCCAGGTCAAGCCGCTGTACCTGTCGCACATCTTGCTGTTCAGCGCCGACGTGGTCGGCGCGACCCGGTTCTACGTCGACGCGCTCGGCCTGCGTGTGTCGGACATTTCGGGCGATGTGATCGCCTTCATTCACAGTCCGCACGGCAGCGACCATCATCTGATCGCGCTGGCCAAATCCCATGGCCTGGGCCTGCATCACAGCAGCTGGTGCGTGCCGTCCATCGATGCGGTGGGACTGGGCATGGAGCAGATGGGGGCGGCGGGTTACGCGGAGGGCTGGGGGGTGGGCCGCCATGTACTGGGCTCCAACTACTTCCGTTATGTGCGCGATCCTTGGGGCAGCTACGCGGAGTATTCATACGACATCGACTACATCGCCGAAGGGCAGCAGTGGCCGTCGGGAGATTATCCGCCGGAGGATTCGTTGTACGTGTGGGGCCCGGCATTGCCGCCGGACTTTATCGTCAATTACGAGGGGGATGCCTGAGCAACGCGGCTGCGCTCCCGAACGGGGATGGCAGCCGCGTCCGCCGCCTAGCTGATGGCGTTCATGCCCAGGATCTCGCGTCCGGCGATCAGGGTCTGGATCTCCGTCGTGCCTTCCGGAATCATGCCGCCGCGGGTGTCGCGGAAGATGCGTTCGATCGGATACTCCTCCGAATAGCCCAGGCCGCCATGCACTTGCAACGCCATGTTTGCCACTTCGTGGGCGGCTTCGGTTGCGTAGAGTTTGGCGATGGAGCAGGCCTGGCGCACGTCCTTGCCGGCTTGCAGCGCGTGGGCGGCGCGCATGCCCAGGGCGCGCGCCGCTTCGACGCGAACCGTCATGTCGACGATATGCTTTTGCACGAGCTGGAAGCTGCCGATGGGGCGGCCGAACTGCTCGCGCTGCCTGGCGTAGTCGGTGGACAGATCCAGCGCTGCCTGCGCCGCGCCAACGGCGCCCATGGCGATGTTCAGCCGCGCGGCGTCCAGGCCCTTTAGCGTGCCGGAGAGCGCCGCGCCCTCAACGCCGACCAGGTTTTCCTTCGGGATGCGCACATCCGTGAAACCCAACTCGGCAGTGCCGGTGCTGCGCAGCACCATGGTGTCGAGCTTGCGGACGTCATAGTTGGCAAGCGCGCGTTCGACGATGAAGGTAGACAGCTTGCCTTCGCAGGCAGGGCTGAAGCTGCGCGCAACCACCATGACGAAATCCGCGTCGCAGCCGTTGGTGATCCATAGCTTGCGGCCGTTGATGACCCATTCGTCGCCGACCAGCTCGGCCCGGGTCTGGATGCCGGCGATATTGGAGCCGGTATTCGGTTCCGTCAGCCCGGTGCAGGCCTTGAGGCGGCCGGCCATGAGCGGCTTCAGGTACTTCTCCTTTTGCGCGGGCGTTCCGTGCGCGGCCAGGCGCTTGATGGAGCCGTTGGTGATGTTGACGATGGTGCGCAAGGAGAGCCAGTGGTATCCCAGCTCTTCCATCATCATGGCCCACGTCGGCATGTCTATGCCGTGCCCGCCTTCCTCTTCCGGCAGGTTGCCGCCCAGGTAGCCAAGTTCCGCCAGCTTGGGCATCAGGTCGAACGGAAACGTCCGCGCCTTCTCGTGCTGCGCCACGATGGGCACGACTTCCGCCTGCATGAAGCGGCGGATGCTGTCCCGCAGCGCTTCTTGTTCTGGCGTCAGGTCAATGTTGCTCATGCCCTTACTCCATCTTCAGATTGGCGCGTTCCACCAGGTCTCGGGTGGCCTCGCGATGCTCCGCCCAGAACTTGGCGAACGCCTCGGGCGAACTGCTGACCAGCGGCGTGGCGATGCGTTCGAAGCGTTCCTGCACGATCGGCATGGCGGCGGTGTCTTCGAGGGCGCGCGCGAGCTTGTCGATGATGGGCTTGGGCGTGCCGGTGGGGACGACCACCGCCTGCCAGGTGGTGACCTTGAAGCCGGGCACGCCGGATTCGGCGATGGTGGGCAGGTCTGGCAGATCCTTGACGCGGGTGGCGCCGCTGACGGCCAGGGGCCGCAGCATGCCGTCTTTGATGTAGGGGAGGGAGCTGGAGCGGCTGTCGATCATGAACGTCAGCCGTCCGGCGATCAGGTCTTGCAGCGCGGGCGCGCTGCCTTTGTACGGCACGTGCGTGAGCTTGGTGTTCAGGGCCAGCGCGAGGGAGGACGCCGCGGTGTGCGCCGAACTGCCGTAACCCGGTGAGCCATAGGTCAGCGTGGCCTGCTTGTCCGCCTTGATGGCCGCGATCAGGTCCGCCATGGTCTTGTAGGGCGAATCCTTGGGTACCACGACCACCAGGGGCGAATCCGTCAGTTGGGCGACGGGCGCGAAGGCCTGGGCGGGATCGACCTTCAGGTCCTTGTACAGGTACTGATTGACGGCGATGGTGGCCGCATTGGTCCAGAGGATGGTGTAGCCGTCGGCGGGAGCGCTGGCCGCGGCCAGCAGCGACAGATTGCCGTTGGCGCCAGGCTTGTATTCCGGGATGACGGGCTGGCCCAGCTTCTTGCTGAGCTCGTCCTGCATCATCTTGAACGCGATATCCGAAGGTCCTCCTGGCGCAAACCCGATCACCGCGCGTATCGGCTTGTCCGGCCATTCCGCGGCGGAGGCCGCCGTTGCGAAGCCCGCGGCCAGCAGAACTGCCGCAACCATCTTGCTGAACTCCATTCCTGTCTCCTGTTTTTTTGGATTGAACGCGCTCGCGACGCGCGGGACGGACTCTTGCCTGGTCCGTTTTTAATTCGCATAACGAATTAATAATTCGTTTAATGAATTGATAATACTGCGCCGGTTTTCACGCCGCAATAAGGGTTGTGAATTGGCGAGAGAGCGCGCGTTACGCGGCAATGAAAAATCCCTGCCGCGCTTTGGGGGCGGGGCAGGGATGAGAGGGGGAAGGACGCCGCTGGCGCGGGAAGCTTCAGGCGGAATCGACCATGCGCCGGAAGCGCGCGCTGGCCTGCATGCATTCCTGCTGCAGCCGCCGCACGATGCTTTCCACGGGCTCGATGCCGCGCGCAAAGCCCACCGCGGGGCCCATCGACAGCATGCCTTCTTCGTGCAGGCCAGCTTGATAGGCAAGCGCCTGAGTGCGTTCGCCGCTGATCAGCTCGCCGAAGTCCGCATAGCTGTTCGCGCCCGCCTGTTCCAGGGCGGCGACTTTGCGGGCGTTTTCGTTGTCGAGGATGCGCCAGGTGTCGCCCAGGCCGCCAAGCACGGTGCGAGTGCCGTGTTCGTTGGTGGCGACCACCCGTTGCTTATAGGCGTCATGCGCAGGCGTTTCCTGGGCTGGCGTGAAGACGCTGCCCATGACCACCGCATCGGCGCCCAGCGCCAATGCCGCGGCGATCTGCCGCCCATGCCCGATGCCGCCGCCCAGCGCCAGCGGAATGTGCAGCTGTTCAAGGGCGTAGGCGCCGTTGAGGAAAGTTGGCAGCTGGTTGCTGCCGGGGTGGCCGCCTTCTTCCATGCCGACAAGGGTGATCGCGTCCACGCCCATGTTCTGCGCGGCGACGGCATGGCGCACGTGCGCGCATTTGTGGATGACGATGGCGCCGGCCTCGCGTATGGCGGGTAGCAAGGGAGCGGGCGGCAGCCCCGCCGTTTCGAAGAGGCGTACGCCTTCGTCGAGCGCGATGCGCAGGCGGGTAAGCATGGCGTCATTGCGGGCGGCGCGGCGCGACAGCGTGAGATTGACGCCGAAGGGCAGGCCGTCCGTCAGCGCGGCGCAGTCGCGCAGCGCCTGCCTGAAATCTTCATCCGTGCGCGAACTGCGCGCGGTAATGAATCCCATGCCGCCAGCGCGCACCATGGCCGCTACCAGGCGCGCATCGGACAGCCACATCATGCCGCCAAGCAGCAAGGGCCAACGTATGCCCATCAATTCCGTGATGCGGGTGGGCCAGCTTTGGGGAATGGCGGGGACGCGGGCCGGCGCGAGGGGCGGCGTCACACATGCCTCCCCATCAGCAGTATGGGTTGGAGTTCGCGCGCCAGCTGCTGCAACGTAGGGCCGGCTTCATCGAGCATCAGTGCGCGGGGCAGCAGCGCCGCGGGACCGCCGCAACTGACGACATAGCGTTCGCCGGCGGGCAGGTCGATCGCGGCGGCGACTGTGTTGATCTGATAGGCGGGACGCTCGTGATAGACGAAGCCGCGTTCGGGGTACAGCGCGATGGCGTCCGCGATGGCTTGCTGTTCCGCCGTGTCTCCGGCTTTGCCGGAGGCGCGGGCTTCCTGCAGCAGCGCGTCGCGTTCCTCGGCCGAGCAGCAGGCCAGGTAAGCCCAGCCGATCGCGCTGTGGAACAGCGGAATGCGTGAACCCACGCGCAGGTTCATCAGCAGGGGCGAGTTCCCCTGGCAGCGTAGGAGGTAGACGATGCTGTCGCCGTCGCGCCGGCCCAGAGCCACAGCCACCTGATAGCGGTCTGCCAAGGCCTGGAGCATGGGCCGGATGACGTCCAGCGCTTCTTGGCCTGCCAGCGCCGAGCCGCCCAGCGCAATGGCGGCGATGCCCAGTTGCAGCTTGTCCTTGCCGGGCACGGCAGCAAGGAACCCTGTTTTCTGCAAGGTATGGCACAGGCGCCAGACGGTGGGCTGGGCCAGGCCGGTCAGATGGGCCAATTCCGTCGTGCCCAGCATGCGCCGTTCGGCGCTGAAGCAGCGAAGGATGTCCAGCCCGCGAGCAAGCGCGGTGACGAATTGGCGGTCGGGTTCGGCGGATTCTTCGGTGGCGTCCTGCTTGGGCGCGCGGGATGAGGCTCTTGACACGGGCAAGCTCCTTTTTTATGATCAATTCACTAAATGAATTATAAATTCGCATAGCAAATTATGCAAGATCAGGAGGACGATGTGAGCGGTGAGCAGGATTGTGCGCTCCAGGCCCAGGGCGTGATGGCCTGGCCGGGCGTTTGCCATTGGGGCGCCAATGCCCTGGCGCGGACCTTGGCTGCCGCCGGCACGCGCCTGCGGCTACCGCTCGTGGTGACCGACGCCGGCACCTGGGGGGCGGTGGGCGCTCGCGTGGAGGCGGCGCTTGCGGCCGTGCCAGGACTGCAATGGCACGTCTATGACGGGGTAGTGCCCAATCCCGCCATGGCGCAGGTGCGGGCCGCGCTGCGCTCGGCCCGCGAGTTGGGTTGCGCCACCGTCATGGCCGTCGGCGGCGGCAGCGCCATCGACGTGGCCAAGGCGGTTTACGCCTGCCTGGCGGGCGGACTGGATGCCGAGGACCTGCAGGAGCCCAGCGGACAGGCCTGGCTGGCCGCCGCTGCCCACGCGGCCGATCCTCTCTTTATTGCCGTTCCCACCACCTCGGGCACTGGCAGCGAAAGCAGTTCGGCGGCGCTGATCCAGGGCGACGACGGACGCAAACGGCTGATCCGTTCCAATCGCGCGCGGCCGTCCCTGGTGGCGTTGCAGCCCGACTTGACGCTCAGCCTGCCGCCACGCCCCACAGCGCAAGGCGGCTTCGACGCGGTGCTGCATGCGCTGGGCGCGTGGATCAATACCGATCCATCGCCGGTTGGCAAGGCGATGGCGCTGCAGGCACTGCGCCTGTGCATGCGGGCGCTGCCCGACGTGCTGCGCGTGCCGGACAGTCTGCGCGCGCGCGCCGACATGCAGATGGGCGCCTACATGGCGGGGCTGGCCATCGGCATGAGCAAGGTGGACGCCGTGCACGCCATGTGCACGCCATTGGAGTCGCGCGTCCACATGGCGCATGCGGAAGTACTGGGTCCGATCTTCAGCGTGGTGGCGCGCCATACGGCGCAGACCGCCGCCGCACCCTACGCCGCGGCCGCGCGCGCCCTGGGTATCGCCGCCACAGGCAACGATCACCAGGACGCCACGGCGCTGATCGAAGCGGTCGAGTCTCTGGCGCGGCTGGCGGGTATTCCGCTGCGTTTCGCGGATTTGACGCTGTCGGAACAGGATGCTGGCTTGCTTGCAAGCCAAGCCATGCTGAGCGCTTCCATGCCCATCAATCCGAGGGTCCTCGCGCCCGCAGAAATCCAATCCCTATACCTGCAAATGGCCGCGTAAGGAGCGCCCGCATGGATGTCATTGATTCCCGTCCCTATGATCTGCTGATCGGGGAAAGCTGGCGCGCAGGCGCCGAAGGCCGCACGTTCGATACCTTCAATCCTGCAACGGCGCAGGTGCTTGCCCGCGTGCATGAGGCGTCGGCGGCCGACGTCGACGCCGCGGTGCAAGCCGCGCACGCCGCCTACGAAACGCATTGGCGCCGCACCACGCCTGCCCACCGCGGCAAGCTGTTGCGGCGGCTGGCCGAGCTGTTCGAGCGTGACCGAGAAAAGCTGGCGTGGATCGAAACGCTGAACGTGGGCAAGCCCATCACGCATTCGCTGGATTCGCTCAAGGGCATGCCGGCATCGCTGGAGTACTTCGCGGGCATCATCCCGGCCCTGCGCGGCGAGACCATCCCCGTGGGCAACGTCGACGTGCTCAATTTCACGATCCGCGAGCCGCTGGGCGTGTGCGCGCTCATCATGCCGTGGAATTATCCGATGACCCTCACGGTCAACAAGCTCGGCCCGGCACTGGCCGCGGGCAATACGGTGATCCTCAAACCGTCGGAGGTGACGCCGCTATCCAGCATGGCATTGGCCCGGCTGTTCGAGGAAGCGGGATTTCCGCCGGGGGTCATCAACGTGGTCAACGGACCGGGCGCCACGGTGGGCGAGCGGCTGGTCACCCATCCGCTGGTGTCGCGGGTCTCGTTTACCGGAGGCACGGTGACGGGAGCGCGCATCCAGGCGGCCGCGGCGGCCGACGTGAAGCGGGTCACGCTGGAACTGGGCGGCAAGTCACCGCTGATCGTGTTCGAGGACGCGCCGCTGGACAAGGCGGTCGCCGTGGCCGCGGGGGACCTCATCAAGAATTCCGGCCAGGTGTGCATTGCCTGCACGCGGTTGCTGGTGCAGGAATCCGTGCGCGAGGAGTTCCTGGGCTTGTTGCAGCAGCGCCTGGACGCCGTGCGCATCGGTGCACCCACGGACCCGGCCACCGAGATGGGGCCCCTGGTCAGCGCCGCGCAGAAACAGCGGGTCGAGAAGTACGTGGGGTTGGCGGCGGAAGAAGGCGCGCTACCTGCGCGCTACGGCCAGATGAAACTGGAAGCCGATACGGCCCGAGGCTATTTCGTGCCGCCTACGCTGCTGCTGAACTCCCATGCGCGGATGCAAAGCGCGCAGGACGAGATATTCGGCCCGGTCCAGTCCCTTATCGGCTTTCGCGACGAGGCAGAGGCCCTGCGCATTGCCAACGACACGCGCTACGGCCTGGCCGCGGTGCTGTACACGCGCGACGGGGGCCGGGCCCTGCGCATGGCGCGCGGCCTGCAGTCGGGCAGCGTCGCCATCAATACCGGCCTGCGCACGTCGTTCGACGCGCCGTTCGGCGGCTACAAGCAGTCCGGAATCGGCAAGGAACGCGGGCTGGAAGCCATCTACGAAAACACGCAACTCAAGAACGTCAAGTACGACACCACCATCTAGCGCGTCAGCGGCTAGCAACGGAGACAACATGAAATTCATCGTCAAGCTGGCTTCGGGCTTCGCGGCCTGCATGCTGGCCGCGGCCGCACATGCCGCGTGGCCGGACAGGCCCATCCGCATGGTCATCGGTTTTGCACCGGGCGGCGCGTCGGACATCGCTTTCAAGATGGTGCAGGACGAGCTTTCGAAAAAGCTCGGACAGCCGGTGGTGCCGATCTACAAGCCGGGCGCCAACGGCAACATCGCCAACCAGGCCGTAGCCACGGCCGAGCCTGACGGCTACACCGCGCTGTGGGCCAATGTGGGGCCGCTGGCGATCAATACCTATCTCTACAAGGGAGTGGAACTCGATCCCGGCAAGGCTTTTGTTCCGGTGACGCAATTGACCGATTCGCCCCTGGTCGTGGTGGTGCCGAAGTCGTCGCCGTTTCAGACCATGGAGGACCTGGTGCAGGCCGCCAGGAAGCCGGACTCAGGACTGTCGTATGGATCGGCTGGCCATGGCAGCTCCATGCACGTGGCCGGCGCCGCGCTGTCGTTGGCCTTGGGCGCGCCCATGACGCACGTGCCCTACAAGGGCAGCGCGCCCGCCTTGCAGGACCTGATCGCCGGACGCTTGTCCTTCATGGTGGACAGCCGCTCCACCACCGCACCCTTCATCAAGGAAGGCGCCCTGCGCGCGCTGGCGGTCAGCGGCGACCAGCGCGTGTCCGACATGCCGGACGTGCCGACCGTAGCCGAGTCCGGTGTGCCCGGCTTCAAGGTGACCACCTGGCAGGCCGTGGTCATGCCGGCCGGGACGCCCCAGCCCATCGTCGACAAGTTCTCCGCTGCGCTGCGCGAAACGCTGCAAATGCCGGAAGTACGGGAGCGCTTTGCACGCATATACACGCCCTTGGTGGGGAGCTCGCCGGAAGCCTTCGCGGCGTTCTGGGCCAAGGAAAGAGCCGGCGCCAAGACCCTGGTGGAGCAAGCCCGGTTGCAGGTCGATTGACCGCCGGGCCCAGCCGGGCCGCGCGCGGCAGGAACATTGAAACTTGAATGGAATGGCATCATGGATCTGGAATTGAACGGTTGCACCGCATTCATTACGGGCGGCGCGGGCACGCTGGGCATGGCAATGGCCAGGCGCTTCGTGCAGGAAGGCTGCAACGTGGTGGTGTGCGACGCCAATGAAGCGGCGATCGAATCCGCCTGCGAGGAATTGTCGGCCCTGGGCGGTCAGGTGCTGGGCGTGCGCGCCGACGTGACGAACAAGGACGATGTGGGCCAAGCCGTGCAGCAGGCGGTGGAGCGCTGGAAAAAAGTCGACATCCTGGTCAACAACGCGGGTTTCGCGCGCGACCGCTATCTGACCAAGATGTCCGAGGAAGATTGGCACGCGGTGCTGGACGTGACGCTGCAGGGGGCCTTCCATTGCTCGCGGGCGGTCCTGCCGCTGATGATGGAACAGCGCTTTGGCCGCGTCATCAATATTGCTTCGCGCGCTCACCTGGGCAATCCCGGGCAGACCAATTATTCGGCCGCCAAGGCCGGCCTGATCGGCTTCACGCGGTCGCTGGCGCTGGAATCCGGCAAGTTTGGCATTACCGCCAATGCGGTTGCCCCCGGCGTCATTTCGACTCCGCGCATGCAGAAGCGGCCCGACTACCAAGAGCTGACCGAACGCGCCAAGACCAACACGCCGGTCGGCCGCCTGGGAGACCCCGCGGACGTGGCCGCCACGGTTGCCTTCCTGGCGTCCCGGCTGGCCGGCTTCACCACGGGCGAGACCGTGCACGTAACCGGAGGACGCTACGCATGAGCACGCCATTCGATCTGGACGAGCATCTGGGCCGTCGCCTGTACTTCGAGGATCTGGCTTCCGGGCAGTGCTGGGAAAGCCCGCGCCGCACGGTCACCGAAGCCGACGTGGTGCAATTTGCCGGCTTGTCCGGCGACTACAACGCGCTGCATACGGACGCGGTGTTCGCCGCCAGCCATCCCTTCGGCCAGCGCGCCGCCCACGGCATGCTGACCCTGGCCATCGCCTCGGGGCTGACCACTCGCATGCCCGTGTACCGCTTGATGGATGGTACCCGCCTGGCCTTGACGGAACTGCGTTGCCAGTGGCGTAAGCCTGTGCTTATCGGCGACACCATCCACGTCGAGCTGAGCATCGGCGAAAAGGCGCTGTCGCAGAAACGTCCCGGCACGGGCCGCGTGACCATGCTGCGCACGGTCAAGAACCAGAATGGCGAGATCGTGGTGGAGTCGGAATGGACCACCCTGATGAAATGCCGGCAGGAGGCGAAATGAGCGTGAGTCCGTCCCAGTTCGATCCCGACGTCCGTTTCGACGATCTCGTGGCGCTGACGCAGCCGCGGTCGGTCATGATCGTGGGCGCGTCCACCACGCCGGGCACGCTGGGCCACACCACGGTGGTCAACGTGCTTGAGCATTCGGATTTCGACGGCGAGGTGCATCTGGTCAATCCCAAGGGCGGAGAGCTTTTCGGCAAGCCCTTGCACGCCAGCGTGGCGGCGGTGCCGGTCCAGGGCATCGATGTGGCCTTGCTGCTGGTGCCGGCCGAGTCCGCCGTTGCCACGCTGCGCGCCTGCGCAGAGAAGGGCGTGCGCTACGTCATCGTGTTCACGGGCGGGTTCGCCGAGCTTGGCGTCGCGGGGCGCACGGTCGAGGCCGAGATGCTGGCCGTGGCCCAGGGCAGCGGCATGCGCCTGTACGGGCCCAACTGCGCGGGCATGACCATGTTGGCGCCACGCCTGGGCCTGACCTTCTCCACTGAATTTCGCAACGACGGCAGGACGGGCAGGCTCTCGCGCATCGGCCTGGTGACGCAAGGGGGCGGACTGGGCCGGTCGCTGATGCAGGGCAATGAGCGCGGCGTGTGTTTTTCGCGCTGGTTTTCCACTGGCAATGAGCTGGACCTCGACAGCGCTGATTTCATCAATTGGCTGGCGCAGGACCCCGGCACCGACCTGATCTGCGCAGTCATGGAAGGCATACGCAGCGGCCCCCGTTTCATCGCGGCCGCGGCCGCCGCGCGCCGAGCGGGCAAGCCGTTGATCGCGTTGAAGATCGGCCGCTCGGATTTCGGCAAGAAGGCGGCGCAGTCGCACACCGCATCGCTGGCGGGCGAAGATGCTGTCAACGATGCAGTGTTCTCGCAGTACGGCGTCATCCGCGTGGAGGACCTGGACGAGCTGTTGGATGTGGCCAGCCTGATGTCGCGGGTGGGGGTGCGCAGCCTGCGCAACATCTGCGTGTATTCGTCGTCGGGCGGCGCGGGCGTGTTGTCCGCCGATAAGGTGGGCGAAGCCGGCCTGGCCATGGCGGTGCTGGCCGATGGCACGGTGGCCGAAATGGCGCGCCATGCGCCTGCCTATGCTGCCCTGAGCAATCCGGTGGACCTGACCACCAAGGCGCTGGTGGATCCGGACCTGGCCCGGCGCTGCCTGGCGCCGCTGTTCGCGGATCCCGGCGTTGACGCGGTGCTCTATCCCATTACCTCCAACTATTCGGCCAGCACCGAGGGCCTGGTGCGCAACATGCTGGCCGTTGCGCAAGGCGGCGCCAAGGCTTTCGTGCCCGTCTGGATGAGCAGCCGGCGCGGGCCGGCCCACGATCTGCTCATCGAGGAGGGCTTCGCGCCTTTCTACAGCTTGCGCAATGCAATGCTGGCGCTCAAGCGCGTCAGCGGGTACGCGGAGCAGGGCCGGGACGATGCCCAGGATGCCCCGCCCGCGGGGCTGCCAGTCGCGGCGCCCGCTATTCAGTTCCCCTGCAACGAGGCGCAGGCCAAGGCGCTGCTGGGGCAGTACGGAGTGCGTTCACCGCGGGAATCCCAGGCAGCCACCGCCGACGCGGCGGCAGCGGCAGCGCGCGCCATCGGCTTTCCCGTGGCGCTGAAGCTGGTGGCGGACGGCGTGCTGCACAAGAGCGAGATCGGCGGAGTGCAGTTGGGGCTGCGCGATGAAACCGAGGTCCGTGGCGCCTTTGAACGCATCCTCTCGAATGCGGCGCGGCATCAGGTGCCGTCCGCGGCCATCCACGGCGTGCTCGTGTCGGAAATGGTGGTCGATGGCGTGGAAATGCTGGTGGGCCTGCATCGGGACGAGGTCTTCGGTCCGGTGCTGACGGTGGGCGCGGGAGGCGTGTGGGTGGAGGTGGAGGCCGACGTGGCGCGCTGCCATCTTCCTGCCAGTCGCGCCCAGATCGAACGCGCGCTTGACCGGACGCGCATTGCAAAGCGCCTGGCCAGCCATCGCGGCCTGCCGGCGCGCGACAGGCAGGCTCTGGTGGACGCCGTGCGGCGCATTGCCGCCTTGTTCAGCGCCCTGGGAGACGGCGTGCAATCGCTGGAGGTCAACCCGCTGGTCGTGCTGGACGAAGGCAGGGGCGTGGTGGCCCTGGACGCCGTCATTGAATAGCAGACCGCCCAAATAGATTACGGAGATTTCAGATGTTCGACAGCAAGATTGGAGGCGGCGACGCCCATACCATTCTGGTGCGTGGCCATGACCTGGTGCACGACCTGTTCAAGCGCGACTTCATCGACGTGCTGGCCCTGGAGCTGCTGGGCGAGTTCCCCACGCCCCAGCTCAAGACCATGCTCAACTTGTTCCTGGTCAGCGCTACCGACCATGGCCTCACGCCCAGCGCCCTGTCGGCCCGGTTGACCCTGCACGGCGCGCCCGAGGCCATGCAAGGCGCACTGGCAGCCGGGCTGCTGGGCGCCGGCAGCCGCTTTCTGGGCGTGATCGAATACGCGGCGCGCTTTTTGCGCGACGCGCTGCCTAAGCAGGACCGCTACACGGATGTCGAGCTGCGCCATTACGCCGAAGAATGCGTCAAGGCCAACAAGGCGGCCAAACGCAAGATTCCCGGCGTCGGGCACCCGATACACGTGGACGGCGATCCTCGCTGCGAAAAGATGTTCGAGATCGCCAAGGACTGCGGCTATTACGGCAACTACTCGCGCTTTGCCGTGGAACTGGCGGCCGCGGCCGCCCGGCAGTCGGGTCGCAAGATTCCACTGAATGCCACGGGGGCCAAGGGCGCCATCGTCCTGGACATGGGCCTGACGCCTGAACTGGGCAAGGCGCTGACGATGATCGGCCGCTCGGTGGGCTTGATGGCGCACATCATCGAGGAACAGAAGAATCCCATTGCGCAGAAGGTATGGGACATGGCCGCGGGCAACGAGTGACGTCCGACGGGTCCATTACGGATCCAGGACTGGATTCAATCCCGGTCCGGCGCGCCTAATGGAAACAGCGGCCGATAAGGCCGCGCTTCTTCCACCGCGCGCGCGAACGAGGGGCGTGCCAACAGGCGCGCCCGATAGGCGCGCAACACCGGATACGTCTCGGCAATGCGGTGCGTCCAGTCGCCATAGAAGAGCGAGGGCGCGGCGGCGCAGTCCGCCAGTGTGAAGGCTTCGCCAGCCGCCCAGGCCCTGCCGGACAGGTGGGTTTCCAGCCAGGCATAGGCGACCTCCAGCTTTTCCACGGCCAGCGCCAGCGCTTCGCGGCGCTTGGCTTCGTCGCCGGAGAGCGCGCCGCCCACCGCATGCTGCGTCCAGTTCATGACGTGCAGGTCGAAGAACCGGTCCAGGAAGCGCACTTCCAGCGCCGCCTTGGGCTCGGCGGGCAGCAAGCGCTGCGGTCCGGGATGTTCCAGTTGCAGGTGTTCGATGATGATGCTGGTCTCGGCGATATTGCGGTCCCCGTCCTCCAGCAAGGGAAACTTGTGCAAGGGCCAGCGGCGCAGCCATTCCGCCGCGTGCTGCGGGGTTTCGGGACCGATGCAGCGGAACTCGAACGGGGTGCCGTTTTCGTACAGCGCGATCAGCACCTTCTGTGTGTAAGAGGAGAACGGGTGGCCGTAAAGCGCAAGCGACATGATGGGGCTCCGGGCGGAAACGCTTGAGGTGAGACCTAGCATCGCCCAGGCCGTGAACTATCGCAAGCTGGAATTCCCGGACCCGGCTCATGGCGGCCGTATGCCATGCGACGCCCTGACCGTCTACACTCGGCCATGTCGCAACCGACGAGGACGATCCAGTTGAAGAAGTTCCGGGATTATTGGTTTGGCATCGCGGTCTCGCTCCTGCTGGCGAGCCTGCTCGCATTCCTGGGCATCGTGTTCGTGTCCGCCGACAACCTGGGTTGGGGGGCGCAGGCGCTGCTGAGCTACGGGGTGATCCTGGGCGGACCGCTGGCGGTGTTGTTGGCGCTATGCTGGATCGTGTACATGGTGCGCGACAAGGGGCAAGTGCCGGGGCGCGTCCATGCGCTGCTGTTCCTGCCCACGTTGTCCGCGCTTTCCATCGTCCCCATCAGCGACTCCATCGAGCGGAGCCGGCGGGACAGCTTCCGGGAATCGAACCCCGCGATCCAGGAAACGCACGTCAACCTGAGCGGCCATGTCATCTGGCCGGACATGCGCGGCGGGAGCATATCCTCCGGCGCATCGCGGTATCTGGAACCCGCATCTGCTGAGCAACGCATGTTCCTGAACCTTCACCGCTATCCGAACCCCGGATCCGCGTCTGGCGACCTGTTCCCCTACGTGGGCGCGCGCCTGCGAGATGGCGTGGATCGCTACGTGTATTCCAGCCAGGATGGAGAGCCCGCCGCTTCCCTGCCGCTGCGCCGGCTGCCGTATCCGGATCTGGGCAAGCTGCCTTCGGCGTTTGCGTACGGCGAGGCCGCGCTGGTGGTCTATCAGTACTACCACTATGCGGACCACGTCGAGGTCGCGCCGGGCATCGCGCGCTTTGCCGGCACGACCGAGAGCCAGATGGAGGCTGCCGGCATTCCCGGCTTGGCCCTGTTCGGCCTGGAGAATCTCACGCAGCAGACGATCGCCAGGGTGGAGATCAACGGCCAGTCCTACGACATGGGTTCGTACGCCGCGCGCAGCCTATTGTCCCGGCCTTGCGACCCCATGCGCGGTGGCAGCCCGGTCTTGCTGGATCTGGATCAACCCGTGCGGGTACGTTGGCAGACGATCGAGACGCCCGGGGCCTGGCGCGAGGCGACGATTACCGTGCCAGCCTTCACTGCGGCGAGCAAAAAAGATCCGGACAAAGGCCTGTTGCGCGTGCGTCTGTATTTCCTGCCTGACGGAACGGTGGCGGCCGAGCGCTACAAGGAGATCCGCGCGCGAGGAGAACTCTTCGTACGCGCCACCGGATTGCCCCCCGCGGCGCAAGCCTATACGGGCTGCGGCGGCGCATACTTCGGCTACAACCCGCAAACCGTGAAGTTGCTGGATAACTGAGGCCTGCGCGCGCTACACGTCTTCGACGCGTTGCGATGGCGCGAAAGGCATGCCCAGTTGCAGAAGCGCATAGATCCGTTGCGTGAACCGCTGGCGCCGCGTGGGCTTGCCCATGCGCCAGCGCGTGTCCAGCCACAGCAGAGGCAGGGCAAAAGCCATCCAGACGACCAAGAAAGCCACCAGCAGGAACGTGGCCAACTCCGGAAAATCCTGTGACGACCGATCGTCCGCGCCGGCGAAGTACTGCAGGCCGACCACCAACAGCCAGGCTGTCAGCATCAGTCCGCCCATCAACTTGAGCAGGCGCGCGCGCTGGGACATGCCGACGCGGATGGGCGTGTCCTTGCCTTGCTCGCCGCCATGGAAGCGGTGGCACATGTAGCAACGGCCGTCTTCAAGATTACGCAGCGCATAAACGACGCGCTGGCCGTCATGGGCCGGGGCCGCGCGCACCGCCATGTCGACGCGGTCATCCTCGGCCAGGAAGGGTAGCGCGTCACCGAAGGATTCCTGGGCGAGCAGCACAAAGTTCTCGCCATTGACCGTATAGCGATAGATGCCATAGTTGGGCCCTTTGTGGACCTGCCGCGTTTCGTGCGTAAGGCCTGAAATATGGCCCCGCACCTGCGCGATGGGCGGCTCGCCATCGTCCTCTTGCGACAGCGGCTCTAGCCGTGGCCTTTTGGGCGGCGGGCCCGCGGTGGCGGCTTTGGGCTTGCGCCGGGGATCGAACAGCGCTTCGCTTGCCAGGATCAGCGGGCGGTCGCGGCGGTTGTGCCAAAGACCATGCAAAGCAGACCCGGCCACCATCAACGCCACCAGGGCGACGACCAGGGCGAAGACCATCAGGAACACCCGCGTGAGGCTGCCGATGCCAAGCAGCCACGCCAGCCAGAGGAATGCCGCGCCCACCGCCGTGCCGATGGCAACCTCGCGCCATCCCCGCCGTTTCAACGATTGGTAGTAGCGGGGTGGAATGGGCTCCCCGCTTGCGGGAACAGCCCAGGAGAAGACGAGCTGGCCGTCATCGCCGTCCATCACGCCGACGCGCAGCGGGATCCCCTGCTCATGCATGCGCTGCAGCTGATTGACCTGTGACGCTTCGAGTCCGGCGGCGATGACGCTGTCTGGCCCGATGCGCAGGAAAGCATCGCGCCGCACGACGGGCACGGCGAGCCGGATCTGATCGATGGTTCCTTCAAGTATGCGGGCGGAGGGCTGCGCCATGGCGGGCTTCGGGATGAAAACCGTCAAGGATAGCGTAGCGGCCCCCGTTCATGGCTTGCGGCCGCGTGCCGCTACCACGAGGCCGGCAGCGTGGGCGGGCCCGGGTGTGAAGGAAAAAGCGGAAGCACTTCCTCCGCCAGTTCTTGCAGCACTTCTGCCGCGGGCCGCTGCGAGAACTGGATGCCGAGGGCGGCGTGGTTGACGCCGGCCGCCTGCCATTCCTCCAGCAAGGCGATCAGACCCTTTCTACCCGTGCGCAGTACGAATCCGTTGTGCAACGGCGTGCGCGGATGGTCCGGATCGTCCGTCAGATCCAGCCACTCGTTGGTCATGTGCGGCCGGAAGCCCCCGTCGGGTATCAAGGCGCGCCAGGCACGGATTTTTTCCGCGAGGCGTTGCGGCCCCTGGGGCGTATGCGTGGCATCGGGATAGGTCAGCCAGCCATCGGCATGTTCGGCGATCCACGATAGCGGCTGCCCCGACGAGCCGGTCACGATCACCGGAATGACGCCAGCGGCGGGCTTGGGCAGAAACTCCGCGCGGTTGAAGCGTCCCAGCGGCGAATCGATTTCCAGCGGCCCGGGCCGCATCAACTGGCGAAAGTACGCCACCGCCGCGGCGAAACGCGCGCCGCGTTCGTCATGCTCCAGCCCGTAAGCGGGAAACTCGACCGGCCGGTCCCCCGACGCCACTCCCAGCACCAGCCTGCCGCCCGACAACTGGTCGATCGTATTCGACGCCTTGGCCAGGTCGATGGGGTGGCGCAGGGCAAAGATGGCGCTGCCTGTCGCCAACGCGATCTTTTTTGTGTGTCCCGCCAGAAACGCCAGGTACGTGAACGGATCGAACACTTGTCCCGCATCCCCGAAGGACGGCGAGAACAAGGGCACGTCGCGCACCCATACGGCGGCAAACTCCTGCCGATCGATCTGCTTCACCAGTTCCGCCTGGCCTGCGAGCACCGCCATGCTGCCTTCAAAGAAGCGCAGTGGCAGGAAGATGCCCAGTGTCAGGCGGCCGGGCGCGAACATGCGCCGATAGCCGGGATGGGCGGAAAACGCGAAATACGATGCGCCCGCTGTGTCCAGGCGCGATTGAGTGGTATCCATGCCGGGTGTCCTTCTGGTCGTCACGCGCCGGTTGCGGCCGCAGGCAGGGTGATGCCCCGGCTGACGGCGGGGCGGGCGGCCACGCGTTCGTGCCATGCGCTCAAGTGCCGGTGATGGCTGAAGTCGAATTCGATCACCCGCGCGATATGGCTCCAGCCGAAATGCGCAATGTCGGCGATGGAGTACGTGTCGCCAGCCAGATAGTGGTGTTCAGCCAGGCGGTGGTCCAGCACCGCCAGTGCGTCGTCGGTCAGGCGCCGGTAGCGTTCGATTGCGGCGGCGTTGCCGGACTTGTCGAACACGTCGAAATGCACGCGCTGTCCGATGATGGGGCCGACGCTGCAAGAATGGAATTGCAGCCACTTGATCGCTTCCCACCTGCCCAGGGTGTCGGCGGGAAGCAGCTTCCCGGTCTTTTCGGCGAGATACAGCAGGATCGCCGCGGACTCGAAAAGCACGACGCCGGTGTCTTCGTCGGTCAGGGCGGGGATGCGGCCATGCGGATTCAGCGCAAGGAATTCCGGCCGGCGGTGATCGCCCTCGGCGATGCGCACATGATGCAGGCGGTAAGGCAGCCCCAGTTCCTCCAGGGCAATCGTGGCCTTGTAGCCATTCGGCGAACTATCGGTGTATAGATTCAACATATGCTTGCCTATTTAGATTTGCTAAATATTCGGGATCTGCTGCAGTCCTGGAATTCTGCTTTTGTCTATTTGGCGAGTACAGCGATCATTTCTCAATATTGAATTTAGGAAACCTAAAATGACGGCGACGCTTCCCCTGCAGGCGCTGCGTACTTTTGTCGAGGTGAGCCAGCGCGGCAGCATCACGGCCGCTGCGCAGGCCTTGCATGTCACGCCCGGCGCCATCAGCCAACAGATCCGCCTGCTGGAAGAACGGCTAGGCATTGCGCTGCTGGTGCGCGAACGCCATGGCATGCGCATGACGGAGGCAGGCGCGGATGTCTATCCCATGCTGAGCGCCGCGTTCGCGCAGATCGACAAGGCGGTGGACATGCTTGAAGCCATGAAGGCGCGGCAGAGCCTGACGGTCAGCACCGTGGCGACGTTTGCGGCGTCGTGGCTGGTTCCGCGCCTGGGACGATTCAAGCAGAGGCATCCCCACATAGAAATCCGGGTGGAAGCCACGCCCGCCCTGGTCGATCTGCGGCGCGACCATGTGGACGTCGCCCTGCGCCATGGGCTGGGCGACTATCCCGGGCTGGACGTGGTGCCTTTGATGGCGCCGGTGCTCGTGCCCGTGGCCGCGCCAGGGCTGGCCGCCAGCGTGACTCTGGCAGAACCGGCGGACTGCCTGGATTACCCGCTGCTGCATGACGCGGACCGCGCCGACTGGCCGCTGTGGTTGAGCGCGCACGGCGTTGCCCAGGATCCCCGGGCGCAGCGCGGCAATGCGTTCGACGATGACTTTCTGCTGATCCGCGCGGCGGAATCGGGACAGGGCCTTGCGCTGGTGCCGGCAGCCCATGCCCAGGAGGAAATCGCCGCCGGACGGCTGGTGCAGGTGCTGGACAAGCCCTGGCCCTCGCGCTTCGCCTATTACGCCGTAAGCCGTCCCGGCGCGGCGCAGCGTCCCGAAGTCCGGGCCTTTATCGATTGGATCCTGGAAGAGGCGGCGGCGTGACTCGCCGGCCCGGCTCTCAATCCAGGGGCTTGCCGAAAGCCAGCAGATTCGCCTTTACCAGGCTGAGCATGTCGGCCAGCTGGTGGCGTTGCGCCTGGCTCAAGCCTTCAAGAATTGCTTCGCTCATGCGGTCGCTCTTGCCGCGCATCCGTTCAATCATGGCCACGCCGTCCTCGGTCAGGAAGACCAGCTTGGCGCGGCGGTCCTGGCCGTCGGCGCCCCGACGCACGAGCCGCATGGCTTCCAGCCTGTCGATCAAACCGCCCAATGCGGCGCGGCCGAGGTCCAGGCGATCGGCCAGGTCGCTTTGCGACATGCCGTCATGGCGTGACAGATGGGCCAGCACCCACCACTGGGAACGGGTGATGCCTTCGGGCTTCATGACTTCGTCGAAGACTTTGCGGCGTAGCCGGGAGACGTCGTGCATCAGGAATCCGAGGCGCTGATCCCAGTTTTCGGACACGTTGCGTTCGGGGGTGGAGCTGCTTTTTTCAGCCTTGTTGGCCATAGGTTCATTCATCGTTGGAGGTCAGGCGGATAAGGCGTTTGCCGAGGTTGCGGCCGGCGTAGAGGTCGGCGATGGCTCCCGGGGCGCTTTCCAGGCCTTCCTGTATTTCTTCCCGATAGCGTAGCGCACCGCTGCGCACCAGCGGAGCGAGGCGCGCAACGGCTTCCTCGTAGCGGTGTTCGTAGTCCCAGACCAGAAAACCCGACATCTGCGCGGCCTTGTTGAGCAGGTGGCGTTCGACGCGCGGGCCTTCGGGCCAGGGATCCCAGCTGGCGATGGCGGCGGTGCCGCAAACCACGATGCGCGCGTGGCGGTTGATGCGCGGCAGCACGGCGTCGCTGATACGGCCGGCGGTGTTGTCGAAGTAGACGTCGACCCCGTCGGGACAGCTCTGCGTCAGCGCCTGGGCCAGATCACCAGCACGGTAGTCGATGGCGGCGTCGAAGCCGAATTCATCCAGGCAGATGCGGCGCTTTTCCTCGCCGCCGGCGATGCCCACCACGCGGCAGCCAGCCAGCCGGCCAAGCTGGCCCACGATGGAGCCGACTGCGCCGGCCGCGGTGGAGACGACCAAGGTCTCGCCGAGCTGTGGCCGTCCCAGCGTGGACAACGCGAAATGGGCGGTGATGCCGTTCAGCCCGAGCACGCCGAGCGACAGGGATAAGGGCAGATCGGTTTCACGCACGATGCGGCGGATGGGCCTGCCATCCGTGACTGCGTAGTCCTGCCATCCCAACATGCCCATGACGTGCATGCCCGCGACATAGTCCGGGTGGCGCGATTCCACGACCCGGCCCACGGCGAAGGAGCGCATTACCTCGCCCAAGGCGACGGGATCGGAGTAGTTGGCGGCGGCGTTGACCCAGCCGCGCATGGCCGGGTCGACCGAAAGATAGAGGTTCCTGACCAGCAGTTCTCCGGGCTGCAGCGCCGGCAGCGCGCTGTCGCGAATGGCGAAATGTTCCGCCTGCGGAATGCCGTGGGGGCGAGACGTCAGGACGACCTGGCGATTGATGGGCATTGGGGTCTCCTCGGGTTCTTACTTATATTGTATGCATGCATACAGTATGGTAGCGTAAATTAAGACGCAAGCGTAGCTACCGGCTTGCCGCGACTGCGGGACACACCGCCAAGGAGACAAGAATGGCAGGGCTGTACTTCGAGCAGTTCCATGTCGGCCAGCGTTTCGTGCATGACGTGCGACGCACCGTCACCGAGACCGACAACGTGCTGTTCACCACGATGACGCACAATCCGGCAGCCATCCACCTGGACGCCGAGTACGCCAAGACGACCGAGTTCGGCCGGCCTTTGATGAACAGCGCGTTCACGCTGGGATTGATGGTGGGAATCTCGGTGGGGGACACCACGCTGGGCACCACGGTCGGCAATCTGGGCTGGGACGAGGTGCGCTTTCCATTGCCGGTCTTCGCGGGCGATACCTTGCGCGCGGAGTCGCGGGTGCTGGAACTGCGCGACAGCAAGTCGCGCCCCGCCAACGGCATCGTCATCTTCGAGCACCTGGCGTTCAACCAGCGTAATGAACTGGTGGCGTCATGCCGCCGCAGCGCGCTGATGCTGCGCCAACCCCAGGCCTGAGGACGCGCGCGATGGACTTTTCCCTGAACGAAGACCAGTTGGCGATCCAGCGCGCCGTGCAGGAAACCGTGGCGCGCTTTGACGACGACTATTGGCTGGAGCGCGACCGGGAGGGCGGTTTTCCCGAGGATTTCTACCGGGCAATGGCCGGCGCGGGCTGGTTGGGCGTAGCCATGCCCGCGGCCTATGGCGGCGCCGGCCTGGGGATCCTGGAGGCCGCGCTGATGATGGAGACCGTGTCTGCCAGCGGCGCGGGCCTGAGCGGCGCCTCCGCGATCCACATGAATGTATTTGGCCTGCACCCGGTGGTCGTGCATGGCAGCGAGGAGCAGAAGGCCCGCTGGCTGCCGCCCATCATCAGCGGAGAACAGCGGGCATGCTTCGGCGTGACCGAACCGAACACCGGCCTGAACACCTTGAAGCTGCGTACCCAGGCGGTGCGCCGCGGCGACCGTTATGTGGTCAACGGCCAGAAGATATGGATTTCCACGGCGCAGGTGGCCAACAAGATCCTGCTGCTTGCGCGCACCACGCCGCTGGACCAGGTCACGGAGCCCGGCGGCGGGCTGAGCCTGTTCTACACCGACCTCGACCGCAGCCGCGTCAGCGTGCGGGAGATCGAGAAGATGGGCCGCAAAGCGGTGGATTCGAACGAATTGTTCATAGACGGGCTGGAGGTCCCGGTCGAGGACCGCATCGGCGAGGAAGGCAAGGGCTTTTCCTACATCCTGCACGGCCTCAATCCCGAACGCGTCCTGTTGGCGGCGGAAGCGACCGGGCTGGGACGCGCGGCCTTGCGCAAGGCCGCGGGCTACGCCGCTGAGCGAGTGGTGTTCGACCGTCCCATTGGCAAGAACCAAGGCATACAGCACCCGCTGGCGGAGCGCTGGGTGGACCTGGAGGCTGCCGAGTTGCTGTACCGGCGAGCCGCCTGGCTGTACGACCAGGGGCGGCCCTGCGGCGCGGAGGCGAATGCCTCCAAGTTCTTTTGCGCCGAGGCCGGGTTCCGCGCTTGCGAGACGGCCGTGCTCACGCATGGCGGGATGGGGTATGCGAAGGAATACCACGTCGAACGCTATCTGCGCGAGGCCATGCTGCCGCGCATCGCGCCCGTCTCGCCGCAGCTGATCCTCTGCTACATCGCCGAGAAAGTGCTCGGCCTGCCGAAATCCTATTGATCCGAATTCAAGGAGGCCAGCCATGCGTAAATCGCCGAAGGTCATCATCACCTGCGCTGTGACGGGATCCATCCATACGCCGTCCATGTCGCCGCACTTGCCTATCACGCCGCAACAGATCGCCGACGAGGCGGTGGCCGCGGCCGAAGCGGGCGCTGCGATGGTGCACTTGCATGCCCGCGACCCGAAGACGGGCCAGCCCGACCAGACGCCGGAGCGCTTCGCGCAGTTCCTGCCAGACATCAAGGCGCGCACCGACGCCATCATCAACCTGACCACGGGCGGCGGCCTGGGCATGACGCTGGAGCAGCGGCTGGCGCCGGCGCTCTGGGCCAAGCCGGAAGTGGCGTCGATGAACATGGGCTCGCTCAATTTCAACATCTCGGGAGCGGGCGAACGCATCAGCCAGTTCAAGCACGAATGGGAAAAGCCCTATCTGGAGATGACGCGGGATTTCATTCTGTCGAACACCTTCAGCCAGATCGAGCGTGGGTTGCGGAGCATGTCCGACAACGGCACGCGCTTTGAATTCGAATGTTATGACGTGGGCCACCTCTACAACCTGGCTCACTTCGTGGACCGCGGACTGGCTAAGCCGCCGTTCTTCCTGCAATGCATTTTCGGGATCCTGGGCGGCATAGGCGCGGACCACGACAACCTGATGCACATGCGGCTGATCGCGGACAGGCTCTTCGGCGACGACTATTACCTGTCGGTGCTGGCGGCGGGGCGCCACCAGATGTCTTTCGTGACCGCCAGCGCGCTGCTGGGCGGCAATGTGCGCGTCGGGCTGGAGGACAGCCTGTACCTGGGCCGCGGGCAGCTCGCCGCGTCCAACGCGCAGCAGGTATCGAAGATACGCGGCATCCTGGAAGCGCTGTCGCTGGAGATCGCCAGCCCGGCCGAGGCACGCGCCATGATCCAGACCAAGGGCCGCGACCAGGTCGCGTTCTGAGCAGGAGCCAAACATGATGGATGCGCTCTCCGGCATGCGGGTGGTGGACTTTTCCAAGGTGCTCGCTGGCCCGCTGTGCACGCAGTACCTGGGCGACATGGGCGCCGAGGTGATCAAGGTCGAACCGCTGGGCGGCGACGATACCCGGCGCTGGCCGCCGTTTCGCGGCGAGGATGGCACGGTGTTCCTCAGCGCCAATCGCAACAAACGCAGCGTTGTACTGGACCTTAAGTCTGACGCCGGGCGGGAGGCCGTCCGGCGCCTGATCGCCAGCGCCGATATCGTGGTGGAAAGCTATGGGCCTGGCGTGGCCAGAAAGCTGGGGATCGATTACGCCAGCGCGCGCGAACTGCGTCCGGAAATCATCTATTGCAGTATTTCCGGGTTCGGCACGCAAGGGCCGCTTAGCCAGGCCAAGGGTTATGACGTCATTCTGCAGGCGTTCAGCGGCATGATGGCGCTGACGGGCGAGGAAGAGGGCGCCGCGGTGCGCAGCCCGATTTCCCCCATCGACCAGGCCACCGGCATGCATGCGGCCATCGGCATCCTTGCTGCCGCGCTGCGCCGCCAGCGCAGCGGCGAAGGTTGCCAGATCGAAGCCTCGCTGTTCGACACCGCGGTAGGCTTCATGGGATACGTGATGCAGAGCTACTGGGAGCGTGGCACGGAGCCGCGCCGCTGGGGCTCGGCACACGAGTCGCTGTGTCCCTACCAGGTATTCGAGGCCAGCGACGGGCCGTTCTTGCTGGGCGTGGCCAACGACACGCTGTGGCGGGCCTTCTGCAACGAGGCTGGTCGCGAAGACCTGGCCTCGGACCCGCGCTACGCCAGCAATGCGCAGCGCGTCGCCCACCGGCCGCAGGTGCTGGAGGAAGTGGGCAGGATCCTGCTGACGGACACGCGCGAGCGCTGGATCGCTCGGCTTGGAAGCGCGGGCATCCCTTGCGCGCCGATACACAGCCTGGGAGAACTGATCGCACATCCGCATACGCAGGCCAGCGGCATGGTCCACGCGCTGGATGATCCCGCGCGCGGCAGCCTGAACGTCGTGTCGCAACCGCTGCGCTTCGATGGACAGCGGCCCCGGCCGAGCGCGCCGCCGCCCCTGCTGGGCGCGCATACCGAGGATGTCCTGCGCGAGCTGGGTTACGACGACGCCGCCATACAGCGCGATTTCCCCCGCGCGCAGGAGCCACGCTGATGCCTATCCGATTCGAGGTCGAGGACGCCATTGCCTGCATCACCATAGACCGGCCCGAACGCCGCAATGCGCTGGACCAGGAACACTACGACGCCTTGTCGGCCGCCTGGTGCAGGGTGCGCGACGACACGTCGATCCGGGCCGCAATCATCACCGGAGCCGGCGACCAGGCCTTCTGCGCCGGAGCCGATCTCAAATCCTTCGTGGGCGCGCCGCCTTCGCTGGCCGCGCTGGCGACGACGCAAAGCGGCCAGCTGCTGAACCGCGGCCTGGAGGTCTGGAAGCCGGTGGTTGCCGCCGTCAACGGTTACTGCCTGGGCGGAGGCATGACTTTGCTGCTGGCCACCGACATCCGCGTTTGTGCGCCCCATGCGAGCTTTGGCCTGACCGAAGTCAAGCGCGGCGTCTTTCCCGCCAACGGCGGCACTCAACGCATCGCGCGGCAGCTGCCGCACGCCATTGCAATGGAACTGCTCTTGCTCGGCGATGCCTTCGATGCCGAGCGCGCCGAGCGCTGGGGGCTGGTCAACGCCATCGTGGCCCAGGACCGCCTGATGGCGGCGGCGATGGATTACGCGCGGCGCCTTGCCGCCAACGCGCCTTTGGCCGTGCAGGCGGCCAAGGAGCTGGCTGTGCGCAGCCGAGACCTGAGCCTGACGGAAGGCTTGCGCATGGAGCAACTTTTCCTGCGGGTGCTGCAGGGCTCGGAAGATGTGACGGAAGGCGTGCAGGCGTTCGCCGAACGCCGCCCGCCTGTTTTCAACGGACGATGAGGTAGCCATGGCAATGCGTTCTCTTTTGTTTGTACCGGGCGACAGCGAGCGCAAGCTGGCGAAAGCGCCCGCCAGCGGCGCCGACGCGCTGGTGCTGGACCTGGAAGACTCGGTGGACGCGGCGCGCCTGCCGCAGGCTCGCGGCATGGTGCGGGAGTACCTGCAGGCGCGTCCCCAGACGGGCCCGGCGCTGTGGGTGCGCGTCAATCCGCTGGATTCAGGCCTGGCCCTGGACGACCTGGCTGCCGTGGTGCGCGCGGCGCCGGACGGCATTTTGCTGCCCAAGTGCGAGGGGCGGGCGGACATCGTCACCCTGGATCACTATCTGCGCGCCCTGGAGGCCCGCGAAGGACTGCCTATCGGCGGAATCGGCATCATCCCCGTGGCGACGGAGACGCCGGCAGCCATGTTCAACCTGGGCAGCTACGTGGACTGCAGCGCGCGCTTGCGCGGCCTGACCTGGGGCGCGGAAGACCTTGCCGCCGCGGTGGGAGCCATCAGCAACCGGGAAGAGGATGGCGAGTACGAGTTCAGCTACCGGCTGGCGCGCTCTCTTTGCCTGCTTGGCGCGCAGGCGGCCGGGGTCATTCCCATCGACACCATCTGCGCGAATTTTCGCGATGCCGAAGGCTTGCGCCGTGATGCCAAGCGCGCCCGGCGCGCGGGCTTTCTGGGCAAGATCGCCATCCACCCGGACCAGATCGCCATCATCAATGAGGCGTTCACGCCTTCCTCGGACGAGATCGCAAAGGCCCGCAGGATTGTCGCCGCGTTTCATCAGTCGCCAGGCGTGGGAACGTTGCAGCTGGATGGCGAAATGCTGGACCGTCCGCATCTGAAACAGGCATTGCGCGTACTGGCGGGGGCGCCCGACATGCCGTAGTGCACCCCATGCGACCGCCCGCTGAGACGGGCGGCGTTTCACCAAAGGAGACTGAGATGATGCATTCCGCAGCAAGACGGCTATGTGCCGCCGCCGCTATTTTCCTGGGAGCGGTGTCGGCCGCCGCGGCCGCCGACTTCCCGAGCCAGCAGCCCATCAAAATGATCACCGCCTTCGGGCCGGGCAGCGCCAGCGACATCGTCGCCCGCATGATCGCGGAGCGGTTGCAGACGCGGCTGGGCCAGGTGGTTATCGTGGAGAACCGTCCGGGGGCGTCGGGGCAGGTCGCCACCGATCTGGTGGCGCGTTCCCAGCCTGACGGCTATACCATCATGCTGGCCACCAACACCACGCATTCATCCAACCCGTTCCTCTACAAGAGCCTGCGCTACGATCCGGTCAAGGACTTCACGCCCCTGGCGCAGGTGTGCAATTTCCCCTTCGTGCTGGTGGTAAGCGACAAGCTTGGCGTGTCCAGCGTGCAGGACCTGCTCAAGTACGGCAAGGCCAATCCTGACAAAGTCAATTACGCCTATGGCAACAGCACCGGGCAGATCTCGGCCGCGTCGTTCGACAAGCTGACTTCGATGCGCGCCGCGGCCATTCCGTACAAGAGCACGCCGCAGGCCATGACCGACATTATCGGCGGCCGCTCCACCTTCATGTTCGTGGATCTGGCTTCGGCGGCCGGGCAGATCAAGGCCGGCAGCCTGAAGGCGCTGGCGGTCACCACGGAGAAGCGCAGCGCGTTGGCGCCGGACCTGCCCAGCGTGTCCGAGGCCCTGGGGCAGCCGGGTTTCGACCTGGCGGCCTGGGTCGGCATCTTCGGGCCGGCCAACATGCCGGCGCCCGTCAGCAAGCGCCTGGCCGACGAACTCTACGCCGTCGTGTCTTCCGAGGAGGTCAAGCAGAAGCTGACGCAGATGGGGGCCGAACCCACGCCGGCGCCGGCGGAGAAGCTGGGCCCCTTCGTGGCGCAGCAACTGAAGGTCTGGGGCGAAAAAGTGAAGCAGGCGGGCATACAGGCGGAATGACGCGCCTCAGGGAAGCCGGGATTTACTTGGACCCGCAAGCATCGAAGCGCCGCGCAGCGTCCAACAGCAGGCGCTCGCTGCCTGCGGGGCCCAGCAACTCCAGGCCGACGGGGACGCCGCTGGCCGTAAAGCCGATGGGCACGCTCAAGGCCGGCAGTCCCGTTACCGCCGCAAGCAGGCCGTTGCCGCCACGCTGCGGCTCGCCCAGCCGTGCCGGCGCGCCCCTTGCGGTGGGATAGGCCAGCAAATCCAGTTGGCCGTGCTCCATCGCCGCCAGCACTTCGTCGCGCAGCGCCCGAGCACGTCCAAGCACGGCCAGGCGCGCGCTGCCATCCGGGTCCCGCATGGCGTCGCGTTCGCGCAGCAGGGCGGTGACTTCGGGATGCGGATAGCCGCCATCCAGGATGTCGGTGAGGCTCTGCACAGGCAGATCCGCGTCGCGCAAGCAACGCGCCAGCGCATCGCGGAATTCGTAGCCGGTGATGTTGGCGGCCGCCAGCCGCGCGTCTTCCAGAGGCAGGGAAACGGCTTGGACGTGCGCGCCGTCGGCCCGCCAGCCGCCGAGCGCTGTGCGGACGTGCCCGGACACCTCTGTTTCCGCCAGGGCGGACCCAAAAAGGGCGTCCAGCGTGCCGATGCGCCAAACGCGGGATGCTTGCCGCGGGTCTTCTTCCCGTGGCGGTTCGGCGCCGGTCATCGCGGCCCACAGGATTTCCAGATCGCCAAGGCGGCGCGCCATGGGGCCGACGGTGTCCAGTGTTGGCGACAGCGGCACCACGCCAGCGGTGCTGTACCGTCCGGCCGTGGGCCGCAGCCCCCATACCTGGTTGAACGCCGCCGGAATGCGGATCGAACCGCTGGTGTCCGTGCCTATCGCGGCTGCCGCGAAACTGGACGCCACCGCTACGGCGCTGCCACCGCTGGAACCGCCCGGTACCAGGGAGGCATCGTAGGCGTTGCGCGTGCGGCCGGAGAGGGAAGAAACATTGGTGATGCCGCAAGCCAGTTCATGCAGGGTTGTCTTGCCCAGTACCACGGCGCCGGCTTCGCGCAGCCGTTGCACGACGTCGGCATCGCGTTGCGGCCGGCGAGCGGCCAGCGCCAGCGAGCCCGCGGTGGTCGGCATGCCGGCGGTATCGATGTTGTCCTTGAACAGGATCGGAATGCCATGCAAAGGGCCAAGCACCGTCTCGCGGCGATTTGCCGCGTGCCTTTCCGCGTCACGTAGCGAGGCCTCGGCCAGCGCCTGGCCGTTGATCGCCAGCACCGCGTTCAGCGTGGGCCCGGCCTGATCGTGGGCCGCGATGCGCGCCAGGTAGGCGCGCACCAGGTCCATGGCGCCGAGGCGTCCGCTGTCCATGGCCGCGCGCAACTCGGCAATACCGCGGCCAAAGACGGGATCGTTGCCTGGCAGGGGGGCCGCCAGCAGGCGCGGTGCGTTCATCGGAAGTGGCACGCCACCCAGTGTTGCCCGGCGTCCGAGGCGCCAGGGCGTTGCGTCAGGACAGGCTGCTTTTCCTTGCACAAGGGCTGGGCCAGCGGGCAGCGCGTGTGGAAGCGGCAACCGCTTGGCGGATTCGCCGGGCTGGGCGGGTCGCCTTGCAGCAGCTTGCGTTGCGCGGGCTTGTGCGGATCCGGCACCGGCACCGCGGACAGCAGGATCTCGGTATAGGGATGCTGCGGCCGCGAGAACAGCGTGTCGCGGTCGGCAACTTCGACAATACGGCCCAGGTACATCACTGCAACCCGGTGGCTGATGTGGCGCACCACGGCGAGGTCGTGCGCGACGAACAGATAGGCGATGCCCATTTCTTCCTGCAGGTCCATCAGCAGGTTGATGACCTGCGCCTGGACCGACACGTCCAGTGCCGACACGGGTTCGTCGCAGACGATCAGCTTGGGCCGCAAGGCCAGCGCGCGCGCAATCCCCAGGCGTTGCCGTTGCCCGCCGGAGAATTCATGCGGGAATTTCTTCATTGCCTCCGGACGCAGGCCGACCTTCGAGAACAGCCAGGCGATCTCGTCCGCGCGCGAACGGCCGCCCGAGGCAGGGAAGTTCTGCAAGGGTTCGCCGACGATCTCGCCCGCGGTCAAGCGGGGATTCAGCGAGGCATACGGATCCTGGAAGATGATCTGCATGTCGCGCCGGCGGCTGCGCATCTGCTCGGGAGTCAGGGCCAGGATCTCTTCGCCTTCCAGCCGCACGGATCCCGAGGTCGGCTGGATCAGCCGCAGGACGGATTTGCCCGTGGTCGTCTTGCCGCAGCCGGACTCGCCCACCAGCGCCAGGGTTTCTCCCTTGGCCACGGTGAAGGATACGCCGTCCACGGCCTGGATGACTTTGCGACGCGGCTTGAACCAGCCTCCCGCGCCCGGGTAGTGCATTTTCAAGTCGCGCACGTCCAGCAAGGGCGTGGCCGGGGCGGCGGGCTCGTTGCGGGCGCTCATGCTCGGACTCCAGTCAGGGCGTCGCCAGGCGTCGCCGAAGCCGCCTGCGGGGCGGGTTGCGCGGCGACGCGCGCCGCTTCATGGCAGGCGACCACATGGTCGCTGCCGTGTTCCATCAGCTCGGGCGCTTCGGCGCGGCAGCGCTCGGTGGCGTAGGCGCAGCGCGGCGCGAAGCTGCAGCCCTTGCCCAGCTCGCTGGGCGCGGGCACCATGCCGGGGATCTCGGATAGGCGCTGCGTGGTTGTGTTCATCGACGGCATCGATGCCATCAGCGCTCGCGTATACGGGTGCAGGGGCCGGTCGAACAATTCGGTGACGGGCGCTTCCTCTACCTTGCGGCCGGCATACATGACGGCCACGCGGTCACAGCATTCGGCCACCACGCCCAGGTCATGGGTGATCAGCACGATGCCCATGCCCAGGCTCTGCTGCAGGCTGCGCAGCAGATCCACGATCTGCGCCTGGATGGTCACGTCCAGCGCGGTCGTCGGTTCGTCGGCGATCAGCACTTCGGGATTGCAGGCCAGGGCCAATGCGATCATCACGCGTTGCCGCATGCCGCCCGACAACTGGTAGGGATACTCATGCACGCGCCGCTCGGGCTCGGCAATCTGCACCAGGCGCAGCATTTCCTCGGCACGGCGGTAGGCCTCGCGGCGGCCGAGCTTCTGGTGCAGCATCACGGTTTCGGCGATTTGCCGGCCCACCGTCAGCACGGGGTTCAGCGAGGTCATCGGCTCCTGGAAAATCATCGAAATCCGGTTGCCGCGGATCTGGCGCATCTGCTTTTCGGTCAGGCCCAGCAGGTCGGTGCCGCGATAGCGGATCTGGCCCCCGGCATAGCGTCCGGGCGGGGTCGGGATCAGCCGCAGGATGGACAGTGCCGTGACGCTCTTGCCGCAGCCGGATTCGCCGACCACGCCCAGCGTGCGGCCGGCCCGCACCTGGTAGGACACGCCGTCCACCGAACGAACGGTGCCCGACACGGTATCGAAGTAGGTGCGCAGGTTGTCGACTTCGAGCAGCACGTCGCCAGGGGCGACGGCGGCGGGAGATATGGCCATGGCGTGCTCCTAGCGTTGGTTGGTCAGGCGCGGGTCCAGCGCATCGCGCAGGCCGTCGCCCATCAGGTTGATCGCCAGCACGGTAATGGCCAGCAGGATGCCGGGATACAGGATGGTGTAGAACGCCACGGCCACGTAGTTGCGCGCGTCGGCCATCATGTTGCCCCAGCTGGGAACCTGGGCCGGCACGCCGACCCCGAGGAAAGACAGCACGGCTTCCGTCAGCACGGCGGTCGCGGCGATGAACGTCGCCTGCACCACCAGCGGGGTGACCATGTTGGGCAGAACGTGGCGGCGCAGGATGACGGGCAGGCGCGTGCCCACGGCATGCGCGGCTTCGACGTACAGCTGCTCGCGCAGCGTGAGCGCCAGGGAACGCACCAGCCGCACCACGCGCGGTACCTGCGGGATCGCGATCGCGATGATCACCGTGGTCAGGCTGGCGCGGATCACCGCCATCAGGGCGATCGCCAGCAGGATGTCGGGTATGGCCATCATGCCGTCCATGATGCGCATGATGATGGCGTCGGCCCAGCGCACGAAGCCCGCCAGCAGGCCCAGCACCACGCCGACCGCGGTGGCGATCAGCGCCACCACGATGGCGACCACGAGGGATACGCGGCCGCCCCAGACCACGCGGCTGAACACGTCGCGGCCCAGCGCATCCGTGCCGAAGTAGTGATCGGCCGAGGGCGGCTTCATGCGCTGCAGGGGATTGATGTTGATGGGGTTATGCGTGGCTATCCACGGCGCTGCGATCGCCAGCCCCGCCACGATCAGCAGCAGGGCCAGGCCCAGGATGAGGGTCGGGTGCTTGCGTACCCAGCGCCAGCGGCGGCCGCTGGCGCTCAGCGCCTCGTGCAGCACGATGGGCGCGCCGGGAGCGTTGGACGAAATCGAACTTTCTGACATGATTTTTTCCTGCCCGGCTCAGTAGCGGATGCGAGGATCGAACAGCCGGTAGCTGAGGTCGATCAGCAGATTGATCAGCACGTAGGTGCCCGCCGATAGCAGCAGCACGCTTTGGATCACCGGATAGTCGTGGTGCTGGACCGCGTCGATGACCAGCCGGCCGATGCCGGGGATGGCGAACACCGTTTCGGTCACGACCACGCCGCCGATCAGTAGCGCGATACCCACGCCCACCGTGGTGGCGATGGGGATGGCGGCGTTGCGCAGCGCATGCTCCAGCACAGGCAGCACGGCCAGGCCCTTGGCGCGCGCCGTGCGGATGTAATCCTCGTGCAGCACCTCCACCACGGTCGCGCGGGTCATGCGGGTGATCAACGCGATGTACACCAGCGCGAGGTTGATGCAGGGCAGCGTCAGGTTGCGCAGCCAGGGGCCTACGCCCTCGGACAGGCTGACGTAGCCCTGCACCGGCAGCCATTGCAGCTTGATGGCGAAGCCATAGATAAGCAGGTAGCCCACCAGGAACACCGGCACCGAGAACGCCAGCACCGCGAACAGCATGACGAGGCGGTCGATCCAGGTGCCCGCCCGGTAGGCGGCCAGCACACCCAGTGGCACGGCCACGATGATGGAGACCAGCATCGTGAGCGCGGCGATGGACAAGGTGGGTTCCACCCGCTGCGCCAGCAGCTGGGTCACGGGCACGTGGGTGAAAATGGACGTGCCCAGGTCGCCTTGCAGCAGCTTGCCGGCCCATAGCCCGAACTGCCGCCAGAGCGGCTCGTCCAGGCCCAGCGCCACACGCAGCTTGGCGATGTCTTCCGCGGAGGCGAAGTCCCCGGCGATGAGCGCCGCCGGGTCCCCGGGCGACAGGTGGATCAGCAGGAAGACGATCACCGCCACCACTGCCATGACCGGCACGATGGCGAGCACTCGCCGGATGATGTAACCCATAGTTGTCTCGCGTATCGATGGTGCCGGCGGCGGACTACTTGTCCAGCACCCACAGGTTCGGCAGGCTCCAGATCTTGTCCGCGTTCTTCAGGCTGTTGTGCGAGGCAAAGGCCCGCGAGTACTGGCCCACCGAAATCGCGGGGAAGGCCTCGTAGGCCCGTTCCTGGAACTGGTCGAGGACGCGTTTGCGTTCGTCCGAGCTGGTCGCGGCAATCCACTGGGCGCGCAGTTCGTCCAGCTTCTTGTCGCAGGGCCAGCCGGGCAGGCTGTTGCCGCATACCGCGCCCAGATACGTGTTGCTGATCGGCGAATCGACGTTGAACTCGGAGGCGGCCGACAGGAAGATGTTCCAGCCACCCTTGTCGATGGGTTCCTTGCGGGCGCGGCGGGCGGTCAGCGTCGCCCAGTCCATGGACTGGATGTCGAGATTGACGCCGATGTCCTGCAGCGCCTGAATCGCGACCAGCGTAGCGGAGTTCAGGTAGGCCAGGTCGGTGGGCAGCAGGATCACGACCTTTTCGCCCTTGTATCCGGCTTCGGCCAGCAGCTTCTTGGCCAGGGCCGGATCCGGCTTGGCATAGGGCGCCGCGCCGGCGGTGGTGTCGTGGGGGCCGCCGCAGATGAAGACCGTGGCGCAATACTTCATGCGCAGGTCGTCGGGATAGCCCATCGCCGCGGTGAACTTGTCCTGGTCCACCAGATGCGCGACGGCCTGGCGCGCCTTCTCATTGTTGAAGGGCGGCATGGACTGGTTCAGGATGATGTAGCCCTGGGCGCGTTCCATCACGCCGATCTTGACGTTCTTGTTGCCGCGCAAGGCATCGATGTAGTCGGCGGGCGCCTGCTCGATCATGTCGACTTCGCCATTGGTCAACGCGGCTGTGGCGCTGTTGGAGTCGGGCAGCACGCGCCATTCCACGCGCGGGATCTTCGGCGTCTTGTTGCCCGCCAGGCCATCGGCTTGCGCTTTGGGTCCGACGTAGGCGGGGTTCTGCTCGAACACGATCTTGCTGCCGGGCACCCATTCGGCGCGTTTGAAGACGTAGGGGCCGGAACCGACGACTTCGGTCAGCGGGCGGTCGGCGGGCTGCGAGGCCAGGCGCTTGGGCAGGATGAAGGCGGGATAGCTGGACACCTTCGCCAGGCCGTCCAGTACCAGGTCGAACGGCTGGTCCAGCGTCAGCTTGAAGGTGGCGTCGTCCACGGCTTCCCACTTGCCGCCAGCGCGCGTAATGGCCTGGCCGATGTTGTCGCGCGCGGACCAGCGCTGCAGCGACGCGATTACGTCCGCGGTCGTGAGCGCCTGGCCGTCGCTGAACTTCAGGCCGGGCAGCAGCGTGAACGTCCAGGTTTTCTTGTCGTCGCTGGCCTGGTACTTTTCGACCATCTGGGGTTGCGGCTTGCTGTGCGAGTCCATCGCGAACAGCGTGTCGTACACCATGTAGCCGAAGTTGCGCGTGATGTAGGCGGTGGTAAAGGTCGGATCCAGCACCTTCAGGTCGGCGTGCGGCACGATGCGCAGGGTCTTGGCCTGCTGCGCGTGCGCCGGCGCGGCGCCAAAGGTGAAGGCCAGGCCGAGCGTGGCCGTCGAGAACAGGCAAAGCAGGCGTTTTTTCATCGCGCTAGGCTCCCATCGTGTTGGTGGATTTGCCGGCGTCGGCGCGCCGGCGGGGTCTTAGAGCGGCCACTTGGGCAGCCGGATATTGCGGTAGGTCAGCGTCTTCCAGTCGGGCGTGGCGACGCCCTTGCCGCCGACATAGATGATGTGCCGCGCGACTTTCGAGAACGAGGCGTGGAAATGCTGGGCGGACTTGACGACCACGATCCGCTTGGCGGCCAGATCGCAGCCGAGCTGCGTGAACAGGTCCATGTTGATGGCCTGGTTGCGCAGCGATGTCAGCACGATCTCGATGCCTTGGGCTTCGACCAGAGCGCAATCGCCCATGGCGGCCGGCGCGCCCGACAGGCCCGTCATTACGAGTTCGGCGTGTATGGCCTTGACCGTGCAGCGCAGGTCCAGCGGATCGCCGGACAGCGGGCCGACCTTGCCGCCGATGCGCAGGTCCAGCACCGCGCCGGGGCCTGCGTCGAAGGCAATGCGCGCGGATACCGGGTCCCACATGGGTCCCAGCGCCGCGTTTGTCACGCCGCGCTCCAGCATGCGCCTCAAAACGAAGGTAGCGTCCCCCGGCGCGCCGCTGCCGGGATTGTCGGGGCGGTCGGCCAGCACGATGGGGCCGTCGCCGAAGGCCAGCGCTTCGTCCAGCGCCTGATCGACGCTACGGTACGGCACCATGAGCTGTTCACGCATGGCGATGAGTTCGTCGGCCAATTGGCGGGCCAGCGCTTGAGCGCGGGCGGCATCGCCGTCGGCATAGACCAGCACCTTGGTGCCCATTTCCGGCACGTCGCCGGTGGCAAAGCCCTGCGCCGCCGAGATCGACAGGATGCCGTCGCGGCCTTCCAGCGCCTTGATGCGGCTGACGAAGCCCTGGGCCGGTTCGCGGGTAGTGTGCATAGGCACGATCATTTCGCAGTCGACCAGCGCGGCCACGGGCCGCGTGCGGCCGGCCTGCGCGTCCAGGCACAGGGCCAGCAGGTCTTCCGCGCGTTCACGGATGTCCGTGTGCGGATATTCCTTGAAGAGCACCAGGATCGTGGCCTGTTCGACCATCAGCGGGCTCAGGTGCGCATGCGGATCCAGTTCCGCGCCGACCACGACGTCGGGGCCGACGATCTCGCGCACGCGGCGCAGGATGTCGCCTTCGCAGTCGTCATAGCCGTCGGCCACCATGGCGCCGTGCAGGCCCAGCAGCACCATGTCCACCGGCAGCGCCGCGCGCAAGTCGGCCAGGATCTGATCTCGCAAAGTTTCGTAGGCGGCCCGCGTCGTCGTGCCGCCTGGCTGGGCCGAGGTGACGAGGCCTTCCGCCAAGGTCCAGCCGGCCTCGCGGCCTCGCTGGCGGGCCACGTAAAGTGGCGCTCCGGCAAAGGTGACCGTGTCTGGATGCGTGCCCGCCGGATAGTAGTCGCGGTCCTGGAAGGAGGCGAGGCTGGTGGGCATGGGGGCGAAAGTGTTGGTTTCCGTGCCCAGGCCGGCGCTGAAGATTTTCATGGCCGTGCTCCGCGACAGGCTGGAGCATGCGCCGCGGTGCGCGCGGCGTTCCAGTACGACGACATAGATTTCCCCTTGTATGGATCGGAAGACCGTCATTGCCGCCACATGAAAAAGGGGGCCTTGCGTTCCGTACCGCGGATCATCGGCGGCACACAAGCGCGGCACAAATAGCTAACGTGAGTCCATGGATAACCCAAGGTTATGGTGTGCGGTTTTTCGGGGGAAATCGCGGCGAAAAGCGTGCAGATGGACCTTTTTTAAGGGAAAACGATAGGGCGCCCGGAAGGCTGTGCGCAACGGATATGAAAGGTTATGGACAGTTCATGAATTGGAATTTGTTGGCTTGCGCTGACTTGCCCAGAATCAGGATCCGTTCCGGTTCCGTTGGCCAGCCGCGGTCCGGTGTTTTCCTGCCCTGAACGGCGCACCGCGCCCTGGAGCCGCCTCATGCGCATTTTCACTGGCGCCCTCGCCACGGAAACCAATACCTTCTCGCCCTTGCCGACCGGCCTTGCCGCGTTCAAATCGCGGGAATACCTGCCTGCGGGCACGCATCCCGATCACATGACCTTCTATGCCGGACCCTTGTGGGCGGCGCGGCAGCGCGCGCGGGAAATGGGTTGGACGCTGGTCGAGGGGCTGGTGGCCTCCGCGCAACCGGGCGGCACGACCACTCGCGCCGCGTACGAGACACTGCGGGATGAGTTGCTTGCCGACCTGCGCGCGGCGCTGCCGGTGGACATGGTGCTGCTGGGCCTGCATGGCGCGATGGTCGCCGACGGCTATGACGACTGCGAAGGCGACATCCTGCACCGCGTGCGCGAGATCGTCGGCCCCGACGTCGTGGTCGGCGCGGAGCTGGATCCGCATGCACACCTGAGCCCGCTGATGGTGCAGCAGGCCACGGTACTGGTCTTGTTCAAGGAGTATCCCCACATCGATGTGCTGGAGCGAGCCCAAGACCTGCTGGCCCTGTGCCTGGACGCGCAGGCCGGCCGCACGCGGCCCGTGGCCGCGCTGGTCGACTGCGAAATGATCGTGCCTATGCACACTACCCGCGAACCGGCCCAGGGCTTCGTCAGCCGCATCAAGGCGCTGGAAGGCCGCGACGGCATCCTGTCGATCTCGGCGGCGCAGGGCTTTGCCACCGGCGACGTGCCGGAAATGGGCACCAAGGTGCTGGTCTATGCCGACGGCGATGCCGCCCGCGCTCAAGCGCTGGCCCGCCAATTGGCCGACGAACTCATCGCCATGCGTGAACAGCTCATGGTGCCGTACCGTAGCGTCGATCAGGCGCTGGACGAAGCGCTGGCTTTCGGCGACGGTCCCGTCGTGCTGGCCGATCGCTCGGACAATCCCGGCAGCGGCGCTGCGGGCGACTCCACCTACCTGCTCGCCAGGATGCGAGAGCGCGGCATACGCAATGCCGCCATCGGTCCCATGTGGGATCCAGTAGCGGCCCGCATTGCCTTCGACGCAGGCCCCGGCGCGGTGCTGGACCTGCGCATCGGCGGCAAGGTGGGCCCGCTGTCCGGCAGCCCGGTGGATGCGCGCTGCCGGGTCGTGGCCACGCATGCCGATATGACCATGACGGGCAATTCCAACACCCGCATCGCCCTGGGGGACTGCGCGCTGGTCGACGTGGACGGCATCCTGATCGCGCTGGTTTCGCTGCGCACCCAGGCGTATCACACGGATCTGTTCACGCAGCTAGGGTGCGACCTGAGCGCGCAGCGATTGATCGTGGTGAAGTCCGCTCACCATTTCCACGCCAAGTACGCACCGCTGGCCAAGGCGGTGCTTTATGTGGCGGCGCCCGGCTCAGCCAGCCCGGACTGGCGCAGCCTGACCTACCGCAAGGCCAGGTTGCCGAAATGGCCGATCGCCTGATGGCGCGTCACCACCGGTGTTGGTAGGTCAGCGTCAGCACGGCTCCCGCGGCCGGGAGCCGGCTGGTGTTGGTGTTGCTGCGCAACAGCTGGCTGTACAGCGGGTAGTAATCGCGGTTGAAGAGGTTCTCGACGCCCAGAATGAAGGTGTTGCGCGGGTCGGGCTGATAGCGGCCCATGAGGTCCACCGTGAAATAGCTGCCGACATCCCTGCGGCCGAAGCTCTCCTTTCCATCCAGGCGGTAGTCCTTCGCGCCGAAGTAGTTGGCCTGCAGCCGGCCGTTCCAGCGTTCGTTCGGCCGGTACTGCAGATAGGCCGTCAACTTGAGCGGTGGAATGCGGTAGCCGGTCATGCCTTGCCAACTGCCGCCATCCGGTTGCTCGCGACCCTTCATCCAGGTGAAGGTGCCGCCGGCGCCCCACTTCTCGTCGTCGGTGGTGGTGTCGATGGTGCCTTCGACGCCGTAAATACGTTCTTCGGTGCGCGTGAGGATCAGGCCGTTGTTGAAGCTCTGCACGTCGCCGAGTTTCGACGTGGTGTAGAACACCGCCAGCGACGCCGAGGTGTTGCCGGCGCCGC
This sequence comes from Achromobacter sp. D10, assembly GCF_035282245.1. Taxonomy (NCBI): domain Bacteria; kingdom Pseudomonadati; phylum Pseudomonadota; class Betaproteobacteria; order Burkholderiales; family Alcaligenaceae; genus Achromobacter; species Achromobacter sp. D10. Next base: position 179,469 of record NZ_JAYJLE010000006.1, read on the forward strand.
CGCGCCAACCCAGCTCGTAGTTGTTGGTCTTGACTGGCTGCAGGTCAGAGGAGCCGATGTCGAAGCCGGGACGCGCATTGCGCATCTGGACGCCGATGTCGGGCAATTGGAAGCCCTGGCTGAAGTTGGCGTAAATCTCCTGGCCGCGCGCCGGAGCGTACGCGACGCCGAAGTTCCACAGCAAGGCGTCGTAATTGACGGAGCCGCCCTGGACAGTGGCAGGCGAGGGCACGCGCAGTTGCGACAGCGGCACGAAATCGCCGAACCGGGCGGAAGCGTATTCGTAGCGCGCGCCGCCCTGCACCGACCACTGCTCGTCGAAGCGGTGTTCAAGCTGCGCGAAGAGACCGGTACTGCGGGTCGTCAACTCGGGCATGTAGGTGAGGCTGCCGATTCTGTTGAATACCCGTCCGCCGCTGCGGTCGTAGGCCGCGGGATCGAAGATGTCGATCGGCATATCGCTGCGTTCCTGGTTGAAGTCCGCACCCCATAGCACCTTGGATTGCTCGCCCAGCGGCGTGTCTACGGTCAGCCGGCTGCCGAATACCTTGGTGTTCTGCGTCACCTGGTCCACGTTGTTGCCGCGCGTGACGACGGCACGGGCGTCGAAGGGCGTGAAGCGGGTGAAGTAGTTGCGGTAGTACATCTGGGCCGTGACCTTGCTGCCCAGCACGTCGAGGTGTTCGTATTCCAGATTCAACAGCGTGTTGCGGATCTGGTTCTGGTCGGCCAGCTGCAGGCCGTCCAGGGGCAGGGCGCGTGTCGACCCTGGTGGCAGGCGGCCGACGGAGGGGTCCGAGGTGTAGTCGGAGTCCTGGTCTGCGTTGTAGTAGCTGGCGGACAGTTGCAGGCGTTGCTTGTCGTCGATGCGCAGTCCCAGCTTGCCGCCCAGGCTGTAGATGTTGGAGTCGAACAGGTCGCCCTGGCTGGGCTCGGGCGCGATGCGCCTGCCTTGCGCGTCATAGGAGGCGCCATTGTGGCGCGCGCCCAGGTCCAGCGCATAGTCCAGCTTGCCCTGGCTGCCGGCGAAGTGCTGTTGCAGCTGCCCGCCCAGTCCGTCGGCGCGCAGCCGGCTCAGCGGGCTGACGGCGGTCACGGTCGTCTCGGATACGGGCTCTCCGCCGGCAGGCCGGGTAGTGATCGAAACGATGCCGCCCGTCGCGCCGGCGCCGTAGATCGAGCTGCTGCCGCGCAGCACTTCGATCCGCTCGATGGTGGCGGGGTTGATGTTCGCCAGGTTGCGGGACGAGTCCCGGTTTGTGTTGAGCGGGATTCCATCCACCAGCACCAGCACGCCGCGGCCGCGCAGCGTCTGGCCATAATCGGTCATGGTGCGGCTGGAGTCGGCCATGCCGGGCACGGTCTTGGACAGCACGGTGGCCAGGCTGTCAGAACCCGTGCGCAGTTCCTGCAGGGCATCGCGCTCCAGCACGATGGTTTGCTGCACGGGGCTGACAAGATTGCTGGATGTGCGCGACGCGGAGACCTCGATGGGCGCCATCACCTGGGGCTGGCCCGCGCTTTCCGGCTCGATGATGGTTGCGGCGCCGTCCTGGCGCACGCGCAGGGCCTGGTCCTTCAATAGCGCGGACAACGCCTGCTGCGGCGTCATCGTTCCGGAGATGGCCGACGCCTGCATGCCCGCGACGGTCTGCGGCGCATAGAAGATCTGCAAGCCATGAGCCTGGGCCAGCGTGCGCAAAGCCTGGTCCAACGATTGCGCGGGCATATTGATCGCTACCGGTGCGGCCTGCGCCAGGGCGCCCGCGGCGCCCGTCATCAGCACCGCCGCCAGCGCCGTCGTTGCCAGGCCGCGCATCCGCGCGCGCCTTCCCCATGATTTGCGATCCACTTCCTGTGCTCCTGAAGCATGTAGGCGGGCACGATGCCCGCCTGGTTATCAGGAAGAAGACGCAATACGCAGAAAATACCTGAACGCCGCGGCGGCTTTTTTTGTAACAGCGATGGCCGCCCGAGTCAGCGCGCGACGATTTCGGCCTGGCCGCCGGGCAGGCGTCGCACCGCGACGGGCAGGATGCGCGGCAACGCCGTCAAGAAGGCGTCGGTGTCGGTGGTCTGGAACACGCTGGTCAGACGCAGCGTCTCCAATCCCTGGTGTGGCGCCAGGAGGATGGGCTGCGGGCGGTAGCGCGAGACGTCGCGCACGGCGCTGGCCAAGTCTGTATCGGCAAACACGATCTGACCCTGGCGCCAGGCGAGCGCGGCGGCCACGGGATAGTCCCGGACCTGGCCGGCACGGCCCTCGGCATCGATGCGAACCGCGCTGCCGGCGCGGACGGCAACCGCGGTCTTGTCCGCGCTGCCGGCCACCTCGACCGAGCCCGACTCCACCACGATGCGCAGCTGATCCGCGTCGCGGCTTACGTCAAAACGGGTGCCGGTCACCTTGGCGCTGCCCAGCCCCGCATCCACGACGAAGGGCCGCGCCGCATCCTTTTCCACCGCGAACAGGGCTTCGCCCTCTTGCAGAAGGACCAGGCGCCGGGCTCCGTCGAAACGGACCTCGATCCGGCTGCGGCTGTTCAATTCAGCGGTGGAGCCGTCGGGCAACGTGACGCTGCGGCGTTCTCCTGCAGCCGTACGGTATTCCGTCACGGGATCGGCGTGCTGCCAGAGGCCTAGCGCAATGGCCCCCATCAACGCGCACAGCCCCAGTCCCAGCGCCCGCCGCCGCGCCGGACGTTGCGCGCGTCGGGGTTCCTCCGCCAGCGCGCGCAGCCGGTCCTCGGGCAGGGCGGCCGCCGCCTGCCAGATCGATTCCAGCATCTGGTACTCGGCGGCGTGGCGCGGATCCGCGGCGAGCCAGGCATCGAGCTCGGCCTGCGCAGCGGCACTCCATTCGCCTGAGTGCGCGCGCGCGAACCACCGCGCCGCTGCATTGCGGACGGAATCGACGCCAGCGTCGGACGCCCGGAGCGGATTGTCAGTTCGGGGCATAGGCTCCCAGCCGTTCGCGCAGATGCAGAGCGGTGCGGATCATGTACTTCTCGACCATGTTCTTGCTCAGGCCCATGCGTTCCGCGATCTCCGCTTGCGTCAGGCCTTCCAGGCGCTGCCAGATGAATACCTGGCGGCACTTGAGCGGCAGCTCGGCCAGCGCGGTTTCCAAGGCCAGGCTCAGTTGTTCGGTGCGGACCTGGGCGAGGGGATCGCCCCAGGTGCTGGGATGGCCGGCTATGGTATCAAGCGGTACCCATTCCTGCCCGTCCGTCCGGCGGAAATTGTCCACAGCCATGTTGCGCGCGGCCTGATGCAGATAGGCCCGGGGCTGCGTCACGCGGTCGGGATCGGTTTCCAGGCATTTGACCAGGGCATCGTGCGCGAGATCGCGCGCGGCATCGCGGCAGCCCAACTTCCGGGTCCAGACCGCAAGCAGCTCTTCGTAGTAGGCCAGGAAGCCTTGCGGGCGGGGGGGACGTGATGGCATGGCGCGAGGTCGGGAGGGCTTTCATGATAATGCTTTTTATTTGCATATGAAAGCGAGCCGACGACGCCCCGGTCTTGCGGACAACAACCCAGGTCCTTATGCGGAACCGCGTGGAGGATCTTCAAGCGCCAGCGTGGCTAGCAGGCCGACGATCAGCGCCTGCATGCCCTGGTCCAATTCCACTTCCATCTCGGATTCTTCCGCCGTCCGTTCCGCGTCCACGACCGGCTCCAGCCCGGCGACCGAATACACCGTGTCGGCGACCGCCATGCCGTGAAAGGCCACGGTCGCCAGCAGGATGCGGGACTGCTCCCTTGAAATGCCGTAGGCGCTGGCGATATGGCGCTGTTGCTCGTCGATCTTCGCGAGCATGGACGGCGTGGCCGCCAGCCTGCGGATCACGTACGGCGTGACTCCTGGGTGCGCCTTGACGAACTCCCGCACGGACGCGGCGAACATGGTCAGGTATTCCTTCAGTTCGCCGCGGTCGGTGCTACAGGCTTGCGGTATCTGCCAGCGCTTGAAGATCTCTTCGGCGACCAGGCGTTTGAGTTCCTCCAGGCTGGGCACGTGTTTGTACAGCGCCATATGGCTGACGCCCAGCGCCGCCGCGAGCCCGACGAAAGTGATGTTCGGCAGGCCCATTGCTATGCCTGCATCGGCGATACGTTCCCGGGTGATCGTAGGAGGGCGTCCCCGCGCGGGGCGGCGCTCTGGCGGTGTCATGGCTGTTCCTGGTTGGGTGGCGTCATTCAACCTGCACTTTAACCCGGCCCGATTTATTTAGTTTAGTGTAATGCAACTAATTCGGAAATTTAGTTTATAGTGATGCAAATAATTATCACCAACATCTGGATAAGTTGATTTCATGAGCAGTTCTGAAGCGACCGCAGCCAGACCCGGGAAACCCGGTCCGCTAGGCCTGGTGCTGGCCCCGATACGCAGGCAATTGATGGCCGCCGCAGCGCTGGCCGCGGCGGGCACCATGCTCACCCTGGTGCCGCTGGCGGGAATTGCGCACATTGCCCGTATCGCCCTCGCCGGCGCCGAGCCTTCCGCAGGCGCGCACGCCTGGCCTGGAATCTGGTGGACTGTCATTGCCAGTTTGGCATCCATGTTCGTTGGCATGGCGCTGATCTCGGCCGGCGAATTGACGGCCCATCTGGCCGATAACCGTCTTACGCACCACCTGCGCCTGGCCGCCGCGCAGCGGCTGTCGCAGGTGTCGCTGGGATGGTTCACCGACCGGGCGTCGGGCGAGGTCAAGCAGGCGATGCAGGACGACATCGGCACGCTGCACAGCCTGACCGCGCATTTCTACACGGCGGTTGGGCGCGCCGCGGGCGGCATCGCGATTGCGGTCATCTACCTGTTCGTGCAGGACTGGCGCCTGGCGTTGCTGGCGATGCTGCCGTTCCCCGGCTTCTTCCTGTTCCTGCGCCGGGCCATGAAGGCCGGGGGGGCGAACATGCAGGAGTTTGTCGAACGGCTCGGGCGCCTGAATGGCGCAACGGTCGAGTTCGTGGGCGGCATGCCCGTGGTCAAGGCGTTCGGCGACCCGGGCAAGGCGCATCGCGGCTACCGCGAGGCCGTCGACGCCTTTGCCGCAGCTTTCGCCAGTTTTACTCGTCCGCTGGTGGCGGCGATGGCGCACGCCCATGCAATGATCGCGCCGGTCACCGTGCTGGGCGTGGTGCTGGCCGCGGGCGCCTTGTTCGTCGGGCTGGGCTGGATGGCGCCCGTGGACGTGCTGCCGTTTGCGCTGGTGGCGCCGGGCATATGCGCGCCGGTGCTGTTGCTGCATACGCTGCTGCATGACCTGGGCAGCGCCGTGGGCGCCGCCCAGCGGGTGCAGGCGCTGCTGGAGACTCCGGTACTGGAGCCCCTGGCGCCCGGCCAGGAGCAGATCCCGGAGGGCCATGAAGTCCGGTTCGAGAACGTGGGCTATTCCTATGGCGCGGAGCGCCGGACGCTGTCCGGCATCAGCTTCACCCTGGAACCCGGCACTGTCACCGCCATCGTCGGTCCTTCGGGCGCGGGCAAATCCACGCTGGCGCGGCTGCTGCTGCGATTCTTCGACCCCGATGAAGGGCGTATCACGCTGGGCGGCGCAGATCTTAAGCGAATCGAGAGCGCGCAGCTTTACCGGCGCGTTGGCTTCGTATTGCAGGAAGTGCGCCTGATCCATGCCAGCGTGCGCGACAACATCGCGCTGGGCCGGCCCTCCGCCACCCGGCAAGAGATCGAGGACGCCGCGCGCAGCGCCAGTATCCATGAACGCATCCTGGCGCTACCGCGCGGCTACGATTCGGTGATCGGCGAGGACGCGCAGCTATCCGGCGGCGAACTCCAGCGCGCCAGCATCGCGCGAGCCTTGCTATTGGATCCTCCCGTGCTGGTGCTGGACGAGGCCACGGCCGGGGCCGACGCCGGCAACGAGGCGGCAGTCCAGGGCGCGCTGTCCCGCTTCGCCCGGGGGCGCACGGTGATGGTGATCGCGCACCGGCTGGATACGGTGATGCACGCCGACCGCATTCTCGTCGTCGAGGACGGCGCCATTGTCGAACAAGGCAGACACGAACAGTTGCTCGCGCAAGGCGGCAGCTATGCGCGGCTTTGGGCGCAAGGCGGCTATGAAACTTCCGAGGACAAAGAGGTGGCCGCATGCTGAAGATCTTCATGCTGCTGCTTGGCCAGGACGCATCCGTGCTGCGCCGCTATGGCCGGATGGCCGTGGCCTATGGCGTGCTTTGCGGGCTAACCATTACCGCGCTGGTGCCGCTGCTCGCGCATCTGCTTGCGGCAGACGTGCAGGCTGCCGCCCCGTGGCTGGGCGCGCTGCTGGCCGGCGTAGCGGTCTGCTGGGGCCTGCGGCGCCATGTGGAGCGGGCCGGCGTGCGGGTGGGCGTCGCAATCTTGCAAGACGCCCGCCACCGTCTCGGCGACCATGTGGCGCGCCTGCCCGTGGGCTGGTTCACACCGCAGAACACGGCCCGTCTCGGACACGTCGTCACGCAGGGAATGATGTCCGTGGCCCAGCTCCCCGCGCATGTCTTTACGCCCGTCATCGTCGGGGTGGTGACGCCCGCGGTGCTCGTCGTCGCCCTGTTTGCGCAGCACTGGCTATTGGGCCTGATCGCCTTGGCGGCGCTGCCGCTGCTGGCCGGCGTCCTGGCGCTCACGGCAAGACTGGCGCGGCGCGCGGACGAGGCATTCCAACAGCGCTTCGCCGATGCCAGCCAGCGCATGGTCGAGTTCGCCCAGGCCCAGTCGGTGCTGCGCGCCTTCAATGGCGAGGGCGGGAGCACGCGCTTTCTCGAACAGGCTGTCGAGCGGCAGCGCCAGTCCGGAGCTCGGCTGATCTGGCTGTCGGCCGGGGCGGCCGTTCTCAACCTCGCGGCCGTGCAGGCCGTCTTTGCCGTCCTGCTGGCCGCCGCGGCCTGGTGGCTCGACGGCATCCTGGGTAGACCGTTGGCGCCTGGACAGATCGTGGCCGCGATCGTCGCGCTTCTGCTCGCGGTCCGCTACATCGATTCGTTGCTGGAGGTGGCCGGCTATGGAGAGGTGCTGCGCGGCGCGCGCGGACAACTCGATGCCATCGAAGCGCTGTACGCCGTGCAGCCGCTGCCCGAGCCCGACGCGCCACTGGAACCGCGCGATGCGTCGATCGAATTGCGCAATGTGCATTTCCGCTACGCGGAGAGCGAGCCGGAGGTACTGCGAGGCGTGGATCTGCGCATCGAACCGGGCAGCATGATTGCCCTGGTCGGCGCATCCGGTTCGGGCAAGACCACGCTGGCGCGCCTGATCGCGCGCTTCTTCGACGTGAACCAGGGCAGCGTGCTGGTTGGCGGCGTGGACGTGCGGCAGATTTCCAGCTCGAGGCTGGCCGGCCAGATCAGCCAGGTCTTCCAGGACAACTACCTGTTCACGGGATCCATCGCCGACAACATCCGCGCCGGCAGGCCGGACTGCAGCGATGCCGAGTTGATGGAAGCCGCAAGCCAGGCCGGCTTGGACTGCGTCGCCGCGCGCCTGCCGCAAGGGCTGGACACGCAGGTAGGCGAGGGCGGCGCGCGCCTGTCCGGCGGCGAACGCCAACGCATCGCCGTCGCGCGTGCGCTGCTCAACAATGCCCCCATTATGCTGGTGGACGAGGCGACCGCGGCGCTGGATACGGAGAACCAGGCCATCATCACCGGCACTCTGGCGCGCCTGCGCGGGGAGCGCACGCTCGTGGTGATCGCGCATCAGCTTTCTACCGTGGCGATGGCCGACCAGATCGTCGTGCTTGAGGACGGACGGATCGCCGAGCAAGGCACGCCCGCGGCGCTGCGTGAGAGCCAGGGGCTATACGCGCAATTCCTGGATCAGCGCAAGGCCGCCCGCGGCTGGCGCATTGCAGGGGCGCGCTCCTGATGCGTGTCAGCCTGGTCGGTCTGTTCATCGTGCTTTGCGGCGCGTCGCTGCTGGTGGGCGCGCGCCAGATCGCCTGGCCGCAGCTGTTCTCGCTATCGGGCGATGCGTGGCTCACCTTGACCGCAAGCCGGCTACCGCGCCTGGCGGCGCTGGTGCTGACAGGCATCGGCCTGGCCGTGTGCGGCGTGATCCTGCAGCACATCGTGCGCAACAAATTCGTCGAGCCGGCAACGTCGGGCGGACTGGATGCGGCCAAACTCGGCATCCTGGTGTCGATGCTGTCGATGCCTGCCGCCGGGCCGGCTGCACGGATGCTATTCGCGCTGGGCTTCTGCTTCGCGGCCAACCTGGTCTTCGTCGCCGTCGTCCGCCGCGTCAAATTCAAGAATACGGTGCTCGTGCCGGTCATGGGTCTGATGTATGGCGGCGTGCTGAGCGCCCTGGCGGAGTTCTACGCGTATCGCAACAACATCATGCAGAGCATGCAGGGTTGGCTGCTGGGCGACTTCTCCAGGATCGTGCAGGGCAACTACGAGATCATTTACCTCATCCTGCCTATCGTTGCGCTGACCTATCTCTACGCGCACCGCTTCACCGTCCTGGGCATGGGTGAAGGCATGGCGGCGAGCCTGGGCCTGAACTATCCGGCTACCGTCGCGCTGGGGCTGATCCTGGTGGCCGTCACCGTGTCCGCCACGGTCATTACCGTCGGGGCAATCCCTTTCGTGGGGCTGGTCATCCCCAATCTGGTCGCGCTGCGCTCTGGCGACAACCTGAGCCGCACCTTGCCCATCGTCGCGCTGGGAGGCGCTACGCTGCTGCTGGCCTGCGACATCCTGGGCCGCCTTCTGATCTACCCATTTGAGGTGCCCATCGGCCTCACCGCGGGTGGCGTGGGTGGCATCCTGTTCCTCGTGCTGATCTTCTGGAGGCACCGGTGATGCGCGCGCTTCCCCGGCATACGGTATGGGTGGCGGTCATCGCGTTGGCCGTGGTTTTCCTGCTGTTCCGTTCCAACCTGGACTTCGACTACATCATTCCCAGGCGGCTTGCCCGGCTTGCGGCCATGCTTATCGGTGGCGTCTGCATTGCGTGGTCCTCCATCGTGTTCCAGACCATCACCGGCAACCGGATCCTGACGCCGTCCATCATGGGCTATGAAGCCGTCTACCTGTTGCTGCAATCCCTGATGATCCTGGCCATGGGGGCCCAGAGCCTGGTCCTGCTGGGCGCAAACGGGCACTTCTCCCTGTCCGTGCTGCTGATGCTGGGCTATTCGTGGATCATCCAACGCTGGCTATTCCGCGATGGCAGGCAGAACGTGTACTTCCTGCTGCTGGTGGGACTGGTGCTGACGATGGTGATCGGCACCTTTACGCAGTTCGTGCAGTTGAAGACCAGCCCTGGCGAATTCTCCATTTTGCTTGGCTTTACCCAGGCTTCCTTCAACAAGGCGGAATCCGGCCAGTTGCTGGTTTCCGCGATCGCCGTCGCGGCGGTGTGCCTGGCCGGCATCAAGACCCTGCCGACGCTGGACGTGATCTCGCTGGGACGCGACCAGGCCATCTCCCTGGGTGTGGACTATCAGCGCGCCTTGCGGCTGCATCTGGCGCTGATTGCGGTGCTGGTCGCAGTGTCGACCAGCCTGCTGGGACCCACCGCCTTCATGGGCATCTTCGTCGCCAACACTGCCTATGCCCTGACGCGCACGCGCCGGCATCGAGCTACGCTGCCCGCCGGCTGCGCGATCGCGGTCGGCATTTTCATCCTGGCGCAGCTTGCGGTTGAACATCTCTTCAACTATCGAACCAGCGTCGGCATCCTGGTCAACCTGGTTTGCGGCGCCTGGTTCCTGGCGCTGATGGCACGCTCGCGGGGCACCGCATGATCACGATCAAGAATCTCTCGAAAAGTTATGGGCCGAAGACGGTTCTGCGCGATGTCAGCGTGCAGTTTCCCGCTGGGCGGCTGACCTCGCTCATCGGCCCCAATGGCGCGGGCAAGACCACATTGCTGATGATGGCCGCGCGGCTGCTGGAACCCAGCCAGGGAGAGATCTTGATCGAGGGCGCCAGGGTGTCGGACATCCGTATCGGGGATTACGCCAAGCGCGTGGCCACGTTGCGTCAATCGCCCGATTTCAACCTGCGGCTGACGGTGGAGGAGCTCGTCGCCTTCGGACGGTTTCCATACAGCCGCGGCGCGTTGACACAGGAAGACCGCCGCGTGATCGGCGAGGCCATTGCATTCCTCTCGTTGGAACCGCTGCGCGCGGCCTATCTCGACGAACTCAGCGGCGGGCAGCGCCAGATGGCGTTCCTGGCCATGACGATCGCCCAGCAGACGGATTGCCTGCTGCTCGACGAGCCTTTGAACAACCTCGATATCAAGCATGCCGTTCAGATCATGCGCGCGCTACGCCGCCTGTGCGATGAGCACGGCCGCACGGTAATCCTGGTGGTGCACGACATCAATTTCGCGGCCAGCTATTCCGACCACATCGTCGCAATGAAGCGCGGCGTGGTGCATCGCGCGGGGACCGTACCGCAAGTCGTGACCGCGGATCAGCTGGGGGAACTGTACGGACTGGATTTCGAGATTATGCAAGGCGACCGCGGGCGCCTGTGCAACTACTTCAATCCCCCTGGAGAACTGAAATGATCACCAAACACAGGCCCTGGGCGCCGGCCCTGGTGTTGGCCGCAATGGTCGCCCTACAGGGCTGCGGCCAGGAAGCCGCCAAACCACCCCAGGCAGCGGGAGAGCCGGCGGGGAGTTCTTCCTCCCGGCAGCCCTATGCCAGCATCACCGTCCAGCACAAGCTGGGAACGACCGTCATCGAGAAGCTGCCACGGCGCGTGGTGGCGCTGGACATGAACGAAGTCGATAACCTGGACGAGCTCGGCGTCCAGGTTGTCGGCATGCCCAAGGACTTCGTGCCTCACTTTCTGGCCAAGTACCGGCACGCGGTCGACGTGCAGGACATGGGGGCGATTGTCCAGCCCAACCTGGAGCGGGTGCACGCGGCCAAACCCGATCTGATCCTGATTACCTCGCTGCAGGCGAACCACTACAAGGAGCTCAGCGAGATCGCGCCCACGATCCATTTCGACGTGGATTATCGGGACAGTCAGGCAAACCACATCGAGGTCATCAAGGACCATCTCCTGACGCTGGGCCGGATCTTCGAAAAGGAAGATCTCGCCCGTCAGCAGGTGGCGGAGCTGGATGCAAAGGTCCGCCAGGCAAAAGAACTTGTGCACGGCCGTCCCGAGACGGCGCTCGTCGTGCTGCACAACAACGGCGCTTTCAGCGCCTTTGGCGAGCAGTCCCGCTACGGCTTTGTCTTCAAGACCCTTGGCGTCAAGTCCGCCAGCCCCGCAGCCGACTCCGGACTGCACGGCCAGCCCATTTCCAGCGAGTTCATCCAGCAGGCCAACCCCGGCATTCTGTATGTGGTGGATCGCACGGCGGTGATGGAGCGCCGGCCCGTCCTCAACGCCGAGACGCTGGGCAACCCGCTCTTGCGGCAGACAGCGGCCTGGAAGAACGGCCGCGTGGTCTTTGCCGATGCCGAGGCCTGGTATGTCACGGCCGCCAGCGTGAGTTCGCTGAAGCTGATCATCGACGACGTCATCAAGGCCTATCAGCACTGATATCAGTGCCGGGATCGGGGGAAGTTGCCGGTCCATATGTAAATGATTCCCAGTCGCCTGATATGGCAGGCGACCCATCGCTCAACCGAACGGAGCATTCCATGAGCAAACGTCGCCATCGCGGCCGCGTCGCACGTCCTTCATCGCACGCCAGCCACGCACACCCCATCTTTTCCCCCAACCATCTGGCCGCGGCCTTGTTCGGACTGACGCTGGGCGCCGCTCCTTCCGCCTGGGCCCAGGAAGCTGCCGAGGCCGCGGTCAAAACCCTGCCGACGGTGACGGTCACGGGGCAGGCCGAAGCGCCGGCCACGCCCTATGCCGGCGGACAGGTTACCTATGGCGGGCGTGTGGGCTTCCTGGGTGACAAGGATTCCATGGAGACGCCGTTTTCCGTCATCAGCTACACGGAAAAGTACATCGAGGACCTGCAGGCGCAGGACATCACTGACGTGATCGCCCGGACCGATCCTTCGGTATTCAGCAACGGCGTGACGGGGGCATGGAGCGAGAACTACTCGATCCGTGGCTTCAGTTCCAGCACCACCGACATATCCTTTGGCGGGCTGTTCGGCATGGCGCCGTACTACCGGACCACGCCGGAAATGTTCGAGCGCATCGAAGTGCTTAAAGGTCCGTCGGCTTTGCTCAATGGCATGCCGCCAGGCGGTTCCGTCGGCGGTACCGTCAACCTGGTGCCCAAGCGTGCGGGCGCGGAGCCCCTGACGCGCTTGACCGCGACCTACATGTCCGATTCGCAGTTCGGCGGACACCTGGACCTGGGACGGCGCTTTGGCGAGAACCAGCAGTTCGGCCTGCGCTTCAATGGCGTCTACAGGGATGGCGACGGCCCGGTCGATAACCAGAAGAAGAAGGCGCAGCTGGCTGCGCTGGGCCTGGACTGGCGCGGCGAACGGGCGCGCATTTCCATTGACATGTACGACAGCGATGAGCGCGTGGACGGCGTGACCCGCGGCATCAACCTGGCGCCCGGCATCGGCGTGCCCAAGCCGCCCAAGCCTGAAACCCTGTTGAATCCGGACTGGGCCTATGTGAAGAACCAGGACAGGGCCGCCATGATCCGCGGCGAGTTCGACGTCAGCGACAACTTGATGGCCTACGCCGCCATAGGCAAGAGCCGGTCCGAGTACACCTACAATGGCGCCATGGTGGCGCAGGTGTTCAACGAGGCGGGCGACTATCGCACCTCGATGGGCCAGCTGAACATGAACGTGAAGAAAACGTCGGGCGAGGCCGGCTTGCGCGGCAAGCTGCAGACCGGCGGCATCAAGCACCAGTGGGTGCTGAACGCCACCTACTATTCGGACAACCAGCGGGACTATGGCCGCAGAACGGTGCCTGGGGCGGATTGGGTGACCAACATCTACCACCCGGTCTGGGGGCCGGCTCCCGACACCAGCTGGCCGCCGATACTGCATAGCAAGACGCGCCTGGTCAGTTACGGCCTGGCGGACACCTTGTCTTTCGCAGAGGACCGGGTGCAGCTGACGCTGGGCGCGCGGCGGCAGGAAGTCCGTACCGATAGCTACAGCGTTACGACCGGGGCGCGGACCAGCCGCTACGACGCCAGCGCAACGACGCCCGCCGCCGCGCTGCTGATCAAGGCGACCGACAATATTTCGGTCTACGCCAACTACATCGAAGGCTTGAGCAAGGGCCAGACGGCACCGGTCACCGCGGCCAATGCGGGGCAGCTGTTCCCGCCGTACAAGACCAAGCAGACAGAAGTCGGCGTCAAGGTCGATCTGGGGGACTTCTCTCATACCGTCAGCCTGTTCGAGATAAAACGGCCCAGCAGCTACACGGACCCTGTCACCAACGTTTTCTCGTTCGGCGGCGAGCAGCGTAACCAGGGCGTGGAATGGGGCTTCTTCGGCGAGCCGATGCGCGGCGTGCGCCTGATGGGAGGGGTGGCGTACATCGATCCCAAGGTAACGAAGACCGCCATCGCCGCCAACGAGGGCAAGCAGGCCACCGGCATCCCCAAGCTCCAGGGCAAGCTGGGCGTGGAGTGGGATGTGCCGGCGGTGCGGGGCCTGACGTTGACAGCCAACGCGACCGCCGTGTCCAAGCAGTACATCAGCGCCGACAATTCGCTATCGGTGGCGGGACGGACGACCTACGACGTGGGCGCGCGCTACGCAACCAAGGTGGCCGACCGCCCGATCGTGCTGCGGGCGGCCGTCAACAATCTGACGAACAAAGCCTATTGGGGCATGCCGCAGTTGTCGAGCCTGGCCCTGGGCGCGCCGCGCACTTTCATGCTTTCCGCCTCGATGGATTTCTAAGCGTGTCGCCGCATGGCGGATGGCTGTGCCGCCCGCCTCAGGCTTCTATCGTCACGATATCCCCGGCGTGCCGCGCGTACTCCAGCGCGTAGGCCATTTCGCTGCGGGTCTGCGCATGGAGAAAGAGCCAGGGTTGCCCGCGCGCCACCTCGTCGCCCAGTCGTGCGTGCAGGGACACTCCCGCGGCGGGCCGTTCCGGTGCGCCGGCCAGCTTGGCCAGGCGTGAAAGCTTGCGGTTGTCGATATGGGTGACGCGGCCGGCCTGCAGCGCGGCCAAGGGTTCGACGTGGGCAGCTCGGGGCGGCTCGCGCAGCCCGCCCTGGGCGGCGCAGATTCGTCTGAATTTTTCCCAGGCGAGGCCGCTGTCCAAAGTCCGCAGGGCCAGGGCAATGCCTTGTCCGGCCGGCGCCGCACCGCCGACTTCCAGCACGGCGCCCGCCACGAGGGCGGCGCGTTCGCGCAGGTCTTGCGGCTGGTCCGCTTCGTTGCGCAGGACGGCAAGGACGTCGCGGGCTTCCAAGGCCGGACCGATGCCGCGGCCCACGGGTTGGCTGCCGTCGGTGTACAGGCAGCGCAAAGTCAGCCCGAAATGAGCGGCCGTTTCTATCAGATGCCCGGCGAGGCGCTCGCCCGCCTCGCGGCTGCGGATCTTGGCCGTGGGACCTACCGGTATGTCGATCACGACATGCGTGGCGCCGGCTGCGATCTTCTTGGACAGCACCGAGGCGATCAACTGGCCTTCGGTGTCGATGTCGAGTTCGCGCTCCACGCGCACGAAAATGTCATCGGCCGGGCTCAGGTGCATGGCGCCGCCCCAGGCGATGCAGCCGCCCTCGGCCTGCACGACCTGCTGCAGTCGTTCGATACCCAGCTCCACCGGTGCCAGCATCTCCATGGTGTCCGCGGTACCCGCGGGCGAGGTGATCGCGCGCGACGAGGTCTTGGGCATGACCAGGCCATTGGCGGCGGCGATGGCGACCACCAGCGGCGTGGTGCGGTTGCCGGGCAGTCCACCCACGCAATGCTTGTCCACCACGATGGGGGCTTGCCAGCTCAGGCGGTCGCCGACCTCGACCATGGCCTTGGTCAGGAAAATGGTCTCGTCGATGCTCAGCGGCAGGGTGGCCGTGGCGGTCAGGAAAGCCGACAAGTGCACGTCCGTGTAGCGGCCGCGCACGACGTCGCGGACGATGGCGGCCAGATCTTCCTCGCCCAGGCGGCGTCCGTAGATGCGCTGGCGCACGCCGGCCAGGGATTCGAGCACCGGCGGGTGCCGCACGTGCACGCTGTCGCCGTCGCGGATGCCCAAGGCATCCCAGGCTTCCTCGGACAGCGCCACTTCGTCCAGCGCCAGCAGGTCGCTGTCGATCTGGTACAGCTGAGCCTGGACTTCATGGCCATTGGATGTGATCAGGACCTGCGAGCGGGAAGCCAGTCCCTCGGACCGGCAGACGTGGCAGTCCGCGCGCATCAGCGCGATGGGCTGGTGCTGCGCATGCAGACGCATGCGCGTGGCGCGCAGCGCGGGCGGCTTCAATTCGGGAATGCTGCTCACAGCTCGTACCTCTGGTCCTGCAGCGGCACGGTGGCATGCCAGTTCAGTTCGCGCTCGATGCGTTCGCGCAGCGCTTCGGAGGCTTCGGGTTCGCCATGGACGATAAAGACCCGACGGGGAGCCTCATGGAATCCGGACAGCCAGCGCATCAGTTCATCGCTGTCCGCGTGGGCCGACAGCATGGGCAGTTCGGCCACCTCGGCATTGATAGGGGTCCACTGGCCGTAGATCTTGGTTTCCGTGGCGCCGTTGAGCAGCTTGCGGCCGCGCGTGCCCGCGGCCTGGAAGCCGGAGAAGAGCAGGGTGTTGCGATGGTCTGTGCCAAAGGCGGCGATATGGTGCAGCACCCGGCCGCCGGTTGCCATGCCGCTGGCCGAGATGATGACCTTGGGATAGCGGTTGGCGGACAGCGCCTTGGATTCCTCGACGTCGCGCACGTAGGTCACGGCGGAGCAGGCCGCCTCGTATTCGCGCGCAGACAACTTGTGCTCTGCGGCGTGACGGTCCAGCAGTTCAGTGGCGCTGGTTGCCATGGGGCTGTCCAGGTAGACCGGAATGTTCTGCAGCCTGCCCGCCTGACGCAGCTTCCAGAGCGCATGGATCAGGGTCTGCGCCCGGCCGACTGCAAACGCGGGTATGACGACGGTGCCGCCGCGCTGCACAGTGCGCTCGATGATGGCGCCCAGGGCTTCAATGGGGTCGGCCGGATCGTGGCGCCGATTGCCGTAGGTGGATTCGATGACGATGTAGTCGGCCCGTGGCACGGGTTCGGGATCATGCATGACCGGATCGTTGTAGCGCCCCAGGTCGCCGGAGAACACCACGCGCATGCCGCCGATGTCGACCTGCGCGGTCGTCGCGCCCAGGATGTGGCCGGCGCGGCGCAGCGTGAGTTTCGCGCCGCCTGGCAGGACGGTTTCCTGGTGCAGCGCCACGTCGGAAAAACGCGCCAGCGCGCGCTCGGCGTCGACCACGCGGTAGAGCGGCAACGCCGGCTTGTGCTTCGAGAAACCCTTGCGGTTGGCGAAGTCCGCGTCTTTTTCCTGCAGATTGGCGCTGTCCAGCAGGATCAGCTCGGCCACGTCGCGCGTTGCGGGCGTGGCGTGGATCTTGCCCTTGAAGCCCTCTACCACCAGCCGTGGCAAGTAGCCGCAATGATCGAGGTGGGCATGCGTCAAGACCACCGCATCGATATCGGCGGGCGCCAATGGCAGACGCTGCCAGTTGAGTTCCCGCAGGTTCTTCAGGCCCTGGAACAGGCCGCAGTCAATCAGCAGGTGGGTATCTGCGTGGCTCAGCAGGTGTTTGGATCCTGTGACGGTGCCGGCTCCGCCCAGGCAGGTGAGTGCGAGCATGGTTTTCCTTGTGCGGCTTCAGAGTGGATGGGCGAGGTCGGCGGGATTGCCTCTGCCGTCGATAGCCAGCAGCCTCGGCGTATCGAGCACGTCCTCGCGGCGCCAGCCGGCGACGGCAGCCGCGGCGTCGACGGCATGGGCCCAAGTGCAGCGGTTGGCGAACAGCATGCCGGGCACGTCCAGCGTGCCGCCCCGGCTGATGTAGCCCAACGCCCGGGTGAGCGCCGGTCCGCCGTCCAGGCGGCGTAGGACGCCCAGCATGGGTTCCGGACGCGTGTGGCACAACAGCACGCGCGGCATGCCGGGCGGGAAGAGCGCGTGCACGGCGGCGTCGGACAGGACAAAGGCGGATTCGAGGTCATCGCGCGGTACGCGCAGGCGGCCGGGCTCCAGTACCACCGACACGCAGCACTCATGGCCCAGACGCGCCAGATGGGCGCGGGCCTTCAGCGCTTCTTCAAGCTGGTAGGCGCCAATGGCGACGAACTGCAGTGCGCTGGCCGTCGGATCGCCCGCGATGTGGGCCGCGCCCTGTTCGACCAGCGTTTGCGCCGTTTGAGCATCGAAGCGCTGCGCGCTGTCGCGCTTGGATACGACCATGCAGGCGACCTGGGCGCGCTGCGCATAGACGGCGCGCAGCGCCGCGGCGGCGCTGTTGCCGTCCACCGGGAAAAGCACGCGGGACGTATCCGACATTTCCCCCAGCAAGGCCTCGCCGATGGTGGGATCCTGATGCGACTGCTCGTTCTTGGCGTTCTCCCAGGTGTGGGAAGTGACCACCAGCGGCACCGACAGCCAGCCCGGCGCCTGCCCAAGCTCTTTCTGGCGGCGGGCAAAGATGATCTCCTGGCGCAGCAGCCCCAGCATCTTCACGGCGAAGGCTTCGTAGCTCACGATGAGATTCAGGCCGGCCTTGTTCGCCAGTGCGGCGGCAGCCACGGCTTCTTCGTTCAGCGCAGTGATGACGGCGCCATGCCGGTCTTCGGCGACGCCGGCCTCGGGATGATCGACGCGATGTTTCAGCAATGCCAGCGTGCCGCCCATCTTGTTGCTGGCGAGTTCGTCCGGGTTGCCGATGCGCACCCGCAGGCGAGGATTGGCGCGCACCAGTTCCACGAACCAGCGGTCCAGCGCGGCCATGGCGCTGCCCTGGGAGCCCGCGGCCTCCCAGGCGGGCTCGGGCAGGGCCGGCGCTTCAGGGTGCCGGTGCGCCATGGGATGCCCGCTTTCCAGCGGGCGTTGCTGTGCAGCGTGATTGGCCAGCGCGGCCAGCGCCGCGTCCAGGTCGGGCCCAGGGACGAATAGCCGGGCCGCGCTGGCGTTGAACGCTGCGCGGGCTGCGCTGTCCGTGTGAGGGTTGTCGCCTAGGGGCAGGTTGTGCGCGGCGTTGGTGCCCGCGCCGGGAAAGCCGAATCCCTTCTCGGTTTCGGCGATGACGTAGGGCAGCCGGGCGGGATATTGAAAATCCGCCGCCGCGAGCTTGTCGGCCAGATCCTCTTCGGCAGCCAGGATGGCCCCGGCGATGGCGGCTGGATCGCGGCCGTCGACGATGAGCGGATCGAAGCCATTGTGCCGCAGGTCCTCGGCCAGCCAGTGCGCGCCGCCTTCCTGCACGATCTGCGTGCGCTGCTCGATGCGGCGTCCGTTCAGGATCATGACGGGCACGGCCTGGCCGCAGTCCTCGGCGCGCCACCAGCGTGTAGCCCAGTCCGAGCCGCGCTGTTCCTCGAAGGCGCCGTCGCTCAGGAAGGCCACCAGGCTTTCGCCCGGCAGCGGCATGTGCACGTATTGCAGGCCGGCGAATCCCAGGTAGCCGCCTTCGGACACGGCGCCCGCGGTATTGGGGCCGGCATGGCTGCCCAACGGCGCGGCAGGCAGTCCCCGCGCGTCGATGGCGTAGGAATAGAAGTCCGTGATCAGCCGTGCCAGTCCCGCCTCGCTGCGATCGTAGCGGCCGCGCTGGGCAGGCGAGACGTCGCCGGTCAAGGCGTTGACGGCCTCGATGGCGGCCACGCAATGTCCCTGGCCCATCAGCCAGCCGCGGGTCTTGCCCGTCAACGCATTGGCCAGCAGATAGGCGACGAAGGCGGGCACCATATTCAGCGAGCCGCCGGTATGGCCTTCGGGATTGGGCTTGAAGTCATCGGCGGATAGTGAAGCGCCGTCCAGGGCGATGCGGCGCGCATAGGTCATGTGCGCCACGACGTTCATCGCCGCGCAGCAGAGCCTGTCGGCGGCGGCCAGCATGGCGTAGGCCTCGTCCTGGTGGGCAAGGCGGCCGCTGGCGGCAAGCCGCCGCACCAGCGCGTCGACGCGCTCGACGGTGTCGGCGCGGTGTTGGATCGGGCCATGGCCGGAAAGCCAATGCTCGCGGAGCGTCATCGCGGGTTCCTTTGAAATCGGGTGGTCAATCGCGCAAATCGCGCAAGAGCGCGTTGGCCAGCAGCGGCGCGAGTTCGATGCGGTTGCTGGGATGAGGCACGGCGTCAGTGGAAACGACGCGTTCAAAGCAGTCGGATACCTGGGACCACGCATCCTCGGCGAACAGGGCATGCACCACCACGCATTGCGGCGGCCTCATGCCGGCGAGTTTTCCGGCCGCCACGACGAGGGTGCGGCCGGACGAGGCAATATCGTCCACCAGGACCGGCGTGCGATCCTGCCAGGCCGAGAGGTCGGGGACCTCGATGTCGACCTGCCGGTCGCCCTGCCGGGTCTTGCGCAGCACCACGTGCGGCGCGCCGATGCGCTCGGCGATGGAGCCGGCCCATTGCTCGCTTTCTTCGTCCGGTCCGATGATCAGTGGCAATTGCACGTTGGCCGCGATCCAGCTGGCCAGGCGCGGGGCGGCGTGCAGTGTGGTGGTGGGTATGGTGTACAGCGCAGACAGCGTGGGGTGGCGATGCAGATGCGGGTCGACGGTGAGCAAGCGGTCGAAGGTCGAGGACACCAGGCGGGCAAACGACAGCGAACTGATGCTTTCGCCTTCCTGGAATCGCTTGTCCTGGCGCATGTAGGCCAGATAGGGCGCAATCAGGTTGACCTGAGTCGCGCCCAGCTCGCGCGCGGTGTCGGCCGCGTACACGAGGCTCAGGAAGCGCGGGTCTGGACGGGCGAGCGTGCAGACGATGTCGACCGCGCGTCCGCGCGGATCGCCATGCAGGCGCACGTAGCTTTCACCGTCGGGGAATTGGCGGGTTTCCACGGCGCCGAGTTCGCCTTGGCACAGGGCGGCAAGGCGCTTGGCGAATCCTTCATTGCCGGGCAGCGGGAGGATAAGTCTTTGCATGTATGCCGGGTCCGCCTGATCGAGGTAAGGGAAACCGAAGAGGCCGGGAAGCCCCGCGCAGCGCTGAGGGGCTGCTGCATTCTGATTATGGCGCAGGGGCGGCGGCCCGCGGTGGCGCTCGCCGGTCAAACCTTGATGTAACTCAAAGGTTTGTAGCGGCACGGGATCCGGGGCCGCGGGCGTCGGCTACTCATCAGACGGAATGGTTGATTCGTCATCTTGGGCTTGTACCGCGGGCGGCGAACGGCGAATTTCTCAATCTGCCCATTTCTGCTGCAACTGCCGCCATGAATTCCGCGCAAGACTTTCCGACGCCCGGCCGCAACGGTCTGCGGCTTACCTGGCTGGCGTTGTTGTTGCAGGCAGGACTTTCCACGGTGTACGTCTTCGGCCGGCCGGCATCGGCGCAGACGGCGCCGCTGGCCTATCAGTTGCGCGGCGCCGACGGCACATGCTGTTCCAGTGGCGGCCATCCCAATAACGGCCACGACGGGCAATGGGGACAGCGCGACTTCGTGCAGACGGACAGCAACCAGCGCATCAGCGCCGGCGCGCCGGGCCAGACCGGCATCCTGATCGACGTCAGCGGCGGTAACGGGGGTAACGGCAGGGACGCAAACGAAAACCACTGGGGCGGCAATGGCGGCGGCGGGCGGATCATCGACTACACCCTGGCAGCCAGCACGGTCTATGCCGCGGGCCGCGGCATAGACCTGTATTCGACCGGAGGCAACGGCGGCCTGTGGGGCAATGCGGACGGGCCTAATGGCGGCTACGGCATCGGCGGCGACGGGCATCAGGCCCGTGCCACGCTGAACAATGTGACGGTATCGGGCACGGGCTTCGGCATCGCCGTCCAGTCCTGGGGCGGGGCGGGAACGGACAGCGCCATCGCCGATGGCTTCAGCGGGGCGTACACATCCGGCCATGGCGGTGGCGCCGGCCTGGCGGCCGTGATCCTGCAAGGCACGACATCGGTGACCGCGCGCGGACCGGGGCCGGGCGACGTCAGCGCGGGGGTCGGCCTGATCTCGTCGGGCGGAAACGGCGGCGCGGCTGAACACACGGGGGACTTCGGCGGGCACAGCGATGCCGGGCGTGGCGGCGATGCCTCGGCGGTCACGTTCACGTCATCGGCGGGCGTGTCCGTCGCTGGCCACGGCGATGGGGTGCATGGCGTGATCGCCCGCTCCCTCGGCGGCAATGCGTCAACCGCCAACGGCACCGACACCAAGGCGGCTGCGGGAGGCAACGCCGGCCAGGTCACCATCAACAACGGCGGCGCGATCCTGGCCGATGGCAATCGCGGAATTGGTATCTATGCGCTGACCCAGGGCGGCAATGGCGGCAACGGCGGCAATGGCTCGTGGTCGGGGGGCCACGATGGAGGCGCGGGCGGATCGCCAGGCGCCATCACGATCACGAACACGGGCTCGATCACGGTCGGCACGAATGACACCGTGGGCGCGAAGGGCATCGTGGCCAGCGTCCTGGGCGGAGAGGGTGGTCCCGGCGGCGCCAGCGGCGCATTCGGAACGGGAGGCAATGGCGGCGCGGGCGCCGTCGCGGGGCAAGCGATCACCATCACCAATGCAGGCGCCATCAGCACCTATGGCAACGACGCCGCCGCCGTCATCGCGAATAGCGCGGGTGGCGGCGGCGGGCTGGCGTCCTCGAGCAACGGGATCATCGCCGTGGGCGGAGGGCACGGCGGAACGGGCGGCGCCGGCGGAGGCATCGCCATGTCGAACAGCGGCGGCATCGACACCTCGGGCGACAACAGCGCCGCCGTGCTGCTGCAAAGCATCGGCGGCGGCGGCGGGGTGGGCGGCGACGCGAACAGCACCGGCGTCATCGCGTCGGTGGCCATCGGCGGCTCTGGAGGGGCGGCGGGCAACGGCGGCCTGATCCAGTTTTCCTCACAAGGAAAAATCCTGACCCGGGGCGGCAATGCCTCCGGCGTGGTGTTGCAAAGCATCGGCGGCGGGGGAGGCAGCGGCGGCTCGGCCAATGCGGTGGGGGTGGGCGTGGGACTCAACGTGGCGCTGGCGACCGGCGGCAAGGGCGGTAGCGGCGGCTCCGGCAACACGGTGTTGTTTACGCAGGCCAGGCAGGGCGTCATTACGACGCAGGGCGCGCACAGCAATGGCGTGCTGGCCCAAAGCATAGGCGGAGGCGGCGGCAGCGGCGGCTTGGCAAACTCCCGCGTCGTCACGATTGCGCCGCAACTGGGCGACAACCCGAGCGGGGCGGTCACGCTGGCGGTTTCCAACGGCGGCGCGGGCCAAGGGGCTGGCGATGGCGGCACGATCCTGGTTATGAACCAGGGGGGAATCCATACCTTGGACGCGCACAGCAATGGCGTGCTGGTCCAGAGCATCGGCGGAGGCGGCGGCAATGGCGGCGGCGTGTTGGCGCCCGTCAAGACGCCAGTCATCGGCAATTCGCTGATCAATCTGCAATTGACCGTCCAGCATGGCGGGCAGGGAGGCCCAGGCGGCAGCGGCGGCCCCGTGCAAGCCGGAAACGACGTTACCGGCATCATCGCGACGGCGGGCGTCGGAGCGGCCGGGATCGTCGCGCAAAGCATAGGCGGGGGCGGCGGCAACGGCGGCATAGTCCAGATGCATGACGCCAGCTCATTCAATGACATCCTGGGCGCGCCAGGTAACCTGGCCGGCTTGTTGACGAAGGCAGCCGATTGGCTGGAGAAGGGGCCGCAACTCGCGTTCAGCAAGGCCGTCAGCCTGTCCGTCGGCGTGACGACCGGCGGCAACGGCGGGGCGGGGAATGCGGCCAGCGCCTTCAGTGTGCGCAATGACGGCGCCATTGCCACGGCGGGCGATCACGCGCCCGGCATTCTTGCGCAGAGCGTGGGCGGCGGGGGCGGCAACGCCGGGGCGATCGATTCCGCGGGGGCGTCCACGCTGTTGTCCAGCATCGATGCGTTGATCAAGGCGGCCGAATCGGGCGTGCAGGATCTGTTTACCGTGGCGCTGCCGCAAACGAACATTACGCATCAGACCGGCGGCAACGGCGGCGCGGCGGGCACCGGTGGCGGCACCGCCTCCGATCCGGCGATCGTCACAAACACCGGAACGATCGCGACGCAGGGCAATGGTTCGGCCGGCATCGTCGCCCAAAGCATAGGCGGAGGCGGCGGCAGAAGCGCTGCCAGCGGCCAGGATCTGCAGGCGGCAGTGTCGGCCGGCGCGGGGGGCCAGGCGCCCGCGATCATCGACGGGATCACGCGCATCATCAATATTCTGGGGACGAAGGGCGGGTCTCTGCTGGGCGGGCTCATCAATGTGCGCAACGGCGGCCTGGCGGGAGCCAGCGGCGCGGGCGGCGCGGTCACAGTCGATGCCAGCGCCTCGACCAGCCGGGTCACGACGCAGGGCAGTCAAGCGCCTGGGATCCTTGCACAGAGCGTCGGCGGAGGTGGCGGCATATCGATGGTCGACCAGCCTCTGTTCCTGTGGAGCCAGGCCTCATCGACGCTAGCCCTGGGCGCCGCGGGAGATCCGGGGCAGGGCATGAAGACGAGCGCGGGAGGCGCGGCAAGCGTGGTCCACGGGGGGACGCTCGCGACCGGTGGGAATGGTTCGGCGGGGATCCTGGCGCAGAGCGTGGGCGGAGGCGGGGGCGTCAGCGCCTTGGCCATGCGCAATGCGAGCGTCGCCGCCATTGCGCAGACCGCCACCCTCTCCATCAACGTGGGCGGCGACTATCCGTCAGACAGCTACAGTGGATTCAGCGCGAGCCAGTTGTCCGCCGGTTCCGTAAATGCGGCCAACAACCTCGGCCGCATCGTGACGCAAGGCGTGTATGCGCCGGGGATACTCGCGCAAAGCGTGGGCGGTGGCGGCGGCGTGGCCGCAGTGTCGTCCAACGTGATCCTCAGCGGCGTAGATATCCGGCTGGGCAGCACCGCGACCGATGCGGGAGGCCCGTTTGCCAGCAACGTGAACGGTGCAGGCGGCAATGTCACGGTTACGAACACGGGCGGCAGCATCGCCACGAGTGGCGCGCTGTCGTTCGGCGTGCTGGCGCAAAGTGTCGGCGGGGGCGGTGGGCTTGTCACGATAGACAACGGTGCCGGACCCGCCGCGAACGCGGCGAGCATCAGGTTCGGTTCGAGCGCGCCAATGGCAGGCCCCGCAGGGACCGTTACGGTGACTCAGGACGTGGGCGGCAGCATCGTCACGGCCGGCACGAATTCGCATGCCATCGTCGCGCAAAGCGTGGGCGGCGGAGGGGGCATCGCAGGCTTGGCGACGCAAGCAGGCCTGGTGGCCTTGCAATCCGTTGCTTCCCCCGCGCAAGGGGGCGACGGCAACACCGTCAATGTGTCCGTCGCGGGCCGGGTGGCGACCTCGGGCCGGGGGGCTGCCGGCATATTGGCGCAGAGCGTGGGCGGGGGCGGCGGATTGGCGGGCGACCAGTCTTTCTCGCAATCCTCGGCCGGCCTCGTACAGAATGCCGGCCTCACCGGCGGCAAGGGCAACGGCGGCGCGGTTAACGTGACCGTCGGCACGGGAGGAACGGTCCAGACCTCAGGCTCGAACGCGCCCGCGATCCTGGCAATGAGCGTGGGCGGAGGCGGCGTGTTCAAGGATGGCGTCCTCTACCAATACAGCACCCCGGGCAATGATCCGGCTTACGGCGGGCCGATAAGCATAGACATCGGCCATGCGGCACAGGTGATCGCCTCCGGCGGAAGTTCGCCGGCCGTGGTCGCGCTGAGCAACGGCGCCTATGGGGGCGGCCGGGCCATTTCGGTCAACCTGGGTCAGAACGCGCTGGTCAGCGCCGACAGCACCTCTGGAACAGGCATCCTGGCGGTGACGCCTTTTGCTGGCACCACCATCACCAACGCCGGCGTCATTCAGGCGAAGACGGCGATCGACGTGGCCGGCGCTGCCGTCGTCAATAACAACGGGATCGTGGCGGGCGATGTGCTGATGGGTCCCGGCAGCACCTTCAACAACAACCCGGGCGCCGCGCTATACAGCGGCGCGCGATTCCAGGGCGACCTGGCCAGCGCCGGCATCCTGAACCCCGGCGGCCCGGGTGTGTTCACGGCCACGCGCATCACGGGCACGTTGAACCACACGGGGACCTACCGGCCGGACCTGGATTTTGGCGGCCACAACAGCGACTTCATTTCGGTCTCGGGTCCATCGACCCTGGCCGGCACCGTCAGGCCGGTATTGCGCAATCCCGTAAAGAATGTGTGGCTGGGCATCGGCCATTTCGACGCCGAACAGAACAGCACGCCCGCGACCGCAAGCGATAGCCCCTTGTTCCAATACACGCTCAAGAACAACGGGGGGGCGGGCTTGCGCGATCCCTTGATTTCCGTCGACGCCGACTTTACTCCCGCCGCGTTCCCGCTCAACGCCGATCGCGCGAGGATCGCGAATTCGCTGCAGGCGCTGTGGGACCAGGGAAAAAAGAGCGATGCGTCCACCTTCGACAAATTCACGGGAATCCAGAGCGCGGAGCAGTACCGCGATGCGTTGAACGGCATTGCCCATGATGGCCAGTTTGCCCGCGCTGCCAACCAGATGCACGCGTCCTACGCATCGTTGAACCGGATGATGAGTTGTCCGACGTTCGTCGGTGAAAGCACGATCCTGCGCGAAGGCGATTGCGTCTGGACGCGGCTGGACACCAACTGGACGCAGCGCAAGTCCACGTCGGACGACGAGGGCTACCGCGTCCGCCAAAGCACGCTCACGCTGGGCGCACAACGGGAAATCGCCACCAACTGGTTCCTGGGCGGGTCGCTGAGCTACGCCTACGGCAAGACCACCTCGGCCTCGGACCTTTCGGGCAATAGCGACACCTACGCGGGCGGCCTGGCCTTGAAGTACAACAATGCGCCGTGGCAGGTATCCGTTGCCGTCCACGGCGGCGTGGAGAAAAGCAGGATGTCGCGCGGCACGCTGGATGGCGTGGCCAAAAGCAAGCCGGAATCTTCCTTTCTTGCCGCCCGGCTGCGCACCGCCTACGAATTCAGTCAGCCCTCGTGGTACCTGCGTCCGTACGTGGATTTCGATGTAAACCATGTCCGGCAGGAAGGCTATGGCGAACAGGGGGCTGGAGCCTTCAACCTGAAGGTGCGCGGAAACGACACGACCTCGTTCATGGCCACGCCCATGATAGAGCTGGGTGGACGCAAGGATCTTGCCAACGGCGCGACTTTGCGGTCATACGTAGCGGGCGGCATGAGCTTTCTCAGCGGGGGCGACGTGGTCACCACCATGCAGCTCAATGGTCCAGGCGCGGTGCCTTTCACGCTGCGGTCCGGCATGCCGAAGACCTACGGCAATCTGTCGGCGGGGCTGGAATACGTGACCCGCAAGGGCGTGGAGGTCAAGACAGAGTACGGCCTGCGCGGCAACGGCCAATACCGCGACCAGTCCCTGACCCTGCGGGCCGCCTATCGCTTCTGATAGGCGGCCCCGCAGACTACTTGCGGGTCCAGCGTCCCAGGCCGTTGTCGCCGTAGAACTTGATGTCGAAGTCCTGGACCTGCCCTTGGCTCCTGCCGAAGGAGAGGGACGCCAGGGACGCGACCAGCTCGGCTTCGCCCGCCGGCGAGAAGGCGAAAGTGTCGCCGTCCCAGTGCCGCATGGGGAAGCGCATGCCTTTCGGACCCAATACCAGCGTCAGGGCGCCGTTGGCCTCCTGGATCTCGGCGGGGCCGTAATAGGGATTGTCGAAGCGCCCCGTGTATTGCGACAGCGCTTGCGGCGCCGCGGGCCTGGCAGGATCGGCCTGACCGGACAGATCAGCCTGGGGCTCGAAGAATGCCTTCATGGCGCCGTTGTAGGCGGCAAACCAGTCGCGCGTGGGCTTGCCGTACAGCGCAGTGTCGATGAACGAGGCAGCGACGGATTCCGCCGCGCCCACCGGCGCGCCATTGGTCAGCACCACGATGCCGATGCCGGCGGACGGCACGATCCTGAAGGTAGTGCCTGTTCCCATCAGGAAGGCGCCGGAATGCCCCATGGAAGGACGCCCTCCCAGCTCCGTGTTGACGTTGAAGCCATAGCCATAAAAGCCCGAGCGCGAGTCCAGGTCGTGCGCGCGGGCGCTGAATGCCTGGGGAGAGAGCGCGGGCAGCAGGGCGGCAGGGGAGATCATGGCCTTGCCTTGGTACTGTCCGTCCGCCAGCAACAGCTTCAGCCATTCCGCCAGGTCGACGACCGTGGAGGACACGCCGCCCGCGGGCGCTTGCTGATCCGCATCGCGCTGGCCCGCCGGCACGAACCGACCGTTCTGATAGGCGTGCAGCACGGCGCGGTTGGTGTGAGCTTCGAAGTCGCGGTAGCGGTAGCTGGTGGATTTCATGCCCAGCGGCTTGAAGAGTTGCTCGTCGGCAAGCGCTTCCCAGGGGCGTCCGGCGGCCTTGGCGACTGCCTCCGCGCCTATGGTGGTGCTGAAGTTGGCGTAGTGGTAAGAGGTGCGGAATGCGTCCAGCGGCAGCAGGCGCAGACGGGCGAGGACCTCGTTGCGGCTGAAGCCCAGGTCTTCAAGATCGTCGCCGGCGGTGCCCGGCAAGCCGGAGCGGTGGGCAAAGTAGTCGCCGATGGTGGCGTGTTCTGACACATAGGCATTGCCGAGCTTGAAGTCCGGCAAGTAACGCGATACGGGATCGTCCCAGGCGACCTTGCCTTGGGACACTTCGATGGCCGCGACTGTCGCCGAGAGCGATTTTGAGATCGAGGCGATCTGGAACACGGTGTGCGCATCCACGGGCGCCTGTTTGCCCACTTCCCGCGTGCCGTAGCCCTGCGTCAGCACGGTCTTGCCATCGATGACCACCGCGACCGCCATCCCCGGGACGTGGCTGCGTTTCATGATTTCCGCGACGACGCGCGGTAGTTCCTGCACCGCGCGTTCCTTGCTTCCGGCAGGAATGGCCACCGCGTCGGCGGGCGGGTTGGGGGCGTTGGCGATGGTCACCGGCTGTGACCAGGCTGGCGTAGCGCCGCCCAGTGCAAGAACGAATACCCCGGCAATGAGCGTGTGTCTGCTGTTCATGATGGCCTCAGAATCCTGCTTGATAAGCGATGCGAAAAACGCCCTGGTTGATGCGCAAGGTTTGGTCGCGTTGATGCGTGACTCCTGCCTGCACGATGAAACCAATGGGAGTGACGTAAGTGACCGCGCCTGAAATGCCCCAATCCGTATCGTCCTGCAAGCCGTATCGGGCCAGCTCCTGGCCGTTGCCGGACAGCTTGCGCACGGCCGCCGTGGCGGTCAACTGCCAGCGGTCGCGCGACAGCGATAGGGAGGTGACGCCGTTGCCGTTGGACACGGGCGCTCCGCGAAAGGCGCTGGAATAGGTGGCCTCGTTGAACCAGCTCAGGTTCCAGGCGCGGCCCACGGGCGCGTCGTAGCGCAGGCGCGCCGACACCGTGTTGGCGCTTTTTCCCTGCTGGGGATCCAGGTGCAGCCGGCCGGCATCCAGCCCGCCAGACAGGCCCTCCAGCCCTGGCAGGTCGCGGAAATCATAGGAAAGAATGAAGGACTTCAGCTGGTCGCTGAACATCGGGGGTTGATCGGGCCCGATGAGGCCCCCGTCCAGGCTCAGCCGATGGTTCATGGCGGTGTTGTCGCGCTTGAACAGAATGGCGGCCACGGAATGCGTTCCGCTGCCAGAAGTGCCCAGGGTGTAGCGACCGCCCAGCCCGATCGAGCCGCGGAACTCGGAGTTTTCGTTAAAGCCTGTGTACAAGCCGTCGACCACATGCCAGGCGTCGCCGAAGCCCAGGTCCATCTTGCCGCCATATAGCGCGTAGTTGTCCGCGGTGTAGGCGGCGAACAGATTGTCCAGGTCCACGCCCAGGTCGGAGAAGGCATTGTCCTTGGTGTCGTTGGTGGACGAATTGAAGGTCGCCTTGGTGCGGATGGAAAACTGCCGCGTCAGCTGCAGGACCAGGGCGGCTTCCGCGGTGGGCTGGACGCTGCTCCAGTGCGAGCGCGGGAGCTGGCCGTTATCGTCCTGCACGCCGAAGAACCCGGTGTAGCCGGTCATCAGCAGGAACCGGCCGTTTAACTGCGGATAGGTTTCGCCGCCGTCGCCCAGTTCGCTGTAGGGGGTCAGGAAAATCTCCGTCTTGAAGATATCCCGGGCTTCCTGCGCGCCGGCACCCTGGGCAGCCACGCTCAACAGCGCTGCCGCCGCGGCTTTGCGCAGCGTCCGACAAAATCTTTTCACCGCGCCAGCTCTGCCGCCAATTCGCGCACCTGGGAATGGATATTGCCGAACATGGCGAAGTTCACGCGGCTGGCGACGACGAATACGCCCAGCCCCCGGTTGGGCGACAGGACCGCGTAGGACATGAAGCCGCCCAGGCCGCCGCTTTTGCCCAGCAGCAAGGGGGTGCCGTTGCGCGGCAGGGTCACGACCCAGCCCAGCCCCATGCCGTCGGCATCGGTGACCTCGGTGCCCACGACGGATTTCAGCCCGTCATAAGGCAGCCACAAGGTGTGGGCCAGCAAGGCTGCCTCCCTGGCCTGCCTGGCGCCGTCCAGATGCCAGCGCATCCAGCGCACCATGTCATCGGCGGTGGAGTAGATGCCGGCGCTGGCGTACATCACGTCGGGGACTGGGGCGTTGGGATCCGGTTTGTCGAACGGGTCCAGCCCGGTCATCAAGCGCTTTTTCTGAGCATCCGACAGCGCATTGGTGGTGTCGGCCATGCCGGCCGGCTTCAGGACTTCGTCCGCGAGCACCGTCGAATAATCCGCGCCGCCGGCCTTGGCCAGCGCATCGCCCAGCAGCCCGAACCCCAGGTTCGAGTACAGCGTGGTGGTGCCGGGCACATAAGCCGGCTTGTGGCTACCGATCCATTTCCAGTAATAGGCGCGATCGAACGCCGCGAACGGGTTGTCGGACGGCTTAGCATCGGGATTGGGCAGTTCGCGGGGCAGGCCGGCGGAATGCGTGGCCAGGTCCAGCAGCGTCAACGGGCGGCCGTTGCTTTCCACCTTGGCGTTCTCCGGCGCATATTTCGCCAGGGGATCGGTCAGCCTGAGCTTGTTTTTGGCCGCCAGCGCCGCCAGCACGTCGCCCGCAAATACTTTCGAAACGGAAGCGATCCGGAAAATGGATCGTCCGTCGGGCTCGACGCCGCTGCCGGGCGCGGTTTCGCCATAACCCTGGACCACCACGTCATCGCCGCGCACCGCAGCGATGATCAACCCAGGCGCGCCTGAATTCAGATACAGCTGCATGCCTGCCATGGAGACGGCATCCTGCAAGGCAAGGTCGGTCGCCCGCGCCTGGCTTGCGCCCAGGGCGCAGGCGGCGCTCAGCGCCAGTATGGTGAGGCGCGACAGGATGCGGGACGTCGGCATGCGGTTCTCCAGGTAGCTTGAGGAACGGGGATTTCCTCCGCATGCGCGATGATCCCAAAAACTCGATGCGCGGCCACTTCTCCAAGGACGAAACAACATGCCGGCATGACGAATTGCATATTGACGGGGCGTCGTGGCCGGCGGGCTGGATTCAGATACCCATGCGTTCGCGCAGCGGCTTGCGGTATGACCGGGACACTGGCCAGGTTTCGTCCACCGCTCGCATCCTGATCAGCCACTTGTCCACGCTTCTGCGGTCCACGTCCATGACATGCAGCGCGTTTGCAATGGCGGTCCGGTGCACCCGGAAGAAGGTCTTCTCCGGCAACAGGGTCGACCATATGCCGAGCGCACGGGAGTCCAGCACCATGGATCCGTCTTCAAGCCAGATTTCGCTGTAGTTTCCCGCGGAGCGCACCCCCACGATGGTTTCGGGCAGCACACCGCGGACCACGCCGCGCATGCTCAGATAGATCACCGAGGCGGCGCTGTCATGGCGCGGCCGGTGGGGATCGCGGCCGTTTCCGTACTTGGCTTGTCCGATCAGGTTGGCGCATTGGAACAGGGCGCCGACTTCGCCGGCAGACCAGTTGCGGTGCCGGACGGTGGTGTCGAAACCGATGATGCCGTAGAGCTTTCCGTCATGGAAAACCGGCACGCTCAGCACGCTTTTGTTTCCCTGGCGCTGGAACTCGACCTGGATCGCGCGCGCGGTGCGGGGCAGGTCGTTGACATCATGTATGGCAACCGCCTGGCCCTTCATCATGAACTTGTGCAGCCAGGCGATCAGCGTAGTCGGCACGTCCTGGAGTTCGGCGACGAAAGGCTCGGTCTGGCCCCGGCACCATTCGTGGGTATTGCGCAGGCGCAGCATGTCCGGGCGGTATTCGATCATCCAGGACCGGTCCACGTCGGAGGTCTCGCCCATGTACGCCAGCTGTTCCGATATGGCGTCGTCGGCCGGCAGCTTGAGCAGGCTCATCGCGCAGTGGTAAAGCCAGTCCGATGCGGGACTGGGTTCGAGCACGGTGGCGGCGTGTGTCTGGTACTGGCCAGCATCCTTCACTTGCGGTTCCCCCTGCGGCGACATGGCGCTTCATGCACGCTCGGGCTGGACCGCGCGGCTAGGCGGAATTTTCTCTCCGGTAACGAAGGATGACAAGACCAAACGGATTATCGGACCGTCGTGGGGGTTGCTGCCTGTGAAGCCTGGGTCGGCATGCGTCCCACGCTGAGCGCGCCCGGATCGTCCGCGGACGGCCGGACCACGGCCGCATTGTTGGCGTTGTTGGCGCCGAGCTTGGGCAGGTCCACGGGGCGGGCGGCCACTGCCTCGAAGGGGCCGCCGCCGGCGGACGGCACGCCTTCCAGCGTCAGGCCGCGGGTCCAGTTGCCTTCGTGGCGCGACAGTACTTCGTAGCGCTGCGGGCCGCCGGTGGCGCGGGCCACAATGTAAAGCGTGCCATTGACCAGATTGATCGCAGGCGGCGATGCGGCTTCGGCGTCCAGTTTGGCCGGCCTGCCGTGCTCCACCAGCCAGAGCTGTCCTCCGGCGCGTTCCAGCAGCGCGACCATGACATTGCCCGTGGCGTCGGCGCTGATGGCGGGGCGGCCGATGTAGGGCACGCCCATGTCGGTCGGCGCGCTCCAGTCCATATTGAGGTCGGTGGTATCGCCGGTTTCCATCAGGCGGGTCAGATGGTTGTTGCCGCGCTGCCGGAAGTACAGTTCGACGCGGTTTTCGTGGTTGCGGATCGCTGCCAGCCCGCCGGCGGCCTGGGGGGCGGGCACGCGGCGCCAGTCCTGCCATTCGGGAAGCTGGCCTTTGGCCGCCGGCAACTGGCGGGTGTAGTGGAGTTCGCCGTTCCCCGTGACGGCGAAGATGACGTAGCGTCCGTCACCGCCCAGCGCAGCAGCCGGGGAGCCGGTCACGCCTTCAAGCGGCGGCAGGTCCTGCCAGGTGCTCCAGCTGCCGTCGACGCCGGACGGCGTGATCCAGTGCAGCAGCCCGTCGTAGCCCAGCGCCACGGCGGCGGCTTCGCCACGCGGCGCCACGGCGGGTATCTGGGTCACGCGCAGGCCGCCCAGGGCCTGCCAGCCTTGCCAGGTGCCGTCGTGGCGTTGTTTGTTGGCCCATACGCCGCCCAGCGGGTCGCGAGCCATCAGCCCGGCCGTGCCGTCCGCATGCGTGAACGAGACCAGGGGGCCGCTGGTGCGGCCGCCCAGGCTTTGCCAGCGGCGCTGGCCGGCATCCCAGCGGTTGACGGCGCCGTTGGTCTCGCCGGCCGCAAACACCACCAGGCCGCCGCGCCCGTCCGGGTAGAGCTGCGGCGCAATGTCCTGGCGCGATACGTAATAGGCGCGCTGCACCCAGGCGGCCGCCGGGCCGGCGGGTTCCTTGCAACCGGTGGGGCCCGCGCAATAGTGATAGTCGTTCCAGGCATAGTGCTGGAAGATCAGCGACTTGTTGGCGATCTCGGCTTCGGTCAGGTTGGTGGCGCGTTCCTGGCTGGGGTAGTCGACATAGCCCATCTCGGCGTAGTTGCCGGGCGCGCGCAACATGGCCTCGCGCGCCAGCCGCGCGCTGGCGATGTGGTCGGGATGCCCGTGACCGGCGCAGCGCCAGCACAATTGCGTGTAGGGGACGGCGATCGTGTCGTCGAGGTGGCGCACCGTGGTCGGGGCATACTGGCGGATCAGGTCGGCCAGCGTGTCGATCAGCTGCTCGCGCGTATAGGACTCGGCATAAGGGCCGAGTGTGTCGACGTTCTGTCCGGGTTCGGATTCGGTGCGGCTCAGCGGCGTCAGGCTGCCCCAGCCCTTGCCCAGCCAGGGGTCCTTCAGGCGCATGTGCCAAAGCTGCACGCGCGGGTTGCCCTTCAGGGTGAAGCGCGCGATGCGGCGTCCGCCCGCCGTGCCGGCGTCTTCCTTCCATTCATCGGGCTGGTGCGCCATATAGGCATAGGCCGCGCGCACGCCGCGCTCGCGTCCCAGCATGTAGCCGTCGCCTTCGCCGGCATCGCTGGCAGTCAGATACACCAGGCGCACGCAACCGCCCGCCTCGATGTTGGAAGCGATGTCGGGGTTCATGAACAGCAGGTCGTCGTCCAGATGGGCAACGAAAGCCAGATCCTTGATGCCGTGGCATTGCGCCAGCGTTGGCGGCGCGGCGAACGCATGGGCGTAGAGGAGGGTGGCGAAGGCACAAAATAGCGCCCGGCCAACGGGGCGCAGCATGGACGACAAGACGGACATAACGGGGCGCAGCAGAAAAGGCGCGGCGCGTAAAGGGTATTGAGTTAAGTCCAGTATAGCGGCGGGGGATTGCAATAAATGGGGGCGGTAGAGGCCCCGCCTGCGGCGCGGTCGGCCCCTGGCGCTAGCGGCCCTGCGTGGCCGCGGCCTTATCGCCCTGGTACGGGCTGAGATCCAGCCCGGCGCTGGCCAGCAGCCAGTCGCGCAAGCGCTCGTGCGCGCCATCGGGCCGCGCCGCATCCTTGCGCAGGCACAGGCTGAATGCCGCGCCGCTTTCTACGAAGCCCAAGGGGGCGGCCAGCCTGCCGCGATGCAGCTCGGACTCCACCAGCACCGCGGGCGCGATGGCCATGCCCAGGCCGGCGGCGGCGGCTTCCAGCATGTGGCCCAGATGGTCGAATTCGCGCCCCGGCTGTCGCGGGGCCAGCGCGATGCCCTGGAGCGCTGCCCAATCCTTCCAGGCGTCGGGCCGTGAACTGGTGTGCAGCAGCGGCGCGTCCAGCACATCGGCAGGGCTGCGGATACGCGCAGCCAGGGCCGGCGTGCAGACCGGGCCTATCGTCTCGGCGAAAAGCGGAGTCACATCCCACGTTTGCGGCCATGTGCGTCCGGCCAGGATCAGGGCGTCCACGCGCTGCGTGTTCAGCAAGGCGGGATCCGCCGCCGTCTGCAGCCTGACGCGGATGGCCGGATGCAGGGCTTCGAAACGTTCGAGCCTCGGGATCAGCCAATTGGAGAGAAAACTGGCCGGTGCTCCCACCGTCAGTTCCGCCGGCTGCGTGCTGCGCTTGAGTTCGTCGCACCGTCGCTCCAGCAGATCGAAGGCATCGTGGGCCGCCTGTTGCAGCCTCAAGCCGGCCGCCGTCAGCTGGACGCGTGCGGCGCGGCGCTCGAAAAGCGCGCAGCCCAGCCATTCTTCCAATTGCCGGATCTGCTGGCTGACAGCGCTGTGGGTCACGCACAGTTCCTTCGCCGCCAGCGTGAAACTCGCTTGGCGGGCCGCGCTATCGAAGAATCGCAGGGCATTGAGGGAGGGTAGGCGTCTCATGAAATCTGTTAGTTCAACTTACATTGATGATTAATAAATCATTGATTCAAATAAATTTTCCATGAAGATAGCATAAGGAAAAATCCTTACTACCTGTTCATGGAACCTTAGCCCCATGCCATCCTCCATCCATCCGGCCGCGCCCGACAGCCATGGCCAATTCGGCCCCTACGGCGGGCGCTACATGCCCGAAACGCTGGTCCCCGCCTTGGACGAGCTTGAACGCGAGTTCAAGGCAGCGCTGGCCGACGAGGACTTCTGGCATAGCTATCGCGGCATGCTGGCCGACTATGTGGGCCGGCCGAGCCCGCTGTTCCTGGCTCGCGGCGTGTCAGAGGAGCTTGGGGGCGCGCAGGTATATCTGAAGCGCGAAGACCTGAACCATACCGGCGCGCATAAGATCAACAACTGCCTGGGGCAGATCCTGCTGGCTCGCCGCATGGGCAAGCGCCGCATCATCGCCGAGACGGGCGCGGGACAGCATGGCGTGGCGACGGCGACGGTCTGCGCCTTGTTCGGCCTGGAGTGCGTGGTGTACATGGGCGCCGAAGACATGGCGCGCCAGTCTGTCAACGTGCGGCGCATGCATATGCTGGGCGCCGAGGTGCGCGCCGTGCATGCCGGCACCGCCACGCTGAAGGACGCGATGAACGAGGCGCTGCGCGATTGGATCGCGAATCCCGCAGCTACCTACTACCTGTTGGGCACGGGGGCTGGCCCACACCCCTATCCTTGGCTGGTGCGCGAATTCCAGAAGGTCATCGGCGCGGAGACGCGCCAGCAGATCGCCGCCAAGACCGGCCGTATGCCCGACGCCATGGTGGCCTGCGTGGGCGGCGGCTCCAACGCGATGGGGTTCTTCTATCCCTTCCTTGAACTGGCGGACGTGCGCCTGTACGGCGTCGAAGCCGGCGGTCTGGGCCTGGCCAGCGGGGCGCACGCCGCCAGCATCAGCGCGGGCCACGAAGGCGTGCTGCACGGCTGCCGCAGCTATTACCTGCAGGATGACGACGGCCAGATCGTGAACGCGCATTCGATTTCGGCCGGACTCGACTATCCCGGCGTCGGCCCCGAACACGCCCTGTTGCATGACCGTGGGCGCGTGGACTATGTGTCCGTCACGGACGCGGAAGCCGTGGCGGCCTTTCATTGGCTGACGCGCAGGGAGGGCATCTTGCCCGCGCTGGAAAGCGCGCATGCGTTGGCCTATATGCGCAAGCTGGCGCCGCAGATGGCGCGCAACGAGATTCTTGTCGTGTGCCTCAGCGGACGCGGCGACAAGGACATGGACACGGTTACGCAATTTGGCGAGGTGGCGGCATGACTCGGTTGGACCAAACCCTTGCGGCGCTGCGCCAATCCGGACGCAGCGGCCTGGTCACTTATTTTGCCGCGGGCGATCCCGATCCAGGCGCCTGCCTGGAACTGCTGCGCGGTTTGCGCGCGGCGGGCGCCGACATGATCGAACTCGGCATGCCGTTCAGCGATCCGGTCGCCGACGGCCCCGTCCTGCAGCAGGCAAACGTGCGCGCGTTGGCGGGCGGCCAGACCTTGAAGCGCACGCTGGCCCTGGTGCGCGAGTTTCGCGAGACGGACGCGCACACGCCGGTGGTGCTGATGGGCTATCTAAACCCCATTCTGCGTCATGGCGTGGCGTCCTTCATCGAAGACGCCGCCGCCGCGGGTGTGGACGGCCTGATCATCATCGATCTGCCCATCGAGCATGCCGGCGATATCGCCCGGGAAGCGCGCGCGCACGGCATCCATCTCATCCGCATGTCCGCGCCGACTTCCGAGGATGCCCGGCTGGCCGCATTGCTGCACGACGCCAGCGGTTTTGTTTATCACATCATGCTGGCCGGGACGACGGGCGCGGATCTGCCGGACGAGCGCCGCATCGCGCAGGACCTGGATCGCTTGCGCTCGCACACCCGGCTGCCCCTGGCCGCCGGGTTTGGCGTGCGCTCGCCCGACGAAGCCCGGCTTGTCGCCCGATACGCCGATCTGGTGGTTGTCGGTTCACGGCTGGCGCAGGTGTTGGCCGAACGCGGCGTGGCTGGCGCACTGGAAGAAGTAAGGGGGCTGGCGGCCGCGCTGCGGCATTGAGGCAACTCGTTACTTCAGTTGCGACTTGCCTCGAATCGCCTTTCCGCCGTGGGATATCATCAAGTGGCCGCGCCTCTCCGGGAGTCGCGCATGCGCGACCACCTCTGTTCCACAAAATAGGAAAGGCCGTGACATCCGAGTCAAGTCTGGAATTCTTGCCCGAGCGCGGAGAAATGGCGCAGCGGCTGCGCGAACTGGACTGGAGCAAGACCCCGCTGGGCGAGCCCGGCACCTGGCCGCAGAACCTGCGCACGGCGCTGAGCCTGTGCCTGAGTTCGCGCTTCCCCATCCTGATCTGGTGGGGAGCGGACTTCCGTATCCTCTACAACGACGCCTACATCCCCTTTCTGGGCGCCAACAAGCACCCGGCCGCGCTGATGCAGCCAGGGCAGGTCTGCTGGAGCGAAATCTGGGGCTCCATCGGCCCCATGCTGGAAGGGGTATACCAGAGCGGCCAGGCAACGTGGTCGCACGACGCGCAGTATTTTTTCGATCGTGATCTCCCGCGCGAAGAAGTCTATGTCACGTTTACTTATGGTCCCATCCTGGCCGCGGACGGCGTAACGGTGGAGGGCGTGTTCTGCCCCTGTACCGAAACAACTGAAAAGATCGTCAGCGCAAGACGGCTGGAAATACTGCGCAAGCTTGGCGCGCAGCCTCTGCGCGCGCACGGCCTCAAGGCGCCTGCCGAAGGCCTGTGCGCGGTGATGTCGGAGAGCCGGATGGACGTGCCGTTCTGCCTCATCTACCGCTGCGGCGATGGCGGGACGGAATTGCTCGCGTCCACGGGCGTGGACGCTCCGGCGGCGATGGCGCCCGCAGCCTGGCCGCTGGACGCGGTGGCGCAGGCGGCCCTGCCGCAGACCATCGCGCTGGCGCCGCTGGGGCTTGCACTGCCCGGCGGCCCCTGGGACGATCCGGCACAGTGGGCACGCGTGGTGCCCATGCGCTGGACCGCTGACGGATCCGTGTCGGGCATCATGGTGTTGGGCGTGAGCTCGCGGCGTCCGCTGGACGACGCCTACCGCGATTTTCTCGATCTGGTCGCGCACCACGCCGCCAGCACGATCGCCAACGCTGCGGCCTATGAGCAGGAGAGCCGGCGGGCCGAGGCCCTGGCAGAGCTGGACCAGGCCAAGACGACTTTTTTTTCCAATGTCAGCCACGAATTCCGCACGCCCTTGACCTTGATCCTGGGGCCGCTGGAACAGGCGCTGGGCGAACAGGGCGGGCAACTGGACCGGGGTGCGTTGCAGATGCTGCATCGCAATGCGCTGCGGCTGCAGAAGCTGGTCAATTCCCTGCTCGACTTTTCGCGTATCGAGGGGGGCGCCATCGCGGCGCGCGCAAGTCCCACCGATCTGGTCCGTGCAACGATGGAACATGCCAGCGCGTTCCGTTCCATGATCGAGGCTGCCGGACTGACGCTGCGCGTGCAGTGTGACGAACTGCGGGATGCGGTGTGGCTGGATCGCGACCTGTACGAAAAAATCCTGCTGAACCTGCTGTCCAACGCGTTCAAGTACACCCTGCAAGGTTCCATCGAGGTCATCCTGTCCGATCGCGGTTCCAGTGTGGCGCTGTCGGTGCGCGACACCGGCATCGGCATTGCGAGCGAGGAGCTGCCCAGGATTTTTGAACGCTTCCATCGCGTCGAAAGCGCGGCCGCAAGAACCCACGAAGGCACGGGGATAGGATTGGCGCTGGTCCGCGAGCTGGTCACGCTGCTGGGCGGTTCGATTTCCGTCGAAAGCCAGCCAGGCGTGGGCAGCATATTCACCGTTACGCTGCCCAAGGGCGGCAAGTCCATGACGCCGCCCGTGGCGGCGTCGTTGGCGGCAACGACGGCGGGCGCAGGCGCGCCCTATCTGCAGGAAGCGGCGCGCTGGACGGCAGCGCCCGCGGAGGCGCCGCCGTCCAGCGCGGCAGAAAGCGGACGGCCAGTCGTGCTGTGCGCGGATGACAACGCCGATATGCGCGATTACCTACACGGCCTGCTGTCGTCCAAGTATGCGCTGCGGCTTGCGGGCGACGGCGCATCCGCGCTGCGGAGCGCGCGCCAGGAACCGCCCGACCTGGTGATTTCCGACGTGATGATGCCGGGCATGGACGGGCTGAGCCTGTTGCAGGCCCTGCGCAGTGACGAGCGCACGCGCGCGATTCCGGTGATCCTGCTGTCGGCGCGCGCCGGCGAAGAGGCCCGCGTGGAAGGCATGCAGGCGGGCGCCGACGACTATCTGATCAAGCCCTTTGCCGCGCGCGAGCTGCAGGCGCGCGTCGATGCGCACTTGCGCCTTGCGATGCTGCGGCGTCAGGCCTATGCGGCGCTCAGGGCCAACGAACGGCGGCTCAGGGCGATTATCGATCAGTTGCCTGTGGGCGTGGGCGTCTGCGACGCCAGCGGCGAGTGGATACTGGCCAATGCGCTCATGGAACGCTGCGCGCCTCATGCCGTGCCCTCGGCGCGTCCCGAACTGGCCGCGCGCTGGAGCGGCTGGGACGAACACGGCGACCCCGTGCCGCCCGAGAACTGGCCCGGCAAGCGCGCACTGCGCGGCGAAATGGTGATGCCGGGCACGGAAATGCAGTACCTGGCCGAGGATGGGCAGGAACGCTGGATGCGCGTCAGCGCCGCACCCTTGCGCACCGAGAACGGCGAGCTGGTCGGCGCGTGCACCGTCGTGCAGGACATTACCGAGTTGATGCGCGCGGAACGGGAACTGCGCCTCGCGCACCGCCGCAAGGACGAATTCCTGGCCATGCTGGCGCACGAACTGCGCAATCCGCTTGCACCGCTGCACAACGGCTTGCACATGCTGCGGCTCTCCGGCGCCGGCGATGAGCGGACACGCCGTGTTCACGATATGTTGGCTCGCCAGGTCAGCCACATGGCGCGCCTGGTGGACGACCTGCTGGATATCTCCCGGATCACCAAGGGCAAGATCCTGCTGCGCAAGGCTCCGGTGGATCTGGGCGAAGTGCTGCGCCATGCCCTGGAGGCCAGCCGGGAATCGGTCGAGGCCGAGGGGCACACACTGCGCGTCGATCTGCCCGAAGAGCCATTGATGGTAGAGGCCGATGCCGTGCGGCTGGCGCAGGTGGTTTCCAATCTATTGAACAATGCCGTCAAGTACACCGATCGGGGCGGAGAGATTTGCATCCGCGCCAGCCGGGAGGCCGACGGCAATCTGCTCATGTCGGTGCGGGACAACGGCCGTGGCATTCCCGCCGACATGCTGGCCTCGGTGTTCGAGCCTTTCACGCAAGTCGATCGCGTGCAGGGAGAAGGCGGATTGGGCCTCGGCCTGACGTTGGTCCGCCGCCTGGTCGAGCTGCATGGGGGCGGGGTGGAGGCACGCAGCCCGGGCCCGGGCGCCGGGTCTGAATTCCTGGTGCATTTGCCGGCCATGGGCGCGGCTGCGGCGACACTGCCACGCACGGTCCAGGCGTCGCCAGCCCGCTCGCTGGGCCGCATCCTCGTGGTCGATGACAGTCCCGACTCGGGAGACACCACCGCCATGGTGCTGCAAGCGCTGGGCGCCGACGTCCGCAGCGTGGGCGACGGACCTGCCGCGTTGGCCATGCTGGACGGTTTCAGGCCCGATGTCATGCTGGTGGATATCGGCATGCCGGGCATGGACGGCTACGAGGTCGCGCGCCGGGTGCGGGCCGGCCCGCTGGCCGCCGACATTGTGCTGATTGCCATGACGGGATGGGGGCAGGAGGAAGACCTGCGCCGGTCACGCGATGCAGGCTTCGATCACCATTTGGTCAAGCCCATGGATTTCGACCGACTGGAAAGCCTGTTGAACGACCTGCCGCGCAGACGCGCCGAAGCGGGTTGAGGGCCGGCCGTGATGGCACATTGGGACGTTATTGCATCGCCGATTGCGGAGTGTTGCCGCCGGACGCGCCGCGGCCGCCCGGCCTGCCATAGAACAAGCGCGCGCACAGGAAGGCGCTCACCGCGCCGGGCGCGGCGCCCACGGTCAGGGGGAAGCCCAGTTCCTCCTGCCATGGTCTGTTGTGGGAAATGAAACCGAGCAGGAAAACGAAGCCATAGACGGCGCCGACCAGCGCCATCCCGGCGCATGCGCGCCAGGACGGATGCGCCGGCCGCAGCGCGCCGGCCACGACCCCGCACAGCAATGCGGGTACAAAGCCGAAAATGTAGAACCAGGGCAAGGCGTAGACCAGCATGAGCAGGGTCTCGGGATCACGGGTTGCGGCGGTCAGGCCCATGACCACGCCTGCGCCGCCGATTGGAGGCGCGGCCACGCCGTAGAGCGCGCCGCCCGCGACCAGATCGCTGCCGAGGCGCCGGCCGGCTGTGTCCATCGCGCGCTGCCGCTTCCTGCGGTAGGCGATGGCGGCGAAAACGCCTGATAGCAGAATGCCGGCCGAGATGTATGGGGTCATCGCGTTTTGCAGGATGTGGGCGGGAATGGCAGCGCCAGCTGCCCCTGGAGGAGCAAGCCGGCGCAACAGGCCTGATGATACCGTGGCGGCCGGGCGGGCTTGTCCGCGCGCGCGGCGCCCGTAGCGGTCGCAGGGTCATCCTGCAGCGGCGCAGCACTCAAGTCTTGCCGTTGTCGGCGCGGGCGTCAGAGCCCGTGGCATTGTCGCCGAGGGCGCTTGCCAGCGCGGCATCGGCCTCGCCCGCCTCGCGTTGCTCCTCCGTGCGCCGCATCAGCCGCCTGCTAACCATGGCAGCGACGAAGGCATTGCGCTGGGCCGCGTCGTAGCCAGGGTGGCTGAGCTCGCGGACATACTCATTGATGACGGGTTTCATGGATGTTCTCTCAGCTTGGTGCCAGGCAAGGGCCGGGCATGTGGGGTTGCTTCGGCGCGGACCGCTTGCAGCAGGCGCGTCATGGTGACTTCGGCGCCGGGGGCGGCGGCCGGGAATGCGCGGCGCCAGATGCGCGCGCGGGGATCCGGCGCGGCAGCCGGAAACACGACAACAAGGCGTAGCCGCCGCAGGAACGTGCTGTCCACGTTGGACTTCGGGCCCGCGGCCCCGGACGCCTGGCCGAGGTACGGTGCTATGGGTTGGAGCAGGTAGCTGACCTCGATGTTTGCGTAGCGGTCATGGCTGTCCCTGACGTTCGTGCGTTTGCCGAAGAGTGCGTCGGCTTCGTCAAACAGCAAGATGGCGCCGCCTTGCTCCACGGACTCGAACAGGCGGTTCAGGTTCTTTTCGGTTTCCCCGATGTACTTGCCGATGATGCGAGAAAGGTCGACGCGATGCAGCGTCAGCCCGGTTTCGCGCGCCAGCGCCTCGGCGCCTGCGGATGCCTGTACCAGTGCGTGGGAACGGCTCTCGCTACCGGTGTCCCACAGCGCCAGAATCCGCGGTTCGGCGGGCACGTTCATGGCTGCGGTCCTTCAGTCTGTCCCGCTCGTTGCTGCACGCGGATGACGACGAACTCGGCCGGCCTGAGCGGGGCAAAGCCCACCAGGATGTTGACGACGCCATTATCGATGTCATGTTGCGTGGTGGTCTCCGCGTCGCACTTGACCAGATAGGCGTCGCGCGGCGTGCCGCCCAGGAACGCGCCCTGGCGGAACAATGCGTTCATGAAGGCGCCGACGTTCAGCCTGATCTGCGCCCAGAGCGGTTCGTCATTGGGTTCGAAGGCGGCCCACCGCGTGCCGCGATAGAGCGATTCTTCCAGATGGAGCGCCAGGCGGCGCACTGGCACGTACTTGTATTCCGAAGCGAAGTGGTCCATGCCTTGCAGGGTCCGCGCACCCCAGCAGACCGTGCCGCGTCCGGGGAACGTGCGTAGGCAATTGACACCCAGCGTATTCAGGTTGCGGCTCTCGTCGTCGCTGACCGTGACGGCCAGGGACAGCACCCCGGCAAGACTGGCGTCAATGCCGGCCGGCGCTTTCCAGACGCCGCGATTGCCATCGGTGCGCGCGTACAGGCCGGCGATTGCGCCGCAGGGCGGCGTCAATCGGCGCTGGCCGATGCGCAGGGGATCGGTCGCCTGAATCCAGGGGAAATATGCGGCGGCCTGATCGGACCTGGGTAGCGCCGAACCCATGACGGCGGTGGCCATGGCGGCGGCGTCGGCCGCCTGTGGCGGTGCATCGATGATCATGAAGGCGCGCCGCTTCTTGCAGTAGGACACGGCATCGGCAAGCACGCCGGCGTGCGTGATGCCAGGCAGGCATAGCAGGTTGAAGGGATGGGCTTCGTCCAGTGCATGGAGGCCCAGGCGCTGCGCAGGTTGGCCGATGAAGGCCGCGTGCGCGTCCTGTGCGCCGTTCAGCCCAGGCGGGGCCACGCGCACCACGCAGGCCTCGGCGCCGCCGTTGAGGAAAAACTGGAGCACCGCATAGCCGAGGTCACAATCCTCGGCCAGCCCGCCGAACTCGCGTTCGTAGCTGGCAAAATCCAGGATCCGGACCGGTCGGTTGAGCGGTCCGCGCATGGCCGTGCCCAGGAATGCGGCTACCGACGTGGGCACGCCGGCAATAGTCTGCGCGCCAGTGGGCGTTTCCTGGATATACACCCCGGGATGATTCAGGGCAGGCGCCATGAACTGCTCCTTTCCACGGCTACTAGGCGACGTGTGCTTGCAGCAGGAGAGTCTTCGAGAGACGGCCAGAGCGCCTCGGGCAAGGGTCCGGGCGTAGGCGCAACGCGCGGGAGTGCCGGCGTGTGGCGGGCGTTGCGCCGCGCTTCTAGTTGGATTGCAGCGGAAAGGCAATCGGGCAAAAGTAGCAGCCCTGGTGAGATGTTTTATAGAAGGTCTGATAAAAGCGGGCAATAGCTTTTCAGCGGTGTTAACGTTCTGTTGCTTATTCAGAAGCCGGCGCATGCAGGACGCCTCGCAGAGAGGCCGGCTGACGCATGGCCCGCAGCGGCGGCGCTGCGGGAAATCAGAGTGGCCAAGGGCCCGACTGGCGGCTGCGGCCCGCAACGAGGAGCGCGAGATGTATAGCCTGACCCGACTGTGGCGCGTGCATGGATCCCCGACAACGCC
The DNA here is from genome assembly GCF_035282245.1 of Achromobacter sp. D10. Classification (NCBI taxonomy): domain Bacteria; kingdom Pseudomonadati; phylum Pseudomonadota; class Betaproteobacteria; order Burkholderiales; family Alcaligenaceae; genus Achromobacter; species Achromobacter sp. D10. The sequence continues at coordinate 223,284 of NZ_JAYJLE010000006.1, forward strand.
GTTCGTGTCCGCGAGTCCGCCGGGGCGTCTTTCACGCCTCGCCCTCGCATTGGCCGTGGCTGGCGTGGTTGCCGGCGCGAGCCTGATGCCCGGCGGCGCGGTACTGGCCCAAGGGCAGGGACAGACCCCGACGCAATCGGCGTCCACCCAATCCGACGCCCAGGAGGAGGCCGCACGTTCGCTGCAATGGCCGCGCAGCTTCGAGGCTGCCGACGGCACGCGGGTGGAGCTCTATCAGCCCCAGATCGATACCTGGAGTGCCGACCGTATTTCGGGCCGGATGGCGGTGGCAGTCGGCGCCGCCAAGGGTAGCCCGACCTATGGCGTGGCCGATTTTTCCGCGCGGGCCGAGGTCAATAAGCCTGCCGGGCTGGTGCACCTGTCGGACTTTCGGATTGAGCGCGTGCAGGTTCCCACGGCGCCGCAGGAAGCCGCCAGGCTGCGCAGCCAGCTCGAAGCCCGCCTGCCCGCCAAGGGAGTGGTCACGAAGCTTGATGCGCTGCAGCTAAGCTACACCCTGTCCCAGAACAATCCGGCCACGAAGACGGTTCCGGTGGACAACGCGCCGCCGCGCATCGTCTATCGCACGGTGCCCACCGTCCTGGTGCTGATCGACGGCGAGCCCGTGCTGGCCGACCTGCCCGAGGCCGCGGGCTGGCGCCGGGTGGTCAATACGCGCGCGCTGATGCTGGCCAACGGCGCGGACCGCTATTTCCTCGAAGCGGCCGGGCATTGGTACGAAGCGGGCGGCGTCAACGGTCCGTGGACGGACCTGCCGCAGCCGCCCACGGCGTTGCTTGCGGCCGCTGACGCCGCGCGCCGCAAGGCTGCGCCCGATCCGATGCTGCCGCATGGAGGAAAGCCGCCGCATCGCGCGCCGGCCATCGCGGTGTCGACCGTGCCCGCCGAATTGCTGGTGACCGTGGGCCAGCCCGAAATGCGGCCCGTGCCGGGTACTTCGCTTCTGTCGGTGGCCAACGCCGACCACGCCCTGTTCATGAATCCGGGCGACAACCGCTATTACCTGTTGGTGTCTGGCCGCTGGTTCCGCGGCGCCAGCCTGGACGGCCCCTGGTCCTATGTGCCGGGCAAGCAGTTGCCGCGTGACTTCGCGCGGATTCCGGCCGAGGATCCGCAATCGGGTGTACTGGCATCGGTGCCGGGCACGCCGCAAGCCAAAGAGGCGCTCATCGCCTCGACCATTCCGCAGACCGCCACCGTGTCTCGCAGCGCGGCGAAGCTGCAGGTCGAGTATGCCGGCGGTTCGCCGACGCTGCGGCCCATCCCGGGCACGGCGCTTTACTACGCGGCCAACTCGCCGGTGCCGGTGATCCAGGCCGAAGGACGCTACTACGCCTTGTCGCGCGCGGTGTGGTTCGTGGCGGACTCTCCGATGGGCCCCTGGCGCGTGGCCGATCATGTGCCGGCCGTCATCTACGCGATACCGGTCAGTTCCCCCTTGCACTACGTCACCTATGTGCAGGTATACGGCTCCACCCCGCAAAGCGTGGTGTTCGGCTATACGCCGGGCTACATGGGCGTGGTGGCCAGTCCCGACGGCACGGTGGTGTACGGCACGGGTTATGCGTATCCGCCGGTCATCGTGCAGGACACGTGGGTAGGCTATCCGCCCAGCTACGGTTACGACGCGGCCTTCGCCACCGCGACCGGCTTTGCTTTTGGCTTTGTCGCCGGCGAAACCTGGGGCGGCGCGGCTCCCTACTGGGGGCCGTATTGGGGCGCGCCCTATTGGGGCGGGGTCAACGTGAACCAGGTGGACGTCTATGGCGCCTGGGGTGGTTCCGGCGTGGTCACGCACGCGGCCGGCTGGAATGGCTGGACGGGCACTGAATGGCAGGGGACCCACGCCGAGGGCTACAACCCGCAGACCGGCGCGGCCTTCGAAGGCACGCGCGGCGCGGCCTACAACGAGTACACCGGCAATGCGGCCGCGGGCAGGCGCGATGCCTACACCAATCCGGTGACGGGGGCTTCCGGCGCCGGCCGCGCGGGAGTGGTCGCCAACGACGATGGCCAATGGGCCGCCGGCCGCCAGGATGTGCGTACGAATACAAACACCGGCCGCACGACTATCTCTTCCGCCACGGCGACCGGTACGGCTGGCGAGGGGACCAGCAGCGTGGACCGCCGCGGCGCCACCTATAACCGCAACACGGACAGCGGCATGGCGTGGAACAACGGCAACGTATACGCCGATCGCAATGGCAACGTCTATGAGCACACGGACAACGGCTGGCAGCAGCACACCAGCTCGGGCTGGCAAGCGGTGCAGCCTGGCGCGCAGTCGGGTGGCAACTATCTGAACGGCCAGCGCCAGGCGCGCGACTATTCCGGCGAACGCATGGGTGGCGCGGAGGGCGGCGGCTGGCAAGACCGGGGCATGCAGGGCGGAGGCTGGCAGGGCGGTGGGTGGCGGGACCGTGGGATGGGCGGCGCCGAAGGCGGCGGCTGGCAGGGGCGCGGCATGGGCGGCCGGGGAGGCTGGGGTGGCGGCTTCGGCGGCTTCCATGGGGGCGGCTTCCGCCGCTGAGCCGGGCGCCGCTTGCGGCCGCTGCAAGAAAAGGGCGGCCGCGCGTACACGCCGCGGGCCAGCCCTTGCCGGACCTACGAGAGAGAAGGGCGGCCCGCCATTCGTGCCAATACCTGGTCTTTCCACACATAGCGATGCACCAGCGCCATGAAGATGTGCGCGCAGGCCAGGGCCAGCAGCGTCCAGCCCAGCACGCCGTGCAGGGCATTGCCGGGTGTCATGAGCGTCGAGATCTCGGTGCCCCGCGCCTCGAACAATTGCACGCCAAACACCGACAGTCCCCGGCCGCGGCCATAGGAGCGGAGCAGCGCCAGGGCGGGAACGGCCATCATCAGTAGATAGAGCGCCAGGTGGCCGCCCGCTGCGAGCAGGCCGAGCATGCCTTTGCCTGCAGCGGGGCGTCGGCTGAAGTTGATGAGTCCCCACGCCCCGCGAGCCACGGCCAGCGCCATGAGCAAGGTGCCCGTCGAGGCATGGGTACCCCAGAAGAACTGCTCAATGGCGCTGTCTTCGGCAAACACTCGCAGCAACGCGCTGGTGAATTGCCAGGCAAACAGGACCGCCATGGACCAATGCAAAAAGCGGGTGATGCGGCCATAGCGCGCGGGCGTATCGATGTATGAAGTTCGTTCTGCGTTCAAAAAAATTCCTCCGTGTGTTGCATCGCTCCAAGGCGCATTGCCAAGTAACGATCGATGCTTGCCCGAAAAGTTCCGGCGCGTCTTCGTAAGCCGGCGCAAGCGAAGCCGCCAACCGTCCGATGAACGACGTTGGAAGCGCGGGCAGGGATTCAAGGCCTACGGCGCGAGTCTGAAGCCGCCGGGGTTGTCCCAGTTGTCGACGTATTGCAGCAGGATGGTTCTGCAGGTAAGGCAGCAGAAATTCTTGAAGACGCCGCTGCGTCCGTTCACGGTGTAGCTGGTCGCGGGCATGTTGCCCCGGAAAACCAGGCCGGCATGGGGAGGCGACTTCGCGCCTTCGATGATTTGCGTGTAGCAGGCGTCGCAGATGACGCTGGATCGGTGCTTGGTGGGCGTGGCCGGCGCCGATCCATTTGTGGTCCAGGGGGGAGAGGTCGCCGGGATGTTATCAGGGCTCAAGGCAGGATTCCAGCGAGGGGTAATGCAGCAGATCGATGTATACGGATCCTAGTGGCCAGGTGTGGCGAGAACAAGCAGCACGGTCCGATGTTCGGTATCGGGAACAGACGGACGTCGGGTGGGTGTGGCTTGGTCCGATAGCAGGAATCGGAATTCCTTGAAGGTTGCAAGGGGCGCTTGCGGTTACTGTCGGCTAAAAGACGATGCAAGCACGCCGCGGAGCGTGCATGCATGCCGTATATAAGGTGTCCTCCCAAGATGCATGCTGCAATAGACAGTCCGCGTTTGCTGGTATTGGCCGATAAGGTCGCGATACGCCTCTTTGATCGCATCCTTGCTTCCGCCTGCATGGAGTATTCCTGGATCGAGTCGTTGGGCCAGCTCGACGTGTTGTTGGACGGAGGGGGAGTGCGAGTGGTTGTGGCCGAGGTCAGTGGCCTGAACGCCGATGGGATACGGGTGCCGGCCAGCGTCAGGCAGGCCTGCGAACGTGGCGCCAATGCACTGCGGCGACAGCCTGTCATCGTGTTGCTGCAGGGGGACATCGCATACGGAACCTTGGCGCGCCATGCAGAGATATCGCGCGACCAGGGCCTGGATGTGCGGATCGTGCGCAGGGAGGGGCGGGTGTCCGGCGTGCTGGAAACCCTGCGCGGGATATTCAGCGCTCCGCAGCGAGGCCTGGAGGCGCGCGGGCGAGATGGCTACAGCAGCTTGAAGGCCGCGGACCTGCATCGCGGCTTGCATACACCCGGCGCCATGCGCATCGTGCTGCAACCGCAGTACGACCTGACCTCCCGTAAACTGATTGGCGCGGAAGCGTTGGTGCGGTGGCGTCATGAACGGATAGGCCATGTGCCCGCGATCGTCACGGTAACGCTTGCGCACCGCTGCGGCATGGCGCAAGCGCTGTTCCACCATGTTGCCGAATTGAGCGCAATGGTGATCGCCTGGTTGCAACGCAACGGCGAGGACTTGCGCATCGCCATCAACGTGTCGGCCGATGTGCTTTGCACACCACAACTCGTACCCAAGTTGATAGGGGATTTCGACAGACTGGGCCTGGACTCCAAACGCCTGACAGTGGAGTTGACCGAGGACATGCCCGCGCATGATCTGCTGAGCCTGTCAACGGCCCTGAATCTCTTGCGTCTTCATGGCTTTGGGGCATCGATGGACGATTTTGGAATCAGCAATTCGACGCCGGAATTGCTGACCCGGCTGCCCTTCGACGAACTCAAGATCGATTCCAGGTTCGTGCGCCGGGCGGCTCGCGATCCGGCGGCTCGCGCCGTGCTGGTTTCGGCTTTGCAGTTGAGCCGCGACCTGGGGCTGAGGTCGGTGGCCGAGGGGATAGAAAATCCGGAAGGCCTGGCACTGGTGACTGCCCTGGGATGCCAGATCGGCCAGGGCTTTTTGCTGTCCCCGCCGTTGGAGGTTGCCGAGTTCCTGCGGGAGCTGCCGCGCTTGCGTCGCCTTAACTGAACAGGGACGCCTTGTCCTCCTTCAGCAGGGCGCGGGGGATTTCGTCGCGGAGCACTTCGATGATGCGGGTGATGCGCGGCGATAGAGGGCGCTGCGCGGGCACCAGGGCATTCAATGGAAACGCCGGGACGGCGTATTGGGGCAACAGGCGCACCAGTTTGCCTTGCTGCAGCGCTGCTGCGCATGCGGGTTTTTGCACCACGCCGATACCGCTGCTTGCCGAGATCATCTCGTACATGGGACGCCAATGACTGGTCGTCATTATGGTACGTATCCGGACACTGTCTACCGAGGCGTCGGGGCCGCTCAATGGCATGTGATCGTTATTGAACACGCCCTTCACGCGGATGAACGGGTGCCTGGAAAGATCGGCCGGTTTGTTGATGTTCCCGTGCCTGCTCAGGTAAGAGGGTGTCGCGACCAGCATCCGCTCCACGATGCCTAGGGGATAGGCGATGTAGGCGCCTTCGGTCAGCCTGCCCAGGCGCAAGGAGATGTCCACGCCCTCCGTCAGCGGATCGACGATGGCGTCATTCAGGACGAGGTCTATTTTCAGCTCGGGGTACTTCGCCTGCATGCGCAGCAGTACGCGCGGCAACACGATTTCGCCGAAGCACTGTGCCGACGCGATCCGGATCGTACCGTTCAGCGTGTGATCCATCTGCGCGAGCGAGTGGACCGCCTTGTCTGCTGCTTGAAGCAATTCGCGACTGTTTTCGTAGAACGCGCGACCTTCATGCGTGCAGGTCAGGGTGCGGGAGCTGCGTGTCAGCAGCCTGACTCCCAGGAATTTCTCCAGCCTGTCTATGCGCTCGCTTACCGCCGGTTGTCCCAGGTCCAGGTCCCTTGCGGCGGCGGACATGGTTCCTCGTTCGACCACGCGCACATAGATGCGCATCATTGCTAGCAAGTCCATGCGGAACCGCGCGTAGTCCAGTGGAGTTTCTTGCAATGGGTGCGGGAGCCTGTCCCGTAAGTTCGACGCATATGGAAAACCGCAGGCCACGCCCACAGTGCGAGTTGAGATTGGGGAAAGCAGTGGGGCGAGGCGTCTGATCAAGATCGCCGCGGGTCGCGCAAGGCCGCCTTGCAGGTGAAGGCGGGCCGTACTGGAGGCCGCGTGGATGGTCAGCGTGCCTGTCCTGCTGGCGGCATATCGGTCCCGGGTGGGCGCGGTCTTTTGTCGGTTTCCGCGTCGAATGCCAGCGCCAGATTCTACTGAACAAGGACTGAACGTGGGTGCGGTGAGAACCGATATTTGCTATTGGGCGGAATGCCTGTTTGGGGGTAGGCCCAACGGGTAACCTCGGCACTGTTTTTCCCATGTTAACCGGGCGTACCGAACCGCATTAATTCGTTGAATTCTTGCTGATTTATGCGGTTGTCCTGCCTCGGCTTGAAAGCTGTCGGGGTAGGGCAATGAGGCGGCTTCGGATGGCATGTCGATTGAGTAACAACGAGAGTATCTATGAACAAGGTTTACAGGTCGATTTGGAGTGAGTCCATCGGAGCTTGGATTGCTGTCAGCGAGAACACAACAGCCCGTGGAAAAACCTCAAGAAATCGTCTGGGACTTTGTCCTCCGGTATGGGCGTTGGCAGGAATACTCGTAGGAGGAATGTTCTTTGCGCCTCCGGATGCGCAGGCGACGATATACGGTCCGAGTGAGTCTGTGTGCCAGAACGCGACGTCAGGGCTTGCGCCAGATGGCACTAACCGTAACGGGGTGGTGGGCCCCAAAGATGGCACGGGCGTCTGGTCCAACGTCATCGGGTGTGGTGCCGATGGCGGTAGCTTTTCTGGTGTCCAGGTCCTGGGGCCGTATGCCACGGCTACAGGTTCCGGTGCCGTCGTTCTGGGCTTTTCGGCTTCTGGTGCCGCTCGCTCGACGGCGGTCGGTATGCAGGCCGTGGCCTCGGGCCCGTCCGCGACCGCGTTGGGCCAGTGGACACGTGCCACGGGTACTGGCGCGGTGGCGATTGGCGGCAACAACTCGTCCAACACCGCAGCATCAGGTGCCCAGGCTTCCGGCAGCAATGCGGTTGCAATCGCAGGGCAGTCTCGGGCTACGGGCGGCGAGGCTATCGCTATAGGCGTGCGCTCCAGCGCGGTCAACAATGGGGATGTCGCCATTGGGGCGGATAGCCTGGCTAACGGCACTACGAGCAATCTGGCCGCCGTCGCGGTCGGCCGCGGTAGCCGGGCCGTGGGCGAGGATGCCGTGGCCTTAGGAAACTCGGCCCGTGCCGAAGCCCATTACGGTGCGGCCATAGGTAATTTCGCGGCTGTGACGGCGCGCAACGCGACGGCTATCGGCAATTCGTCGAACGCCAGCGGCGGCGCCGCCACGTCCATCGGCAACTTCTCGGCGGCCTCCGGCCTCAATGCCGTGGCCATCGGCGGCGGCGGTGTGCCGGGATCCTATGCCGGCGCGCGCGCCACCGGCGGCGGCGCGGTGGCGCTGGGCGGCAATCAGGTCAGGGGAGCATCGTCGGCGGCGCAGGACGGGATCGCCCTGGGCGGTGAATCCACCGTCGATGCCAATGCGGCTTCCGGCATTGCCGTGGGGCGCGGCGCGCGGGCCTATGACAACGCGGCCTACGGCGTGGCGCTGGGAGATGGCGCGGCCGCGCGCGGCGAACACGACATCGTCATCGGCCGGGACGCGGCGACGTCGGCGCAATCGGCCGGCAATAACATCGCAATGGGCAACGCCGTGACCACTGGCGCCGAAGGCCAGAACGTGGCGATCGGCTCGGGTTCCACCTCCGCGGTCGCCAGCGATGCGTCCGGCGGCGCAGTGGCCATCGGCCGAGATCAGAAAGCCACCGGCAATGGCGCGGTCGCGCTGGGAGATCCGAACACGGCCAACGGCGACGGCGCGGTGGCGCTGGGGCAAAACAATGTGGCGGCTGGCGATGCCGCCGGCAATAGCGCCGCGCAGGGCGCGGTAGCCATCGGCAGCGGTAATCAGGCTATCGGACAAGGCTCGGTCGCGCTGGGCAATGCCTCGCAGACGGCTGCCGCCGGTTCGATTGCTCTGGGCGACAGCGCAAGCACGGAGGCGCTGAATGGCGTTGCGCTGGGCAGCAATGCGGTGGCCGCCAATGCCGGCGACGTGGCCCTGGGCTCCGGCTCCGCCACGGCGGCGGCGGTCGGGACATCCCAGACCGTCATCAATGGCACCACGTATTCCTTCGCGGGCACGGCGCCGTCCAGCACGGTGAGCGTGGGCGCCGCGGGCGAAGAACGCACGATTACGAACGTGGCCGCAGGCAGACTGAGCGAGACCAGCACGGACGCCATCAACGGTTCACAACTCTATGCCACCAATCAGGCTGTCGGCACGCTCGGCACCAATGTCAATAATCTCGGCAACAGCACGGCGGCTGCCATCGGAGCGGGCTCAAGCTACGACCCCGCGACCGGTCAGGTCGCGCCGCCGAGTTTCAATATCGCTGGCGGCAACCAGACGAACATCGGCGATGCGATCAATGCCTTGAACCAGGGCTGGACGCTGACCACCGCGGGCAATGCCACCGGAACCAGTGCCACGGCGATTCAGCCGGGTTCGACCATGACGGTCACCGGCGGCAACAACATCCAGCTGACGCAGAACGGCTCCGAGATCACGGTCTCGACCTCGGCGACGCCGACCTTCGACAGCGTGTCGATCAATGGTGGGCCCGTGCTCTCCGGTACTGGCATCGACATGGGCAACAGGAAGATCACCAACGTCGCGGCAGGCACGGACGCAGGCGACGCCGTCAATGTCAGCCAACTCGACAATGCCAGAACGCGCTATTACAGCGTGAACGATGGCGGCCTGATCCAGGGCAACTACAACAATGACGGGGCTGTGGGTGCGAATTCGATCGCGGCCGGCGTGGGCGCAACGGCCCAGTCCATCAATGGTGTTGCCGTGGGCTACAACGCGCGCTCGATCGGAGCTGGCGGAGTCGCCGTTGGCGAGTATTCCGAGGCCCATGGCGAAAGTGACGTGTATGTCGGCGGCGCGGCGGGCGCGAACGGCCAGGCGGGCAACTATCGCAACACAGGCGTAGGTGAACGCGCGGGGTCGAATGTGGCGGGGGCCAACAACACCGCAATCGGAGGCACGACGGGCAACAACGTCACGGGAACCGCGAACTTCGCCGGTGGAGCCTATTCGGGCAGCAATGTGACAGGCGATGCCAATATCGCTATTGGCGGCGTAGGTTCCCAATGTAATGGCTCCGGAGGCATACTCTTGGTAGGCAGCGCCTTGATGGATTGCGACCCTGCGGAGATCTCCGCGGGGGTGAACGTCACCGGCAGCAACAACATCGCGATGGGGCCGGCGGCAGGCAGCAATTTGACGGGCGACAACAATATTGCCCTGGGCAATCAGGCCGGTGCTGGCATATCGGCCAACAATACCTTCGCAGCAGGAACCCAGGCCGCCGCGCGTAGCGACAATGACATTGCCATCGGCTCCGCCGCGGCAACCGCGGCTGGCACGGGGGGCAACAATATTGCCATCGGCAATGGCGTGACGACCGGGGCCGATGGCCAAAACGTCGCGATCGGCTCGGGCTCGACCTCGGCGAATGCCGGCGATGCGTCTGGCGGTGCAGTCTCCATCGGCCGCGATCAGACTGCCATCGGCAACGGAGCAGTTGCGCTGGGCGATCCGAACACCGCCAATGGCGACGGCGCGGTCGCGCTGGGCCAGAACAATATTGCGGCGGGTGACGCGGCCGGCAACAGCGCCGCGCAGGGCGCGGTAGCCATTGGCAGCGGCAACCAGGCCATCGGGCAAGGGTCGGTAGCGTTGGGCAACGCCTCTCAGACGGCGGCGGCTGGTTCGCTTGCCTTGGGCGACACCGCCAGGACGGCGGCGCTGAACGGCGTTGCGTTGGGCAGCAATGCGATTGCCTCCAACGCTGGCGACGTGGCCCTGGGGGCCGGTTCTGCCACGGCGGCTGCGGTCGGGACATCCCAAGTCGTCATCAATGGGACCACGTACTCTTTCGCGGGCACGGCGCCGTCCAGCACCGTGAGCGTCGGCGCTGCCGGCGAAGAACGCACAATCACGAATGTGGCCGCAGGCCGCATCAGTGGAACCAGCACGGACGCCATTAACGGCTCGCAGCTCTACGCAACCAACCAGGCTGTTGAGCAGGCCGGTGACACGATCACGAATATTGCCGGCGATACGAGCCAGGCGAACACGGACGCCAATGGCATGGGCATCCGCTACGTGCGCACCAACGAGGCCGGGTTGACGCAAAGTGATGCGTCGGCGCAGGGCCAGGGCAGCACGGCGGTGGGCTACAACGCGACGGCCACGGCCGAGAGCGCGCTGGCCTTGGGCCGTGAAGCGAACGCCAGCCACGCCGGGAGCGTGGCGCTGGGTGCGAACGCGGTGGCCGATGGCGCGACGCTGGGCACGGCGGCGTACAACCCGGGCACGGCGACGATAGCGGGCATTACACCGGTGGGCGAGGTCAGCGTGGGCAGTGCGAACGCAGAACGTCGCCTGACCAATGTGGCGGCGGGCGCGACGGACACCGATGCGGTGAACGTGAGCCAGCTGAAGTCGGTTGCGGCGAGCGTGAGTGACCTGGATGCCGGCACGGTGAAGTACGACCGCAACCCGGACGGCACGGTCAACTACGAGGGCGTGACGTTGAACCCCGGCGGCGCGCCGACGACGATAGGCAATGTGGCGTTGGGCGAACTGAGCCCGACCAGCACGGAAGCCGTCAATGGTTCGCAGCTGAACGAGACCAACCAGAACGTGGCGCAGATCGGTGACACGATCACCAACATTGCCGGCGATACGAGCCAGGCGAACACGGACGCCAATGGCATGGGCATCCGCTACGTGCGCACCAACGAGGCCGGGTTGACGCAAAGTGATGCGTCGGCGCAGGGCCAGGGCAGCACGGCGGTGGGCTACAACGCGACGGCCACGGCCGAGAGCGCGCTGGCCTTGGGCCGGGAGAGCAGGTCCACTATCGTTGGCGGGGTTGCATTGGGCACCGGATCCGTCGCCGACCGCGCACTGACGCCCTCCAACGGCAGCATCGTGGTGGGCGGTGGCGGCGCTTTGGTGCCGTTCAATACGACCGACCGCACGCTGCTTGGCGCAGTCTCGGTGGGCAGCGGCACGACGTACCGTCAGATCACCAATGTGGCGGATGGTACCGATGATCACGACGCCGTCACGGTGCGCCAGCTGACGGGCGCCATGACGTCCTTGACCATCACGGGCACGCGCTACTTCCATGCGAACTCCACGCAGGAAGACTCGCTCGCAGCGGGTGAACAATCCGTGGCGATCGGCCCCAACACCGTGGTGAATGGTGAAGACGGCATCGGCATCGGCAATGGCGCCATCGTCGAGCAGAACGCGCCGGGCGGCATCGCCATGGGTGAGGGTTCGCGCGTCCAGTTGGCCGATGCCGTTGCGCTCGGCACGAAGGCGAACGCCGCCGCGGAACAAAGCGTGGCGCTGGGCGCCGGTAGCAGCGCGACGGCAGCGGGCGGTGTGGCACTGGGTGCCGGCTCTGTGGCGGCGACCCAGGCGGGTGTTGCTGGATATGTTCCTGCCACCCAAGGCGCGGCGGCGGTAAATGCCACGCAAAGCACCTTGGCCGCGGTATCCGTGGGCGACGCGGCCACGGGAAAGTTCCGGCAGATTACCGGCGTGGCGGCGGGTACGGTCGACAGTGACGCGGTGAACGTGAGCCAGCTGAAGTCGGTCGCGGCGAGCGTGAGTGATCTGGATGCCGGAGCGGTGAAGTACGACCGCAACCCGGACGGCACGGTCAACTACGAGAGTGTGACGCTGAACCCCGGCGGCGCACCGACGACGATAGGCAATGTGGCGGCGGGCGAACTGAGCCCGACCAGCACGGAAGCCGTCAATGGTTCGCAGCTGAACGAGACCAACCAGAACGTGGCGCAGATCGGTGACACGATCACCAACATTGCCGGCGATACGAGCCAGGCGAACACGGACGCCAATGGCATGGGCATCCGCTACGTGCGCACCAACGAGGCCGGGTTGACGCAAAGTGATGCGTCGGCGCAGGGCCAGGGCAGCACGGCGGTGGGCTACAACGCGACGGCCACGGCCGAGAGCGCGCTGGCCTTGGGCCGTGAAGCGAACGCCAGCCACGCCGGGAGCGTGGCGCTGGGTGCGAACGCGGTGGCCGATGGCGCGACGCTGGGCACGGCGGCGTACAACCCGGGCACGGCGACGATAGCGGGCATTACACCGGTGGGCGAGGTCAGCGTGGGCAGTGCGAACGCAGAACGCCGCCTGACCAATGTGGCGGCGGGCGCGACGGATACCGATGCAGTGAACGTGAGCCAGCTGAAAGCGGTGTCGGCAAGCGTCAACGATCTGGATGCCGGAGCGGTGAAGTACGACCGCAATGCGGATGGCACCATCAACTACGGCAGCGTCACCCTGAACCCCTCCGGGACGGGCGGCTCGCAGATCCACAACGTGGCGGCCGGCACGGCCGGCACGGACGCGGTCAACGTGGATCAGTTGAACCAGTCCATAGAAACCAACAAGACCCGTTACTACAGCATCAACGATAACGGGCAACGTCAGGCGAATGCCAACAACGACGGCGCCTCCGGCGCGGGAGCGCTGGCGGCGGGCATCGGGGCGGTCGCTACCGGCGAGCGCGCGCTTAGCGTGGGCAACGGAAATTCCGCGACCGGCGCCCGCTCGGCTGCCATCGGCAGCGGCAATTCGGTCAGTGGCAACGGCTCGTATGCCTACGGCAGCGACAACACGATCGCGTCGGCGGACGCCTTTGTGATCGGCAGCGGCGTGACGGTTGGCGCGGGGTTGGACGGGGCCGTGATCCTGGGCCGGGGCTCGATGGCGGTTGCCGCAACGCCGACGCAGCGCGGCATCATCAACGGCGTGGAGTATCTCTATGCGGGCGGCAATCCGGCGGCCGGCGACGTTGTAAGCGTTGGCAGCGCGGACGCGCCTCGGCAGATCCAGCACGTCGCGGCTGGGCGAGTGGCCGCGGACAGTCTGGACGCCATCAATGGGTCTCAGCTGTACGCAACCAACCAGGCTGTCGACAGCCTGGGCCAGGTCGTCCAGAACATCAATACGGGTGGGGGCATCAAGTACTTCCACGCCAACGGCGGCGCTGGCGGCGCCTTGCCTGATTCGCAGGCGACCGGAGCCGGCAGCGTGGCCGTGGGCCCCGCTGCCGTCGCGGCTGGCGCAGGTTCGATCGCGATGGGCAACGAGGCCGCCGCTGGCGCGGCCGGAACGGTGGCCATCGGCGCAGGCGCGCAGGCCAACCGGCAAGGCGATGTTGCGCTGGGGGATGGGTCGATCGCCGACCGGGGCGCGGAATCCTACACGGGCAAGTACTCGAACGCGCAGAACGATACCGCAGGCACGGTTTCAGTGGGCGCCCCTGGCGCGGAGCGCACCGTCAGCAACGTGGCAGACGGCCGCAACGCGACCGATGCCGTGAACCTGCGCCAGTTGGACGGCGCGGTGAAGGCGGCGAACGACTACACCGACCAGCGCATCGGCGACGTCAATCAATCCGTGGTGGAAATTGGCGATACCGTCAACGAACTGGATGGCCGCGTAGCACAGGTGGAAGGCGACGTGACCAAGCTCAAGAACGGCTCGGACGGCATGTTCCAAGTCAGTCAGGACGCGGGCAACGTGGCGCCCAGGGCCGAAGGACAGAGTTCGGTGGCGGGCGGTGCCGGCGCGGTGGCTTCGGGCAACAACGGCACCGCCATCGGAAACAGCGCGACGGCCTCGGGCAGCAATAGCACCGCGATGGGCAGCGGCGCCAAGGCCAGCGGCGAAAACGCTACCGCGATGGGCAACGGCAGCAAGGCCGAGGCAAACAATTCGGTGGCGTTGGGCGCCGGTTCAGTGGCGGATCGCAACGACACGGTATCCGTGGGCGCGGCAGGCGCGGAACGCCAGATCGTCAATGTCGCGCCGGGCACGGCAGGCACCGATGCCGTCAACGTAAACCAGCTCAGAGACGTGGAAGGCAATCTCAGCAACCAGATTGCCAGCGTCAAGGGAGACCTGCGCCGCCAGGACAACCGCTTGAGCGCCGGCGTCGCGTCGGCCATGGCCATGTCCGCCTTGCCCCAGGCTTACCTTCCGGGCAAGAGCATGTTCAGCATGGGCGGCGGCACCTGGCGCGGCGAAAGCGGTTTTGCCATGGGCCTGTCGACGGTTTCGGACAACGGCAGATGGGTGGTCAAGGGCTTGGCCAGCAGCTCTTCCCGCGGCGACTACGGCGCCTCGGTGGGTGTGGGCTATCAGTGGTGAGCCGCCTTCGCGCCGCTTGCGTTCCCAATGGCAACCGAGACCTGACTTTCATGAAGCAACCCATGCACTCCTTCTACCGCCGCCTGGCGCCCATGGCCGCGTTGCTCGCGCTGGCAAGCCTGGCGGGTTGCGGCAACCTGAGCCGTATCGATGCCGCGGGTTCCACCGCCGATCCGGTATTTCCCGACGCGGCGTCGGCCCGGCCGCAGGGCGGGATCCGGCCCAATCTGGATAACCTGCACAGCGTGCGCGCTGGAATGAGCAAGACCGAGTTGTACTACCTGCTTGGCACGCCCCATTTCCGGGAAGGCATATGGGGCGTGAGGGAATGGGACTACGTGTTCCGTCTGCCTACGGCCGGTGGCGAGCAAGCCTGCCAGTACAAGGTGCTGTTCGACAAGAACGGACTGAGCTCGGAATTCCACTGGAAGCCCGAGACTTGCGCTTCGGCGCAGGCAGGCTAGCCGGCCGCCAAGATCAACCACACTTTCTTTATTGACCACCCCATACCGGCTTGAAACTTCCGCCGGTCTATCGATGCTGAAAAATCACATACCTATGCAAACCGTTCTACGTCTCGCGCTCGTAGCTACGTCCGCGGCCCTGTTGGCGGCCTGCCAGCCTTTGAAACCGCAGCAGGCGGCCGCCGCCGCGCCGGCACCCGCGACGGCGGCCCAGCCGCAGGCGGCGCCCACCGTGGACTTCCGCCTGGTCCACGCCAAGCCCGCCGCGCAGCTTCAAGCCATACGCGTCAGGGGGCAGGTGCTCTACATGCAGCCCGCGCCGGTCTTGACGCGAGCGGACCTGGCCAGCGTGATTCCGATGAAGACAAAGGAAGGCGCGGCATTCCTGCGCCTGCAGTTCACGCCGGAAGGGGCAGGAAAGCTAAGCGAGATCACCCGGCGCAATGTCGGAAACTGGTTCTTGTTCACCGTGGACAACCAATTCGTCGAACTGCCCCGCATTGGGGGGCAAGTCGCCAACGGCGTGATCGACATAGGCATGGGTTCGGAGCAGAACGCCGTCAATGTCGCCAATATCATCGTGGGCGCGCCGCCCGCCAGCGCGTCGCCGGCCGCGCGCGCAAATCCCGGCTAAGGTGCAAAACGGTACTGAAATCGTATCGACTGAAGACCTGGGCCATGATCATCCTGGAAACCGACGATCCTGAACGCTTGTGGCTCCGCATTCAAAGGGCAGTATCGGAACGTCGGTTCGAAGGATGGGAGGCGCATTCCGACGTGCAGCTGGCGCTGATGGACTGGCCGACCCGCTATACCAACCTGCGCTTGCGAGTCGGTTATCGGCGGGCTTCGCACGAACTGCGCCTGTACGACATCCGCGGCGACCGGTACTTGCCGGCGCAGATGCTGTTTACTTACCAGAAAAGCCTGTGTGCGCAGCTATGCAATATGTTCGCCACGATCATCAAAGACGCGAGAATCAGCGTGCGGGAAGTGAACAAGGCCGCAAGCAAGCGCAGGCTCAGCGTTCCGTCGGAGTTCGACGTGCAGCGGTTCGATCATTGGATCAATGGCGACGACCTCGCCAAGTACCGATTTCAATAGCTCCGCGACCCTGACTGGGAACAAGCAGCGCCGGTCCTGGATGGCGCTGGACGGACAGGCAGGCGCAGGCGTGCCTGTCCTTAGCGCTTAGAACATGGTGTTGTCGTTGGCGGCCTTTTCCGGGACGGGCTGGATGACGTCCCAGTGCTCGACGATCTTGCCGTCTTTGACGCGGAAGATATCCACCACCGCCCGCCCGCGATCATTGGCGTCGCGAGTCGAATGCGAATGCAAATACACCAGGTCGCCATCCGTGGCCGAGCGTACGATCCTGGCCTTGGCGTCCGGATTCTTCTGGAACAGCTCCGTGAAGTAGGAAACGAAAGGCGCCTTGCCATCCGGCACGTGCGGGTTGTGCTGAATGTAGTCGTCCGCAACGACCTTCGCCGCTTCCGAGACCTCATGCTTATTGAAGAAGCGGTCATAGAACGCCAGCACCAGTTCGCGGTTGCGTTCTTCCGCAGCCAGGTCGCGCGGCGTCGTTTGCGGCGACTGCGCCCAGGTTGCCGTCACGCCCGTCAACAAGCTGATGGAAAGAACCGCGCGGCCGATTCCGCGAGACAAGAACTTCATGGATAGATCCTCCGACCTTGTGATTTACAGCCGCTTCCTGGGGTTGGTCTTGCACCCAATTTTCGGCAGGCCTTACAAAAAGATGACAGGCGAGGGCAGTCTATCAACGGGAATCCACGTACCGAAGCCTTGCGGCGGCAAAAAAAAACGCGCGCGCCCGCCGCAGGCTCTTGATAGAGAAAGAATTCATGTAAATCATGGGGATACGTGACTATCTTGCTGTCTTGATAACAACTATTGGCACAGCGAATGGAACGTTTCGGATGCGGCGGTACACAGCATGCCTTCCCTGGTCGCCCGGAGCCTGCCGGCTGCCCGGGCAGGCGAATTTGCGCAGCCCCGCCGCCGCGGACTAGACTGGCCGCTTCCTTATCATTCACGCATTCCGCCATGGCGCTGCATAGCTGGCTTATCTATCTGGTCGCGGTCATCGGCCTGTCGGTGACTCCAGGACCGAATACCCTGCTCGCCCTTACGCACGGCGCGCTGCACGGGCATCGCAAGGCCTTGTGCACCATCGCTGGCGGCGCGGTCGGTTTTGTCGCGTTAATCGCTTTGTCGATGCTGGGCATCAGCGCCTTGCTCAAGGCCTGGGGGCCTGCATTGACAGTGCTGAAGTGGGCGGGGGGCGCCTATCTGATCTGGCTGGGCATCCAGCTCTGGCGCGCGCCAGGCGTGCAGTTGCAGCCCGCGCCCGACATGCCGCGCGCACGTGGCATGCGCATGTTCAGCCAAGGGCTCCTGTCCGCCATCTCCAATCCCAAGGCGCTGCTGTTCTACGGTGCGTTCCTGCCGCAGTTCATCGATCCGACCCGTAGTCTCTACACGCAGTTCGCGATCATGGCCGCCACTTTCGTGGTGGTCGAGTTCCTGGTCGAGTATGTGCTGGCGCGGCTGGCGAATCGTGTGCGTCCCTGGCTGGAGCGCGCAGGCCGGCGCTTCAACAAAGTATGCGGCGGCCTGTTCGCTGCCATGGGCGCGGCGCTGCCAGGATCCTGACCCTGGGCTGCTCATAGGGCGCGCTATTTCTGCGCGGCAACGCTAGTCGCTCGCTAGCCACCGCCCGGACGCCGGATCGACTTCCACGCGTCTTCCGTCCATCCGTACCTGCTCCTCGTCCAGCCGTGCCGCGGTCGCCGGATCGATGTCGAAGGCGATGCCGAGCGCGCCGGCGACGCGCGCGTCGTCGATAGGCAGTTCCCAGGTCAGGAAGAGTTGCGCCAGATCCAGGCCGCCCGCGAAATCGGCCTCGTGAAAGCCCGTGCCACGGCGCGGGATGACGCCATGGGGCTGGCCGGTATCGAAAATGATGGCGGTGCCGCGCTGCAGCGGAATGCGCAGGCCGGTGCCTGGGAAGTGCACGTCCAGGCCCCGGTCTTCGCTCAAGAACAGGTTGCAGAAGGCGGCGCAGCCATATTGCGCGGCGTCATGGTGGTAGCGGGCGCCGAGGCAGGCCATGAGGGCCGTGTCGGCGGTATCCAGCACGCCGGGCAACCCCAGTGTTCGCGTCCACTGGCGCATGGCTTGCGGGCACTGACCGTACTCGGGCCAGCGTGCCTGCGTGCGCGCCAAGGGCATCTGTTCCACGTCGCCGGGTTCGAGGAACAGGCGTGTCGCCATCTCCCGGTCCCAGTCGGCGAGCACACGCGGGGGCGGCGCGGGCAGGTCCAAGGTGGTGCTTAGCACCGCGCTGCTGACGCTGCGGCTGCGCAGGGTATTGCCGCTCCAGTAGTAGGACGCCAGTCGGTCGGGCATGCATGGCGGCGGGGCGGGGCTCATCGGATGCAGGATAGGGGCGGGCGCGACGACGCCGCGCGGAATCCGCACGAAAAAAGCGGCTGTCGAAGCCGCTATGTTAACGGCGCCCGGCCTGGCGGGCGCTGGGTGGTGGCCTAGTCCTGCATCAGCGTGGCCAGGCGTTCGGCCTCGATTGCCAGCCGGTAAGCGCGTTTCAGGTACAGCTGGGCATCATGTTCCCAGGAGAACCCGATGCCCCCGTGCACCTGGATCACGAGCTTCACGGCGCGCCGCGATGCGCTGGCGGCGAGCCGGGAGGCCAGCGCCGCAAGCCCAGGATCGGGCGCGGCGCGGGCCGCCAGCAAGGCTTCCACGGCGTAGCGGCTGTTGTCCAGGCCGGTCCAGGCGTCGACCAGGGCGTGTTTGATCGCCTGGAATTGCCCGATGGGCCGGCCGAATTGTTCGCGTTCCTTGGCGTAGGCGATGGCCAGGTCCAGCGACGCCCCCGCCGTGCCGGTCAACTGGGCCAGCAGAAAGACCAGATGATTCTGCAGTACGGGCAGGACCTGTGCGGTGGGCAGCTCGGCCTGCGCGACGGCCGGTCCGTGCAGGCGAGCCAGCGCGACCGTGGGGTCCAGGCCCTGGACGGCTTCGAGCGCCGCCGGGTCGTAGCGCGCCAGCAGCCAGCCCTGGTCCTGACGGCTCAGGCGTAGGTATTGCGCCGTCGGGCCATAGGCGTCGATCCATCCCTGTTCGTCGCCGTTGCGATCGCAGCGAATGCTGGCCGGATGCGCGGCCAGGTCCAGCACGACGTCCGATAGGGCGGGGACGCGCTCGAGCAAGGCGTTGGCCAGAAAGGCCGACGCGCCATACGGCAGGGTGAGCAGGGCGCGGCCGGCCCATTCGCCCATGAGCTGGATGCCTGGACCGTACTCGGCCTGGAATGCTTCCGATCCGGCTTCCAGCCAACCGCCATCGGCCAGCTCTTTCCAAAGCGCGCGCTGGGCGTCGTGGTCCGCGGCGAGCGCGCGGCGTGCGTAGGCGGCGGGATGCTGTTGTTCCAGCAGGCGGCCGAAGGTGGAGGACAGCAGTGTCCCGATTTCGCTATGCATGTTGTCCTCTGTCCTTGGGCAGGCCGAGCAGGCGTTCGCCCACGATATTGCGTTGGATTTCCGAGGTGCCGGCCACGATGGTCTCGGCGCGCGACCACAGGAATTCGCGCAGCACGCTGGCCGCGCCGGCATAGGGCGCGTCAGCCTGCGGACCGAGGATGGCGGCCTCGCCCAGCAGTTCCACGCGCTGTTCCCAGATCCGTTGCCGGGTTTCGCTCCACAGCAGCTTGAGCATCGCGCCGTCGATGCCGGGGGTGTGGCCGGCGGCAACCTGGCGCAGTACACGGTCCACGCGCCAGCGTATGACCTGGCACATATCGGCCAGCTCGCGCACCCGATGTTCCTGCGCCGCAAGCTCGGCCTGCGCGAGCGAAGCCTGCGCCAACGCGCCGGTCAGTTGCCGCAGTTCATCTTCCAGCTGGACGACGCGTGGCATGAAGTAGATACCGCGTTCGTACTCGGCGGCGGCCATGGCGATGCGCCAGCCTTCGCCGGCTTCGCCCAGGATGCGGCCCTCTGGGATGGGCGTCGCGTCGAACAGCACCTCGTTGTAATCGGCTTCGCCCGTCATCTGGCGAATGGGTTCGACCCGCACTCCTTCGGCTTGCATGTCGATAAGCATGAAGCTCAGGCCGCGGTGGGCCCGGCTGTCGGGATCGGTTCGCACCAGCGCGAAGCACCACTTGGCCAGATGCGCCTGGGTCGTCCAGATCTTGCGGCCGCTGACGCGCCAGCCGGCCGCGTCCGGCTTGGCGCGGGTGCGCACGGACGACAGGTCGGAGCCGGTTTGCGGTTCGGAGTAGCCCTGGCACCATATCTCGCTGCCTTGCCGGATGCCAGGCAGGAACTGGGCTTTTTGCGCGGGCGTGCCGAAACGCAGCAGGGTCGGCGCCAGGATTGCGTGGGCGATGCTGTTGATGGGTTGCGGTGCGTGCAGGCGCGCGCAAAGTTCGTGAAAGGCGATCAGGGTCGCGGTACTGAGTTCGCGGCCGCCGTATTCGCGTGGCCAGGTGAGCGCGATGAGGTCGGCTTCGCAAAGCATGCGATTCCAGGCCTGGCGGCATTCCTGGGTGTGCGAGTCGGTGACCGGATACTGTCGGCGCAACTGCGCCAGCGCGGTGCGCAGCCAGGACTCGGCGTCTTCGAGAAAATGTTCAGTGCGTATCATGGCGGAAAGGAATCAGGAGTTGGGATGCAGGACGCGCGGCGTGCCTTCGATGCGCACGGGGGCATCGATCCAGCGGTCCAGCCCGGAAGGCGGCAGGCCGTCCACCAGCGCCAGGGGGACGAAGGCGCCATTGCGCACGTCGAAGACGCCGATGTCGGCATAGACCCGTCCGACCACGCCCGCGCCCGTCAGCGGCAGGGCGCAGCGATCGCGCAGGCGCGGCGCGCCCTCGCGGGTGAGCGCTTCCATCATGACCCAGACATTGCGCGCGCCCACGGCCAGGTCCATCGCCCCGCCCACCGATGGCATGGGGTCGTCCGCGCCCAGCGACCAGTTCGCCAGATCTCCGTGGCACGACACTTCGAAGGCGCCCAGCACCGTGATGTCGATGTGGCCGCCGCGCATGATGGAAAAGGAATAGACGTGGTCGAAGATGGCCGCGCCCTCGGTCAGCGCGATCGATTGCTTGCTGGCGTTGATGAGGTCGCCGTCCGCGGTCTCGTGCGCTTGCAGCAGGCGCATGCCGAGGATGCCGTTTTCGCTGTGCAACTGCACGCCGCGAGCCGGGTCCAGGCGGTCGGTGACCAGCGTAGGCATGCCTATGCCCAGGTTGACGACGGCGCCCGCGGGCAGGTCGTTGGCGACCAGGGCCGCCAGTTCTTCGCGTGACAGTCGTTTCATTGCGGATTCCCCAACAGGCGATGCACGAACAGGCTGGGCGTGACGATGGTGTCGGGATCCAGCGCGCCGCTGGGTACGATTTCGTCGACCTCGACGATGGTGCTGCGGGCGGCCATGCACATGACCGGCCCGAAATTGCGCTGGGCGCGGCGGTAGACCAGATTGCCTAGCGGGTCGGCGCGATGCGCGCGGATGAAGGCGAAGTCGGCCCGCAGGGGTTGCTCCAGCACGTAGCCGCGTCCGCCGAATACGCGGGTCTCCCGGCCTTCCGCCAGGGGCGTGCCGTAGCCCGTAGGGGAATAGAACGGTCCCATGCCCGCGCCGCCGGCGCGGATGCGTTCGACCAGCGTGCCCTGGGGCATGACTTCCACTGCCAGGCTACCCGCCTGCACCCGCTGGCGTATCACATCGTTGCCCGGCATGCGTGGGTACGAGCAGACGATGCGGCTGACGCGGCCGCAGGCCACCAGGGCTAGAAAGCTGGTTTCGCCCGCGCCGGCATTGTTGTTGATCAGGGTGAGGTCGTTCACGTCGCGCTTGGCCAGCAGGCCGGCCAGCAGGCGCGCCGGGATGCCCGAACCGCCGAAGCCGCCAACGAAAATCACCGCGCCGGATTCCACGCCGCGCAGGGCTTCTTCCACGTTGGCGCATGTCTTGTCTTTCATTGTTTCTCCTCTGCCCAGGCCGCGCGGCCTTGGGCGCACAGGGCGCCGGCCTGATGGCAGGCGAGGGCGACTCCCTCCGGCTGCCCCCACAGCGATACCGCAACATCCAGCCCGGGATACACCGGCGCCATGAAGCGCAGGTCCAGTTCGCCCAGGCGCAGATCCGGCAGCTTGCGCAAAGCGGCCTCGAGGGCGCGGTTGACCATGCCCAGCAGCGCCGCGCCGTGCAGGATAGGGCGCTCGTAGCCGGCCTGCCGCGCGCTGGCCGGATCCACGTGCAGCGGATTGCGGTCGGCGTTAAGCCGGTACAAGGCGCCCTGGTTGCGGCAGGTAGGCAGGACGATGACACTGTCCGGCGGGGCGGCTGGCGGCGCGGCGATGGGTGCGGCCAGCGTATCGCTGAGCGCGGCGTCGCCGCCCGAGTAGCCGCCGTCGCCGCGGCAGATGTTCAATTGTTCGATGAGAGCCAGTTCCTGCCCCGTGGCCGCGTCGTTCAGCGTGCGCCGCGTTACGACGAACGCGCCTGGACCTTTGTCCGCGATGCGGGAGACCTGCATCTGGCATACCACTTCGGCGCGGGTGGGCAGGCGGCGCGCAAAGCGCATGCGCTGCTCGCCGTGCACGACCTGTTTCCAGTCCAGGCCATGGCGGGGATCGCGCATCCAGAAGCCGGGATAGGCCAGCACGCAGGCCATGGCGGGCAAGGCGCGCAGTCCTTTTTCATAGATGAACCGGGTTTCATCGCCGACGGCGGCGTCTTCGGACAGGCCCGCGCCCACGCCCAGCGCGTAGAGGATGCAGGCATCCTCGCCATAGGTCTGGCGCTGGGGCGCGAAGACGTGGGACTTCAGGCTGCGATAGTCCAGCGCCATGGCAGCCTCAGACCGGATCCCAGGCGAACACCTGGGCGGACGTATCCAGAGGCATGAACGACGCGCGCAGCGCTGCCATGCCGTGCTCGGCGATGCTCTCGGTGGTCCAGCCGTCCGAGCGGTGTACCGAGCGCACAGGGCGGGACTGGCTCATCAGGAAGATTTCATTCAAGCGAATGGCGAACACCTGTCCCGACACATCGGACGAGGCGTCCGACGCCAGATAGCAGATCAGCGGCGCGATCGTCTCGGGACCCATGCGGCGGATCTTCTCGACATGGCGCGCCTGTTCCTCGGTCTTGGCCGGGATGGTCTCGGTCATGCGGCTCCAGGCCAGCGGCGCGATGCAGTTCGAACGCACGTTGAACGCGGCCATGTCCAGCGCCATGGCCTTGGACAGGCCCACGATGCCCAGCTTGGCGGCGCAATAGTTGGCCTGGCCGCGATTGCCGATGACCGCCGAGTTGGATGTCATGTTGATCAGGCTGCCGCCGCCCTGTTCGCGGAAATGCCGGGCCGCGGCATGGCTGAGGTTGAAGCAGCCATACAGATGCACCTTGACCACGGCATCGAAGTCTTCCGGCGTGAGCTTGTGGAACATCTTGTCGCGCACGATGCCGGCGTTGTTCACCACGGCGTCCACCCGGCCATAGGTATCGGCAGCCGCCTCGATGATGCGCTGCGCGCTTGCGTACTCGGCGACCGAGTCGCCGTTGGCGATGGCCTCGCCACCCGTGGCGCGGATGTCCTCAACGACCTGGGCGGCCGTGCTCTGCGAGGCGCTGGTGCCGTCCAGCGAAACGTTCAGGTCATTGACCACGACGCGGGCGCCCTGAGCGGCCAGTGCCAGGGCCGCGGCGCGACCGATGCCGTTGGCCGCGCCCGTGACGACCACCACTTTTCCTTCCAGCATGTTGAATCTCCTTCAGTCCATCCAATTGGTCAGCACGGTCGTGGCCTGGGCGCTAAGCACCCCGCCGTTGCCGTGCACGAGCGCCGTGCGCGCCTTTGCCACCTGCCGTTCGCCGCATTCACCGCGCAGTTGGCGCACGGCTTCCACCAGGCCGAACATGCTGTACATGCCGGGATGCACGCAGGAAAGTCCGCCGCCGTTGGTGTTCAGCGGCAGTTCGCCGCCGGGGGCGATGCGCCCACCCGACACGAATGCGCCGCCTTCACCCTTGTCGCAGAATCCCATGTCTTCCAGGAACAGGATGGGATTGATCGTGAAGGCGTCGTAGAGCTGCACCAGGTCGATGTCGGCCAGCGCCACGCCGGCGCGCTCGCGCGCCAGGCCGGCGCTCTGGCCCGCCACGGTGCGCGTCAGGTCGGCCATGCAGGCGATCTGGCGATGCGAGTGCGCCATGGCCGTGCCTTGCACGTACACGGGCCGTGACGTGTTGGCGCGTCCTGCTGCTGTGACCACGATGGCGCCTGCGCCATCGGTCACCAGGCAGCAGTCGCGCGCGGTCAGCGGCGAGGAAATTACGCGCGCCGCCAGTACATCGTCGATCGACAGCGGCTCGCGCTTGTAGGCTTCCGGATTCAACCGCGCCCAGGCGCGCGCGGCCACCGCCACCTCGGCCAGTTGTTCTCGGGTGGTGCCGTATTCGTGCATATGGCGACGCGTGGCCAATGCGTAGCTGGTGGGCGGATTGAATGGCTGGAAAGGCTCTTCGTAGGGAAACGGATCCAGCCGCGCGCGGGCGCCGGAGGTCGCCGAAACGCCATTGCCGCCGCGCGGGGCGGCGCCATAGGCGATCACGATGTTGCGGCACAGGCCGGCCTGGATGGCCGCTGCGGCCGTCAGCAGGTGACCCACAAAGGATGCGCCGCCTATCTGGGTGCTGTCCATGAAGCGCGGAAACAGGCCCAGGTATTCCGAAAGCTTGCTCAACCACATCGACGAGGACAGGCTGGCGCTCATCAGGCCGTCGATGTCGTCCATGCGCAGTCCGGCATCGCGCACGGCCGCATGCACGGCCAACGAGGTGATTTCCAGGTCGTTCAGGCCGCCGGCATCGCCGATGCCTGCCGTGGCGCAGCCGGTGATGGCGATGGCGCCGCGCAGGCTCTTGTTCCAGTCCGTCATGGCGCCTCCGGTCCGAAGACCACCCGGGCGCGCTGCGGATCAGGCCTGGCCGTCAGCCGCATGCCGATGCGCAGTTCGCCTTCGTCCAGCAGGGTGGACATCATGCGGAACCCTTCGTCCATGTCGGCCAGGATCACGTTGCGCGCGGGCGCTTGCGGCGTGGCCGGGATTTCCGAATAGGAATACAGCGTGGCACCGGTACGCATTGGACGCCAGGCGTATTCCTGCGAACGGCAGTGAGTGCAGTGCGTGCGCGGAAAGAAGAACGAGAGTCCGCAGCTGCGGCACATCTGGACTTCCAGGCGTCCCGCGCGCAGCGCCTCGGAGAAATAGGCTTCCGGCGACAGCGAGCCGATGCGGACCTCACTCATCCTTGACCCCGGCCTGGGTGATGACGGCCTGCCACTTGTCCATCTCGTCGCTGACGAACTTCTGGTACTGGGTCAGGTCCATGTCGCCGGGCTCCGAGCCGGTCGAGCGGATGTATTCCTGGGTGGCCGGTTGCATGACCGACTTGCGGATTTCGCTGTTCAGCGTCTGGACGATGTCGGCGGGTGTGCCGGCCGGGGCATAGACGCCTACCCAGGTGCTGAGGTCGAAGCCCTTGTATCCCAGCTCGTTGAGCGTGGGCACGTCGGGATAACGCGGCTGGCGCTGCGCCGAGGCGATGGCCAGGGGCACGATCTTGCCGGATTGCAGGTACGCATTGGCCGTCACGGACTCGGCCATGCCGAAGGGCACCTGGCCCGATACCAGATCCGTCATGGCGGGACCCGCGCCGCGATAGGACACATGCATCAGCGGCAGGCCGCTTTGCGAGCGCAGCAGTTCGCCCACGATGTGGGGGGCGCCGCCGGCGCCGGCCGTGCCATAGGGCACCGAAGCCTGCTTCTGCGCGTAAGCCTTGAAGTCCGCGTAGGTCTTGATGCCCTGGTTGGCGTTGACCAGCAGGAAATTGGGGCTGACGGCCAGCAGCGCCACGGGAGCAAAGTCCTTGCGGGCGTTGTAGGGCAGCTTCTTCATGGCGGGATTGATGACGTGGCTCGTCGCGCCCACCAGGATGGTGTAGCCGTCGGGCTTCTGCCGCGATACATACTCGGTGGCGATCTGACCGGTTGCGCCGGGCTTGTTCTCCACCACGAAGGGCTTGCCCAGTCGGGTCTGCAGATCGGCCGCGATGCGACGGGTCAGGATGTCGGTCATGCCGCCGGGCGCATACGCCACCACCAAGGTGACGGGCTTGGCCGGATAGGTGTCGGCCGCGGCAATGGCGGGAAGGGCGGCGAGCAGCGTCAGCAGCTGCTTCAGGCCAGGCTTGAATGTCATGTCGGGGTCTCCTCGTCCTGCGGGCTGGTTTGCCCTGCTTGGTTATGGCGTCGAGGCGACCGTTGGGCCGGATAGCGCGCGGGGTGTGGACCTCGACGCGCTAATGATGGAAGCGGTCCATCATGCAAACAATTGATTAATTGTCATGAAGGCATTCAAGAAAGCGATGAATCGTTGGCCGCTGCGGGCTGTCCCTGTTCACCGAGGTGCGCTTCGAAGGCGGCGAGAAATGCGGCGGCCGCGCGCGACAACCGGTAGTCGGCCCGGCGCAGGATGGACAGTTCGTGCAGGGCTTGCGGCCGGTCGGCGATGCACAGCGCCTTCAGGCCCATTTCCTGGCAGACATTGCGGACATAGCCCGGCATGACCGTGATGCCCATGCCACCGCGGATCATGGCGAAGGCGGTGGTCAGGCTTCCTGTCTGCGCCACGCTGCGCACCGTCAGTCCCTGGTCCTGAAGAATCTGGTCCATCTTGCGGCGCACGGTGTACGTGCCGCGCAACAGGATATGCGGGTAGCGGGCGAGCTCGCGCCAGCGCGCCTGGTCGTGTCGCGCCAAGGGGTGGCTGGCCGGCACCACGGCGTACATAGGGCCGCGATAGACGATGCGGCAGTCCAGCCTGGGGTCCTGGCTCTCCATCGCTACCAGGCCCAGATCGGCCCTGCCGTGCAGCACGTGCTCGGTGACCTCGTCGCCGGTAAGCTCGTGCAGGTCGAAGACAATGTTGGGATGCCGCGCGTGAAACTGCGTGACCACCGGCGCGATCAGGGTATGCATCATGATGGGCGAAGCCGCGATGGACACCTCGCCGCGCTCCAGGCCGGCCAGGCTGCTCAGGCTGCGCTCGGCCGCGCGCAGGGAGCCGAAGGTTTCCTGCGCGTAGGCATACAGCTCGGCTGCGCCCTCCAGCAATTCCACCCCGCGCGCCGAACGCTCGAACAGCGCCATGCCTATCGCTTTCTCCAGTTCGGAGCAGAGCTTGCTGACCGTGGATTGCGTCAGGTTGAGCGCCTCGGCGGCGCGGGTGAAGTTCTTCAGCTCATACACGGCGCAAAAGGCCCGTAGCTGGCGCAGCGTGATACCCATGGTGCGACTCCCGCAAGAGGCGGCTATCGTACCCAAGCCAGGCGGGCTTCAGTATTTATTCCATTCCAGACTTATTTCATGAAAATTACTCGTTTGTTGTGATGAAACCTCGCCCTTAGCATCGGTAGCCATAACCCTAGCTGGAGTTTCCATGACTGCGCCTATCCCTGCCTTTGCCCATGCCCTCGTGACCCGTGACGAGCGCGGTGTCTACACCCTGCAGATCCACGATGCCAAGAGCCTGAACATCCTGGCCTCGACGGTCACGCTGAGCCTGACCGAGGCCGCGCGCTGGATCGCGGCCCAGGACGATGCTCGCGCGGTCGTTATCCGTGGTTCGGGCGAGCGCGCCTTCGTGGGCGGCGCCAACATCTATGAAATGGCCGAACTCGAGCCTCAGGGGGCGCGCGAATTCATCACCCGACTGCGCGATCTGTGCGACGCGGTCGCCGCAATTCCTGTTCCGACCATCGCCCGTATTCCGGGCTTCTGCCTGGGGGCCGGCATGGAACTGGCCGCGGCTTGCGACATCCGCCTGGGGTCGGCGGACGCCGTGTTCGGCATGCCCGAGGTGCGTGTGGGCATCCCATCGGTGATCCATGCCGTGCTGCTCCCGGCGATCATCGGCCCCGGTCCCACCAACTGGCTGCTGCTCACCGGGGAGACCGTCGATGCGGCGCAGGCTCGCCAGTGGGGCTTCCTGGAGTTCGTCAGCGAGACCGGGGCGCTCGACGCGCTGGTCGAACGCACGGTGGCGCCCATCGCGGAAAGCGGCCCGATCGCTGTGCGCTCGCAGAAGGCGTTGCTGCGCTACTGGAGCGAATCCACGGTCGAAGCCGGCCTGGACCGCAGCGTGGCGGCATTCGGTGAAGCCTTCACTACCGACGAGCCGCGCCGCTACATGGCGCCCTTCGTCAACCGCAAGAAACACCAGGAGGCCAAGTAATGGCTGGCCCGCTCGCGGGCGTGCGCGTCATCGACATGACCTCGGTGGCCATGGGGCCGTATGGCACGCAGATCCTGGCCGACATGGGGGCGGAGGTCATTAAAGTGGAATCGCCCGAAGGCGACGTGTTCCGCACTTCGGCCCCGGCGATGAGTCCGGGCATGGGGCCGGCCTATCTGAACCTCAACCGCAACAAGTACAGCGTGACGCTGGATGCGAAAACGCCGGCCGACCGTGACAGCCTGCTGCGCTTGATCGACGGGGCCGACGTGTTCGTGTCCAACGTGCGTCCCGCGGCCCTGGCGCGGCTGGGCCTGGACGCCGCCACGCTGCGCGCGCGCAACCCGCGCCTGATCCATTGCTCCGCAGTGGGCTTCGGCCAGGACGGCCCGTATGCGGCGCGCCCGGCCTTTGACGACATCATCCAGGCCATGAGCGGCCTGGCCGACCTGCAGGGCCGCAACAGCGGCGCGCCAGCGTACGTGAATACCATCCTCGCCGACAAGGTCGCGGGGTTGACGCTGGCCTACGCCATTCCCATGGCGCTATACGAGCGCGAGCGTTCGGGAGAGGGGCAGGCCGTCGAAGTCCCCATGTTCGAAACCCTGGTTTCCTTCACCCTGGTCGAGCACATGAGCGGCCACAGTTTCGTGCCGCCGCTGGGGCCCATGGGCTACAGCCGCGTGTTGTCGCCGCAACGGCGTCCCTACCGCACCCGCGATGGCTATCTGGCCTTGCTGCCTTACACCGACGCGCAGTGGGGGCGCTTTTTCGCCCTGGCCCAACGCGCCGACCTGGCGGTGGACCCGCGCTACGTCGACGCAACGGCGCGCGCCCGGCATTTCGACGAGCTCTACCAGGACCTGGCCGATATCGTCGCGTTGCGGGGCACCGAAGAGTGGCTGGCGCTGCTGGCCGATGCCGATATCCCGCATTCGCGCGTCAACACGCCGGAAGCCCTGTTCGATGATCCGCACCTGCGGGCGACGGGGTTCTTCCAGCCCGTGGAGCATCCGACCGAAGGGCCGCTGATGGCAGCAGGCATTCCGGTGCGCTTCTCGCGCACGCCCGGAGAGATCAAGCGCCAGGCGCCGCGCCAGGACGCCGATCGCGATATGCTCAAGCCTGCGCGCTGAGGCCGGCATGGCCGGCGGCGCCTGGCGGCGACTTCGACCATGAACATCACTCTCAAGCAATTGCGCGTATTTTGCGCGCTCTACGAACTGCGCAGTTTCACGGCGGCCGCGCGCGCGGCCTTCGTGACCCAATCGGCCGTCAGCAAGCTCTGCGCGGAACTCGAGGCCGAGGTCGGCCAGCCGCTGTTCGAACGCTCCACCCGCAGTGTCACGCCTTGCGACGGCGCGGCGGATTTCTACGCCTACGCCCAGGAAATCCTGGGGACCGTGCGCGCGGCCGAGCGCAGCATGTCGGGCCTGCGCACGCTGGAACGCGGCACGGTGGGCGTGGCGACGTCGCCCCTGATGATGGTCGGCCTGCTGGGCGACGTGGTGGCCGACTATCACCGCGCCCATCCCAGCGTGAAGCTGGACCTGTTCGAGCTCTCCACCGATGACACCATCGAACACGTGCGCAATGGCCGCGCCGATTTCGGCATTGTTTCGGTTGAAACCCCTTCGGAAGAATTGGCCACGCGGGTCATCTACCGCGACACCATGTATGCGGTGTGCGCGCCACGCCACGCCCTGACGCGCAAGCGTTCCGTGTCCTGGGCCGACGTGGCCGCCCACGACCACATCATGCTGCGCAACGTGTACAGCGTGCGGCGGAGCCTGGACCGCGTGGCGGCCGACCTGAACCTGGAATTCCGCTACCGTATCGAAGCCGGCATGCTGACCTCGGCGCTGAAGCTGGTCGGCGCGGGCCTGGGCATCACGGTGGTGCCCGGGTATGCCTGCGACCTGGCGCGGCAGCTGGGCCTGCGCATCTTGGCCATCGACGGCGCGCGCAAGCACGGGCACGAACTCTGGCTCATCCAGCGCCGCAACGCGCGGCTGTCGCTGGCGGCATCGGCCTTTCTGCAGGCCACCGAGGATTATCTGCGGCAGCGCCAAGCCGAAGGTAATTAATCCCAGTTTGGAATAAGTCTATGAAAATTAGTCCCTTGTTGGGATAAGCGGGTCGCAAGCATCATACGGTCAGAGTTCAAGAGGCCGACCCGCGGCCCCTCACAGGAGACAAGCATGATCCGACCGTTTGGCGTACGCCGCCGCCTGCTGGCCGCCGGCAGCCTCACCGTCCTGACTGCGCTGGCTGGCGGCCTGCCGTCCGCGGCGTTGGCTCAGGGCGCATATCCCGACAAGCCCATCACCATCGTCGTGCCGTTCTCGCCAGGCAGCGCAACCGATACCAGCGCGCGCATCATCGCCGAAAAGCTCGGGCCCCGCCTGAACGTGCCGGTGGTTATCGAGAACAAGCCCGGCGCGTCCGGCACCATCGGGTCCTCGTTCGTGGCACGCGCCCAGCCCGATGGCTATACGCTCATCCTCACCAGCAGCTCGACGCACTCGGCCACGCCGGCGCTGTTCCGGAAGCTGCCGTTCGACCCCACGGGCGATTTCACCCACGTGGTCCGTATCGCCACCATTCCGATGATGCTGGTGGTGCGCGAGGACGCGCCCTACAAATCGCTGCAGGAACTCGTCAAGGCCACCCAGGCCAAGCCCTTGAACTACGCATACGGCTCGCCCACCAGCCAGATCGCGGGCGCCACATTCAACACCGTGGCGGGCGCCGCCGCCAACGGCGTGCCCTACAAGAGCCAGCCTCCCGCCGTGACCGACCTGCTGGGCGGGCACGTCGACTACCTGTTTGCGGACTTGTCCGTCGTCACGTCCTTTATGCAAGCAGGCAAACTGCGTGGCCTGGCCTACACCGGCCACGAGCGCGCCAAGGAATTCCCGAACGTGCCGACGCTGGCCGAGCTGGGCTACCAGAAGTTCGACCTCGTGGTGTGGGTCGGCGTGGCGGTACCGGCCAAGACGCCCGATGCCATCGCGCAGAAGCTGAATCAGGAAGTCACAGCCATCCTGCGCGAGCCGGATGTCTTGCAGCGCTTTGAATCCCTGGGCATGCAGGTCTCGCCCAACACGCTGGCCGAGCACCAGGCCTTTGCGCAATCGCAGCGCCAGGTCTGGACCCAGCGCGCGGTCGACGCGAAGATCGAACCGCAGTAAGCGGCAAGGACGCAGCAGGAAATAAGCAGGGCGCCAGCGGGGCGCCCTTTTTTTGGGTGAAGGGCGGTCCAGGCCGCTCCGCGGGGCCGAGATGACCGCCCCTTGGCCGTCGTCCGTGCCTGCTGCGGGCAAAACGAATAAAGTGCCAGATAGCGTCCGCGCAGCCGCCGCGGACAATCATCAAGACTGGGAGACAACATGGATACGGTAGGCAAGACGGGCGCCAGCGTGCGTGAACGGGTCAGCGCAACAGAGTGGGAGGTGCGCAAGGATCTGGCAGCGCTATACCGCCTGGTGGCGCTGTTTGGCTGGGATGACCTGATCTTCACCCACATCACGGCCAAGGTGCCGGGGACCGAACACTTCCTGATCAACCCCTACGGCATGATGTTCGACGAGATCACGGCGTCCAGCCTGGTCAAGATCGACCTGGACGGTCGCAAGGTCATGGAGTCCGAGTACGACATCAACCCGGCCGGCTTCACCATCCACAGCTGTATCCACGCTGCGCGCAAGGACGCGATGTGCGTGTTGCACACGCATTCCATCAATGGCGTGGCGGTGTCTGCGCAGAAGGCGGGGCTGTTGCCGCTGTCGCAGTTCGCGTTCATCGTGTTGCGTTCGCTCAGCTACCACGATTACGAGGGGCTGGCGCTCAACCCCGAGGAGCAGCCGCGACTGGTGCGGGACTTGGGAAGCAACACCTATCTCATCCTGCGCAACCACGGCCTGCTGACCGTGGGGCAGAGCATGGCCGAAGCGTTCCAGGCCATGCACCGGCTGGAAGCCGCCTGCATGGTGCAGGTGCGGGCGCAGGCCGGCGGCGAGCTGACCTACATTCCGCCCGACATCCTGAAGAATGCGACGGTGGAGTCGCAGGCCGACCGCGCGCACAAAGCCATGCTGGCCTGGCCAGGTCTGCTGCGCCGCCTGGATCGCCGCAACCCCGGCTACGCGGAGTAGCCGGGCGCGGGCCCCGTTGCGCGGGGCCCGCGTAACCCCATCAATACTTGCCCATGTAATCGCGCTTGCCGATTTCCACGCCGTTGTGGCGCAGGATGTCGTAGGCCGTGGTCACATGGAAGAAAAACTGCGGCAGGCCATAGTGCAGCAGATAGGCGCTGCCGTTCAGCTTCTTTTCCTTCGGCGTGCCGGGACGCAGCACGATTTCTCGGGCTTCGCTCTGCTCGAATTGTTCGGGATCAAACGAGGCGAGATGCTCCAGCGTCTTGGCGATCAGGGCTTGCAAACCGGCGAAGCTGGCTTCGCTGTCCGGCCAGGACGGCACTTCCGCGCCAGCCAGGCGCGAGGCGATGCCACGGGCAAAATCCGACGCGATCTGCACTTGGCGCGACAAGGGGAACATGTCGGGAAACAGGCGCGCACCCAGGTAGGCTTGCGGATCGATGCTCTTTTCCGTGGCGTGGGTTTCGGCTTTCTTCAGCACGTCGGACAGGGCCGACAGCATTTGCGTCAGGACGGGTACGGAGGCGCTGTGCATGAAACTGCTCATTTCGTGTCTCGCTTGAGAGTGGACGCTGGCGCGGGAGGCGCCAGCAGGCTTGCGAAGACTACCAGT
Organism: Achromobacter sp. D10; assembly: GCF_035282245.1. Taxonomy (NCBI): domain Bacteria; kingdom Pseudomonadati; phylum Pseudomonadota; class Betaproteobacteria; order Burkholderiales; family Alcaligenaceae; genus Achromobacter; species Achromobacter sp. D10. Next base: position 256,358 of record NZ_JAYJLE010000006.1, read on the forward strand.
TGCCGGCCTCGGCATCCGTAACGCGATTTGAGGGTTGCATCATCATGACATCATGATGTTATGATGACTTATGCAAAATGACGCCGAACATGCTCCTCTTTACGCCCGGGTGGAAGCGGCGCTGGCCGCGGAAATCGCGGCCGGCATCCTGCCGGCCGGCAGCCAGTTGCCCACGGAAGACCGGCTGATCGAACGCTTTACCGTCAGCCGCACCACGGTGCGCAAGGCGGTGGAAAACCTGGTTGCCCGCGGTCTGGTCGAAATCCGGCGCGGGAAGGGCACGTTCGTTACGGAACCCAAGCTGACCCAGGCGCTGACGTCGCTGAGCGGGTTCGTCGAAGACATGACCGAGCTTGGCCGCCACGCGACGGCGCGCCTGCTGGACAAGCGGCCGGTGCCTGCCACCGAGGACGTGGCGCGCCAGCTGGACGTGGCGCGCGGCGCGCTGGTCTACCGCATTGAGCGCGTGCGCCTGGCCGATGGCGTGGCCATGTCGTTCGATGAAACCTATCTGCCGCTGGACATCGGCGAAAAGGTCGCCAGCAATGACCTGGAAGCCGAACCCATCTTCGACCTGCTGGAACTGCGCTACGACCTCCCGCTGATCGAGGCCCAGTACCAGCTCGAAGCCGTGACGGCGGACGAGCGCGTGGCGAGAGCCTTGGGGGTCGAGCCCGGCAGCCCCATCTTTCTTATCGAGCGCACCTCTTACAGCGAGGGACAGCGCCCCGTCGACTATGAAAAGCTGTACTACCGCGGTGACTTGATCCGGTTCACCACTCGCCTGTCCCGGCTGCCGCGCAAGCGGGATTGAGCTGGCGGCCATGGAGACATCGACGATCTTCTGGCTGTTCGCCGCCGCCTTTGGCGCCAGCGCGCTGGGCGGCGTGCTCGGGATGGCCAGCGGCATTTTCATCGTGCCCATCCTGACGCTGTTGTTCGGCGTGGATATCCACGTGGCCATCGGCGCCAGCATCATTTCGGTGATCGCCTGTTCCTGCGGCAGCGCTGCGCCGTTCCTGAAGGGGCGCCTGACCAACGTCAGGCTGGCCATCGTCCTGGAGACCGCCACCACGCTGGGCGCGTTGACGGGCGTGTTCCTCATCGGCGTGGTCTCCACGAGTTTCCTGTATGGCTTGTTTGCCGCCATCCTGGCCGTGTCCGCGCGGCAGATGCTGGCGCGTCGCCGCGAGGCGCCGGCAGCCGTGTCCGACGCCCGTGGCTGGGCCACGGCGCTACGTCTGCATTCCAGTTTTCCCGACCCCGCGCTGGGGCGCGAGGTGCACTACCGGGTGGGCCGCGTGCCGCTGGGCCTGTCATTGATGTACGGCGCCGGCCTGATCTCCGCCTTGCTCGGCATCGGTTCGGGCGTGCTGAAGATTCCCGCCATGGACGCCGCGTTGCGGCTGCCTATCAAAGTCTCGTCGGCCACGTCCAACTTCATGATCGGCGTCACGGCCGCGGCAAGCGCGGGCGCCTACTTCGTGCGCGGCGACATCGACATCGGCATCGCGGGTCCTGTTGCCTTGGGCTCGGTCGCGGGCGCGCTGCTCGGCGCCCGCCTGCTGATGGGCTTGCCCGCGGACAAGCTGCGCCTCTTCTTCGTGATCGTGCTGTCCCTGCTGGCGGTGCAAATGTTCCTGAGCGCGCTGGGCGTGCAGTTTCCTGGAGGCCCGGCATGACGCGCGCGGCGGACAACCCGGGACGGCGCGACCGCATCATCGCGGCGCTGCTGTGGTATGGCACCTGGATCGCTTCGGCCCTCATCGCCGCGGGCATGGCGTTCGAGTTCGCCCGGCCAGGGGAGGCCGGCTTGCCCGGGCCCGGCTTCGGGCTCGAGCTGGTCAAGGCCGGGGTGGCCCTCTTCATCCTGTTGCCGGTGGCGCGGGTGGGGTTGATGCTGGCGATCTTCCTGCGCGAACGCGACTACGCCTACGCCGTGATCTCGGGACTGGTGCTGCTCATCATCGCGGCGGGCATCGTGTCCGGACTGAGCTAGGGGCGGCGGCTTTCCTATAATCGGAGCATGTTGCCGCGGCGCGTTGCCGCTCTTTTCCCAGGACGATTTCATGCTTGCCATTACCAGCCAGGATGTCTACGTGCAGACCAGCGAGGGGCGTCTTTTCGCGCGCCGCTGGGACCCCGCCGGGGAGGACGAGGCCGGAGCGCCGATCGTAATGTTCCATGATTCTCTGGGTTGCGTGGAGCTGTGGCGGGATTTCCCCGAACAGTTGGCGCAGGCGACCGGACGCAGCGTTATCGCCTACGACCGTCTTGGCTTCGGCCGGTCCGATCCCAACGACGCGGTGTTCGAACCGGGCTTCGTTGCAGAAGAGGCGCAAGGCGGTTTTCGTCGCCTGCGCGAAGAACTGGGCATTGGTTCGTTCGTGGCGTTCGGCCACAGTGTGGGTGGCGGCATGGCGGTTTGCAGCGCTGGCGTGTATGGCGACGATTGCCAGGCGCTGATCACGGAGTCGGCGCAGATGTACGCTGAAGACCGCACGCTGGAAGGCATCCGCGCGGCCAGGCAGAACTTCGCGGAACCAGGGCAACTGGACCGCCTGAAGAAGTACCACGGCGAAAAAGCCGAATGGGTGCTGGGCGCGTGGATCAATACGTGGCTGTCGCCCAGCTTCGCCGACTGGAATCTCGACGAGCAACTGCGCCAGGTCCGCTGTCCCGTGCTGGCCTTGCACGGTGAAATGGACGAGTACGGCTCGCCGCTGCATCAGGACAAAATCGTGGCGCTTGCGCGCGCGCGCCCAGTGCTGCTGGAAAACTGCGGCCACGTTCCGCATCGCGAGCAGAGCCGCATCGTGCTGGATGTGGTGAGCGAGTGGCTGAGGGCGGTGCCGTAGCGGGCCGGGTTCACGCAGTCATCGTCCGAGCTTAGAATTGGACTCGCTTTTCCCGCGCCAGCGCGCCCGTTTTTCAAGGTTCCCGATCCGATGTCAGACCGTCAATCCGCACCCCAAGCCGTACACAATCCGACTACCCGACACGCGATTTTCATCGTTGCCACGCTTAATGACGGTGCCGCCGCGGCCGACACCGTGCGCGGCTGGTGCGCCGACATCGCGGGCGTGGTCCGAACGGTGGCCACGCGCGCGCCCGAGCAGAACCTCTCCTGTGTCACCGCGTTTGGTTCCACAGCCTGGGACACGCTTTTCGGTGCGCCGCGACCGGCCGCGCTGCATCCCTTCCGCGAATTCGGTTCGGGCGAGCGCCTGGCCGTCGCCACGCCCGGCGACTTGCTGCTGCACATCCGCGCGGACTCGATGGATTTCTGTTTCGAACTTGCGACCCTGCTGCTGGGCGGATTGGGCGATGCCGTCACCGTCGTGGATGAAGTCCATGGTTTCCGCTATTTCGATCGTCGCGCCATCATCGGCTTCGTCGACGGAACCGAAAACCCCGAAGGGCGGGAAGCGGTCGACTTCACCGTCATCGGCGACGAAGACGCCGAGTTCGCCGGCGGCAGCTACGTGCTGGTGCAGAAGTACCTGCACGACATGGCGGCCTGGAACGCATTGACCGTCGAAGGCCAGGAAGGGGTCATCGGCCGCCATAAATGGTCCAACGTGGAACTCGACGACGACATCAAGCCCTCGTCTTCGCACAGCGCCCTGACGACCATCGAGGAAAACGGCCAGGAACTGAAGATCCTGCGCGACAACATGCCGTTCGGCCGGCCGGGCGCGGGAGAGTTCGGCACCTATTTCATCGGTTATGCGCGTTCGCCGCGTCCCATCGAACTGATGCTGGAGAACATGTTCGTCGGACGCCCGCCCGGCAATTACGACCGGCTGCTCGATTTCAGCCACGCGGTCACGGGCGGCCTGTTCTTCGTGCCATCGGCCGACCTCCTGGAAGCGTTGGCCGACCGCAGTCCGTCGGCCTGTGCGGACACGGGCGAGTCCGCCGCGCCGGTGTTGGCGGCGGCGGCCAAGGCGGGCTGACGGGCATACGGGCATACGGGCATACGGGCATACGGGCATACGGGCATACGGGCATACGGGCGCGACGCGCGTCGCGCCAAGAGCGCCGGATTTTCTGGCGCGGCCGCGCAGGTGGCCGCGCCAGTTGTCATTCTGGCGGCCGAGTCGTCCAAACAACCCGGTCCTTTATTTGCAAAAGCGCCTGAGAATCGTTTGCATTACACTTTCTTCCGATTTGTTAGCTCAACATCGGAAAGGAAGCCAACATGCAACACGTCCGGCCTGCGCGCCGCCTTCATTCCTCGCGTCCACGCCTGGTCTTGCGGCGCACGCCGTGCCTGGTGCTGATGGCATTAGCCTGCGGCGCGGTCGCCGCGCAGGAGGAGGGTGTGGCCACCTTGCCCTCGGTGCAGGTGATCGGCAACGCCGACAGCACGACCACCGAAGGCACCGGCTCCTATACGCCGCGTGCTACCGCCGCCAGCACGGGATTGCCGCTGACCTTGCGAGAAACCCCGCAGTCGGTCACGGTGGTGACGCGCCAGCGCATGGAGGACGAGAACATGCTCTCGCTGGTGGACGTGATGGCCAGCACGCCGGGCATCTCGGTGCAGAACTTCGACAGCGAGCGGTATTCATTCAACTCGCGCGGGTTCAGCATCAGCAATTACATGTATGACGGCATCCCCACGAGTTTCGACACCGGCTATGCCGCGGGGGAGTCCGCGCTGGACCCCATCATCTACGATCGTGTCGAAGTAGTGCGCGGGGCGACGGGGCTCCTGACCGGCGCGGGCAATCCGTCGGCGTCGATCAACCTGGTGCGCAAGCGCGCCACCAGCCGCGAATTCACGGCGGACATGAGCGTCAGCGCAGGGAACTGGGATACCTACCGGGCCACGGTGGACTTGTCTACGCCGCTCAACACGGCGGGCAGCGTGCGCGGGCGCATCGTTTCGGCCTATCAGGACAGCCATTCCTACCTGGATGGCTACCAGAACCGCAAGAAGATCTTCTACGGCGTCGTGGATGCGGACATCACGTCTCGCACGACGCTCAGCCTGGGCTTCAACTACCAGGACAACGACCCGAAGCGCAGCAGTTGGGGCGGCTTCCCGCTCTGGTATGCCGACGGTGGCCGTACCGACTGGAGCCGCTCGCTGAACACCGGCGCCGACTGGACGTCGTGGGGCAGCACGACGCAAGGTGCGTTCGCCAATCTCGAGCACCGCTTCGATAATGGCTGGACCGTCAATGCGGTGGCCTCGCACTCCAAGAACGAGATGGACGCGAAGCTGCTGTACCTGTTCGGGTGGCCCGACCGCGAAACCGGCCTGGGCATGGGAGCGTCGCCCGCCTGGTACCTGGGCGACCGCAAGCAGAACAGCGTGGATTTCAAGGCCTCGGGCCCGTTCACGCTGTTCGGGCGCCGGCACGAGGCCGTCGTGGGCGCAAGCTTCAACCGCCAGTACGCCGATTTCGACTACCGTTCGGCACTGTCCGTGGCGCCGGTGGGCAACTTCCTGGATTGGAATGGCTCATATCCCGAGCCCGACTGGAGCGATTCCGCCACCACCGCCAGCCGCTACACCACCAAGCAAACCGGCTGGTACGGCGCGCTGCGCCTGAATCTGGCGGATCCGCTCAAGCTCATCGTCGGTGGCCGCTACAGCACTTGGAAGACGGATTCCGTCGGCTTTGGCGGAGGCGACGCCCAGGCGTTCGACAAGAGCGAGTTCATTCCGTATGCCGGCCTGCTCTACGATCTCAACGAAAACTACACGGCCTATGTCAGCTATACCGGAATCTTCAATCCGCAGAGCTATCAGGACCGCAGCGGCAACTGGCTGGACCCGCTGGAAGGCAAGTCGTACGAGGCCGGCATCAAGGGCGAATTCCTGGAAGGCAGGCTGAACGCCAGCGCCGCCGTGTTCCAGGTGGAGCAGGACAATGTGGCCCAGGTGGACCCCGGCCACATGGTGCCGGGCACGGTCAACCAGGCTTATACGGCGGCGCAGGGCACCCGCAGCCGCGGCTTTGACCTGGAAGTCTCGGGCGAGGTGATGCCGGGCTGGAACCTGGCCGCTGGCTGGTCGCATTGGACCGCCCGCGACGGCAACGGCAATGCCATCCAGACCGATCAACCGCGCAGCCTGGTGCGCTTGTTCACAACCTACCAGTTGCCCGGCGACTGGTACCGGCTGACCGTGGGGGGTGGAGTCAACTGGCAAAGTCAGGTCTACACCATCGCCAGCGGGCCTAATGGCGACGAGCGCGTCGGGCAGGGCAGCTACGCCATCACCAACCTGATGGCCCGCTACCGCTTCAACCGCAACCTCAGCGCCCAGCTCAACGTGAACAACCTGTTCGATCGCAAGTACTACAGCCAGATCGGGTTCTACAGCCAGGGAGCCTGGGCGGCGGGGCGCAGCGCCATGCTGACGATGCGTTACCAGTATTGATGCGCCTGGAGCCGGGGCGCGGGCTGCTGGCCTAGCGCTCTTGCTCCAGCGTCGCCTTCATCCGCACCATGCTTTCCTGGCTGACCATGATGACGCCGGTGGCCGGCTGATCGATATCGAGGATGAACGTCAGGACCAGCGAAATAAGCGTGGCGAACAGGCCGGTCGAGATGATGCGCCTGCGCTTGTGCAGGCCGGTTCCGTATGCGATGAACCCCATCGCGCCCGCGGTGACGATGAAAAGCAGGTAGAAGACGGGTTCGGGTACGTGGTTCTCCAGCGCAACTCGGCGTTTTTCATTGACCTGTGCCATCTCGTTGATGGCCTGGATGAACATGACGGTCGAAATCGAAGGCGGATTTTCCAGCACGCTTGCCGCGGTGGCGCGGATCTGGCGTTCGATGCGGCGCGACTCCGCGCTGGCTGCCGTCAGGCGCTGCTTATCGTTGTCGGCGTCGCTGAACTCCAGCGCCGTCGTCGTGTATTCGAGCAACAGCTTCGCAATGGGCTCGCGGGCGGCGGCAGGAAGCAGTTGCGAACGCCAGTAGGCATTGCCGATGGCGTTGGCCTCTTCCAGCACCAGGTTCTTGCGTGTCTCGAACCGCGTTACGGACATCGCGAAGGTAAAACCCAGCAGCAGCGCCAGCAGGCCCAGCAGGGCGGTCTGCAGCGCGCCGATGTGGGTCTTGGCCGCGTCGTCGGACGCCCTGCGGCGCTTGCGTCCCAGCCGGAAGCCCAACTCGATGATGGCCAGGCAAACCATGACGCAGATGAAAAAGACGTAGGTTTCATCGATGTCCCGCAGCACGTTGATTTCCTGTAGTTATTTGGGGATAAAGCGTATGCCGAGAGGATCGGGACGGGCAAGGGGCGAATAACCCGGAGCCGGGCATTGTTGCCGGTCCTGCGGGGCGCGTCTTGGAGTAAGGTGTCGCTTCCCTTGTAAGCGACACCGCACGGAGCAGAAATTGAAATACCGCAAACTCGGCCGTACCGACCTGGATGTCAGCCTGATCGGACTGGGCACCATGACCTGGGGCGAGCAGAACACCGAAGCCGAGGCGCACCAGCAATTGGACTACGCGCTGGGACGGGGCATTAATCTGGTTGACGTGGCCGAGATGTACCCGGTGCCTCCCAAACCCGAAACGCAAGGCCTGACCGAAACCTACATTGGCACCTGGCTCGCGCGCAGCAAGCGTCGCAATGACATTGTGCTGGCCAGCAAAGTGGCGGGCCCCGTGCGCGACGCCAAGCGTCCCGGCCACATCCGCGATGGCAAGACCCACCTGGACCGCAAGAACCTGACCGCCGCCCTGGACGCCAGCCTCAAGCGCCTGCAGACGGACTATCTGGACCTGTACCAGTTGCACTGGCCCGACCGCAGCACCGCCACCTTTGGCAAGCTGTCCTATCCCTGGGTCAAGGACGACCACACCGTGCCGATCGAGGAAACGCTGGAGGTGCTGCAGGACTTCGTGCGGGCCGGCAAGGTACGCCACATCGGCGTGTCCAATGAAACGCCCTGGGGCGTCGGGCAGTTCCTGCGCCACGCGGAAAACAAGGGCTTGCCGCGCATCGCGACCATCCAGAATGCCTACAGCCTGCTCAATCGCGTCTACGAGATCGGCCTGTCTGAGTACTCGCACCACGAAGACGTGGGCCTGTTGGCCTATTCGCCGCTGGCGATGGGCATGCTTTGCGGCAAATACCTGGACGGCGCGCGCCCCGCCGGCGCCCGCCTGACGCTCTACACCCGCTTCACCCGCTACAGCAACGAGCAGGCCGAGGCCGCCACCCGCGCGTACGTCGAACTGGCGCGCGCGCACGGCATCTCGCCTACGCACCTGGCCTTGGCCTGGGTCAACCAGCGTCCCTTCGTCACCAGCAACCTGATCGGCGCCACGACGCTGGAGCAGTTGAAGGAGAACATCGACAGCGTGGACGTGACCCTGTCGGCCGAGGTGCTGGAAGCCATCGACAAGATCCACACCCGCCAGCCGAATCCGGCGCCCTGATGCGCTGATCCTCTCTGTCCGCCAGTCTGGCGAGGACCCATGATGCTCCCCGGGGCGTCATGGGTTTTTTCATGGGCGCGAAAATGCGGGATCCGGCAGCGGATACATTTTTTTTCGCGGCCGTTGTCGATTTCGCCTGGCGCCGTTCGTCGTGTGGATGGAGCATGCAAGTTCCACCATCCACACAAGGAGACCGAGATGCGATTCATGGTTCAAGTCAGGGCGACTGCCGATAGCGAAGCCGGCGTGATGCCCACCGAGCAGTTGCTGGCCGACATGGGGAGGTTCAACGAGGAGCTGGTGAAGGCGGGCGTGATGCTGGCGGGCGATGGGCTGAAACCGAGTTCCAAGGGAGCGCGGGTGCACTTTTCGGGCAGCAGCCGGCAGGTGATAGACGGCCCCTTCGCCGAAACGAAGGAATTGATCGCCGGCTACTGGATCTGGGAGTGCGCGTCCCTGCAAGAGGCGATCGAATGGGTCAAGCGTTGTCCCAATCCGATGCCCGGCCCGTCCGACATCGAAATCCGCCCGTTGTACGAAGCCGAGGACTTTGGCGAGGAATTCACGCCCGAACTGCGCGCCCAGGAGGAGCGGCTGCGCAACCAGCTGGAGAAAACGTCCAAGCAGTGATCGCAGCACCAGAGCGGAATGAGGGTGTTCGCGGTTGATAATATAATTGCGAATCAGTCCTATTTATAAAATTCGTCATTTCTTCCCCTCCCGCTCTGGAGAATTCAACGTGGTCCGTTCCGCTTCCGTCAGGAAGTGCCGCGCGCGCAAGCAAGCGCGGCATGCCGTTGCGCCCTATGCCTTAGCCCTGACCCTGGGCATGGCCCACTCCGCAGGTGTCCATGCCCAGGCCGCCGCGGCGGCGCCTCCGAATGACGCAGGGGATGCCCAGGGCGTAGCCCAGTTGCCCGCCGTGACCGTCAACGCGACATCGGTGGACGACACGCTGGAACATCTGTCCGCGCCGGTGAACAGCGGGGCGCTGGGCAACCGCAGCCAGCTGGAGACACCGTTTTCCACGGCCGTGGTCACCGCCGCGGATATCGAGGAACGGCAGGTCCGCAAGCTGGGCGACGTGTTCGCCCTGGACGCATCCGTCACCGACAACAGCGCCTCCTACGGCGCCTGGGCAAGCTACCTGAGCGTGCGCGGCCTGCCGCTGGACTGGCAGAATTCCTACCGCATCGACGGCAAGCCCTTCCTTAGCTACGTCACCACCTTGCCTTACGAGCACTTCGAACAGATCGACCTGCTCAAGGGCGCATCCGGTTTCATGTACGGCTTCGGTTCGCCGGGCGGACTGATCAACTATGTCACCAAGAAGCCGACCGACGAGCCGGTGCGCAGCATCGAGCTGGGCTATGTGTCCAAGGGCCTCCTGCGTGAACACGTCGATCTGGGCGGGCGCGTGGGCGGCGACGGCCGCTTCGGCTATCGCCTGAACGCCACGCATGAAGAGGGCAATACCTATAACGGCGGCTCGCTGTATCGGGATTCGGTGTCGCTGGCGCTGGACGCGCGCCTGACCGACAAGCTGACGTGGGACTTCCAGTCCATCTACCAGGACCGCAAGGCGATCGGGCAGGAGCCCACCATCTACGCCGGCCAGATGGCGGGCTCGGAGCTGCCCTCGCCGGTGCGCAACGACAACGGCAGGCTGGTGGGCGAGGGGCCATATGCCGACAACAAATTCCGTTTTTACTCCACCGGGCTGAAGTACCAGCTGTCTTCCGATTGGTCGGTGCGCACCGACTACAGCTACAGTTCCACCCGCACGCGCCGCAATGAATCGGTGCTGTTCTTGCAGAACCAGGCGGGCGATTACCAGGACTACCGCTCGGACTACGGCGAGGCCTACGCCTACAACCAATGGCAAGGCATGGTCGAAGGCAGGTTCAGCACCGGTCCTTTGAAGCATCAGGTGGTGGCGGGCGCGTCCTGGCAAAAGCAGAAGAACGACTACAGCGCCAACGGCGTGTACCAGCTGCAAGGCACGGGCAATTTGCGTGCGCAGAACACCAACACCTATTACAGCGAGGGCAGCCTGGACCTATACCGCGCCGCAGAGATCACGCAGAAGGCGCTGTTCGCGAGCGACACCATAGACCTGACCGGCGGCTGGTCCGTGCTGGGCGGCCTGCGCTACACCGACTACGAACAGGTCGGCTTCGATGCGGCAGGAGCGCGTAATTCGCGTTACGACAAGAGCGGGGTGCTGACGCCGACGGTGGCGCTGATGTACAACATCACGCCCCAGACCATGGCCTACGCCAGCTACATCGAATCGCTGGAGCCGGGCTCGTCCGTGGGCAATACGTATGCCAACTACGGCGCGCTGCTGGACCCGCTCAAGAGCAAGCAATACGAATTGGGCATCAAGACCAACCAGGATGGCTGGGCCGCCACGGCGGCGCTCTTTCGCATCGAGAAAAAAGCGGAGTACACGAACGCCGCCAATGAACTGGTGCAGGACGGCAAGTCCATCTATCAGGGGCTGGAACTGGGCGCCTCCACGCGCATTGCCACAAACTGGAACGTGGGCGGCAGCCTGATGTTCCTGGACAGCGAATACAAGAAAGGATCCAGTTTCACCGGCAATCGCGTCGCGGGCGCGCCGAAATTCGTGGCCGCCGCCCAGGTCGCATACTCGGTGCCGCAACTGCCGGGCCTCAAGCTGAGGGCCGACGTGAAGTACACCGGCAGCACCATGCTGGGGGCGTCCAACGCGGTCCAGGTATCGGACTACGCCATCGTCAACATCGGCGCGACCTACGACACGCGTATCTACGGTTACGAGACCACGTTCCGCGCGGGCATCAACAACCTGGCCGACAAGCGCTACTGGCTGTACCAGTCCCCGGACTACGTGAAGGCCGGCGACCCGCGCACCTATGCCTTGAGCGCCAGCCTCAGGTTCTAGATGCCACTTCCCACAGACGGTCCGGCGCGAAGTCCTGCTGCTCGTCCTTCTTGGCATAGCCCAGCGGGTTGGCCACGATGCGGCAGCCATTCTTCACATAGTCCTGCGGGCAGTGGAGATGGCCATGCATCCAGACCTCGGCCAGGGGCAGCAGGGCGTCCAGCGCGTTGCAGAAGCCTGCGGTGCCGGGGGTGACGCCATAGCGCGGATCGGCGCTCGCCAGCGTCGGCGCGAAGTGCGTGATAGCCACGGTCGGGCCGTCGTGGGGCGCGCGCAGGGCGTCTTGCAGCCACTGCTGGCAGAGCAGGCCTTGTTCGCGCATCTGCTCGGCCATGAAGGGCGCGCCGTTGCGGCGCATTTCGGCCTTCTCCAGATAGAAGTTGGCGGCGCGGAATGCCTTTTCACGTTTTTTCAAGGCCGCGCCTACCGTGTCGCCAGGCGCGGCCAGCGCGTCGAAATCCGTCCACAACGTCGTGCCGACAAAGCGCACGCCATCGATGACCAGGGTTTCGCGTTCCAGCCAGTGGATGCCTAGTTCGCGGCAAAGCTCGCGCAGCCGTGCATGGGTTTCGTCGAAATCGACATTGTCATACTCGTGGTTGCCCGGCACGTAGAGGACGGGCGTGGGCCAGCCCTTGTGCGGCGAGTAGCTGCCCAGGCCGAAGTCTGCCGTGGTCATGCGCGAGCCGCGGCGGTACGAGCCTATGTCGCCGGCCAGCACGAGCAGGTCCGCGCCCGGCGCGGGCCGTGCCAGGAAGTCTGGGTCGGTTTCAAGGTGCAGGTCTGAGAGCAATTGGATCTTCATAGCCGCCATCTTAGGCCACCGGCGGCGGGGTCGCCGCTGCGAGCGGCCATTGTTCCATGCGACACTTTCTCCGTTCACCAGCCACACAGGAGGAATTCCATGCGTATCGCCATCATGACTGCCGCCGCCGCGCTTGCGCTGGCCGCAAGTGCGCAGGCGCAGGCGCTGGATTGCGGCAACGCGGCCACGCAGACGGACATGAGTCTGTGCGCCGATCAGGCGTACCGGAAGTCCGATGCCGCCCTGAACGCCGCCTACAAGGAAGTGACGGCGCGTCTCAAGAATGACAGGGACGCAACGACCCGTCTGCATGCCGCCCAGAAGGCCTGGCTATTCTTCCGCGACGCGGAATGCGCTTTCGCGTCCAGCAGCACGTCCGGCGGCAGCGCCTATCCCATGGTGCTCAGCACGTGCCTGGACAAGCTGACGCAGGCGCGCACCAAAGAATTGCAAGCCTACCTGAAATGCGAGGAAGGCGACCTGAGCTGCCCCGTGCCGGGCAAGCAGTAAGCCGCCTCATGAAGACGAACGAAATGCACGACGGCAACCCAGGCTTGATCACGGACGGGCAGGGCGTGACGCGCTGCTTCTGGCAGCCGTCCATGCCGGACTACCACGACCATGAATGGGGCAGGCCGGTGGCGGACGACCGCCGCCTGTACGAAAAGATCTGCCTGGAAGGCTTTCAGGCGGGCATGGCGTGGATCACGATCCTGCGCAAGCGCGAGGCGTTCCGCGCGGCCTTCGACGACTTCGATTTCGAGCGGGTGGCGCGCTACACCGAGCGCGACGTCGAGCGGCTGATGGGCGACGCGGGCATTGTGCGCAACCGCAGCAAGATCGTGTCCGCCATCAACAATGCCAAGCGCGCGTGTGCCCTGGCCGAAGAAACGGGGTCGCTGGCGGCCTGGCTCTGGCGTCACGAGCCGTCCGCGCAAGACAGGCCGGCGAAGGTGGACCTGGACTACTGGAATGGCAATCCGACCTCGGCGGCGTCGACGGTCCTGTCGCAAGCCTTGAAGAAGCGCGGCTGGACCTTTGTCGGTCCGACGACCATGTACGCCTTCATGCAGGCCGTCGGAATGGTCAACGATCACATGAGCGGCTGCATCTGCCGCCAGGCGGTCGAAACGGCGCGGGCCCGGTTCAAGCGGCCCGGATAGGGCCTGATCAGTTCCGCCGGGGGCCGCGCGAAAAAGATTGAATTGGTTGCGCCTCGCAAGTATATTGGTTGCGAACCGCAACTTTAGAGGCGCGCCATGGACCTGATCGATGTTCCCATCCAATCCCGTGAGCAGACCATCCGGGACCTGCGGGAGTTTTCCCGCAAACTGGTGCGCGAGCTGGGCTTCATGCGCAGCTCGCTGGCGGGCAGCGAGCTGGCGCCGTCCGCGGTTCACGCCATTATCGAAATCGGCCTGCAACCGGGCATTCAGGCGCGCGATCTGGCGGCCATCCTCCGGCTGGACAAGTCCAATACCAGCCGGCAGGTGGCCAAGCTGGAGTCGGCGGGGCTGCTCACCCGCGAGGCGGACAGCGAAGACGCTCGCTCGTCCCGGCTGTACCTGAGCGCGGCGGGGAACAAGCTGCGCGCGCAGATCGACCAGTTCGCCACCGACCAGGTGTCGCGCGCCTTGCGGCAACTGGCGCCGCCGGACCAGCAGTCGCTGATCCGTTTTCTCTCCCTTTATGCGGACGCCCTGTCGCACGAGAATCCCAACACGGCGCCGGTTGCCGAGGCGGGCGGCATCGACCAGCAGATCCACGCAGGCTATCTGCCCGGCTGCATCGGCGACGTGGCCGGCCTGCACGCGCGCTACTACGCGCAAACCGCGGGTTTCGGAGTGTATTTCGAGCGCAAGGTGGCCACGGGGCTGGCGGCGTTCGCCGAAAGCCTGCCCGCCGCGGGCAAGAACATCTGGCTGTACGTGGACAATGACAGGGCGCTGGCCTCCATCGTCATCGACGGCGATCTTGCGGCTCGCCAGGCGCACCTGCGCTGGTTCATCGTCGATGAGTCACTGCGCGGCATGGGCGTGGGCCGCGCCCTGCTTGAGCGGGCCCTGGCCTTTGCCGATGCGCATTACGACGAGACCTATCTGTGGACCTTCAAGGGCCTGGATGCGGCCCGGCATCTCTACGAGGCCGCGGGCTTCAAGCTGGCGGAAGAATCCGAAGGCAGGCAATGGGGCAGCGTGGTGGTCGAGCAGCGTTTCGTGCGCTGAACCGGCCTGCCGCGCTTACCTGAGCATTTCAGCCGATGGACTCCGCTTGCAGGCGTCCCAGGATGAAGCCGTCGACCGCGCTGGTACGGCCGCGCCAGAGGGTCGGCTGTCCGGCGACGGGAGTGCCGTCGGCGGTGAAGAACAGCGCGTCGGCCAGGTGGATGTAATTCGGCAGCGGATCCGCGGGCTGCGGGACGCGGAAGACGTCCCCCAATTCGGCCAGCGAGGCGTGCACGGCCTTGCGGGTGGTTTCGTCCAGCGTGTTCAGCGACCCCGTGAAGCTGGCTGCGAAGCTGTCGAAGTATTCCGCGCCGGACACGATAGAGCCCGATACCAGCATGCCGCCCATTTGCAGGGTGACGCCGATGCTTTCGATCTGGCTGCCGTTGTTGACCAGGTTGACCAGGAATTGCAGGAAGGCGTCGGCGTCGGGCGTGGCGCCAGAGGCCAGGCTGGCGTTGGTAACGTTGCTCATGGGGTGCTCTTGGAATGTTCCGGAAAGCAGCCAAGATACTCGAATTGCCGGCGAAATACACAGGGTGGGATCGGCCGAAAAACAGCCAAATCCGACCCTTATCCCGCTGCTTCGGAGGCGGGGTTTTTTTGCAGGCTGCGCGCCAGCCTGTCGGCCGCCCGTTGCAGGCGCTCCTGCAAGGCAGCGGGGGCCAGCACTTCGAACTCCACGTCCAGCGCCATCAGCCAATACACCAGCGCGTCCAGCGATTGCACGGGGCATTGCAGCAGGCAGCGGGCCGCATCCAGGGAATCGATCTGGCCGGCCCCAGGCGGAATGCGGGCCGCCATGACGGCGCGCGGCGCGTGCAGGATCACGCGCGCGGGCTCGGGGTGAGGCGCCATGTTCACCGACCGCGACACGTATGCGCGCAGGTCGCCGCCTTCGGGTGGAGGCCGCGGCACGAAATGCGCGCCGACTTGCGGAGCCCCCGCGATGCGGTCGATGCGGAAGGTGCGCCAGTCCTCGCGCGCCGGATCCCAGGCCACCAGGTACCAGCGATATCCAGTGTGCGCCAATCCTTGCGGTTCGACCTGCCGGGTGCTGGCGCGGCCCTTGGCGTCCGCGTAATCGAAGCCGACCCGCAACTGGTCGCGGCATGCGGCCGCAAGCGTCGCCAGCAGCGTGGCGTCGACGGCGGCGCCTTCGCGCGGTATCGGCACGATGGCGGAACGCAGGGCATCCACCCGGCGCCGCAGGCGTTGCGGCATGGCCTGCTCCAGCTTTACCAGCGCCCGTAGCGCGGTTTCCTCTATGCCTCCCACCGTGCCCGTGGCCGCCGTGCGCAGCGTAAGCGCCACGGCCAGCGCTTCGTCGTCATCCAGCAGCAGGGGCGGCAGGGCATGGCCCGCGCGAAAGGCGTAGCCGCCGGCCACGCCGCTGCTGGCATGGATGGGGTAGCCGAGTTCACGCAGCTTGTCGATATCGCGCCGCAGCGTGCGAGGGTGGATGGCCAGCGTGGCGGCCAGCTCGGTGCCGGCCCAATGGCGCCGCGTCTGCAGGAGGGACAGCAGGCGCAGGAGACGGTTGCTGGAGGTAAGCATGACGCCACCTTAACCCATATTGAGGGCGGAATCTGTCCGCAATGGACTCTACAGTGGCTCCCGTAGTCAGCGGCAGGGGCCGCGACGCTTATCCCTTGATTGAATTGGAGATTTGCCCATGTCTATCGTTTTCTATTGGCACCCCATGTCCAGCGCGACGCCGGTGGCCAGCGCACTCGCCGAACTGGCCGTGCCGCACGAGCGTGTCAAAGTGGACATCAGGGCAGGGGAACAGCGCCGGCCGGAATTCCTGGCGCTCAATCCGAATGGCAAGGTGCCGACGTTGACGGTGGACGGCGCTCCCCTGTTTGAAACCCTGGCGATCCAGCTGTGGCTGGGAGAGCGCTACGGCGTGGAGCGCGGCCTGTGGCCCGCCGCCGATACGCCGGAACGTTTGCTGGCGATGTCATGGTGCGCCTGGTCCTATGTCAGCTATGGCGCGGCTGTCATGCGTCTGTACCTCGCCACGCAGGGCGAGGACGCGCCTGGCGGCGCCGAGGCGGAGCGCGTTCTACGGGATGTGGATACCTTGCTGGAGGTGCTGGACGGCCATCTGTCGCGCGGGCCCTGGATACTGGGCGCCGCGTACTCCTTGGCCGACCTGGTGGTGGGTTCGGTGATCGGCTATAGCGCTTATCTAGGCGCCCGGGTGGGTTCGCACCCCCATGTGCAGGCTTGGCTGGGCCGGGTACAGGCCCGGCCCGCCATGCAGATAGACGCCTAGGGCCGCGTGGCCGGCATGGCCTGCTACCAGCCCCAGCAGCTGCCGGCGGCGGGTTTGCCGCAGTTGCGGTAGTTCACCGCGAACCACAGCTTGCCGGCGCCTCGGGGGCTGCCGTCGGCCTTGGCATCATTGCGCGGCAATTCCTCCAGGGTATCGCGCGCTTTCTTGGTGGGCGAACCGCTGGCGGCATCGGGCGCCAGGGCAATGCGCCCCAGGCCGGCAGCATCGCGGTCGCCGAAGACGATGTCGGTGTCCTTGAGCGCAGCCATCTTCAGGGACGCGTCGCGCACCGCGGCGGCATAGCTGTCATTCGCGCCAGCGGCGGCCAGGCTCTTGTCCAGCGTACTGACGGCGAGGATCTGCGCGGGCAGGGCCGGCGCCATCATCTTGTACTGGTCCAATCCCGGAAGCTGGCCGCCCGCCGCCTGGCGACGCAGCCAGTCGCCCCACAGGAACTCGGCGAATTCCGGCAGGTTGCCGTTGCTGTAGGCGATGTCGCGGGTGAAGTAGACCAGCGACCGATAGCGGTCTTCCTGCATGCCGCCGGCTTCCTGGGCATTGGGCAGTCCCAGCCGCGCAGGCAGTTGGTCTACCGTGATAGGTTGGTTTTGGCCGTCGCGCAGCCAGGCGCGGCGTTCGTCGACCATGCGCTGCCAGAAGGCTGTCGCGTTGGGCAGGCTGCTGTAGTTGGCGTCCACTTTGACCCAGACTGGCAGCTTGGGCCCGCCGTCCGCAATTTCGCGCAGTGACGAGAACGTGTGGTGGCCATCGGTCAGGTAAAGATTGCCGTCCCAGCCGACTACCACCGTCTTGAGATTGGCTGCATGGGTGCCGGGAGCGTCCTTGCAGGCGTAGGTGGCGGGCAGGTCCAGGCGCGCGGCGCGCGCCTCGGCGATGGTCTGGAAGGCTTGCGCGCGCTCGGTGCCGCCCATGTCTTCACAGTAGTCGTCGAACTTCTTGCCGACGGTGCGATTCAGGTAGTCCAGTTGCTGGACCGGCTTGTCGGCCCAGGTCGGGCGCTCGAAGTCGCCCTGCCAGCGGCCCAGCTTGTAATAGATCTGATCGTAGCCAATGGCGGCCTGGGTAGGGTGCAATTCCTCGATGCGGACCTGAATCACGTCGCCCGGCTTGGCCTCCAGATAGGCCGTATTGCGCGGGGGCTGGGTCTCGGCAGGCGGCGGGGTTTCCTCTGCGGGCGGCGGTGCGACGGCGACGGGTTCGTCGTCATCGTCGCCGTCGCCGCCGTTGCAGGCTGCAAGCGCAAGCGGCAGCAAGGCCGCGGCCAGCGCGCGCAGCAGGCGTTGTCGATAGAGCGGGAAGGCGTGCAAGGGGCGGGATTTCGGGAGCATGGTCCGTATCGGGATCTGGTGTCAAAGATGGCCGATCATGAGGGACGCGTGTTTCCCGAAGATTGCACGGGTAGCGGTTTATCCGCAAGCGTGGGCGGAGGCGGCCCCGCAGCCGCTCCGCCGTCTTGCTTAGAACGTGTGGCGCACGCCGATACCGGCGGCCGTGCTCTTCAATCCGTCGATGAAGGCATAGTCCTTGCCGTACGAACCGTAGGCATACAGGTTGGTGCGCTTGGAGAGGTCGTAGGTGTAGCCCACGCTCCAGACGTTCATGTTGGTGTCGCCGCCCGTCAGCTTGTCGTTGTTCGGCGACACGTGCTGCCACGAAGCGAACAGGCTGCCGGCGCTGCTCATGGGCAGGGTGGCGCCGAGCATATAGGAGTTGGCCTTGAAGCCATCCACAAAGCGGTTGGTGCCGAATTCATCGCTGAAGGGCGTGCCGGCCGGCAGGTCCTGGCCGACGAACCAGCCGTCGGTGGTGCGGCCGTAGGCGGCCGCAAGCTTCACAACTTCCAGGTCATAGGACAGGCCCAGCGCGTACTGGCGCGGCGTGGCGTCGTGGTCGATGGTGCCGCGGTTGGAGCCGTTGAGCTGGTCGTAGGTCAGCGTGACGTTCACCGGGCCTTGCACGTAGCGCAGGCCGGCGGTGATGCCGCGGGTGTTGTCGGCGGTGCGAAAGCCGGTCTGGTCCGCGACCGTGTCGTCCGCATTGAACGAGTAGCCCACGCCAAATTCGAAGCCGCTCATCGAAGGCGACTTATACATGACCATGTTGTCCCAGCGCATGGTGTTGGCGGCGCTGAAGCCCAGGCCCATGTTGGATTGGGTGTAGCTGGTATAGAAGGGATCGATGTCCGCAAGGTAGTTCGAGCCCACCGTGGCCTGGCGGCCGAACTCCAGCGTGCCCCAGGCGTCGTTGGCCAGGCCGATGGTGGCCTGGCGGCCGAACAGGCGGCCGGATTGCCCACGCTGGCCGTTGGCGGAGTCGAAGCCGCTTTCCAGCTTGAACACGGCGCGCAGGCCGTCGCCCAGGTCTTCGGCGCCGCGCAGGCCCCAGCGCGAGCCGGCCTGGATGCCGTTGATCATGCCTATCTTGCTACCGTCGTATCCATCGCCCTTGATCTTGTTGTAGCCGATGCCGGTGTCGATGACACCATAGAGAGTTACCGACGATTCTGCCTGAGCAACGCCTGCAAAAGTGGTGAACATTGCGGCTGCGAGCAGCGTCTTTTTCATCCTTGGGGACTCCTGTTGAGGGGGTGTAAAAAACAAAAGGGAACAGCACGCCGAGCATGACGCCCAGCACTGTTCCCGGCCCCCATTGTAGGACACCGGCCGCGGCCGGCCGGATCAGCCCTTGCGGCGCGAACGCTTTTCCTCGCGCACGAAGATGAATGCGCCGACCAGCACCATGGCCGCCAGCGCGTACCAGGTGATGGCGTAGCTGAGGTGATTGTTCGGGAAATTGAGCACGGTCAGGCCGCCCACCGGAGCGGTGCGCCCGCTGCCGTCCTTGCCCGTTGCGTCGGCGTCGATGAAGTACGGCGCCACGTCGGTCAGGCCGCGCGCCGCCGCGATGGCGGGCAGGTCGCGCGAGTACCAGAGGTTGGTGGCAGGGTCGTTGTTGCGCAGGAAACCATGGCCGGGCTCGCCCATGCGCAGCAGGCCCGTGACGCTGGCCTGTTCCGGCGCTTGTTGTATGGCGGACTTGCTCTTGCGCCATTCGGGCAGCACGAAGCCGCGGTTGACCAGCACCGTGCCGCCCTCGGGCAATTGCAGCGGGGTCATGACCCAGTAGCCGCTGCCCAGTTCGGTTGCCGCCTGTACCAGGGTCTGGCGGTCGTACAGGTAGGTGCCGGTGGCCGTGACGCGGCGGTATTCGGCGTTGTCGGAAGTCAGGGCGGGCCACTCAGCCTTGGCCGGAGCCGGCGCGGGCGCGGCATGGGCGCGCTGTTCGACCTGCGCGATCAGGGTGCGTTTCCAGGCCAGCCGGTGCACCTGCCAGGTGCCCAGGGCGCAAAGGCCCGCGAAAATGGCGACCGCAAGCAGCCCCAGGATGACCAGGGTCGTCTTGCTGCGCGGATTACGGGAGGAGGTGTCGCCGGAAGTAGAGTCGTTTACTGCAGCCATCAGGGCATTTTCCGCATGTCGTGAGTGGACATGGGCATCATATTGGAGTCGAGGTGATACATGATCCAGATGGATCCGCTGAGCGTGATTACGACCAGCACCAGCGTGAATATTAACGCCAACATGTTCCAGCCGCTTTCGGACTTGGTGTCCATGTGCAGGAAGTAGACGATGTGGACCACGATCTGCACCACGGCGAACGCCAGGATCACCAGCGCGGTGGTGCGGGATTCGGAGAAGACCCGGTTCATGACCAGCCAGAAAGGAATGGCCGTCAGGATGGCGGCCAGCACGAAGCCGGTGACATAGCTCTTGAGCGTGCCGTGGGCGGCGCCGTCATCGTCGTCGTGGTGGTCATGGCCGCCGTGGCCGTGATCGGCCGGATGATTCAGGTGCGCGGTCATGGCAGCACTCCCATCAGGTACACGAAGGTAAAGACGCCCACCCAGATCAAGTCCAGGAAGTGCCAGAACATGGACAGGCACATCAGGCGGCGGCGGTTCTCCGGGATCAGCCCGTGCATCTGGACCTGGATCATCATCGTCACCAGCCAAACGATCCCGAAGGTGACGTGCAGCCCGTGGGTGCCGACCAGCGTGAAGAAGGACGACAGGAAGGCGCTGCGCTGCGGGCCCGCGCCCTGGTGGATCAGGTGCGCGAATTCATACAGTTCCAGAGACAGGAATCCGAGTCCCAGGATGCCCGTCACGGCCAGCCATAGCTGGGTCGCGCCGACGCGGTTGCGCCGCATCTCCAGCATGGCGAAACCGTAGGTAATGGACGACAGCAGCAGCAGCGCGGTGTTCACCGCCACCAGCGGCAGGTCGAACAGATCAGCCCCCGAGGGGCCCGCCGCATAGTTCCGGCCCAGCACGCCGTAGGTCGCGAACAGGCAGGCGAAGATGAGGCAGTCGCTCATCAGGTACACCCAGAATCCCAGCAGGGTGCCGTTCTTGGGGTGGTGTTCGCCCGGGACGTAGAACACGGGCTCCGCGGGCGGCGCGGCGCCGCCGGGCAGGTTGGGGGCCAGGGTATCAGACATTTTTCGCTAGCAACCTTGTGCGGGCGTCTTCGGCGCGCACGACCTCTTCGGCCGGCACGTAGTAGTCGCGCTTGTAGTTGAAGGTATGAACGATGGACACCAGGATCAGCGCCGCGAACGACAGCACGGTCAGCGGCCACATGTGCCAGATCAACGCGAAGCCCATGACCACGCTGATGCCCGCCAGCACAATGCCCGCCCAGGTGTTCTTGGGCATGTGGATGGGGATGAAGCCCTGCTGCGGCCGCACGTAGCCGTGTTGCTTCATCTGCCACCAGGCGTCCTGGTCATGCACGCGCGGCGTAAAGGCGAAGTTGTAGTTGGGCGGCGGCGACGAAGTCGACCATTCCAGGGTGCGCGCGTCCCAGGGGTCGCCGGTGGTGTCGCGCAGCGATTCGCGCCGACGGTAGCTGACCACTAGCTGGATCAGGAAACTGGCGATGCCGCAGGCGATCAGCAGCGCGCCGAAGGCCGCCACCTGGAACCAGATCTGCAGGGACATGTCCTCGAAGTGGTTTACGCGGCGCGTCACGCCCATCAGCCCCAGTACGTACAGCGGCATGAAGGCGACGTAGAAGCCTACCAGCCAGAACCAGAACGAGCACTTGCCCCAGAACGGATCCAGCTTGTAGCCGAAAGCCTTTGGGAACCAGTACGTGATGCCGGCCATCAGCCCGAAGAGCACGCCGCCGATGATCACGTTATGGAAGTGCGCGATCAGGAACAGGCTGTTGTGCAGGACGAAGTCGGCGGGCGGCACGGCCAGCAGCACGCCCGTCATGCCGCCGATCACGAAGGTCACCATGAAGCCCAGGGTCCACAGCATCGGGACCTCGAAGCGGATGCGCCCGTGGTACATGGTGAACAGCCAGTTGAAGATCTTGGCGCCCGTCGGGATCGAGATGATCATGGTGGTGATCCCGAAGAACGAGTTCACGCTGGCCCCGGACCCCATGGTGAAGAAATGGTGCAGCCAGACCAGGTACGACAGCACCGTGATCACGACCGTGGCGTACACCATGGACGCGTAGCCAAAGAGGCGCTTGCGGCAGAAGGTGGAAACCACCTCGGAGAAGATGCCGAACGCCGGCAGGATCAGGATGTACACCTCGGGGTGGCCCCAGATCCAGATCAGGTTCACGTACATCATGGCGTTGCCGCCGAAGTCCGCGGTGAAGAAGTTGGTGCCGACATAGCGGTCCATCGACAGCAGCGCCAGCACCGCGGTCAGCACCGGGAAGGCGGCCACGATCAGCACGTTGGTGCACAGCGCGGTCCAGGTGAAGATGGGCATGCGCATCATCGTCATGCCCGGCGCGCGCATCTTGACAATGGTGACCAGCAGGTTGACGCCGGACAGCAGCGTTCCCACCCCCGCTATCTGCAAGGCCCAGATGTAGTAATCGACGCCCACGTCGGGGCTCTGCATGATGCCCGATAACGGCGGATACGCCAGCCAGCCGGTACGCGCGAACTCACCCACGAACAGCGACATCATGACCAGGATCACGCCGCCCGTGGTCATCCAGAAGCTGAAGTTGTTCAAGAACGGAAAGGCCACGTCGCGCGCGCCGATCTGCAAGGGCACGATGTAGTTCATCAGGCCCGTGACCAGCGGCATGGCCACGAAGAAGATCATGATCACGCCGTGCGCGGTGAAGATCTGGTCGTAGTGGTGCGGCGGCAGGTAGCCCATCGAATCGCCGAACGCCACCGCCTGCTGCAGGCGCATCATGATGGCGTCGGCGAAGCCGCGCAGCAGCATCACGATACCCAGGATGACGTACATGATGCCGATCTTCTTGTGGTCGATGCTGGTGAACCATTCGCGCCACAGATAGCCCCACTTTCCGTAGTAGGTGATGGCCCCCAGCACCGCGATGCCGCCGATGGCGACCATGATGAAGGTGACGAGCAGGATCGGTTCGTGCAAGGGAATGGCTTCCCAGGTCAACTTACCGAAGATCAGCTTGGTGAGGTCTGGTTGGTCAGGCATTTCGATTCCAGCAAAAAGACCACAATTTCACGAAGCCCTTGCATCATCCGGATCGCCGGTCGCCGGCGATCCGCTACAGGACCAGTCCTTCGGTGGCAGTGCACATCGCGCCCACATACTTGCGCGGCGCGCCCGTCAGTCCCAGGCGCTCCCGCGTTTCCGCATCCAGCGTCGTGACATTGAGCGCGCCGGGTATGCCCATGCCGCCTTGCGCATCGATGGCCATTGCGTCGCGCATGCACATGCGGTTGGGCTCGACACAGCGGTTGACGATCGCCTCGAACAGGCCGGGCGCGCTGGAGGCATAGAGCTGCACCGGGTTGCGCTCGCTGGGCTGTTCCAGCTTCAGATAGGCCTCGCGGTCGAGCGCGGCGTTGGACGCGCGCGCGTTGGCCACCCATTTGTCGAAGCCCTGCTGGTCCACACCGTGGAACTTGAAGCGCATGCCCGAAAAGCCCGAGCCGCTGTAGTTGGCGGACAGGCCTTCGTATTCGCCGGGATGGTTGATCACTGCGTGCAGCGTGGTCTGCATGCCAGGCATGGCGTAGATCTGACCCGCCAGCGCGGGCACGAAGAAGGAATTCATGACCGTGGACGACGTGATCCTGAACTGGATCGGGCGGTCCACGGGGGCCGCCATTTCGTTCACCGCCGCAATGCCTTGCTCGGGATAGATGAACAGCCACTTCCAGTCCAGCGCCACCACTTCCACCACCAGCGGTTTGGTGTCGGGCGGCACTTCGCGGCCCTCGGACAGGCGTGCAAGCGGGCGGTAGGGATCCAGCTGGTGCGTGCTGACCCATGTGAGCGCGCCCAGCGCAATGATGATCAGCAGCGGCGCCGCCCAGATCAGGAGCTCCAGCACCGTGGAGTGGTTCCATTCAGGGTCGTAGTGCGCATCCTTGTTGCTGGCCCGGTAACGCCACGCGAACAGGAAGGTCAGGAAGATCACCGGCACGATGATCAGCAGCATCAAGCCGGTTGAAATGATGATCAGATTCCGCTGCTGCAACGCGACGTCGCCTGATGGCGAGAGCAGGACCGCATTGCATCCGGCGAGCAATGGCAGAGCGGCAACCATGACCAATCCGCGGAACCTTGGGAAGGACGGCATGACCATACCCCGAAACGTAACCGTGGGAAGTAAACGCAACACTACGCTGGAAGCCGCGAAAAATCTAGGGTAAAAAGAACAAAAATGTGCAGGGCAAGGCGCGCGGACCAGGGCTGCATACCAATAACGGGGCGGCTCTGCGCGATATGGGCTCCGGGCGCGCAGGTGTGTTTCAGGATCGTAGGCCAGGCTGTTCCGAACCTCCTTTCAGCGAGCATTCACATGGCGACCACCACGCAATATCCCGGTCATGCTCCATCATTCCCCGCGGCCGGCGGCGGCAGCCACGCCAAGGTGGCGCCAGGGGAAATCGCGGTGGGCGTGGTGGTTGGACGGGCCTCCGAGTACTTTGATTTCTTCGTGTTCGGCATTGCCTGCGTGCTCGTGTTTCCGCAGGTCTTCTTCCCCTTCGAACCGCGGCTGGAAGGCACGCTCTGGTCCTTCGTCATCTTCTCGTTCGCGTTCATCATGCGGCCCATCGGCACGGCACTGTCGATGGCCGCGCAGCGGCGCTGGGGGCGAGCGACCAAGCTCACCATTGCCTTGTTCCTGCTGGGAACGGCCACGGTGGGCATGGCTTTCCTGCCCGGCTACAACGTCATCGGGGCGCACGCGATCACGCTGCTGGCGGTGTTTCGGTGCCTGCAGGGACTGGCCTTGGGCGGGTCCTGGGACGGCCTGCCTTCGCTACTGGCCTTGAATGCGCCGCCCAATCGCCGGGGCTGGTATGCGATGCTGGGCCAGCTGGGCGCGCCGGTGGGCTTCATGGTGGCCAGCGCGCTGTTCCTCTTCCTGCATGTCACGCTGACCGAAGCCGACTTCCTGGAGTGGGGCTGGCGCTATCCCTTCTTCGTGGCATTCGCGATCAACGTGGTGGCCTTGTTTGCGCGGCTGCGGTTGGTGGTGACCGAGGAATACACGCAATTGCTGGAAGAGGGCGAACTCGAACCCATCAGCACCACGCAGATGGTGCGCGAGCAAGGCTACAACCTGTTCATTGGCGCGTTTGCGGCGCTGGCCAGTTATGCCCTGTTCCATCTGGTCACGGTATTCCCGCTGTCGTGGATTGCAGTAAGCGCGACCCAGCAGATCCAGGACGTGCTGGTCGTGCAGATCATAGGCGCCGTGCTGGGCATCCTGGGCACCATTGCATCGGGCTGGCTGGCCGATCGCATCGGTCGGCGCACCACGCTGGGCCTGCTGGCCGCGTTGATCGCCGTGTTTGCGCTGTTCACGCCGTGGCTCTTGGGCGGCGGGCCCAAGGCGCAGGACGCTTTCATCCTGGTGGGCTTCGTGCTGCTGGGGCTGTCTTATGGCCAGGCCTCGGGCACCGTCACCGCGAATTTCACGCGCCGTTTTCGCTACACGGGCGCGGCCCTGACCTCCGACATGGCGTGGCTGATCGGCGCGGCGTTCGCGCCGCTGGTCGCCTTGGGCCTGTCTGCGCGCTTTGGACTGGTGGCGGTCAGCATCTACCTGCTGTCGGGCGCGGCGTGCACCTTGGTGGCATTGCGAGTCAACAAGGTTCTGGAAACGCGGGATTGAAAAAGGCCGCGCCCGCGGATCTTCCGCGGGCGCGGCCGGGTCTCCCGAAGCGCCGGCTAGCGCACCGGCCAGCCGTACATCAAGCCGCCATCGCGCCATTGTGCGTTCAGCGCCCGTGGCAGCTTCATCGGGCTGCTCATGCCCAGGTTGCGCTCATAGCTTTCGCCATAGTTCCCCACCTGCTTGACGATGTGGTACGCCCACTTGTCGTCCACGCCCATGTTGCGCCCCATGCCGGGGGTAACGCCCAGGATGCGCTGCACGTTGGGGCTGTTGGCTTTGAGCTGCGCGTCGACGTTCGATGAGGTGATGCCGAATTCCTCGGCTTCCAGCATTGCGTTGAGTGACCAGCGCACGATGTTGACCCAGTTGTCGTCGCCCTGGCGCACCATGGGGCCGAGCGGGCTTTTGGAGATGTTCTCGTCCAGGATCACGTAGGTGTCGGGATTTTCCAGCGTCATGCGCGAAGCCGCCAGTTGCGACTTGTCCGAAGTGAAGGCGTCGCAGCGTCCCGCCGAGAAGGCGCGCACGATTTCATCGTATTTTTCGATGACCACGGGCTTGAAGCGCAGCGACTGAGACCGGAACCAGTCCGCGAGATCGAGTTCGGTCACGGTCCCCGGTTGCACGCAGATGGTGGCGCCGTCCAGTTCGCGCAGCGCCTTGACCCCAAGCTTGCTGGATACCATGACCCCCTGGCTGTCGTAGTAGTTGACCGCCACGCTCAGCAGGCCGAGCGTGGTGTCGCGGGCCATCGTGGGCGTGACGTTGCGTGTGAGTACGTCGACCTCGCCGGATTGCAGCGCGGTGAAGCGGGCCTGCGTCGTGAGCGGCGTCAGGCGGTACTTCGTCGCATCATTGAAGATCGTCGCCGCGATGGCGCGGCACATATCCACGTCCAGTCCGTGCCAGGTTCCTTTGCTGTCGGGCGCCGAAAATCCCTGTATGCCGGTCGACACGCCGCATTGCACGTAGCCGCGCTTGCGGACGGTGTCGAGCGTGGGGCCGGCAAGCGCCTGGCTGGATACGGCGGCCAGCGCCAGGGCGCAGATGGCGAATGTGCGTCGGTGCATGTCGTTCTCCTGCCGGGCGGGCCGGCGCCGGATGGGTTGCGGAGGGATGCCTTCAGGCGTGGCTTGCCGCCGGCCTGGCGATCTTGTCCAGGCTCTCGGTCAGGGCCTGGTCCAGGATGGCGATGGCGCGGTCGATCTCTGCATTGCTCACTGTCAACGGCGGCGCGATCCGCCACACCGAGCCGCGTTCGGGACGGCGTCGGATGTTCATGGACAGGCCGAGTTCGAAGCAGCGCTGCGTGGTCAGGGCGCCGAGCTGGTGATAGGGCTCGCGGGTATTGCGGTCCCGCACCAGTTCCACGCCCAGCAGCAGTCCCAGGCCGCGCACGTCGCCGATGGCTTCGTGGCGCTGCTGCAGTTCCAGCAGGCCGCGGCGCAGGTAGTCGCCCTGCGTGCGCGCGCGCTCGATCAGCCCTTCGCGCTGGATCGTGTCCAGCACGGCCAGGCCCACGGTGGCCGGCAGCGGATCGGAGACATGGCTGGTATAGAAGGTGAAGCCCTTCTCGTGCACGTCTTGTTCAATGGCGGGCGTGGTCACGGCGGCGGCCAGCGGCAGGCCGCCGCCTAGTGTCTTGGACACGCTCATGATGTCGGGGGTGACGCCGAAGTACTCCGCGCCGCTGCGGTAGCCGATGCGGCCGAAGGCGGTCTGCGCTTCGTCGAAGATCAGTAGCATGCCGCGTGCATCGGCCGCCTGCCGCAGCGCCTGCATATAGGACTTGGGTGGCACCAGCACGCCGCCCGCGCTGATGACGGGTTCGACGATGATGGCGGCCGGCCTGCCGGCGGAAGCCATGTCGAACATCTTCAGGCCGATCTCCAGGCAGGCCAGCGCCGATTGCTCGGCGTCCATGCCGGCGATATAGGGGCGGTAGGCGTTGGGCTCCGGCATGACGTACACGCCGGCCGGCGGTACGCCATAACCCTTGCGGTCGCTTGCGTAGGATACCGAGCCCGCGCCGCTGGTCACGCCGTGCCAGGATCCGCCAATGGCCAGGATCTCGAAGCCGCTCTTGTGCATCTTGGCCATGCGCAGGGCGATCTCGTTGCTTTCCGAACCGGTGTTGACGAAGATGGACTTGCTCAGGCCGGCGGGCATCCAGTCGCGCGCCACGGTGGCCGCCAGCTGGGCCACGGCTTCGGGGATCATGCCGCTGAAGAAGTGGAAGGCGGTTTCGCCCGCCTTGTGCACGGCTTCGACGATGGCGGGATGGTTGTGGCCGATGGTGGCGCACATTTGGCCCGAGGTGAAATCCAGGATCTCGCGCCCGGTATCGTCGCGCACGATGGCGCCGCGGGCGGACGTGAACAGGTTGGGGAAGGTATCGCCGCCGTAGCGTACGAGGTATTCGCGGGCGGCGGCGCGCAGGGTTTCATCCATGTTTACACTCCGTGGCGTGTCGGCTCCAATGCGGAACCGATGGCCGCAGTGTCGGGCAGGGCGCGGGCATCGTCCAATGCGAACTAAGCATGCGCGCCGATGCGCCGCGCGCATGGCCGATGCGGATTACGCATGACGCAAGGAGCACTATGGATACCCGGTGGTTGCAGGACTTCATCACGCTGTCGGAGGTGCGCAATTTCACGCGTGCCGCCGAGGCGCGCAATCTGTCGCAGGCCGCGTTCAGCCGCCGCATCCAGAGCCTGGAGAACTGGGCGGGGGCGCGACTGATCGACCGCACGGCATTCCCGACCCAGCTCACCGAAGCGGGCGAGCGCTTTCGCGGCGCGGCGATAGAGTTGATCAACCAGCTGGCGGAAGCGCGGGCGGGCATTGCGGGGGTGCCGGCCCAGAACCAGCTGCGCCTGGCGACTTCGTACGCGCTGGCAACCGCACACCTGCCCAAGTGGTGGAAGGCATGGAGCGAAGGCAAGCTGCTCAGTTGCAGCCTGCAGACGGGTAATGTGCACGATACCGTGTCGGCCTTTACCTCGGGCGCGGCGGACTTCCTGGTCTGTTTCCACCAGGTCGCCCAGCCTCTGCCGCTGGATCCCGCGCGCTATGACTGCGTGACCCTGGGCCGCGAACTGATACGGCCCTACGCCGCTCGCGCCCTGATCGAGCGCACGGGCCTGGACCTGCCCGGCACGGCTGCCCACCCCGTGCCTTTGCTGATGTACTCGGCCAATGTCTACTTCGGGCGGCTGATCGACGCCGCCATCGAAGGCGCCGCGGCGCCGTTGCACGGCGTGCGCGTGTTCGAGGCCGAAATGTCGGACGTGCTGGGCGACATGGCCGCCCAGGAGCTGGGCGTTGCCTGGTTGGCGGATAGCGCCCTGGAGCGGCTGGCGTCGGCGGATCTTGCACCGCTGGCCAGCCGGTTGTGGGACATCGAGGTATCGATCCTGGCGTTCAAGGATCGGGCCGATTCGCGTCCCGCGGTGGAAGCAATGTGGCAACGGATGTGCGCAAGCGCTCAGGCGGCGTAGCCCTCCAGCACGTTGGCTACATTGATACCGACGTCCGCCACGGCATAGCCGCCCTCCATCGTGAAGACGGCAGGCAGGCCGAGGCTGGCCAGCAGGCTGCCCACCCGCAGGTAGTCGGCGCTCTGGAGCCGGAACTTGGAAATGGGATCGCCTTCATACGTATCCACGCCCAGCGCGATCACGACGGCATCGGCCTTGAAGGCGCGGACGGCGGCCAAGCCTTGCTCGAGCGCCTGTGTCCAGGCCGCAAAACCAGTGCCTGCGGGCAGCGGCAGATTCAGGTTGCAGCCCGTGCCCGCGCCCGCGCCGCGTTCGTCGGCGTAGCCCAGGTAGAAGGGATACTCCGTGGTCGGATCGCCGTGGACCGACACGGTCAGCACGTCGGCACGTTCGTAAAAGATGCTTTGGGTGCCGTTGCCGTGGTGGTAGTCCACGTCCACGATGGCAACGCGCTCGGCGCCGGCGTCGCGCAACGCCTGGGCCGCCAGCGCCGCGTTGTTCAGGAAGCAATAGCCGCCGAAGAAATCCGGCCCCGCATGGTGGCCGGGCGGGCGCGTGAGCGCCATGGCCGCGCGGGGGCCGCCCACGGCGGATACGGCGCGCGCTGCGTCGATGGCGCAGGCGGCGCCTGCGGTGGCTGCCTCCCAGGTGCCAGCGGTCAGCGGGCAGCCGCTATCGAACGAAAACAGGCCGACACGCGCGGCAAAGTTGGTGGGTTCGATATCGTGGCGAAAGCCGCGCACGGGCCAGATCGAGGGCAGGATATCCAGCGCGGCGTTGGCGGGGTCCAGCGCGATCCAATCGTGCCAGGCACGGGCGAGGAAATCCACATAGCGCGGCGTGTGCACGCGTTTGACCAGGTCCAGGTCCACCACCGACGGCGCGCGCAACTCTCCGATGCCGCGCTGATGCAGTGCCTGCAGCACGAACTCCAGCCTCGCCGGGGTTTCATGGCAGGGAACGAGCTTGCCGCGGAACATTTCCTGCCGGCCGGCGTGTTTTTCATGGACGGGGTTGTGGAAAATCAGCACGGCAGGGGTGTCCTCGGACGTAGAGCCTGGAAGGCGGAAGCGCAACTATAGCGGCCGTGGCCGCTAGCGACCGGGTCGTTGCCCGCAATTGCCACCCTTGGAGCCGGGATGCGGGACGCGTTGTTCGGATTCGCCCTCGCGCCGGGTCCAGGAGACGGCTTGGGCCGAGCCGTCCGGGCACACCCGGTATACCTCGAAGCCGTAGGTGTCGGCGCTGTAGCGGCAGGCCACGGAGAACACGGGCTTGGCGGCGTCGAAATCCGGGTTGACGAAGCCGTGGCAGGGACTGGCCGCCGCATCGGGATGTGTTACTTCCTGGTAGCGCCCATTCTGCGGCCGGTACAGGAATATGCGCGATATCGCTTGCGTGCCGCCACCAGTCTGGCCGATGACGAAGTCGCGGTAGCCGTCATGGTCCACGTCCACGTCCTGGAACTGGTCGACCTCCTCGTCGCCGCCCAGGTTCGCGATTTCCTGCGCCGGGCCATCGGCGATGCGGGCGCTCAGGCGCTGCCCTGGCAAGTCGGTAATCGTCACGACCGCGGGCAGGCCGGGCCGGACGGTATAGGAGTAATCGCGCGCGGCCGCGTCCTGGCTCAACGCGGCCAGGGCGACCAGTGCGGCCATGGACAGGAAACCTTTCATGCGGGCAGCCTCCGCGCCGTAAATTCGGTGAGGCATTATGCCGCAGCGGCTTGCGGGGAAACCAGGACTTGCCGCCGGGC
Organism: Achromobacter sp. D10; assembly: GCF_035282245.1. Taxonomy (NCBI): domain Bacteria; kingdom Pseudomonadati; phylum Pseudomonadota; class Betaproteobacteria; order Burkholderiales; family Alcaligenaceae; genus Achromobacter; species Achromobacter sp. D10. Next base: position 287,451 of record NZ_JAYJLE010000006.1, read on the forward strand.
AGGCGGCAGGAGATCCTGGGTAGAATTCCAGGATACGCAAGATTGCAGCGACGCGCGCCGCCCGCCATGAATTTTCCGTTTCCCATCCGCCAAGAATGCCCGCCGGGCGCATGCGTGTGCGACCGTGACCGGCTGCTTGCCGATCCCTCGGCGGACATCCGGGTGCTCCGGCTGACCAAGGAAGAGGAAAAGCGCCTGGTGGCGCGGCTGGAGAACATTTCCAGCCTGGAGGACCTGCGCGCCATGCAGGGACGCATCCACGCGCAGCTGGGGATCGTGATCCACATCATTCCCAGCGATAACGAGGTGCGCACGTCGCGCGGCATCGCGATCCAGCTCGACGATCTGCCCGGCTTGTGCCGCAAGACACGAACGGCAATCCCCGCCGCCATCCGCCGCGGCTTCGATAACCGGCCCGAAATCGTCTACGCGCTCCTGAACGAACGCGACCTGCTCAGCGGAACTTGAGCAGGCTCAGGATGCCTTGGCCGCGCCGCAGGGCGCCAGCGGCACCACGTCGGCAGGCGCGCGCCCCGCATCCGGCCGCGTCGCGTCCCGCTTCTTGCCCAGGGTGACGGGATAGATCAGCAGCACGGCGCTGCCTGCTTCCAGCTTGGGATCCTGCCTGGTGCCGTAGGCCACGGTCCAGCCGCGCACGGCCAGGGGTGCCAGCGTGTACTGCAAGGCGGAGCCCGGCGAGACATGCGCCACCTTGCCGGCGAACAGATCCTGCTGATGGGTTTCAGTGCCGTTGGCGGTCACGTAGGTGGCAATGCTGACCAACGCGGCTCCATTGCCGGGGCGTCCCAGCACCGCGGTCTTGTACTTGCCGGGGGGAATATCGGTCAGGTTGACGGTGAGCGGTCCGGCGGGGTGGCCGCTGGAGTCCAGGCTGACGCCGTTGACTTCGGCGCGGGCGAGGGGGGCGGTCCCCGTGTTGCGCACGCGCACGCTGTATTCCCCGGAGGTGCCCGTGACCGTGCACACCTCGACGCCGTACGCGGCGCGCGTGGGGTGGGCTTGCGCGGTCGTGGCGGCCAGGGCGAGCAGGGCCGCCAGCAACATCGGGACAGGGGAATGGACGGTGGACACGGCACGCTCCTAGAGACTGCAGCGCGCCGGGTTGCCGCGTTGCTGCCCTATTACACCACTTGGCGGCCAGGCGCCGGGTCTTGCTGGCGCTTGCCGGCCAGCCAGTGAAGGATCAGCGCCAGCACCAGCAGGCCGACGATGATGAAGCCCCAGAAGATCCATGCCAGCACCGAGATCAGCGTGCCGAGGCTGCCGGCGAAGGGCAGCACCTGATTCAGGCCCTGCGCGGCCCAGACCAGGCCCGATTGCAGCGTCTGCAGCCAGGCGGGGTCGACCCAGGCGGCCGCCCAGGCAGGCGGCACCCATTGCGACGTGTCCAGCGCCGTGCCGGGCACCTGGGTCGTGGCGATGGTCGACAGGACCCAGTTGGTCAGCTGCAGCGTCAGCGCAACCAGCCCGGTCCAGAGCGCGGCGAGCACGGCGAAGGCGAGCCAGATGATCTTTTTCATTGAGGTGGTACTCCGATATTTCAAAAGAGGGTCCACGATAAGGCGGATTCTATTTCTGAAAAACCAGCGTGGTTGTGACAAACATTAAGAAAAAACCGAAGTTTTTGCCTTGGCGAGGACAATCTGCACTAGCGGATGGTGCTGTCCGCGGCGGTTGCGGATGGCGTGGATTTCCTCGTGCACGTCGTCGCACCGCGCCAGGGGGCGCAAGCCGCGCAACACGCCGATGTCCCCGCCTCCCAGGCGGCTGAGCGGAAATACGCCCAGGCCGCGGGCCGCGAATACCGACATGAGGGCGCTGTCCTCGAATTCGCCGACCACGTTGGGATAGATGCCTTGTTCGGAAAACCAGCGGTCCAGCGTCTGGCGCAGCACGGAATGGCCGGTGGGCAGGAGTACCGGCAGGCGTTCCAGGCAGTTCGGGAAATCCTGCGTGTCCGCCTTGCGCACCAGCTTGGCGGGGCCGTACCAGTCCACGGGCGACGACACCAGGCGGTCGCTGGTCAAGCGCAGGTTGGGGTTGGCCGGCGCGCCCTGGCCGGCCAGCACCAGGTCCAGATGATGCTGGGCAAGTTCGCCCAGCAGTTCCTCGACCTCGCCTTCGTGGCAGGTCAGGCGCAGGTCCGGCGTGTGCAGCACCGGGCCCAGCAGGGCTTGCGCGGCCAGCTTGGAAATGCCGTCCGACAGGCCCACCGACAGGCGTATGACGGGTTTGGTGGCGGCGGCGCGGACCTCCTGGGGCAGCATCTGGCCGATCTGGAAGATCTCTTCGGCGCGGGCGAACGCGGCTTCGCCCGCGTCGGTCAGCGCCACGCCGCGACCGGCCGGCTTGAGCAGCTGGTGGCCCAGGTTCTTTTCCAGTTCGCGCACTTGCGCGCTGATGGTCTGGATTGCCATGTCCAGCCTTTCGGCAGCACGGGAAAATCCGCCTTCCTTGGCGACCATCCAGAAGTAGTACAGGTGTCGATAATTGAGCATGGCAGGAATCACTTCGGTTTTTTCGAACCTTAACTCACTTTCAGGCTGATTTCTCCATGCGGCCAGGATCTGGATCATGAGCCCCTTCGAACACAAGCGGGAACATCATGGACACCTTGCTCACCTTACTCTCCGCCGATTTCTTCGGTACACCGGCCTGGAGCTGGCTGCTATTCATCGGCATCGTGGTCGCCTTGCTGGCCTTTGACCTGGGCGTGCTGCACAAGGAAGATCGCGAGATCGGCGTGCGCGAGAGCCTGCTGCTTTCTGCCGGTTACATCACCGCGGCGCTGCTTTTCGGAGCCTGGGTCTGGTGGCAGATGGGCGCCGCCAGCGGCATGGCCTACTACACGGGCTTCATGATCGAAAAGTCGTTGTCGATGGACAACGTCTTCGTGATCGCGCTGATCTTCAGCTTCTTCGCGATCCCGCGCCAGTACCAGCACCGCGTGCTGTTCTGGGGCATCCTGGGCGTGATCGTCCTGCGTGCCATCATGATAGGCCTGGGCGCGGCCCTGGTCAGCAACTTCGGCTGGCTGCTGTATCTGTTCGGCGCCTTCCTGGTGTTCACCGGCATCAAGATGTGGATGATCGCGGACCAGACGCCCGATATCGCTTCCAACCCGATCCTGAAGTTCCTGAAGCGCCGCATGCGCGTCACGGAAGGGCTGCGCGGCAACGCGTTCTGGGTGATGGAGACCGATCCCGCCACGTCCAAGAAGGTACGCTGGGCCACGCCGTTGTTGCTGGCGCTGGTGTTGATCGAATTCGTGGACCTGTTGTTCGCGGTGGATTCCGTGCCGGCGATCTTCGCCATCACGACCGACCCCTTCATCGTGTACACCAGCAACATCTTCGCCATCCTGGGCCTGCGCGCGCTGTACTTTGCATTGGCCGCGATGATCCACCGCTTCCACTACCTGAAGTACGCGCTGGCCCTGGTGCTGGTGTTCATTGGAGGCAAGATCTTCCTGGTCGGCTTCATCGGCAAGGTGCCGGCGGCCTTGTCTTTGTCGGTAACCTTCGGCCTGATCCTCGGCGGCGTGCTGTTCTCGCTGTGGAAAACCCGGGCGGACGCTTCCAAGCGGGAGCTGGCGGCTGAGTAACCCTCAGGTCCCGTTCTGACACACCCGCCATATCCGATGGATATGGCGGGCGCATTTTTTGGGATTTGTCGCGTCCATGCGGCCGGCGTAGAGTGCTGGGCAATCCCTATGCCGCAAGGAGCCGTCATGACCAGCTGGTCCGCCAAACAGTATTCCGCCTTTGAAAACGAACGCACCCGCCCGGTGCGGGACCTGGTCGCCGCCTTGCCCAACCAGCAGGTCAGGCGCGCGGTGGACCTGGGCTGCGGCCCAGGCAACTCCACCGAGGTGTTGGCGAGCCGATACCCGAATGCCGAGGTCAGCGGCATGGACAGCTCGGAGGACATGATCCAGACCGCCAGGAAGCGCCTGCCGACGATGCAATTCGAACTCGCGGACATCGCCGCGTGGGATCCCGCCGACACCTACGATGTGATCCTGGCGAATGCCTCGCTGCAATGGGTGCCAGACCACGCGACGCTGTATCCCCGCCTGGTCGGCAAGCTGGCGCTAGGCGGTAGCCTGGCGGTGCAGACCCCCGACAATCTGGAGGAGCCCGCGCACCGGCTGGCGCGCCAGGTAGCCGGCGAGGCTCCCTGGGCGGCCGCTATCGGGGGCTTCAAGCATCCGCCGCGGCACAGCGCCGCCTGGTACTACGAATTGCTCAAACCGCATTGCGGCTTGCTCGACGTTTGGCGTACGACCTATCACCATCCGCTTGCCGGCGCGGCGGCCGTGGTGGAATGGTTCAAGGGCACCGCGCTGCGACCCTATCTCGACCGTCTGGATGCGGCCGGGCAGGCCAGTTTCCTGGCCCGCTATCAGTCCCTGATCGAAGAGGCGTATCCGGCGATGGCCGACGGCACCGTGTTGCTGCCGTTCCCGCGGCTGTTCATCGTTGCGGGGCCGAAGCAGGGCTGAGGCCGGCGGCGGCTGCTTCCCAGCCGCCGCCCAGCGACCGGTACAGGTCTACCAGCACCAGGGACACCGCGGCTTGGGTGGACACGCGGGCCTGGTCGCTGGCCAGGACCGCATTTTGCGCGCTGAGCACGTTCACGAAGTCCGATGCGCCCGCGGCATATTGGCGTTGGGCGTTGAGCAGCGCGTGACGGGCGCTTTCGGACGCGCGCTCCAGGCTGGTCCGGGTCAACTGTTGCGCCTGATAGGCGGTCATGGCGTTATCGACCTCGTGCCAGGCATTGAGTACCGTTTGTTGATACAGCAGCGCGGCCTCCTGAGCCTGCGATTCGCGCAGCCGCAGACGGCCTCGCAGGCGGCCTCCCTGGAAGATCGGAATCTGCAGCGCTGGGCCGACCCCAAAGATGCCGGCGTTGTCCGTGTCGAGGTCCCGCAGCTGCAGCGCCTGCAGGCCGAGGTTGCCTGAGAGCGTGATGCGGGGATAGAAGTCTCCCTCGGCCACGCCGATCGCCGCCACGGCCGCATGCAGATTGGCTTGCGCGCGGCGGATATCGGGCCTGCGTTCGGCCAGTTCGCTGGGCAATCCCACGGGCACTTGCACCGGGCCGCCCGGTATCGGGGCCATGGCCGCGAGGCGTTCCCGCAGCGCGCCGGGCGGTTGCTCCAGCAACAGCGCCAGCGCATTCATCAACTGGTCGATGCGCAGCGCCAGCGGCGGCACCGCGGCCTCGATGGCCGCGGCCTGCGCGTCGGCCTGCGACACGTCCAGCTCGGTGGCCACGCCTTCGCGTTGGCGCAATTGGGTGAGCGCGAGGTTGCGTTCGGCGTTGGCGAGTGTCTGGCGCAGTACGTCGAGCTGGTTTTGCGCGCCGCGCAGCAGGATGTAGTTGCGCGCCGTTTCGGCTCGGATTGCAAGCACCACGCCGCGTTGCGCCTCCAGCGCCGCCTGGGATTGGGCCCCAGCCTGTTCCACTTCGCGCCGCACGCGGCCCCACAGGTCCAGTTCCCAGCTGAGGTCCGCGCCAGCCTGCCAAAGATTGAACGAGGACTTTCCCCGGCGTCCGGAGGGGTCGGACAGGCCGACCTCGCTGTTCTGGCCGCGCTTGTAGCTTGCGCCGGCGTTAATCCCGGGGAGGCTGTCGGCCTCGGTTACGCGCAGCGCCGCGCGGCTTTGCAGCAGGCGCTCGTGGGCAATGCGTATATCCAGGTTGGCGTCGGTCGCCTCGGCGATCAACGCGCTCAGGACAGGATCGCCGAAGCTGTCCCACCAGGATGTGTTTACGCTTTGCGAGACGGGGACGCTGGCCGCGGCGGACGCATCGGGCATCCGCCATTGCGCGGGCAATTGCGGCTGAGGCGATTGATAGTCAGGTCCCACGGCGCAACCCCCCGCCGCGAGCAGGGCGCAGACCAGCGCGACATTGGCAAGCAGGCGTGGGCTCATCGTGCGGACTCCTCTGCCGCGGCGCCTGTGTCGACCACGGCTTCGACGGACATGCCCGCCCGCAGCGGCGGCGCGCCTTCGGCCGGCCCATCCAGCACGATCTTGACGGGCAGGCGTTGCGCTACCTTGGTGAAGTTGCCGGTGGCATTGCTCGGGACGACCGGTGAAAAGCTCACGCCCGTCGCCGGCGCGATGCTCTGCACCCGGCCGTGCAGGCGAGCATCCGGGTAAGCGTCGACGGTGATGATCGCGGGCTGGCCCGGACGCATGCGGGTCAACTGCTTTTCGCGGAAGTTCGCCACCACATAGGCTTGCTGCAGCGGCACCACGGCGAGGATCGGCGTGCCCGGGCTGACGTAGGCGCCCACGCGCAGCGAACGCCGGCCCACAATGCCATCGATCGGGGACACGACCTGCGTGTGCGACAGATTGAGCTCGGCGCGATCCTTCAGGGCTTGCGCGCGCAGCAACCCGGCCTGCGCGGCTTCACGATTGGCCGCCAGCACCTCGCGCTGCTTGCGCGCGGCCTGTAGCGTGGCCGTATGCTCGGCCTGGCGCGCTTGCGCCATGTCGAGCCGGCTCCTGGCCTGTTCAAAGGCCTGCTGCGTGCCGGCGCCTGCGCTGGCCAGCCTGCGGTGGCGCTGGGCCTCGCTCTCGGCATAGCGTATGTCCGCGAGGTCGGCGCGGGTGACCGCCATGGCCTGGTCGATCACGGCCTGCTGGCGTTCCAGTGTTGCGGACGCGTCCGACAAGCGTGCAACGGCCACCGCGAGGTCGGCGCTTGCGGCTGCCAACGCCGCTTGATGGTCCCGGTCGTCGATGCGGGCGAGCAGCTGGCCCTGCTTGACGACCTGGTTGTCGTCGACCAGCACGGCGTCGATGAAGCCGGAGACCTGAGGCGCGACGATGGTGTGATCCGCGACGATGGTGGCGTCGTCGGTGGATTCGGCGGTGCCGGTGGCGGACCATGACCAGCCTGCATAGGCCAGGAGGATCAGCACGCCCAGGGCGCCGGCGCGTGGAAGAGAAGAGCGTGAAAGAGGAAAAGGCATGGTATTGACTCGAGTTCAGGTCGCTGCGCGCGGAGGGTAGATCCGGGTGGCGACGAAAGGGATCAGCAGGATGAGGAGCACGGCCACGCCGGCCATGCACAGATAAAGGTCCGCGGAGGTCAGCACGGCGGCCTGCTCCTGGATGCGGCGCGATAGCGCGGCCACGCTTTCGCCCTCCGCGCGGAGCGGAAAATTGCCCAACTGGTCTGCCAGCATGCTGGAGTGGTAGTTGCGCCGCGAGGTGGTCAGGGCGTCCAGCAGGCCGGTGGCGGCCACGGCGGCGAAGCCCTTGATGGTGTTGAACCAGGCCGAGGCCCAGGGACCGTCCTGCGGCGCCAGGCCGCCGGTGGCCAGCATCAGCAGCGGGATAACGGCCATGGGCTGGGCGAAGATCTGAACGGCTTCAAGCAGGTAGAACTGTTCGCGCGACCAGATGGGCGTCAGTTGCGACCCCAGCAGGCAGGACAAGGACAGCAGCCCGAGCCCGGCCGCCAGCACCCAGCGGCAATCCACCTGGCGCAGGTTGCACAGCGCGGCCACCAGCGGCAGCGCGATCAACTGCGGCAGGCCCATGGTCAGCAGCACCGGCGCGGTTTCCAGCGGGCGGTAGCCGCGCAATTGCGCCAGGAATGTCGCAGGGATCAGGATCACGCCCAACAGCACGATCAACACGCCGCCCAGCGTCAGCAAGGCATGGCTCAGGTTGCGGTTGCGCAAAAGCTGGATCTTGAAGAACGGCAGCGGATGGAACCATTCGTTGATCATGAAGAGCACCATCAGCGCGCCGCCGCCGCCCAGCAGCACGGCAATCAGCGGTGAATTCAGCCAGTCGAGCCGATCGCCCTGCAACAGGCCGATGACCAACATGGAGAGCGCCGGCGCGCCCAGCAGGAAGCCGCGCCAGTCGAACAGGCGCAGGCGATCGAGCTTGAGCGGATCCTGGGGCAGGCCCCGCCAGACGGCGTAGCCGGCGAGCGCCGCGGGACCGACGATCAGCCAGAAGGCCCAGCGCCAACCCAGCACTTCAGTGCAGAAGGCGGCCAGCGGGATGCCCAGACTGGGTGCAAATGTGGCGGTCAGGGCGTATCCGCCCAGTCCGTAAAGCTTGATGCCGGGGGGCAGGAAGCGCAGGGCGACGGTCATGAGCATGGGCGGCAGCGCGCCGCCGGCTAGCCCCTGCAGCGTGCGCAAGATCAAGAGCACGGGCAAGTTGGGCGCAAACGGGCAGAGCGCGCCGAACAGCGCGAAACCCGCCAGCGCTGCAAGGGTGAAGCGGCGCAATGAAAACGTGACCGAGCACCAGGGGGCAAACGCCATGGCGCATACCGATGCCGCGGCGTAGACCGCGACAAACCACGTGCCCTGGTCGTAGCTGAGCCCCAGCGCGCCGCGGATGTCCGGCAGCGCCATCTTGGTCACGTTTTCGTTGAGCCCGGCGAGAATCACCGCCAGCAGCACGCCGAGCAATCCGGTCAGGATGCGCCAGCCGAAGGCCGCCGCGGCGGGCGGGGCGGAAGGAGCGGCGGCCGTCATGATCGCTGGCCGCTCCCGCCTGGAGATGAAGAAGACAACATGGAATAGCGTCCTTGGATAACAGGAGCTACTCAGTCTAGGGAGATGCAGGGACGGGAAAAACCATGCGCGGCTCAACCCACCCTTGCGTCCAGCGCAAGGCTGAACGCCGCGGCGCCGGGCGCGACGAGGCTTGCGCGCGGCACAACCTTGGATTGCGTCTTGCGGGATTTATCCGGGCCGGGCGGCGAACGAATAATGCAGCACTCGTTAACCGCAGAGGATTTCATGAATACATTCCGACTCTCCGCACTGGCGCTGAGCATGACGCTTGCCGCCGCCGTGGCGCACGCAGAAGACAAGACCCGCGAACAGGTGCGCGCCGAATTGATGGAGGCCAAGGCAGCCGGCCTGGTCACCTACGGCGAACAGGAGTATCCGGTGGACCTGCCGATGGGCGCAGCCAAAACTCGCCAGCAGGTGCGCGAAGAACTCGACGCCGCGCGCGCGGCGGGGCTGGTCACCTACGGCGAACTGGACTATCCGCCGACGCCGCGATCCGTGTCTGACAAGACCCGTGAACAGGCGGCCGCGGAAATGCGCGAGGCGCACATGCGCGGCCTGATGAAGTCGGGCGAGCTGGACTATCCGCCCGCCGTCAATTGAGCCCGTCCGCCTTATCCGCGAAATAGCGGGCGGGCGTCTTGCCCAAGGCCTTGCGGAACATGGTGATGAAGGCGCTGACGGATTCGTAGCCCAGGTCATCCGCCGTGCGCTGGACCGAGACCCCCGCGGATAGCCGTTGCAGCGCCTGGATGATGTGCATCTGTTGGCGCCAGCGGCCAAAGCTCATGCCGAGCTCTTGCTGCACCAGGCGCGCCAGCGTGCGTTCGCTCATGGCGACGCGTTTGCCCCATTGCGCCACGGTGCTGCGATCGGCGGGGTTGACGTTCAGGGCGTCGGCTATTTCGCGCAGGCGCGGATGGTCCGAAATGGGCAGATGCAACTGCTCTGCCGGCATGCGTGCCAATTGCTCGACCAGTACCTCGGCCAGCTTCCGGTTGGCGGCAGTTGCCGTCTCTTCCGGGGCCAGGTCCGCCAGATGGGCGACCAGCTCACGCACCAAGGGCGTGATGGCCAACGTGCAGCATTGGCGCGGCAGGCCGGGCGCGTCAGGAGGCACGAACAAGAAGCACACCCGGCCGTTTTGCGTGACCCGGTTGCTGTGCGGCACGCCGCCTGGAATCCAGACCCCGCATTGCGGCGGCACCATCCATAAACCCTGGGGCACCGAGCAGGTCACGCCGCCCTGCATGGACAGCACCAGCTGGCCCATGGCGTGGCGATGGGGCGGGGACTCCTGGTCGTTTTCGTCCGCGTGCACGCGCATCGCATAGGGCCACTGCGAGTCGATATCGGAATCGAAAAACGGCGCGAGCTCATCCAGTCGATGCATAGGAACGGGTTGGCTGAATTTAAGGATAAGTTGTCATTATCTCGAAATTCGGCTGAGGAGGCGATGCGTAAGCTTGAGGCATGAATTCGCATCCCATCCCTACCCAACATCCCGTCCGCAATCCAATCCTGTTGATCGCAGGCATTCTTTGCATGTCCATGGCGCTGCGCGCGCCCATTACCGGCGTGCCGCCGCTGACCGGCATGATCCGCGAACAGCTGGGGCTGAGCGCCACGGCTGCCGGCATGCTGATTACCTTGCCGCTGCTAGCCTTTGCCGTGGTGTCGCTGTTCGCGGCGGGCCTGGCGCGCCGCCACGGCCTGGAGCGCACCTTGTTCGCGGCCATGCTGCTTGTGGCAGCGGGCATTGTCGTGCGCACGCTGGGGCCGGCCTGGAGCCTGTTCCTGGGCACGGCGGTCATCGGCTCCGGCATTGCCATCGGCAACGTGCTGCTGCCCAGCTTGCTGAAACGCGATTTTCCCCAGCAGGTCGCGGGGCTGACCTCGGCCTATGTGCTGACCATGAGCCTGGCCGCGGGTCTGGCGTCCGCCATTGCCATACCCTTGGCGGACCTGTCCCAGGCAACGTGGCGATTTTCCACGGGCTGCCTGCTGCTGGTGCCGGTGGCCAGCGCCTTGCTGTGGCTGCCGCAATTGGCCAAGCACACCGCGCCTGCGGCAAGCACGGCGCATGCGCCGCATGGCGACCGCCTGTGGCGCTCTGCCCTGGCGTGGCAGGTGACGCTGTTCCTTGGCATCAATTCCTTCGTGTTCTATGTGGGGGTGAGCTGGCTGCCGGCCATTTTGCGCGACGCCGGCTATACGGCCGAACGCGCCGGCGCATTGCACGGCCTGCTGCAACTCATGTCGGCCGTTCCCGCCTTGTTCCTGGCTCCGGTGGTGCGGCGCTTGAAGGATCAGCGCAGCGCCGCGTTCTGCTCGGCCGTGGCCTCGTTCGTCGCGTTCGCGGGCCTTATCGCCGCGCCTGGCTGGGCGACGCTGTGGATCGTCCTGATGGGTCTGGGCACGGGAGGCGGCATCATCCTGGGCCTGGCGTTCGTGGGCTTGCGCGCCAGCCATGCGCAGCAGGCGGCGGCGCTGTCGGGCATGGCGCAATGCGTCGGCTATCTGTTCGCGGCCTGCGGCCCGGCCCTGGCAGGCACGCTGCATGATGCCCAGGGAAATTGGAGCATGGCGCTCGGCTTGTGCGCGGTCCTGAGCCTGGCCATGGCGGCCACCGGCTTATACGCCGGCCGCGCCATCCAGATCGGGCGATACCGCGATGCCGCGCTCAAACCCCTTAGACCTGGCTTTTCCACAAACGCACCAGCGGCTCGGGCGCGTCGGTCTCCGGCACGTCGAAGCTGATGTCCGCAATGTCGTCGCCTTCGTACACGACTTCCACGTGGAAGTAGCGCTGGTCGCCGCCAGCGTCCGCGCAGCGCGGGACGGCGACAGGCGCGGATCGTTGCAGGGCGTCGCAGACCTCCTGTCTCAGGCCGGGAGGGCAGGTCACGAGGTCGATGCTGCGCGGTTGCGCCAGCGCGGGCACATAGGCCAGCCCGCCTTCGCGGGTCAGGCGCACCAAGAGAGCCAGGTCCAGCGAAGGCAGTTCAATCATGTCTTCACTCCTACGCCGGCCCAGGCGCGGGCGACAGCATCGCGCACGGCCGCCTCATGGCGTTCCGCAGCCACTGCCACGGTCAGCTTCGCGAACTGGGCGAAGTCGGCGTCGTGGCGCAGGCGCTTGTCGCAGAGTGCGTCGTACCAGACGCGGCCTGCGCCGGCCCACGCGGGGCCGTCCAGCGCGGTGGCCGCCAGGTAGAAGGCGCGGTTGGGGATGCCCGAATTGATGTGCACGCCGCCGTTGTCGCTCGGCGTGTCCACATAGTTGTCCATGTGGGCGGGCTGCGGATCCTTGCCCAGCAGGGGATCGTCGTAGGCGCTGCCCGGCTCGGCCATGGAGCGCAGGGCGCGGGCGCGGATCTTGGGTGTGAACAGCCCCACGCCCACGAGCCAGTCGGCTTGTCGCGCATCGTGGCCGAGCGTGTATTGCTTGACCAGCGCGCCAAAGACATCGCACAGGGATTCGTTGAGCGCACCGGACTGCCCTTGATAGAGCAGCGCGGCCTCGGCATCGATTACGCCGTGCGTGAGTTCATGGCCGATGATGTCCACCGCGACGGTGAAGCGGTTGAACACTTCGCCGTCGCCATCGCCGAACACCATTTGCGCGCCGTTCCAGAAGGCATTGTCGTAGTCTTCGCCGTAATGCACGGTGCCGACAAGAGGCAGGCCCTGGCCGTCGATTGAATGGCGCTCGTAGACGTCCCAGAACAGTTTGTAGGTCGCGCCCAGGTGCTCATAGGCTTCGTCCACCGCCACGTCGTTGCTGGCGGGGGCACCTTCGGCACGCACCAATTTTCCGGGCAGGGTGGTGGTATTGGCAGCGTCGTGCACGGCGCGCTGGGGCGTGCCGGCGGGGGACGTCTTTTTGGGGCGAGCGGGCTTGGCGCGTGGCGGCTGCACCGCCATTTCGCGCAAGCTGCGCTGTTGCTGGTCGATGATCAGCGTCTTGACCGCGGGCATGCTGACCCGCGAGTCGGCATGCTGCGCCAGGCGATCCAGCATGTACGGGGGGATCACGCCAATCAACGGCGCGGACTCGGAAGGACGTGGCATGCGCGGTCTCCGTCGTGGGCGCCGGGGCCAGGGCCGCGGCGCGAGGCGATTCAACGGTAGCAGATAGACCCGCCGCAGGGACGTAACAGTGTGCGGCCTGATGCTAGGAACTTTAGACGCCGCGTTGCGTCGCCAGGCGCGCCCGACACCTGATAGAAGCGCTCTTGCGAGCAGGTCGGTTGCGATGGTTGTGGCGTTGGTCTTGCTGCAACAATCGCCACAATTCGTTTGACTTCCACTCGCGATAGAATCCCCTGCTTATTTTCCGGGGGGAACACGCGATGAGGTATTTCCTGATCTTGGTTGGGGCGGCCGTGGTCGCCTATTTGCTGGCGCGCGGCATCGCCGCCGTGCTCTCGGACCGTAAACGTTCAAAATCAGAAAGGGATTCGAAGTGAAGCCGACAGACATCCAGATGGTCAAGACGATTGGCGCGGTAAAGCCGCGCAGTTTCAAGATTGCGGTAATCACGGCGATACTGTTCCTGCTGATCCTGTTCCTGGCTTTCGACTCCTGGTTCCAGGTCGATCAGGGCGAGCGCGGCGTGGTGCTGCGCAACGGCAAGCTGGTGCGCGTGTCCGAACCGGGCCTGGACTTCAAGACGCCATTTATCGACAACGTGATGACGGTATCGGTGCGCGATCACACGTTCGTGTTTGAAAAACTGGAAGCCTACAGTTATGACCAGCAGCCAGCCACTCTGCGCGTATCGGTGACCTATCGCGTGCCGCCGGAACACGTGGCCGAGCTGTACTCGGAGTACGGCACGATCAGCAACCTGCAGATGCGCGTGCTGGAGCGCAAGACGCCTGACTCGGTGAAGAACGTGTTCGGCCAGTACACCGCGGTGCGCGCCATCCAGGAGCGCCAGAAGCTGGGCCAGGACGTGAACACGGCCGTGCTCAAGACGATGGAAGGCGCGCCGGTGCAGGTGGTGGGCGTGCAGATCGAGGAAGTCGGTTTTTCGCAGGCCTATGAGCACTCGATCGAGCAGCGCATGCTGGCGCAGGTGCAGATCGAGACGACCCGCCAGCAAAAGGAAACGGCGATGATCAACGCGGAGATCCAGGTGGTCAAGGCCAAGGCGGAAGCCGATGCGCGCCGTCAACAGTTCACTGCCGAGGCCGATGGCATCCGCATGCGCGGCGACGCCGAAGCGGCCGCGATCCGCGCCAAGGCCGAAGCCCTGGCCGCCAACACCAATCTGGTCAGCCTGAACGCGGTGGAAAAGTGGGATGGCGTGTTGCCGACCACCCAGGTGCCTAACGCGGCCTTGCCGTTCATCGGCATCAAGTAGGCGCGGCGGCTTCCCGCCGGCGCGCGTACTCCATGAGGCTGCCGCCCGGCAAGGCCTTGCTGTAGTACCACCCCTGCACGATGATCTCGGCAGGGGATTCCAGCGCCTTCAACTGCTGGTCGGTTTCCACGCCTTCGACCACGATCTGCAGGTTCAGCGCTTCGCAAAAGCGCAGCAGGCCTGTCAGGACCAGCGCGCCCCTGTCGCTGTCTTGCGCCACCACGAAGCTGCGGTCGATCTTGACCGCATCGATCTCGAACTGGTGCAGGTAGCTCAAGGCCGAATAGCCCGTGCCGAAGTCATCGATGTAGACCCGGGCGCCGATCGCATGCAGGCGGTCGAAGGCCGTGTGCAGCGCCTGGGTGTCCTCCACCAGCGCGTCTTCGGTCAGTTCCACCGAGATCTGTCCGTCGGCCTGCGCCAGTACCTTGATCAGCTTTTCCAGATAGTCTTCTGACGTCAGTGTGCCAGCCGTGACGTTGATGGTCATCGGCAGCGCGAAATCATGCCTGCGCCACTGCAGGCATTGCTGCACCGCCTGTCTGGCCACCCATAGATCCACTTCCCGCATCAGTCCGGCCTGCGCGAGCCAGCGCAGGAACTCCAGCGGGGCCTGCCGCGCGCCGTCCGGGCCGGTGGCGCGCAACAGCGCTTCGCATCCGGTGCACAGGCCGCTGCGCAAGGAGACCTGAGGCTGGAATTCCAGATGGAAGTCGTACTGGCTGATGGCGCGGATGCGCGTGTTTTCGGCATTGCGGCGCGCGCGGTCCGCGTAGGTCTGCACCACCGGATCATGGGCGTACAGCAACGATTCTTCCTGCAGCCGGGTGAAAGTCGTGTCCAGCGATTTGAAGTAGACGGTGCCGCTTTCCTGGCGCTGGCGTTCCAGCGCGACGACAAAGGGCGCATACAGGCAGGTGCCGATGGCGATCAGCACGATCTGCAGGACCACGCCGCCCAGGCTGCCGCCGGCGGCGACATAGGCGTTGAACAGCACGGGCGAGGTTAGGGGCAGGGCCGTCGAAGCGGAGGGAAGCCACCCCATTTGCACCACGCCCAGCGCCAGGATGACGTTCGTGACTGGTGCCAGGATGAACGGAACCAGCAAACGCGGATTCAGGATCAGGGGCAGTCCGAACAGCAGGATCTCGTTCACGTTGAGCAACGCGACCGGCAGGCTGGCCAATGCCAGCACGCGTAGCGGCTCGCTGCGCGCGAACACCAGGATGGCCGCCACCAGCGACAACGTTGCGCCCGATCCGCCGATGAAGACGAAGGCGCCCAGCAATGTGCTGTTCAAGGCATACATGCCTTCATAGCCGGCGGACTGGCTGGCGGAATTCAGCATGGCCGCCTGATCCATCACGCTCATCAGCGGCGTGAGCGCGTGATAGCCGTGAATGCCGAAGAACCACAGCAGGGAGTTGAGCCCCGCCATCAGCGCGCCCGAGGTGAAAGGGCTATCCAGCGAGGCGAGGCCCAGCGGAATATTGAATTGCGCGACGGCGGGGATCTGCAGCGCGGCCGACAGCGCCAGCACGACCAGGCCGGCCGTCAGCAGCCCGGGCACCACCATGTTCAGCGTGTCACGGACGTTTTCGCTGATCACGCCGTCGGGCGCCAGCTGGGTCCAGCGGCGGCGGTGCAGCCATGCCATCAAGGGCACGGTGAGCAGGGGCGAGATGATGGCGATGAAGAGCACCAGCGTGGCGGCGGCCTGGGGATAGGGCGCCATGAGGCCTTCGGCGATCATGACGTAGGACAGGCAGAGGAACGCGGTGGGCAGGTGCGGCACGCGGTGGCGGAACGACAGCATGTAGCCGATGGAGGTGCCCGCCAGGATCGGCATGATGCCCGATAGCTTGTCGTGGACGCCGGTCAGCAAGTCGACAAGGGCCGCGGGCAGGCCCAGTTGGCGGGCGATGACGGACAGGACGAGGAAGAGCGCCGTGATCAACAGGCAGGGCAGCGTCCAGAGCAGGCCTTCGCGTATGGCGCGCAAGGCGCTGGCGCCCGCCAGCGCGGCCAGCCGATCTTTCGGATAACGCATCAGGGCCAGTTTCGACATGGCGGTTCGCCCAGAGTCCGTGCAAGCGAATCTCTCCGCTCCTGGGTTTGTAAAAATGTTTTGCCACATCCTATCCCCGGATTTCCTGGTTTAGCAATCGACGCCTCGCCTCGTCTCAGGGATTCCCCTCTATCAAGAATTGCAAAGCGGGCGCAAGGTGGCAGCACGGACGGAAATAGCCGCTATACCATCGGGGACGGTTCGTCCGGTGCGGGACTACAAGCTTCAGAATGAGGAGACATGGATGTCTCAGTTGGATTGGATGTCCGGCGATACCAAGCCGGATCGGCAGGGTTATTACGAAACGCGGTACGACACAGGATGCACGGCCATCACGCTCTACAGCGTGCTAGGCTGGATGCCGGTGAAGACGCCCGGCAACATGGTGAGCTGGCGGCCCTTGCCGCCCGCCGTCGAGAAGGAAGAGGCCGAACGCCACATACAGGAACTGAGGGCCGCGCAGAGCCACATTCCGATGGATTACTAGCGGCGCCGGCACGCGCCCATTGCCGGTTGCGGATGCGATAGAATGAAAACAGTTCCTATTTGCATTCTATCGACAGGTGCGCCTTGTCTTCGCCCGACTCCCCTCCCGCCGACAATGTCGCGCAACTCTATCGTGACCATCATGGCTGGCTGTCGGTCTGGTTGCGCAAGAAACTGGGAAATTCCTTCGACGCCGCAGACCTTGCCCACGACACCTTTGTGCGGTTGATGGCCGGTCGACGTAGAACAGATGCAGGGACCGAGCCGCGAGCGCTATTGACCCATATCGCGAAGGGCCTGGTGGTGGATCACTGGCGCCGCCGGGCGCTGGAAGAAGCCTATCTGGCGGCTGTCGCGCAATTGCCGGAGCATGAGGCGCCGTCGCCAGAGGCCCGTGCCTTGATCCTGGAGACGCTGCGCGCCGTCGATGCGGCACTGCGGACCTTGTCCTCCAAGACTCGCGAAATCTTCCTGATGTCGCAATTTGACGGCATGGGCTATGACGCAATCGCGCAGGGCCTGGGCGTGTCGTTGTCCACGGTCAAGCGTCATATGCAGGCCGCGCTGACCGCATGCCTGATTGCAAGCCAGGTCGAGGCGTGATCGATCCCGCCATCCTGAAGGAAGCGGCCGGCTGGCTGGTGCGTTTCCAGTCCGAGACCTTGTCGCCGTCCGACCAAGAGGCGTTCGCTCGCTGGCGCGGCCGCAGCGCGGCGCACGCTGCGGCCTGGCAGCGTGCCGAGGAAATGCTGCGTGGATTCGGCCAGGTTCCGCCAGGGATCGCGGGAGATACCCTGCGGCGGCTGGATCGCCCGGGCCGTCGCCAGGCCATGCGGGCGCTTGCCGGGCTCCTGATCCTGGGACCCGCGGCATGGCTAGGCTGGCGCGACCTTCCCTGGCGCGAGTGGAGCGCGGATGCGCGCACCGGCACGGGCGAACAGCGGCGCATGGAATTGGCCGACGGCACGCAGCTGATGCTGAATACCGCCAGCGCGGTCGATATCGACTACACCGCGCAACAGCGCATCGTCTGGTTGCGCGCCGGGGAAATCCTGCTTACCACCGGCCGCGATTCTCCGCAGCTGCGGCGCCCCTTCATCGTCCGGACGACCCAAGGCGCCATACGCGCGCTGGGCACGCGCTTTCTGGTGCGTGACCAAGGCGGCGCCGTGCTTGTTGCGGTGTTCGAGGGAGCGGTGGAGATCCGGCCCATCGCCGCGGCTGGCGCCGCGACGGTGCTGCCAGCCGGACAGCAAACCGTCTTCGACGGGCGCGAGGTGCAGCCTGCGGTCCTGGCGGACGCCTCGGCTGCTTCATGGGAGCAGGGCATGCTTGCCGTCCGCAATTGGCGGCTGGCTGATCTGGCGGACGAACTGGGCCGGTATCGCCCGGGCGTACTGCGCTGCGATCCGTCGGTAGCGGGGCTGCGCGTGTCCGGAGCGTTCCCGTTGAACGACACCGATGCCAGCTTGCGGTTGCTGGAAAAGACCTTGCCCGTGAGGGTGAGCCGGATGACGCCGTACTGGACGACGATCGTTCCCCGCTCCGGCGTTACAAATTAATCGCGGACCGACTGACACTTTTTTTCGCTTCGTCCGGTGTACCGGGTGAATCGCCGCGAATCGCGCGCCACCCAGACCCTTACGAAGGATAGCTTCATGGTTTCCCGAATCTCCCGTTCGCCACGTCCGGCGCGTGATACTGCCGGCCTGGCGTTGCCAGCGGCAATGGCGCGGGCTGCTGGCGTGGCGTTGGCATTGCTGGCTGCGGGGGGACCTCTGCCTCAGGCGCTGGCTGCCGATGCCGCGAGCCTTGTTGCGCGCAAGTCCTATGCGATTCCCGCCGGACCCTTGGGCGATGCGCTGGCCCGCTTTGCCGCCGTTGCCGGAGTGCCGCTGTCGTTCGATCCAGCATTGGTGTCGGGCCTGCGCAGCGACGGACTGGACGGCGCTTATACGGTGCAGGAAGGTTTTTCCCGCTTGTTGGCCGGATCGGGCTACGCCTTGTCGGAACAGGGCGGCGGCGCCTATTCGCTGCGTAAGCTGCCACCGGCGGGGGCGGAGGAGTCGGCCACCGTGCTGCCGGCAGTCACCGTGGCAGGCAGCGCGGCAGCCCCCTTTGCATTGCCGGCAGAATACGAAGGCGGCCAGGTTGCCAGGGGCGGCCGGCTGGGGTTGCTGGGCAACCGCGATGTAATGGATGCGCCCTTCAATGTCACGAACTACACCTCGGACTTGATGGCGAACCGCCAGTCGGTGACGCTGGCCGACGCATTGAACGTCGAACCCTCGGTGCGTTTCACCGGCCAGATAGGCGGGGTGACCGACTCGTTCTACATCCGGGGCTTTCCCATCGGCGAAGGCAATCTGGGCGAGATCGCCTTTGATGGGGTTTATGGCGTAGCGCCCAACTATCACGTCTTTACCGATTACATCGAACGGATCGAAGTCCTGAAAGGACCGGCCGCGCTGCTGTACGGTATGTCGCCCAACAGCGGGGTGGGCGGGGTGATCAACATGGTGCCCAAGCGGGCGCTGCCGCGGGACCTGAGCCGCGTGTCCGCCGACTATGCGGGGGATTCGCAATTCGGCGCGCGGGTGGACCTGAGCCGCCGGTTCGGCACGGACGGAGAATGGGGCGTGCGCGTCAACGGCATGCACCGCCAGGGCGATACCCCGCTGGACAACCTGTATTCGCGCACCGACATCGGCGCCTTGTCGCTGGATTATCAAGGCGAACGCTTGCGCGCCTCTCTGGACCTGTTGACGCAACAGGAAAAGATCGACGCTCCCACGCGGCCTTTCCTGGTGGCCGCGGGCATCGATGTACCCCACGCGGCGGACGGGCGGCGCAATGCTACCCAGCCCTGGGGCTGGTGGAAGTCCGATGGCCAATCGGCGCTGCTGCGGATTGAGTACGACATCAGTGATCGCCTGACGGTATTTGCCGACGCGGGCGGCTCGGATACCAGCGTTGCGCGCTTGTCGGATCAGACGCCGACCATCGTCAACGCGGACGGCGATACCGTCGTCACGCCGAACAATTTCCGATTTCAGGTCGACCGCAGCACCTATAACGCCGGGCTGCGCGCCAAGCTGGACACCGGGCCCGTGCGTCATGCCATTAGCTTCATGGGCAGTCTGTACAGCGACCGGAACTCCCAGGCCAGCGTGCTGGGAACGCCGCTTACCTCCAACATCTACCATCCGATCACGCGGCCTGAGCAACATATTCCGGCGCCGGCCAGCGTGCCCAAGATCGCCTCGTCGGACCTGTCCGGCCTGGCGCTGGCCGATACGCTCAGCATCCTGGATGAGCGCGCGCAATTGACCTTGGGCGTGCGCCAGCAGCGTATCGAATCGCGTAACTTCAACGCCGCGACTGGCGCCCGCACGGTCAGCTATGACGAAAAGGCGACCACGCCGCTTGCTGGCATCGTCATCAAGCCCTGGAGCAATGTGTCGCTGTATGCGAACTACATCGAAGGCTTGAGCAAGGGCGACGTGGCGCCCGCCACGGCCTCCAATGCGGGCCAGGTCTTCAAACCCTACAAGGCCAGGCAAAAGGAAGTGGGCGTGAAGGTGGATCTGGACAGCGCCATGCTGACCCTGAGCGCCTTCGAGATCACTAAACCCAGCGGCCAGTTGACCAATGGCGTTTACGGCGTGGACGGCGAGCAACGCAATCGCGGTCTGGAATTCAATCTGGCCGGCGAGCCATGGCGCGGCCTGCGCTTGCTGGGCGGGGTGACTTTGCTGGATGCGGAACTGACACGCGCCGGCAATAGCGCCGTGGTGGGCAACCGGCCGGTGGGCGTGCCCAAGGTGTCGGTGAACCTGGGGGCGGAATGGGATACGCCTTGGGTGGCGGGCCTGACCCTGACGGGTAGCGTGATGCATACCGGCAGCGAGTACATCAACCAGGCCAACACCCAGTCGGTGCCGTCGTGGACCACTTTCGACGTGGGGGCGCGCTACGCCACCAAGGTTTATGGCAAGGACCTCACCCTGCGGGCCAATGTGGTCAATGTATTCAATCGGGCCTACTGGTCGGGCGTGGCTTCGTACGGCACGATTTCCCAGGGCGTGCCGCGCACGCTGATGCTCTCCGCGTCGATGGACTTCTGACGGTATCTTGCTTGTCTCTTGCTGAACTAGGAGGCCAGCAGCCCGCTGATCCGCGCCAGATTGTCCAGGGTGCTGCGCAGGTGGTCCGCCAGCGCGGCGGCGGCTTCCTCGTTGCGCTCGTGTTCCAGCAGATCCAGGATGGCCAGGTGCTGGTCGCAATGCTGTTTGTAGCGGCGGCGGTCCTGCATGGAGCGGTACGACAGCAGCCGGCGCACCCGGTTCACGCGTTTGATGGCGTCGATGAAGAATGGATTGCCCGAGGCTTCCACCAGAGACTCATGAAAGCGCACGCCGCGCTCATGCAACTGGTCGGCGGTGTCGGTACGGATGCCGCCGTCCAGCAGGTGTTTTTCGGCGGCGCGGCAACGCGCCAGCACGTGTTTTTCGATGCGGAAGCCGGGTTCCAACAGCGCTGCGGGTTCCAGCGCCAAGCGCAGGCGATAGGATTGCAGCAGGCTGTCGGGCGTGGTCAGCATGGAAGAGAATTCCCAGCCGTAGCCGGGCCGGCGCTCCGCCCAGCCTTCTTGCGCGATGCGAGCGAGCAAGGCCTGGGTCTGTGCCGTCGACAGGCCATAGCGCGCGCGCAGCAGGGCCTCGCTGCACTGCATGGGGAGTGCCCCCCGCAGCAGTTCATCGGCCAGCTTGAAGTAGCTGTGCGTGACGATGTCGTCCACGGAAGGCGGTGCGAGGTTCTCGCGCAGATCCGCCAGCGTGTCGTGGTCCCGTTCCAGGAAATAGCCGCGGTTGGGTTTGCGCGAGACGATGCCGCGTTGCTCCAGGATACCCAGCGCGTCGTTCACCGGCGAACGCGACAGGCGCAGCCGGTCCGCGATTTTCTGCGCGGTCAGGTGCGCGCCCGCGCAGAGGCGGTCTTCCTCGATCAGCGTCAGGATTCTGGCGACGGTATTGGTGTGGACGCTCATGTGTTGCGGACGGCGGAATGGAGAGTGTCCGTGAGGATAGCGGGAATGACGCCGCCCATGCGCAGCAGCCTGACTTCCAGCCGGGTTTCAACCGCGGCGGTAGCCTGCAGCGTCTCGATGGCGCCATGGGCGCGCAGGATGCGCACCGCCACGGGCATGCGCGGCGATAGGGCGGCGGCCTGGGCGTCTATCTCGATCCGGTCGCCCGGGCGGATCCGCAGCGTGGCCGGCGTGACGCCGGCAGGCAGGCGCAGGGGCAGGACGCCCATGCCGATCAGGTTGGAGCGGTGGATCCGTTCGAAGCTCACCGCGAGCACCGCCCGGATGCCGAGCAGGCGTTGGCCCTTGGCCGCCCAGTCGCGGGAGGATCCCGTGCCATAGCGTTCGCCTGCGACCAGCACCACGGGCTGGCCGGCCCGGGCGTAACGGCCGGCGGCCTCCCAGATCGGCTCCACCCGGCCGCTTGGGGCGTGCAGCGTGTGGCCCACCGGCGCGCCGGGGCAGAGCAGATTGACAAGGCTCTTGCTGTAGAAGGCTGCGCGCAGCATCACCTGCCAGTTGCCGCGGCGCGACGCGAAGACGTTCAGGTCGTTGCGGTCGTCGCCGCGCTCCACCAGGAAGTCGGCGATGAGGCTGTCCGGCGGAATGGCGCTGGCGGGAGACAGATGATCGGTCGTCACGTCATCGCCCAGCACCAGCAGGGGATGCGCGGTGTAGCGGCCCAATTGGCTGGCCTCTTCGGTGCGCGCAAACGGCGGGCGGCGTAACGCGGTGGAGGCCGGGTTCCAGGGAAAGCGCGGCGAGTCCGGCGAGTCCAGCGCTTGCCATGCCGGGTTGGCGCTGGCCGATTGGAACGCCGCGCGGTAGTCGGCAGGCTGCTGGCCCGCCGCCAGCGCGGCCTCGATCTCGGCGTTGCCGGGCCACAAGTCGCGCAAGTGGATGGGACGGCCATCGGGCGCGGTCTGCACGGGGTCGCGGCTGAGGTCGCGTTCGGCATCGCCCGCCAGCGCGAAGGCGATGACAAGCGCTGGAGACATCAGGAAGCCCAGGTCCAGGTCCGGGTGTATGCGGCCGGCGAAGTTGCGGTTGCCGGACAGCACCGCTACCGGGTGGACCGCGCCGGCCGCCATCGCCTCGCGCACGGCGTCGGGCAGGGGCCCGGAATTGCCGATGCAAGTGGTGCAACCGTAGCCCACGATGTCGAAGCCCACGGCGGACAGGTCTTCCAGCAGGCCGGCGCGCGCCAGATAGGCCGCGGCCGCCGGCGATCCCGGCGCCAGCGAGGTCTTGACCCAGGCGGGCACGCGCAGGCCGGCATGGCGCGCCTTGTGCGCCAGCAGGCCGGCCGCCGTCAGCAGACGCGGGTCCGTTGTGTTGGTACAGCTGGTGATGGCGGCAATCGCGACCGCGTGGCGAGGCAAGGCGCCGGCGGACGCCGCTGGCGTGTCCGCCAGTCCCGCCAGGATCGCTTTGGTATGGCCATAGGGATGCAGGTCCTGCGGCCGACGGGGCCCGGCTACATGCATCTGCACCTGCTCCAGCGCGATGTCGATGATGCGGCTATAGCGCGGTTCGGCGGCTGGATCGAAGGCGATGCCGACGCGTTCGGCGTAGGCCTGCACCTGTGCGATCAGCGACTCGGGCCGGCCCGTCTGGCGCAGATAGGCCAGCGTTTCCGTGTCGATAGGAAAATAGCCCGTGGTAGCGCCATATTCCGGCGCCATATTGGCGACCACGCAGCGGCTGCCCGCCGGCAGCGTGGCCACGCCCGGACCGAAGAACTCCACGAATTCTCCGGAAACCTGGATCTCGCGCAGGCGCTGGGTCACGGTCAGCGCCAGGTCGGTGGCGCTGACCCCGGCCGCCAATGCGCCGGTCAGGCGCACGCCGATCACATCGGGAATGCGCAGCAGGGTGGGCATGCCGAACATCACCGTCTGGGCTTCCAGCCCGCCCACGCCCCAGCCCAGCACACCGATGCCGTTGACCATGGGCGTATGGCTGTCGGTGCCTATCATCATGTCCGGATGCAGCGCGACGCCATCGGGGCCCTCCTGTCCGCAGACCACGGTGGCCAGTTGTTCCAGGTTGATGGTGTGCATGATGCCCGTGCCCGGCGGATGGATGCGCACGTTGGACAAGGCCTTGGAGGCCCAGCGCAGGAACCGGTAGCGCTCCGCGTTGCGCTGCAGTTCGAGGTCCAGGTTCAGCGCCGCCGCGTCGGGGCGGGCATAGGATTGCACGGCCAGCGAATGGTCGACCGACACGTCCACCGGCAGCACCGGGTTCAGCGCCGCGGGGTCCACGCCGGCCTCGGCCAAGGCATCGCGCATTCCGGCGATATCGACCAGCGCGGGGGTGCTGGTCGTGTCATGCATCAGTACCCGTCCGGGCAGGAAGGCGATTTCCGCTTCGCTGGT
Source organism: Achromobacter sp. D10 (assembly GCF_035282245.1). Lineage (NCBI taxonomy): Bacteria > Pseudomonadati > Pseudomonadota > Betaproteobacteria > Burkholderiales > Alcaligenaceae > Achromobacter > Achromobacter sp. D10. The sequence continues at coordinate 311,439 of NZ_JAYJLE010000006.1, forward strand.
GCCGCGCTCCAGCCACCCGAACAACGCCGTGGCCGCCGCGTCGCGCTCCGCGTCCCCCATATTGCGCAGCGCGTTTTCCAGCAGCAGCCGCAGCACTACCGGCAGCCGGAAGTATTCCGCCCCGTACATGCCGGGCAGGTCGAGATAGGTGTAACGGATGCCATCAAGGGTGAAGGCGGCGTGGCGGGGCGTGGCGGAAATGGTCATGCCGCTTATTTTGCATTTTGACTATTTAAAATGCAATATAAGTGAAGGGCACGGAAGCTGGTTCAAGTATGCTTACCGGCTTCCTCGACACCCCAAAGCCCTCTGCAATGACTGATTTTCCCTTCGATGCCGTGCTGTTCGACTGCGATGGCGTCCTGGTCGACTCCGAACCCATCACCAGCCGTGTGCTGACCGAGATGCTCAATGAACTGGGCTGGGGCATCACGCATGCGGAAACCATGCAGATCTTCACGGGCAAAGCCGTCAGGGACGAACTGCCGCTGATCGAGTCCCGCACGGGCGCCACGATCACGCCGGAGTGGTTCGACCAGTTCCGCCAACGCCGCAACGAGGCGCTGGACAGGGACCTGGTCGAGATTCCCGGCGCGCCGGATGCGGTGCGGGCCCTGCATGTGGCCTTGGACGGCCGCATTGCCGTTGCCTCGGGAGCCGACCGCCGCAAGGTGGAACTGCAGCTGGCCAAGGTCGGTATTGCCCACTGCTTCCGCGAGCGGGTCTTCAGCGGCCATGAAATGCCGCGCAGCAAGCCTTACCCGGACGTGTACCTGGCGGCCGCGCAGGCGCTGGGCGTCGATCCCAGGCGGTGTGCCATCGTGGAAGACACGGTGACGGGCGCCACGGCCGGGGTTGCCGCTGGCGCCACCGTATTCGGTTACAGCCCGGACGCCAACGGCCATAGCGGCGCCGAGGCCTTGCGCAACGTGGGCGTGGCCCACGTGTTCACCGACATGAACGCGCTGCCGGGGTTGCTGGCGGCTTGGCGGGCGGCGGCCTAGGTCCGGGCGCGCCGGCCTCCGCTCAGCGCGCGTACTGTTCGCCGCCGTCCAGATCGATCACCGTGCCGCTCAGATAGCCCGCGCGCGGGGACGCGCCGAACACGATCATGTCCGCCACTTCGCCGGGTTCCATCAGCCGGCCGAAAGGCAGGTCCGACAGCGTTTCCTGCCAGCGGTTTTCATCTCCCCAGCGCGCCTGAGCCCGCTGTTTGGCCAGCGTCAGCACGCGGTCGGTGCGGGTGCGCGAGGGGTTCACCCCGAAGACCCGCACGCCGTGGCGCGGAGCATCCCCGCCCAGCGCGCGCGTGAAGGCGATGAGCGATGCATTGGCCGCCGCCCCACAGATGTAGTCGGCGCGCGGGGCGGAGCCCGCCATGCCGATGATATTGGCGATCACGCCCGCTCCGGCGTCGCGCATGCGCGGGTAATAGAGGCGAGCCAGATCGATGTAGCCGTGGACCTTCAGTTCCCAGCCGGCGCGCCAACGCTCGTCCTGCACCTGGTCCAGGGCGCCGCCGGGCACTGCGCCGGCGTTGTTGACCAGGATGTCTATGTCGCCCGCTTCCTGGGCAAGGCGTTGGGCGGCGCCGGCCTGCGCCAGGTCCAGCGTGACGGCTCGCGCCTGCTTGCCGGTCTGTTCACGGATTGCCTGGGCCGCCGCGCCGAGCGCCGCGTCGTCACGGGCCACCAGTATCGGTTCGGCACCTTCGCGGGCGAAGGCGAGGGCGCATGCCAGGCCGATGCCCTTGGATGCGCCCGTGATGAGCACGCGTTTACCGCCTAGCTGCAAATCCATGAAACCCTCCGGTCAGTTTCGTCCGCGACGCCGCGTGACGCCAGCTCGGTTGTAAACCAGTTGTGCCTACATGTGCCAGTGCGTGCGCAGCATGGCGGCAGCGTCGTGGCGCCTGCTATGCTGGCCCGACTCTTTCCCACGAGGAGCCGGCGATGACGGAAATCTGGCTGGAAATCTGGTCCACGGTGCGCAGCGAATTCGCCGACATTCCGGATGTCGGGGAGGCGACCCGCATCGTGCTCCGCCTGGGCATGGCCATGCTGCTGGGCGGCATGCTGGGCTACGAGCGCGAACGCAGCGGCAAGGACGCAGGCCTGCGTACCCACATGCTGGTGGCGCTGGGGGCCGCGATCTTCGTGCTGGTGCCGCTGCAGGGCGGCATGGAGGTCGGCGACCTGAGCCGGGTGCTGCAGGGCGTGATTGCCGGCATCGGTTTTCTGGGCGCGGGCGCCATCATCAAGTTGAGCGATGAGCGCGAGATCCGCGGGCTGACGACGTCGGCCGGCATCTGGATGACGGCCGCGATTGGCGTGGCGGCGGGCATGGGGCGCGAAGCGACCGCCGTGGTCAGCACGGTGATGGCGCTATTCGTGCTGGCGGTGCTGCGGCGCGTCGAGGCGCGCATTGCCGCCAGAAAGGAGGCCAGCGTCATTGCCACCGACAACAAATAAGTCTGGCGCGGCGTCTCAATTGCCGCCGGACACCTCGATGAAGGAGCCGCTGGTGTAGCCGGCTTCGTCCGAGAACAACCACATGACGGCGCCCGCCACTTCCTCCACCGTGCCGCCGCGGCGCAGCGGGATAACGCCCTTCAGGCGGTCGACGCGGCCTGGCTCGCCGCCGCTGGCGTGCATATCGGTGTAGATGGTGCCGGGACGCACGCCGTTGACGCGGATGCCTTCGGGCGCGACTTCCTTGGACAGGCCGATGGTCATCGTGTCCATGGCGCCCTTGGATGCGGCGTAGTCCACGTACTCGTTGGGCGAGCCCAGGCGAGCCGCCGCGGACGACACGTTGACGATGGCGCCGCCCTGGCCTCCATGCCGCGTCGACATGCGGCGCACGGCTTCGCGGGCGCACAGGAAGGCGCCGATCACATTGGTGGACAGCACGCGCAGCAGGCGGTCGGCGTTCATCTGGTCCACGCGCATCTGCTGCTCCAGGATGCCGGCGTTGTTGACCAGCGCATCGATGCGGCCCAGCTGTTGGTCCAGTTCGCCATACATGCGCAGCACCTGGTCCTCTTGCGAGACGTCGGCCTGCAGCGCGACGGCGCGGCCGCCGCCTCGCACGATTTCCTCGACCACCGCGCGCGCGGCGTCGGCGTTGGAATGGTAGTTGACGCCCACCGCGTAGCCGCGGCGGGCAGCCAGCTTGGCGACGGCGGCGCCGATGCCGCGGCCGCCGCCGGTGACGAGCATGATCTTGGACATGGTTTGCTCCTGATGGGCTTACACCTTAGCAGATGGCGGCGGACTCAGATCCAGACGTCATTGGGGGCGCTGCGATCGCCGCCCTGGTCGCCGGTGTTGCGTACGCCGCGCGGCTCGATCAAAAGCATTTTGACTTCCTTGGGCGCACAGGGCTTGTGCTCCACGCCCTTGGGGACCACGGCCATTTCGCCGGGGCCCAGGTCGATGTGGCCCTCGCGCAGTTCGATGCGCAGATGGCCCTCGATGACGATGAAGGTTTCGTCGGTGTCGGCGTGGCTGTGCCACACGAATTCGCCCTGTATTTTCACCAGCTTGAACTGGTAGTCGTTCATCTCCGCGACGACTTTGGGCATCCATTGTTCGGAAAACAGCGCCAGTTTTTCGGCGAAGTTGATGGGAAGGATATCGGGCATGGGGCGGCCTGCGGGCGGGGTTGAGCAGACCCCAGGATAGAAGGCCGGGCGGGCGCCGTCTTGTACGATCGTGCAGCCTTGCGCGTGGGGGCTGGCGGCTCAGCGGCGCAGCATCCGGCGCCAGCGGTCGGGCGCCATGCCGTAGGTCTGGGCATGGCGGCGCGTCAGGTGGCTCTGGTCGGTGAAGCCCGACGCGGCGGCCGCTTGCGCCAGCGGCATGCCGGCGGCGATCAGGTGCCGCGCCTGGTCGAGGCGGCGCAGCATCACGTAGCGATAGGGGCTGGTACCGAACAGCGCGCGGAAGTCGCGCGACAGGCTCCAGCGGTCCTTGCCCGCGGCCGCTGACAGCTGGTCTAGGGTGATGGACTGTTCGAGGGAGGCGTGGATGTACTGGCGGGCGCGCTCGGCGGCGGCGTAGTCGGCGCTGCGGCGCCCGGGCTTGCCACCGGCCGCGGCGTACAGGGCATGGCTCAGCTCGTACAGCGCGTCGTCTTCCTGCAGCGGGTCGATCGGATCATGCGTGTCCCGCAGCAGGCTGGCGCTGGCTGCGTACAGGCGCGGATCGGCCGAGATGCCGCCCGGGATGAACGGCAGCGGCCGTCCGCCCAGGATCTGCTGGATGAGTGCCGGCTCGACGTAGATCATGCGGTAGTGGAAACCGGCCTCTGTCCCTGCCTGGCCGTCGTGGGCTTCGTCGGGATGCAGCACGATGGTGCCGCCGGGCAAACTGTGACGCAGTCCGCGGCGGTAGTGGAAGCTCTGCACGCCCGACAGCGTGCGGCCGATGGCGTAGGTGTCGTGGCGGTGCATGCCATAGCCGGAGCCCCCGAAATAGGCCTCGATGCGCTCCAGCTGGCCCGAGGGCGCGGCGCGCAGTATCCAGTCTTGTTTCAATCGGCCTCCCGCAGCAGCCTCAGTCCCACCAGAGGATAGCGCGTTTCCTGGGTGTTCCAGTTGCGGTAGGAGGCGCGGGTGTAGAGCGCCCAGGTATGCCAGGAGCCGCCGCGCCGCACGCGCACGTTGCCGCTGGCGGGGCCCTGGGGGTCATCCACAGGGGAATGCGCGTAGTAGTCCTCGCCATACCAGTCCGAGACCCACTCCCAGGCATTGCCGTGCATGTCGTACAGGCCGAAGGCATTGGGCGCGTAGCTGGCGACCGGGGCGGTGAAGGCATGGCCGTCGGCGCGGGCGGAGGCATGCGTCTGCCATTTGGGCCAGAGCGGCGCGGCGTCGGCGTCGAAGCCGTTGCCGACGTCGGGCATGGCGGCGGGATCGTCGCCATTCTGGTAGCGGGTGCGTGTGCCGGCGCGGCAGGCGTATTCCCATTCTGCCTCGGTGGGCAGGCGGTAGACCTTGCCTTCGGTCTGGGTCAGCCAGCGCGCCAGCGCCGTGGCGTCGTTCCAGCTGATGTTGACCACGGGATGGTCGTCGCCTTGCGCGAAGCCCGGATTGCGCCAGGAGTAGCGGCGGTCACGGCCTTCGAAGGCATCGCCGCGCTCGGATTTGTCGGGGTCGTACTGCGGGTTGTAGCCATAGCCGCCCGTGCCGTCGGCCTCCGACTCCGGCACGTAGCCGGACGCCTCGATGAAGCGGCGGAACTGGCCCACGGTGACCTCGGTGCGTTCCAGGTAGAACGGGCGGGTGATGCGCACCGTATGCACTGGCGCTTCATCGGATAGCTGGGCGTAGCGGTCCGGCGGGTAGAGCGGATAGTCGCGCGCCAGCGCCTCGGGCGTCTCGTCGCTGCCCATCTGGAAGCTGCCGGCCGGCACGCGGACAAAGGTCATGCCCAGTGAATTTTCGATCAGGGCGGGCGGTTCATCCGACCAGGAAGGCGCCGATACGAGGGTGCAGAGCAAAGCCAGGGCGGTGCGTGTGCGCATGGGAATCCGGTAGGCGGAGCATGAGGGGTGCGCAATAGTAGAGCCGCCGCTTGCGCCCGGCCAGACGCGGGGAACCCTCATGCCGCGCTCAGCCGGCGCGGCGGATGGTGAAGTTGATACGCTGGCTGCCCAGCCGCGGATGCGGCAGATCCTTGATTGGCATGATGCCGTGGTAGCGCAGCCGGTCGACCCCGCCCCACACGACCACGTCGCCATGGAACAGCGGTGTGCGGCTGGCCTTGTCCGCGCGCTGCTCGCCGCAGAAGAGGAACATGGCGGGTATGCCCAGCGATACGGAGACGATGGGCGCGCCGTAGTCGCGTTCGTTCCTGTCCTGGTGCAGCGACAGGCGCGAGCCTGGCTCATAGCGGTTGACCAGGCAGGCGTCCGGCTCGAAGCCGGCAAAGCCGGCCTCGGCCGCGGCGGCCTGCGCCAGCAGCATGAAGGCCGGGGGCATGGCGGGCCAGGGTTGGCCGGAGAGCGGATCGGTGCGCGTATAGCGGTAGCCGCGCGCATCGCTGGTCCAGCCCAGCTGCCCGCAATTGGTCAGCGCCACTGACATGGTGTAGCCGCCGGGGGTTTCCATGTGCCGGAAGGGCGCCTGCGCGGCCACCGCATCGACTCCGGCGAGCAGCGCGTCCATCATGGGCAGGGCAAAGCCGCGCAGCACCAAGGATTGCGGACCGAGCACGACGCGTCCGCCTTGTACGGCGCCGTCGTCGCCGTCTTCGCCAAACAGGTCCAGGTTGGTAGTCATGCCAGCCTACAGCAGCGGTTCCAGCGGCAGCAGCGACACGAACCAGACCGACAGGCGTTGCCACACGGTGGTGCCGGGCTCGGTGTCGTGCCGTATGGTGTCGCCGTTGCGCTGTTCCAGCCAATAGAGCTGGCCCTTGTCGTCCAGGCAGACGCGGTAGGCGGATCTGGGGATGTCCTTGTCGAAGGCGTCGGCGATGTGGCGCGCCAGCGTGGGGCTGTCTATGACGAAGCCCAGCTCGGTGTTGAGCTTGGCCGAGCGCGGGTCGAAGTTGAAGGAACCGACGAAGATGCGCCTGCCGTCGACGGCGAAGGTCTTGGCGTGCAGGCTCGAGCCCGAGCTGCCAAAGGGGCCCATGCTCTTGTTGCGTTCGACTTCGGCGCCCATGCGCTTCATTTCGTAGAGTTCCACGCCGCTGGCCAGCAGGTCCTTGCGGCGCTTGGCGTAGCCGGAATGCACCACGGCGACGTCCGTCGCTTCGAGCGCATTGGTGAGGACCTTGACCTTGACGCCGCTACGCGCCATTTGGCCGAAGGACTCGGTGCCGACGGCGGTGGGCACGAAATAGGGCGACACCAGTTCGAGATCGGTGGTGGGCGTGCCCAGGATTTCATGCAGCTGATGCGGCAGCATTGCTTCGGGCGGCGCGGTGCCCAGTGTTTTGCGCGGATCGTCGCTGACCATGCGCGTATCGGCCCATTCCAGCGTCAGTTCGCCGCGCAACAGTTGCTGGATGAAGGGCAGCTTGCGCATGGCTTCGGCATAAGCGGCGGCTTCCGGAGATCGCTCGACCCGCGCCGCGGCCTGTTCCAGTTCGTCCAGTTCGCCCGGGTCGGTCTTTTTCAGCAGCCGGTCTACCGGATAGGCCGAGTCGCTCGCCCAATACCGGTCGAAATCCACCGATACATCGTTGACGACGGCGCCGATGGACAGCACGTCCAGGTCGGTGAACAGCACGCCGCTGGCCGCGCCGAAGTATTCGTCGCCGATGTTGCGGCCGCCGATGATGGTGGCTTGGTTATCGGCCGTGAAGGACTTATTGTGCATGCGGCGATTGAGCCGGCGGAAGTCCGTCACGTAGCCCAGCGGCTTGGGCCAGCGCAATACGAAGGGGTTGTACAGCCGCACCTCGATGTTCGGGTGCGCGTCCAGCGCGGACAGTTCTTCGTCCAGTCCGGAGGTGCCGTTGTCGTCCAGCAGCAGCCGGACGCGCACGCCGCGGTCGGCGGCTTCGTGCAGCGCCTCCAGCAACATGGTGCCCGTCATGTCCTTGTGCCAGATGTAGTACTGCACGTCCAGGCTGCGCTGGGCGGCGCGCGCCAGCAGCATGCGGGCGGCGAAGGCATCATAGGCGTCGGGCAGGGGATGGATGCCGGACTTGCCGGGATGCCCGGCTGCCAGCGGCGCGATGGCTCGGCCCAGGGCGGTATCTTGCGATGCCTCGGGCGTCAGGGCGCGGGATACGCTGCGGTTGTCCAGCGGCGGCAAGCCGCAGCCGCTCAGCAGGCTCAGGCAAAGAGTGGTCATCATCAGGGGTTTGGCCAGGTGCATGACCCGTATTGTGCCGAAATCGGGGCGCGGGCTCGATTTGGCCCTGTCCAATGCGCCTACTCACAATGATCTTGACGATTTTCCGTATTTGAGAGAAATTCTCTTATATGGAAAACAACCCGATATCCGAAGCCGATCTGGACCGCCGCATCGCAGGGCGGCTCAAGGCGTTGCGCCAGGAACGCAATTGGTCCCTGGACGAGTTGGCCGCTCGCGCGGGCCTCAGCCGCGCCACCTTGTCCCGCCTGGAAAACGCGGAAGTCAGTCCCACCGCCAGCGCCCTGGGCAAGCTGTGCTCTGCCTACGGCCTGACCATGTCGCGCCTGATGCTCATGGTCGAGGATGACTTCGTGCCGCTGGTGCCCCAGCAGGCGCAAACCGTGTGGGTCGACGGCAGCGCCGGCTTTCGCCGCCGCTCGGTGTCCCCGCCCGCGCAGCAATTGGCGGGCGAGGTGCTGGCGTGCGAATTGGCGCCCGGCGCGCGCATCGCATACGAGCGCTCGCCCCGGCCGGGACTGGAACATCACCTGCTGATGCTGGAAGGCGAACTGGCCATCACCGTCGACGGGCAGGCGCACAGCCTGTCGCAGGGCGACTGCCTGCGCTACCAGCTGTTCGGCGCCAGCGAATTCTCAACCCCGCCGCATTGCGGCGCCCGCTATCTGCTCTTTATTGTCTGAGCCCGCCATGTCCTATCCGAATCCCGAATTGATACTGCTGTCGGCGCAGTCCGCCGACGCCCTCGTGCCCGATTTGGCCGAACTGCTGCGTGCCTGTGTGCAGGGTGGCGCCAGCGTCAGCTTCGTGCTGCCGTACTCCTCCGAGGACGCGCAGGCTTTCTGGCGCGCCAAGGTGCTGCCGGCGGTCGCCGGGGGCAAGGCGGCGCTGTGGGTGGCGCGGCAGGACGGACGCGTGGCGGGATCGGTGCAGCTGGATTGGGATACACCGCCCAATCAGCCGCACCGCGCCGAAGTGCGCAAGTTGCTGGTGCATCCGGATTTCCGCCGCCGCGGCATTGCGCGCGCCTTGTTGGCGGAGGCGGAATCCATGGCGCGGTGCCAGGGCCGCAGCCTGCTCACGCTGGACACGCGCACAGGTGATAGCGCCGAGCCGCTGTACGCGTCCCAGGGCTACCAGACGGTGGGAGTGATACCGGGATTCAGCCGCGATCCGCATGACGCCGCCAAGCTGGACGGAACTACCATCATGTACAAGCAACTGTCGTAGGCGCCGCCAGACGGCGGCCGGGTCAGGCCAGCGGCTTGATGCCCACGGTGTAGGGCGGAGCATTGCCCCGCGCCGGGGCCTTGATCTTGAGCATCGAGCCGCCAGGCGTGAACTCGAATTCCTGGTAGGGCACTTCGAACCATTGGTGGAAGCTGGTGCGCGAGAATTCCGGCACCCAGACCTTGGCGCGCTTGGGGTCGCAATGGAACTCGACCAACGTGCGGTCGATGCCCAGCGGACGGGTGTTGCCGATGCGGTAGCTGACTTTCAGCTCGGCGCGTTCGGTCGAGCCGGGGTGCCAGGCCAGGCCGACGGATTCCATGAATTTTTCGATCGCCTCGATACCGCGATGCATGACTGACTCCGAATGCGGGCGGGCGCAAGGCCCAAAAAAACAGTGCCGCTTCCCGCAGTGTCGCGGAAAACATCCGAATTATCCGTCATTCCCGCCTTGGGCGCCTCCAGGCTTGCATGCCGTCAATCGCCGCCATTGAACAAAGCAAATGGACGGCGTGCTCCCAGGCCCGCACCATGGCAGGCATGTCCTCATATAAGACCTGCGCGGCCCGCGTGGGTCTGGACGCAATATCCAAGGAATCATCATGGCAAATTTCATCCTGGCACTCGTCAACGCGGAACTCTCGCTCTTCGGCGTGGAAACGCCTGGCACGGCGGTGGAGCAGCCGGCCGCGCCGCGGACCGCGAGCGCGCCCGCCTTCGATAGCGAGCACTACCGCAGCGCGCTGGGCTGAGCGCGGAACACAGCGTTGCAGGAATAGGCAGGTTTCACGCAAGAACGAGCCTGTACGCGCCGGCTTGCGATTCTTACCATCTCTTCCGAGGTCGAGGCGGTGCGTCCATGGCGGACGCGCCGCCTCCGCCACGCTGCCGGGCGCGTAGGCGGCAGCGCACGCAAGGGAAGGAATCGCATGAATACCGAAAAAATCTGGTTTGTGACGGACGCATCCTCAGGGCTGGGCCTGGTCTTGGTGAAGATGCTGCTGGACTTGGGCCACAAGGTGGCGGCGACGTCGCGGGACGGCGATGCGCTGCTGGACGCGGTAGGAGTCAAGCTGGAAGGCCAGTTCCTGCCCCTGACGGTGGATCTGGCGGACGAGCGCAAACTGCGGCGCGCCGTGGACGCCACGGTTGCGGCTTTCGGCGGGCTGGACGTGGTGGTGAACAACGCGGGCCATGGGTTGCGGGGCGCACTGGACAGCTTGCCGGATGCAGACTTGCGCAGCACTTTCGACATTAATGTGTTCGCCACGCTGAACGTGATCCGCGCTGTGTTGCCGCACATGCGCGCGCAGCGCAGCGGGCATGTGTTCAACATCTCGTCCATTCTCGGATTCGATGGCGGCCGCGTCGATTGGGGCGCCTACAGCGCAGCCAAGTTTGCGGTCAGCGGCCTGACCGAAGCGCTGGCGGCGGAGACCGAGCCTTTCGGCATCCGGGTGTCGCTGGTGTATCCGGGCGCGATGCATGCGGCCGCGGGAGGGGGCGACGCGCCCGAACAGGCGGCGCGCAATGCACCGGCGCGCGACTCGGATGGCGACCCCGCCAAGGTGGCGCGAGCGCTGATCAACGCGGCGCAAGCGCAGTACGCGCCCCTGCACCTGTTCCTGGGACGCGATGCCTTCGATCAGGCCCGCGCCAAGATCCAGTCGGTGCAGCAGGAGTTGGCGCGCTGGCGCGAGATGTCCGTGTCGATCGGCTTCGTGGACGAAAGGCGTTTGGCCGCGTGATTGCCGGTATCAGGCGGCCCAGCCCTGGGCGGCCTGATAGGCGCCCAGCAGCGCCAGGCTCACCATGAAGCAGCGCTTGAATACCTGCGGCGACATCCTGCCGCGCAACCAGGTGCCCAGCGCCATGCCGGCCAGCGCGGGCAACAGCATCAGCACGGATGCGCCGGCCGCCTCGGGCGAGTAGCCACCGTTGATGGCGAGGCCCACGGCCAGCGCCACGGTGGACACCGTGAACGAAATGCCCATCGCTTGGATCAGGCCGTCCTTGCCCAGGTTCAGGGCTTGCAGATAGGGCACGGCGGGAATCACGAACACCCCCGTCGCGGCCGTGATGAGGCCGGTGACGGCTCCGACCGCCAGACCCGTCAGTCCTGCGTAACGCTGCGGCGCGCTGGGGGGCGAGCCGAACAGGCCCCAGGCTGCATAGGCCACCAGTGCCAGGCCCAGGCACACGCTTGCCCACTGGCCCGAAGGCGGTCCCAGCCACAGCGCGCCGCCTATGGTGCCTGCGCAGACACCCGCCTGCATGGCGCCGATGCGGCGCAAGACTCGCGGCAGCGTGGGCCACGGCCGGGCCTGCCAGAGATTGGTGATCAGGGAGGGCACGATCAACAGCGCCGCGGCCTGGGCCGGAGCCATGACCAGCGCCAGCATGGCCATCGAGATGGTGGGCAAGCCCAGGCCCACGACGCCTTTGACCACGCCGGCCAGTATGAACACGGATAGGGTGATCGCGATCAACGCTGGCGTGCCGCCGGGAAGCAGATCAGGAAAATTCATGCTGGCTCGCAGTGGGCGGTGAGGCCCGTGCGGGGCCGGCCGAACAGCGCATAGGCTACGTCGTCCGTAGCGGCGCCGTCCTGGCGTGCGGCCAGCAATAGCCACCGTCGCCCTTCGCACAGGTCGGCGCGCACCGATTCCCCGTACAACGCCGGTCCGCCGAGCAGCGCAATTCCCAGCATGCGCTGCGCGGCGGCGTGGCCGTCGCTTGCGGCTGCGCGCAGCCATTGCGCCATGGCGGCGTAGTCGCCCACGGTCTGGGCCTCCAACGCAAGCGCGTATTTCTGTGCCGGCGTTGTGTGCGGGTCCAGGCTGCTGGCTTCGGCCATGCCTGAGCCATGCAAGGCCCACGCCAGCAGGGCCAGGGCGGACCGGTGCGCCAACGCGGAGCGCGGATTCAAGGTTTTCATGGATTTTCCCCGGAAAATAGGTGCTTGGGATTCATTGTCCTTCCCCGGAAGTGAAGCTCATATCGGGAAATTGCATAGCGACCCTATGGTTGGGCCTGAGGGTCCGCGTGCTACGCTTTGGGCATGCGATTCGATCTCACCGATCTGCGGCTGTTCCTCAACGTGCAGGAAACCGGCTCCATCACGGCGGGGGCCAGGCGTTCCCATATGACGCTGGCCTCGGCCAGCGAACGCATACGCGGCATGGAGGACACGCTGGGCGTGCCGCTGCTGCTGCGCGAGCCGCGCGGGGTCGAGCCCACGCCGGCGGGCCGCACACTGGCGCACCACGCGCGCGTGGTGCTGGCGCAGATGGACCGCATGCGCGGCGAACTGGACCACTACGGGCAGGGATTGAAGGGGCATGTGCGTGTGCTGTGCAACACCACGGCGTTGAGCGAATACCTGCCGCCGGTGTTGGGCGCTTTTCTCAAGGACCATCCCCGCGTCTCAGTGGACCTGGAGGAACGCCTGAGCCATGAGATTGCCGACGCGTTGCGCGCGGGCACCTGCGACATCGGCGTGCTGGCGGATTCCGCCGACCTGCACGGCCTCACCACGCAAACCTTTCGCCATGACCCGCTGACGCTGATCGTGCCGCCGGACCACGCGCTGGCCGGACGCCCGTCGGTGCTGCTGGCTGATGTGGCTGACCAGGAATTTGTCGGGCTGGTCGAGGGCAGCGCCTTGCAGGAACACATTGCGCATCACGCGCGCCGAGGCGGCAAGGCCTTGTCGTACCGTGTGCGGCTGCGCAGCTTCGACGCCGTGTGCCGGATGGTGGGGCAGGGAGTAGGCATAGGCATCGTGCCCCGCGTGGCTGCGGCGCGTTATGGCCGGACGGCGGGCGTGCGGCGTGTAGCCCTGGCCGATGACTGGGCCACGCGCGACCTGGTGCTGTGCGTGCGCGACACCCTGCCGGCCTACGCGGCCGAGCTGGTGGCGTACGCCCTGCGCGACGCCCCGGCGCCATAGCGCGCTAGGGGCGCGCGAACAGTCCGCGCTTGCGCAAAGGCGCGCGATCGAACCAGGAGCCTGAAGCGATGGCGCCCAGGATGACCAGGCCATAGACGCACATCGCCACGGCCGCAATCGCGAAGAACAGGCTCAACGATCCCGTCAGGCGCAAGGCGATGGCGCCGGCGCCGATGGCGAGCAGCAAGCGCAGGAAACCCGCGATTAGCGGCCATTTCAGGCGGCCCGCGCCTTGTGAAGCGAAGTACATCGAGAAGCCCAGGGCGAAGAAGCCGTAGACCGGGCCGACGGTGCGCAGGTAGCTGGCGCCGGCTTCCAGCATATGGTCCTGCGCGCCGAACAGGCGCAGCCAGGCCTCGGGGAAGAACGCCGCCGCCAGTCCGATGGTCTCGGCCAGCACAAAGGCCATGGCGCCTCCGGTCAAGGCGATGCGCAGCGCGCGTTCGGGCTGGCCCGCGCCGATGTTGGATCCCACCATCGCCACCATGGGCGCGCCGAGTCCGAAGGCAATGGGCATCAGCAGGTATTCCAGGCGGACCGCGATGCCATAGCCGGCGACCGCGGCCGTGCCGGCATATGCGCCAACCAGCGCTGCCGTCAGGGCCACCAGGGCGTTGGTCAAGAGCGGGTTGATGGTGGCCAGCGCGCCCACGCTGAGTATGTTGCGCATCAGGCCCGGATACAGGCGGCTGGGCACCAGGCGCGCCGCGTTGCGCCCGCTGGCGCAGTACAGCCCCAGGATCAGCGTGCCCAGGGCGTAATAGATGACCAGCGCCCAGCCGCCTCCGGCCACGCCCAAGGCGGGAAACGGTCCCCAGCCGAAGATCAGGCAGGGCGATAGCGGGATCAGCAGCAGGGCGCCGCCGCAGATTACGGCGCCGGGCACGAGCATATTGCCGGTGCCGCGGATGGCGCTGGCGAACGCATTCATCAGCCACATCAGGACGATGCCGCCGAAGATGACGTCGGAATAGGCCAAGGCCGCCTCCAGCGCCTCGCCTTCCGCGCCCAGCGCTCGGTACAGGCGCGGACCGCCAAGCAGCAACAGCGCGCAAAAGCCCAGGCCCAATAAGCCGTTGAGCACCACGGCATGCAGCACCAGCTGGTCGGCCTCGCGTTGCCGGCCGCCGCCCAGGGACCGGGCCACCGCAGCCGAGATGCCGCCGCCCATTGCGCCTTGCGACATGTTCTGCATCAGCATCAGCACGGGCACCACCAGGGCGACCCCCGCCAGCACGGGCGTGCCCAGGCGGGCCAGGAACCACGTTTCGATCAAGCCGGTGGAGGATTGCGCCAGCATCATCAGGATATTCGGCCATGCCAGCCGCGCCAGCGTGGGCGCGATGGGTGCATGGAGCATGGCGTGCAGGCGCGCGTTGACGGGGCGGGGAGGCGGGGACGCGGACATGGCAGGAAGCCTGAGGATGGCGTCCGGATATTTACGTGCATATGCCAATAAAAGTCAAGATTGGGCTAGACTGGAACCCGGCCCGGCGGTAGCGTTTAGTCCTTGCCGCCCAACACTTATTGCGCCTGTCATGTCCGACGAACAGCCTTCCGTCCCCGCCGCCTCCATTGCGCCCGACCCGCTCGTCTGCAACGGCGCCGCGCTGCGCAAGGCGACACGGCGCGTGTCCCAGTTGTACGACACGGTGCTGGCGCCCTGCGGCCTGAAAGTGTCGCAGCATTCCATCCTGGTGCACATCGCGCGCGCAGGCACGCCGTCCATGACGGACCTGGCGCGGATCATGGTGCTGGACCGGTCGGCGCTGGCGCACAACCTCAAGCCGCTGGAGCGCGATGGCTACGTGCAGATGTCGCGCGATCCCCTGGATGGCCGCAGCCGGCGGGTGGCCCTGACGGATGCCGGCCGCGCCAAGCTGGCGGAGTCCCGGCGGTTGTGGAAGGAGGCGCAGCGCCGCTTCGAGTCGGCCTACGGCCCCGAGCGGGCGGCCGCGCTGCGCCGTTCTCTGGCCGATATCTTTTCCGACGAATTCGCTCTGGCGTTCAGCCGCGGCTAGGATCCGCGCGGGCTCCATCGCCGTGACGAGCCTGCGCTGCGGCGGCGGCCTGTCTGCTGCGTGTACGGATGCCGGACCCGGCCAGCGTCATCACTGCGCCAAGCACGCAGGCCATGCCCGCCACCTGCGCGTAGGCCAAGGATTCACCCAGCAGTCCGGCGGCCAGCGCCACGGCCGATACCGGCGCCAGCGCGGTGAACAAAGCGGCCTCGGCGCCCTGCACGCGGGCCGCGCCGGCGTACCAGAGCAGGAAGCCGCCCACGGTGGGCACCAGCGCGTAGTAGGCCACCGCCGTCAGGGCCGGCAGGGGCAAGGACAGGTTCCAGGGGGCTTCCGCCACGCTTGCCAACGCCGAGAACGCGAGGCCGAAACCCGTCATGAGCGTGGACAAGGCCAGCGGCGCCACCGGCTGGCGCAGCCGTTTATTGAGCAGGATGAACAACCCTTCGCACAGCACGGCGCCCAGGATCAGCGCATTGCCGGATAACGAGTGCGCGCCGCCCGTATCGGCTGAATGGCGCATCATCAGCCAGACGCCCAAGCCCGCTGCGGCAATGGCGGCCAGCGTGGCCTTGGCCGGACGTTCGCCCAGCAGCACGATGGCGATAGCGGCGGAAACCAGCGGGAGGGTGCCCAGGATGATGCCGCCATCGACGGCCGACGCGCGTTGCAGGCCGGCGATCAGCAACGTGGTGTAGCCCACGCTGCCGGCGGTGGCCTGGGCCGCCAGCAGCAGCCAGTCGCGCCAGCACAGCCGTGGCAGGCGCGCGCCGGTGAATGCCATCAGCAGAATGAAGCAGGGCAGGGCAATGGCAAAGCGCAAGGCGGTCGCGGTGAAGGGCGGCAAGCCCGATCCGATGATCTTGCTGGCGGCCACCGTGCTGCCTACCAGCACCATGGCCGCCGCCAGATAGCAATAGCCCTGCATGCGATTGTTCATGACCCGATTCGCGCCCGATAGGAGTAAGGCGCACAGGCTAAGCGACCGGTCCGGGGCGGGTCTTGAACGAAATTGCAGCGCTCAGCCGGCGGCCAGCGCGTAGCGGCGCGGCGACACGCCATAGGCGCGCACGAACAGGCGGGTCATATGGCTCTGGTCGGCGAAACCGACCGTGGCTGCGGCGTCGGCCAGGGACGAGCCCCGGCGGATCAGGCTGCGGGCGAGCAGCAGCCGGCGCTGAATCTGATACGCGTGGGGCGTGAGGCCGGTTTCGCGGGCAAAGGCCCGCAGCACCTGATAGCGGCTCAGCCCGCAGGCTGCGGCCAGGTCGGCCAGCGTCAACAAGGCGGCCGGGTCATCGTCGATCAGGGCGCGCGCGTGGCGGATGGCGTCGGGCGCGGCGCGTGGGCGGGGGGCCAGGCGCGCCGCGTCGCGGTCGCGCGCCTGGGCCAGGATGCGCAGCAGCAGCGCTTCGCAAGCCAGAGGCGCGGCGCCGGCGGTGGCCTCGGCATACAGCGCCAGGACGTCGCGCGCCAGCGCCGGGCGGTCTTGCGCGGGATGTTCGAATTCGTAGCTCTGGCTGCCTGCGTCCAGTTCGGCCGCGGCCTGGGCAATGACCTCGGGATCCAGGTACAGCATCTGCCAGGCGCGCCCGTGATCGCCGATGGGGGCGCCGTCATGCACTTCGCCGGGGTTTACCGTGATGACGTGGCCGGGGCCGGCCTCGACCTGCCCGCGGCCGCTGTGCGAGACCTGGGCGCCCAGGCGCATTACGCCTATGCCGAATTGCTCATGCGTATGGCGCGCGAATGCATGTCGGCTGTGCGCGGCCACGGCCTGCACGCCGGCGAGCGCACTGCGTTGCATGACGAACTGGCCTGGATTCATGGGCGGGAATGGGGGTGGGGCTGGCATGCAGTATCGCCCGCGCATCGCGGGGGGATCAAGCCGGTCGGCGTTCAGGCTACTGCAGCCCGTTCCACCGAGCGACCGAGGGTTCGGCCGCGGCCCACTTCCACTGGCCGCCCGGCTGCTGGCAGATCATGCTGGAGTAGGCGGGCGCGGGGGCATCCTTCTGCTCCACCGTGAACAGCACTTCGCGGCAATGGGCCAGCGGTGTGGCGATGTCGCGCACTGCCTGGATGCTGCCGCGCTCGTTGCCCACTGGAAGCGCATGGCGGATTTCCCATTGGCGGACCTCGCCGACGGCCAGCGCGCCGGCGGCGTTGGCCATGACGTTCTGCTGGTCGTTCTTCCATTCGCGCAGCACGTATTTCACGGTGGCGTCCACGGCGGCCTGCACGGTGACGCCGATGGCATAGCCCGCTACCGGATTGGCGGTGGCGGCGCCGCTGACCGTGCCGACCACGGCGCCGGTCGCCCCGCCGATCGAGGAACTCTGGCAGCCGGCCAGACCCAGGCAGGCGCCCAGCGCCAGCAGACTCGCGGCGCGCCTCACTGCAGCGAGCCCCAGCGGGCCGTGGCGGGTTCGGCGCTGGCCCAGCGCCAGTGCTCGCCGTCGCGGCAGACGGTGGTGACGTAGAACTCGCGTTGGGGATCGGCGCCGGCCTTGTCGGCGGGCGTATCAATCGAGAAGACCACTTCCTTGCATTCCAGGTTCACCCCGCCGATCAGGCGGCTGACGGTGACCTGGCCCCGGGCGTCGCTTTCGATGGGCAACTGGTGCTTGACTTGCCAGTTGGCCACCTTGCCTACCGCCAGCGGGCCCGCCGCCATGGCAATGGCATCCTGCTCTTCGCCGCGGGTCTTGCGTTGCGCGTAGGCCAGCGCGGCCTTGGCGCCGGCTTGCACGCCCAGGCCGATGCCGGTGGCGACCGTGGCGTTGTCCGTGACCTTGTTGGCGATGGCGGTGCCGGCGATACCGGCCGCGGCGCCCGTGCCTTCGTTCAGCAGCGAATTGCAGCCGGACAATCCGGCGAGCGCGGCGAACATGACGAGGGCGATCGCGCCGCGGCCCGGGTTGATAGGCGGAAGTGTGAACAAACTGCGTGCCCTCCTGCTTGTTGCTTGGCGCGGGAAGTATAGGAGGGCGTGCGGCCGCAGAGCGAGCGCATTTGCATTTGTTGGCAATTTTCCCGGCGCTGGCGCGGTTCAGGCGGGCGGGCGCGCGCCTTTGGTATAGGCCTCGCGCAGCGCGGCGGCGAACAGGGCGTCCACGTTGCGGCGCAGTCCGTCCGCGCGCGTGAACAGCGCGATAGGCGGGAGGGTCCAGTCAAAGGAATACGGCACGATGGCCGCTCCCGCAATGCGCACCAGTTCGTCGGCGATGTCGGCGGGCAGGATGGCGACGGCTCGGTCGCTGGCCACGATCATTTCCCCGATCAGCTTGGAGGAGTCGCTCTGTACCGAGGGCGTCGGGGGCGCCAGGCCTGCGCGCAGGAAGATCTCGGAAACCTGTTCGCGGATCGGGCTGTCGGGCGTGCCCAGGATCCAGTCCAGGTCGGCCAGCCGGTTCCATTCCAGCCGCGAGCGACCCAGGCGGGCAGCCAGCCGGCGGCTGGCGATCAGGCGCGGCTGTTGGTGGTAGAGCACCTCGAAACCCAGGTTGTCCATGTCCACCGAGGGCGTGGCCCAGCCCACCACCATGTCCAGCGTATGGTCGCGCAATTGGCGTAGCAGCGCCGGCCCCTGGCCCTCGTGGATGGTGGCGGTGATCCGGCGGCCCGCCGGCCGCGTGCGCCCGATGGCGGACGACAGCATCTGCCCGGATACGAAAGGAATGACGCCGATGTGCAGATGGGCCGCGTGGCCGGCCGCGACGGCTTCCATTTCCTGGACCAGGTGCCCCAGATCGTGGACCAGGGCGCGGGCCCGCGCCAGCACCACCGCGCCCAGGGGCGTCGGTGTCATGCCGCGCACCGAGCGTTCGAACAGGGGCACGTCGAACATGCTTTCCAGTTCCGCCAGGGCATTGGTCACGGCTGGCTGGCTGGTGGCCATGTGCTCGGCCACCCGGGTCAGCGAACCGTGCTGCTCGATCTGCAGCAGCAAGACCAGATGGCGCATTTTCAGCCGCGAGGTCAGTTTCCGGATGACGAGGTCCGGATCAAAGGCTGTCATAGGCAATGCATAAGATAAAGGTTATGGAACAATATTAAAGTTGAATGATCTGATTATGTATTGGAGCCTAGAATTTTTCCTATATCAAGACTAGGAGGCTCTGCCCCATGAATACGCAATCGGACCGCCAGGCAGCACTGGACTATCACGAGTTCCCCACCCCGGGGAAGATCTCCGTCGTGGCGTCCAAGCCGCTGGTCAACCAGCGGGACCTGGCCCTGGCGTATTCGCCCGGGGTGGCGGCAGCCTGTGAAGAAATCGTGGCCGATCCGGCCAATGTGTACCGGTACACCGGCCGCGGCAACCTGGTGGGCGTGATCACCAACGGCACCGCGGTGCTGGGCCTGGGCAACATCGGC
>NZ_JAYJLE010000007.1:0-306434 GCF_035282245.1 Achromobacter sp. D10
TGGATAGAGTACCTGGCTACGAACCAGGGGGTCGTAGGTTCGAATCCTGCCGGGCGCGCCAAGCTTCTTGCTTGGCCTACAGAAAGAAAACGGAAAGGCCTTTGATCTTGGATCGAAGGCCTTTTTGTTTTGCGAGCAGGGGTTGATTCACTGCGGATTGATTCCCTGCGGATTGATTCACTGCGGCTCAGTGCGTCGATGGAGGGTCCGCGGCCTGGACTGGAACCGGGCCTCGGGCGTTGTCATCGCCGTCGTCGAACCCCCAATCGCCGACTGTGTACCAGTCGTCTCCCAGCATTTCAGCGGGATGCATGGTGCGGCCGGAGCCGTTGCCGCAGGCCATCGAGTCGGTAGGGCAATAGCGATCGCAGCCCCAGCATATGCGTTCGGGGTGCTTGGGATGCAAGGGAAACTTCTTGGCCATGCCGGGTGCCTGCTGCGTGATGGCGCTACAGCGGCGCCGATCGTTCCATGTATGCGTGCAGCGTACTGCTCGGTGCGCATGAATATCTTTGATCTGGAACAAGCGCGAGCGCCGGCGATGCCGGACGCGCGCCGGTGCCGTGGGCTTGAAGAGTTGGGGATGCAACGGCCGCCACCCGAATGCATGGGGTGGCGGTCCTGGTGGGCCTAGTGGCGTCGTCGGTCCACCGCCGTCAGCGAGGTGCCGCTCTTTACCAGACGGTAGGTCTGTCCGCCCAGCCACGAGACCTTTTCGCCTGTACTGGTGCGGCATATGCAATGCGTCTTCGGGTCGAAACGCGGGGTGCCCAGCGCGGAGTACGCGTCCGGGTCCGAGACGAAGCGTTCAATGCGGTACAGCGTGCCGTCCGGCGCGGTGGCGAGGACGTCGGTCAATCGTCTTGCGGTGCCGAGCATATGCGATACCTCCATGCGCGGGCCATTGGATTACGGCGCCAAAGTCGTTTGGGCAGTTCAGTGCGCCAGGGCGGGAAGCTTGATGTTCCGGCGCGAGGCGCTATTGAAAATGCCCTCCAAACAATGAATCGTCGAGCTGGTCGGGAGAGACGCCCAGGGCTTCGGATACGCGGTCCAGGATAACCTGCCTGGGTCGCGGGCGCGGCCTTTCCAGTTCGACGTAGATGGAGTGGTCCACGCCCAGCCGCGCAGCCATATCAGCGGTGCTGATATTGAGATGCTCGCGCCAGGCGCGTATCAGGCTCCAGTCGTTGCCGGTTTTTAGATTGACGACAGCTAATGGTAAATGACTCTGCCCCTGTGCGGAGGCTTTGCGCGCCGCGGGTTTCCTGCGTGCGTCGCGCAGGCTGCTCTTGGTGGCAGCGCTTTTGCGGGAATCGCCGCGGGGCGTGGTGGCCGCGCTTTCGGCGGTGAAAATGGTGCCACTATTCAGTTGGCGATACTGGTTGTCGCCAATCCAGTGCAGGGTTTCGCCGTTGTCGAGCATGCATTCGCAATCCAGGTGGTAATTGCTGGGCATGCTCTCGAGTTGCGCGATGGTTTCCGTGGTCGTGGCGTGGCGCACCACACGGTGCAAGACACCGTCTGGCGAGCGCACAAACACGTCGGGAAGTCTCCAGGAAAACGGAATGATAATCTCCACGGCGAAACCTTTCCCGCCACTGTATCCCGGGGTGCGTGTGGTGGGATTTGGGGTTTCCCCTCGCCTGACTTGAGTCTCTGATTGTGCGCTACATCAGCCCACAACATCTTCACAAATCTTCACTGCGCGCGAGGCTATCATCGCCGCGTTGCCCGTTGTCCGGGCGTACTGTTCAAGTGGTGCCAATGCGCGTTGTCGCGGCAGAAATCCGGGATGCGCGGCCGCGAGCAAAGGCGGTGGCGTGGTGGGCGGTACTGGCGTCATGCATGCTGCATGCGGGATTGGCCGGGCTCTGGTGGCGCGAACGGATAGAGCCCATAGGCAGGTCCGCCGCGCACCCGCCGGACCTTTCGTTCTTCGTGGATCTGTTGCCCGAAAAGGTCCCGCAGCGTTCCACGTCGTCGCAGAAAATGGCCGCCGGGGCCTCTGCGGGCAACCCCGGGCCTGCCACGCCTGCACGCATCGATACGCCGTCGATTCCCTCCGCGCCGCCACGGCAACGTTCCGGCGCGTACAAGACGCCCGCGCCGCCTTCGCCGCAGCGGGGAAGGGCGCCAGCGCAAGCGTCAGGCGCGCAGGACTCGCATCGCGACTTCGGTTGGCGAGCGGAAGACGCGGCGTCGGCGGGCATGCCGCGCTCGCGCGGTGAGCCCGTGGTGCGCCTGGGGCCCAAGGCGCCGGTCGAGCAATCCGAACTCGCGCGAGGCATCGCGAAAAGCGCGCGGCCACCGTGCAAGAACGCTCATGCCGACATGGGCTTGCTGGCCTTGCCATTCCTGCTGGCCGATACCGTCACGGATCGGGGCTGCAAGTGGTGAGGCCGAAGCCCGCGCTGGCGAGCAGCCGGGGCATGACGTCCGCGGCCGCGCCGCGCAGATTGTGGTGCGCGCGCGCATCCAGCGGCGTTGCAGCTAAGTTGATCTGCGCCACGATCGCGCCGGCAGCCAGCGCGCGTTGCGGCAACTCAGCCGCCGGGTAGACCAGCGCGGATGTGCCGATGCTCAATAGCAGGTCGCATTGTTCGGCGGCGAGCATGGCGAGGCTCCAGGCGTGCCGAGGCAGGCTTTCACCGAACCACACGACGCCGGGCCTTACGGGAGCGCCGCACTTTGAGCAGGCTGGCGGGATGATGCGCCGTCCTTCTTCGGGTCCGTCCGGAAGCTCCTGCGCAAAGGTGTGCGCGGCGCCGCAGGCCGAGCAGCGTGGAGCATGCAGGCTGCCATGCAGATGCGCGACGCGAGGACTGCCTGCGCGTTCATGCAGATCATCCACGTTCTGCGTGACGACGAGCAGTTCGGGCACATGCTGCGCCCATGCCGCGATGGCGCGATGCGCGGCATTCGGGGTTGCGCGCAGGACTTGCGCGCGTCGCCATTCGTACCAGCCCCAGACGACGTCGGGCTGGGCCTGGAACGCCTCGGGCGTAGCCAGCGCCTGCGCGTCAAAGCGCGACCACAAGCCCGTCAGCGCATCGCGGAAGGTAGCAATGCCGCTTTCCGCGGAGACGCCGGCGCCGGTGAAGACGACGATGCGCCGAGCCTGCCGCAACGCTTGCGTCAGCGAGGGGGGAATATCCTGATGCGTGTTTTTCATTTTCAATCTTGCAGCCCGTCCGATACGCTCGCATGCGCGAGTCTGGCCCTCACAAGAATAGCCTTAGGGTGAATACCCGGGCGACGTCAGGGGCAAGGTCGCGCATCCGTCCTGAATCGTGGATACTATTTTTTCAATCTGGGATTTCCAGAACTCATGGAGAGACGCAATGCCCGAATCTCAAGGCGGCCTGGACAGGCTGCGCCGCTTCATCGCCGCCGCGACCCGCTTGGCCACACCTTCCGGTCTGGCGCAAAGCCCGGAGCTGGAGGCGGCCTTCGCGGATCTGGTGCGGCATGATGACTGGCTGCCCGAAGCCTGTACCGCGCCCCATCCGCAGTACTACCAGCAATACCTGCTGCATTGCGATCCGCTGGAGCGGTTTTCGCTGGTGAGCTTCGTATGGGGGCCCGGGCAGTTCACGCCGGTGCACGATCATGAGGTGTGGGGCTATGTGGGCATGTTGCGCGGCGCCGAGGTCAACCAGCGCTATGTGCGCGGCCAGGATGGCGGCGTGGCCCCCGCGGGAGCCGCGACGACCCTCCAACCGGGCGACGTGGAGCGCCTGTCGCCCGCCGAGGGCGACATCCACCGCGTGTCCAATGCCCATGCGGACCGCGTATCCATCAGCGTCCATCTCTATGGCGGCAATATCGGTGCCGTGTCGCGCCATGTCTATGACCCCGCCACGGGGCAGGCCAAGCCTTTTGTGTCGGGGTATTCTTCATCCAGCCTGCCCAACCTCTGGGATCGTTCCGAAGCCGTGCGGGCCGCGATTGCTGGCGGCGCCGGCTAGCACCCTGTTCGATTGCGGCGTCTCGTGCTATTTTCTTGTCCTAAATATTAGGAAAACAAACAATGGACAAGACGCTGCTCAAAGGCCTGATGGTGTTGGAGGCGGTCACCGACGTGGACAATCCGCCGCGCACCATCGATGCGCTGGCCGCTCGCGTCGGGCTGACCCGCAGCAATACGCACCGCACCTTGCAGACGCTCATCCACGCGGGCTACGTGATCAAGGACGATGACGGCGGCGGTTATCGCGGCGCGGTGCGGCTGTTCGAGCTGGCGGCGCGTCAACTAGCCCAACTGGACGTGCGCAAGCTGGCAGCCCCGTACATGCGCACGCTAGCCGACCAGACGGGAGAAACCGTGCACTTGTCCGTGCTCGACGGCTTCGACGTGGTGTACGTAGACAAGATCGACAGTCCCCAGCCCATACGCGCCTATTCCATGGTGGGCGGACGCGCGCCGGCCTATGCCGTCGCCACCGGCAAGGCCTTGCTCGCCTATCAGGCGGAAGGCTACGTCGAGCGTTACGCCGACAAGCTCGTGCGCCATACGCCATCGACCATCGTGTCCATGCCGCTGCTGAAGGACGAACTGCGCAAGATCGCCCGCAGCGGCTACGCGATCAACCGGGGCGAATGGCGCGAAGGCGTGGGCGGACTGGCCGTGACCCTGTTCAACAGTCTGGACCAGCCCGTGGCCGCGATAGGCATCTCGGGGCCGCTGGATCGCCTGAGCGCCGCTAGGATGAAGCAGCTGGCGCCGGAAGTGGCTGCCTGTGCCCAGTCGATTTCGCAAGGGATGGGCTATCGCCGGGGCTATCTGGACCAATAGCGGTCCGCGCCAGGGCCGCGGCGATGCGCCGGGCCTGGCCTTGCGCCAGACGCGCATTGACATCCATGGAGGTGGTCCAGAAGTACGTGCCGCTCGCCAGGCTGCCCAACAATGAAATATGCGCCTGGATTTCACCCTGCGCGTTTTTCAGGCAGCCCGTGTCGTAGTCCAGCGCCAGGCCGCCGTGAGGGTCGGGCCGGGCGTGCCCTTCGCGCAGCAGCGCGGACACCAACGGGTCCTGCGTGCGCGCCGTATCGACCGAGAAGCTGGTGGCATTGATCAGATAACGGCTGGCGTGCGTGCTGATGTCACCCGCCGGATTGCGCAAGCGCGTGTGGAACAGGCCGCTGGCGCTGTCGTGCCGGCTGTCCAGATAGCCGCCGCTCACTTGCAGCTGGCCGTTTTGGAACAGCGCCTGCAGCTTCAGGGCGTTGCGCATCGGAAAGGTGGCGCGCCGCGCCATCCAGAGCGAACGCCACTGCGCCTGGAAGCGGCTGCGCTCGGACGGCGGCATCAGATGCCAGATCAGGTCCACGGTGGCGTTGGTCGCTGCCGCCACGGCCTGCCAGGGACGGGCGGCCTGCTCGGACCGCCGTATCTCTGCGTCCAGCGCGGCGCGGGCATCGCCGTCGATGCCCAGCACGTCTGCCGGTTCCAGGCTGCCGCCCAGCGCAAGCACTTCTTCCTGGAGCGCCGCCGCGATGACTGAAAGAGACAGTTCGCCGCCATGCCTGGCGGCAAGGCGCGGAACGCCTTCCGGACTCAGTTGTTGCAGCATGCCGGGCGTACGGTTGTGGGGGCTGCGTACGGCAGGCAGGCGGCCATTGCGCGAGACGCACAAGATGGGGCCGCGATGGGCTGCCTGCCGCAAGGCCGCCACGGCGTCGACGGCGCTCAGGCTGGTGCCGACCACGCAGACCGGCGCATCGGCGGCGATGCCGCTGGCCAGCGCGCGCACGGGATATGGGCTGTTGAAGTATCCGGGCGCATCTCGCAACCCGGGAAAGGCCTGCGAGGGCAGGTTGCCGTTGCATAGCGCCACATAGCGCGCGATGCAGGGGGCTCCCTGTTCGGGTTCCACATGCACGCCCCCGCCAGGCAGGGGCGCCACGCGGCGGACGCGGCTGCGCACGTGCGTGAGCGCGATGCCCTGGGCACGCGCCAGTGCGCGGGCTCGTTCGTACACTGCGCGCATGTAGGCGCCGAACAGCGGCCGCGGCAGAAAGTCCGTCGGTGCGATCGTTTCGGCGTCGTGCGCGCGCAGCCAGGCGGGGTCCTGGACGCGCAGCCATTCCACGAAATCCAGCCGGTGGTCGGCCCGCGCCGACATATTGCCAGCGGGGATATTGAGCAGGTTGCTGGGCAGATCGTCCTGGTAGGCGTCGCCCGCGCCCGGCTCGGCCTGCGGCTCGAACAGCACGATGGCCAGTGGTCGGGCGCCGGCCGGTTCCAGCGAGAGCAGGAACTGATACAGGAGGCTGACGGCTACCGAGCCGCCGCCAACGATGGCCAGGTCCGCGGCAGGCGGGGTGGAGCTTGCGCGAGGCGCCATCATTTGGACGCCGACAGGCGCACGACGTCGGCCCATCGGGCGACTTCCTGCTTCAGCACGCGGCTGGTGTCGGCTGGCGTGGTGGCCACGGCGTCGGCGCCCAGCTTTTGCGCAGCTTGCTGCACGGACGCCATGGCGGCAGCCTTCTGCATGCCCGCCGAAAGCTTGTCCACCACCGCGGGCGGTGTGCCGGCCGGCGCCAGCAAAGCGTAAGTGGTGGCGACCGAGTAATCCTTTACGCCTTGCTCAGCCAGCGTGGGCAGATCCGGCAATGCGGTGGCTCGCGTGGCGGTCGTGACGCCGAGCAGGCGGATTTTTCCGGTGGCAACCTGCGGCAGCAGCGCTGGCAACGTTTCGATCACCATGTCGATCTGGCCGCCGAGCAGGTCGGTAATGGCCGGGCCGCTGCCGCGATAGGGCACATGCATGAGCTTGGTGCCCGTCACGACCTGGAAGAGTTCGCCCGCCATGTGCTGGGACGTCCCCGGGCCGGCCGAGCCGAAGGTGATGGAGCCGGGCCGGCTCTTGGCCAGGGCGATCAACTCCTGGACATTCTTCGCCGGGATCTTGGCACTGTTCACTGCCACGGCCATGGGCATGCTGGTTGCCATCGATACGCCCACGAAGGCGGTGCCAAAGTCGTAGCCGGGCTTGTCCGGCATGGCGGCATGGATCGCGTGGCTGCCCACGGCGCCCATCAGCAGGGTATAGCCGTCGGCCGCGGATTTGGCGACGTACTCCGCGCCGATCTCGCCTCCCGCGCCCGCTTTGTTTTCCACGACCACGCCTTGGCCCAGGTAGTCACCCAGATGTTGCGCATAGATGCGCGCAGCGGCATCCGTTGCTCCGCCGGGTGGGAAGGGGACCACCATGCGCACGGGTTTCGTCGGCCAGTTGTCGGCCGCGGCCGCGCCGCCTGCCAAAACCAGCGCCATGCCTGTCAGGGCAATGCGCCACATTTTCTTCATGGAAGTCTCCTTGGTGTCGGTGGGGGCCGGCATGCGCTGGGCTGCGGTCCTTTTTTAAATCCTAAAATATAGGACTCGTGTATCAACAAATGGTTTACTTAGAATTCCACACGGTGATATGCTGGTCAACAATTAAGCGCGCTACATAGGGATTGCACTAGGAATGGCGCCGGAATTCATGCGCTTGCGGCAGGCGTGCGGTGAATGATGCCAGCCTTCAGGGCGTGCTTTTATAATGTTTAATTCATCCTAAATATTGAATTTTCATAACGAGAGGTCAGACATGACACCCAGTTCGGCACTGGCCGGCATTACGGTGCTGGAGATTTGCAATGTCGCGGCGGGACCTTTTTGCGGCATGTTGTTGGCGGACATGGGCGCCGACGTGATCAAGGTCGAAAACCCGGAAGGCGGGGATACGCTGCGCAGCTGGCCGCCCATTTCCGAGGGCTATAGCGAGAACTTCGCGTCGCTGAACCGCAACAAGCGTTCGGTGACGTTGAACCTCAAGGACCCCGGCGACCTGGCCCTGGCGCGCGAGCTCGCGCTTTCCGTCGACGTGCTGATCGAAAACAACCGGCCGGGCGTGATGGATCGCCTCGGGCTGGGATACGCGCAACTGCGCGAGGCCAATCCCAGACTGGTCTATTGCTCGATCTCGGCCTACGGCCAGTCCGGTCCGCGCTCGCAGGAG
Organism: Achromobacter sp. D10; assembly: GCF_035282245.1. Taxonomy (NCBI): domain Bacteria; kingdom Pseudomonadati; phylum Pseudomonadota; class Betaproteobacteria; order Burkholderiales; family Alcaligenaceae; genus Achromobacter; species Achromobacter sp. D10. The sequence continues at coordinate 8,013 of NZ_JAYJLE010000007.1, forward strand.
GGCGGCTTCGACCTGACCATCCAGGCGATGAGCGGCATCATGAGCGTGACCGGCGAGGCCGGCGGCGAACCCGTGAAGTGCGGCGTTCCGTTGGCGGACTTTTCGGCGGGCCTGTACGGCGCGTTCGCCATCGCGTCCGCCTTGCGGGCGGCCCAGGCCGACGGACAAGGCACGCATATCGACGTCCCCATGCTGGGCGCCACGCTGGGCATCGCTGCCTTGCAGACCTCGGAGTTCTTTGGCAGCGGCAAGGATCCGGTCAAGCTGGGATCGGCACATCCGCGCAATGCGCCTTACCAGGCCTTCCGCTGCAAGGGGGGGTACTTTGGCATGGCCGCGGGCAACCAGGCGTTGTGGAAGGGCGTATGCGCGACAGTGGGCCGGGAAGATCTGCTGACTGATCCGCGCTTTACCGATACCAGCGCCCGCGCGCGCAACCAGACGGCCCTGCGCGAGATCCTGGAGGCGATCTTCGAGGCGGAGGACGCCCAGACCTGGCTGGCACGGTTCCGCGCGGCCGGAGTGCCATGCGCGCCCATCAACACCTATTCCGAAGTGCTGGCCGATCCGCAGGTCGAGCACATGGGCTGGGTGCAACCCGTGGAGCTGCCCAATGGCGTGCGCACCCGTACTTTCGGGTTGCCCGTGCGCTTTGACGGACAGACTACGGCCTTGCGCCGTCGTCCGCCGGCATTGGGCGAACACAATGACGAAGTGCTGGGCGCGCTGCGCGCAGCCCGCAAGGAGACGACGGCATGAGCGGCGTCCTGCGCATCGACAGGCAAGGCGCGGCGCATGTGCTGACGCTGGCGCGGCCCGACAAGATGAACGCCTTGTCGGCCGAACTGGTGGAAGCGCTGATTGCCGCGCTGGACGAGGCCGAGGCCGGGGGCGCCAAGCTCATCGTGCTCAAGGGCGAAGGCAAGAACTTCAGCGCGGGTTTCGACTTCGGCGCTTGGCAGGAGCAGAGCGAGGGCGATCTGCTGCTGCGTTTCGTGCGCATCGAGACACTGCTGCAACGGCTGGCGGCGTCGCCGTGCCTGACGCTGGCGCTGGCCCATGGCCGCAACTTCGGCGCGGGCGTGGATTTGTTTGGCGCCTGCAAATGGCGCGTCAGCGCGCCGGACGCCACGTTCCGCATGCCCGGGCTCAAATTCGGCCTGGTGCTGGGCACGCGACGTTATGCGGCACTGGTTGGGGCGGAACGTGCGCGGGCGGTGCTGGAGCAGGCAGCCACGTTCAGCGCGGAAGAGGCGTTGCGTGACGGCTTCGCCAGCCGCATCGTTGCGGCGCAGGACTGGCCGGACATTGAGCGCGAGGCGCTGGACGCCGCGTCCGCGCTCAGCTGCGCCAGCCGCGTCCAGCTATACGCGGCGCTGTCGGCGGAAACGCCCGACACCGACCTTGCCCGCCTGGTGCGCTCCGCCGCCGAGCCGGGCCTCAAGGACCGGGTGGCGGCGTATCTGCAGGCGCGCTAGGCGCACAAGAACAAGCAGGCAAGGAGACATCATGGCATCGGGTTTCAATCAGAAGAACAAGCAGTGCACCCTGGCCGAGCTGGCCGCGCTGGTGCCCAACGGCGCATCGATTGCATTGGGCGGCAGCTTCCTGCACCGCGGACCATTCGCCTTCGTGCGCGAGCTGATCCGGCAGGGGCGGCGCGATCTGGAGCTGGTCAAGCAGTCGCCCGGCTACGACGTGGACATCCTGTGCCGCGCCGGCGCGCTGCGCCGCGTGCGCGCGGGCATCGTCGCCATGGAAGGGAACTTCGGCCTGGCGCCGTGGTACCGCAAGGCCGTGGAGCGTCACGAGATCGAACTGGAAGAACATGCTTGCGCCAGCCTGACGGCCGGGCTGCGGGCAGCCGCCTTTGGCGTGCCGTTCCAGCCTTGCGGCGGCCTGCATGGCAGTGGCCTGCCCGAGCTCAATGGCTGGAAATGCCTGGACGATCCCTATGGCAGCGGCCAGCAGACCTGGGTAGTGCCGGCGATCCGCCCCGACTTCGCCGTGATTCATGCGTCGGAAGTGGACGCGCTGGGCAATGTGCGCGTGCACGGCACCGCGCACTGGGACCGCATCATGTCGCGCGCGGCGGGCAGCGTGCTGGTCGTGGCCGAGAAGGTCGTCGACAGCGCGGTGTTCGAGGCCAATCCGGAATCCACGCTGGTGCCGTTCTTCATGGTGCAGGCATTTGCCGTGGCGCCGCAAGGCGCCTGGCCCGGGTCCTGCTGGCCGGATTACGCCATCGACTATCCAGCGGTGGAGGCATACATGGACAAGCAAGGCGATCTTCAGGCGCACATGGCCGCGGCGCCGGAAGCACGGGAGGTGCAGCATGGCTGAGCAATGGTCGGGATTTTCGTACATCGTCACCAATCTGGCGCGTTTTATCCGTCCGGACGAAATCACCTTCAGCGGCGTGAATTCCACCATGCCCATGCTGGCCTGCCTGCTGGCCAAGCGCGCGTATGACTGGGACTTCGTCTACATCAACGTGGCTGGCGGCGTGAATCCGCGGCCCTCGCACGTGCCGATCTCCAGTTCCGATCCGGTGCTGGCCGAGCACACGGCCTCGATCTTCTCGAACGAGGATTTCTACGACCTGTGCACGCGCGGCCGCATGGACCTGACCTTCCTGGGCGCGGCCCAGATCGATGGGGAAGGCTGCGCCAACAATTCCTGCATTGGCGACTGGCACGAACCCAAGGTGCGCCTGCCGGGGGGCGGGGGCGGGGCAGTGATGCTGCCCACCGCCAGGCGCGCCTGCACCTGGCGCACGGAGCACTCGCGCCGCACCTTCGTGCCCAAGCTGGACTTCATGACCTCATGGGGCGGATTCCACGGCGTGGTCACGCCGATCGCCGTATTCGTCAAGCGCAACGGGCGCCTGGCCTTGCAGTCCTGGCATCCGGAATCCAGCCTGTCCGAAGTGCGTGAGCGCACGGGATTCGAATTCGACGCCACGGGCGCCGAGCCGTCCGCGCTGCCCTCGACCGCTGAAGCGCGCGCGCTGCGCGAGCTGGATCCTGACGGACAGTTCGAACGCGACGCCGCCGTCGTGCTGCGCTAGGAGGCCGGGATGACGATCGCCGATGCCACGTTGGTGGCCGCTTTTGCGCGCCTGTGGAGCCAGCCGCAATGGGCTGCGCAGCCTGCCATTGCGACTGCGCAGGGCGTGCTGACGTATGCCGACCTGTACCGCGCGGTTGGATGCATCGCCGGCGGCCTGCGCGCCGTTGGCGTGGCGCGCGGCAGCCGCGTGGCCATCGCGATGGAACGCTCGCAAAGCCAGGTGCTGGCCATCCTGGGCGTGATGGCGGCGGGCGCATGTCCGTGTCCGCTGGAGCCGCGGCTATCGGATGCGGAAACCGCCCGGCGCGTGGCGGCGGTGGGGCTGGACTGGGTGTTGCATGACGAGTCCAATGCCACGACGGCCGGGGCCAGCGGCCTGGCGCAGCAATGTTTGTTGGACGCCGCAGGCGTGGCGCAAGGGCCGCTGGATTGGACGGGCGCCGGCGAGGCGGAGCCCGGCGACGCGGGCCTGCTGTTATTCACATCGGGCAGCACAGGCAATCCCAAAGGCGTGCTGCTCAGCCATCGCGGGTTGGCAAACAATGCGCGCGGAGTGCTCGCGCACACGGGTTTGACGCCGCAGGACCGACTGCTGCACGTTATGCCGCTGCATCACACCAATGCGCTCAATAATCAGATTTTCACGCCGCTGCTGGCCGGTGCCTGCGTAGCGCTGGCGGGCCGGTTCCGGGCGGAAGACATGCCGGGTTTGCTGCAGGCGTTCCGGCCCACCATCATCACGGGCGTGCCCACCATGTATGCGCGCATGTTGGAGCTGGAATTCGATCCGTCCAGCCTGGCGGCGTTGCGCTTTGCGCGTTGCGGCTCGGCGCCGATCACCGAAGCGCTGCATCGGCGCATCGAAGCCTTCCTGGGCTGCCCGCTGGTGGTGTCGTATGGCTTGTCGGAAGCTACCTGCACATCGACCATGAATCCCCCCGCAGCGCGGCGCGTCGGTTCAGTGGGCACGGTGCTGGCCGGCCAGAGCGTTACCTTGCGGCTGCCGGACGGCACGCAGGCCGCGCCAGGCGGAGAAGGCGAGATCTGCATCGAAGGCGACAGCCTGATGCTGGGATATCTGGGAGTGGACAACGCCGACGCCCTTGCGCCGCAGTTGCTGCGCACGGGCGATCTGGGGCGTTTCGATGATCAGGGCTACCTGAGCATTACCGGCCGCATCAAGGATGTGATCATCCGAGGCGGGGAGAACATTTCGCCGGCGTTGATCGAGGGGGTGGTGACGGGACTGCCCGGCGTGGCGGCCTGCTGCGTGGTGGGCGCGCCGGACGAGGATCTGGGTGAAGTGCCCGTGATCTTCGTGCAGCGCGCGGGGGACCTCGCACCGGACGGGCCCGGCATACAGGCGGAAGTCTTGGCGCGCCTGGGCCGGATCTACGTGCCGCGTGACGTGCTCTGGATCGATCGCCTGCCGGAGAATGCGGTGGGCAAGGTCGACCGCAAGGCGTTGGCCCGCCAGCTGGCACCCGCGGCTCTGCGCGTGTAATCGAAAACGGCGTGCACGCCCCGTATTCCGGGGCGTGCGGCCAGGCTATTCGACCTTGCCGATCCGGTTGACCGCAACCTCCAGCGAGGCCGAGTCCTTCTTCCAATATTCGTCGAACGCGGGCGCGTCCAGGTATTGCACCGGGCTGCCCGTGCCCGCAATGCGCGCCTGGACGTCGGGATTGTTGGCGATGTCCTTGACCGTCTGGCGCAACTTGTCGATGACGGCGGGCGGCGTGCCGGCCAGCGCGAAGACGCCCGACCATTGCACGAAGCTGATGTCATAGCCCTGCGACTTGAAGGACGGCACGTCCGGCAGGCTGTCGAGCTTGCCGTCGCCCCAGTGCGCCAGCGCCTTGACGCGCCCGGCCTGGATCAGCTGCATGACGCTGGACGGGCCGGTAGCCAGGGCGTCGACCTGGCCGCCCACCAGCGCCTGCACGGCGGGGCCCGCGCCAGTGAAGGGCACGTGCATCATCTTGACCCCGGCCGCGTTCTGGAGCATTTCCATCGGCACGTGCATGGTGCCGTAGATGCCCGAAGACCCGTAGCTGAATTTACCCGACTGCTTCTTGGCCGCGTCCATGAATTCCTGCAGCGTCTTGTACGGTGCATCCGCGCGCACCACCAGCACGGTGGGATCGGCCGTGATCCGCGCAATGGGCACGAACTGATCCAGCTGATAGGCCGGCTTGCGTTCCAGCAACCGATCGGCTGCCGGCAGGATGGAAATGGACGACAGGCTCATCAGCAGGGTGTAGCCGTCCGGCTTGGCGCGGCCGGCCTGGCCGATGCCGATGGCGCCGCCAGCGCCGCCCTTGTTTTCGATCACGACGGCCTGACCAAGCTTGTCGCCCATGGCCTGGGCCAGCGGCCGCGCGATCGTGTCTGCGACACCGCCGGGCGGGAAGGGCACGATCATGGTCACGGGACGTTCGGGATAGCCGGCAGCCAGCGCGTTCGCCGCTCCCAGCCACAGCAAGACGGCCGCGGCCGCCCGGGTGCATCGCAGATTCATGTCTCACTCCTTGTTTGTGGCCGCCGGGCCGCCCCGCGTCTACCCTTGCCTTTCGAGGACAGCAATCCGTATCGCGGGCGCGGCGGCGGCTTTTCTGTTGCGTCGCCCCGTGTTCAGGTTCCGGGGCTTGCGCTTAGACGAAGCGGTTTTCTATGTGACCGATACCGTCGATCTCCACGCGCACCACGTCGCCGTGCTTCAGGAACTGCGGCGGATTCAAGCCCTGGCCCACGCCCGCCGGCGTGCCGGTGGCGATGACGTCGCCCGGATAAAGCGTGATGCCGCGCGAGCAGGTTTCGATCAGCGTGGGGATGTCGAAAATCAGGTCTTCGGTGTTGCCGTCCTGGCGCAGTTCGCCGTTGACCCAGCAGCGCACGCGGGTCTTCTGGCCGTCCAGCGCGTCGGCCGTCACCAGCCAGGGGCCCATGGGGCAGAAGGTGTCGAAGGACTTGCCCAAGTCCCATTGCTGGTGGCGCATCTGCACGTCGCGCGCCGTAACGTCGTTGACCACGGTGTAGCCAATGACATGGCTCATGGCTTCGGCGCGGGAGATATTGCGGCCGCCCTTGCCAATCACCACCGCGAGTTCGGCTTCGTAATCGATCTTGTCGGACACGCCCACAGGCAGGCGCACGTCGTCCCATGGACCGACGACGGTTTGCGGCACCTTGGTGAACACGATGGGCCAGGACTCGGGGTTGGCGTCGTTGTCCTTGAAGACGGAATCGCGCAACTCCTTGGCATGAGCGTGGTAGTTGCGCCCTACGCAGAACAGGTTGCGCCGCTGCGCAGGCAGGGGCGCTTCGTGTTCCACCTGGTCCCAGCGGTAGGACGAGCCGATCCTGGCCGGAAGGGCGCGGCCTTCGGCCAGCCATTCCACGGCCGTCAGTGCGCCGGCGGCCGCGAGTTCGCGCGGAAAATCCAGGGCGGTAACGCTGCCGCCATCGTCGGAGACTGCGCCGATGTAGCGCTCGCCGTTGATCCGGAATACTGCAATCTTCATTCTTGCTCCCTGGGCGGGTCGGAGCCGCCTTTGTTTGATACCAAAAAATACCAATTGGGCCCATTTTGCAGCCCAATTTCGGGAGAGGATATACCAAAATGATCCCGCTTTCTATCGACGGATTGCGCGAGAGAACGTTTTTATTGGTCTGATTTGGTATTATTCGCCCGCATAGCCACTAAGGAACGCCCCATGGACAAAGCTTCCGCCTTGCGCGCGGTCATCATCGAGAACCTGCAATCCGGCGCCTGGCCCGCCGGGCATCGCTTGCCCACCGAACGTGCGCTTAGCGAGCAATTCGGCATCAGCCGCTCGACCGTGCGCCGTACGTTGGCGGACCTGAAGAACGAAGGCCTTATCTCGCAGCGCGTGGGCAGCGGAACCTACGCCAATCCGCCGTCCACCCTGGCGCAGGCCGAGGTGTTGCTGCGTGCGGAAGTGCTATCGACCAGCCCCGCCGAATTGATGGCGGCTCGGTTGGTGCTGGAGCCGGCCATCGCGGCGTTGGTGGTGCAGCACGGCACGCCGGCGGATTTCGCGGCCATGCAGAACGCTTGTGCGCAGGCCGAGGCCGCCGAAGGTTTCGAAGCGTTCGAAATCTGGGATGCCAAGCTGCATGAGCTGATGGCTACGGCCACGCATAATCTCTTTATCGAAAAGGTATTCGCGCTGATGACGGCTGCGCGGTCGCAAGCAACCTGGGGCGCGTTAAAGCGCAAGAGCCTGACGCGCGAGCGGCGCGAAGCCTACCAGGTTGAGCACCGTGAAATTGTCGAGGCGCTGCATGACCGCGATGCCGAGCGAGCCATGGAGGCCGTGCGCCGGCATTTGCTGCACGTGCGGGACAATCTGCTCGGGTGAGGGCTGGCTGACGCCAGCTGGTGGCGCGCCAAGTACGAGGGCCGGCGCCTCAGGACTGCGCGCGCAGCCTTGCCAGTTCGGCGGAAAGCTCCGCCACCAGTGCCTCGGCGCGCGCCAGCGGGTCGTGTGCTCCGGGGGAGGACTCCGTGGGCGCGGCGGGCGATTGCAGTCGGGGCTGCACGCTTTCGTGACCCATGCTGACGTCGACGTCGAACACCAGTTGCTCCGCGCGGTGCCAGGTCGTGAACCATTCCAGCGGCCGACCATGCTGGTCCATGCCTTGGCCCTGCAGCATCAACAAGGGCGTGCCGGTTTGCGTGTCCAGCAGTTCCGCCAGCGTCTTGTCGGCGGCCACCGCGCGGATCTGGTTGCGGCCGGCGCCAGGGCGCAGGCCGAAGCGGCGCGTCAGCACGCCATGCAGGGACGCGTCGGTCAGGTCGTCGGCGCGCAAGCCCGGCACGGCATCGGCGGGGATCCAGGTGCGCACATAGGCCAGCGGGGCGTCGGCCACGTGGCGCAGGCGTTCCAGCATCAGCAGTCGCGTGGTGCCGAAAAAGGCCTCCACGTCGGGGGGCGGCTCGGCGCGCGCGAAGGCCAGCACGCGCGTCTGCAAGGCGACGCCAGACTGCGCGAACTGTTCGTACAGGCCGGTGGAGCGCTGCACGAGCCGGCGGTGTTCCTGGGGCGCGGCCACGGTGGCGGGGCGGCCGGTTTCGCGCTGGATCAGGCCTTCGGTAGCCAAGGCCGCGAGCGCCTGCCGGACCACGCTGCGCGCCACGCCGAAGCGTTCGCATAGCGCTGCCTCGCTGGGCAGCACGGCACCTGCCGCGAGCTTGTTCGTGCGGATGTATCCGCGCAGCAGCGTCGCCACCTGGGCGTGCAGCGGGATATCGCCGGAGCGATCAAGTGCGGGCAATGCGTCGTGCGTGGCGGGCGCCATGGGAATCAACCTCCGGTTTGTGCCCGCGCAGTTTCCCACACATGCGTCCAGCCCGGGGCCAGATGCGCGGCGCGCTCGGCGGCCAGGATCAGGCTGTCCTCGCGGGCGATGCCGCGGCCGGCGATGTCGAAGGCGGTGCCATGGTCCACCGATACGCGCACGACGGGCAGGCCTACCGTGATGTTCACGCCATCATCGCCGTAAACCGCCTTGAAGGGCGCGTGGCCCTGGTCGTGGTAACAGGCGATAACGAACTTCCATTTGCCGCGCACGGCCTGCGGGAACAGGGCGTCGGCAGGAATCGGGCCGGCGGCCAGGATGCCGGCGGCGTTGGCTTCGGCGACGGCAGGCGCCAGGATGTCCGCGTCTTCGGTGCCGAAGATGCCGTTCTCGCCGGCATGCGGATTCAGGCCCGACACCGCCACCGGCTGGTCGCCGCGGCCCAGCGCCTTGGCGAAGGAGCCGGCCAGGCGCAGCACCGCGCGCATGCGCGCCGGCGTCAGGTCCTCGATGGCCTGGCGCAGCGACACGTGGGTGGTCGCGTGGAAAATGTAGAGGTCGCCGGCCGACAGCACCAGCGAAAAAGTCTTGACGCCGAACTCATGCGCCAACAGTTCCGTGTGGCCGGGCCATTTGTGGCCGGCCGCGTGCATGGCGGCTTTGTTCAGCGGGGCGGTGACGATGCCGTCGACCTCGCCGGCGCGTGCCAGCGCGCAGGCCGTCGTGACAAAGCGCACCGAGCCGTCGCCTGCGTCCGCGCTGATCTCGCCCAGTTTCACATGAGCCAGCGACGGGCCTGCCTGCAGCACTTCAATGGTGCCGGGGGTGTTGGTGCAGTCGGCGGCGCGGTCCAGCTTGCGCACGATGGCGGGATCGCCGCCCAGATTGCGCACGGCATTGGCCATGACGTCCGTGTCGCCGACCACCAGCAGGCGGGCCTTCTGGCGCAGTTCATCATGGCCCATCAGCATCTTGGCCGTGATTTCCGGCCCGATGCCCGCTACGTCGCCCAGCGTTACGGCCAGCAGGGGCAGTTTGCCCGGTTGGGGTTGTGTCATCGCTTGAATCTCCTGTCGCGGATCGCGCGCACCGCGCGAACCAGTACGTCTTCGGTGCCAAAGCCGCCGGCCTTGGTCACCACGGGCAGGCCAGCGGCCGTGCCTCCGGTCAGCGTGCCCAAGGGCACGCCGCCCATCACTTCGTCCACCAGCGCAATGCCGCGTGCGCCCAGCGCCACCAGCACGCTGCGCGCGCCGTCTCCGCCCGTGGCGACCACGCCGGCCGCGCGGGCGCTGGTGATCAATTGCGCGGCCAGGCTGCCCAGCCGTTCGGCGACCGTCTCCGAGTCCAGGCCGTCCAATTGGCCTTCGGGCGCCAGCAGCAGCACGGTGCCGGCCTCCGCCGGCGCCTTGGCGTGAGCCTGCAGCAGCGGCTGGCTCCAGGCCTGCCAGGCCGCGTCGTCGGCCAACTGGGGCAGCGACGGCGTCCAGGTGTCGGCTCCCGAGGCTTGCAGCGCGGCGGCTTGCGCGCGCGCTGCGCTGTGCTGCGAAGTCACTACCACCACGACGGGCGCGGTCTGGTCGGCGCCGGCCCACACTCGGGCCAGGGGCACCGCCAGGCCGCCCGCGCCTACCGGCAGGGCATGCGCGCCCAGCAGGCCGATGGCGCGCGCCAGGCGCTCCAGGTCGGCCTCGGTGGCGGCATCGACGACCACGGTCTGGCCAGCTTCGCGGATGCGTGCCGCCAGCGCTTGCGGCGTGTCGCCGTCCTGGGTCGCCACGTGGGCGCAACCGAGCAGGGTGGGGATATGGCTTTCTGTCACCGGGGTGACCGGATCGGTGGCCGCCGAGGTCTCGGTGACCGGCTTGCCATTGACGTAAAGCACGCCCTGCACGACGGTGCGGCCGGTGGCCGGGAAGGCGGGGCAGATCACTGCCACGGTGTCCGGACCCCAGGCCTCGCGCGCCGCGTCGATCTCGGCCTTGAAGGCGCCGCGCAAGGTCGAATCCACCTTCTTGTACAGGCGCGTGACGCCCGCTGCGCGCAGGCGCCGCACGTTTTGCCAGACGACCTCGGCCGCGTCGGCGGCTGCCAGCGCGCGGCTGTTGGTCGTGACCGCCAGCACTTCCACGCCGGCGGTGTCGGAACCCGACAGCGCCTCGTCGGCGCCGCCGATGGACAGGTGTGTGTTCCAGCCGGCGCGCACGAACTGCACCGCCGTATCGCCCGACCCGGTCAGGTCATCGGCGACGATGGCGATGGCGGGATTCAAAGCGCTTCTCCACGCGCTTCACGCAGGGCGGGCGCGGCGGCCGACGCATCGGCATCCTCGGACTTGAGCTCGCCGGCGCGCTTGAGGAAATACGAAGCCAGCACCGGGGCCAGGATCGAGCTGATCAGCACGCAGGCCGCGACCTGCGCGGTGGCGGTCGACACGTATTGCTGGAAGTTGGGATCGGCCGCGGCCACGACTGCGGGCGTGGCGATAGCGTTGCCGGCGGTGGTGCCGGCGGCGAAGCCCAGGCCGCTCTTGCCGCCGCGGCGCAGGATGTAGCGATAACCCAGGTAGACCAGGCCGCCGGTGATGGGGCTGATGATCAGGCCCAGGATCAGGCCGCTGATGCCGCCGGAAACCACGGCGCCCAGATTGATGCCGGTGCCCAGCGCGAAGGCGAAGAAGGGGATGACAATGTTGGGCACGGGCTTGAGCACGTCGCGCCACTTGGGGTCCAGGTTGCCCACCACCACGCCCAGCAGGAACGGCACCAGCGCCGCCACCAGGGCGATCATGGGGATATCGGCCAGGCCCGAGGCGCCCAGGAACAGCAGGCTGAAGAAGGGGCCGTCGTTGACCGCGCTGGCGACATAGGCGCCGCGGTCGCGGGCATCGCCGTACTGGCCGGTATAGGCCAGCCAGAGGCCGCCGTTGCTGTTGTCGAATGCGGCCAGCATCGCCAGGATGGAGACGCCCAGCACGCCGTCCAGGCCGACGTAGCTGCCCAGGATGATGATGAGCGTGGCGGGCACCAGGGTCTTCATCAGCAGAATGGTGCCGGCGGTGGCCAGGATGGGCCCGCCGGTGCGCGTGTTGACCTGGGTTCCGGTGGCGAAGATGAGCAGCGCGATCAAGGGCAGGGCACTGTTCTTGAACAGGGCAGTGGTAAAGCCGCCGATCGTCAGCGCATCGGGAGCAAAGGTGCCGATCAGGGAACCCAGGATCAGCGGCACCAGCATCAATCCACCGGGGATTTTCTGCATCGTGCCAAAAAAGGGCGAGCGGGAAGTTTCGGTCGACACTATCGGAGTCTCCAGGACGGTTTTTCTGGGTTGCAGACGTTCGAGCGCGCGTCTGTCAGACGGTTTCAGGGGTGAAAAACCGTAGTGTACACCTGTACGTACAGCATGTACGTACAGGTTTTTCCGTCCGTGGCGGGACGCCGATCTAGAAGCGGTAGGCGCCGCTGAGCATGACCGTGCGGCGCGCCCCGTAGAAGCAGTCGCCGCGATCCAGGCAGACCACTTCGTAGGTGCGGTCCGCGATGTTGTTCACATTCAGCGCGTAGCGCCAGGGGCCATTGTCGTAGCTGAGCATGGCGTCGAACAGCGTAACCGCGGGCGTTTCGGGGGCGCCGCCGTCGCGGAAGGCCGACAGGTAGCGCACGCCCGCGCCCACCGCGAAGCCCGGCTGGCCGGCCAGGGCGAAGCGGTACTTGCCCCACATGGAGGCCATGTGCTTGGGCTGCGCCTCCAGCTGCGGGTCCAGGTCGGTATAGATGTAGTTGGCGATCACGTCCAGTTCCTTGGTGACGCGGCCGCGCAGTTCCAGCTCCACGCCGCGCGTGCGTGTCTTGCCGGCCTGGATCTGGTTGTTGGGATTGTCCGGATCGTTCGTCTGGCGGTTCTTCTCGCGCAGGTCGTAGGCGGCAGCGGTGAACTCGATGTCCGCGTCCTTGGGCATGTACTTGATGCCGGCCTCCACCTGTTTGCCGCGCATGGGTTTCCAGCGCTGGTTGTAGAAATCGTCCCCGGCGATCGGCGTGAACGATTCGCTGTAGCTGAGGTATGGCGACCAGCCATTGTCCGCCGCGTACATCAGGCCGAAGCGCTTGGTGGTGGCCATGTCGGTTTCGCGGTCCTGGCCTTCGGTGGTGCTGTCTGCGCGGTCGCGGCGGATGCCGGCCAGGAAGATCCAGTTCTTGTCGAATTTGATCTGGTCCTGCGCGTAGAAACCGATTTGCTGCTGATTGATCTTGGGATTGTCCGACAGTTCATACTCGGGCACGTTGCCGTACTCGGGGTGATACAGGTTCAGCGGCGAGCCCGCGCCGCGGGCCATTTGGCTGGTTTCGCGATAGCGCGAATAGTCCATGCCGAAGATCACTGTGTGTTCCGTGCGGCCCCAGTTCAGCTTGCCTTCCAGGTTCTGGTCCGCCAGCAGCGTGCGCATGCGCGGCTTGTTGACGTAGAAAATGCGGTCGACGGTGGTCTGCTCGGGATCGATGTAGGAATCGCCCCGGCGCGCGCCGTAGACGTTGGGGTAGAGCGTCTTGTAGTCGACGCTGCTGACCGTGTTGCGGAAGTTCTGCCGCACTTTCCAGGTGTCGTTGAACTGGTGTTCGAACAGCCAACCCACGCTGAACTGCTCGGTGTCGTAGGCATCGAAGCCCGGCTCGCTGGCAAAGCGCCGGGTAGGGATGCGGCCGTTCGGATTCTCCTGCACCGAGCCGCTCCAGGGCAGGAAGGATTGCGTGGTGCCGGCGCGGTCCTTCTGCCAGGTGGCCTGCAGGGTCAGCGATGTGGCTGCGCTGGGGCGCCAGGTCAGCGAGGGCGCAAGCATCAGGCGGTCGTCCGGCGCATATTGGACCTGGGTATCGCTGTCGCGTCCCACCGCGATGACGCGGTACAGCCATTGGCCGTCCTCGCTGGCCGGACCCGTGAGGTCGGCCTGGATCTCGCGGCGGTTGTGGTTGCCCAGCACCACGCCGATCTCGCGTTGCGTTTCCTCCAGCGGGCGTTTGCTGACCAGGTTGACGATGCCGCCCGTGCTGCCCTGTCCGTACAGCATGGACGACGGGCCGCGCAACACTTCCACGCGCTCCATGGCATAGACCTCGGTGCGCGGGTTGTTGAAGCTGAAGTACTGCCGCAGGCCGTCCAGGTACTGCACCGGTTCCACGCCGCGGATGCGCACGTAATCGGCGCGGTTGTCCACGCCGTACGCATTGGGGCGCACGCCGGCTGCGTAGTTCATGGTGTCCTGGATGTTTTGCGCGCCCTGGTCCACGATCTGTTCGCGCGGGATCACGGTGATGGCCTGCGGCGTTTCCGACAGGGGCGTGTCGGTCTTCGTTCCGGTGGCGCTGCGCGTGGCGACGTAGCCCTCGACCGGGCTGGTCGCGGTTTCGCCGGTGCCGGTGACCTGCACGGCGGGCAGGATCGTGGCGGGTTCAGCCGAGTCCGCGGGTTGGGCGTGGGCAGCGCCGCCCAGGCAGGCGGCGAGCGCGGCGCCAAGGGGCAGCAGAACCAGCGGCCGCGCGCGCGGGCCGGCGGGATGACGGTGGCGTATCAATGGAATTCCCCTGCGGCCTGAATTCGGCCTATTGAGTATGTAAATAGCAACGATAACTATTATTGATTTACTTCCTGGAGGCTGTCAGGAAATGGGCCGGCCGCAGATGTAAAAAAGCCCTGCAAAGCTTGCCGGGCAGTAAGGCTGCTAGAAAAAACGCCGTGCTATCAGCGGCTTGTGGACAGTTCCGCAGGCTATGTGGCAGCGGGGCGCCTGTTGGCGAGACGCGACAGATCGTTCAGGCGTAACGTGGCCGGCGGGTGCCGCCTTCGCGCCGGCTGGCTTTGTCGGTGACGATATTGTCTTCGGCCATGCGGCGGCCGCGCTGCTCGATGCGGCCAAGGAAGTCGCGCAGCAGGGCGACTTCGTCCTCGCTCAGGTCCTGCACCAGCAGGTCGTTCAAGTGCGAAACCTCGGGCAGCAAGGCCTCGTAGCGGGCCGTGCCTTCAGCGGTGGCTTCCACGCGCACCACGCGGCGGTCGGCGCTGTCGTGCAGACGGCGCAACCAGCCTTTTTCGCATAGCGCGCCCAGGGTCCGGGAGGTGCGGGCCAGGTCCAGCTTGGCAGCGGCCGCCAGCTCGGCTGAACTCATGATGCCGCCCTCGACGGCACAGGCCAGCACGCGCCATTCGCGGCGCGTGATGCCGAAGCGGCCTTCGCACAGGCGCAGAAACACCGGATTGGATTGCGACCACGCCTGATACAGCCGGTACATCAGCATGTCGGAAAGCTGGCGTTGGCCGGACGCGGGGATGGTCGGCATGGCGTCTACTCCTGATGGCGTTGCAGTTCGCGCTGCATATCGTTATGGAAAGTCCTGGATTAGATCAACAAACGTGCGCGTTGCTAAATTCAATTTTCCTATTTGGGTATCGGCCATGCAGTGACAACCATAATCGACAGGGGCCGCTGTCTCCAGGAGAAGACCATGCGTAAATGGATAACAGGCGCCGCTGCAGCGGCGGTGCTTGCGGGCGCCGCGCCCTTGGCCGGCGCGCAGCAGGCCCCGCTGGACGGGACCCTGACGGTGGTGGTGGGCTACCCGCCGGGCGGCAGTTCGGACCGTATTGAGCGTCTGGTCGCGGATCGGCTCAAGGACCGGGTCGGTGTGTCCGTCGTGGTCGAGAACAAGACGGGGGCGGGCGGCCGCATCGCGGCGCAAGGCCTGCATGCGGCGCCTGCCAGCCAGAATGTGCTGATGCTCGCGAATCCGGCCGTGATGGTGGTGGCGCCGCTGGTCTATGCCCACCCGGGCTACGACGCGCAGCGCGACTTCAAGCCGGTGTCCCTGGTCAGCCGCTACAAGTTCGCCCTGGCGGTGGCGGCGAACTCGCCGATTCAGGACCTGGCCGGCCTGCGCCAATGGCTCAAAGCCAATCCCAAGCAGTTCGCGGTGGGCGTGCCGGCCACGGGCAGCCTGCCGCATTTCTTTGCGCTGATGCTGGGCCGCGAACTGGGCCAGGAGCCGGAAGTGGTGGGCTACCGCGGGTCGGCGCCGCTGATTTCCGAACTCATCGGGGGCATCTTGCCGCAAGGCATCGACACGCTGGATACCCTGCTGCCGCAGCACCGAGCGGGCAAGATCCGTATCCTCGCGATCTCCGGCGACGAGCGCGACGCGGAGCTCAAGGACGTGCCCACCTTCCGCGAAAAGGGCGTGAACCTGGCGGCAGACGGCTGGAACGCGTTCTTTGCGCCCGCCGCGATGCCACAGGCCAAGGCCGACAGGCTGGGCGCGGAAATCGCTGCCGTGTTGCGCGAGCCCGCCATGCAGGAGGCCGTGCGCGCCGCCGACCTGGAGCCCGTATCGCTGGACGCGGCCGGCACTGCCGCCGCCCTGGCGGCCTACCGCAAGCAATGGGAGCCGGTGGTGCGAGACTCCGGCTTCACGGCCACGCAGTAGGAGGGGCAATGTCCACCGTGCAGAACGTGCTGTTTATCATGGCCGACCAGCTGCGGGCCGACCACCTGAGCTGTTATGGCCACCCCTACCTGCAGACACCCAGCCTGGACGCCCTGGCGGCGCGCGGCGTGCGTTTCGAGCGTGCATTCGTGAACTCGGGCGTGTGCGGCCCGTCGCGCATGAGCTACTACACCGGCCGCTATCCTTCGCGCCATGGCGCCACCTGGAACCGCGTGCCGCTGTCGATCAACGAGATCACCCTGGGCGAGTACCTGGCGGGGCAGGGGCGCGAGCTGGCGCTGGCCGGCAAGACGCACATCATCCCCGATCGGGCAGGCATGGAACGGCTGGCTATCGACGGCGCTTCCGAACTGGGCACCTTGCTGGCCCGGGGGGGCTTCACGGAGCTGGACCGCTACGACGGCCATCACACCCCAGGCGACGAAAGCGGCTATCCCGGCTTTCTGCGGCGCCACGGCTACGACAGCGCGGACCCTTGGACCGACTACGTGATTGCGGGGGTGGATGCGGGCGGCCAGATCGTCAGTGGCTGGAACATGCGTAATGCGTATCTGCCATCGCGCGTGGCCGAGCGGCATTCCGAAACCGCCTATATGACGGACCAGGCATTGGATTTCATGAAGCGGCGCGGCAGCCAGCCCTGGGTGCTGCATCTGAGCTATGTGAAGCCGCATTGGCCCTACATGGCGCCGGCCCCGTACCACAACCTCTATACGCCCGAACAATGCCTGCCGGTGCGGCGCAACCGGGAAGAGCTGGAAAATGCGCACCCGGTGGTGGCGGCCTACCGGCAGCAGGAGGAGAGCGTCAGCTTTTCCACGGACGAATGCGTGCGGGTGGTGCGGCCGGCCTATCAGGGGCTGATCCGGCAGTTGGACGACCATCTCGGGCGGCTGTTCGATTACATGGAAGGCGCGGGGCTGATGAAGAACACGCTGATCGTGTTCACGGCGGACCATGGTGACTTCCTCGGCGACCACTGGCTGGGTGAAAAGGAGTTGTTCTACGACACCGTGCAGCGCGTGCCGTTCATCGTCATGGACCCTTCCGGCTCGGCCGATGCCACGCGTGGATCTGCCTTGGACGATATGGTCGAAAGCGTGGACCTGGTGCCCACGGTGCTGCGCGCGCTGGGCGCACCCGGGCCCGTCCACAGGCTGGAGGGCCGCGAGCTGCAAACACTGCTGCACGGCCGGGATGCGGCCACGCCGTGGCGGGACTGCGTGTATTCGGAGCTGGACTACAGCTTTCGCCAGGCCCGCCTGTTATGCGGCAAGACGCCCCAGAATGCCCGAGCCTGGTCGGTGCGCACTGACCGCTGGCGCTATGTGTACTGGCTGGACGAGCGCGAGCAGCTCTTCGACCTGCACGCCGATCCGGACGAATACCAGGACCTGGGCGCGAGCGGCGCGCATGCGGAAACGCGGCTGGCGCTGCGGCAGCGGCTGCTGGAATGGATGCTGCGGGGCAAGCGCCGCACCACCATCAGTGATGAGGCCGTGGAAAAGGCAACCAACGCGCACAAGCGCGCCGGTGTCTTCTTCGGACAGTGGTGAGGAGGAGCCGGCTCGCGCTGGCGAGCCGGCGGGTTCGGGCCTAGCCTGGCTGCCGGGCCTGCGGCGGCGCGGCGGGCGCCTGCGCGGCGGGCTTGAGCTCGCGGCGCAGGATCTTGCCGACGTTGGTGCGCGGCAGATCGTCGCGGAATTCGATGTAGCGCGGAACCTTGTAGCCCGTCAGCTGCTTGCGGCAATGCGCGATCAAGGTTTCGGCGTCCAGCGCAGGATCCTTGCGGATCACGTACAGCTTGACGGCTTCGCCCGAGCGTTCGTCGGGCACGCCTACCGCAGCGACTTCACGCACGCCGGGATGCAGGGCGGCCACGTCCTCGACCTCGTTCGGATAGACGTTGAAGCCGGACACCAGAATCATGTCCTTCTTGCGGTCGACCAGGAATACGTAGCCGTTTTCGTCCACGTAGCCGATATCGCCGGTGCGCAGGAACCCGTCCGGGTAGAGGACCAGCGCGGTTTCGTCGGGCCGCTGCCAATAGCCCTGCGTGACCTGGGGGCCGCGCACGCAGATTTCGCCAGCCTCGCCCACCCCCAGCTCCTGGCCTGCGTCGTCGCGGATGGAGATGTCGGTGGACGGCACGGGCAGACCGATGGATCCGGTGAACTCCTTGACGTCCAGAGGATTGATCGTGACGGCTGGCGAGGTTTCGGTCAGGCCATAGGCCTGCGCCAGCGAACGGCCGGTGACCGCGCGCCAGCGATCGGCCACCGAACGCTGCACCGCCATGCCCCCGCCCATCGTGAGGCGCAGCCGCGAGAAATCCAGCCGCGCGAAATCCGGATTGTTGAGCAGGGCGTTGAACAGCGTATTCACGCCAGTGAAGGCAGAGAACGGCACCTTGCGCATTTCCTTGATCAGTCCGGGAATGTCGCGCGGGTTGATGATAAGCAGGTTGCTGGCGCCCATCTTCATGAAGGTCAGGCAGTTGGCCGTCAGCGCGAAGATGTGATACAGCGGCAAGGCTGTCACGATGCATTCTTCGCCCTCGGTTACCAGCGGCCTCACCCAGGCATAGGCCTGGCTCAGATTGGCCACCAGGTTGCCGTGGGTGAGCATGGCGGCCTTGGCCACGCCAGTGGTGCCGCCCGTGTACTGCAGGCAGGCCAGGTCGCGCTGGTCCAGTTCCACTTCGGTGAAGGGGGCGGCTCGGCCAGCTTCCAGCGCTGCGCCCAGCCGCAAGGCCTCGGGCAGGGACCACGCGGGTACCATGCGCTTGACTCGGCGGACCACGAAATCCACCAGGCGCCCCTTGACCGTTCCCAACAGTTCTCCGATGGACGTCACCACCACGCGCTCGATCGCGGTTCCGTCCAGGGACTTTTGCACGGTTGCAGCGAAGTTGTCCGCCACCACGATGACGCGAGCGCCGGAGTCGGCCAACTGATGCTGGAGTTCGTGCGGGGTATAGAGCGGATTGCAGTTGACCACGACGCAGCCGGCGCGCAAGGCGCCGAACAGGCACACGGGGTATTGAAGCAGGTTGGGCATCATGAGCGCCACGCGGTCGCCGCGGCCCAGTCCGTTCGCATGCAGCCAGGCAGCGAAGTCGCGCGTCAGCCGGTCGAGCTCGGCATAGCTGAGCGATTTGCCCATGCTGATGTACGAGGTCTTGCCGGCGTAGCGCCGGCAGCTCTCGCGTACCACTGAAACCAGCGTCGTCACGCCGTCCATCTCGATCTCCGCGGGCACGCCCGCGGGATAGCTTTTCTGCCAGATTCGTTCCATTTCCCGGGATTCCGTCTAGGGTCCTAGCCGCCCAGCAGGGCTTTCTTCAGGGAAGCTTGCGCAGGCTTGTCGCCCAGCCAGACCCGCAAAAGGGCGCGTGCGAATGCGGGGCTGTCGATGCGGCCCCGCGACTTGCCGTTATCCGTGACCGCGACGCCCTGGGCGTCGAAATCCAGGTCGACCACATCGCCTTCGCGCACGGCGCCGATGTCAGCCATCAGGGCCGACAGGCGCTCGGCCGGCGCCTTGAGCTGCGCCAGTTCCTGCGCAGGCGTATTGTCGCGCAATCCGTCCTGCAGGGCTTCGTCCAGGCTCTTGCTGTCCACGTCACGCAGCAGCCGCAAGCGCATGCGGCGCGGTTCATCACTATTGACCAGCGCGGCGGCGTCACTGGTTTTCGCGGTGGCGTACAGCGCGGCCACGTAGACCTTGACCACGAATTTGGTGCGCAGGCCGGCGCCGTTCAGCACCAGCGTTCGGCCGCCTTCGGACAGGCTGTCCGGCACGCGCACGCCGCCGACTTCCACATCGGCGGCATGGGCGGGGGCGCCGGCCAGGCAGGCGGCGAGCGCGAGACTCAGGGCGGCGGTTCGCCCTCCGGGGATGCGACGCATGGTTCTCCTCCAGTGTTCTTCTGTTTGTAGAACTTCTTGTCTGCGATATAGATCGTGCGTTCCACCACGGCATAGACAACGCCATCGCGGTCTTTGAGTTCCACCGTGTAGGTCCGGGTGGTTTCATGGTCGCGCGCCAGGAGCCTGCGGATTTCCGCGATTTCGCCCGGCGGCAGCCGGAAGTCGGCGTACAGCGTGACATAGGCCGGCTTGCGGTAGCGTATGGTGGCGGCCTTGTCCCACACGATGTGATCCGGACCCAGCGCGGACATCAGCATCGTGGGGTGGGCGCCGTCGGTCACGGCGAACAACGAACCGCCGTACATGGATCCAACGATATTGCGGGTGCGGCGCAGCAGCGGCAGCTTGATGCGGATGTGATGAAAGTCCGCGGACACATGCACCACCTTGCCGCCGGTGGCGCGGAACGCCGGATGCAGGTTGAAGCCTACCCGCATCAGGCGCGCCCGCCATTGCGGCGACAGGTTCTTGAACCAATAGGGCTTCATGCTGCGCGCGGCTCCGCCTACATCGCTTCGAAGAGGCCCGCCGCGCCCATGCCGGTGCCGATGCACATGGTCACCAGCCCGTACTTGCCGCCAGTGCGCCGCAGGCCGTGTGTCAGGGTCGCCGTGCGGATCGCGCCGGTGGCGCCCAGCGGGTGTCCCAGGGCGATCGCCCCGCCCAACGGGTTCACCTTGGCCGGATCCAGCTTCAGTTCGCGGATTACCGCCAGCGATTGGGC
Source organism: Achromobacter sp. D10 (assembly GCF_035282245.1). Classification (NCBI taxonomy): domain Bacteria; kingdom Pseudomonadati; phylum Pseudomonadota; class Betaproteobacteria; order Burkholderiales; family Alcaligenaceae; genus Achromobacter; species Achromobacter sp. D10. The sequence goes on from NZ_JAYJLE010000007.1 coordinate 28,559, forward strand.
GGCGAAGGCCTCGTTCAGTTCGATCCAGTCCAGCGCATCCTGGCCGATGCCGGCGCGTTGCAGCACCTTCGGGATGGCTGCGACCGGGCCGATTCCCATGACTTCGGGCGGAACTCCAGCCACGGCGAAACCGGCAAAGCGCGCCAGCGGGCTCAGGTTGAGTTCGCGCAGGACCCGGTCGGACACCAGGATGACGGCGGCGGCGCCATCGGACATCTGCGAGCTGTTGCCCGCGGTGACGCTGCCGCGCGCGGCAAACACGGGCTTGAGCCGGGCGAGCGCCTCGGCGCTGCTGTCCGGGCGCGGCCCCTCGTCCACTTCGACCACGCGGCGCGTGACGCGAACCGTGCCGCTCGCGTCCCCGGGCTGGCGCGACACCGTTTCAAAGGGCGTGATTTCGGCGCGGAAGTGGCCGGCGGCGATGGCCGCGCAGGCTTTCTGGTGCGAGGCGAGGGCGAAGGCATCCTGGTCCTCGCGCGAGACCTTCCAGCGTTCGGCGACCTTTTCGCCGGTCAGGCCCATGCCGAAGGCCATGCCGATGTTCTCCTGGTGTTCGAAGATGGCCGGATTCATCGACACTTTGTTGCCCATGATCTGCGGCATGGCGCTCATGGACTCGGTCCCGGCGCCTATCATGATGTCGGCCTCGCCGGTGCGGATGCGGGCGGCGGCGTCGGCGACCGCCTGCAGGCCGGACGCGCAGAAGCGATTCACGGTAACCCCCGCCACGCTTTGCGGCAGGCCCGCAAGCAACAGGCCGATGCGGGCGACGTTCATGCCCTGTTCGGCTTCCGGCATGGCGCAGCCGGCGATTACGTCGTCGATGCGCGCGGCATCCAGGCCCGGGACTTGCGCCAGCGCGCCGTTGAGCGCGGCGGCCAGCATGTCGTCGGGGCGGGTGGTGATGTAGGCGCCGTTGCGCTTGCCCACCGGCAAGCGCGTGGCGGCAACGATGTAGGCGTCTTGAATCTGCTTGCTCATAGTGATTCCTTGTGTGTCCATGGCGTTGCCCGTTGCGGTCCTCTGCCTTGTCCTGCCGGGGCCGCGCGGATCCGGCTCCGCCGGTCCGCAGTCGGCGCCCCCTCGGCGGGCCCCCCTAGGGGGTGGGCCTAGTTCCTCAGGGGCTTGCCGGTGTCCAGGGTGTGGCGGATGCGGGCCTGCGTCTCGGGCGTGCGCAGCAGCGCGACGAATTCCTTGCGCTCCACGGCCAGCAGCCATTCCTCGTCGACCTTGGCGCCGGTTTCAACTTCGCCGCCGCACAGGGCGACGGCGGCGCTGCGTGCCACGCGGTAGTCATGGGCACTGATCATGCCGCCTTCGCGCATGTTGACCAGCACCATTTCAAAGTTGGCGATGCCATTGCGGCCCGCGACAGGGATGTCGCGCAGGCGGGGAGGCGGCGCATATCCCGCCTCGGCCGCAGCCCGGGCCTGGCCGATGGCGACGTACAGCAGTTCGTCCGGATGGAAGACGACGATATCGTGTTCGCGGGCGAACCCCACGGAGATGGCCTCCAGCGCGCTTTTCGCGACCTGCGCCATGGCTATCGTCTGGAACACGGGCTGCAGATAGGGGAAGACTTCGCCCGGCGTGGCGGTCTTCGCCGCCAGCGCGGCGGCGCGGCCAGCGAATTCCTTGCTGCCGCCTCCGGCCGGGATCAGCCCGACGCCGGCCTCGACCAATCCGATATAGCTTTCCAGCGCCAACACCCGGTGCGACGCGTGCATCAGGAATTCGCAGCCTCCGCCCAGCGCCATGCCCTGCACGGCTGCGACGGTGGGGATCTGCGCGTACTTGAACGACTGCGAGGTGCGCTGGAACTTCTCGACCGTTGCTTCCAGCATTTCCCACTGGCCTGCGGCGCAGGCTTCCGACACCTGCTGCAGGTTGGCGCCTACGGCGAAGGGCGCGTCATGCCAGATGACGAGGCCGTCGTAGTCGCGCTCGGCCCGCGCCACGGCCTGCAGAATGCCTTCGAGCACTTCGGCGCCCAGTGTGTGGTTTTTCGAGGTAACGGAGAGAATGGCCACGCCGGCATCGACCTGCGGCAGGTTCCAAAGGCGCACGCCCTCGTTTTCCCAGATCGTGACACCGCGTTCGGCGGCGCCTTCGCCGTATACGCGTTCGGGGAACAGCTGGCGGCGATACACCGGCAGCGTCGAGCGCGGGCGCAGTTGCGCGGTACGGGCGGAGTAGGAGCCTTCGGGCGCATGCACGCCCTGCCGGTCCGGTTCCAGCGCCCAGGCGGGCAGCGGTGCGTCGCTCATGGCACGGCCGGCGGCGATGTCCTCGGCGACTGCGCCGGCAATGGCTTGCCAGCCGGCCGCCTGCCAGGTTTCGAACGGACCTTGGGCCCAGCCAAAGCCCCAGCGCATGGCCAGATCGAGGTCGCGCGCGTTGTCGGCCACGTGTTCGAGCTGCACGGCGCTGTAGTGGAAGATGTCGCGGAACAGGCTCCAGAGGAACTGGGCCTGGGGATGGTTGCTCGCGCGCAGCGCGGCGAAGCGCTTGCCCGGGTCGCGCTCCTTGAGCAGCGCGGCGACTTCATCGGCCAGCTTGCCGGCGCTGGGCACGTAGTCCTGCGCCTTCAGGTCCAGCACCTGGATCTCCTTGCCCTGCTTGCGGTAGACGCCGGCGCCAGTCTTCTGGCCCAGCGCGCCCTTGGCGATCAGGGCGGACAGCCAGTCGGGCAGGGTGAAGTAGCGGTGCCAGGGATCGTCCGGCAGGTTCTTTTCCATGGTGCCGACCACGTGGGCCAGCGTGTCCAGCCCGACCACGTCGGCGGTACGGTAGGTGGCGCTCTTGGGGCGGCCGATCTTCGGTCCGGTCAGCGCGTCGACTTCGTCGAAAGCCAGGCCGAGACGCGCAGTGTGGTGCATGGCCGCCAGGATGGAGAACACGCCGATGCGATTCGCCACGAAGTTGGGCGTGTCCAGTGCGCGGATCACACCCTTGCCCAGGGTCGAGGTCAACCACGTTTCAAGCTGGTCCAGCACGGCCGGCTCGGTATGCGAGGTGGCGATGATCTCCACCAGCCGCATGTAGCGGGGCGGGTTGAAAAAGTGGATGCCGCAGAAACGATCGCGCAGGCTGGCGGGCAGGGCGTTGGCCAGTGCGTCGATCGACAGGCCCGAGGTATTGGAAGCGATGATGGCGCCGGGGGCGACGTGGGGCGCAATGCGTTCGTACAGCGCCGTCTTCCAGTCCATGCGTTCGGCGATGGCCTCGATGACCAGGTCGCAGCCTTGCAGGCGTTCCAGGTCGTCGTCATAGTTGGCGGGCGTGATGAATGCCAGGCGCGCCGTGCCGGCCAGCGGCGCCGGCTCCAGCTTTTTCAAACCGGCCAGCGCCTTCTTGACCGTGCCATTGCGGTCGCCTTCGGGGGCGGCCAGGTCGAACAGCGTGACGGGCACGCCGGCATTGGCCAAATGGGCGGCGATCTGCGCGCCCATGACGCCGGCCCCCAGGACGGCGACGTGTTTGACGACGAACTTGCTCAAGGCAGTCTCCTGAAAAAAGCGGATGGCGAGCCGGACCCGGCCAGGGCGCCATCCGCGGAGCGGGTTAGAAGCGGGACGACAGCTGTATGCCCAGGATATGGGCATTGCTGTCATAGGTGCCCGCGACGCGGCCCTTGGTCAGCTGGTTGCCGGACGTGGTGTCGATGTCCGTCTTGCGCAGGTACAGATAGGTGTAGCCGACGTCCAGCGTGGTGTCCTTGGTGGCTTGCCACTGCACGCCGGTCGAGAGCCAGTAGCGGTCATTGTCCGGCAGCGAGGTCGGGCGGTCGGCTTCCTTGTACACGGGCGACTGGTCGAACGCGACGCCGAATTTCCACTTCCAGTTGGGCGCGAACTTGTAGTTGGCGCCCAGGGCGACGCGCCAGCTGTCGCGGAAGTTCAGGGGCAGCTCGTCGTCGCGCGCGCCTGCGCCGGAGTTGCGGATCTTCAGGTCGGGAATGCTGCTCCATCCCGTCCATGAAACGTCGCCCAGCAGTTCCCAGCGTTCGTTCAACTGGTGCGCCGCGCTCAGGATCAGGGTGTCGGGCAGGGACACCGAGGCTTTGGCGTCGAACGAGACCGAGTTGCCGCGCGGATAGATGCTGGTGATGTCCGTATCGCCCTTGGCGGTGTGCTTGATCTTGGAACGGTAGGACAGGCCGATGCGGGTGTCGTCCGTGGGCTGCAGCATGAAGCCCACGTTCCAGCCCCAGGCGTCGCCCTTGAGGTTCAGGTCGGCGTCGCCGGTGGTGCCCAGCGGCAGGCCGGGAACCGGAAGCACGGTCTTTTTCTTGTAATTGGCATCGATGTGCTGCCAATTAACGCCGAAGCCCATAGAGAACTTCTCGTTGACCTTATAGGCGATCGACGGGTTGACGTTGATCGTCTTGATCTCGAATTTATTCGAGTGGTATTGGCCCACCCAGCCGTCGTCGTATTCGGTCATCAGGCCGAAGGGAGCGCCCACGCCCAGGCCGATGAACCACTGTTCGTTCAATTGCCAGGAGGCGTACATGTTGGGCACCACGCCCAGGTTGCCCGCGTCGCCGCCATTGCCGCCGGTGGGACGCGATCCGCCCAGGCCGGTGCCCGGCAGGCCGGGAATGCTGGGGTTGCGGCTGTCGCCATTGTCCGAGAACTTGAACGACGGCTTGATCAGGTTGACGCCGCCGGACACATTGAAGCCGGGCAGGTAGGTCATGCCTGCGGGGTTGTAGTAGATGATGCTGGCGTTCTCGGGGTTCGCCGCAGAGCCCGCATACGCGTTGCCCAGGCCGCTGGCGTTCTGCTCCAGGAGCTGAAAGCCGGCGGCATGCGCCGTCGTGGTTGCGCCCAGGCCGACCATGATGGCCGACAAGGTGCTCAGGGACAATGAACGTCTGCTCATGGTACTGCCTCCTCGTGATGGATGGGTGTGTCTCTAGGGCACTGCCGGTCTTGTCGTTCCGGTTTAGGGTGTACAGGTCCTAATCGGCCTCAGCCGGTCTTATACTGCGCATCGCATTGCTGCTCTGGTAATGCAAGGGGCCGCCCGTGAATGGCGCGAACCCCGTTCCGAAAATCACTCCCGCGTCGGCCAGATCGGCGTCGGCGACGATACCCGCGTCCACGCGTTGGCGCGTGGCGTCGATCAGCGGCTGGATCAGGCGCTGCGCCAATCCGGCGGGGGCGCCTGACGGGTGGTTGCCCTTGACCGGCTTGCCGTCGCGCCAGACGTAGAAGCCGCGGCCGCTTTTCTTGCCCAGATCGCCACGCGCAAGGCGTTCGCTGAGGCAGCGCGGCGGCTCGGCGCCGCCAGCCAGTTCCTCGCCGGCAGCGCGCGCGATATCCAGGCCGACGGTGTCGGCAAGCTCCAGCGGCCCCATCGGCATGCCGAAGGCGACCATGGCCGCATCCACGGCTTCAGGCGCCAGGCCTTCGTCCACGCTGCGCATGGCTTGCAGCATATAGGGCGCCAACACGGCGTTGACCAGAAAGCCCGGCGCACTCTTGACAGGCAAGGGGAGCTTGTCGATCTGGCCGACGAAGGCGCAGGCGCGGGCTTGCATGTCGCCCGCGTCGCCTTCGGCCTGCACGACCTCCACCAGCGGCATCTTCGCCACGGGATTGAAAAAATGGATGCCCACCAGCCGTTGCGGACGCGCCAGGCCCTCGCGCAGCGTCTCCAGCGGCAGGCTGGAGGTATTGGTGGCGAGCAGGGCATCGGTCTTCATGCGTGGTTCCAGCGATCCGTAGAGGGCGCGTTTGGCGTCGGGCTGCTCGCTGATGGCTTCGATCACGATATCCGCCAGCGGCACGCCGTTACCTGCGGGATCGGGCGTCAGTCGGTCGAATGCGGCTCGGGCCAGGCGTGGGTCTTTCAGGCGGCGGGCATATAGCTGGGCGGCACGCTTCATGGCGGGCGCGATGCGCGCCATGTCCTGGTCCTGCAGCGTGACGGTCATGCCTTTGAGCGCGCACCAGGCCGCGATGTCACCACCCATGACGCCGGCACCCACCACGTGCACATGGCGCGCCGGCGGGACGCCAGTCTGCTTGCCGTTGGCCTTCAACCGTTCCTGCAGGCGGAACACCCGCAGCAAGTTGCGTGCCGTGTCGGACGAAATGATGCGATCGATCAGCTCGGGGGCCTGCAAGGCGTTGCCGCCGTGCTTCTCCCAGATATCGACGATGGCAGGCGCGGCCGGATAGTGGCCCAGGGGATCCTTGGCGGCGATCTGTTTACGGGCGCGGCTGGCCACGACGGCCTTGAGCGGCCAATGGTTGGCCCAACCGCCGAAGCCGCGCGCGCGGCGCGGCGCCTTGCGCGAGAGTACCGTCTGGCGCGCCGCGGCCAGCAGCAGGCGGGGCGGCACCCGCGCATCTGCCAGGCCCAGCGCGGCGGCGCGGCGCGCATCGGCGCCGCGGCCCGTCAGCATCATGTCCAGCGCGGCGGGCGCGCCGATCAGCCGCGGCAGGCGCAGCATGCCACCCCAGCCGGGGAAGATGCCGAGCATGACTTCGGGCAGGGCGAGCGAGGTGCCAGGCTGGTCCGCCACCAGGCGGTAGCGGCAGGCCAGCGCCAGCTCCAGGCCGCCGCCCAGGCAGTGGCCCTGGATCAACGCCAGCGTGGGATAGCGCACCGAGGCCAGGCGATTGAAGAGATTCCAGCCGCGCGCGACCAGCGCGCGCGCCTGTTCGGGCGTGTCCAGGCCGGCGAATTCATTGACGTCGGCGCCCACGATGAAGCCCGTGGCCTTGCCGGACCGGATGATCAGCCCGGTGGGCGGCGCCGCGTCCAGCGTATCCAGCACCACGGCCAGTTCCGCCATGGTGTCGGCGGACAGGGCGTTGACCGCGCTGCCGGCACGGTCGAAAGTCAGCCAGGCCAGGCCGTCCGCGTCGCGGTCCAGGCGCCAGTGGGCAAGCATGTCCAGGGTCGTCATGGGCGGTCCTCATCCAGGGTTTCGACCAGCATCGCGCCGCCTTGGCCACCGCCGATGCAGATGGCCGCCATGCCGCGCCTGGCGCCGCGACGTTTCAAGGCCGCAAGCAGGTGCAGCACGATGCGGGCGCCGGAAGCGCCCACGGGATGCCCGATGGCGATCGCGCCACCGTCGACGTTGAGCCTGGCGGGGTCGAGGCCGCCCCAGGCCGGCGTGCCGAAATGCTCCTGGCAATAGGCATCATCGCGCCAGGCCGCGAGGCAGCCTAGCACCTGGGCCGCGAAGGCCTCGTTGATTTCCCACAAGTCCAGGTCATTCAAGCCCAGTCCATGACGCTGCAGAATGGGCGTGGCGGCATGCACGGGCCCCAGGCCCATCTGCGCGGGATCGAGGCCGGCCCATTGGCTGTCGAGGATGCGGCCCAGCGGCCGCAGGTTCCATTTGCGGACCGCTTCTTCGGAAGCCAGCACCAGCATGGCTGCGCCGTCCGTCACTTGCGAGCTATTGCCCGCGGTGATGTTGCCCCAGGGCTTGTCGAAGACGGGCTTGAGCTTGGCGAGCTTCTCGGGGGTGGAGTCGTCGCGCACGCCGTCGTCGTCAGGGTAGAGCTTGCCCTGCGTGTCGATCAATGGCGTGATTTCGCCCAGAGCGCCGGCCGCGCGGGCCGCCAGCGCGCGAGCATGGCTCTGCGCCGCATAGGCGTCCATTGCGGCGCGGTCGATGCCGAAACGGGTCGCGACGTTTTCGGCCGTCTGCCCCATGGAAAGTCCGACGACCGGGTCTGTCAGGCCTTTGAGCAGGCCGATGACAGGCACCAGGTTGCGCAGGCGGAAGCGGCCCAGCGCCGCCAGTTTGGCGCCCGCTCCGCGGGCGGCGTACCAGCCGGCCAGCCAGCGCACCATGTCATCCGAATACAGCACCGGCGCGCGCGACAGCGCGTCCGTGCCGCCCGCCAGCACCAGTTCGGAGCGGCCGGACTGGATGTTGGCGATGGCGGAATCCAGCGCCTGCATGCCTGATGCGCAATTGCGCATGACGGTCCAGCCGGGCACCTTGTTGCCGCAGCCCAGGCGCAGCGCGATCACGCGGCCGATGTTCACTTCGTCGGGAGAGGGCGCTGCGCAGCCCACGATGACCTCGTCCAGGTCGGTGGGCGCATAAGGCTGGCGCAGCAGCAGGGCGCGCCCCGCCTGCACGGCGAGATCGCCGGCGGAAAAGGGGCCTGGGCCCGTGCGGGCCTTCAGGAAGGGAGTGCGGGCGCCGTCGACGACGTAAACCGGTTTGAATGCCATCCGATTGCTCCTTCAGGCGACCCTGCGCTCGGCCACGGGGCTGCTCTGGTCCGCGGAGCGGAAGTCAAAGGGGAAATCATCCACTTTCACTACCGTATCGCGCAAGCGGTTGCGGCGTTTCACCACCGCATATTCTTCGGCGGAGATGCCGCCGATGGCGAAGGCGGCGTCGGCGATGTCGCGCACGTTGGCTTGCGGGTTGCCGTCCAGCGCGCCGCGCTTTTCAAGCTCGCGGATCTTGGCTTCGATGGGTTCGGCGTCCAGCGTCGCGGCCAGGGCTTGTTCGATGGCGCCCACGGGCTCGGCGTCCGTCGCGGGCAAATGGCAGCCTGCCGTCAGGCGGTCGCGCGCCGCGTTCGGATTGATCAGCAGCCGCGCCACGTCCTGGCCCAGCTTGTCCGAGGGCAAGGATTGGGTGCGGCCCCACGGGAATATGAGGCGGCGCAGGCTCCAGGCGACGTAGCGGTTGGGGTAGTTGTCCAGCACGCCTTCGATGGCTTCTTGCAGCTTGAACAGCGCATCCTGGATCGACCAATGCGCGAGCGGCGCGTCGGCCGCCTGGCGGCCTTCATCCTCGAAGCGCTTGAGCGTGGCGCTGATCAGGTACATCTGCGACAGCACATCGCCCAGGCGCGCGGACAGGCGTTCGCGGCGCTTCAGGCTGCCGCCCAGGACCAGCATCGAGGTGTCCGCCAGCAGCGCGAAGGCGGCGCTGTAGCGGCTGAGCAGCTGGTAGTAGCGCTTCATCTCGGGCGCCACGTCGGCGTTGACGCGGAGATATCGCGCCCCGGTCAGCGCGCTGCCCAGGGTGCGCAGCTTGTTCTTCGCGACAAAGCCCACATGGCCCCAGAAGGCGCGATCGAAGTCATCCAGGCCGCGCTTGCGGTCGGGGGATTGGGCTGCCTGCATTTCGGCCAGCACATACGGGTGGCAGCGGATCGCGCCCTGGCCGAAGATGATCAGGCTGCGCGTCAGGATGTTGGCGCCTTCGACCGTGATGCCGATGGGAATCTGCTGGTAGGCGCGGCCCAGGAAGTTGGACGGCCCCAGGCAGATGCCCTTGCCGCCGATCACGTCCATGCCATCGTTGACGACCTGGCGCGCGCGCTCGGTCACGTGATACTTGACGATCGCGGACACCACCGATGGCTTCTCGCCCAGATCCACCGCGCCTGCCGTCATGCTGCGCGCGGCATCCATCATGTAGGTGTTGCCGCCGATGCGCGCCAATGCTTCCTCCACGCCTTCGAACTTGCCCACCGGCGTGCGGAACTGGCTGCGCACGCGTGCATAGCCGCCCACCGCTCGCGCCGTCAGCTTGGACATGCCGGTATTAGAAGACGGCAGCGAGATGGACCGGCCCGCGGCCAGGCACTCCATCAGCATGCGCCAGCCTTGTCCGGCCATGGCGGGCCCCCCGATGATGAAGTCCAGCGGCATGAAGACGTCCACGCCGCGAGTGGGGCCGTTCATGAACATGGCGTTCAGCGGAAAATGGCGTCGGCCCGTGTCCACGCCCGGATGGTCGTGCGGCACCAGCGCGCAGGTGATGCCCAGGTCCTTCTTGCCACCCAGCAGGCCTTCCGGATCGTACAGGCGGAACGCCAGGCCCAGCAGGGTGCACACGGGAGCCAGCGTGATGTAGCGCTTGTCCCAGGTGACCTTCATGCCTATGACTTCGCGGCCCTGCCATTCGCCCTTGCAGACGATGCCGCTATCTGGAATGGCGGCGGCGTCGGAGCCCGCCCAGGGGCTGGTCAGGGCAAAGGCAGGCACTTCCTCGCCGCGCGCCAGGCGCGGCAGGTAGTGGTTTTTCTGTTCATCAGTGCCGTAGTGCAGCAGCAGTTCAGCGGGGCCGAGCGAGTTCGGCACCATGACCGACACCGCCAGCGCCGAAGAGCGCGTGGACAGCTTGGTCACGATTTCGGAGTGGGCGTAGGCGGAGAATCCGAGGCCGCCATATTCCTTGGGAATGATCATGCCCAGGAATCCCTGCGTCTTCAGGTAGGTCCAGACCTCGGCCGGCAGGTCGTAGCGTTCCTGCGTGACGCTCCAGTCGTTGACCATGCGGCAGGCCTCTTCGGCCTGGCCGTCGAGAAAGCGCTGCTCTTCGTCGGTCAAGCGCGGACGGGGGTAGGCGAGCAGGCGGCTCCAGTCGGGCCGGCCGCGGAACAGTTCACCTTCCCACCACACCGTGCCCGCTTCCAGCGCGTCGCGCTCGGTGTCCGACATCTGCGGCAGCACCTTGCGGTACAGATTGAAGATCGGGGCCGACAGCAGGGCGCGGCGAATGGGACGCACGCTCAGCACGACCGCGGCCAGGAGCGCGACGATGACCAGAGCGAGGATGACTGCGTTCATTTTCTTGTCTCCGTGGATGTTATGTCCCGCCTGCTGGGGCGTGAACGTTACGGCACCTGTGGCAGGGGCGCGCGCAAGCCGCCCAGCAGAAAACTCATCAGGCGCGGCAGCAGCAGGTCCGGGTTATCGGGCTGCTCCGCGTCATCGATGGTCCAGCCCGTGACCGAGCGCAGCAGGTCGGTGCCGATGATGGCGTAGGACGTGGCCCCCAACATGAACTGAAAGCGCCACACGATCTCGGCGCGAGGCACGTCGGGCAGCGCTGCGAAGAGCGCATTGCGGTAGCGCTCCAGCACGTCCGCGTATTCCTCGGCGAACAGCGCCCGGATGAAATCCGAGGGGTCGGTCATGGTGCGTTCGAGCAGGGGCAGGAAGGTGCTGCCGGCCTGGGCGGGGTCGGCAGCCAGGCGCAACAAGGTGCCGAAAAATGCGTCCACGATCTGCGATGGCTTCAGGGGCTTGCCTTCGGCTTGCGCCTCCAGTTCATCCAAAAGTCGCAAGCGCTCGCGGTTCAGCACTTCCAGCCGCCGTTTGAGCACCGCCTGCACGAGTGACTCCTTGGAACCGAAGTGATAGTTCACCGACGCCAGATTGACGCCAGCGGCCGCCGTGATCTGGCGCATGGAGGTGCCATCGTGTCCCTGCTGGGCAAACAAGGCCTCTGCGGTGTCGAGGATGGACTCACGAGTGGGGGAAGGTCTGATTTCTTGCATAAGGTTGAATTCAAACGTTCGTTTAAAAACAATTATGCGTGAGAGATGGCTGAGATGCGAGCCTCGGCTATCCCCAATAGGGTTTACCACTACCGGGGCGCGCGCAGCACTTTCGGGACCGGCCGGATTTTCCGCTGGCTCACCCAGAGGGATGAGAAATCTCATGCGGAGGAAGGAGCAATTTCCTAGGGTTTGCGCATGATCCTGAGCCATTCGTCCTCGGACTGCCGACCTAGGATGAATGTGGTCTGGAAGGGACGCGCAAAACCCCGCAGTATCAGCGCGAGGACATGAGTCTGTCGCGCCCCTGAAAACACAATCTAGCCCGTTCGCCGTACCGGACGGAACGCCGATACGCCCTGGCACAGGAGCAGGAGAAATGAAGACCTACAGAGTGGGACTGCTGGTTGACGGGTACGAGCAACCCGGCTGGATGCATGAGATGGCCGAGTGGCTCACGCATAGCCAGGATTTTGAAGTCGCTGCTTTGCTGGTGATGGACGCGGAAGGCGGTGAGAACTCGCCGCGCTTGAGCACGCGAGCGCTGTTTGGCGTCTTGTCTCGCCTGGAGGCGCGGCTGTTGCCCGCCAAACAACGGATGTCGCTTGCCTGCCGCGACATGCGCGAAAGCGTGTCTACGGATACGACCACCGTCCTGGCGCTGGCGCCGGGCATGCCGGCGCCCGAGGCTCAGAATCAAGTCGAGGCATTGGGGCTGGACCTGGTGATCATGCTGGGCGCATCGCCGGCCACCCGCGAACAGATGGCGGGCTGGGCGCGCCTGGGTGTGTGGCAATTGAGTTATTCGGATATCGCGGTCGCGACAAGCCGCTATGCCGGCTTTTGGGAGGTTTACCAACGCGAGGATCACACCACGGTGAAACTCTGGCGCGTGGGCCCGAAGGAAGATCAGGATGAACTGCTGGACCAGCGCAGTTTCAACACCGAAGTGTTCTGGTTGAAGAATCAGGCGCGCGCATTCAGCCTGGGAAATTTCATGGTGTACGACGCGCTGCAGGCGCTAGCCCGCGTCAAGCAAGGCGTTGCGCCGCCCGGCATGCAGATCATGAGCGGCATGCGGCGCGAGGATCCCGTGGAGTGGGACAGCGCCGCATATATTGCGCGCCAGGCGTGGTTAATGTCCGATTTGATTGTGCGGCGCATCATGAAACGCAACGTGCGCTGGCGGATCGGCATGTTTCCCTCTGCGCGGCAGCAGGCGGTGGTATCCGAGGCGATGGTGTTGCAGCCGCCCAAGGGTAGATTCTTCGCCGATCCGTTCGTATATACCCAGGACAAAAAGCCATATATATTCTTCGAGGACTACGATTTTACTTCCCGCAAGGGCACGATCTCGGTGGCGACCTACTCCGACGGGGCTTTCCGCCTGTTGGGCACTGCCCTGAACCTGCCCTACCACTTGTCGTTCCCCTATATATTCGAGCACGATGGCGTCACTTACATGGTGCCGGAGACTTGCGGAAACCGCAGTATAGAGCTATGGAAATGCACTGAATTTCCGCTCAAGTGGGAGCTCGATGTAAATCTGATGACGAATATATCCGCAGTCGATACCATTATTTTCAAACACGGAGAATACTGGTGGTTATTAACTAATATCGACCGCACGGACGGCCAAAGCCATTGCGACGAATTATTTGCTTTTTTTTCGGACTCGCCGCGCTCGACCGAGTGGACGCCGCATGCCTGCAATCCCATCGTGCGCAACCCGATGCGGGCCCGCAACGCCGGAATCGTTGTGTCGCCTAGCGGAGAGGTGATCCGCTGCGCTCAGTACCAGGGCTTCTGTCACTACGGCAAGGGCGTGTCGCTGAACCGGATCGAGGAGCTCTCGCCATCCACCTACGTCGAAACGGATGGCGAAATCCACTACGCAAGCTTCCTGAGGAAACGCCATGCTTCAATGCACCATTGGCATCATCAGGGGGGGCATACGGTATTTGACTTCGCCTATATGGAGTAAATCGTGCCGGAAACGCAAAAATAAAAATGTTACCTATATTTCGATTACAAGAAAAACGCACGGGCGCTATGTGTCCGCGGAAACATCTAGATAGTTATTGCGTTAATTCCGGAAGTCTCGGGCCGCGTCCGGCGGATGCCACGGCGCGGCTTTTTTACGGCTGTAACAATGGCCTGCCGTAGCCGGGAGCCCGATTCCCTCTTGCATGTTTCATAGGGAAAACGCAAGCTGCGCATGGGGAATCCCTGGTGAAAACCCTAGCGCCCCAAAGGACGAGGAGCGCGCCTCGTCCGGATTTACGATGATGATTAAGGCTAACGAATGATTTCTGTTTTTGTCGGATTATATCGAGCCGAAACGTCTTGATTTTGACAATTTCGAACCATAAGATGGGTCCATGCCATCCGTTATGTTGGCTACGAAAGTCTCCCAGCCCAAATGCCCCGGTTCAGCTTCATTAGATATTCCGGGATATTGCGGACTCGCACCGCGGGGTTGGATAAAAATAGTCTTCAGCACAGCGAAGATCCCTTCTAGGCCCGTCGAAAAACCGGGAGGACACCATGGCCAAGATGGTCCTGATTGAAGCCCATCCGCTCCTGCGGTTGGGGTTGTGGCAGATTCTGAGCAAGTTGGATGATGTGTGGGAAATCGAGGGGATGGGTTTGGCTGACATCTCCAAGGCGGACGGCGTGCACGCGGGCGCCGACCTGTTGATTTACGGATTGCCGGTGGATACCGACGAAGCGTGGAGCGCGCTGCATGAAATCCAGCGCGTATTGACGCCGAAGCGGATCCTGCTTCTGACGGACGTCATGCCCTTGCCCATGCCGGTGCAGGGCCTGCCCGGGGCCAGCGTTTACGGCTGCCTGATGAAGACGGCCTCCGTGGAAATTCTTGAAGCGGCCATCCGCCTGGTCATGGCGGGCGGACAGTGCTTCCCTAGCGAACAGGCATTGCAGGCGCCCGCCCAGGCGGTCTGCGCACTGCCCGCCAGGGAAGTCGATGACGTCGCCGCCAACAAGGGGTCCATGCCTGTCAGCGCCGGCGCGCAACTGCTGCAGATCACGCCGCGCCAGTACGAAGTGCTGGTGCTGCTGGCGCGGGGGTATCCGATCAAGACGGTCAGCAGGATGTTGAACATCTCGGTGGCCACGGCCAAGACGCATGCGTGCACGCTCTACCAGCGCTTGCATGTCAAGAACAAGGGCGAAGCCGTATACGCGGCGCTGCAACGCGGCGCGACCTTGGAATGGCATGAACCCAATGGCAGGGACGTGGACGCCGGGCAGCTTTATGGGCGCAAGCTCGGGTAACCGAGGCAGGTTGCGCTGTCTGCCCGGCAGCCTGGAACCTTCGCGTTCCGTTGCTGCCGGGAGAGCGCATAGCCATCCTGGCTAATTCATACACAGCAGCATCCGCGGTCGCAGTGCTGCTGCATTCCTCCACCAATCATCCTCCTGAACGAGATTCAGCGAACGTAGCCGCTGATAGCATGGGTTGTGTCCGCAAGTCTGGATTGAGAGGGCGAACCACTCCGCCTCGCCATCGCGATCCTGAGCCGCGGACGAGATTCCCGTGAGATCGGTGACGCAGATGATCTGCCATTGCTGCAACGCTGCGCCAGCGTCATGGGAACCGTGTATGGGCCATGCGTCACAAGGTTCCCCCCGGGATGACAACCGTACTGATCGAAGACTACGCTTTGCTCCGTGTCGCGATCCAGCATGTGCTGGAGCGTGTGCGGAACACCGACGACATTCTGGCTATCTCGCCAGCCCAATTGCTCACCATGTCCAGTTCGATCAACCGCCCAGTGGAACTGCTGGTGATGGGTTGCAGCGGCCTGGCTGAACAGGACGTCGGGCTGCTGTCCCAATCGATGGCGTTCTTCATGCCCCGGCTGGTATTGGTGCTGTACTCGGTGCTGGATCCGGGCGTCATGGCAGCATGCGCGCGGGCAGGTGTGGCGGGCTACATGCCCAAGGCCTCCAGCCCCGATGCGCTGGCCGCGGCCGTGAGCCTGGTCATGGCGGGCGGGGAGTGCTATCCGCAGCCCGCAGCGCGGCCGCAGGGCGCATCGCATCCGCCTACCCAGGAACTCAGGGAACTGACGCAAAGGCAGGAAGAGATCCTGCAATTGCTGGTGCAAGGCAAGACCATGCGGGAGATAGGCCAGCAAGTCGGCATATCGGTGGCCACGGTGAAGAGCCATGCCCGTACCCTGTACTGGAAACTGAATGCGCGCAACCAGGCCGAGGCGGCCTACATCGCTGTGCAGATGGGCTTGGTCAGAAGCGGAAACGGAGCGGCGCCGGGCAAGCTCGATTCCGACTCCTAGAGGGGAAGGGACAGGGGCAGGCTGGACGCCGCCCCGATTCCGATCGCGCTCGCGCAAGCGATCCGCGGCGCGGCCGGACCGCGGCTTTGGCGCAGCAGGCGGATGGCGGGCTATCGCGGTCCGGTATTCGCGTCGGATTCGGTTGGACGAGCGGCGGGTTTGCCCTTGGCCGAGATCAGCGCCTCGAACTCCTGTTCGGCTGCGACCAGCACGCTGTCCACGTGCAGATGGGCTTGCGCATACTGGCGCGCGGCGGCGCCCAGCGTTTCGCGGATCTGGGCGTTGTAGCTGAGCTTGCGCACGGCTTCGGCCATGGCGGCGCCGTCTTCCGGCGGAGTCAGCAGGCCGCAGCGCGCGACGACACCCGCCAATTCGGTGCCGGGCGCGGCCCCACACACTACCGGCCGGCCGCTGGCCAGCATGCCGGTCAGTTTGGATGGCATCACCAGGTCTGCGGCGCCAGCGCGTTGCGGCAGCAGGTGGATGTCGGCGGTGTTCAAAAGTTCGCCCAGGCGTTCGGCCGGCTGCAGGTCCAGGAAGACGACGCGGGGCAATCCCGCGCATTGCTCTTCAAGCGGCGCGCGCTCAGGGCCTTGCCCGCAGAACAGGAACCACAGGCGGGTTTCGCGATTGAGCCTGGCGGCGACGTCGGCCAGGGTCTGCAAGCCCTGCTTGCCGCCCATGTTGCCCGAGTACAGTGCGACGATGGCGTCATCGGGGATGCCAAGCTCCGCGCGGTAGCGGCCGCTGCCGCCTTGCGGCGCGATCGCGTCCACGTCTATCCAGTTGGGCAGCAGCACGGCGCATCCCGGCTCCACGCCTTTGGCCAGCGCCAGGTCCAGCATGCGGTTGGAAATGGTGGAGACGCGGTCGAAGCGGCGCATCAGCCAGCGTTCGGCGCGGCGTACCAGGGCGCGCAGACCGGCTCCCTTGAGCAGTCCCAGCTCAAAGGCGGCGTCGACTTCGTAGTCCTGGATGTGGAGCCAGGCGCTTGCGCCGCAAAGCCGCGCCGTCAGCCACGCGGCGGGCGCGCAGAAGAGGGCGGGCTCCACGACGAGGATGATATCCGGCCGCCCGGCGGCGGCGCGCAGCAGCGTGGGCAGGCTGGACAGGGCGAAGCTGGCCAGATGGATCAGGCGCTTGAGGCCGCCCGGCCGTTCGGGAACCCAGAGGGGCGCGCGGCGCACGGTGACACCGCGCAGGGTTTCCTTGCGATAGCGGCCGGCGCGGTAGCCCTCGTGCACCTGCCATTGCGGGTAATAGGGCGGAGCCGTCACCACACTGACGTCGTGACCGCGCGCGGCGAGCCATTCGGCCAGCTCGGCGCTGTATTTGCCTATGCCGGTGAGTTCGGGCGCGTAGTTGATGCCATAGATGAGGATCTTCATGCCGGGCCAGCCTGGCGCGGCCGGATCGGACGGCACGGGTTGCCATGGCACACCATGGCGGGGGGCATGTTGCGGAATACCGAGCTGCGCGCGCCGATCACGGCTTCGCGTCCCACGGTCACGCCGGGACCGATGAAGACATCCGTCGCCACCCAGGCGCCGTCCTCGATGCGCACGGCGCGCTCGCGCAACGGAAATTCGGGCTGCCCGGCGTCGTGGTCGGCGGCGCACAGATAGCTGCGCTGCGACACCACCGCATGGGCGCCGATCTGGATGGGCCCCAGGCTGTAGATGACTGCCTCGTCCCCGATCCAGGCATAGTCGCCGATCTGCACTTTCCACGGATAGGTCACGGTGGCGGTGGGCCGGATCAGCACCTTGCGTCCGACCTGGGCGCCAAAGCAGCGCAGCAGCCAGCGGCGAAAGCCATACGCCACCTGCGGCGACCAGCGGAACAGCGTGGCCTGCACCGTCCACCACAGCTGCACGGTCAGGGCAGAGCGGCCGCGCTGGCCAGGCGCGAGGGCAAAGCGGTCCAGGCGCTGCAGGGCGCTCATTTCGCAGCTCCTGCCACGGCATCGTCCCGCGCCGCGGTGGCGCTGGCCTGCCGCGCCTTCTGGAGTTCCTCGGTCTTGATGCGGATCTGCCAGTAATACATGGCGCGCGCCACCGCATAGTCATAACCGGCCTTGCCATCCAGGAAGCCCAGGCGCAAGACGTAGGAATGCAGGAACGAGATGGGCGCCTTGAACGGCATGGCCTGGAACAGGCGCTTGAGCAGGGCGCGCGCGCCGACGTTCGCCTCGCGCGGATCGTTCATCAGCCCTTTCGTGCGCAGGTTTGCTTCCCAGTCGGAATAGCGGTTGTGCTTGTCGAAGTAATGGAACAAGGAGTCGTGATCGTTGTGCACCATGCGCTGGCGCAGGGCAAAGGTTTCGCCTTCCACCTGCGGCTGATAGTGCCCTTCCACTTCCCACATGTGCGCCACGTCCAGGTCGTCATAGTCCAGGAAGCGCGAACGGTCGCGGGCCAGCAGGGCCAGCTTGTAGACGCGGTGTCCATGTTCGAGTTTCTTGCCGCAAAAAACATAGTCGAAAGGCACGAAGGCGCCGCCCGCGCCGGCGGCAAAGCGCGGCAGGACCTGGCGTATCTCGTCGGCCAACGCAGGCGTCATCTCTTCGTCCGCGTCCACGTACAGCACCACGGGATGCGAGAACGGCAGCTGTTCCAGGCACCACTGCTTCTTCTTTGGATACTTGCCGTTCCATTGGAAGTTCGAGACCTTGGCGCCCAGCGCCGTCGCCATCGCGCAGGTTGCGTCGGTGCTGTTGGAGTCCACCACGAACACTTCGTCGAATTCGGCCAGCGCCTTCAGGCACTTGTTGATGTTGCGTTCTTCGTTCTTCGTCATGACGACGACCGATACCGGTATCTTCTGCATGATGCTGTCCTGTTCAGGGCGTGCCGCGCTGCATCAGCGGGCGGAAGAGGGCGATGACGTTGCGGCAGTGCCTTTCCAGGGAGAAGGCGTCGGCCCTTTCGGGGCCCTGCGCCGCGAAGCGCTGGCGCATCTCCGCGTCATAGGCCAGGCGTCGCACCGCCTCGGCCAGCGCGGCGGCGTCGCCCACGGGAACCAACAGGCCGTAGCGTCCGGAGTCCAGGATTTCGGCGGGGCCATGCGGACAGTCGGTGGAGATCACCGGGACGCCCAGGCACAGCGCTTCCACCAGCACGTTGCCGAAGCTCTCGCGCAGGGAGGTCAGCGCGAATGCGCCGGCGCCCGCAATCACCGGGAACGGATTGTCGATATGGCCCGCCAACGTGACCGAGGTGCGGGAGGCATTTTCATTGATGCGCTTTTGCAAGGCGTCGTGCTCGGATCCCTCGCCCAGGATGGTGAAGCGGATGCCGGGGTCATCCAGCAGCGCGGCGGCATCGATCAGCGTGGCGTAGTCCTTCACGGCTTCCAGGCGCCCCACCGCCACCACATGGTAGGGCGCGGGTTGCGCGGGCTCGCTCTCGCCGCGGCCGCCCTGCGCGCGGACATTGTCCAGCGGCACGCCGTTATAGATGGTGTGGACCTTGCCGCGCAGCGGCGGGAACATGCTGACCAGGTCCTCCTTGACGCCGCGCGATACGCCGACGACCGCATCGTGGCGGCGATAGGTCTGGCTGACCAGCCAGCATTTCAGGCGGCGCATGCGCGAAGCCCCGTAATGGATGGCGGGGCTGCTGTGTTCGAAGGCCACCGTGCGGAACTTGCCGCGCAGCAGCTTCTTGGCCACGATGACCAGCATGTTGCACAAGAGGCCATGCGAGCAGACGATGGCGGGCTTGTCCCGCCGGATCTGCTGAAGCAGCCGGAAGAAGGCCAGCGGCAACATCAGCCGCAGCGCCGCGGGAGATTCATTGACTGGCAGGGCTCGGGTCACCTTAGGGTTGGAGACGGGATATTCGCGGATGCGCGAGCGCAGCAGGAACAAGGCGGAATCCACCCCTTGTTCCGGTAAGGCATCCACGATGAAGGCGACACATCTTCCTACGCCGCCGTGCAGGTCCGGCGCGACAAACAAGACATCAGGCATGTGGGATCACTCTAGTTGGCGTCCGGCGCGCAACGTCCGGGCGGTGGCTGGGGGCGGATGTCGTTCTTTGTTCGGGCACGGGCATGATCTGGGCATTGCGCATCAGCGACAGGCAATAGCACAGCAGGAACCCGGTGAAGGCGGTCTTGGGCGCGTAGGCCAGGCCGCCGGAAAGCGAATCGATGAAGATGTAGATGGGGACGGTGGCCAGCAGATAGCGCCGGTGCAACTCCAGCCCGGGGTGGGCGTATCGCCTGAGCAGCGTCAGCAACAGGATGAGCAGCGGCGGCAGCATGATCATGATGGTGCCCACCACGCCGAACTTCATCAGGTAAAAGGCCCAGGAGTTATGGGCGAAGGTGCTCAGCTCGAAACCGTTTTCGCCCATGACCCAGCTGCGAAAGCCCGCGCCTTTGCCGAACACGGGGCTTTCCGCGAAGAAGTCCATCTGCCCTTGCATTTCCTGGATGCGAGCGCCGTAGCTGGAGTCTTCGTCCAGACGCTCCACGCTGAAAATGCGGTTCGTCAGCACATCCAGGTAGCCGATACTGGCAAAGACCAGCACGCCGGCCACCGCTGCCGGCGCGAAGATCAGCACGGCGCGCCGGCGGATTTCGGGGCCGGCGCCCAGCAGCACGGCGATGAAGACCGAGACCGCAAGCTGCAGGTACTGGCTGCGGTTAAGCGAAAAGACCAGCGCCAACAGCATGTAGACCGTCAGCGCGTAGGCCTTGGGCCCGGTGACATTGAGCGTGCGCCGGAAGTACAGCAGCGACACCACGCCAAGCGGGATGGCCCAGACACCCAACCGCACGTTGCGCAGCGGGTTGGACACGCTGAAGCCCTGCAGCTGTTCCGCCAGCATCAGCGTGGCGACAGCCAGGCAGGCGGCCACGATGTACTTCTGCAGCACGGCATAGGCGGCCGGGCTGTCGATGTCCTTGTAGCAAAGAAACGGCGTGCACAGGAAATAGAAGACGATGCGCAGATCCCGCGCCACGTCGCCGGTTTCGATGCCGGGGTGATGCAGCGAGACCAAGACCAGGTAGATCACGGACAGGGCCTGGATGCCCAGCAGCATGCCCAGCGTGCCGCGGGGCAAGGCATAGGCCGCTGGATCCGCAAGCCGCAACGCCTTGACCACCAGCATCGCGACGAACAGGAAATCGAAGGGCGACAGCTTGAAGCTGCCCACGCCCAGGACAAAGCGGTCGTCGTTCAGGGCCAGCGCCGTGAAGGCAAACAGGCCCAGCAGATGCAGGGTCGAAAGGCGGCGGTGCGTAGTCATTGCGGCTCTTCTCGGTGTGGGCTGTAGGGCTAATGCGCAGCCCAGTCATCGCGTCCGAAGATCTTGGTGGTCAGCTTTTCGAACAGATAGGACAGGTCGCCCTGGCGCGCATGCGCGGCCACCTTGGAAGCCCGGCAGGAAAGCTCGAACAGCTTGCCCAGGCCGGGTTCCGTGCGGCGGATGCGCGTGACGATCTGCTCGCGCTCTTCCAGCAGCACGTCCTGCATCAGCGCCGTCTTGGTTTCGTCGTGGGCGGTGTAAACGCCCATGGCGTCCGGCACGATCAGGTTCTTGCCCTCGCGCAGCAGCCGGCTCCACAGCTCCAGGTCCATGCAATAGCGCATGCTTTCCTGCAAGAGCCCGTACTTTTGCAGCAGGTCCCGGCGGAAGATGGCGGACTGGTTCGGGATGGACGCCTTGACGACCGTGAGCGTGCCGCGGTTGACGGGCGTGTAATGGATCTTGCGGAAGATGTTGTTGTCCGCGTCCGCCACGAAGAGGTTGCCGCTGACGATAGGCGCGCGCCCCTTGGAGGCGGCCGCGCCCAGCTTGCGCAGAGCGCCGGGGAAGTACAGGTCATCGGAGTTCTGCCAGCCCACATAGTCGCCCGTGGCGCGTTCGAAGCCCTTATTGATCGCATGCGACTGGCCGCGGTCCGGCGTGCTTTCCCAGTACGTCAGGTAGCGTTCGTACTTGCGGATGATGTCCACGCTGCCGTCGGTGGAGCCGCCGTCGATGATGATGTATTCCAGTCGCGGATAGCCTTGGTTCAGCACGGACAGAATGGTGCGTTCCAGGAAGCGGGCCTGATTGAACGAAGGGGTCACGATGGTCACTTTCGGCAACAGGCTGCCCGCGATGGGCGCCGGCGGCCGCAACTCGCGGACAAAGTCGATGAGCTGCCGTGAATAATCGTTATGACGCTTGCGCATGTAGGACCTCAGCATGTGAATTAACGGGTGGCCGCAGGCAACGCGCCCGGAAAGTCTGGGCGGGATTGACGGATGGCGAGAGCCACGCCGGCCAGCGTGATCGCCGCGTAGGCCATGCGGCCCCATGCCGCGGCGTGTTCGCCCGCCGCGTGTACCAGTCCCGCCATGACGCACAGCATCGCCAGCCCGCCCAGGCCGTTCAGGATGGCGACGGCGCGCGAGTTTCCGAGCCCGAGCAGCGAAAAGTGCGCGGCGGCGTTCAGCGACAGCAGCCCGGAGGCCACGATGAGCAACTGGAACGTTCCCAGATGGCCGGTGGCGACGTTGTCTCCGAGCAGCAGGTTCAGAAGAGGATGGCTGACCGCCAGCACCGCCAGCGTGGCGCTGGCCGACAGCGCCAGGTTCCACAGCATCATGCGGCGGATCTCGCGTTCCACCGCGCCGGGATAGGGCGGTGAGACCGACAGGCGGGTGACGCGCGGCATGGCCTTCTGGAAGATGGCGACCGACGCGGTATGGATGATCTGTCCGACCTGCACGCCGACCGTGTAGATCGCGAGCGCCGCCGGCCCCATGAGGCTGCCGACCAGCACCCGGTCCACCGACCCGAAGGCCAGGGCGCTCAGGCTGTTGAGCCACGACCAGCGCGAGAATCTGAAGGCGTCCATCATGGCGGCGCGGTCGCGCACCGGGCGCACCACGATGCGGCCATACGTGCGGGCGAATACGCGCATCTTCACGCTACCCGCCACCAGCAGCCCCAGCGCCTGCGCCAGGCCCGTCCAGGTGGGCGATGCCGTCATCCAGGCCGCAGCGCAGGCCAGGCCCATGGTGCCGGTCCGGCTGAAGACTTCGCACAGGGCCGTGGCGCGAAAGTCTTCGCGTCCCTTCAGGCAGCCGGAGAAAAGCTGGTCATATTGCTGGGTAAGGTAGATGGCCAGCGCCGGCATGGCCAGCATCGTCACCGCCACGCCGCCAAAGGTGGCCTCGGGCCATCCCAGGCCCACGACTCCCCACAGCAGCACCGCGGCCAAAGTCACGACCGCCAGCGCGCAGCCGATCAGGGACATGCTCACGCCTGCTGCGCGATAGGCCCCGCCCGGCTCGTGCATGCGTTCGGACACCAGTTTGGTGGCCGTCACGGCCGCGCCAAGATTGGCGGCGTTGCCGAACCCGGCCAACGCGATGATCATGGAATACTGGCCGAAGCCCACGGTCCCCAGCTGCCGGAACAGGATCGGCAGGGCCACCAGCGCCGCGACCGGGCCGATGCCATACTCCACCAGCCCCCAGAAGGAGGCATTGCCGGCGATGTGTTTCCTGAGGAATCCGAGCATGGGTGAGGCCTGTCGACATGAAGGTTCTGGCGAGGCCGTCAGGCCACGGGCAGCGCATGTTGCGTGCGTTCACGCAGGAAGTGGCCGTAAGCCAGCGTGATGCCATGCGTCAGTGATGTCTCCGGTTTCCAGCCCAGCGCTTGCACGCGCGCCGAGTCCATCAGCTTGCGCGGCGTGCCGTCGGGCTTGCTCGTGTCGTAGACAATGCTGCCTTCGTAGCCGACCACGCGGGCCACGAGCTTGGCCAGCTCGGCGATCGAGATGTCCTGCCCGGCGCCGATGTTGTAGATGCCTTCGGCTTGCGGGTGTTCCATCAGCATGACGCAGGCTTGGGCCAGGTCGTCCACGTACAGGAATTCCCGCAGCGGGGTTCCGGTGCCCCAGATCGTCACGCTTTCCTGTTCGGCTTCCCGGCCTTCGTGGAATTTTCGGATCAGCGCGGGCAGCACATGGCTGCTGTGCAGGTCGTAGTTGTCGTGCTGGCCATAGAGATTGGTCGGCATGGCGCAGATGAAGCGCGCGCCGAACTCTCGCTGATAGGCCTCGCACAGCTTCAAGCCCGCGATCTTGGCGATGGCATAGGGCTCGTTGGTGGCTTCCAGCGGCCCCGTCAGCAAGGCGTCCTCGCGGATCGGCTGGGGAGCTTCGCGCGGGTAGATGCATGACGAACCCAGAAACAGCAGCTTGCGCACCCCGGCCGCATACGCGGCGCGGATCACGTTGCACTGGATCATCAGGTTCTTGTACAGGAACTCCACCGGATGCGTCTGGTTGGCCAGGATGCCGCCAACCTTGGCCGCGGCCAGGTACACCACGTCGACCGGCGTGGTCGAGAAGAAGCGGTTGACCTGGTTCTGGTTCTCCAGGTCCAGCTCTTCCCGGCCTCGGGTCAGCACGTTACGGTAGCCGCGGCGCTGCAATTCGCGCGTGATCGCGGCGCCCACCATGCCGCGATGGCCGGCGACAAAGACGCGTTGCTCCAGGTTCGTCATGTCGTGCTACTCCTTGTAGGCGTAGATTTCGTAGCCGTTCTGTTCGACCAGGGCATCGCGCCGCGCATCTCGCAGATCGCTTTCCACCATTTCCTTGACCAGCTGCGCGAAGGAAGTGCGGGGCGACCATCCCAGTTTTTCGCGGGCTTTGGTCGGATCGCCCAGCAGGGTCTCCACTTCCGTGGGACGGAAGTAGCGCGGGTCCACCCGGACGATGACTTGGCCCGGCTTGATGTCGTGCACCGGGGAGAACAGCACGGTGGCGGTCTCTTCCAGGCCTTCGCCTTCCCAGGCCAGCAGGATGCCCAGCTCGCGGGCGGCGGTATTGATGAATTCGCGCACGCTGTACTGCATGCCGGTCGCGATGACATAGTCCTCCGGCGTATCCTGCTGCAGCATCAGCCACTGCATTTCGACGTAATCGCGGGCATGGCCCCAGTCCCGCAGGGCGGACAGGTTGCCCAGGTACAGGCACTCCTGCAGGCCGAGTACGATGCGTGCCAGGCCGCGGGTGATCTTGCGCGTCACGAAGGTCTCGCCGCGCTTGGGCGATTCGTGGTTGAACAGGATGCCGTTGCAGGCGTACATGCCGTAGGCTTCGCGGTAGTTCACGCTGATCCAGTAGGCGTACAGCTTGGCTGCCGCATACGGGCTGCGCGGATAGAACGGTGTCGTTTCCTTTTGAGGCGTTTCCTGCACCAGGCCATACAGCTCCGAGGTGGAGGCTTGGTAGAAACGGGCCTTGTTTTCCAGCTTCAGGATGCGGATGGCTTCCAGCAGGCGCAAGGTTCCCAGGCCGTCGGCGTTGGCCGTGTATTCGGGCTCTTCGAACGAGACGCCGACATGGCTTTGTGCGGCCAGGTTGTAGATCTCGTCGGGCTGCACCGACTGCACGATGCGGATCAGGCTGCAAGAGTCGGTCATATCGCCGTGATGCAGCACGAAATTGCGGGGCTGGTCGTGCGGATCCTGGTAAAGATGGTCGATCCGCGCGGTATTGAACAGCGAAGCACGCCGCTTGATGCCGTGGACCTCATAGCCCTTGGCCAGCAGAAACTCCGCCAGATAGGCCCCGTCTTGGCCGGTAACGCCGGTAATCAGTGCCCGTTTTGGCATGGTTGTATCCTTAAGACTTAGTGACTGCACGAAAGGAGCCGAAGGCTGCGGTACCAATGTGCAATGAGATTACTGTTGCACCAGCCGCGGAGATATCGGCCAAAAGGTCTAATAAATCAGCCTGTCGATACGGAACAAAGGACTGGATTGCTTCATCCAGTGCACCCAGGGCAGCGACCCCCAGAAGGGCCGTCAGCGCCGGGCGCCGGTTGACCGAGAAATAGATCAACGTAGTCAGGAAGGCGTAAGCCGCAAGATGCAGGCGCTTGTCCCCAAACGCATCCGACATCTCGGCGGCCAGGCCCGGCAGATTGCCCACCGTCACCAGCACGACAAAAAACAGCGCCGCCGCCGGCAGACAGATCCGCGCCATTCCCGGTCGCCAGAACCCCCTTTCGCCGCCGGGCCGCCCCAAGGCGAAAGGCGCCCCCTCGGGGGGCAGCGAGCGCGCGGAGCGCGCGTGGCGCGGGGGCTCTTCCCCTACGCCGCCGGGCCGCCCCAAGGCGAAAGGCACCCCCTCGGGGGGCAGCGAGCGCGCGGAGCGCGCGTGGCGCGGGGGCTCTTCCCCCACGCCGCCGGGCCGCCCCAAGGCGAAAGGCACCCCCTCGGGGGGCAGCGAGCGCGCGGAGCGCGCGTGGCGCGGGGGCTCTTCCCCCACGCCGCCGGGCCGCCCCAAGGCGAAAGGCACCCCCTCGGGGGGCAGCGAGCGCGCGGAGCGCGCGTGGCGCGGGGGGTCTTCCCCTACGCCGCCGGGCCGCCCCAAGGCGAAAGGCGCCCCCTCGGGGGGCAGCGAGCGCGCGGAGCGTGAGGGTTCTTCATCCTTAGACACGGCCATACATATCCTGGAATCTGACGATGTCGTCTTCGCCCAGGTAGGCCCCCGATTGCACCTCGATGATCTCCAGCGGGATCTTTCCGGGATTCTCCAGGCTGTGGATTTCGCCCAGCGGAATGTAGGTCGACTGGTTTTCGGTCAACAGATATTGCTTGTCGCCGTTGTAGATCCGGGCCGTGCCCGAAACCACGATCCAGTGCTCCGCGCGGTGATGGTGCATCTGCGAGGACAGGCGCGCGCCGGGCTTCACCGTGATGCGCTTGACCTGGTAGCGCGGCCCCTGGCCCACCGAATCGTAGGAACCCCAGGGCCGCTGCACCTCGCGGTGATGGTTCAGTTCGGAGCGGTGCTGCGTCTTGAAAATCTCGACCAGCCGCTTGACGTCCTGTGAGCGCGACTTGTGCGCCACCAGCACGGCGTCCGCGGTTTCGATCACGACGATGTCGTCCAGGCCCACCGATGCAACCAGCCGGCTGGTGGAGTGGATCAGGCAGTTGCGTGAATCCTCCACCATGACGTCGCCCGTCGTGGAATTGCCTTCCACCGTCTTCTGGGCGATGCCCCAGACCGCGTCCCAGGCGCCGACGTCGCTCCAGGAGGCCGCCAGCGGGATGACCACCGCGCTGTCGGTCCGTTCCATGATGGCGTAGTCCATGGAGTCGCTGGGGCAGGCCTCGAAGGAAGGCCCGTCCAGGTGGAAGAGCGAGTTTTCCCCGTGCCCGATGGCCACCGCCGCCTGTACCTGTTCCAGCATTTTGGGCGCCAGGCGCGCCATTTCCGACAGGAACACCGAGGCCTGGAAGGCGAACATGCCGCTGTTCCAGTAATAGCCCCCATCGTCGATGAAGCGTTGCGCGACTTCGGGAGATGGCTTTTCGACGAAACGGCGCACGCGGCGCGCCGGCGCCATGACCCCGGGCTCGTCCGCCTGGATGTAGCCATAGCCGCTGAGCGGCGCGGTGGGGGTTATCCCGAAGGTCACCAGCGCGCCCTGCAGGGCGGCCCGGTAGGCTTCGGCGAAAGCCGCGCGCAGCACCTCGCCGTCTTCCAGCACGTGGTCTGACGGCATGATGAGCATGACGGGGTCCTCCCCGTCGCGCATGGCGCGCAGGGTGGCCGCGGCGATCGCCGGCGCGGTGTTGCGCGCGTACGGCTCCAGGATCACCTCTACGTCCTTGATGCCCAGCTCCAGCGCCTGCTCCGCGGCGATGTAGCGGTGGGCGTCGTTGCATACCAGGGTGGGCCTGGCCTCGGCGCCGGCCGAACCCAAGCGCAGCAAGGTGTTTTGCAACAGGCTGCGGTCATCGGTCAAACGGATGAACTGCTTGGGCAGCAGTTCCCGCGACAACGGCCACAGGCGCGAGCCTGATCCACCGCAAAGTATGACTGCCCGGTACGGGGGAGGGGGGTTGGTCATGGCGCTCACTCCTTGAAGTAGGCCTGGGTGTAGGGGTGCACGCCGGGATCGGCGGCGATGGCCTCCGCGGGCAACCAGCGGTAACTGCGGTGCTGGGCCTGGGGCAGGCTGGAAATGTCCAAAGAAAGCTCCGCCTCATAGGCGAGGACGACGTAGTGGGTGGAGCGTCCGGCTTCACCCGCGAAATTGGTGCCATAGAAGTGTTCATAGACGCCGCGAGGAGTCCAGGACAGTTCCGTCTCCGGCACGCCGAGTTCGTCGCGGGCGATGCGGCGCAGCGCGTCGCGCAGCGTTTCGTTCTTACGGATGCGCCCGCCCGGCACGAACCAGGCGCCCTGGGCGGGCGGATTGGCCCGCAAGCCGGTCAGGTAGCGGCCGGCGGCGTCGCGCAGGAGCAGGTCGATGGACACCAGGGGCAACATCTCCACCGCCTGGCGGAACTCCGCCTGGGCAAGCAGTCCGCCGCGCGTGGCGGCCTTCTGGCGCTCGGGCCATCCCAAAGGTTTAGTAGACATTGCGGCCCGTCCATCCCGAGATCGCCGTGCGGGCGATGATCTGCAGGTCCATCCTGAACGTCCAGTGCTGGATGTAATAGATGTCGTGCTCGACCCGGTCGCTCATCTTGCGCAGCGTGTCCGTTTGCCCGCGCAGGCCATTGACCTGCGCCCATCCCGTGATGCCGGGCTTGACGCGGTGGCGCATCATGTAGCGCTGCACCAGGTCCTTGTACATTTCGTTGTGCTCCAGCGCATGGGGGCGGGGTCCCACCACCGACATGTCGCCCAGCAACACATTCAGGAACTGCGGCAGTTCGTCCAGGCTGGTGCGCCTGAGAAAGCCGCCGATGCGCGTGACGCGAGCGTCGTTGCGGGTCGCCTGGGTGACCACGCCTTGTTCCTGGTGCACGGTCATGGTGCGGAACTTATAGACGTGGAATACCTTGCCATCGACGCCCAGCCGCGGCTGGGTGAAGAACACGGGCCCGCGCGAGGTCGCCTTCACCAAGAGAGCCACCGTCAGCATCACCGGCGACAGCCCTATCAGCGCGCAGAGGGCAAAGCTGCGGTCGAAGATTTCCTTGGCCAGGCCGCGCACGCCCGCGGCAGGCAGGCTATTGAGCTGGATGGCCGGCAGGCCCAGGAATTCGCCGATGCGGTGCCCCAGCAGCTGGATGGACATCACATCGGGAATCCAGCGGATATCCACCAGGTCGTTGCGCAGGTGATAGAGGACTTCGCGCAGTTCCTGGCCGGCTTCCATCGGCAGCACGATCCAGATCTCCCGGACGTTGTGCTCATGCACGAAGCCATGCAACCCGTCCAGGTCATGCAGGCGGCGCACTTGCGGCGGCAGGTTCTCATGCGGTTCGGCATAGATCCCTGCCACTTCGTAGCCTGCGCCGCGGTATTGCTCCACCCGGCGCCACAGGTCGTGGCCCAGCGCGCCGAAGCCCACCAGCAGCACGCGCTTGCGGTCCAGCCCCCGGTCGCGCGCCGCGCCCAGTACCGCGTAGACCGCAATGCGTAAGCCTGCCAGTGTCAGCGCCGACATGACGAACCATGTAGCCGCCCACATGCGGGATATCGCGGCGGTCTGGTGCATGAGAAAACTGATGCAGATGCCCAGCGCGAAAACCACCGCCCAGGCCGCCAGGCTGCGCACGACCAGGTCGGTGAGCAGCCGGCCGCGCCACGATACATATAGCCGGAAGGCCGGGAAGATGGCGACGACGCCCAGCCCGCACAGGTAGATAAGGAACAGATGGATCTGCGGAGGATCCGCCAAGGCATCGTCCGAGAACTTCAAGCCGGTGGCAGTCAGGCCGCAGGCAATGACGATCGCGGCATCGAGCAAGCGGTAGAGATAGCTTGCTCCGCTGAATCTAGACGACGTGTCCGTTTGGGACGGGTCCATCGCGCACTCCTGTTCGTGGGGAGCCGCCGTGCGGAAGGCAAAAACGGTGCGCTGCCGCAAAGCTTGTGGCTACCGACAAAATCTTATTGAGTGCGCAACGCACCCGAAACCTCCAAACGATGTAGGAGAAGGCTTAGGACATCCGTCGAATGTGCGGGGCTAGGAAAAGAGAGTGGAATGTCGCAACCCGTTACGCATCGGGCTCACTCCAAGCAACGAAGTCATTCACAAGTGGATTTGCCATGACGACATTTTTCGGAACGTTGAGCCGAGCCATAGCCGCTATCGCGCTCGTGTCCTCGCTGGGCGCTTGCGCCTTGTCTCCCGGTATGACCTTTGACGCCAATCAGCTCGCGGATCCTCTGGACCCGAATTCAAAGGCCGTGATCAAGGAAATTACGCCGTCGCTGGTGCTTGAGGATCAGCGCGCGCGCCAGGCATTGCTCGACAACGAAGGTGTCGACAAGCTTTACGGAAAGTCCGGACCCTACCTCATCGGACCGGGAGACATACTCTCGATCGTCGTGTGGGACCACCCTGAACTCGTCCTTCCGACGCAAACCTACGCCATCGGGACTGGGGTGACCGAACTAGCCATTGGGGATACCGCCTCGGGCATTCCGGGCTATACGGTCTCATCCACTGGATATATCCAATTTCCCTATGCGGGATTGCTGAAAGTGGCCGGCTTGACGGAACTTCAGGCGCGCAATCTCATAGTGAATAGTTCAAGCAAGTACATCCAGGATCCGCAGATCACCGTACGCGTTCTGGGATATCGCAGCAAGCGCGTTTACGTGGACGGCGAGGTCAAGACGCCGGGTGCGATTGCGATCAACGATATTCCGATGACCCTGTTGGAAGCCATCAACAGGGCCGGAGGCATTTTGCCGACGGGAGATCGCAGCGCAGTGTACGTGATCCGCGATGGACGCCGTACTCGCGTGAACGTGCCGGCCCT
Organism: Achromobacter sp. D10; assembly: GCF_035282245.1. Classification (NCBI taxonomy): domain Bacteria; kingdom Pseudomonadati; phylum Pseudomonadota; class Betaproteobacteria; order Burkholderiales; family Alcaligenaceae; genus Achromobacter; species Achromobacter sp. D10. Next base: position 58,940 of record NZ_JAYJLE010000007.1, read on the forward strand.
GATCGAGCGTGGACAGGACCTGAATCAAGTGCTGCTGAAGTCGGGCGACATCGTCAGAGTGACGCCGCGCGACGACAGCAAGGTGTTCGTGATGGGCGAGGTGACCTTGCCTACCGCTGCAGTGATGCGTGACGGACGCATGTCGTTGACCGAGGCGTTGGGCTTGGCCGGAGGACCGAACCAGCTGACCTCGAATCCGTCGCAGATATTCGTTGTACGCAGCACGGAGCAAGCGACGCCGCTGGTGTTCCACCTGAACGCCGGCTCGCCGCAGAACCTTGCGGTGGCGGAGAAGTTCGAGTTGCAACCCAAAGATGTTGTGTTTGTGGACTCGGCCGGCCTGGTGCGGTGGAACCGCTTCATCAGCAACCTGTTCCCGAGCGCGCAAACGGTACAGACCGTGAAAGCCATAGATTAGTCCGCCTTAAACCACGCCTGGGGACGCCGCGACCGCGGCGGCGTCTTCTCTGGAGAGCTGCATGTCGTTGCCCATCGAATCGTTCGAGCCGTCCGTGCCGGCTCGTCAGCAGGAAACTCCGTTGACGTCCCACGTGGACGCCATCTTCTCCAACCGGTGGATGATCATTGCGATCACTCTGCTCGCATTATTGGGAGCGCTGACCTATGTGATGGTCACGCCCAAGGTCTACTCGGCTGACATCATCGTGCAGGTGGAAGAGGAAATGCCCCAGGGGCAAAGCCGCAGCCTGCTTGGCGACGTCTCTTCCATGTTCGATACCAAGGCCGAGACGTCGGGCGAAATGGAAGTGTTGCGCTCGCGCATGGTCGTAGGCCCCGCTGTCGACAAGTTCCTGCTGTACATCCAGGCCAAGCCGCGCTACTTCCCTGTGATCGGCGAATGGCTGGCGCAGCGCTACGAGAGCCTGCCGTATCCGTCGAGCTTCCCGCGCGGCGGCTATGCCTGGGGCGGCGAGGCCATTGCGATTTCGCAGCTGGACGTGCCCAACGAGTGGCTGGGCAAGCCCTTTCGCGTCACCACGCTGGGAGAAGGCCGCTACACCTTGAGCGACAAATTCACCGGCGCCACGTTCAATGGCACCGTGGGCAAGCCCGAGCACTTCCGGCTGCCCGGCGGCGGCGCCATGGACGTGCACATCGATGCCTTGACCGGCCGTCCGGGCACCGAGTTCACCGTATCGCGCAGCTCGCGCCTTGCCGCCATCGAGGACGTGCAGTCGCGGCTGGGAATTTTCGAGCGCGGCCGGACCTCGGGCGTGATCGGCGTCACGCTGGAAGGCAATGATCCCGCGCTGACCACGGCGGTGCTGAACCAGATCGGCCAGGAGTACGTGCAGCAGAACGTGAACCGCAAGTCGGCGCAGGCCGAGAAGTCCCTGGTGTTCCTTGAACAGCAGCTGCCGGTGCTCAAGGGCGAATTGGACGCGGCCGAGACCAAGTACAACTCCTTGCGCAACAAGCGGGGAACCATCGACCTGAGCGAAGAGGCCAAGCTCATCCTCGCGCAATCGGTGGACGCCCAGACGAAGGTGATGGAACTGCGCTCCAAGCGTCAGGAGATGATCACGCGCTTTGCGCCGACCCACCCGGCCATCGTGTCGCTGGATCGCCAGATCGCGGGCCTGACCGGGGACGTGAACCGCATCGGCAACAACATCCGGCAGCTTCCCGACCTGGAGCAGGACGTGGTGCGCCTGGTGCGCGACGTGCGCGTCAACACCGAGCTCTACACTGCGCTGCTCAACAACGCCCAGCAACTGCGCCTGATCCGTGCGGGCAAGGTGGGCAACGTGCGCATCCTGGACTCGGCGGTGCAGCCCGACAAGCCGGTACGCCCGAAGGCCGCCATCATCATCGGCGTGGCGACCGCCTTCGGCCTCATCTTCGGCATGCTCTGCGCCTTTGTCCGCAACGCCCTGTTCGGCGGCTTGTCCGAACCCGACGACGTCGAGCGCCATACCGGCTTGCCGGTGCTGGCCGCCATCCCGTACAGCGACATGCAGGACAAGCTGTGGCGGCGCAGCCGGCGCAAGAACGCGATGGTGCCCGCGCTGCTTGCGCAGAGCCAGGGCAACGCGCCACCCATAGAAAGCCTGAGATCGTTCCGCAACGTGCTGCAGGCGTCGCTGCGCCAGTCCGCCAACAACATGGTCATGTTCACCGGCCCGGTGGCGGGCGTGGGAAAGTCGTTCCTGTCGGCCAACTTCGCCTTCATCCAGGGCGGCGTGGGCAAGCGGGTGCTGCTGATCGACGCTGACTTCCGCAAGGGCCAGCTCAACCGCTACTTCGGCGTGCCCAAGGAGGACGGCCTGTTCGAAGTCCTGTCGGGCACGATACCGTTGACCCAGGTCCGCAAGCACAGCGTGTCCGAGGGCGTGGACTTCATCGCCACGGGCGCGGTCACCTTCGACCCTTCCGAACTGCTGGCCTCGCCCGTTTTTGGCGCAACCCTGCGCGAGCTCGCATCGCAGTACGACATGGTCATCCTGGACACGGCGCCCGTGCTGTCGTCTCCGGACGCGGCCGTGGTCGGCACGCATGCCGCCGCGGTAATGGTGGTGGTGCGCTCGGGCATGAACACGGTGGGGGAAATCCGTGAAACGGCCAAGCGCCTGATCCAGGCCGGCGCGCCCGTGGATGGCGTGCTCTTTAACGGTCTCAAACTCCTGCCGGAACGCTTCGGCTTCCGGTCCAAGTACGGCAGTTATCGCTACTCCCGTGCGGCGTATTACGGCGATTTCAAACAGAACGGCCCTAAATAAACGCCACCCGGAGAAACTGGCATGCACGGAACTTTTGGCTGGGATACGCCGCAAATTCTGGATGCGGTTTTCAAGGCTTATGACATACGCGGCACAGTGCCGGACGAGATCGACGCGCGGTTTGCGCACAGCCTGGGGATGGCGGCGGGGACCCAGGCGCGGGAGCAAGGGGCCCGGTCGATCGTGGTGGGGAGGGATGGCAGGCTGAGCAGCGTCGAGCTGGCGGCCGCCTTGCAGGCAGGCCTGCGCTCGACCGGCATGCATGTCATCGACATCGGCATGGCCACCACGCCGATGGTGTACTTCGCGACACGATTGATGGACACGGGCGCGGGCATCGCGGTCACGGGCAGCCACAATCCGCCCGCGCACAACGGCTTCAAGATCGTGCTGGACGGCGCGTCCTTGTATGGCGAAGGCATCACCGCGCTGCGCGACGCAATGCGCCTGCCGATCGAGTCGGCCAGCGCCGCGGGCGGGCGCACGCAGATGCAGATCATGCCGTGCTATACGGCACGCCTGATGGGCGACATCCGCATGGCGCGGCCCATGAAGATCGCCATCGATTGCGGCAATGGCGTGGCCGGCGCCGCGGCGCCGGCGTTGTTCCGCGCCCTTGGCTGCGAAGTGGTCGAGCTGTTCTGCGAGGTCGACGGTTCGTTCCCCGGCCACCATCCGGATCCGGCCGACCCGCAGAACCTGCAGGATCTCATCTACTGCCTGCGCTATTCCGATTGCGAAGTCGGCCTGGCGTTCGACGGTGACGGCGACCGGCTGGGCGTGGTGACCAAGACGGGCCAGATCATCTGGCCGGATCGCCAGCTGATCCTGTTTGCGCGCGACGTGCTGTCGCGCAACCCGGGCGCCGAAATCATCTACGACGTCAAATGCAGCCGCCACGTGGCCCGCGCGATCACCGAGGCCGGCGGCAAGGCGACGATGTGGAAGACCGGCCATTCGCTGATCAAAGCCAAGATGCGGGAGACCGGCGCGCTGCTGGCCGGCGAGATGAGCGGCCACATCTTTTTCAAAGAGCGCTGGTATGGCTTTGACGACGGCATCTACGCGGCGGCGCGGCTGCTGGAGATCCTGTCTGGGGCGCCAGATCCGTCGGCATTGCTGGAAAGCCTGCCGCAGTCCTGCGCCACTCCCGAAATCAAGCTGGAAACCGCGGAAGGCGAGCAGTTCGATCTGGTGGCGGCGCTGCGCGCGCAAGGGCAGTTCCCCGGCGCGCAGTCCATCAACGACCTGGACGGCATCCGCGTGGACTACGCCGACGGCTTCGGCCTGGCGCGTCCGTCCAACACCACACCGACGGTGGTATTGCGTTTTGAAGGGGACACCGTGGCCGCATTGGCCCGTATCGAGGAGGACTTCCGCAACGCGTTCCGGCGCATTGCCCCTCATGTTCGTTTACCGTTTTAAGGAGCATCACGCGATGGGAAAGGCCAAATATGCGGTTGAGGCGCTAAGGGCGAATTCGGGCCTGGCGGACAGCCCGGAGTGGCAGGCGTTCGCGCAGGCCGCGCGCGCCGCGGAGCTGGATGGTGCCGCGCTTAAGGTCATCGAGGCAGCGGGTCTGTGCGTGGACCTGAGCATGCAGCGGCAGTCGCCGGCGCTGGAAGCCGCGGCCATGTCGCTGCTGCAGGCGCGCGGCGTGGCGGATGCGCGCCAGGCGCTGTTCGCGGGAGAGCCGGTCAACTGGACCGAAGGCAAGCCGGCCTGGCATACGGCGCTGCGCGCCGGGCGCACGCGGGAGCAGCCCGATGGGCAGGACGCGGACTCCGTCTGCGAGCATTCGCGCATGACGGACTTCGTGCGCCGGGTCGACCAGACGGCCGATTTCAATACGGTGCTGCATATCGGCATCGGCGGCAGCGATTGGGGGCCGCGCCTGGCGGTCCAGGCTTTCGGAGGCGCGTCGCAACGCCGGCAGATCCGCTTCGTGTCCAATATCGACGGCCATGCCTTCCATGACGCAGTGGCCGGGCTGGATCCGCGCCGCTGCCTGGTGGTGGTGTCCTCCAAGTCCTTCACCACCGCCGAGACGCTGCACAATGCGCGGGCCGCCATCGCGTGGCTCAAGCAGGGCGGCGTGGCCGACGTTTCGGAGCATTTGGCGGCGGTCACCGCCAATGTGTCGGCGGCGCGCGCGCTGGGCGTACCTTCCAGCCAGATATTCAAGATGTGCGACTGGGTGGGCGGCCGCTACTCCGTCTGGTCGGTGGCGGGCCTGTCGATCGCGCTGACGGTTGGCGCCGACGTGCTGATCGGCATGCGGGCGGGCGCCGAAGCGATGGACCAGCACTTCCAGCAGGCGCCATTCGCGTCCAACGCGCCCATCCAGCTGGCGCTGGCGGGCCTGGTCAACTGCAGCGTGCTCGGGCATAACTCGCTGAATATCGCGGCGTACAGCGCGCGCCTGCTGCACCTGGTCACCTACCTGCAGCAGCTGGAAATGGAATCGCTGGGCAAGCGCGTGGCGGGCGACGGCGCGGCGGTTGGCGTGCCCACGGCTCCCATTATCTGGGGCATGCCAGGCACCGATGGCCAGCACACCTTCTTCCAGTGGCTGCATCAAAGCGAGGACGGCGCGCCGGTGGACTTCATCGCCAGCCTGCAGGGCCATGCGGACAGTCCGGACGCGCACCGCATGCTGCTGGCCAACTGCCTCGCGCAGCGCCAGGCGCTGCTGCGCGGCAAATGCCTGGAGCAGGCCTTGATGGACGTGGCGCACATCGATGACCAGGAGCGCGCGCTGAGCCTGGCGCAGCACATGGTGCATCCGGGCGGACGGCCCTCCACCCTGATTGTGTTGCGCCAGCTGGATCCGCGGGGGCTGGGCGCGCTCTTGGCCCTGTACGAGCACAAGGTGTTCGTGCAGAGCGTGGTCTGGGGCATCAATCCCTTTGACCAATGGGGCGTGGAGCTCGGCAAGCGCCTGGCCACCGGCATCGAGCGCGAGTTGGCGGTGCCCGTGTCCGCGGGCGTGGTGGATTGGGGGCATGACGCGTCCACCTCGTATTGGATCGACCGCTACCGCAGCCACGCGCAGGCGCCGCGTCCGCGCCACGCCTGGGTGCCCGGTGTGGCCGCGCATCTGTGAAGGAGGCCGCGTCCATGCCGGACCTGCATGTGTTGGTGACGGGCGGCGCCGGCTATATCGGCACGCACACGCTGGTGGCGATGGTGGCGGCGGGCCAGCGGCCGCTGGTGCTGGACAACTTCAGCAACGGCAGCCGCGAGGCCGTGCGCCGCGTCGAACGTCTGTGCGGTGTGGAGATTCCCCTGGTGGAAGGGGACATCCGCAGCCCCGGGCTGGTCGAGTCCGTGCTGGCCGAGTCCGCCGCGCGCGGCGCGGCGGTGAAGGCGGTGCTGCACCTGGCCGGCAGCAAGGCGGTGGGGGAGTCCGTCGCCGATCCCCTCAAGTACTACGACAACAATGTTGGCGGTTCGGTGGCGCTGCTGCGCGCCATGCGCGAAACAGGCGTGTCGCGCATGGTGTTCAGTTCGTCCGCCACCGTATACGGCGAGCCTCGCTATCTGCCGTTCACCGAGGCGCACCCCTTGGCGCCCACCAATCCCTATGGCCGCACCAAGCTGATGGTGGAGGAAATCCTGCGCGACGCCTGCGCCGCGGACCCGGCCTTCAGCGCCGTCACGCTGCGCTATTTCAATCCCATCGGCGCGCACCACAGCGGGCAGATCGGCGAAAGCCCGCGCGACGTGCCGAACAATCTGTTCCCGTTCATCACCCAGGTAGCGGTGGGCCGCCAACCCTTTCTGCGGGTATTCGGCGACGACTACGACACCGTGGACGGTACGGGAGTGCGCGACTACCTGCACGTCATGGACCTGGCGCAGGGGCATGTGCAGGCGTTGGCGTACTCGGAAGGCCATCCCGGGTTCGTGGCGGTGAACCTGGGCACGGGGCAGGGCACCAGTGTGCTGGAGCTGGTGCACGCCTTCGAACGGGTCAATGGCTGTCGGATTCCGGTGCGCACGCAGGCCAGGCGTCCTGGCGATATCGAACGGATGTGGGCGGATCCGGCCCTCGCGGCCTCGCTGCTGGGCTGGCACAGCACGCATGACGTGGATGCCATGTGCGCGGACGGCTGGCGTTGGCAGCAGGGGAACCCGCAAGGTTACGAGCAGGACGCCCCGCCATAACCCCTGCGGCGTGTCGGCTGGTTTCCGCGAAAACGGCGGGAGCGGTTACAGTGGACGGAAATATTGCGAAGCAGCATCGCGCGGCGGCCCGGGCCGCCGCGCAAGCACCGTCAACGAGGCGCACCCATGTTTGAATTCACTCCGTTTTCCCGTCGCGCCGGTTCCCGGCAGGAGCCGCGTTCATGAGCGGGCCGACCTACAGCGCGCCGGCTCACTGGAACCTGGACAGCATCGTGTCCGGCCTGCGCGAAGCGCGCGTGGCCTGGCGCGGTCCGCGCGGCCGTTTGCGCGAAGATGCCGGCCTGCGCGAGTTCCCCTCGCAGGAAAGCCTGCGCCAGATCGTCAAGGATCTCTGCGGCGCCCTGTTCCCCATGCGCTTGGGGCCGATAGACCTGCGCGAAGAGGTCGAGGACTTCTACGTCGGGCATACCATCGGCGCGGCGCTCGACGCGCTGCTGCACCAGGTCTGTCTTGAACTGCAATACGTGGGCCGGCCCGAACAGGCTGCGCCCGCGGATACGCGCCAGCGCGCGATCGAGATCGTGCGCCAGTTCGGCGCCGAACTGCCCCGCGTGCGCGCGGCGCTGGACCTGGACGTGACCGCCGCCTACCAGGGCGACCCGGCCGCGCACAACGTGGACGAAGTGCTGCTGTGCTATCCGGGCGTGGCGGCCATGATCCATCACCGCCTGGCCAATGTGCTGTACCGCCTGGGCGTGCCCATGCTGGCGCGCATCGTGGCGGAGATCGCGCATGCGGACACGGGCATCGACATCCACCCGGGCGCCACCATCGGCCGCAGTTTCTTCATCGACCACGGCACGGGCGTCGTGATCGGCGAGACCGCCATCATCGGCGACCGTGTGCGCCTCTATCAGATGGTCACCCTGGGCGCCAAGCGCTTCCCGCCGGGTGAAAACGGCGAACTCAAGAAAGGCCTGGCGCGCCACCCCTTGATCGAGGACGACGTGGTGATCTACGCTGGCGCGACGATTCTGGGCCGCGTCACCATTGGCAAGGGCTCGACCATCGGCGGCAACGTCTGGCTGACCCGCAGCGTGCCGCCGGGCAGCAACGTGACCCAGGCCAGCCTGGTCAGCGACATGCCCGACTGTGGGCTGGGCGGCTGAACGGCGATTGCGGCCAGCGCCGCCGCGCGCCCGCGTGGCGGCAGGCACTTAGGAGCCTGGATGGACACACGAGTCTCTGATCTGGCCGCGCTGCGCGGCTTTGTCGACCGCCACCCGCGGCTGTTCGTGCTCACCGGAGCGGGCGTCAGCACCGACTCCGGCATTCCCGATTACCGCGACACCGAAGGTGAATGGAAGCGCAAGCCGCCCATGACCCTTCAGACCTTCATGGGCGGACACCTGGCGCGGGCGCGCTATTGGGCGCGCAGCATGGTGGGCTGGAGACGTTTCGGCCACGTGCAACCCAATGCGTCGCACCGGGCGCTGGCACGGCTGGAGTCGCGCGGCCGTGTTTCGGTACTGGTTACCCAGAACGTCGATGGCCTGCACGAAGCCGCCGGCAGCCGCGAGGTCGTGGACTTGCACGGCCGGCTGGACGCGGTGCGCTGCATGACATGCGACTGGCGCGGCGGCCGCCAGGCCTGGCAGGAAGCCTTGCTGGAGGCCAATCCGGACTGGGCGCTGCTGGATGCCACGGATGCGCCCGATGGCGACGCCGATCTCGAGGGCGAGGACTTCGCGAGCTTCAATGTGCCTCCCTGTCCGCGCTGCAACGGCATCGTCAAGCCGGACGTGGTCTTTTTTGGCGAGACCGTGCCGCGCGAACGCGTGGACAGGGCCAACACAGGCCTCATGAACGCGGACGCGGTGCTGGTGGTGGGGTCTTCGTTAATGGTGTATTCGGGCTACCGATTCGTGTCCGCGGCGGCGCGCAACGGCATGCCGATAGCTGCCATCAACCTGGGGCGCACCCGGGCCGACAGCATGCTGACCCTGAAAGTGGAACTGCCTAGTGCCGTGGCGCTGGACGCGCTGTAAAGCCGTCCGCGGGCGGCCGGTTTTTGACCGGTCTAAGCAAGTGCTTGCCCAGAAAAGGTTTTTTTCCGCTGTTACAGACCTTTCCATAGGGTTGTCCACAGGAACTGGGGATAACTCCTAGGGATAACCCCGAGATTTCGACCTCTCTTTAGGGGCTTCTGTCAAGCCTCGGGGGTATCCGCCATGTCCCCCAATAAGGCTTTGCGGGCGGCGTGCCAGCTGCCCGCGTCCGGCGCGTAGAGCAGTCCGCCAGTGCGATGCGTGGGCTTATAGGGGGAGCCATCGAAATGGGCGGCGTAACCGCCGGCCTCGCGGTGCAGCAGCCAGCCGGCGGCATGGTCCCAGGCGGTCAGTTGGTTGTATAGCGCGACGTGGCAGTGCCCCGCAGCCAGCATGCGGTACTCGTGCGCGGCGCAGCGCAGCGAGGCGGTGCTTCCCAGGCGCGCCAGATTGCTGTTGACGGCGGTGCGCAGCGGCTGGGGCAGCGCGCCGGTCGAAATCAGGCCGTCCATGTCTTCGGGAGGCACGGGGCTGGCCACGGCCAGTTGGGTCTGCTTGCCGTTTTCGTATTCCATCCAGGCGCCTTCGCCGCGCACGGCCAGCGCGCTGTCGCGGCTGACCGGATCGTAGATGACTCCTGCGATCACGTCGCCGCGATGGCAGGCGGCAATCATCATGCCGAACAGAGGCAAGCCCGCCACATAGTTGCGGGTACCGTCGATGGGGTCGATCAGGAATGCCAGGTCGGCGTCGACCAGCATGTTCAGCAGGGCGGGATTGCGAGCCGAGGCTTCTTCGCCGATCAGGACGGCGCCGGGGTGCAGTTTGGCCAGACGGGCCGCGATCAGGCGCTCGGCCGCTTCGTCCGCGTCGGTCACGAGATCCCGCGCGGAGCTTTTGCCGCGCACCGCGCCTTCCGGCAGATTGCGAAAGCGCGGCATGACTTCCGTTTGCGCCGTTTCAGCCAGGATGGCGGCGAGCCGGCGGGTGTCCTCGCGGGTAAAGGTTCTGCTCATACGGACTCGTTCGTTCGGGGAACGCGCAAATCTACCATGCCTGGCGCGGGCCGGGATGCAACATCGCCGGCCCGGGGTACCCGCGCAGGCCGCAGCCTGGCCCCGCTGGCGGCCGGCCAGCGGGGTGTCGTCGATCTGGCGCGATCAGGCGCCCAGGTCCACGCAGAGGTACTTGATTTCCAGGTAGTCTTCGATGCCGTACTTAGAGCCTTCGCGTCCCAGGCCGGATTGCTTGACGCCGCCAAACGGACCGACTTCGTTGGAGATGATGCCGGTGTTGATGCCGACAATGCCGTACTCCAGCGCTTCGGACACGCGCCAGATGCGGGCGTAGTCGCGAGTGAAGAAGTAGGCGGCCAGGCCGAAGATGGTGTCGTTGGCCATGCCGATGACTTCTTCTTCGGTTTCGAAGCGGAACAGCGGAGCCACCGGGCCGAAGGTTTCCTCGGTCGCGAAACGCATGGACTGCGTCACGTCGCGCACCACCGTCGGCTCGAAGAACGTGCCGCCCAGCGCATGGGGCTTGCCGCCGGCGATGACACGGGCGCCGTGCGAGGTCGCGTCGGCGATGTGTTCCTGCACCTTTTCCACCGCGCTGCTGTCGATCAGCGGACCCTGGGTCACGCCGTCGGCAAAGCCATCGCCGACCTTCATGGCTTCGACCTTGGCAACCAGGCGCTTGGCAATCTCTTCATAGACGCCGGCCTGCACGTAGATGCGGTTGGCGCAGACGCAGGTCTGGCCGGCATTGCGGTACTTGGATGCCAGGATGCCGTCGACGGCGCGGTCCAGGTCGGCGTCGTCGAACACGATGAAGGGCGCGTTGCCGCCCAATTCCAGCGACAGCTTCTTGATGGTGGGCGCGCATTGCTCCATCAGCGTGCGACCGACTTCGGTGGAGCCGGTGAAGCTCAGCTTGCGCACCACGTCGCTTTCGCACAGGGCCGCGCCGATATCGCGCGAGCTGCCGGTGATGACGTGGAAGACGCCTGCGGGCACGCCGGCTTCCTCGGCCAGCACGGCCAGCGCCAGCGCCGTCAGCGGGGTCTGCTGAGCGGGCTTGACCACCATGGTGCAGCCGGCCGCCAGGGCGGGACCGACCTTGCGCGTGATCATCGCGGCCGGAAAGTTCCACGGCGTGATCGCGGCGGTCACGCCGATGGGTTGCTTGAGCGCCATCAGCCGTTGACCCGCCTTGGGGCTTTGCAGGATGTCGCCGTCGATGCGCTTGGCTTCCTCGGCGAACCACTCCAGGAACGAGGCGGCGTACGCGATTTCGCCAGCGGCCTCGGTCACGGGCTTGCCCTGTTCGGACGTCATGATGGCGGCCAGATCCTTCTGGTTCTGCATCATGAGCTGCGACCACTTCAGCAGGATCGCGGCGCGTTCCTTGCCGGTCTTGGCGCTCCAGGCGGGCAGGGCGGCCTCGGCGCTGGCGATGGCCTGTTCGGTTTCCTTGCGGCCCAGCTTCGGCACCGACAGGATGGTCTTGCCGGTGGAGGGGTTGGTCACGGGAATGGACGCGCCGCTGCCGGCGCCTACCCACTTGCCGTCGATGTAGCAGGCGTCGCGCAGCAGATCGGGGCGTGCCAGGGGTTGGGTCAGTGCTGTCATTGTTGGAGTCTCCTTGAATGGATTGCGGCCGGCCAGGAAACGGCTTGCGGGCGTGGCGGGTAGACGGCTTGATGATCAAGCCGGAAACCCGCTACGCCCGCAAAACTTGTGCCTGCCTGCCGAAGAACCGGTTGTTCAGGCCCTGTTCGTCAGGCGGCGAGCGCCTCGGACAGGATGGCCAGCGCGCGATCGAACTGGGCGTCGGGGATGGTCAAGGGGTACAGGAAGCGCAGGACGTTGCCGTACACACCGCAGCTTAGCAAAATCAGGCCCTTTTCGATGGCGCGGGCTTGCACGCGCTTGACCGCTTCCGCATCCGGCTTGCCGGTGGCTGCGTCGTTAAGCTCCAGCGCGACCATGGAGCCCAGGCCGCGCACGTCGGCGATGCCCGGAACCTTGGCGCGCAGGCCTTCCAGGTGCGCGCGCAGCTTGTCGCCCAGGACCACGGCGCGTTCGCACAGCTTTTCCTCGGCGATCACGTCCAGCACGGCATGCGCCGCCGCTACCGCCAGCGGGTTGCCGGCGTAGGTGCCGCCCAGGCCGCCCGCGGCCGGGCCGTCCATGATCTCGGCGCGGCCGACCACGCCCGAGATCGGGAAGCCGCCGCCCAGGCTCTTGGCCATGGTGATCAGGTCGGCCTGGACCGAGTGGTGTTCCATGGCGAACAGCTTGCCGGTGCGGCCGAAGCCGGTCTGGACTTCGTCGGCGATCAGCAGGATGCCGTGCTCGTCGCAGACCTTGCGCAGCGCGGTCATCAGTTCGGGCGGGGTGATGTTGAAGCCGCCTTCGCCTTGCACGGGCTCGATGATGATGGCTGCGACGCGCTTCGGATCGATGTCGCACTTGAACAGCAGGTCCAGCGCCTTGAGCGAGTCCGCCACGGTGATGGATTGGGTGGCGTTGGGGAACGGCACGTGATAGATGTCGCCCGGCATCGGACCGAAGGACAGCTTGTACGGCGCGACCTTGCCGGTCAGGGCCATGCCCAGCATGGTGCGGCCATGGAACGAGCCCGAGAAGGCGATGACGCCCGAGCGGCCGGTGGCCGAACGCGCGATCTTGATGGCGTTTTCGACGGCTTCCACGCCGGTGGTGAAGAAGGCGCTCTTCTTCAGGCCGTCGATGGGGGCCAGGCGGTTGATGCGCTCGGCCAGCGAGACATAGCCTTCGTACGGGACGATCTGGTAGGCCGTGTGCGTGAAGTTGTCCAGTTGCGCGGCAACCGCGGCTTTGACCTTCGGGTGCAGGTGGCCCGTGTTCAGGACGGCGATGCCGCCTGCGAAATCGATGTATTCCTTGCCATTGGCATCCCACAGGGTGGCGTTTTCGGCGCGCACCGCGTAGAAGTCGCACATGACGCCGACGCCACGGGGCGTGGCCAGGGAACGGCGGGTATTCAGGTCCTGATTCTTCATCTCAGCCTCGGAGAGCATGATAGGCGGGAAAAAACCCCCACGGCGCGCCTTTGGCTAGCTGCCCCTGGGGGCGCTTTTTACCTTGGGGCGGCCCGGCGGCAAAAACCTTATTTAATGCTACGATGGCCCCATTTGTGGGAACCACTTTTATAAATCGGGTAGAACCAATTGCGGTCTATTGTCGGTGACTTGCTGCAGCTGCGGCTGGCGGACGGCTCCAGCGAGCCGATGAACAAGCGGCTGTACCGCGGCATCCGGGAGGCCATCCTGGACGGCGCCATCGCGGCGGACTCGCGGCTGCCGGCCACGCGCGATCTCGCGGCCGAGCTCGGCATCGCCCGCAACACCGTGGTCCACGTCTACAGCCAGCTGCTGGCGGAGGGCTATACCCGCAGCCGCCAGGGCAACGGTACCTTCGTCAACGCCTCGGTCCCGGATTCCTACCTGGCCAGCGGCCGGCGCAAGCACCTGCCGCCGCCGGCGCAAGCGCGTGCGGCGCTGTCGCCGCGCGGCGCGGCCATTGTGGATGGCGTGTCGGCCTCGCCCTACCAGTGGGGCGCGTTCATGCCCGGCGTGCCCGATCTGACGGAGTTTCCGCATAAAAAGTTCGGCCGCATCGTCAGCAGCCTGTGGCGCAATCCCTCGCCCGACCTGCTGACCTACGCCTATGGCGGCGGACTGCCGGCTTTGCGCGAGGCGCTGGCGCAGCATCTGGCGTTGACCCGTTCGATCGATTGCGATCCCGAGCAGATCATCATTACCGAAGGCTCGCACCAGGCCATCGACCTGACCACCCGCATCCTGGGCGAGGCTGGCGAGACCGCCTGGGTCGAGGACCCCGGCTACTGGGGCGCGCGCACCATTCTGCAGGCCAACGGCCTGCGCACGGTGCACCTGCCGGTGGACGAGGAAGGCATGCGCCTGCCGGACACGGTGGGCACGCCGCCGCGCTTTATCTTCGTCACGCCATCGCATCAGTATCCGCTGGGCCCGGTCATGTCGCTGACGCGCCGGCGCCAACTGCTGGCGGTGGCGCGGCAGAGCGGCAGCTGGATCATCGAAGACGACTACGACAGCGAGTTCCGCTTCTCGGGCCGGCCCATCGCGTCGCTCCTGGGGCTGGAACCGGATGCTCCCGTGATCTACATGGGCACGTTCAGCAAGACCCTGTACCCGGGCCTGCGCGTGGGGTACCTGGTGCTGCCCAAGACCCTCACCGCCGCGTTCCAGGCGGCGCACGCGGAGCTCTACCGCGAAGGCCATCTGATGACGCACGCCGCCCTGGCCACGTTCATCTCGGAAGGCCATTACGCGGCCCACATCCGCCGCATGCGCATGCTGTACGGGCGTCGCCGCGCCATGCTCGTCAACCTGATCGAACGGCGGCTGGGACCCGATTGGCTGCATCGCGACGCCAGCATGGCGGGGCTGCACCTGGTGCTGACGCTGCCCCCGGACATGGATGACCTGCGCGTGGTGGACGTGGCGCGCGGCAAGGGCGTGTTGACGCGCGCGCTGTCGCGCTATTACGTCAATGACGAAGGCCGGCGGCCGGGCCTGCTGCTGGGCTACGCCTGCGTGCCCGAGCACGATATCGCGCGCAAGTTCGAGGTGCTGCTGGAAAGCCTGGCCGAAGTGGCGCGCGCACCTGCCGCGGCGCAGCCCCTCGCCGCTTCAGGCGGGCGCTAGCGCGGCCGCGAAGGCCGCGGCGTTGCGCACGCCCTGGTCTTCGAAGTTGGTGTTGAACACCGCGTGGGCCTGGGCGCTTTGGGCCGCCAGGCGAGAGAAGCGCTCGGCGAGTTCGGCCAGTTCCTGTTCGGAGTATTCGTATTGGAAGCGTCCCGAGGATGCGCCGCCGGATACGTTCCAGGTGGCGGCGTTGCGTCCGTGCAGGCGCAGCAGCGTCAGTTCCGGGTGGGTGCATGCCCATATGGCGGGCACTGAATTGTCAAACCCCTGCGGGCTGTCGACCACCGTATGCGCCAGCCCCAGGTCGCGTTCCAAGGCCAGGGTATCCGCGGTGGCGGCGGGCGAATCGAACCAGCTGCGGTGGCGGAACTCCACCGACACCAGGTGTTCCTCCATGCGCCGCGCGCAATCGGCGACCCGGGCCCGGCCTCGCGCGTCGCGCCGGATCCAGGGCGGAAACTGGAAATGCACCGCGCCCAGCTTGTCCGACATGCGCAGCGGCTCCAGCGCAAGCTGGTAGCGGCGCCAGAGTTCGTCGCGCAGGTCCGCCGGCATCCGGTCGTGGTAGATGACGGGTTCGGGCCAGCCAGGCAGTTCGCGCCGGATGTCCGCGGGCAGGGCGGAAAGCGGCGTCTGATGGCCGGTGAACAGCCGGAAGGCCTTGATATTGAAGATGAAATCGTCCGGCGTGCGCAGCGACCAAAGGTAGGCATTTTCCGCCGTGGGCATGGCGTAGTAGCTGGAATCCACCTCGGCCATGGGAAAGCGCGATGCATAAAAGCGCAGCCTGGCCTCGGCGCTGCGGACATCCGGGGGATAGAAGCGGCCGCAGGCCAGGAGGGTGGGATCGGTCCAGGAGGCGGTGCCGGTCAGTAGGCGCATGGCCGAGGGCAAATCAGACGGAATTGAAAAATTTCTGTATAAATATACAGTGCCGATCGAGGGCCGGGCAACGCTCACCCTCCAATTTCCAGAGGCCGCGGCAATGCGGCCCCGCTTCATGTCCGACCAAACCAATCCGCCATCCCCGTCCGCCGCCGACCGCCCCGATCCCCTGGCCGATCTCAACCCCGCCCAACGCGAAGCCGCCGAGTTCGGTGTGGCGGGCGCGCCTGGAGACGATGGCCCCTTGCTCGTAATTGCGGGGGCGGGTTCGGGCAAGACCAATACGCTGGCCCACCGGGTCGCGCACCTGATCCTGAACGGCGCGGATCCGCAGCGCATGCTGCTCTTGACCTTCTCGCGCCGCGCCGCGCTGGAAATGGAGCGGCGCGTGGGCTCGGTGCTGCAGCGGGTGATGAATCTGCGCGCGACGCAACAGGCCCCCTCGCTGCCATGGGCGGGCACCTTCCACGCCATCGGCGCGCGGCTGTTGCGCGACTGCGCGCAACGCATCGGCCTGTCCGAGGCCTTCACCATCCATGACCGGGGCGACGCCGAGGACCTGATGGGGATGGTGCGCCACGAGTTGGGCCTGTCGTCCACCAAGTCCCGCTTTCCCCTCAAAGGCACTTGCCTGGCCATCTATTCGCGCGTGGTCAACAGCCAGACCCCGGTGGCCGACGTCCTGAAGACATCCTTTCCCTGGTGCGCCCAATGGGAGGACGAACTCAAGAACCTGTTCCGCGCCTACGTCGCGGCCAAACAGGACCAGCAGGTGCTGGACTACGACGACCTGCTGCTTTACTGGGCCGAGATGATGGGAGAGCCAGGCATCGCGGCCGACGTGGGCGCGCGTTTCGACCACGTGCTGGTGGACGAATACCAGGACACCAATCGCCTGCAGTCCGCGATCCTGCTGGCCATGAAGCCGGACGGCCGCGGCCTGACGGTAGTGGGCGACGACGCCCAGTCCATCTATTCGTTCCGCGCGGCCACGGTGCGCAACATCCTGGACTTCCCGGGGCAATTTCCCACGCCCGCCCGCGTGATTACGCTGGACCGCAACTACCGCTCCACGCAGCCCATCCTGAACGCGTCCAACGCCGTGATAGGCCTGGCCACGGAACGCTACGCCAAGGACCTGTGGACCGACCGGCAATCGTCCCAGCTGCCCGAACTGGTGACGGTCAGCGACGAAGCCGGCCAGGCCCGCTGGGTGGCCGACCAGGTGCTGGCGCAGCGCGAGGGCGGCGCCACGCTCAAGTCGCAGGCGGCGCTGTTCCGCACCGCCAGCCACAGCGCCGCGCTGGAACTGGAGCTGACTCGCCGCAATATTCCCTTCGTGAAATTCGGCGGCTTGCGCTTCCTGGAGGCCGCGCACGTGAAGGACCTGCTGTCGATATTGCGCTGGGCGGAAAACCCGCGCGGCCGCATGGCGGGATTTCGTGTGGCTCAGCTGCTGCCCGGCATCGGCCCGGCCACTGCGGGCAAGCTGATGGACGCGATGTCCGCGTCCGCCGAGCCCCTGCGCGCGCTGCGCGAGTTCAAACCGGGTTCCGCGGCCCAGGCGGAGTGGGGCGCTTTTGCCGACACCTACGCGGCGCTGTGCGATCCCGCTCAGAAATGGCCGGCCGACGTGGACCTGGCCCTGCGCTGGTATGGGGCGCAGCTGGAACGCCTGTACGACGATGCGCGCGTGCGGCGCGCTGACCTGGACCAGCTGGCGCGCATCGCCGCGGGCTACGGCACGCGTGAACGCTTCCTGACCGAACTGACGCTCGATCCGCCCGATGCCACCAGCGACGAGTCCGGCGCGCCGCATCGCGACGAGGACTACATGATCCTGTCCACCATCCATTCCGCCAAGGGCCAGGAATGGAAGGCGGTCTATGTGCTGAACGTGGTGGACGGCTGTATCCCTTCCGACATGAGTACCGGCACGGCCGAGGAAATCGAAGAAGAGCGCCGCCTGCTCTACGTGGCGATGACGCGGGCCAAAGAGCGCCTGCAGCTCATCGTGCCGCAGCGCTTCTATGTGCACCAGCAGACCGGCATGGGCGACCGGCACGTTTATGGATCGCGCACGCGCTACATCACGAACGCCATGCTGCCACTGTTTGATCACTTGCCCAAGCTGCCCGATTTGCCGGCCGGGCGCGCCGCGCCCAAGGAACCGCAGGCGCCCGCCGTGGACGTCGCCAAGCGGGTGCGCAACCTGTTCTCGTAGGCTGGGCTATCATCGGCCGATATATATAAGCTGTCCGGCAGGGATCGCATTGACCAAGGGTGTGTATGTCTACTGAAGAACATGCGGCCGACGGCTCGAAGACCGAAGTCGTCGCATCGATCGCCTACGTGAACGGACGGCGGGACCGCGAGGTCCCCATCGACGAAGTCGCCCAGTACGTCAGCCAGGACCACGGCATGCTGTGGATCGGCCTGCGCAATCCGCGCCCGGAAGTGCTGGCCAAGGTTGCCAGCGAACTCGGCGCCTGCGACAAGAACCAGGAAGAGATGCTGGAAACCCACCGGCGGCCGAAGATCATCGACTACGGCAACATGATCCTCATCGTGGCCATTACGGTGGAGGTCGAGGCCGAGCGTCCCATCTTCGGCGAGACCCAGTTCCTTATCGGCGACGGTTTCCTGGTCACGGTGCGGCGCGGCGCGACCGCGGGCCACAGCCCCTTGCGCGAACGGCTGGAGGCTTCGCCCGACCTGCTCAAGCGGGGCAGCGATTACGTCGCGTCCGAATTGCTGGATTGGCTGGTGGACCGTTATGTCGCGGCGGCGGGCAAGATCGAAACCGTGGTCGAAGGCGCCGAACAGAAGCTGCTGATCCGCGGCGCCAAGGACTCCGATATCCGCAGGCTGTACCGGCAGCGCCGTGACCTGCTGCGCATCCACACCGTCGTGTCGCCGCTGGCGGAGATCTGCCGCCGCCTGGCTCGCGTCGAGATGTCGGCGGTGGACGAGCACGCTCGCCCGTACTTCGGCGAGGTCGCCGACCGCGTGCTGCGCGTGGACGAACTCTTCAACTCGCTGCGCGAATCCCTGGCCTTCGCCTTTGAAGCCAGCCTGATGATAGGCCAGGCCGCGCAGAACGACACTACCCGCAAGCTGGCCTCCTGGGCCGCCATCCTGGCGGTGCCCACGGCCATCGCGGGCATTTACGGCATGAACTTCGAATTCATGCCCGAGCTGAAGTCGCCCTGGGGCTACCCGGTCACGCTGGGCGTCATCGCGTCGGTCTGTTCGGTCCTGTATTGGCGTTTCCGCAAGTCGGGCTGGCTGTAGACCAGGGCTGCTTTCAGCACGACCGCCACCACCACCTTTATGGCAAACTGCCTGCGTTTTCCTATCTGGAGCCCGGCTGGTGCGTGGCAAATCTCCCTTTCGCGGCGGCAGCAAGCTGACCGCTCTGATTGTCGCCTTGATCCTTGCGGCGGCGGGCGCCATCGTCAATTGGTTGCAGCCCTCGGGTAGGGAGGGGCAGGACCGGGCCGAACGGCCGACCTCCTCGACCCAGGACAGGCCGGGCGCGGTGCTGGCGGGCGGCGTGCCCCAGGGCAGCTACACCCTGACGGGCATGATCGTGAATGTCGCTGACGGCGATACCGTGACCCTGCGCGCACCGGACGGCCAGCATCGCATCCGCATGGACAGCATCGACGCGCCCGAAGAGGGTCATGGGTCCGAGCAGCCCGGCCAGCCTTATGCCGAGGCGGCGCGCAAGAACCTGGCCGGCCTGGTCGCGGGCAAGACGCTCACCGCGCAATGCTACGAAAAGGACCAGTACGGACGGGAAGTCTGCGCCCTGATCCTGGACGACGGCCGCTCGGCCAATCGCCTGCAGGTGGAGGCCGGTTACGCCTGGGCGTACACGGCGCGCCAGGGCGACTATCTGCGCGACAAGGCCATGCCGGACCTTCAGCGCCAGGCCAAGGCGGCCGGGCGCGGCCTGTGGGCGCAGCCTGGCGCCATGCAACCCTGGAAGTGGCGCTATGACTGCTGGCGGCAGCGCCAGTGCGGTTGAGCCCGCACGTGAACGCTGCCGGCCCTGGGGGATGCCTGGGTATGGGCCGGCGCCGGGGTTTGCTATCCTCTGTCGCAACGATTTGAAGGGAAGGTTTCCATGCGCGGATTGAAGCGGCTCTGGGCGGCGGCCATGCTGCTGTCGCTGGCGATGGCGGGCTGCTCGCAAGAAAGCCCCATCAACAGCCCCTACGCGTCCGGCGCCGAAAGCCAGAACACGCTGTTTTCCGCCTTCGTCAAACGGTCCCCGAAGTACCTGGATCCGGCCAGCTCTTATTCTGGCGACGAGACCCCTTATACGTACAACATCTATGAGACGCTGTACGGCTACCACTACCTGAAGCGGCCCTACGAGCTGGTGCCGCGCGCGGCCGCGGCCATCGACCCGCCCGTCTACCTGGATGCGCAGGGCAACACGCTGCCCGCCGACACGCCCGGCGAGCGGATCGCGCAAAGCATCTACGACATCAAGATCCGGCCCGGCGCGCGTTATGCGCCGCATCCGGCTTTCGCGCGCAAGACGGATGGCAGCTACGACTACTTCCCGCTGGCGCCGGGGGAGCTGGACGACAAGTTCTACATCCCCGATTTCCCGCGCACCGGCACGCGCGAGCTGACCGCGGACGACTATGTCTATGCGTTCCGGCGCCTGGTCAGTCCGCGTGTCGTGTCGCCGATCTCCGGTCTCATGATTGAGCATGTGGCCGGCCTGAAAGAGTACGCGGAGCGTCTGCGCCAGCGCGACCAGGCGCTGCGCAGCGACATGCCGGGCGGCGCCGGCACGCCTCCGTGGCTGGACCTGCGCGAACCCGACGGCTTTACCGGGGTGCAGGCGCTGGACCCGCACACGCTGCGCATCCGCGTCAACGGCAAGTACCCGCAGTTCAAGTACTGGCTGGCCATGACCTTCACCGCGCCTATTCCCTGGGAGGCCGATCGCTTCTACAGCCAGCCGGGCATGGCGGCGCACGACCTGTCATTCAATACCTGGCCGGTGGGCACCGGGCCCTACATGCTGGTGGAGTCGCTGCAGAACCGGCGTCATGTGCTGGGCCGCAATCCCAACTTCCACGGCGAACCCTATCCCTGCGAAGGCGAGCCGGGCGACGCGGCTGCGGGCCTCCTGGCTGACTGCGGCAAGCCCACGCCCTTCATCGACCGCGCGGAGTTCAGCGTCGAAAAGGAAGCCATACCGCTGGTCGGCAAGTTCATGCAGGGCTATTACGACGTGCCCCAGATCGAGCGCGGCGAGTACGGGGTGGCCATGCTGGTCGCCGCGGGCGACAGCCAGGACAAGGCGCGCCAGTATCGCGAGCACGGCATCAAACTGCCGACCACGGTCGAGACCGCCAACTGGTACATGGGTTTCAACTGGCTGGACCCCGTGGTGGGCAAGGGCGATACGCCGGAGCAGGAGGAAAAGAACCGCAAACTGCGCCAGGCCATCAGCATCGCCTTCGACTGGGAAGAGTACGTCGCGGTATTCGAGAACAGCCAGGCCTCGGTGGCTTATGGTCCGGTGCCGCCCGGCGTGCTTGGCTATCGTGAACCCCCCGAAGGCGTGAACCCGGTCGTCTATGACCTGGTGGACGGCAAGCCGGTGCGCAAGTCCGTGGACGTGGCCCGCCGCCTGCTGGCCGAGGCCGGCTACCCCGACGGCCGCAACGCCAAGACGGGCGCGCCGCTGGTGCTCTACTACGACTCGATGGTGGGGGGCGGCTCCAATCCGCAGTTCGACTGGATGCGGCGCCAGCTGGCCAAGATCGGGGTGCAACTGGACGTGCGCGCCACCGACTACAACCGCTTCCAGGACAAGATGATGCGCGGGTCCGCGCAGATCTTCCTGTGGGGTTGGAACGCCGACTATCCCGATGCCGAGAACTTCCTGTTCCTGCTTTATGGCCCCAATGCCAAGGCCAAGGGCGGCGGCGAGAATGCGGCCAACTATGCCAGCCCCGAGTACGACCGCCTCTTCGAGCAAATGAAGTTCCTGGACGATGGCCCAGAAAAAGAACAGCTCATCGCGCGAATGGTCGCCATCGTGCAGCGCGATGCGCCCTGGATGTTCGGCTACTTCCCGATGTCGGGCGGTGCCTACCAGCAATGGGTCGGCAATGCCAAGCCGACCCAGATGGTCCGCAACACGCTGCAGTACCTGAAGATCGACCCGGTCCTGCGGCAGCAGAAGATCGACGAGTGGAACTACCCGAAGTGGTGGCCGATAGGCCTGTTTGCGCTGTTGCTGGCGCTGGCGATATGGCCTTCCTATGTGGCGCTGAAGCGGCGCGAGCGCCAGACGGCCTTCGTGCCGTCCCAGGGCAAGGAGCATCAATCATGATCGGCTACGTGATCCGCCGGTTGCTTTACGGCGTGCTGATCCTGATCGGCGTGAATCTCTTCACCTTCATCCTGTTCTTCGCGGTGAATACGCCCGACGATATGGCGCGGCTGGCGATCGGCGGGCAGCGCGTCAACCAGGACGCGGTAGAAAAGTGGAAGGCCGAGCGGGGCTACGACAAGCCCTTGTTCTTCAACGCCAAAGCCGAAGGCGCGGCCCAACTGACCGACACGGTGTTCTACCAGCGCTCGGTGCCTCTGCTTGTCATGGACTTCGGCGCGTCCGATGGCGGGCGCGACATCGGACGCGAGATCAAGACGCGCATGGGCCCCAGCCTGGCCCTGGCGGTGCCGACCTTTTTCCTGGGGCTGTTCGTCAGCATCGTCTTTTCCCTGACGCTGGTGTATTTCCGGGCGACGCGCCTCGACTTCTGGGGCGTGGTGGTCTGCGTGCTGCTGCTGTCCATTTCCAGCCTGTTCTACATCATTGCCGGCCAATGGGTATTCGCCAAGCTGCTGCGCCTGGTGCCGTTCTCGGGTTTTTCGGGCGGGCTGGACGTGGTCAAGTTCCTGGCGCTGCCGGTGCTTGTCGCGATCGTCTCGCGGCTGGGGCCGGAAGCGCGCTTCTACCGCACCCTGTTCCTGGAGGAGATTGGCAAGGACTATGTGCGCACTGCGCGCTCCAAGGGGCTGGCCGAACGCGTCGTGCTGTTCCGGCACGTGCTGCGAAACGCGATGCTGCCCATACTGACCAGCACGGTGGCCGCCTTGCCGCTGCTGTTCATGGGCAGCCTGATCGCAGAGTCCTTCTTCGGCATTCCGGGGTTGGGCAGCTACACCATCGACGCGATCAACGCGCAGGATTTCTCCATCGTGCGCGCCATGGTGTTCCTCGGGGCCGCCCTCTACATCGTGGGGCTGATCCTGGCCGACATTTCCTACACGCTGGCCGACCCCCGCGTCAGATTCGAGTAGCCGCCATGCCCAAGTTCGTCTTCCTCTGGACCGATATCGCGCTATGGCTCATGACCCTGGGCGCGCTGGCCTATGCCTGGCACGTGCGCCGCAGCCCGAACCTGCGCGCGACGTGGGCGCGGGTGGCCCGCGACACGCCTGCCATGTGCTCGGCAGTGATTCTTGCCGCGTTCGTGACGATTGGCCTGCTGGACTCGGTGCATTATCGGCCGCTGCTGCCGCCGGCCCCGGGCGCCGCCGCCGACGCACCTCCTGCCTACGCGCCCGCGGTGCGTTCCGCGCTGGACGGCTTGCTGGCCGGCACCGTGCTGACCACCCCCGAAAAAACCTATTCCGAACCCTTGGCGGTGCGCCAGTTCACCAAGGAAACCATGCTCGTCAACGACAAGCCGGTGCGCGACTTTCCCCGGCTGCGGGGCGCGGGCGTGCACCTGGACGACCCTGACCGCGACTACCTGGGCGATGTGGCCAAACGGCTCGGGCTGGGGCTGGCAGCGGGGCTGGCCGTCGCGGCCGTCGTGATCGGGCTGGCCTATGCCGGCCTGGCCAGGCGGCGCGGCGCGCGGGCGCAGGCCGAGGATGCGCAGGGCGGGCTCTCGGAAGTGCCCTGGCGCGCCATGGCCGTCACTTTCACGTTGCTATGCCTGGTGACCGGGGCGCTGGTTGGGCTGTCCAGCGGCTATCACGCGCTGGGCACCGACCGCATCGGCAACGATGTGCTGTGGCAGGCGCTCAAGAGTATCCGCACGGCGCTCGTCATTGGCAGCCTCACCACCATCGCGATGCTGCCCCCGGCCATTGTGTTCGGCATTGCCGCCGGCTATTTCAAGGGCAAGGTCGACGACGGCATCCAGTATCTCTACACCACCATTACCTCGATCCCGGGGGTGCTGCTGGTGGCTGCCTGCGCGCTGATGATGCAGGTCTACATAGACAACCACGCAGACCTGTTCGACACCTCGGCCGCGCGCGCCGACCTGCGGCTGTTCCTGCTCTGCATGATCCTGGGCTTCACCGGCTGGGCTGGCCTGTGCCGCCTGTTGCGCGCCGAAACCCTCAAGCTGCGCGAGCTGGAATACGTGCAGGCCGCTCGCGCGTTTGGCGTATCGCACTGGCGCATCATGACCCGCCATCTGCTGCCCAACGTGGCTCACCTGGTCCTGATCACCGTGGTGCTCGAGTTCTCTGGCCTGGTCCTGTACGAGGCGGTGCTGTCCTATCTGGGCATAGGCGTGGATCCCAGCATGAATTCTTTCGGTTCCATGATCGACGGCGCGCGGCTGGAGATGTCCCGCGATCCCATGATCTGGTGGAACCTAATGACCGCCTTTCTCTTCATGCTGGCGCTGGTGCTGGCGGCCAATCTGTTTGCCGATGCGGTGCGCGACGCCTTTGATCCGCGTACTCGCCGCTACAAGCCCGGCCGCATGGCCCGCCTGGGCCTGTTTGGCCGCGGCCCCCGTACGGCGCTGGCCACGGACACCCGCTCGTCCCGTCCTGGAGATGCGCCATGAGCCAGCCTTCCTTGCTTGAGGTGCACGGCCTGGACGTGGACATCGCCGGCGAAAGCGGCATGACCCATGCGGTCAAGCGTTTGCAGTTGGCGATTTCGCGGCGACAGACCTTCGCGCTGGTCGGCGAATCGGGCTGCGGCAAGAGCATGACGGCGTTGGCGCTGTTGCGGTTGCTGCCCGATGCCGGACGTATCGTGGGCGGGCAGATAGACCTGGACGGAGAGGACCTCAACCGCCTGCCCGAAAGCGCCATGCGCGGCGTGCGGGGCGGGCGCATCGGCATCATCTTCCAGGAACCCTCCACCAGCCTGAATCCGGTCATGCGGGTGGGCGACCAGATCATCGAGACCCTGGTCGCCCATACGCCCCTGCGCGGCGCCGCCGCGCGCGCCCGGGCCGTGGACTGGCTGCGGCGAGTGGGCATTCCCGAGCCCGAACGGCGCATCGACGACTATCCCTTCCAGTTCTCGGGCGGACAGAAGCAGCGCGTCATGATTGCCATCGCGCTGGCGGCCGAGCCCTTGCTGCTCATCGCGGACGAGCCGACCACGGCGCTGGACGTCACCGTGCAAGCGCAGGTGCTGGACCTGCTGGCTGACATTCAGCGGGAAATGGGCATGGCTGTGCTGCTGATCACTCACGATCTAGCGGTGGTGAAGAACGTGGCCCACCACGTGGCCCTGATGCGCGGTGGCGAGATCGTGGAAAGCGCCGCTGCCGAAGCGTTCTTCCGCGCGCCCAAGCATCCCTATGCGCGGCAGCTGTTCGAGGCGATTCCCACGTTCGAAAAACGCGGTACTCCGCTCACGGAAAGCGGTCGCGAGGCCATGGCCCGCGACGCAGACCTGCAGGCCGCGGCCCCGCGGGCGCGCAATGCGGAGATGGTGCTGGACGTGCAGGACCTGAAGGTCCATTACCCCGTGCGCAAGGGACCGCTGCGCCGCATCGCGTCATGGGTCAAGGCGGTGGATGGCGTGACCTTCTCCCTGAGGGCGGGCGAAACCCTGGCGCTGCTCGGCGAATCCGGCTGCGGCAAGACCACCACCGGCAAGGCGCTGCTGCGGCTGATCGACGGCGCGCGCATTTCCGGCCGCGCGATGCTGCGGGGCCAGGACGTGCTGTCGGCGGACCGGCGCACGCTGCAACGCCTGAGGCAGGACATCCAGATCGTTTTCCAGGACCCCTATGCGTCGCTGGACCCGCGCATGCGCGTGGGAGATATCCTGGATGAAGGGCTTGCGTCCCTGCGCAGGGGCATGGACAAAGATGCGCGCCGTGCGCACGCCGCGGGGCTGATCGAGCGCGTGGGCCTGCCCGCCAATACGCTGGCGCGCTATCCCCACGAATTCTCGGGCGGCCAGCGCCAGCGGATTGCGATCGCCCGGGCGCTGGCGGTCGAGCCGAAAGTGCTGATCTGCGATGAGCCCACGTCGGCGCTGGACGTCTCCGTGCAGGCGCAGATCCTCGACCTGCTGCGCGAGCTGCAGCTCGAACTGGGCATCGCCTATCTGTTCATTACGCACAACTTCGGCGTAGTCGAGTACCTGGCCGACCGCATCGCCGTCATGGACGGCGGGCGCATCGTCGAGTTGGGGCCGGCCGACGCGGTGCTGCATGCGCCGCGGCAGGACATGACTCGCAGGCTGCTGGCCGCGGTGCCGCGCCTGCACTTCGGACCGTCCGAAACGGCCTGATGCGGCAGCGGGGGCGGGGCCCCGCTGCCGGTCTACACGGCGTGATGCGCGCCGCCCGTTTCCAGCCAGGCCAGCGTGTCGCGCTTCACATTGCGGCCGCTGCGCGTCAGGAAGGTGTGCACCATTTCCAGCTCAGCGGTGTCATAGCCGCGCGCGGTGGTCGCAATGGCCTCGGCGATCCACTGCCGTTCCTGCGCCAGCTGTTGGCACTGCTCCTCCACCGGCCGGATCACGATCATTCTGCGATCCAGTGGATGACGGCCTCGCTGGACATAGCCAGCCGCTTCCAGCCGGTTGATCAATGCCGTTGCGCCGCCCGAGCTGATGCCCATCAACTGGGCCAGATGCCCCGTGGGCAGGGCATCGAACTCCATCACCAGTTCCAGCGCCTTCAGGTCCGCCAGGGGGATGCCCAGCTTTTCCGCCAGGGCCGACTGGCATGCCGCGTTGTAGGCGGCGAACTGCCGGCCCAGCAGCAGGACGATGTCGTCCAGCATGCCGGATCGCCGCTCGCTTCCTGATGATTCAGCCATGCCGGTCACATGCTCGTGGTGAAAGTAGGTCTGTTGTTGCAGCATGATGTAGGTTCCTGGCGGTTGAGAGGGATCACTTCTTGCCGGCCAGCCCGCCAAGCAATCCGCCCAGCAGTCCGCCGTTCGCGGTTCCACCGGCAGAGCCGCCCGCGGCCGCGCCGCCTGTCAGGCTGCCGGTCACGCCGCCCAGCAGCCCGCCGAGCAGGCCGCCATTGGCCGCAGCGCCTGCCCCCGATCCCCCCGAGCTGGCAGGCGCACCGGCGGATCCGCCGGCAGCTCCGCCCGCCGAAGCGTTGGCGGCGACACTCACCCCGCCTACCAGTCCGCCCAGCAATCCGCCGCCCGCTGCGCCGCCCGCCGTGCCTCCTACGGCGCCGGTCACGCCGCCCAAGAGCCCCGTAACCGGCGCCAACAAACCGCCCGCGCCGCTGTTGCCGCCGGTCGAGCCCCCCACTGCGCCGGTCACGCCTCCGAGCAGGCCCGTCACCGGGGCCAGCAGGCCGCCCGCGCCGTTGCCGCCGCCGGTCAAACCGCCGGTCACGCCGCCCAGGCCCAGGCCGCCCGTCAACGAGGCAACCGCACCGGTGGCATTGGCCAGCGTCGAGCCCAGGGGATTGGTGTTGCCCGGCGTGGCATGCAGCAGGCCGCCCGCGCTGGCGACGGCGCCGCCCAGGCCCTGCAGCACGCCGTTCAAGCCCGGCGTGCCGCCCGGCAACGCGCCGCCCAGATTGGTGACCGTGCCGCCCAGGCTGCTCAACAGGCCAGCGACGGGCGCGCCCAGTTTGGTGGTATCGCCCACTTGTTGTGTCAGGCCCGTGACCTTGCCGGCCAGCGGACTCGCGGTGGGATCCAGCGCGCCACCCACGCCCGCGAGCACGGGTTGCAGGCCCAGCGGCAGTACGTTGTCCACTGTCTTGCCGACGTTGCCCAGCGCGGGTTCGAGCAGCGGCGTGGTGGGACCGCTCAGTGCGCCTCCGGTCACACCGCCGACTAGCTGGGTAATGGGCTGCAAGAGTCCGCCCTGGCCCGACAATGCACCGGTCAAGGCGCCCACGGCACCGGTCGCATTGCCGAGCACGGTTGTCAGGGGATTAGGGTTGTTGGCGTCCGCGTGCAGCAGGCCGCCCGTGCTGGCGACCGTTTTGCCCAGGCCATCCACCAGGCCGCCCACGCCTGCGCCCAATCCTCCTGGCAAGCCCGAGCCCTTGACCGAGGTGCCCAGGTCGCTGACCAGGCCGCCCACCTGCTTGACGACGCCGTCGGTGGGTTGTCCCAATCCCGTGGTGGCGCCGATCTGCTGCGTCAGGCCAACCACCGTATCGGCTACCGGCTTGATCGTGGGGTCCAGCGCCTTGCCCACGCCGCCCAGTGTCGAGTCGAGGTTCAGGGGCAGGGTGTTGTCCACTGCCGCGCCGGTATTGCCCAGCGTTGTTTCGAGCAGGCCGACCACGCGCGGCGGGGTTCCCGGATCGGTGCCGCCACCGGGATTGGTGCCGCCACCGGGATTGGTACCGCCACCGGGATTGGTGCCGCCGCCAGGATTGGTGCCGCCGCCAGGATTGGTGCCGCCACCAGGATTGGTGCCGCCACCAGGGTTGAGGCCGCCGCCAGGATCGAGGCCGCCGCCGCCAGGGTTCGTAGGAATGTCCGTGCCCGGCAGGCCGGCGGTTTTCTTTCCGCCGCCACCGCCGCCGCAAGCGGCCAAGGCGCTCACCAGGGCGGTGGCCATTACGGTGGCAGTCAGGATGCGCTGCAGGCTGCGCGCTTCGGAATGGGTTTGCATGGCGTACTCCTGTTGTTGGAAGACTCAGGCGTGGAAACAACCCGATACGCCCTTCCATGCACAAACCATGCCAAGAATTTTCAAGCCTTGTTCAAACCGATAATTTCCCAGAATTTTGGTGATTTGAATTTCTTTATTATCAATGCCTTATCTACAAAAATAAGGGTTTTCCTCAGATGTGAAAAAGCCGCACATTTGCGATCGCGCGCAGCCTGCGAATGTTACGAATGACCTTCATTCCCACGTTACGTTACGGTGGACGTTACGTAACGTCGGGGCACCCGTGCAAGAAAAACGCCCGTCGTAACGGGCGTTGATCTGTCTGCCGGGCGCATCATCCGGCGTGGCTAGAACGCGTCATAGAACAACGAATAATTGGCGTTGAAGCGCACATTGCGGTCGTCGTTGACGGTGGCCGATCCCACGGGTTTGGCCACGTTGAAATCGAACAGATAGTATTTGTCGTCGGTGAAGCGCAAACCCAGCGCCACGGAAGACAGGTGGCGCTGGTTCAGGGTTTGCAGATCCTTGTTGTTGTACCAAGTGCGGGCGTAGTCGACCAGGGCGTATGGCTGGACACTGGACAGGTATTCCCAGCCCACACCGAAGCGGCGGTTGATTTCCGCCGAGACGCCAACGCCTTTGTCGCCGCTTTGTTCGCCTTGGGGATAGCCCATGGCGTAGCGCCAGCTGCCGTACGAGACCTGTTCGGAAGACGGCAGGATATTGCTGGAGTATTGCGCCGCGCCCGAGAAAACCAGACCGATCTGCGCGGGCAGCACGAATGTCTGCTTTGCGTTCAGGTTGTAGCGGGTGAAATCCAGGTCCAGCAGCGGAGTGGCGGAGTAGCCGTAGTTGGTCGAGATATCCTTTTTCGCGCCCGCCGCGTCAAAACCCTTGGCCACGCTCAGCGTGACGTCCGTCGCTTTGGTTTCCGACACCTGGATGTAGCGCATTTCGGCCGTGGCGGCGCGCACTTGCGCATCCTGCTGCAGCCACCGGTCGGTGTTGCGGGCTTCGTACCGGTCCTTGGAATTGGCGGCATAGACGCCCAGGGTCCCGGTCAGCGAGCGGGTGTTGTTCAAGAGGAACGGGTAGCTCACGCCAACGCCGATACGGTCGTTCTTCACTCGTCGCTCGAAGCCCAGCATCTCGATGGCATCGTCCTGCGGACGCGCATCGTAGTGATAACCGTCGATCTTCACCGCCAGACCATCCGCCCCTATGGGCACGCGGATTTCTCCGGACACGTACTTCACGTCATCGGTATTGAATGGCACCGAAGCGGTCAGCTTTACTTGCTCGCCCAGGGGCGTGAGGCTGTTGGTCGCCATGTTCACGATGGGCTGCATGCCGGTGCCCAAGTCCGCGATGCCGCCGGTCAGGCTGACGGGCTGGCGGCTGGCGGCCAGTACCAGCTCGGTGGCGCCGTCCGCGCGGCGAGGCAGATCCAGGCTGGGCGTGAACTTCACCCCCGGCACGGTTCGCATCAGATTCAGTTGGCGCTCCAGCGTGGCCTGTTTGAGCGGCCTTTCTTCCTGCATGGGTGCGGCCAGGGTCTCAAGCCTGTCCCGCGCATTGCCGATATCGCCTTCGATCCGCACGTTGCCGATATAGCCCTCGACCACGGTCACCACGACCAAGCCATTGGCGAACGTCTGGTTCTGCAGCAGTGCGAAGGACAAGGGAAAGCCCTTGTCACGGTAGAGCTGCGTGATCTTGTCGACTTCCTGGACCAGTTCGCCCAGGCTGATTTCCTTGCCTGCCAGCGGGCTGAGCAGTCCCGACACTTCCTCGAAAGGAATCGCCCGCACGCCGCTGACATCGAAATTGCGCGGCACGATGCGCTGCGCCAGCCGGGCTTGCAAGGCGAGTTGTTCCGGCGTGGCGGTCTGGACATAGGGCGGCGGTTGCGTAGCAGAGGGCGGACGCTCCAGCCTGGGCATGGCATCCACCGGATTGCCCCGTAGAGGGCCTTCCGCCTGAACTTGGGAACCGGCTGCCAGTGCGCAAAAGAGGACGAGGTAAATCGAACCCGCGGGGGATATGCATCTCTTGCTTTTTTTGTCTCTCATTTCCGCTGGCGCTTCTGTACGGATACCCGATATCGGTCGAGTATCCAATGGAAAGGGGTTGCAACACTGTTAAGAAAAAGTTGCATTTCCAGGTGCGTATATGGTGCCAGTATTTCCTGCTGAATGACAATTCATTTCAGATTTTGCCCCTCATAAACCTGGTGGATTTACATTATTTCGAAATTTTTGATGGTTGCGTAATATGTTTTCGCGCAAAGATAAGCGCTAATTGGGTGGTTTTATTAATGTTTTCGAAAACTTAGGAGTGTTTGTTACACATCTTATGTCGCAATATCGCGAAATTCAGTGAAAACCCTGATGTGTATGATTTGGTAATATATAAACTAAAGATACGTATCAAAAATACGCAAAATGTGTGGACCCGCCCGGAGGCGAAGATGGCTGGGGATTACCGCAAGAAGCATTGCAACTGCCTGCCGGCCGCGCACTGGCGCTGCCGCTTGCCACACAGGGAGCGCTCATGAGTCCGGGCGACGTCGTTCCGCTCTCTTTCAACAGCAGCCTGGTGGCGCTGTCTTTCTTGATTGCCGCGTTGGGCTCGTATGTCGCCCTGCTGGCGGCGGCGGGTATCCGCGCGGAAACCCAGGATGGCGAAATCCGCGTCGGCTATATCGTCATTGGCGCGATGGCGATGGGCGGCGTCGGTATCTGGAGCATGCATTTCATCGGCATGCTGGCGCAGAACCTGCCTTTTGAAGTTGGTTACCAAGCTGGCCTGACGATACTCAGCTTCGTGGTTGCCGCCGGATTTTCCGGATGGGCTTTCTGGTATGTCGGCCGCGACCGTTTTACTTTCTTGCGCTGCCTGGTCGGAGGCTGCGCGGCAGGATTTGGCGTGGCGTCCATGCATTATGTCGGCATGAGCGCTGCGCGCATGCCGGCGGTATTGCTCTGGAACCTGCCGCTGGTGATTTTGTCGGTGCTGATCGCCGTCATCGCGGCCACGGCGGCACTGTGGCTCGCCTTCAACATCCAGAATGAACGCCAACGTATCGGCGCGGCCATCCTGATGGCCATTGCGGTATGCGGTATGCATTACACGGGCGCCGCGGCCGGCGCGGTCGTCTGCACGACGGCCAACGAAGCCATGGGCCTGCATATCGGCGGCGCCATGCTGCCCTATATCGCGTTCGCACTGTCGGCCGTCATCTTGTTGCTTATGCGCTGGCACTTGCAGCGCGCCTCGAAACGCTTTCGCGCGCGCACGGCGCAGCGCATCGACTCGATCATTGAATCGGCGCCTGGCATGGCTACGGACAGATTGCCCAGAGCCACGCCAGGGCCCTAGTTGGACCCTGGACGCGGGCCGCGAGAATGAGGGCGGCTTGCGAGCAGTTCCAGGCTTTAGGGGGCTGGCCCTGCGTTATGAAAACCGGCCCCGGTGATCAATCGAGACCCATGGAGCTCGACATGAAAGCAACGCTTGCGCAGTTCTGGAATGACGAAGATGGCATCACCGCACTGGAGTACGGGCTGATCGCGGGAATGGTGGCGGTAGCCCTCATTGTCGCGGTGGGCGCGTTTACCGGTTCGCTCAAAGGCATGTTCGAGGAGCTTGGCACCAAGCTCGACAACGCCAAGACCGGCACCTCCGGCGGGGGCAGCACACCACCCGCCGGCGGCTGAACCGCAAGTCAGTTCGTGCCGTGGCGGTGGTGAGTGTCTAGCCGCCGCGGCGCGCGCCCGCAATACGACATCACTTGATTGAAGGAGTCCGCGTCCGTTCTGGCGCGCCTGTCGTCGGTTTCGTTTTTTCGGAAGGTCCTGCCTTGTATCCAGGGGAAGTGCTGTGGTGGCTGTTGTTTGCATGCTGGATTCTGGCGCTGATTCACGCGGATCTGCGCTATCGCCGTGTTCCAAACCGGCTGGTCGTCGCGGGGCTCGCGGGGCAGTTGCTGTGGCTGTTGGCGGCCTTGCTGGTGCCCGGATGGGCCTACCCGCCGCGCTGGTCGGGATGGCTGATGGCGCTGGCGGGTTTTCTGGCGGCCGTGCCGTTTTTGCCGCTGTGGGCAAGGCGTCTGATGGGCGCAGGCGATATCAAGGCCATCGCCGTGCTCGGGCTGTTGCTGGGGTTTGCGCCGCTGATGGTGACGCTGGCGCTGGCCAGCGTGCTGGCCGGACTGCATGGTCTTCTGTATCTGGCAGTGTCGCGGGTCTGGGCGCTCAGCCACCGGGCACGCCAGATTCCCTATGCTGCGTATCTGGGCCTGGCCGCCGTCAGCGCGGTTCTTATTCCGTGGAATTCGCCCTGGTATTCGTGGTGTTCTTCCTGGTGCTTTACGGGATCCTGACCTATTCGCTGGTGGTGGCCGCGCAGCATTCCGTCACGCTGGCTGCGCAGGATGGCGCGCGCAAGGTATTGCAATGGCAGGCGGGCTCCGCATCCTTGACCGCCCGGGCGGACGCCGGGCGCGATTCGGCGCTTTACCAGGCGGAATGGATCAGCACCATGTCCGCGGCTCCGGTCCAGGTGGCCGTCTGCGGTAACGGGGGCACGCTGAGCAGCGCCGCTGGCGGCGCCTGCAGCGGCCTGCCGTTGGCGCAGGACCAGGTCGAGGTGAACGTGTCCTATGCCTATGGCGCCCATCCGCTCATTCCGTCGCTGCCATTCCTGCAGACGGCGCTGATGCCGGCGTCCAGCGTGCTGAGTGCGCGCGCGACGGTGCATCTGGGCAATGCGCTGGGGGGAGGGGGCTGATATGCGCGCCAGTCCGCAACTTCGAAGAGGGCGTCCGTTGCGTGCGCGGCAGCGCGGCATTGCGGCGCTCGAGTTCTCCCTGACGCTGACCATGCTGTTGCTCTTCATCTGCGGGGTGGTCGGGTTCGGCGCGCTGTTCTGGATGCAGCAGCAATTGGCCGCCGCCGCGGCCGACGGCGCGCGCGCGGCCGTTTATGCCCGCTTCAACGGCCAGGCCGACGTGCCGGCAGCCGCCTGTCTGGCCGCGATGGGCACTTTTTCGGCGGGATCCGCGGTGTTGTGCAGCACGACACGGGCGCCTTGCGCCTGGACCGGAGCCGGCGGCCGGCAGGCCGATTGCGCCACCGTCGCCATGACCTACACCACCCAATCCTGGCCATTGCTGGAGACGGTGCGGGGGCTGATCACCGCGTTGCCGGGCACCAACCGGAACTGGATACCGAGCAAGTTGTATTCGCAGGCCATTGTGCAGATATCGCAGGGGACACCATGAGCAGTCTGAGCAAGATCGTCGCGGGGTTGTTGCTGGTGGCAGGCCTGGTGCTGGCCTTCGTGGCGTGGCGGCTGGCGTCGGCGCCTGTAAGCGCGCCGGCCACCGTGGCGCCAGCGCCTGTCGCGGCGTCCCCGGCCGAGCCGGTCAAGCTTTATCCGGTAGTGGTGGCCCGAGAGCCGATACCGGCAGGATCGCGCATCGACAGCGCAAGAATGTTGACGGTGGCGCAATGGCAGGTCGCGCTGTCGGGAGGCTTTGCCGATATCGCGCCGCTGGAAGGCGCGGTGACGAAGGTCGACATTGCTGCGGGCGATCCCATCGTGCCCAGCCTGCTGACCCAAGGTCTGGCACGCCAACTGAAGCCAGGGGAACGCGCCGTCGCCATCGCCGTGGACGAAGTGGTGGGCGGCGGTAATCGCATCGTGCCCGGCGACATGGTGGATGTGTTTTTCATGATCGAGAAAAATGCCGAAGTGGCTGTCGGACAGGCTCGCCTGCTGCAGTCCCAGGTGCGCGTGCTGGCCTATGGCAAGGCGTCGGTGGAAGGGCCGGACGAGAAGTCCTCCCTGCAACAGGGCGGCCCCGGCCAACCGGCGCGTACCGCGGTGCTGGCCGTGCCGGTCGACCGCGTCAACGAACTCATGCTGGCCAGCCGCGCGGGCCGTCTGCAACTGGCCCTACGGCCGGTCGGGGATGAGGGCATGCCGGACGCGCAGCTGTTCGCGCAGCGCGGCACGGTATTGCCAGTCCGCGCCGACCTGACTCCCTCCCAGCGCGAGGCGCTGCTGTCCGGACCCAACCGCGCCTATGCCGGCGAGAGCCTGGTGCAGCTGGACGGCACTACGCCCGCGGCGCTGGCGCCAGCGGCCCGCGCGGCGGTCCGCCCGGCGGGTTCCGGCGGTGGCCGGACAGTGGAAATCATCCGAGGAGAAAAATCCGAGCGCGTGCGCTATTGAACGGGGCTGCGGGCGGACCAGGCGCTGGCCGCAGCCGGACTTTTTCCATTATCAGGTCCTGCACAATGAAGAAACATCAGCGCACCACCATGATCTGCCTCTTGTCGGCCGCGGCAGCGATGACGCACGGTGGCCTCAGCCTGGCACAAAGCACAGCGCCCACGGCCAGCGCAAGCGCGCCGGCGCGGGATATCTCGATGTCGGTCAAGGGGCAGCAGACCGTTACGCTGGGCAGCGGCGCGCCTACGCGCATCGCCATCGGCGATCCGGAGGTGGCGGACGTGAAGGTGCTGCCCGCCACCGGCAAGCGCGCGGGCGCCGTGCTGCTCTATGGCAAGAAGCCCGGCACCACGCAGTTGCAGGTCTGGACCGGCGGTAGCGCCGCGCCGCAGATATGGAACGTGCGCGTGGGTGGCGGCGTGCAGGGAGCATTGGCGAGCCGCGGCCTGGAGGGCGGCGCCAACGTGGACTTCGCGGACGGCCGCGCCGTCGTGTCCGGCCATGCCGATTCGCCGCTGGGGCAGATCGCCTCGGCCACCATGGCAGCGTCCACCGTGGGCGGCGAAAAGAACGTGGTGGACCTGTCCACCGCGGGCACCGGCGGCGTGGTGCAAGTGGAAGTCAAGGTCGTGGAAGTGTCGCGTTCGGTGATGAAGGCGGCTGGCATCAGCTTCACGGCCAGCAATGGGCCCTGGAGCGGAGGCAGCTCCACCATGCCCGCCAGCCTTGGCGGCCTGGTGGCGTCGGGCTTTTCGCTTTTCTACGATTCCAACAATTTTGCGGCGCGGCTGCGCCTGCTGCAAACCAACGGCATGGCGCGAGTCCTGGCCGAGCCGACGCTGGTGGCCTTGACGGGGCAGAGCGCCAGTTTCCTGGCTGGCGGCGAGCTGCCCATTCCCCAGGCCGGCGGCCTGGGGACGGTCAACGTGACCTTCAAGCCCTTCGGCATCGGCCTGACCGTCACGCCGACCGTGCTGTCGCGTGACCGCATTTCGCTGAAGGTGGCGCCCGAGGCCAGCGAGCTGGACTACACGAATGGCATCGCCATCAATACCAGCACGGACACCAGCACCATCATTCCGGCCCTGCGCACGCGGCGCGCGGACACCACCGTGGAATTGGGTGACGGCGAGAGTTTCGTCATCAGCGGCCTGGTATCGCGACAGACCAAGGCCATGGTCAACAAGGTGCCGATGTTGGGCGACCTGCCCATCATCGGAGCCTTCTTTCGCAGCGTGGATTATTCCCAGGAGGACACCGAGCTGGTCATCGTCGTGACCCCGCGCCTGGTGCGCCCCATTGCGCGCGGCGTGGCCCTGCCGCTGCCGGGAGCCAAGCAGGAGCAGACGGATACGGCATTCAACGCTTGGGGCTATTACCTGACTGGTCCGGTGGGTGGCCAGCAGATGCCGGGCTTTTCACGGTGAGCAATATGAAGACACATGCCAGCGAATGGGTGGGCCTGCAAAACGGCACCCGGTTCCTGTTCTGCTCTCAGGGCAATGGAGTTGCCGCGCAATTGGGACAGGCTTTGGGCGACCTGGGGATGCTGACCCAGGAATTCCCGCGTATAGAAGAACTGGCGCGGCGTTTGACCGAGATCGGGCCGCAAGTGGTGTTTCTGGACTTCACGCTCAGCGACGACGAACCCGGAAAGCTGTTCAAGTCGGCGGAACTGGCGCGTCTGCTGGCGCGCATCGCGCCGACCGTGCCGCGCGTGGCTGTCGGGTACCTGAGCCAGCCGGAGGGGGCGATCGCTGCGTTGCGGGCTGGCGTCAGCGATTTTGTCGATCCTTCGGTGGCGCCGCAGGAAATCAAGGAAGTGGTGCTGCGCCTGCTCGACAGGCCGGCAGGCGGGCGCATGGATGGCACGCGGCGCAGCGTTGTGCTGCTGGGCGCGCGTCCCGGCGTGGGCACCAGCACGCTGGCCGTCCATCTGGCGGGCATGGTGCAGGATCGCCTCAAGCTTGCGCACAACCAGCGCGCCACGGCGGCGGGCGCCAAGCTGCCCAAGCCGTCCGGCGAACCGCTGCCCTTGTCCAGCCGCGTCGCGCTGATGGACATGGGCTGGCCGGTGGGTGATTGCCAGCTCTATCTCAACATCGGCGGCGATTTCGACTTCGCCGAGGCGGCGCGCAATCTGCGACGCCTCGATTCCACGCTGCTGGGATCGGCCATGGCGCATACGGCCAATGGGCTGAGCGTGCTGTCGCTGCCGCGCGACCTGGGCCAGATGCGCGATGTCTCGCAGTCGGATTCCTTGCTGGTGTTTGAGCGCATGCGCCAGCATTTCTCGATCGTGGTGGCCGATACCGGCGGCTTCACCAATCCTGAATTCGTTTCCGGCCTGGCACGCGCCTCGCAATTGAACTGGATCGTGACCGACCAGAGCGTCGGCGCGCTGGTGTCCCTGGCGGGCCTGCTGCAGGAACTGGAGCAACTGCACGTGGACAGGCGCAGCCTGGGGCTGGTCGTCAATCGCTATGACGAGCGCTATGGCATGACGGCACAGCAGATCGCGGAACGCTTCCAGCTGGAATTGGTGGGCACGCTGCCGGACCGCGCGCTGGCCTTGATGGTGTGCACGAACCGCGGCCACCTGCTGCACGAGGAGGCTGAGCGCGACGTCTACGTGCGCGCGGTGCAGGGACTGGCGGAACGCCTGTGCGCCGAAGAGAGCACGCCCGGCGGGCGGGCAAGCTGGCTGGCTACCTGGCTGCCGGGCGTGCATCGCCGCATGGTGGTCGGTTGACGGACAGACAGAGACGGACGGCTACGGGATCCGACATGATCATGACAGCGACGATAGAGTTCGGCGGCGATGGCGACAAAGGCTTTTCGGCGTCGGACCGCTACCAGGAAGTGAAGACGGCCGCTTACGAGCACCTGCTCTCCCGCATCGAGGAATTGGGCGCGGAGTTCGGCCGCTGGGCCCGGTCGGCCATCCAGGAATTCGTGGACATCGAGGTCGCGAGTTTCGTGCGCCTGCGCCGGGTGCCGATCAACGAAGGCGAAATGCGCGCCATCGCTGAAGCCCTGACCAAGGAACTGGCCGGCCTGGGGCCACTGGAAGACCTGCTGGCCGATCCCGCCGTGGAAGACATCCTGATCAACGGCTACGACAACGTCTTCGTCTCGCGCCGAGGCGTACTGGCGCGCGAGACGCTCCGATTTACCGACAATCAGCATGTGCTGCGCATCGTGCGCCGCATCCTGGCGCCGATCGGCAGACGGCTGGACGAATCCAGCCCCATGGTGGATGCGCGGCTGCCGGATGGCGGCCGCCTGAACGTGGTGATCGAGCCTCTGGCCGTGGATGGCCCCATGGTGTCGATCCGGAAGTTTCGCCAGGACCCGCTCAAGCCGGCCGACCTGTTGACCCTGGGCACGTTCGATGAAGAAATCTACCGGCTGCTGCACGAAGCCGTGAAGAACCGCTGCAATGTGCTGGTGTCCGGCGGCACCAGCTCGGGCAAGACGTCATTGCTGAACGCGCTGGCGTTCTTCATTCCCGAGACGGAGCGTGTGGTGACTGTGGAGGACACCGCGGAGTTGTCGCTCAACCATCCGCACGTGGTACGGCTCGAGTCACGCCAAGGCGGCTTCGATGGCAGTGGCGCGGTCACCATCCGGGAGCTGATCCGCAACAGCCTGCGGATGCGTCCGGACCGTGTGGTCGTGGGCGAAG
The DNA here is from genome assembly GCF_035282245.1 of Achromobacter sp. D10. Taxonomy (NCBI): domain Bacteria; kingdom Pseudomonadati; phylum Pseudomonadota; class Betaproteobacteria; order Burkholderiales; family Alcaligenaceae; genus Achromobacter; species Achromobacter sp. D10. The sequence goes on from NZ_JAYJLE010000007.1 coordinate 97,278, forward strand.
TGCGCGGCGCCGAAGTCATGGACATGTTGCAGGCCATGAATACCGGGCACGAGGGATCGATGGCGACCATACACGCCAACTCCCCGCGCGAATGCCTGTACCGGATCGAAATGCTGGCTGGCTTTGCCGGCTTCCAGGGCAGCGAGGACAGTCTGCGCAGGCAAATCGCCAGCGCGCTGGATTTCATCGTGCAGATCGGGCGCCTGTCCAATGGCAAGCGCCGCGTGCTCTCCGTGACTGAAATCACTGGCATGGGCGACAACGTGATATCCACGCAGGAACTCTATCGCCACGAATCCTATGCGACACCGGACGGCGAGGAAAAGGACCGCTGGAATTGGCTGGGCATCCACCCCCACACGTCCAAGCTGGCCAAGCTGCGCAACGAGGCGCGCGCCAACGACAACGCGACCGACGACCGCGACGGCGGGGGCGGCGGATTCTGGAGCAGGAGGCGCTGATGCTCGAAGTCCTGGTGCTCGCGAGTCTGGCGGTGGTGCTGGCCGTCGGGGCGGTGCTGCTGTGGCGGCATGCCGACCGCAGCGCCCGCCGTGCGGCCAGCTCGGCGTTTCTGGAAAGCCAGCTTCAGCGCGGTCGCGACGAGGCCGCCGGCGGCGCGCCTTTCGCCGAAGGCGCGCGAGAGTTCCGTAGCGGGTACGCCGGTTGGGACCGCCTGCTGCGGCTGGCGGGCCTGCGGCAAAGCGCCGGCCTGTATCTGCGCATCGCACTTCCCATCATCGCGGGGGCCGTGCTGGCCTGGATATTCCTTGGTGTGCTTTCCGCGGCCGTGACCTGCTTGCTGCTGGCTGTGTTCGCATACTTCCTGCTATGGCTGCGCGCCGAAAAGCGCCAGCGGCGGATGATCTCGCAGTTGCCGGCGTTCCTGGACAACATCGTGCGCCTGATCACGATTGGCAACAGCATGGGCGCTGCCTTCCAGACCGCCGCCAGCACCACGGACGAGCCCCTGCGCGAGGTGGTGGAAACCGCGGCAAGCCTCAGCCGTTCCAAGGAACTGGACGCGGCATTGGCGCACGTATCCCGCCTGTATGGACTGAAGGAGCTGTACATGGTCGCGGCGGTGGTGTCGCTGGCGATGCGCTTTGGCGGCCGCAGCGACCAGGTGCTTGAACGCATGGCGGCCTTCATGCGCGATGTGGCGCAGGCGCGCAACGAGTTGACCGCGAGTTCGGCGGAGGTCCGGCTATCCGCGTGGATCCTGGCCTTGCTGCCCGTCGGAATCGCGGGCTTCATCATCGTCGCCAACAACAATCTGTTCATGGGCCTGTGGGAAGACCCGCAGGGCTTCAGGATGCTGGTCACCGCCGTCTGCCTGCAGATCGGCGGTTGCTACTGGCTGTACCGCATGGCCAAGGCAATTTGAAGGGAGGCGCCGCATGGACATCCTGCGATCCTGGAACGCTTCCACCTTGCTGGCGATGGCGCTGATGCTGGTGGCGGCCGGCCTGTTGGTGCTGGGCCTGAGCATGGCGCGACGCCTGCGCAGCCAGGGACGCAGCCGCCAGGTGGTGGATCAGGCGCTTGCCGCGCGCGCAGGGGGGGCGACATCCGCGGCCCCGCAGGCCGATGGCGGGCAAGGCCGGCTGGCGGCGGCCGCGCGCGCGGCCGACACCTTTGGCAAACGCCTGAGCGAAGGGCGGCTGGCCGATGCATTGCTGGCGGCCGAAGACCGCAAGCTGGTCGACATGGCAGGTTATGCCAACCCCGGCACCGCGCGCTCACGCTTCGTGCTGATCCGCTTCGGACTGGCGATCCTGTTGCCCGTGGCGGCGGTCATGCTGGATCTGCGCCAGCATCTCCCCGATATGCCGCTGGGCGCCTTCGTCGCCGCTTTTGTCGGCTTCGCGATCGGCTACATGTTGCCCAAATGGATCGTGCAGCGGCGCCTGGCGCGCAGGCGGCGGCAGGCGGCCGACGAGCTGCCCTTGTTGATCGACCTGTTGCGCTTGTTGCAAGGCGTGGGCCTGTCGATCGACCAGAGCCTGCAGGTGCTGGTCAAAGAGTTCGGCCAGGTGCTGCCGGTGCTGTCGTTCGAATTGCGCCTGGCCTCCGAACTCTATGTGCGCGGCCGAAGCCGCGAACAATCCCTGGCCCGGCTGGCGACGGGATTCGACAACGACGACCTGTCCGCCATCTGCCGCCTTATCGCGCAGGTCGATCAGCACGGGGGAGCTGTCCAGGAGCCCCTGAACCGGTTTGGCGAGCGCTTGCGGGACAAGCGGAGGCTGGAGCTGAAGGAGAAGGTGGGCAAGACCACGGTCAAGATGACGGGGGTCATGATCGTTACCCTGCTGCCCGCGCTGTTGATCGTGACGGGCGGGGCGGGATTTATCGCGGTGTTGCGCGGTTTGTCGCGCATGGGGGGAATGTGATGGATGGCGCAATGAAGGGCAGGGCATGCGCATGGCGATGCGCGCTGGTGGCTACGGTGGTGGCCGCGGGCGCGGGCTTGAGCGGCTGCAAAACCAATAGTGCGGAATCCGCCTGGCAGCTGATCCAGCAACAGCAGCAGGAACAGGCCTTGATGCGGCAGAAGGAGGACGAGGCCGAGAGCAAGCGCCGGCCCAAGGAACCGGAAATGATGTTGTCGATGATTGTCGAAGCGCAGCGCCAGGAGCGCTATTTCGCGTCGCTTGCGTACATCGACGGCTATCAGCAGAAGTACGGCAACGACGCTCGGGTGGCGGTCCTGCGTGCCGAAGCGCTGCGCCAGACCGGGCAGGCGGCGCTCAGCGAACAGGCGTACCGTGCCCTGACCACCACCGACCAGGCAGCCGAGGGTTGGCATGGCCTGGGCCTGATCGCCGGTTCGCGCGGACAATTCGACCAGGCGGCCGACTATTTTTCTCGCGCGGCCAGGCTGGCGCCCATGGACGCTCGGATCCTGGGCGACCTGGGCTATGCGCGCTTGCGGGCCGGGGACCCGGCGGGAGCGCGCGTGCCCCTGGGGCAGGCTGCCGAACTGACGCCGGAAAGCGGCAAGGTGCTGGCGAACCTGGCGGTGCTGCTGCTGGTCGAGGGCGATCCGCTCAAGGCGCAGCGCCTGATGGAACGCGCGCAATTGAGCGAAGAGGCGCGCGGCCAGGTGCTGCGCCTGGCGGCCGAGATCCGCGGTCAATTGACGCCGGCGCCCGCCGTGTCTCATTTGTCCCATGAGCCTGCCACCCGCGTTTCCAGTGGCGGCCAGGCCGTCATGCCGATGATGAGCCCCTTGATGGAAGGGCTGGGCAACGGCCCTATCGTGCGCTGACCCCCAATCCAAGGAAGATCGCCATGTCCAGTTTGATTCAACGCGCTTCATTCACTCTTGCCTGCACCCTGATCGCGCTGACGCCGTCCCTCGGCCAGGCGCAATCCAACGCCCCGCTGACGGGCAGCATGTCGGACGCCTCCAGCAACGCCCCTGCGCCCGCCGCGGCGTCCTCCGCCGCCTCCATGCCGGACCGCCCGGTGGTGCAGCAGGTGCAGACCCCCATGCCGCAAACGCCCGCCGCCGCATCCGCCGCCGCGCCACCGGCGCAGGAGGGCTTTGGCGACGTGACGCGGGGCCTGCTGGCGGCGCAGGCCGACGGCAGGCGCGCAGGCAACGCCTTGCCCGTGCTGGGGCCCGTCTCCACGGCGGCCTGGAATCGCTACCTTGAAAGCTTCAAGCATCCGATTCCGGAGTGGTTCGACCGGAATGTGGAAGTGCCCAACATCCAGTAAATCCCGGGAGCCGTTGTTTCCCGCCGCGTGCGGATACGGAGTCGAAAAAGCATGTCAGCCGGCCGTCTACCTTCTGCCAGCCTGCCGCGTCAACGCGGAAGCATGACCGTGGCCGTCGTTTTCGCGGTGCTGGTTGGAGTCGTCCTGCTGGGCGTCCTGCAACTCGGCTACGGGTTCTACATGAAGCGCGAGATGCAGAAGGCGGCGGACCTGGCGGCGCTGTCGGCGGTACAGGTCCTTAATCTCGGCTCCAGCGCAGACTGCACGCGGGCCGTCGCCGCGGGCAAGGCGTCTGCCCTGTCCAATGTGCCGAATATCCTGGACGCGTTCACGGCTGCCGACTTCACGGTGGAATGCAAGGTATGGGATCCGACACGTTCCGACGCGTCCGGCATGCATGTCTTCGACGCCGCGGGAGGGCAGGCCTACAACGCCGTGCGGGTCGCCGTCCGCAAGCAACTGGCCAACCTCATCCCCGGCGTGGGCGGTGTCACGGCGTCGGTCGCGGCGGTGGCGACCAACACGCAGCCTGTCGCGACTTTCACGGTGGGCTCGCGCCTGTTGCGCCTGGAGCGGGGCGGTCTGCTGTCGCAATTGCTCGCCACGGTCGGGGCGTCGCCTTCGCAGCTGGACGTGCTGGACGCCGCCGGCCTGGCCAAGGTGAACATCACGCCGGCCGGCCTGCTGGAAGCGCTGGGCCTGCCCCTGTCGGCCGCTGCCGGCGTGGGCACGCCCGAGCAATTGACGGCGCTGGACAATCTGACCCTGGGCCAGTTGCTGAGGGCGACGCTGAGTGTCATCGACAAGCAGAAGACGGTGAACGCCGACGTCGGGATACTGAGTTCGGCCATCAACACGGTCTTGGACCTGATGCCGCTGAACCTGCCGGTGAAACTGTTCGGAGACGGAGGCGTATTGAATCTGAATGTGGTGGGCGGCGATCCCGGCGCTGCCTTGCAGGCGGAGGTCAACGCGCTCAACATCCTGGAAACCGGCCTCGCCATTGCCAATGGCAGCAATCTGATCAACTTGGGCCTGAGCGTGCCGCTGTTGGGCCTGGACGCGCGGGTGCGCATCGTCGAGCCGCCCGCCGTGGGCATAGGCGGGGTGGGTGCGCAAGCGATCAGCGCAGGCATACGGGTGTATCTGCGCGTCAACACCAGCAACATCCCGCTAGTCGGTCCCTTGTTGGCCAACACCTTGAACACAAGGGTGGACCTGCCCATCATCATCGACGTGGCGCAATCCATGGGCACGTTGCGCAAGCTGTGCGAAGCACCGCTTGCCGAGAACCAGGCCGTGATCGACGTGACGTCGGCGGCAGCCAGCGTCTGCCTGGGACGCTTTCCGGGCATGGCGTCCGCCACCGACTCCAACGCCGCGAATTTCCAGTCGCTGACGAATCGCTGCGAACCCAGCGCATTCAACGCCATAGGACGTCATCAGGTCTTGAACGTGCTGGGCATACTGCCGTTGACCGCCAAGGTCACGCTGCCTGTCTTCAGTTCCTCGGCGCCCGTGTCCGTGACCCTGACCGCGCCGCCGTCGCCTGATTCCACCGCCACCGTCAACGCCACCAACATCGACCTGTCCAAGCTTGCCTCCAACCTGACCGACGCGGTCATAGGCGGCATCCTGGGCGATCTTTACAACACCGGCACGCCGCTGACCGAGGCGCAGCGCAATGAATTGGCGACCCAGCTCGTGGGCGGAGACAAGAACAATGCCGGCAAGACCGTCTCGAAAGTCGTCAATGACATGCAGTGGTCCAAGACTGCGATGGACCAGCTCGGCGCCCGCCTGACGACGGGCGGCTTGACGGGGGTGCTCGGAGGCACGCTGCAGCTGGTGGGAGGCATCTTGAATTCGTTGCTGCTGGCTCCGCTCAGCGATGTGACCTGCGCCCTGGCGCTGACGCCGAATGCCATTCGTCAGTGCCGTGTCGATGCGGTCGGCGCATTGGCCCTGAACGGCGGCGGACAGGTGGGCGGAGTGCTGTCGGTCGTCATGACTTTGCTGGATCCCCTGTTGAATTCGCTGTCTGCGGTGCTGCAGCAGTTGCTCAACGTGCTGGGCCTGAGCGTGGGCCAGACCGATGTTTCGCTGATTTCCGTGGATTGCGGCAAGCCCCGCCTGGTGTACTGATGATGAGTTCCGTGACCCGCATCCTTCTTTTTCCGGCATGGTCCCTGCGATGAGCCAGAATTTTGCGCGCGAAGAATTCGACGTGTACGTCTGGGAAGGCACCTCCGACATTGCCAGCCGCGCCGAGCGCTGCCTGGCGGGCATGGACGTGTCGCTGCTGCGGGCGGACGCCGGCACCGCGTTTCCGCCGCCCCGCGACCTGGCGCGGCCGGCGGTCGCCCTGGTGTCGGTATCGGTAATGGGAGACAAGCGGTTCAGCGGCTATGACTGGCTGGCGGCGCAAGGCATGCCGGTCATCTGGGTGGCCGCGGAAGCGCGTGGACGCGACCCGCGCTACTACCCGCCCGAGTACTCCTATACGCTGCCCTTGGCCTTCACTCCGGCCGACCTGCGCAAGCTGCTGTACCAACTGCTGGGCACGCTGAATCAGCTCAATCGTGGCACGCCCCGGCGCGAGCAGCCGCTGATCGCCGTGTCCGCGACCATGCAAGACCTGCTGGCCGAAGCGGAAATGTATGCCGATTGCCGCAGCAACGTGCTGATCCACGGCGAAACCGGCGTGGGCAAGGAGCGCATCGCGCGCCTGCTGCATGATCGCGCCGCCTGGTCCGACGGCCCCTTCGTGGCGGTCAACTGCGGGGCCATCCCCGAAGGCCTCTTCGAGGCGCACTTCTTCGGCCATGCCAAGGGCGCCTTCACGGGCGCGATCGGGGCCCACAAGGGTTACTTCGAGCAGGCCAGCGGCGGCACGCTGTTCCTGGACGAAATCGGCGATCTTCCGCTCTATCAGCAGGTCAAGCTGTTGCGCGTGCTGGAACAGAACACGGTGACGCGGCTGGGTTCGACGGTGGAGGTGCCGGTGGACTTCCGCCTGGTCGCTGCCACCAACAAGGATTTGCGGGCGTTGGTGGGGCAAGACGAATTCCGCACGGACCTCTACTACCGGCTGGCGGTTATCGAGCTGCGCATTCCCAACCTGGAGCAGCGCGGGCCGGAAGAGAAGGCGGCGATTTTTCGCTCTTTGCTTCAAAGCCAGGGCGTGGAGGACGAGCTGCCCCCGTGGCTGCTGGAGCGCGTCTCGCGCACGCGCTACGAGGGCAATGTGCGAGAACTCTCCAACGTGGCGGAGCGCGTCGCGATTGCGCGGCGGCAATTCCAGGCTTGGGATCGGCCGCGCATCGAACGCATCTTCGACCAGCTGGCCGAGCCGCTGCGCGTGGCGGGGGCGGCCGCCGCCGCGCGCGCCGAACCTGCCGTATTCACCGACGCCGAGCGCGCCGAGCGCGAGCGCGTGCTCGCGGCGCTGGACGCCAATGGCTGGCGCCGCCAGGACACCGCGCACACTTTGGGCATCAGCCGCAAGGTGCTGTGGGAAAAAATGCGCAAGCTGCAGTTGGGGGCGGGGCAGGGCGAACCGGCCGACGGCGTCGCCGAGGCACTTTGAACGCGCAATAGGGAATGGCCCGTAGGGGGCGACAGTCAGAGAGAGGGCGGTTGTAAGCGTATCTGTCTCGATCGCAAGAAATTGCTATAGTTCCGCAACGATTTTTTTGGGGAAGGCATGAACGTCCAATTTATCCGTGGCGCCGCCCGCATGGCGCTGTTGGGCACGGCCCTGTCCGGCCTGGCTGCTTGCGCCAGCGCGCAATCCGAAGCGCCCCGGCCCACGGTTAAACAGGTCGAGGACACGCAGGCGGCATCCACTCCGGTGACTCCTCCCGCGCCGCCTCCTGCCGCGCGCCCGGCGTCCACGCTGTCGGAGCTGCAGGGCCTGATTCAGAGCCGCCAGGTGTCGGAGCTGCGCACTGCCTATAACGGCACGTACGGCGCCAGCCTGCTGTTCAAGCCGGACGACCTGACTTATTACGTCGCGCTGTTCCAGCAAAAGGACTTCTGGCGCGTGGTGAAGACGCAGTCGGACAAGCAGGCCGAAGCGACTTACCGCGCTTTTGTCAGCCAATCCGCCGATCTGGCGGAAGTGGACATCAAGCGCATCAAGATGCAGGCTGAATACGCGCATGCCGAGAAGCTGCTGGCCAGCCGGAGCGCCGAACTCAGCACGCTGCAGGCCGACCGCACGCTGCGCATGCAACAGGAAGAGCAAGTTGCGGCGCGCCAGGAACAATCGCGCCAGGAAGCCACGGCATTGGCCGATCAGCAAAAGGACGTGCGCCAGCAATTGCGCGATCTGCAGCGCCAGATCGACGCCTTGCAGGCCCAGCAGGCCCAGGTGGGAAATCCGCCCGCGCAGAAGCGCGGCAAGTAAGCGCCTGACCAGGCAGAAAAGCGGGCCTGCGGGCCCGCTTTGTCCTGGACGGCCAGAAAAAGGGCCTGCGCCCCGGGGGGGGATCGCCTGCCGGACGCGCTTTCTTGTATTCTGGGAGTTGCACCCCATATTGATGCCATGGCACTTAAAGTTTTCGACCTCCAGTGCGAACACAGCCACATTTTCGAAGGCTGGTTCGGTTCGCACGAAGACTATGACGCGCAGCAGGCGCGTGGCCTCGTCACGTGCCCGGTTTGCGGCTCCGCCAGCATCACCAAGCGCTTGTCCGCGCCACGCCTGAACGTCGCCCATCTGCATGCGCCGGCGGCTCAGCCCGCGCTGCCCGCCAATGCTTCCGACGCCGACAAAATGGCCGCGTTGCAGGCGGCAGTCATGCGTCAGGTGCGCGCGCTGTTGCGCAATACCGAGAACGTCGGTCCGCGCTTTGCGGAAGAGGCGCGGCGCATCCACGAAGGCGATGCCGACGACCGTCCCATCCGCGGCACCGCGACCCCCGAGGAACGTGAATCGCTGGCCGAAGAGGGCATCGATGTCATGGCGGTGCCCGACTTCCTGGACGACGAACGGCTGCAGTGATCCGGTGCGCCGCCCCTAGCCGATTCGGACAGGGGAACGGGCGCGCGGGACGTCAGGTGCCATGCCTGCGTTCACCGATCCTGGCCGAGAAGCGCAGCAGATAACCGTCAGGGTCCTGGGGCAGGAACTCGCGCACGCCGATTTCAACGTTATTGCCGCGGTCAGCGCAAGCATTCCGCTTCGACAGGAAGTCGTCGATGAATGCATCAACCTTGTCGTACTCCGCGTGAGTGCCGATGAACTTCACGTAGACGATGCTCAAGTTGAATTCCCATGTGGTCCGGCTAGATGCCTTCCAGCAAGGGCCGCAAGATGGGTCAGGTGGACAGCAAAAAAAAACCAGACCCGAAGGTCTGGTTTTTTTCCCTGCTTGCCGGATCAGTTGTTGACGCGGCTGCGGTATTCGTTCGTGCGGGTGTCGATTTCGATCTTGTCGCCGATGGCGCAGAACAGCGGCACGTTCAGTTCGTAGCCGGTGTTGATTTTGGCGGGCTTGGTCACCTTGCCCGACGTATCGCCACGCACGGCGGGTTCGGTGTAGGTGATTTCGCGCACGATGGTGGTGGGCAGTTCAACCGAAATGGCGCGGCCGTCGTAGAAGACCACTTCCACGGGCATCGCTTCTTCCAGGTAGTTCAGGGCGTCGCCCATGCTTTCGGCTTCGATTTCGTACTGGTTGTACTCTTCGTCCATGAAGACGTACATCGGGTCGCCGAAGTAGGAGTAGGTGCACTCCTTGCGATCGAGCTGGACGACTTCGAACTTTTCGTCGGCCTTGTAGACCGATTCGCTGGCCGAGGCGGTCAAGAGGTTCTTGAACTTCAGCTTCACAACAGCGGCGTTACGGCCGGACTTGTTGTATTCGGCCTTCTGGACCACGAGGGGATCCTTGCCGACCATGACCACGTTGCCGACTCGCAATTCCTGAGCGGTTTTCATCGATAAAACTCCGGGGGTGATGGGTGCACTCGCCGTGCTTGCATAAAGCCGCCGCACCTGGATCTAGCGGCTTCGTGCACACCCCGGGAGGCGTCATAGTTGAGGCCCGACAGATACAGGGCGCTCGGAAAACTCTCTATTCTAACGTTTCTTGGCCAAGTCTGCGCAAAAATCAGCCAAATTTTCGGCAAGGTCCGGTAGCCCGGCCTGGCTCGCATCCCATGCCATCGCGGCGGCGGTCCAGTTCTCCCAGGCGGCAGGCGCTAGCGCGGCCGACAGCGCGGATGCGGTTTGGCCTGTGCCGGATTGATTCCAGGCCCGGATCAAGGCGTGGGCGGTTTCCGGGGCCGGATAGCGGGCCAGCCAGGCTTCCAGTTTTTCCAGGTGCACGTTCTCCTCCTGGGGATAGATTTGCCAGACGAGGGGGCGCGCGGCCCAGGCGGCTCGGACAAAGGAGTCCTCGCCGCGCACGAAATTGAGGTCGCAACACCAGAGCAGGCGGTCGAAATCAGGCTGTGCTACGAAGGGCAGACGGGCCACCATGGGCGCGCCCCGCGCCGCGCAGGCAGCTTCCAGGCCGGGAGCCACTCCTTCGGGGGCCAGCAGCACGCTGGGGCGTGGGTCGGCCGCGAGCGCTTCGGCCAGTGCCGGCACCGGCGCCGCGGGATAGCAAAACAAGGACACGGTACGCGCGCCCGCGCGGCGGCGCGAGAGCAGCTCGGGCGCCACGCCCAGCGAGCGCAGAAAGACTTCCTGGTCTTGCGGAGAGGCCTGCAGGGCGTCCCGCTCGGCGGACAGGCCGGGTTCGCGCAGCAGACCGCCGGTGGCGTTGGTGAAGCCGGGGAAGAAAAAGTGTTTCACCAGCCCGTCCGGGCGCTGCGACGGCAGCCCGTGGCAGCTTTCCACCCAGGATTCGGCGCTCAGGTACTCCAGATTGATCCAGGCCGGATGCGCGCGCCGCATGCTGTCCAGGAACGGCGCGGGGGGATCGCAGGCGAAGGCCTCGATCACGACGTCGCGGGCGGCGAGCGCCGGGTCCGGAGAGTCGGACCAGTGCACGATGTCGATGCCGGCCAGTTGCTGGCGCGGCAAGCCCGGGACGATGCCCGGCTGGATGCGGGCGAAGCTGGTCAGGTCATCGACCCACAAGCGCACGTCCCAGCCGCGGCCATGCGCCAGCCGGCGCGCCAGCCGCCAGCAAACGCCGATGTCGCCGTAATTGTCGACGACCCGGCAGAAGATGTCGGCTTGCATGGCAGCCTAGTGGAACTTGGCGGGCGAGGCTTCGGCATCCTCGGGCAGTTCGGCATGCACCAGTTCGCCCAGCGGATTCGGGAAATAGGGCGCGCCGCAGTCTTCGCAGTACTCGGGCGGCAGCACGCCGGGAATGCGGCGCACTTCGGTGACCCCATATTCCTTGAGCAGCGCCGCAATTTCGTCGACGACGTCGGGCTGGCCTTCGTCGGCCGGCAGGTCTTCTTCGCGTCCGTAGAGGGGCCAGACGCAGCCGTAGTAGACATCGTTGCTGCTGCGCGCCGTGAAGCCGATGCGGTATTCGTCGATGCGGCTTTCACCGCAGCCGGCCACCACGGCCCGCAGCTGAGAGGCCTCGAGGCTGACCGCGCCTTCGAGCCAGCTGACCGCCGCGCGCAGCGACAGCGGGCGCACCCGGCGGTCGGCCTCGCGGTTGCTGACATAGTAGGCGTCAGGCAGCAGGGCTTCGAAACCGCAGCCGGGCAGCAGATTGGCCAGCGTGGGCTGGGCCTGCGCCGCCCATTGCTCCTGGCTGGCATCGCGGCTGGCATCGGCTTCGCCCAATTGTTCCTGCCAGCGGAAGATCGGCTCGCCTTCCGGCACCGCGACAGCGGCCACGATGTAGCGCGTGTCGGCCAGCATGTTGGCCGTCTCGACCTCGGTGTTCAGCGCGGGCTTGGCGGTTTCGGCGCCCAGCGCCTGGGTGCCCAGGCGCTGCAGCCATTGCCAGGTTTCGGAGAAGGTGCGCGGCATCTGGTCCACGCTGACCAGCATCGGCATCAGCGCGCTACGCGCCTTGCTGGACAGCACATGACCATGCAACTGCGCCATCAGCGCCTGTTGCGCAGGCGCGGCGATCGGGCCGGTGGGGATGGCGTAGCGAGTCCAGGCAACGATGGGCGCCACGACCAGCAAAACGTCGTACCGGACGCCATTTTTCTCGATCTTCATCGATTCGGACAGGGTCTCGGCCTGTTCGATCAGGATCTCGTAAGCGCCCACGTCGCTCTGGGCGAGGTGGTCCAGGGCGGCTTCCAGGGGGGCATCCTGCCCGCCTTTCAGCAGCTTTGGAATCGCTTCGCCAAGCTGATTCTCCCAGAACACGTCTTCGAGGCGGCTGCCCGAGCGGTTGAGCGCCTGGGCAAGCGCCACCAGGCGGGCGGCGTCACGGGTGAGGCGGGGAGTGGATTGGCTGCGGGATCGGGCCATAACTTCGGGGAGCGTCCAGTAAGTGTGCAACTGTGTAGTTTAACGCCCGGCGCGCTTCGTAGCGCGAAGCCTCGTACGCAGCCCGCCTCTACCGCGGTAGCGGCGCATTGTTCTCGATTTGGCAACAGATAATGCCGATATGGGTGGTTTATTGCTGAGACGAAACCACGGAAAATACAGCCATGGACTCAACATCAGGAGGCATCGCCATGCGCTGGCCTACGCTTTTCGTTTCCCATGGATCTCCCATGCTCGCCGTCGAGCCCGGCCTGACCGGCCCCGCGCTTGCCGCCTGGAGCGCCGCGCAGGGCCGCAAGCCCAAGGGCATCCTGGTGGTGTCGCCGCACTGGATGGGCGAGGGCTTGGCATTGTCCACGCGTGATCGCCAGGTTGCGTGGCACGATTTTGGCGGTTTTCCGCCGGAACTCTACCAATTGCAGTACACGGCGCCCGGTTCGCCCTCCCTGGCGGCGCGGGTGCAGGCCTTGCTGGCGGAGTCGGGCATTGCCGCCGATCTCGACCCCCGCCGCCCGCTGGACCACGGCGCCTGGGTGCCGCTGCGCTATCTCTACCCGGAGGCGGATGTACCGGTGGTGCAACTGTCGCTGGACATGGGGCGCGACGCCGCCGGACAGTTGGAACTGGGCCGCGCGCTGGCCCGGCTGCGGGATGAGGACATCCTGGTCATCGGCTCGGGTTCGCTGACTCACAATCTGCGCCACGTGCGGATGCCGCAGGACGCGCCCGCGCTGCCTTACGTGCCGGCTTTCCAGCAGTGGTACGCGGAGAAGCTGGGCGATCACGACCTGCCAGCGCTGCTGGACTGGCAGGCCCAGGCACCGGGCGCGGCGCAGGCCCACCCGCATGACGATCACCTCATGCCGCTGTACGTTGCGCTGGGGGCGGGCGGAGCCGGTTTTCGGCGCCTGAACGACGAGGTGTCGTACGGCGCGCTGGCGATGGACGCCTACGAGTTCGCGGACTGATCGCGGCGCGCGGGCGCCGCGTTCTCGCGCATGCAAAGGAAATGGCCCGGGAACCTTGCGGTTCCCGGGCCATTGTTTTGTTCCCGAGGGATCAGGCAGCCAGCAGCTGGCGCAGCACGAAGGGCAGAATGCCGCCGTGCTGGTAATAGTCGACTTCGATCGGGGTGTCGATGCGCAGCAGCACCGTGACATCCTGCTTCGAACCGTCCTTGCGGGTGATCGTCAGCGTCACGTCCTGCATCGGCTTGATGCCGTTTTCCAGGCCGGAAATGTCATAGGTTTCCTCGCCCGTGATACCCAGCGACTGCACGCTGTCAGCGCCCTTGAATTGCAGGGGCAGCACGCCCATGCCGACCAGGTTGCTGCGGTGGATACGTTCGAAGCTGCGGGTGATCACGGCCTTCACGCCCAGCAGTTGGGTGCCTTTGGCCGCCCAGTCGCGCGACGAGCCGGTGCCGTACTCTTCGCCACCGAAAACAACGGTGGGCGTGCCGGCCGCGACGTACTTCATGGCCGCGTCATAGATGGACATCTGTTCGCCGGTGGGTTGGAACAGGGTGTCGCCGCCTTCGAAACGGCTGCCGTCCGGCAGCGCCGGGATCATGAGGTTCTTGATGCGCACGTTGGCGAAGGTGCCGCGCATCATGATCTCGTGGTTGCCGCGGCGCGAGCCGTAGCTGTTGAAGTCGGCCTTCATGACGCCGTTTTCTTTCAGCCACTTGCCTGCGGGCGAGGTTTCCTTGATGGAGCCGGCCGGCGAGATGTGGTCGGTGGTGACCGAGTCGCCGAACACGCCCAGCGCGCGCGCGCCCTTGACCGTCGGCATTGCGCCCGGCGTCATGCCGAAGCCCTCGAAGAAGGGCGGTTCGGCGATGTAGGTGGAATCAGGCCAGTTGTACGTGTCACCCGTGACGCCCTTGATGTTCTCCCAGAGCTTGCCCGGGTTGCTCTTGACCTGGCCGTAGTTGGCCTCGAATGCCTTGGGATCCAGCGCGTACTTCAGCAGCGATTCGACTTCCTCGGTGGTCGGCCAGATGTCGCCCAGCCATACGTCGCCGTTCTTGCCGCGGCCGACGGGCTCGGTCATGAGGTCGCGCGTGACCGTGCCGGCCAGGGCGTAGGCCACGACCAACGGGGGCGAGGCCAGGAAGTTGGCCTTGATGTTCGGGTGGATGCGGGCCTCGAAGTTCCGGTTGCCGGAGAGCACGGCCGAGCAGATCAGGTCGTTGCCGATGATGGCTTCGTTCAGGTCCGGGGTCAGGTCGCCGGCGTTGCCGATGCAGGTCGTGCAGCCGTAGGCGGCCACGTCGAAACCCAGCTTTTCCAGATAGGGCAGCAGACCCGTCTTGGTCAGGTACTCGGTGACCACGCGGGATCCGGGAGCCAGCGAGGTCTTGATGTGCTTGGGCACCGTCATGCCGGCTTCCACGGCCTTCTTGGCCAGCAGGCCCGCCGCCAGCAGCACGCTGGGGTTGGACGTGTTGGTGCAGGACGTGATGGCTGCGATCAGGACGTCGCCGTTCTTGACCTTGGTGCCGGCGCTGGTGGTGTAGGTCTGGTCCAGCTTTTCGGCGGGCTGGTTGAAGCCGTTCTCGGCGATGGGCTTGGAGAACAGGTCGATGAAGGTATTCTTGACGTTGCCGATTTCGATGCGGTCTTGCGGACGCTTCGGGCCCGCCAGGGATGGTGCCACGGTGGACAGGTCCAGCGTCAGCAGCTTGGTGAAGTTGATGTCGGAGGCATTGGGCACGCCGAACATCTTCTGGGCTTTGAAGTAGGCCTCGAAGGCGGCGATTTCTTCTTCAGTGCGGCCGGTGCCGCGGAAGTAGTCGATGGTGCGATCGTCGACCGGGAAGAAACCCATGGTGGCGCCATATTCCGGCGCCATGTTGCCGATGGTGGCGCGTTCGGCCACGGACAGGCTGGCGGTGCCTTCGCCGCAGAATTCGACGAATTTTCCAACCACCTTCTCGCGGCGCAGCATTTCGGTGATGGTCAGCACCAGGTCAGTGGCGGTGACGCCGCCGCGCAGCTTGCCCTTGAGTTCCACGCCGACCACGTCGGGGGTCAGGAAATAGACGGGCTGGCCCAGCATGCCGGCCTCGGCCTCGATGCCGCCTACGCCCCAGCCCACCACGCCAATGCCGTTGATCATGGTGGTATGGCTGTCGGTGCCTACCAGAGAGTCGGGGTAATAGACGTTGTTCTTTTTGTCCTGGTGCACGCCGCGCGCCAGGTATTCCAGGTTGACCTGGTGAACGATGCCGAAGCCCGGAGGCACGACGCCGAAGGTGTCGAACGCCTGCATGCCCCACTTCATGAACTGGTAGCGTTCCTGGTTACGCTTGAACTCCAGCTTCATGTTCAGGTCCAGCGCATTCTTGGTGCCGAAGTAGTCGATCATGACCGAGTGGTCCACCACCAGGTCCACCGGCACCAGCGGCTCGATGCTCTTGGGGCTCTTGCCCATCTTATCCGCCACGGAACGCATGGCGGCGATGTCGGCCAGCAGCGGCACGCCGGTGAAGTCCTGCAGCACCACACGGGCCACCACGAAAGGAATTTCGTCTTCACGCTTGGCGTTGGCCTGCCAGTTGGCCAGCTGCCTGACGTGTTCTTCGGTCACCTTCTTGCCATCGCAGTTGCGCAGCACGGATTCCAGCACAATGCGGATCGAAACCGGGAGCCGCTGCACGTCGATGCCGAGGGACTTGCCCAGTGCCGGCAGCGAATAGTACTGACAGGATTTATTGCCGATCTTGAAATTCTTGAGGGTGTCGAGGGTGTTGTGCGGCATGATGGACTCCGTGGTTTTGCCCGGCTGAAGCCGGCATTTTCTGGCGTTTTTGCGCATTTGTCATTCTATGTGAGACTCGCGCGTGTGCGGCCGTATGTCTTATATCTTATATAAGACTTGGCCGGGCCGTCAAAGTTCCCGTCCGGTAATGTGGCGGGCGGCCGTCGGCCTCACCCGATACTCTGGCCGAGGCGCGCGCGACTCGCAAGCCTCTTTTATCAAGAAAGTCCTACGCCGATGTTGCGGCCGAGCGGGAAATCTACTCAAGAAGGCCGCGCAACAGCGCGGGCACTTCGGTGCGCAGGAAATCGACCACCGCGCGCTGTGCGGTCGATGGATAGGGGGTGGGCGTGGTGAGGATGAAGAGCTTTTCGCCCGGTCCCATGGCCTGATAGGCGGGCAGCACCGGCGTCAGCCGTCCGGCGGCGATGTCTTCATGCACCACATAGGCTGGCAGCAGCGCCACGCCCGCGCCGGCGCGGGCGGCCTGCGCCAGAAACGGGAAGTACTCCGATTGCAGCCGCGGCGCGAGCTTGGCCTCGTGCTGCTGGTCTTTGCGGCGCAGGCGTAGCGTGACTTGGGGCCTGGGGTCTGGCGGGCCCAGGAAATGCAGGCGGACGAGGTCGCGCGGATGGGCCGGCTGGCCGAACTGCGCCAGATAGGCCGGCGCCGCGCAAAGCACCCATTTCACATCGCCGAGCGCGCGCGCTACGTAGTCTTGGGGCGGGGTGCTCATTACCCGCAACGCCACATCGATTTCCGACGAGATCAGGTCGCTTACCCGATTGGAGAACAGCACGCGCAAGGTCAGCGAGGGATGCCGCAGGGCGAAGCTCACCAGCAGCGGGCGCAAGGTGTCCAGTTCTCCCAGGCCGGTAGGAATGCTCAGGCGGACGTGGCCCGTAGGCTCGGAGCCGAGCTTCTGCAGGGCGTGGCGGGCGGACTCGACCTCGCGCGCCATGCGCGCGCCGTGCTCATAAAGCACCGAACCCTGTTGCGTCAGTTCCAGACGCCGGGTGCTGCGCCGGATGAGCTGGGCACCGAAGGCGCGCTCGAGCTTTTGCAGATTGCGGCTTACGTGCGAGCGGGTGACGCCGTGGCGCAGCGCAGCCTCGCTCAAGGTGCCGGCGTCGACGATGGTGACGAACAGCTGGATCAGGTTGAGGTCCAGCGCGGGCAGGGTGGGCATGGGCAGTCTTATTGTTGACTGTGAGGAAACATAGTTTACGCAAAGCGCGGGATTGTCGCGGAATGGCGCTCATTGATATTCTGATCGTCAATAAACAGGAGACCAGGCCATGCCGCAAACCCCGCTTACCGCAAGTCCCCCCCAAACCATGTTCCGCGGGGACCTGTTCCGCGGTCAGCGCATTCTCGTCACCGGTGGCGGCACCGGCCTGGGCCATGCCATGGCCGAACGGCTGGCGTCCCTGGGCGCGTCGTTGCATCTGTGGGGGCGCCGCGCGGCCGTGCTGGAGGAGGCCGCCGCCGGCTTGCGCGAACGCCATGGCGCCGAAGTCCACGTGCAGGCGGTGGATATCCGCGACGCCGAGGCCGTGGACGCCGCAGTCCAGGCCATCTGGACGGATCGCGGGGCTCTGACGGGCTTGATCAACAATGCCGCGGGCAACTTCATCAGCCCCACGGAGAAACTGTCGCCGCGCGGCTTCAATGCCATCGCCGATACCGTGTTTCGCGGCACCTTCTTTACCACCCAGGCCGTGGGCAAGCGCTGGATCGCGGAGGGCCGCAGCGGCGCGGTGCTGTCCATTGTTGTGACCTGGGTCTGGACCGGTTCGCCCTTCGTGGTCCCGTCGGCAATGTCCAAGGCCGGCATAGACGCCATGACCAAATCGCTGGCCATCGAATGGGGCCGCCACGGCATACGCCTGAATGCCATCGCGCCAGGCGTGATTCCGACCGAAGGGGCCAGCGCGCGGCTGCGGCCCAAGGACACAGGCGCAGATGCGCAGGCCCAGCAGAACCCCATGCGGCGCCTGGGCACCGGGCACGACATCGGTGAACTGGCGGCCTTTCTGCTGAGTCCGGGCTACGACTGGATCAACGGCCAGACCATTGCGCTGGATGGCGGCGACTATCTGGCCAACGGCGCCTATTTCAAGCAGTACGCCGAATGGAGCGATGCGGACTGGGCCGCCGCGCGCCAGGCGATCGAAGCGCGCACGGCGCAGGACAAGGCGCTGCGCAGCACGGGGGGCGCATGACCGGCAGCAATATCCATGCGGGCGGCCAGAGTCTGTCGGGCGCGGCGCTGACCGCGCGCGGCGAGCAGGTCGCCGCCGGCTTGGCCGCGCGCGGCGTGCGGGAAGGCGACGTGATCGCCGTCTTGCTGCGCAACGGTTTGCCCTATCTTGAAATCATCCAGGCCTGCAAACGGCTGGGCTGCTACTACTGCCCGATCAACTGGCATTTCACCGCGGCGGAGGTGGCCTTCCTGATCGAGGACAGCGGCGCCCGATTGCTGATTGCCAATACCGACCTGTGGCTGCCGCTGCGCGACACGTTGCCTCCCGGGCTGCCTGTGCTGCTGGCCGGCCCCGGCGCGGCGCGGTCAGAAGCGGAGGACTACGACGCCTGGCGCGACCGCCAGCGTCCCTATGACGGACCGCGCGTGGCGCCGCGCGGCCACATGGCTTATACCTCCGGCACGACGGGCAGGCCCAAGGGCGTGGTACGCGCGCCATTCCCGCTGGAGCATCTGGCAAGGCATCTGGAGCAGGTTGAGGCCGTGGTGGAGGCGGCCTATGGCCTGCGTCCGGGATGCCGCGCGTTGCTGCCCGCGCCGATCTATCACAGCGCGCCCAGCGTGTTTGCGCAGGTGGCCCTGCGGGTCTGCGAAACCTTTGTCCTGACCGACAGGTTCGATCCCGTCGAGGTCCTGCGCCTCATAGAAGCGCACCGCATCGACACGGTCTACCTGGTGCCCATCATGTATGTACGCATGTTGAAACTGGATGCCGCCACGCGCGCTGCGCATGACCTGTCGTCGCTGCGCTTTGTCGCATCGACCGGGGCGCCCTGCGCGCCCGAGATCAAGCGCGCCATGATCGAATGGCTGGGGCCCGTCGTGCATGAAACCTATGCATCGAGCGAGGCCGGCATGGTGACGGTCATCGATTCGCGGGAGGCGCTTGCCCGTCCGGGCAGCGCCGGCCGCCCCATCGGCGGCGCGCAGGTAAGGATCTATCGCGAAGACGGCACACTCTGCGAGACGGACGAGGTCGGACGGATCCACGTGCGCCAGCCGGCCTACGCGGACTTCACATACCGCAATAACCCAGACGCCCGTGCCGCGGTGGAGAAGGACGGACTGATCGGCCTGGGAGACCTGGGCTATCTGGATGCGGACGGCTATCTGTATGTGTGCGACCGGGAGTCGGACCTGGTGATCTCGGGCGGCGTGAACATTTATCCCGCCGAGGTCGAGCATCAACTCATGCAGTACCCGGGCGTCGCGGATTGCGCGGTGTTTGGCGTTCCGGATGATGAGTACGGAGAGCGCCTGATGGCACTGGTGCAGCCCGCGGCGGGCGCGTCGCCCGACCCCTTGGAAATGACGCAATGGCTGGCGGAGCGGATCGCGCGCTACAAGGTCCCGCGTGATCTGCGCCTGTGCCCGGAGTTGCCGCGCGACGATAACGGCAAGATTGCCAAGCGCAGGCTGCGCGCAGAATTCTGGGCGGGGCGCCAGCGCAAGGTATAGCAGACAGCGGCGCAATGCCGCGATTACAAGAGCTGGATAGCTCGGGAGACAAGCAATGACATACAGACTGACATACAGGCTGCGTCGCATCGCGGCCGCGGCGATCTTCGCGCTCGCCGGCCCTTGCGCCGCGCTGGCATCCTTTCCGGACAAGCCCGTCAAGCTGGTCGTGCCCTATACCCCCGGCGGGTCCGCCGACCAGTTGTCGCGGATGCTGGCCGAAGGCCTGTCGCGCGATCTTGGGCAACCCGTGGTGGTAGAGAACAAGCCAGGGGCCAACACCATGATTGCCGCCACGCAGGTGGCGCGATCCGCGCCCGATGGCTACACGCTCTTGCTTGCCAGCAACGCCAGCATGGTGCTCAATCCCATGCTCTATCAGCGCATCGCCTACGACGCGGCGCGCGATTTCCGCGTGCTCGGCATTGTCGCCGAACTGCCGCTGGTGGTGGTTGCCAACAACGAGGTGCCGGCCGCCACGCTGGCCGAGTTCGTTGGCTATGCCAAGGCGCGGCCCGGCAAGCTGAACTATGCCTCGGTGGGCATAGGCAATCCGTTGCAGTTGGCGACCGAACTGTTGAAATCGCGCACCGGCATGGACGTGGCGCACATCCCGTATAACGGCAGCGCGCCCGCGCTGACCTCGTTGATGGGCAACGACACGCAGCTGATGGTGGACGTGGTCAGCACCTCGCTGCCGCTGGTGCGGGAGCGCAAGATCAAGGCGCTGGCCGTCACGACCAGCGAGCGGCTGGCCGTGCTGCCCGATGTGCCGACCGTGGCGGAAAGCGGTTTCCCGGGATTCCGCGCGGCCACCTGGTTTGGCGTGGCCGTGCCCAGCGCCGTGCCGCAGGCCGAGGCGCAGCGTCTGCGGGAAGCGGTGGACAAGGTGTTGAAGGATCCGGCCTTTCGCGGCCGCTTCGAGCCGCTGGGCCTGGTGATCCAGGCGCCGCGCGGCCAGGCCGATATCGATGCCTATGTGCAGGAAGACCGCCAGCGCTGGGGCGAGGTGATCAAGGCCAACGCCATCAAGCTGGACTGAGGAGGACGGGCGCGCCATCCTGCCGCAAGGGCGCCGCGCCCTCAGGCCTTTTTGCGGCTGCCGCGGCGCGCGTTGCGCGTGACGTTGCGCCGCGACATCTCCGAGTCCAGGATCAGCCTGCCTTCCAGCTTGCCGTGCATGCGCTTGACCGAGCGCATGGCGTCCTGCATGTGCTCGCTCATCAGGGCGCGCACTTTCTCGACGTCGCGCTCGCGCGCCGCCGCCAGGATCTTGCGGTGAAAGCCCGTGTTGGCGCTGCCAAAGCGCTGCTGCTCGGCCAAGGGCATCTCGTTGTCGAACACAGTGAGCTGCCGGATCATTTCGTTGGTCATTTCGCAGCTGAAGCGCAGGAACGGATTGGGGCAGGCCGCCGCGAAGATGTCGTGGAAATTCATTTCCTCCTGGCGCTGCGCCAGCGGGTCCTCGACATGCTCGGCGGACGGATCGCAGCAGGCGATGTTCTGTTCCAGCGCGGCGAAATGCGCGTCCGTCAGGAAGGGCACGGCACTGGCCGCGAGTTCGGGCTCCAGCAGCTTGCGCACCTGGTAGATGTCCTCGATCCGCACTTCCTTGAAAAACAGGTAGTTCTGCATCAGCTGGAAGGTGCGATCCAGCGGCACCTCCACCACCGTGCCGCCGCCGCCCGGGCCGGTGCTGACCTTCACCAGCCCTTGTACCTCCAGCGACTTGAGGGCTTCGCGCATCGTGCTCTTGCTGACCGAGAACATGCTTTGCAGTTCGCTCTCGCGCGGCAGCTTGTCGCCCGGCAACAGGTTCTTGGCGGTGATCAGCCGCTTGATTTCCTCGGCGACCAGGTCGCTGCGCTTGGGCGGACTCGACGCGCCCGCGGCTTGTAGGTCGTGACTGTTGAACGCCATTGCGTTCCTCCGTTACTGCGTGGTGTGCGGGGCGCCTGCCCCGTGGTTCTGCGCGGACCCCGGGTTATACCTGATGCGCCCGCTATTGACAGAGCCGGCTCGCCAAACTGATCATGATAATAATCCTATTTATCATGATAAATAGGATGGTAGTCGCAGTATAGGCATGAGGCGCCAGGACTTGCGAGCACGCACGCGCGGCGGCAATCCTGGCACGGGAGCTTGGAGCAGACAGAGTCGGAATGGGGACGCGCATGGTGCGCGCTCGACATCGTCAATATGCCGCGGCACCGCCAGCGGCAGCCAGGGAGAACCATCTTGAATCGCCGCAACCTGCTGAAATTAGCCGCGCTAGGCGCTGTGCCCGGATCACTATGGACCGCCAGGTCCGCGCTGGCGCAAGCCGATGCGATCCAGTTCGGGTGCCCTGTGCCCATGTCCGGCGCTTTTGCCGCCAACGGCAAATACGCCGACCTCGGCATGAAACTGGCGCTGGAGCAGTACGGCCGCGCGCTGGACCGGCCGCTGGCCTACACCGTGCTGGACACTGAAGGCAAGCCGGCCACGGCGGTGCGCAAGGTGCAGGAAGTCTCGCAACAGAAGGGCGTCAAGTTCTTTGCCGGCGGCATCCTGTCGTCGGAGGCGCTGGCCATGGGCAAGGAAGTGGAACGCGCCGGCGGGGTCTTCATCACCACGGCAGGCGCCGATGAAATCACTGGCAAGGACTGCAACCGGGCTACCTTCCGCTGGTCGGTGCCCACCTTTGGCGCCATCGAGCAGACCGTGCGTCCCTTGCTGGAAAAGCTGCCCAACGCCAAGCGCTGGTACACCATTACGCCGCAGTACGTGTTCGGGGATGGCTTGCTCAGCGCAGCCAAGGCCATCTTCAAGGAAAAAGGCATCGAGCACGTGGGCAACAGCTACCACTCGCTGACCGAAAAGGAATTCAGCGGCTATCTCACCAACGCCATGGCCGCCAAGCCGGACGTGCTGCTGATCCTGAACTTCGGTTCGCAGTCCTCGGATACGCTGCGCCAGGCGGTGAGCTTCGGCATGAAGCAGAACTGCACGATCCTGGTGGCCTGGGCCTCGGGCCTGGAACAGTTCGAGGGACTGGGCGCCGATCTGTGCGAAGGCGTGTACTTCGGCGCCCAGTACTGGCACGGCATCGATTCGCCGCTTAACAAGGAGCTGGTGCAGTTGTCCAAGGACAAGACGCGCGCCAACCCGAATTACAGCCTCGCGGGCTCCTATATCTGTACCCGCATCATGCTGGACGCCATCGTCAAGGCAGGCAGCGCCGATCCGGCCAAGGTGATAGCGGTCATGGAGGGCCTGAGCTATGAAGGCCTGACGGGCCGGGAGGAAATCCGCAAGGAAGACCACCAGGTCCTGAAGAACTATTACCTGCTCAAGGGCCGCGCCAAGAAGGACATGAAGGACAAGGACGACTATGCCGAGATCGTGCATAGCGGCCGCTCCTTCCTGCCGCCCGCGGAAACCGGCTGCAAGCTGTAGCGCGCCCTTGAGGCGCTCAGCCGCGGGCGTGCCACGTCCGCGGCCGGCGCGCCCGCGGCCTTTCGTTTCCTCCACCGGGCATTCCAATGAACGTCTATCTCCTCCAGATCATCAATGGGATCGGGGTAGGCATGCTGTACTTCCTCCTGGCAGTCGGCCTGTCCATCGTCTTCGGTCTGTTGCGCTTCGTTAACTTCGCCCACGGGGCGTTCTATCTGCTGGGCGCCTACTTCTGTTTTCAGGCCATCCAGTGGGGCCTGAACTTCTGGCTGGCCCTGGCCATCGTGCCGCTGCTGGTGGGCGCAGGCGCCTGGGTCGTCGAAAAGGTGCTGTTGCGCCACGTTTACGAACAGGCGCACGAGTTCCACATCCTGATCACCGTGGGCCTGGCGCTGGTGCTCCAGGAACTGGTCATCGTGATCTGGGGGCCGATAGGCGACAACGTCGCAGCGCCGTCCGCCTTGCAGGGCGTGGTCATGTGGGGCAGCTTCATCTACCCCAAGTACCGCTTGTTCGTGATCGGTTTCACTGCCGTCTTCTCGCTGCTGCTCTGGTACGTGCTGGAAGGGACCCGGCTCGGCAGCGCGGTGCGCGCCGGCAGCGAATCGACCGAAATGGTGTCGATGCTGGGCATCAACGTGTTCCGCATGTTCAGCCTGGTGTTTGCGCTGGGCGCGGCGACCGCCGCGCTGGCCGGGGTGCTGGCCGCGCCGATCCGTGGCGTGGAACCCTTCATGGGGATCGAGGCGCTGGGCATTGCGTTCGTCATCGTGGTGGTGGGCGGGATGGGCAGCTTCTTCGGCGCGCTCGTCGGCGGCCTGCTGATCGGCGTGGTGCAGAGTGTGATGAGCACCCTGTGGCCGGAAGGCGCGCGGCTGATGATCTATGTGGCGATGGCGGCGGTGCTGCTGCTGCGTCCCCACGGCCTGATGGGGAGAGGATGATGACGGGCTTGAAATCGCACGCGCAATTGCTGCTGGCGCTGGCCGTGGTCCTGTTGCTGCCGCTGTGCATGCAGTCGGGTTCGCTGGCCACCGAAGTGCTGATCTATTCCCTTGCCGTCCTGGGCTGCAACCTGCTGCTGGGATTCACCGGCCTGCTGTCCTTCGGCCAGGGTATTTTCTTTGGGCTGGGCAGCTACGCCGTCGGCATCCTGCTGACACGTACCGGCCTGCCCATGCCGCTGGCGCTGCTTGCGGCGATGGTGGTGGGCGCGCTGGGCGCCACGCTGGTGGGCTGGTTCGCGATACGCCAACGGGGCACGTATTTCGTGATGCTGACGCTGGCATTCGCGCAGATGTTCTACTTCCTGGCATACAGCCTGCCCGAGCTGACGGGCGGCGACAACGGCCTGCTGGATGTGCCGCGTCCTCCGCTTTCGGTGGCGGGCATGGAACTTATGTCGCTGGCCACCCCCTGGCAGTTCTACGCGTTCGTGGCGGTGTGTTTCATGGCGGTGTTCTGGCTGCTGCTGCGCGTGACCAACTCGGTCTTCGGTCGCACCTTGCTGGCAATACGCGATAACGAGGCGCGCGCCATGGCGGTGGGTTACAACGTGCGCCTCTTCAAGTTGTCGGCCTTCGCCATCTCCGGCGCCGTCACTGCGCTGGCCGGCGCCTTTCTGGCCATGATGACCGGCATTGCGCCGCTGTCCAGCATTGAATACCACAGCAGCGAGATGATCCTGGTCATGACGGTCATTGGCGGCACCGGCAACCTGTTTGCGTCGGTGCTGGGCGCGGCCTTCTACGTGCTGTTCGCCGATTGGCTCTCCACCTTGTGGCCGCGCTGGCTGATGCTGCTGGGCTTCCTGCTGATCGCGGTGAGCCTGTTCATGCAGAAAGGGCTGTGGGGGTTGGGAGTCCGCATCTGGCTGGCGTTGCGGCGCCGGCCCGCCGGGTCGGAGCCGGCCGCCACCAAGGAGGGCAGCGCATGAACCCCGCAACTTCCGCGCCGCTGCTGCAGGCTAGCGGCATCGTCAAGCGCTTCGGAAAATTCGTGGCTCTGCATGGCGTGGACCTGCAGGTGCGGCCGCGCACCGTGCATTCCGTCATCGGCCCGAACGGCGCCGGCAAGACCACGCTGTTCCACATCCTGACAGGCACCCTGCGCACCAGCGAGGGCAACATCGTATTCGACGGACAGGACGTGACCCAGGAGGCCGATTTCCAGCGCGTGCAGCGTGGCATTGCGCGCTCCTTCCAGGTCACCAGCCTGTTTGCCAACCTGTCGGTGCGGGAAAACCTGCGGCTGGCGGCGCAGGGCGCGCATCGCGCCGGCGCGTTCGACTGCTGGCATCCGCCCACTGGCGCGCGGGCGCAGCGCGAGGTTGTCGACGCCGCGCTGGAACGCTTAGGTTTATCGCGGTTGGCCGAGGTGACGGCGGGCGCGCTGTCGCACGGCCAGCAGCGGCGGCTGGAAGTGGGCATGGCGCTGGCCGCCAAGCCGCGCGCCATCTTCCTGGATGAACCCACGTCCGGCATGGGGGTCGACGACCTGGAGGAAATGAAGCGTTTGATCCGCAGCCTGCGCGACGACCACACGGTGGTGCTGATCGAGCACAACATGAACATTGTGATGGACATCTCCGACACGATCACGGTGATGCAGCAAGGCCGCGTGCTGGTCGAAGGCACGCCCCACGCGATCCGCAACGACGAACGCGTCCGCGCCGCGTACCTGGGCAACATGATCACGGGAGGCCGGGCATGATCCTGCACGTTGACGCCGTACACAGCTACTACGGCAAGAGCCACATCCTGCAAGGCGTGTCGCTGCAGCTGCCGCAAGGCCAGGTGGTGACACTGCTGGGGCGCAATGGCGCCGGCAAATCGACCACGCTCAAGACCATCGCCGGCGTGATCGCACCCAAGGGCGGGGCGGTGCGGTATGGCGGCCGTGACGTCGCCGGGCTGCCGGCCCACAAGATCGCGTCCATGGGAATCTGCCTGGTGCCCGAGCACCGGGGCATCTTCAAGCTGCTGACGGTCGAGGAAAACCTGAAGTTGGGCATGCGCCGCGATTCGCCCTGGCAGCTCGAGGACATCTACCGCATTTTTCCCCGCCTGAAAGAGCGCCGCAAGAACGGCGGCGGCCAGCTCTCCGGCGGCGAACAGCAGATGCTGGCGATCGGGCGCGCGCTTATGAACCATCCGCGCGTGCTGATGCTGGATGAACCGGTCGAAGGACTGGCGCCGGTGATCGTCGAGGAGATCGTGTCGCAGATAAAGTCGATCAAACAGGCGGGCGTCACGATCTTGCTGGTGGAGCAGAACCTGGAAGTGTGCACCCAACTGGCCGACCGTCATTTCATCATCGAACAGGGGGCCATCGTCTATGAAGGCAGCAACGCCGACTTCGTGGCCGACGAAAACGTGAAGGACCGTTATCTGGGCGTGGGCGTCTAGGGGCTGGGCAAGACGCCTCTCAGGCTGCACCGGCCCGAAAGCTTGCCGGCGCCCGTACTTGAAGCATGCATCGCAAGGAAACATCCATGGAAATGAACACTTTGGAGGCCGTTAGCGGCATCCGCATCGACGGCAGCCGTCTCTGGAATTCGTTGATGGAGCTGGCGCGCATCGGTGCCACCGACAAGGGCGGTGTGTGCCGCTTGGCGCTGAGCGACCTGGACCGGCAGGGCCGCGACCTGGTCTGCGCCTGGGCCCGCGAGCTCGGCTGCAGCGTGCGCGTGGACGCCATAGGCAACATCTTCATGCGCCGTCCGGGGCTACGGGATGACCTGCCCGCTGTGATGACCGGTAGCCATATCGATACCCAGCCTACCGGCGGCAAGTTCGACGGCAATTATGGTGTGCTTGCCGGCATTGAAGTCCTGCGCACCTTGCATGAGCGCGGCATCGCCACCGAAGCGCCGCTGGAGGTGGTGGTATGGACCAACGAGGAGGGCTCGCGCTTCGTTCCCGTGATGATGGGCTCAGGCGTGTACGCCGGCGCCTTCACGCTGGAGACGGCGCTGGCTGCCCGGGACCGCGACGGCGTCAGCGTAGGCGAGGCGCTGAATACCATCGGCTATGCCGGTCCGGAGCCCGCCCGTCCCGCTGGCGTCAGCGCCTACTTCGAGGCGCACATCGAGCAAGGCCCCATCCTGGAGGATCGGGGCATTACCATCGGCGCGGTGCAGGGCGCCCTGGGGCAGCGTTGGTACAACGTCACGATCACCGGCCAGGAGGCGCATGCCGGACCTACACCCATGGAACTGCGTCGCGACGCCTTGCTGACTGCGTCCAGGCTGGTGCTGGAGGTCAACCGGATCGCGTTGGAGCATGCGCCGCACGGCCGTGGCACGGTCGGCTGCATTGACAGCTTTCCGAACTCGCGCAATGTAATTCCGGGCCGCGTGGCGCTCACCGTGGACCTGCGCGCGGCCGACGACGCCACGCTGGACAGCATGGCCGCGGCCTTCGCGCGCGCCTGCGGCGAACTGGCCCAGCCGGGCCGCATCCAGATCGAAAGTCAGGAGGTGGTGTATTTTCCGCCGCAGCCTTTCGAACCCCGCCTGGTGCAGGCGATCCGCGACGGCGCGCGCACGCTGGGCCTGGAGTCTCTGGACGTAATCAGCGGCGCAGGCCATGACGCGGTCTACATGGCGCGGGTGGCGCCTACCTCCATGATCTTCGTGCCATGCAAGGATGGCATCAGCCACAATGAAATCGAGGACGCGCAACCCGAGCACCTGGAGGCCGGCTGCAACGTGCTGCTGCACGCCATGCTGCGCTGCTGCGGTCGCATCCAGTTTCCGCAAGGGAGCGCGCAATGAAAGTGCTGATTGCGAGGCTGAATCACGAGACCAACACCTTCTCGCCGGTGCCCACGCCGCTCTCCGCTTTCGGCAACGGCGGCCCGGCCTACGATGCCGCGGCCTATGAAGAGAACAAGGGCAAGCGCACCGCGATGTCGGCATTCATTGACCTGACGGAGGCGCGTGGCGCCGAGCTCGTTACGCCGGTCTCGGCGACTGCCTACCCGAGCGGCCGCGTCGACGGGCAAGCCTACGCCGAGTTATGCGACCGTATCGTGGCTGCGGCGCCAGGCTGCGATGTCATCCTGCTGGACCTGCATGGCGCCATGGCGGTGGAGACGACCGACGACGGCGAGGGCGATCTGCTGGAGCGGCTGCGGATCGCAGCACCCGGCGCGCCGATCGCGGTGGCGCTGGACCTGCACGGCAACGTCACGCAAAAGATGATGGACAACGCCGACGTCATCATCAGCTTCAAGACCTACCCGCACATCGATATGTACGAAACGGGCGAGCATGCCGGCAGGTTGCTGTATGCCGGCATCGACGGCATGTGCAAGCCTGTCATGGCGTGGCGCCGGCTGCCGTTGGTGTCGCATTCCCTGCGCAGCAACACGGCCGAAGGGGCCATGCGCGCCGCGGTCGAAGCGGCGCGTCGCGCCGAGGCCGAGGGCGCGTTGGGCGTGTCGGTGCTGGCGGGGTTCGGCCTGGCCGACATTCCCCATCCCTGCGTCAGCGTGGTGGCGGTCGCCGACGGAGACCGCGCCGAGGCGGAACGCGTGGCAGGCGAGATCGCCGCGCTGATCTGGGCGCAGCGCGACGGATTCTTCTACGACAGCGAACCGCTGGCCGCGTCGCTGGCGCGCGCCAAGGCCTTGGCCGAGGGCGCCAGCAAGCCCGTTCTGCTGCTGGACCACGGCGACAACTGCATGAGCGGCGGCACCTGCGACACGCTGGACGTGCTGATGGCGGCGTTGGACGCCGGCCTGGAAGGCATCCAGGCCGGCCTGTATTGCGATCCCGAGGCGGTCGCCGAATTGACCCGCGCCGGCATCGGCGCCACGGTGGAACTGCCGGTCGGCAACAAACGGGCAATCGACGAGATCGGCCGTGCCGCGCAACCCGTTACCTTGCGCGGCACCGTGCGCGCGTTGAGCAATGGCGAATACGTGATCACGGGTCCGACCTACACCGGACAGCTGGCCTGCATGGGCCGCAGCGCGGTACTGGATATCGGCGCCGCCCAACTCGTGCTGACCGAGCAGACCCACGAGCCCTGGGATCTGGGCGTATTCCAAAGCCTGGGGCTGGAGCCGGCCGGGGCGCGCTTCGTGTTGGTGAAATCGCGTATGTACTGTCGCCCCGTATTCGTCCCGATCTCCCAGGCTCTGGTCGAGTGCGACAGCCCCGGGGTGACCAGTTCCGATTGGTCGCTGTTCGAGTTCCGCCGGCGTGCGCGCCCGCTGTATCCCTTGGAACCCATGGCAACTGCCGATTACGATCCGCGCGCAGTGGCCGGCAACTGATCGCGCGGCGGGCAAGGGGGGGGCCGCAAGCGGCCGCTGTGTGGTGCCCAGGCAACAGACATTTTCAAACAAAAAGTAACATAAATGAGAATGATTCCGTTTGCCTTAAAATCGGTCGCTCAACTTTCCTAGCCCCCCTTGGTGCAGCCGGCCCGGCAGGGCTCCGCCTTCCGGCATTCCAGACGCATCCGTAGTCCTCTAGTGCGCGCGTGACCCCATCGGGATTTTGCATACCTGCCTCTGATCTTCCCGACATGAAAATCCGAACCCTTGCCTGCATGGCCGCGGCCGTGCCGTGCTATTTCCCCGTTGCCCATGCCCAGACGCCGTCCGATCAGGGCGGGTCTGTCGTTTCGATGGACGCCATCAAAGTCGAGGCCAGCGCTGACGCCTCGGCCGGCGGCCTGGCCGAACCCTTTGCCGGCGGGCAGGTCGCCCGCGGCGGACGCGTTGGCCTGCTGGGCACGCAGGACCTGATGGACACGCCGTTCAGCATCACCAGCTACACCAATGAACTGATCCAGGACCGGCAAGCCCGCAGCGTGGGGGACGTGCTGCAGAACGACCCGGGCGTGCGCGTGGCGCGCGGTTTCGGCAACTTCCAGGAGTCGTATTTCATGCGCGGCTTCATCCTGGGCTCGGACGACGTGGCCTACAACGGCCTCTACAGCCTGCTGCCGCGCCAGTACATTGCCACCGAACTGTTCGAGCGCGTGGAAGTGCTGCGCGGCGCGTCGACCTTCCTGACGGGCGCCGCGCCCGGCGGGGGCGGCATCGGCGGGGTGATCAACCTGGTGCCCAAGCGCGCGCCGAATGAACCGTTGACCCGGGTGACCACCGGCGTCTCCAGCGGCGGGCAATTCCAGTTGTCCACCGACATCGCCCGCCGCTTCGGTCCCGGCGACAGCACTGGCATCCGGCTCAACGCGGCGCAGCGCAGCGGCGATACGGCCATCGACGATGAACATTCCCGCACCAGCCTGGTCTCGTTGGGCCTGGACTGGCGCTCGGCCGACACCCGCTTGTCCGCGGACATCGGCTGGCAGGAAAACAAGCTCAAGCGCGCGCGTCCCAACGTGACGCTGGGCGCCGGCGTGACCTCGGTGCCGGACGCGCCGGACGCCAGCTCCAACTACGCGCAGCCCTGGTCCTATTCGAACGAGCGCGACGTCTTCGGCACCCTGCGCGCTGAGCACGACTTCAGCGACAAGCTGACCGCCTATGCCGCCTTCGGCATGCGCCGCAGCGATGAAGCGAATTCGCTGGGCAACGTCACGCTGACCAATGGCAGCACGGGCGACGGCACTTTCTACCGCTTCGACAATACCCGCGAGGATAGCGTCAACACGGGCGAGTTGGGCCTGCGCGGCAAGGTGCGCACCGGTCCCGTGGGCCACGAGTTCGTCGTGTCGGCGTCCTTCTTCGACCTGAAGAAGAAAAATGCCTATGTGATGGATTGGCAGAACACCTATCCCACCAACATCTACGATCCCATTTCCTATGACAAGCCGCCGTTCAGCGCCACCGCCCTGCGCGGCAACGATCTGGACGATCCGGCGTTGCAAGGCCGTACCCGCCTGAGCAGCTACGCCATCGGCGATACGCTGTCGTTCCTGGATGACAAGGTGCTGCTGACTGCCGGCATCCGCCATCAGCGGCTGTCGCAGCGTGATTACGCCTACAACACGGGCAAGGAAAACGGCGCCTACGACGCCAGCCACAATTCGCCTGCGGCAGGGCTCGTCATCAAGGTTGCGCCCAGCGTGTCCTTGTACGCGAACTACATCGAAGCCCTGGTTGCGGGCCCGACCGCGCCCGCCGTCGCCGGCGGCAAACCGGTGCCCAATGCCGGCCAGAGCCTGCCGCCCTTTGTCTCCAAACAGAAGGAAATCGGCGCCAAGTACGAGGGGGATGGACTCGGGGCCGGACTGGCCCTGTTCTCCACGGACAAGCCGCGAGCCATGTACAACGCCGCCAACGAGCTCACGACCTCCGGCAAGGACCGCCACCAGGGCGTGGAGCTGACGATGTACGGCGAACCCATCAATAGCGTGCGCCTGCTGGGCGGCCTGACCTGGCTGGACGCCAAGCAGCGTTCCACCGGCAATCCGTCCATCGACGGCAACCGCGTGATCGGCGTGCCGCGCTTCCAGGCCAACATGGGCGTGGAATGGGATATCCCCGGCGTGCCCGGCCTGGCCGTGGACGGCCGCGTGGTCTATACCGGATCTTCCTATGCGGATGACGCCAACACGCTCAAGGTGCCCGGTTGGACCCGTTTCGACGCAGGCCTGCGCTACATGATGGACGTGGACGGCCATGTCGTGACCTTGCGAGCCCGCGTGGACAACATCGCCAACCGCAACTATTGGTCCTCGGTGGGCGGGTATCCCGGCAACGGCTATCTGGTGCTGGGGGGGCCGCGTACCTTCCTGCTCAGCGCGAGCATGGACTTCTGAGTTCAGGCGGCGCTCACCAGAACCAGCCGCCGCGCGTAAGGTCGCTCTCGCAGCTCTTGTACTGCGAGGCGAACTTCTGGGCCCGTGCCTGCACTTTCTGAGACACAGTCTTGAGCCAGGCCTTGCGGTCGTAGCTGCGGTTGCGGTAGCCGGTCCAGCCTTCGTGGTAGTTCAGGTACTGCCCGTAGGCATCGGACTTGGACACGCCGTTGATGCGCTGGGTCTTGTTCATGTACCAGCCCATGAAATCCAGCGCATCGGCGAAGTCGTCGCGGCTGGAGCCCCAGCCGCCCGCGTCCTTTTTGTAGTCGTCCCAGGTTTCATCCTTGGCCTGGGCGTAGCCATAGGCGGAGCTGACGCGGCCCCAGGGGATGAAGCCCAGGAAGTAGTATCTAGGGGGCACCGCGTCCTGTTTGAAAGAGGACTCCTGGTACATCATGGCCATCGGCACCGGAACCGGCGCGCCCCATTTTTTCTGCACCTTCAGAGCGGCATCGTGCCAGTCGGGCTTTTCGCGAAAGATGGCGCAGATGTTCTCGGGGTTCGATGGCGGCGCGGTGGCGCAGCCGGCGAGCGCCAGCAATAGCAGCGGCGGCAGCAAAAGCCGGGTCATTGGCGGTCTTCCTCCGGAGATCGGGCGAGCGGTGAGGGCAGATGTCACAAGGTAGCGCGATTGTATGAAAACGTATCGCGCAAAAAGTTCCGTCCCTGAAATTTTTACGGCATGAAAGAAAAACGGCCCCGGATCGCTCCGGGGCCGTCTCGCGGGCTATGCAGCGTAGCTGCGTTGCCTGATGCTTAGACTTCGATGACGTCGGCCACGTCCTTGTAGTCCGCGATCTTGTCGAAGTTCAGGTACTGGTAGATCTGGTCGCCGCTCTTGTTGATGACGCCCATGTCGGCCATGTACTCGTCCTTGGTCGGGATGCGGCCCAGCTTCGAGCAGATGGCGGCCAGTTCGGCCGAACCCAGGTAAACGTTGGTGTTCTTGCCCAGGCGGTTCGGGAAGTTGCGGGTGCTGGTCGACATGACGGTCGCGCCTTCGCGCACTTGCGCCTGGTTGCCCATGCACAGCGAGCAGCCCGGCATTTCCGTGCGGGCGCCGGCGGTGCCGAACACGCCGTAGTGGCCTTCCTCGGTCAATTGCGTGGCGTCCATCTTGGTCGGCGGAGCGACCCACAGCTTGACCGGGATGTCGCGCTTGCCTTCCAGCAGCTTGGAAGCCGCGCGGAAGTGGCCGATGTTGGTCATGCAGCTGCCGATGAACACTTCATCGATCTTGGCGCCAGCGACTTCGGACAGCGTCTTCACGTCGTCCGGGTCGTTCGGGCAGGCGACGATGGGCTCGTGCACGTCGGCCAGATCGATCTCGATCACGGCGGCGTACTCGGCGTCGGCGTCCGGCTCCAGCAGCTTGGGATCGGCCAGCCAGGCTTCCATGGCCTTGATGCGGCGGCCCAGCGTGCGCTCGTCTTCGTAGCCGTTGGCGATCATCCACTTCAGCATCACGATGTTGCTGTTGATGTATTCGATGATCGGTTCCTTGTTCAGGCGCACCGAGCAGCCGGCGGCCGAACGTTCGGCGGAAGCGTCCGACAGTTCAAAGGCTTGTTCGACCTTCAGGTCCGGCAGGCCTTCGATTTCCAGGATGCGGCCGGAGAAGATGTTCTTCTTGCCTTGCTTGGCAACCGTCAGCAGGCCTTGCTTGATGGCGTACAGCGGGATCGCGTTGACCAGATCGCGCAGGGTCACGCCGGGTTGCAGCTTGCCCTTGAAGCGGACCAACACCGATTCCGGCATATCCAGCGGCATCACGCCGGTGGCGGCGGCAAAGGCGACCAGGCCGGAGCCGGCCGGGAACGAGATGCCGATGGGGAAGCGGGTGTGCGAGTCGCCGCCGGTGCCGACGGTGTCGGGCAGCAGCATGCGGTTCAGCCACGAGTGGATCACGCCGTCGCCCGGGCGCAGCGAAACGCCGCCGCGGGTGCTGATGAATTCCGGCAGGGTGTGGTGCGTCTTGACGTCCACGGGCTTGGGGTAGGCGGCGGTGTGGCAGAACGACTGCATCACCAGGTCAGCCGAGAAGCCCAGGCAGGCCAGGTCCTTCAGCTCGTCGCGGGTCATGGGGCCAGTGGTGTCCTGGCTGCCGACCGAGGTCATCTTCGGTTCGCAGTAGGTGCCCGGACGGATGCCCTTGCCTTCGGGCAGGCCGCAGGCGCGGCCGACCATCTTCTGGGCCAGCGTGTAACCCTTGCCGGTATCGGCCGGATCCTTGGGCAGGCGGAACAGCGTCGAAGGCGCCAGGCCCAGGGCTTCGCGTGCCTTGGCGGTCAGGCCGCGGCCGATGATCAGCGGAATGCGGCCGCCGGCGCGCACTTCGTCGAACAGGACGTCGGACTTGACTTCGAATTCAGCGATGACTTCGCCGTTCTTGATCGCCTTGCCTTCGTACGGACGCAATTCGACCACGTCGCCCATTTCCATCTTGGAAACGTCGAGTTCGATCGGCAGGGCGCCGGCGTCTTCCATGGTGTTGTAGAAGATCGGGGCAATCTTGTTGCCCAGGCACACGCCGCCGAATCGCTTGTTCGGCACGAACGGGATGTCTTCGCCGGTGAACCACAGCACCGAGTTGGTGGCGGACTTGCGCGACGAACCCGTGCCGACCACGTCACCCACGTAGGCGACCAGGTGGCCTTTTTCCTTCAGGGATTCGATGAACTTGACCGGACCGCGCTTGCCGTCTTCTTCCGGTTGGAACGCGGCGCCGTCGCGCTTGTTCTTCAGC
Source organism: Achromobacter sp. D10 (assembly GCF_035282245.1). Taxonomy (NCBI): domain Bacteria; kingdom Pseudomonadati; phylum Pseudomonadota; class Betaproteobacteria; order Burkholderiales; family Alcaligenaceae; genus Achromobacter; species Achromobacter sp. D10. The sequence continues at coordinate 131,891 of NZ_JAYJLE010000007.1, forward strand.
ATCGCCAGGGCGTGCATCGGGATGTCGGGACGGGTGGTGGCGTCGGGAGCCGGCGACAGGTCGTCGGTGTTGGTTTCGCCGGGGACCTTGAAGACCGTGATGGTCAGGCTTTGCGGCAGTTCCGGACGGCTGGTGAACCATTCGGCGTCGGCCCAGCTCTGCATCACGGACTTGGCGTTGGCGTTGCCGCGGTCGGCCTTTTCCTTCACGTCATGGAAGGCGTCGAACATCAACAGGGTTTTCTTCAGCGCATCGGCGGCGATGGTGCCGATTTCAGCGTCGTCCAGCAGGTCGACCAGCGGGCCAATGTTGTAGCCGCCCAGCATCGTGCCGAGCAGTTCAGTCGCCTTGGCGCGGCTGATCAGCGCACAAGCTTCCTTGCCCAGCGCCACGGCGGCCAGGTAGGACGCCTTGACTTTGGCGGCGTCGTCCACGCCAGCCGGCACGCGGTGGGTCAGCAGCTCGACCAGGTTCTGCTCTTCGCCTGCGGGCGGGTTCTTGAGCAGTTCAATCAGTTCAGCGGTTTGTTTGGCCGTAAGGGGCAGCGGGGGGATCCCCAGAGCCGCGCGTTCGGCAACGTGTTGGCGGTAATTATCCAGCATGTGAGGCCTGCTCAAAGTCGGGTTGGAAGAAGGGTTGTTGGCCGAATTGTAGAGGGAACAGGGGGACGCAAGCAAATGTCTTATATCTTATATAAGACTTGATGCCATAGCTGTTGCTTAAGGGCGACGGCGGGACCGCCTAGCGTGGTCCCGCGTCGTACACCACGCCCACCCGGGCGAAATTGCCGCCATGTTGCTTGACGTTCACCTGGAACGGCGCGCTTTCCTCCGGCTTGAGCTTGGGCAGCCGCAGCTCCTGGAAGGTCGCGCCGGTGAGCTTGTCCTGGGCGTCATACAGGCTGATCCACACCTTGACGTTTTCGACCTCGGACTGGCTGTCGTTGCGTACGCGCCCATGCACGGTCACATACTTGTAGCGGTAGCGGTAGGTGAAGTTCAGGGTGCCGGTGCCGACCTGGGCTTCCGTGTTCTCGACCGTGACCGCCAGCTTGGGGCGCGGACCGGGCAGGGCGGAGCGCTTGGCCGGCAGCCAGTCGGTCTTGACCTCGGTGTAACGGTCCACCCGGCCGGTCAGCTCCACCGGCACCCGTTCGCCGGGGTACAGGCGCGCGGGCAGGCTCCAGGTCTGGCGCAGATCCAGCCGGCGGGATCCGTCGAAGACGGAAATATCCGCCTTTGGCGACAAGGCGATGTACTGGTCGCTGGTATTGACCAGTTCCGCGTACATGACCGGACGTTCGATTTCGTCGAGCAGCCGGCGCGGGGCGGACAGCGCGAGCTTGCCGGGGTCGAACAGGGCGAAGGCGGGATCCAGCAGTTCCTCGGTGGTCAGGCGCACGTGGTCGATGACCCGCAGTTCGGCCGGGTCGACCCGCACGATGCGGCTGGGAGGCAGCTCTTCCTTGGGGGCGGCCTGCGCCGGCGCCTGAGGCGCGGGGGCCGCCGAACGCGCGCTCCACGGCAGGACGTTGGTGTACTTCCATAGGGCCAAGCCGCCAGCAGCGAGAATGAGCAGCGCCAGTCCGGCCGCAGCCGGGCGGGACAAGGGCTTGGAATCGGAGCGGCTAGTTTTCACTTTGCACCATGTAATCGTAGGACGCGACTCGGCCTTCGGCCAGCATTTCGCAGCGCACGTCGAAGGAGGTCAGCGCATTCGGCGCCAGCGGGCTGGCGGCGCCATAGCCGTTGCCGATGCCGATCAGCTTGCCGTCCTCGCCGTACAGCATCACCGTGACCTGGCTGCTGTTGGCCGCGTTGGCGCCGTTGTTCTTCAAGAGGCCGACCAGCCGGTAGGCGCCGTCGTTGCGCACCAATTGCACCTTGCTGGCGGCCACGTCGTTGTTCTTGCCCCGCGCCAGCGTCGGCTGGGAGACCTGCAGCGTATAGCGGCTGTAGGCCTGGCTCGGCGTGGAGATCGTAATGGGGGTGTATTCGCCCGGCTGGAGCGAGCGAGCCGGCGCCGATCCGGAATTGGACGGCAAGGAGAGTTCGCCCTGGAAGAACGAAGCCGTCACGCGCGGCACGTCGATTTTCTTGCCGGTCTCATTGCGCATGATCATGACCAGCTGCGTGCGGTCGCGCACGCGGATCTCCTGGATGTCCGTCAGCTTCACCAGCGAGGCATCGATGGGAGGGGGAGCCGGCGGCAGCCGGGTGGCGGCGGGTTTGGATCCCAGCAGGGAGGCGACCAGCGGGATTGCTATCACGGCTGCCACGGCCAGTGCGACCGCCGCGATGGCGCGCGGTCCGAGCTGGGGGGCGGGCGCCGGCTGCTGCATTCCCCGAAGGATCTTCTCCAGCCGCTGGGCGACGTTGTCTTCGACCAGCGTGACTGCGTGGCAATGACTGCAGCGGTATTCGTTGGTGTCCAGTTTGGTGAATTGAGCGCTGCCGCAGGTGGAGCAGGTCAGCGTCACCGTGTTGATCGTGGTCTGTTTGGGCGTCATTCTCGCGGCTGCGCGCCGGATCCTGGCGGCGCGCGGAAGGCCGCGGCGGGAGCAAGGCGCAAGGGATTTACAGGGCGGCAAGGATAGCGGGGCGCGGGCGCCGGCATGGTGCATGAGCGCATCTATTTGTGACGAAATGTGTGGCGGGGCGTCGCGATGCTATGATCGCCGGCGAAAAACCGATCCATAAGCAGATCCCGTACGCTGTTCCCGTCGATCCGCTCCCGCGCCGCGCAACGCGGCGCCCAGGGCAGAGCCGAGGCAGGTCAGGCTCTTTCCCTTTAGCATGAGCATTTCCCAATATTTGCTGTTTCTCGCTTGCGTGGCGCTGGCTACCTATGCGCAGACCATGACGGGCTTCGCCTTCGGGCTGGTGCTGCTGGGCTTGTCGGGCGTGTTCCAGCTGGCGTCGGTTTCCGAGGTTGCCAATGTGGTCAGCGTGCTGTCGCTGGTGAACGCGGCCGTGACATTGGCCCGGGCCAAGCCGCAGGTGAACTGGTCCCTGATGCGGCCCGCCATGGCCAGCAGCCTGGTCGGGGTCGGCGCGGGCGTTGCTGCACTGGCCTGGATCAGCGGATCCATGAGTGTGCTGTTGCAGCTGCTGCTCGGTTGCACCATCCTGGGCTGCGCAGTCCTGCTGGTGGCGCGCGCGCAACCGTTGGCGCGCGTGTCTTCGCGCGGTTCCTTCGTGTTTTTCGGAGCGGTGTCGGGCGTGTTGGGCGGACTGTTCTCCAGCGCCGGGCCGCCCATGGTCTATCACCTGTACCGCCAGCCCCTGCCGCTGGCCGCCATTCGCAACAGCCTGTTGATCCTGTTCTCGCTCAATGCGGTCGTGCGCCTGGCGCTGGTGACGGGGCAGGGGGCCTTCATGGCCTCGTCGTTCTGGTTGAGCCTGCTGGCGCTGCCGGTCGTGATCGGCGTCACCTGGGTGGCGCGCCGCTACAGCACTGCCGGCTCAATGAAGACGGTCAAGCGCATGGTGTTCGTGCTGCTGCTGGCCGCCGGCCTCGGTTTGATCGTGCCGGCATTCAAGGTGCTCGCGGGCTCCTAGCCGCGAGCCTTCCGTGCAGAGGATGCGGCGTCAGCCGCGTTCGCCGGTGATGTAGCGCTCGAGTTCGTGGATGATGAACTTCTGTTCGCTCATGACGTCCTTGACCAGGTCGCCGATGGAAAGCAGGCCGATCAGCTTGCCGTCCTCGATGACAGGCAGATGACGGAAGTGGCGTTCCGTCATCATTGCCATACAGTGTTCGCGGGTGTCCGAGCGGCCGACGTAATAGACGGAGTCGGTCATGATGTCGCGGACCTTCGTCGTGCGCGAAGAGCGGTCCTGCAGGACGATCTTACGGGCGTAGTCGCGCTCGGTCAGCATGCCCAGCACTTCGTCGCCTTGCACCACCACCACGGCGCCGATGCTGCGTTCCGCCATGATCCTGACGGCTTCGAATACCGACGCATCGGGTGAAACCGTCACGACGGATTGATTGGCTTTTTCCCTGAGAATCTCAGCAACTGTCTTCACGATGCGCTCCCGTATCGCTGGTGAGGATAAAACCCATGCACCATCCTAAGCCTGGCGGCCGTGTTGCCGCAAGCGCCGCGCTTATTTCGCGCCCTTGTCCCGGAAGGCCTGGCTGGCCATTTCGCGCAGGTTGCGCGTGGCGCTGCGCTCGGTTGCGGGGTTCCAGGCCAGCGAAATGCCGATCGATGCATCGGCGGGAAAATCGGTCAATGTCTTGTAGACGACGCTGGTGCCCGGATGGCGCCGGCCGCCAGCCGGCACCAGGGCCACGCCCAGGCCGCTTTCGACCAGGCTGAGGAGCGTCTGCACCTGCACTGCTTCCTGCGTGATGCGCGGCGTGAAGCCGCGAAGCTGGCAGGCATTGATGGCGGCCATGCGCAAGCCGGCGGCCTCGGTGGCGGTATACATGATGAAGGCTTCATCCGCCAGGTCCGCCAGGCGGATGCGGCCGCGCCGCGCCAGCGGATGCGACTTGGGCACCGCCAGCGCGAAGTTCTCGGTCGTCAAGGGCGCCAGGCGCACGTTCGATCCCATCGCCACCGGCACGCGGACGATCCCGACTTCCAGCGTGTCTTCTTCGAGCTCCTGCATGATGCGTATGGACGTGGCTTCGCGCAGCACCACGGTGACGCCGGGATAGCGTTGCCGGAATGCCGGCAGGATGCGCGGCAGCACGCCATGCGTGGCGGAGCCCACGAAGCCGATACGCACGGTGCCGCCTTCGCCGGCAGCGCCCGCCCGCGCCGCCTGCCGGAACTGCTCGGCGTGGAACAGGGCGCGGCGCGCTTCGTCCAGCGCCGCCAGGCCCGCCTCCGTGAGCTTGACGCCCTGGCGGCCGCGCTGGAACAGCGGCACGCCCACCATCTCTTCGAGCTTGCGTATCGAGACCGACAGGGGCGGCTGCGACATATGCAGCTTCTCTGCCGCGCGATGGAAATTCAGCGTCTCGGCCAGGACCAGGAACTGCTGAAGATGACGGAAATCCATGAGTGCGCTCCGGATGGCGGTTGGCATGGATGATATGGCTTCCGTATCGATTCCGGCATTGGTGCTATCCCTTCGCTATCAGGCAATGGCGCCCTGGCTGCGCAATGCCGCGCGCGCTTCTTCGTCCAGCGCGAGGGCGCGGGCCAGCACGGCATCCGTGTGTTCTCCCAAGCGCGGGGGGGCAGCGGGTTCGCGTGGCGGCGTGCCGCGCAGGTGCAGGGGCGAGCGCAGCAGGCGCACCGTGCCGTGTTTTGCGTCGGGCGTGTCGGCGATCATCCCGCGCGCCGCGAGCTCCGGCGCGTCCAGTGCCTGGTCCACGCTGCGCACCGCGCCGGCCGGGATGCCGGCGGCGCGCACGCGCGCAAGCCAGTGCGCCGTGTCTTCGGCGGCAAAAAGGGATTCGAGCTGCGGGATGAGGGTGGCGCGGTTCAGCACGCGCGCCCGGCTGGTGGCGTAATCGGGATGCGTGCTCCATTCCGGGCGGTTCAGCAAGGCGCACAGCCGGGAGAACTGCGCATCGTTGCCCACCGCCAACGCGAAGGAGCCGTCGCGCGTTGCGAAGATCTGGTAGGGAACTACCGTGGGATGAGCGTTGCCCAGGCGTTGGGGCTTGTGCCCGGCGGCCAGGTAGCCCGCGCCCACGTTGGCCAGCACGCTGATTGCGCCGTCCAGCAGCGCCAGGTCGATATGTTGCCCGCGGCCGCTGCGCGCGCGGGCCAGCAACGCGGCAAGAATCGCCTGCACGCCATTCATGCCGGTGATCAGGTCCGTAATGGCCACGCCCAGTTTCATCGGCGCGCCGTCGGGCTCGCCGGTAATGGACATCAAGCCGCTTTCCGCCTGGATCACGAAGTCGTAGCCCGGTTCGGCTGCGCGTGGACCGCTGCGTCCATAACCCGTGATGGAGCAATAGATCAGGCCGGGATTGATCGCCGCGAGATCCTCGTAGCCCAGGCCAAAGGCTTCCAGGGCGCCCAACCGGTAATTTTCGACCAGCACATCGGCCTGCCGCGCCAGGTCGCGCACGATGCGTTGACCCTCGGGATGCTTGAGGTTGATGGCGACCGACTCCTTGCTGCGGTTGGCGCAAAGGAAATAGGTGGATTCGCCGTCGATATCGGGTGGAGACCAGCTGCGGGTGTCATCGCCTTGGCCTGGGGCTTCGATCTTCCAGACCTCGGCGCCCAGGTCGGCCAGCGTCTGCGTGCACCAGGGGCCGGCCAGCACGCGGCTGAGGTCGAGCACGCGGATGCCGGCCAGCGGGAGATCGTCGCGCGGGTTCGCGTTCATGCGGATTCCTTTTCGCAAAGGGCCACGCGCAGGTACGTCAACGCGTCGCTGCCGTGGGCGAGGGCAGCGGCGCCTATGCGCTCATGCCAATACGATTCCGAGCCGCCGGCCAGCCGCCATTCGCGCAACCGGCGTGTGTAGAGCTGTAAATCGCATTCCTCCGTGACGCCGATGGCGCCATGCACGGCGTGCGCGATGTCGGCGACTTGCGGCACTGCCTGGCTGGCGCGGGCCTTGCCTAGCGCCGCCAGCAAGGGGCCGGGCAGCGCGTCGCTACCCTGGAACGCCAGCTGCGCCGCCATGCGCGCGGCGCAGGCCTGTTCGGCCATCACGCTGATCTGCTGCTGCACCGCCTGGAATCGGCCGATGGGCTTGCCGAACTGCGAACGCTGATTGGCGTAGTCCAGCGTCATGGCAAGTACGCGTTCCATGGCGCCGGCAATGAGGCCCGCGTAGGCGGCGGCCGCCAGCGGGGCCAACGACGGGCCGTGCTCGATGCGTTCAGCGTCGGACAATGCCCAGGACGCTTCGGCCGCGAGGCTGCCGTGCACGCCGCTGGGCCGGATGCACGCGGCTCGCGTGGGCAGCAGCCATGTCTGGCCGCCGGCCTCGGCCAGCACGTGATCCGCGGTACGGATCCAAGGCAGGTTCAGGCCGCCGATGCGCGCGCCCTGGACGGCCAGGCCATGGGCGGCGATGGCGATGGATCCCGCCGTCTGCGGCCGTCGCGCGAGGCAAAGCCAGGCGCGCGCCAGCATGGTGTCGGCGATGGGGTAGGGGCAGGCGTGGCGGCCCGCCGCCAGTACGACGGGTAGCGCTTCGGGCAGGCTCAGGCCGGCCCCGCCGTGCTCGGCCGGCACCAGCGCATCGCCAAAGCCAGCCTCTTCGCAGGCTTGCCAGGCTTCGACGGGTGCGTGCCCTTGTTCCGCGAGGCGGATCAGGTCGGGGGTGCAGGTCTGCGCGTAGAGGCGTTCGGCGGCGTCGCCAAGCAGGTTGTCCATGTCTGTCGTCCTTATCGCAAGCCAAGGCCGCGGGCGATGATCCCGCGCAGGATCTCGCGGGTGCCTCCGCGCAGGGAAAATGTGGGTGCGACCTGTTCCAGGTATGCCAACGTGCGCAACAGGGGCAGCGGGGGCGGCTGGTCCGGCCTGCGCCCCAGCGCGTCGCCGATCAAGCGCGGTATGGCCTGCTCGAGTTCGGTGCCCAGGTCCTTCACGAGGGCGGCCTCGGTCGCGGGGCTGCGGCCAGCGGCCAGCTTGCCCGCGACCGACAGGGACATGGCGCGTAATACCGCCATTTGCGTAAGCAGGCTCCCCAGCGTTTCGCGGTTGCTGGCGTTGTCGTCCAGCCCTCGGCAATGTGCCAGCCAGCATTCCAGGAGAGCCATGCTGGAGTACAGGCGTTCCGGCCCGCTGCGCTCGAACGCCAGTTCGGCATTGACCTGTGCCCAGCCGGCGCCTTCCTCGCCGATCAGCGCATCCTCGGCCAGCTCCACGTTGTCGAAGAACACCTCGGAGAAATGCGCGTCGCCCGCCAGGTCTTCGATGGGGCGCACCGTGACGCCGGGCAGCGACAGGTCGATGATGAGCTGCGAGAGCCCTTGGTGCCGGTCCTGCGCGCTGCCGGAGGTGCGGACCAGCGCGATCATGTAATGCGAGCGATGCGCGTTGGTTGTCCAGATCTTGCTGCCATTCAGGAGCCAACCGCTGGCGCTGCGTTGCGCGCGCGTCCGGATGCTGGCCAGGTCCGATCCCGACCCGGGTTCGCTCATGCCGATGCAGAAAAAAGCCTGCGCGCGGCAGATGCGCGGCAGGTAGCAAGCCTGCTGCGCGGGAGTGCCGTACTTCAGGATCAGCGGCGCGCTTTGCCTGTCGGCGATCCAGTGCGCGGAAACAGGCGCGCCCGCGCCCAGCAATTCTTCCGACAAGACGAAACGCGCGAAGTGGCCGCGCGCCGAGCCGCCATATTCGCGCGGCAGGGTCAGCCCCAGCCAGCCGCGTTCGGCCAGTTGGCGGCTGAAGCCTGCGTCAAAGCCCATCCACGAGCGGGCTCGCTCGTCGGGTTCCAGACCGTCCAGGGTCTCTGCCAGGAAGCTGCGGACCTCGACGCGCAAGGCTTCGTCTTCTGGCGGGATGGCGGTAAGTTCCAGCGTGTCGATCATGAGGCGCTCCGGTGCGGATGCGGCGCCATGCGCAGGCGCCGAAGCTCACTATCCCGGAGCACCCTGAAAGCCGTCCAATATTATTTTTTTGATTTTTGATATGGTTTCTGTATCGAATGACAGGGCTGCATCGATACCCTCCGGGTATCAAAACCTCAAAAATTAATATTAGACGCCACCAGCCCGCATGCCTACGCTGCCTGTAGCGCCGAACCCGACTCGACCGGCGACGACAACAACAGGAGACAGACATGAACAAGCTGATGCGCATGTTGGCACTGGCCTGCGCCGCCTGGCTGGCGCTACCCGCGGGCGCCGCCCGGGCAGCCTACCCCGACAAGCCGATCCGGCTGATCGTATCGTTCCCGCCTGGTAGCGGCACCGACAGCAATGCGCGCTACGTAGCCAAAAAAATGGAGGAGCGGCTGGGCGTGGCGGTGACCGTGGAGAACCGGCCGGGCGGCAACAGCTTCATCGCCGCGCAAGCCGTGGCCGCTGCGGATCCCGATGGCTACACGCTGCTGCTGGCCAGCAATTCACCGGTGGCGACCAACGCCGCCATGTTCAAGCATCTGCCCTACGACCCGGTCAAGGACTTCGCGCCGGTGGCGCGGCTGGGCTTTGGCGCCATGGCGCTGGCGGTGAAGGCCGACGCCCCATACAAGACCGTCGCGGACCTGGTGAACGCGGCGCGCCAGCGTCCGGGCGAATTGAACTTCGGCAGCGGCAGCGCTTCCTACCAGATCGCCACCGAATTGTTCCTGTCCATGGGCGGCATCAAGGCCAACCATGTGCCCTACCGGGGCGCGGCGCCCGCGCTGACCGATCTGGCTGGTGGACAGGTCGACTTCGTGTTCGCGGACTACGGGGCCGTGATTCCCTTCGTGCAAAGCGGCCGCATGCGCTTGCTGGCGGTCACCGGCGATACGCGCTTGAAGAGCGCGCCCGATACGCCGACACTGCAGGAGGCCGGCTTTCCCGGCTACTACATGGTGAATTGGACGGCAGCGTTTGCCCCCGCGCGCACGCCTGCGGCCATCATCGATACGCTGTCCGATACGTTGGTGTCCATCTATCGCACGCCGGATGCCGCCGAGTTCCTGGCGCGTACCAATTGGGAAGTGTTCCCGGTGGGGCCGAAGGAGCTGGGCGCCTTCCAACGTGAAGAAATCCGCAAGTGGGATGAGGCGGCCCAGCGCGCCGGCATCCCGAAGCAATAGCACGGTCGTCCATCAGAAAAAGGAGAGGGATCCATGACGGATCTGGTGCAATACCAACAGAACGCAGACGGGGTGGTCACCCTGACCTTGAATGACCAGAAAACCCGTAACGCCCTGACCGGCAGCACGATGGTCGACGAGCTGCTGTCCGCGTTCGCCCGCATCGAGCGCGATCCGGACGCGCGGGTGCTCGTGATCACGGCGGCCGGGCCGGTGTTTTCCTCGGGCGGCAACGTAAACGACATGCAGCGGCAGATCGGTCCCGAGGTCGGCAGCGCCGCGCTGCGCCAGGAGTACCGCCACGGTATCCAGCGCCTGCCCCTGGCCATGCACGCGCTGGAGGTCCCGACCATCGCGGCGGTCAACGGCCCCGCGATTGGCGCGGGCTGCGACCTGGCCTGCATGTGCGACGTGCGCATCGCCGCGGAGGAAGCCACTTTCGCCGAGAGCTTCGTCAAGCTGGGCATCGTGCCCGGCGACGGCGGCGCCTGGTTTCTGCCGCGATTGATAGGCATGGCGCGCGCGGCCGAAATGTCCTTCACGGGCGATGCGATCGACGCCCGCACGGCGGCGGAATGGGGCCTGGTATCGCGGGTGGTGCCGGCGGCCGAGCTGCTGCCGACGGCGCAGGCGCTGGCGGCCCGCATGGCGAAGAACTCGCCCGACGCGGTGCGCCTGACCAAGCGCCTCTTGCGCGAGAGCCAGCACCTGCGGCTGGACTCGCTGCTGGAGCTGTCGGCGGCCTACCAGGCGCTTGCGCACAAGACGCCGGCGCACGCCCGGGCGGTGGAGGATTTCGTTGCGCGCCGCGCGGCGCGAAAGCCCGGATGATGGGGCGGCGGTATGATGGAAAGCATTACAAGGAGGAAACACCATGAATGAAGTCATCGTCGCTTCTGCCGTCCGCACCGCCATCGGCGATTTCGGGGGCGCGCTGAAAGACGTGCCGCCGTGCGACCTGGGCGCTACCGTCATCAAGGCCGCGCTGGAGCGCGCAGCCGTCAAGGGCGATGAGGTCGGCCACGTTGCCGTGGGCCACGTCATCAATACCGAACCCCGCGACATGTACCTGTCGCGCGTGGCCGCCATGAATGCCGGCATCGCCAAGGAAACGCCCGCTTTCAACGTGAACCGTCTTTGCGGTTCCGGCCTGCAGGCCATCGTTTCGGCCGCGCAGACCATCATGCTGGGCGATGCTGAAATCGCGGTCGGCGCGGGCGCCGAAAGCATGAGCCGCGCGCCGTACATTGCACCGGCTCAACGCTGGGGCGCGCGCATGGGCGACAGCGTCATGCTGGACATGATGACCGGCGCCTTGTCGGATCCGTTCGGCCGCATGCACATGGGTGTTACCGCCGAGAACGTGGCGGCCAAGTTCGGTATCAGCCGCCAGGATCAGGACGCCGTGGCGGCGGAATCGCATCGCCGCGCCGCAGCCGCCATCGACGCGGGCTACTTCCGCGATCAGATCGTGCCGGTGGTCCTGAAGTCGCGCAAGGGTGAAGTGGTGTTCGACACCGATGAGCACGTGCGCCGCGACGTCACCGCCGATAGCCTGGCCGGTTTGAAGCCGGTGTTCCAGAAAGAGAACGGCACCGTCACGGCGGGCAACGCGTCGGGCCTGAACGATGGCGCCGGCGCCGTGGTGCTGATGAACGCCTCGGTGGCGGCCAAGCGCGGCGTCAAGCCGCTGGCGCGGCTGGTGGCATATGCCCATGCTGGCGTGGATCCGCAGATCATGGGTATCGGCCCCGTGCCGGCCACCCAGGCCGCGCTCAAGCGCGCCGGGCTGACGGTCGACCAGCTGGACGTCATCGAAGCCAACGAAGCGTTCGCGGCACAGGCTTGCGCGGTGTCGCGTGAACTGAAGCTGGATCCGGCCAAGGTGAACCCCAACGGCAGCGGCATCGGCCTGGGCCACCCCATCGGCGCCACCGGCGCAATCATCACGGTCAAGGCGCTACACGAACTGCAGCGCGTCGGCGGACGCTATGCGCTGGTGACCATGTGCATCGGCGGCGGCCAGGGCATCGCCGCGATCTTCGAGCGCATCTGAAGCCTCGGACGCCCCGCCGCCGGACCGCTCCAAGGCGAGGCAGCCCCCTCGGGGGGCAGCAAGCAAGCGCAGCTTGCGCGGCGTGGGGGCCCACCTCCCCGCCGCCGGACCGCTCCAAGGCGAGGCAGCCCCCTCGGGGGGCAGCAAGCAAGCGCAGCTTGCGCGGCGTGGGGGCCCACCTCCCCGCCGCCGGACCGCTCCAAGGCGAGGCAGCCCCCTCGGGGGGCAGCAAGCAAGCGCAGCTTGCGCGGCGTGGGGGCCCGGCCCACCGCCGGACCGCTCCAAGGCGAGGCAGCCCCCATCATTTTCCCAGGTAGTCCCGCGCCCATGCCTCGCATTCGGCTCGCAACAGCGCGCCCATCTGCGCTCGCCGGGGCGCGTCCAGCCGGCTGCTGATCGCGCCGAAGCTGAACGCCACCCAGGTCAGTTCCGACACCCGGAACGCCGCGCCCACGCCCGAGACGCCGGGCGTGATGGTGTCCACGATTTCCGAATAACCCGCGGCGCGCGCTTGCCTCACTGATTTCATCAGCGCGGCGCTGGAGGCCCCGATTTGCGCGTAGCTGGCGGAATGCCGCGCATAGAGCGCGGCGATTTCCTCGTCCGGCAGAGTGGCCATCAGCGCCAATCCGCCCGCGCCCACGCCCAGGAGCCTGCGTTCTCCCTGGTCGATGGTGAACACTTTGACAGGGAATGAGCCGGCCTCGCGCAGCAGGCACAAGGCATAGTCGCCTTGGCGTATCACGAGGAATACGGTGTCGCCCGACAGGCGCGCAAGCTTCTGCGCGAACGGGCGCAGCGCATCCAGCAGCGGCGTGCGCCGCAGCGCCGCGAATCCCAATTGCATGGAATCCACGCCGAGGCGGTAGCGCCGGGTCTTGGCGTCGCGTTCGGCGAACTGTTCTTCCAGCAGGCAGCTGAGCAGCCGGTGCGCGGTTGAACGTTCCAGCCCGGCTTCGGCCATGACGCCTTGCAGGTCTATCCCTTCTTCCTGGTGCTGCGCCAGCACGCGTAACAGGCCTAGTGCGCGCCGCATGCTTTGGGTACCGCCGGTAGGACTGCTGTTGTTCATAATGTGGGAAATAGTTGTCGAATATTTTGTATTTTAGGATTCCGGGTGCGTTAATTCAATCCAGTCGACCGTGCCGCTTTTTGCGGCGCGGCAGAACAAAGACGAGGAGACCATGGAATACGCCACCCTGGCCGTCGAGCGGCACGACTCGGTATGCCGCATCAGCCTAGCGCGTGAATCCGCGCGCAACGCCCAAAGCCAGCAGATGCTGGACGAACTGGACGACGCCCTGACGCGCGCCGAACAGGATGATTCAGTACGGGTCGTTGTGCTGGCGGGGCGCGGCGCGCACTTTTCCGCTGGCCACGATCTGAAGGAAGCGCAGGCCAAGCGCGCCGATTTCACCGTGGAGGAACGCTGGGAGTACGAGTCGCGTCGCTATTACGGCTACTGCCTGCGCATCTGGGACTTTTCCAAGCCGACGGTGGCCCAGGTGCAGGGCGCCTGCGTGGCAGGCGGATTCATGATTGCCAACATGTGCGATCTGGTGGTGTGCTCCGACACCGCGTACTTCTCCGATCCGGTGGGCCACACCCTGGCCGCGGCGGCCACCGAAGTGTTGATCCATCCCTGGGTCATGGGGCTGCGCAAGGCGAAGGAAATGCTCTACACCGGTGAAAAGGTGGACGCGCAAGAAGCGCTGCGCATCGGCATGGTGAACCGCGTGGTGCCCGAAGCCGAGCTGGACGCCGCCACCCTGGCGCTGGCGCAACGCATTGCGCAGGCACCGCCTTTTGGCCTGCGTCTCATCAAGCGCTCGTTGAACCGCACGGCTGATGCGCAGGGCTTCCGCACCGCCTTGTCGGCGCATTTCGATACGCACCAGCTGTCGCATCTGAGCGAAGAGTTCCAGGCGGTGCGCGAACGCGGGCTGGCCCAGGCCATCCAGCGCAACAAGCAACTGCCTGAGGGCGCGTCGTCCGCGCCAGGGCAGGCCGGTGGCAAGAGGGGCGACGCGGCATGACTGCTTTTCTGGACCCCTTGCTCAACCCGCGTTCCATCGCGATGATCGGCGCCAGCGCCAATGCTGGTCGCATCGGCGGCATGCCGCTGGACTTGCTGACGCGCTACGGCTACCCGGGTGGCATCTATCCCGTGAATCCGAAATACCAGGAAGTGTTCGGCCGCCGTTGCTGGCCTGACATCGAATCGGTGCCCGAGCCGGTGGACCTGGCAGTGCTCGCCATCGCTGCCGCGGACGTCACGCCCATGCTGCGCCGCTGCCATGCGCGCGGTGTGCGGGCCGCCATCGTCTATGCCGCAGGTTTTGCCGAAGCGGGAGGCGAGGGCGCTCGCCTGCAGCAGGAGCTGGAGGCATTTGTCGCCGAAAGCGGCATGGCCGTGGCCGGCCCCAACTGCATGGGGTTCGCCAACCTGAACACGCAGGCCTACACGGCGTTCGCCTCGGTCTTCAAGACCGCGCCGGCGCAGACGGGGCCGGGCAAGGTCAGCCTGCTGACACAAAGCGGCAATGTCTGCGCGGCGGTGTATGCGATTGCGCGCCGGCTGGACCTGCCGTTCTCGCATTTCATCAATACGGGCAACGAAGCCTGCCTGGACTTCTCCCAGTACCTGGAATACCTGGCGGCCGATCCACAGACCGAAATCGTGCTGGGTTACATCGAGCAGCTGCGCGATGGCGAACGCTTCAAGCGGGCCTGCCGCGAACTGGAACGCCAGGGCAAGCTGCTGATCGCGCTGAAAGCCGGTACCACCGACAAGGGGGCGCAGGCGGTGCAATCGCACACCTCGGCGCTGGCCGGAGACCGGCGCGTATACGGCGCGGCCTTTCGCCAATTGAACGTGATCGAGGCTACCGATTTCGCGCAGATGGCGCACCTGGCCAGCCTGGCGACGCTGCGTCATCGCACGGCGGGCAAGCGCGTCGCCGTGCTGACCATGTCTGGCGCGCTGGGCGCGATCCTCGCTGACAAGTTCATCGGCGCGGGCTTGGATCTGCCCGATCTGCCGCCCGATCTGCAGGCGGTGCTGCGCGGCGGCATCCCCGACTACGGCATGGTCGGCAACCCGGTGGACGTGACCGGCAATGTGGTGAACGATGCGGCTTTTGTGCACACAGTGCTCGAAGCGCTGGCAACGACCGATGCGATCGACGCAGTGGTTGTCTATGCGCCGGGGTACATGCTGGACCGCATGGCCGACGCGCTGACGGACGTGTCGCGCCGGCACCGGCGGCTATTCATCGCCATCGATACCGGACTGGCGCAGAGCCGCGCTGCCCTGCGCGAAGCCGAGGTCGCTGTGTTCGAAGACCTGGGCCTCGCGGTGGCGGCATTGGCGCCTTATCTCTTGTGGTGCGAGGCGCGTGGCGCCAAGCGTATTGCAGCGGCGCCTGAACTGGCCAAGGCCGTGGTACCGGCGTTGCCATGCAACGAGGCCGACGCCCGCGAGTATGTCGCCGCCTTTGGCTTGCCGCAGGCGCGGGTCAGCGCCGCAGCCAGCGCGGACGAGGCCGTGGCGCAGGCGCGGGCGGCCGGGTACCCGGTGGCCTTGAAAGTCCTGAGCGCGGACATTGCGCACAAGACCGAAGCGGGCGGGGTCGCGCTGAACCTGGCCGATGATGAGGCCGTGCGCCGCGCCAGCGGCGAAGTGGCTCGGGCTGCCGCCGCGGCGCAGCCGCAGGCGCGCATAGACGGCGTGATGGTGCAGAAGATGGAACGCGGCGTGGTCGAGATCATTGTCGGCGCCACGCGTGATCCGGTCTTCGGCCCCGTATTGACCGTGGGTCTGGGCGGCGTGCTGACCGAGCTGTATCAGGACACCAGCCACCGCCTGCTGCCGGTGGACGAGGACATTGCGCTGCGGATGCTGCGCGAACTGAAGGCGTTCGCGCTGCTGGACGGCTACCGCGGCAAGCCGCGGGCCGACGTGGCCGCGGCATGCCGGAGCATCGTGGCCGTGGGCAATGCGCTGCTCGCCGCGCCCGCGCATGTGGCGGAAATCGAAGTCAATCCCTTGCTGATCAAAGAGGAAGGACAGGGCGTTGCGGTGTTGGACGCGCTGATCCTGCCCGCAACCCCGTAGCGCCAATGCGCGCAATGCAATCCCAGGAGGAGACAAGCATGATGAAGAGACTATTGGCCGGCGTCGCGCTGGCTTGCATCGGCGTCACGGGCACGTCCATGGCCCAGGACAACTACCCAAGCCGTCCGATACGCATCGTGGTGCCGTTCTCGCCAGGCGGCGCGACCGACATCATGAGCCGCCTGCTGGCGGAAAAGCTGAGCGGCAAGCTGGGCCAGCCCGTGATCGTAGAGAACAAGCCGGGCGGGGGCACCATGATTGCGTCCGACTACGTGTCGCGCGCCGAGCCCGACGGCTATACCTTGCTGATGGCGGCCTCGTCGCTGGGCATCGCGCCCAGCATCTATGCCAAGGTGAACTACGACCCCATCAAGGACTTTGCTCCCATCAGCCAGGTGGCCTCGGTAGTGCATGTGCTGGAGGTGCATCCGTCGGTGCCAGCCAAGAACGTGGGCGAGCTGATCGCCTACCTGAAGGCCAATCCGGGCAAGGTCAGCTACGGCTCCGTTGGCACGGGCAGCTCGACCCACTTGGAGGCAGAACTCTTTAACAGCATGGCGGGCGTGCAGATGACGCACATCCCCTACAAGGGTAGCGCCCCGGCGCTCAACGACCTGGTAGCGGGCCGCCTGCAGGTCATGTTCGACGCCTGGGCGTCATCCGGTCCCTTCGTCAAGGACGGCAAGCTGCGCGTGCTGGCGGTGACCACCGCCCAGCCCTCGGCCTCGGTGCCGGACCTGCCGACCGTGGCGGCTTCGGGCCTGCCAGGCTATTCGGCCATGCCCTGGCTGGGCCTGGTGGCCCCGGCGCGCACGCCACAACCCGTGGTGGACAAGATCTACAGCAACCTGGCGCAGATCCTGCAGCAGCCCGACGTCAAGGCGCAGTTCACGGGCCTGGGACTGGACATCATCGGCAGCGATCCCAAGACTTTCGCCGCCTTCATCCGCCAGGACGTGAGCACCTGGGCCAAGGTCGCGCGCGATTCGAACATCCGCCTGGAGTAGCAGCATGACGCAGTTGGAAAGCGACGCGCGGGAAGACCAGGCATTCCGCCTGGACCTGCGCGGCTGGCTGGAATCGGCCTACGCCCGTTTCGCGCAGGACTGGCCGGGCGGGGCCGATCCGCGCAACCTGGATTTCCGCCGCGCATGGGAAGACACCCTGTGTGCCAATGGCTGGTCCGGGCTGGGCTGGCCTAAGGAACATGGTGGCCGCGCTTTGCCTCTGTCGCGGCAGGCGGTGTTTCACGAAGAGCACGCGCGCTGTGGCGCGCCACTGGGCGTGAACCTGATCGGGCATGGCATCCTGGCGCCGACCTTGCTGCATTTCGGCACCGAGGCGCAGAAGCGCCGCTTCCTGCCGGGCATCCTGTCCAACCGCGAGGTATGGTGCCAGGGCTATTCGGAGCCGGGCGCGGGCTCCGACCTGGCGTCAGTGCGCACGCGGGCACAGGCAGCGCCGGGCGGCTATCGCTTGCACGGCCACAAGATCTGGACCTCGTTCGCCGACCGCGCCCAGTGGTGCTTCGTGCTGGCGCGCACCGATCCGCAGGCGCCCAAACATAAGGGGCTGAGCTTTCTGCTGGTCGATATGCGCAGTCCCGGCGTGCGGGTCGAACCCATCCGGCAGATCACGGGAGAGGCCGAATTCTGCGAGGTGTTTTTCGAGGACGTCTTCGTGCCGCAGGACGGGTTGCTGGGCGAGCCGAACCAGGGATGGAAGATCGCCATGGCCGCGGCCAGCTTCGAGCGCGGCACCTATTTCATCCCGCGGCTGGTTCGGTTCGCGCAGGAACTGAATCAGGTGCGCGAGCTGGCGCTGCGCGCCGACGCCTACGGCCACGTGCCTGCGTCTTCGGCCACGGTACGCCATCAATGGGCGCGGCTGGCGGCCGATAGCCACGTACTGGCCCTGAAGTCCCAGCGCGCGCTGGCCGGCGCGATGCGCGGCGATCCGCCAGGGCCCGAGGGCTCGTCCACCAAGATCCATTGGAGCGAAGCGCATCAACGCCTGCTGGAGCTGTCGCTGCAACTGCTGGGCGAGGACGCCTGCCTGGCGGATGGGGCGCCCGACGCCCGAACCGCCGAGTTGACGCACGCCTATCTGTGGTCGCGAGCCGAAACCATCCTGGCCGGCACGTCGGAAATTCAGCGCAACATCATCGCCGAGCAAATGCTCGGCCTGCCCAAGGCTTGAACCTCATGGATCTGCATCCGACCGAAGACCAGCGCATGCTGGAGGACGCGGCGCGGCGTTTTCTGGCCGATCGCCATCCGCTGGGCGTGGCTCGCGCCGCCGCCGGCAAACCCTTTGAAGCGCGCCTCGCGCAATGGCGGGAAATCGCCGGCCAGGGCTGGCCCGCCTTGCTCGCGCCGCCAGACCAAGACGGCCTGGGCCTGGGCATGCGCGAGGCCTGGATCGTGGCCGAAGCCGCCGGGCGGCACCTGCTGAGCCTGCCGCTGGCGGCCAACATGGTGCTGTTGCCAACCTTGTGCGCCGCAGGGGCGGCGGGACAGGCCGCGCAATGGGCCGGCGCCGTCATGGCGGGCGACGACTATTTTGCCGATGCCGCCATTCGACCTGATGGATCGGCCTTCATTGAAGGCGCGGGCGCAGGCGTGCGGGCGCTGGCGGCGCATCGCGTGGGCGACGCCGTTGTGCGGCTGGAGCTGCATGCGCCCACGCCGGGCGCGGCGGGGCTGGATCCCACCATGCCGGTAGCGCGTGTTGTCCAGCCGGAGGTGTTGGATAGCGTCGACCTGGAGGTCGCGCCAGGAACCTGGGAACGGCTGCGCACGCGGCTGCGGCTGTTGCGCTCGGCGGAGTTGCTGGGCGCGGCGTCCTCCGCGTTGGACATGGCCGCCGCCCACGCGCGAGAGCGCCGGCAGTTCGATCGGGCCATCGGCGCCAACCAGGCGATCAAGCATCGCCTGGCCGAAGACTGGATGGCGCTGGACGACGCCCGGCTGGCGGGCGTAGCGGCGGTTGCCGCCCATGACGCCGGCGCTGCGTCGGCGGGCCGCGACAGCCTGTTTGCGCCCCTGCTGGCGGTCGAGGCCGGCAGGCGCGCCGCGCAGAACGCCATCCAGGTCCATGGGGCCCTGGGTGTCACCTGGGAGTGCGATGCGCATCTATACCTCAAGCGCGTGCTGCGCCTGGCGGCTGCATTGCAGGCGGAGGTGTCGCGCGCGGAACTGCTTGAACGCATCTGGGAGGGCGGGGACGGGAGGAAGGCCGCCTGATCCAACATGGGGGGAAGCCTGACGCGGAGACGGCGTCCGACCTACAATCCCCGCCATGCATAAATCGAACTTTCCTTCCGAGCTGGATCAGCCCACCCTGTCCGAGGTGGACGGCGTCCGCTATCTGCACTTCAACACCGTATGGGTCCAGGGTGCGATGCGCATCAAGAACCCTTCGGAACTGGTGCTTGAATACACCGCCCAGATGATGGCCTGGCTGCTGTTCCTGGAACCGCCCAAGGACGAGCCGATCGGCATGCTGGGGCTGGGCGCGGGTTCGCTGGCGCGTTTTTGCGTAAAGCACACGCGCAGCCCCTTGCTGGCGGTGGAATGGAATCCGCGGGTAACGGCCGCCTGCCACATGTTCTTCCGCCTGCCGGGGTCCAACCGGCTCGACGTCGAGCACGCCGACGCCGGCGTCTGGGTGGCCGATCCGCTCAATGCCGGACGCTGCCCGGTGCTGATGGTCGACCTGTACGACGCCTCGGCCGAGGGGCCGGTGCGCGACAGCGTAAAGTTCTACCGCGACTGCCGCCGCGTGCTGGGCGAGGTTGGCGTGCTGGCGGTGAACCTGTTCGGGCGTCATGAAAGCTTTGGCAAGAATATCGACAATCTGTCCAAGGCCTTCGACGACCGGATCGTGCTGCTGCCCGAGGTCGAGGCAGGCAATCAGATCGTGCTGGCGTTTTCCGGCCCGAGCCTGGCCATCACCCCGGCTGAACTGCTGGCCCGGGCCGAGGTGGTGGAGGCCCGGTACGGCCTGCCGGCGCGCCGCTGGGCCCGCTCGCTGACCCGCCACGCCGTGGACGGGGTGCTGCATTTCTGACGCGGACAGTCGGGCAGAGAGCCCGCGACGCGGGCGCAGCGTCAGGGCTTGTCCGCTTTTCATAGGGTAGCTACCGAGGCGGGAGGGATTTTCTTTCCCCTCATCCGGTTCTATCATGGCCTTATTCATAATTATGAATTACGGCGCTGTTCAGGCCGCTGACCCATGACCCTACCCATCGTCCGGCAAGCCCTGTACCTGGAAGTCGCGGATCGCCTGCGTGGCATGATCCACGCGCGCTCCCTGCGCAATGGCGAATGGATCGACGAACTGCGCCTGGCGGGCGAGCTGGGCATATCCCGTACCCCCTTGCGCGAGGCGCTCAAGGTATTGGCCACCGAAGGCCTGGTACGCCTGGAGCCGCGCCGCGGCTGTTTCGTCAACGAACTCTCCGCGCAGGACCTGGAAGACATCTTCCCGTTGATGGCGATGCTGGAAGGGCGCTGCGCCTTCGAAGCCGCGCGCAAGGCCAGCGACGCGCAGTTGGCCGAGCTGGAACCGTTGCATGCCGCGCTGGCGGGTCACGCCAAGGCCGGCCGCATCGATGCCTATTACAAGACCAATTATTTGATCCACGAAGCGGTGCAGGCGCTGGCCGGCAACCAGTGGCTGTCGGACATGGTCGGCAACCTGCGCAAGGTGCTGAGCCTGTCGCGCCACCGCAGCCTGTCGCTGCCGGGTCGCATCCAGGACTCCTGCGCCGAACACCTGGCCATTTTCGAAGCGCTGAAGGCGCGCGATAGCGATGCCGCGCAAGCGCTCGCGCATACCCATTTGATGCGGCAGCTGGAAGCGCTGCGCGCATTGAGCCAAGCGGACGCGGCCGATCCGGCGCCGTCCGACCCCATCGTCATCGAGGAGCCCGCCCATGTCCGCACCCGCCAATCTCGCACCCGCGCGCGGCGCACGCACGCCTGAGCCCGAGGCCGATGCCGTCGACGCGGTGGCCGCGGCCGAAAGCGCCAGCCTCATGTCCCGCCTGGGCAAGCTGTGGGAACGCGGCCGATTGCCCAGCGAATCCGAAGTCCGGCGCCTGTTCGAGGCGCGCCTGACCGACGTGGCCGCCAACAAACTGGCGCGCCGCTGGTGCGAGCAATACAGCGCCGCGGACGGCAAGGATCGCCGGCTGATGCTGACGGCGCTCGCGCAGGCGCGCGGCGGCTACGCGGGCGACGGCGGCGAGGGCGCGCGCCTGTTCAAGCGCTTCAACGCGCAACCGCAGGGCCTGCGGTTCCTGGTCGAATTGCGCGCTGACATGCTGCGTTGGCGCAAGCAGGTCGCGGGCATCCAGGCGCTGGACAAGGACCTCGAAGGCCTGCTGTCCGCCTGGTTTGACGTGGGCCTGCTGGAACTGCGGCCCCTGACCTGGGATTCGCCCGCGTCGCTGCTGGAAAAGCTGATTCTGTACGAAGCCGTCCACGAAATCACGTCCTGGGACGACCTGCGCCGCCGCGTTTCGCCGGACCGCCGCTGCTATGCCTATTTCCATCCGCAGATGCCGGGCGTGCCGCTGATCTTCGTGGAGGTGGCCTTCGCCAGCCAGATGGCCGATAACGTGCAGGTGCTGCTGGACAGCACGCTGCCGCCGCAGGATCTGGACAAGGCGCGCTGGGCCATCTTCTATTCCATTTCCAACACGCAGCCCGGCCTGAAGGGCATCAGCTTCGGCAACTTCCTCCTCAAGCGCGTGGTCGAGCAGCTGCTGCAAGAACTGCCCAAGCTGAAGTCCTTTGCCACGCTGTCGCCCATTCCGGGGTTTGCCGATTGGCTGGGCAAGCTGGACGCCGAGGCGGTGGAAGCCATCGTGCGCGAGGACAAGGTGCGCGCCAAGTCGCGCAAGCGCGAGGGCGTGCCCGACGGCCATCGTTGGGCAGCACGCCTGTCCAAGGCCGCTCAGGGCAAGGTTTCGGATGTGGTCAAGCGCGCGGGCCTGCGCCTGACGGCCAACTATCTGCAGTCCATGAAGAACGGCATGCCGGTGGATCCCGTGGCGCGCTTTCACCTGGGTAACGGCGCGCGCATCGAGCGTCTCAACTGGGCGGCCGATACCTCGTCCAAGGGGCTCAAACAGTCCTGCGGCATGATGGTGAACTACCTCTACGACCTCGACGAGCTGGACGACAACCTCGCTCGGCTGGGTGAGGGCAAACCCCAGGTCAGCCGTGGCGTGGGGCGCGTCGCATAAGTGCTTCATCGGCACCGCAACAACTAAATAAAAAAGAGGACAGGAGACATGACGGACAACGTGGCCGGCCGCGTGCTGCTGGAGCGTGAGGGCGATCTGGCATGGGTGACGCTATCGCACCCCGGCCGCCTGAATGCGATCACGGTGGGCATGTGGCGTGAACTGCGGGACGTGTTCGACGCCATTGCGCGGGACGGCGCCTTGCGGTGCGTGATCGTGCGGGGCGAGGGCGGCAATTTCGCCGCCGGCGCTGACATCCGCGAATTTCCCGCGCAACGCGCCGACGCTGCGGGGGTGCAGCATTACCACCGGGAAGTGCTGGCGCCCGCCTTGCGGGCAGTGGCCATGTGCCCGCATCCTGTCGTGGCGCAGATCGAGGGCGTCTGCGTGGGCGGCGGCCTGGAGATCGCCAGTCAGTGCGATCTGCGGATCGCCGGCGAGTCCGCGCGCTTTGGCGTGCCGATCAATCGCCTGGGCTTTCCCATGGCACCCGACGAGATGAGCGGGCTGCTGGCCCTGGTCGGGCGCGCCGCCACGCTTGCCATACTGCTCGAAGGCCGTGTGTTCGGCGCGGCGGAAGCCCGCGAACTGGGCCTGCTGACCCGCGTCGTCCCCGACGATCAGGTAGCCATTGCCGCTCGGCGCAGCGCCGAGCGCATCGCGGCGGGCGCGCCGCTGGCGGCCCGCATCAACAAGCGCTTGTCGCGCAGGCTCGCCGCGGGGGGCGCCCTGACCGAAGACGAATACCAGGATTATTTCTCGTACGCCGACAGCCGGGACCACAAGGAGGGCGTGCGCGCTTTCCTGGCCGGCGTGGACCCTTCCTTTTCCGGAGACTAGACAAGGTGAGCAACGCAAATCTATATGCTGTCCTGCAAGGCGGCTTTCCCAAAGACCGCAGCAAAGTCGCGCTGGAAACGCCCGACCTGCAATACACCTGGGACGACATCGATCGCGCCACCGCGTGCCTGGCCAATCTGCTGACCTCGCTGGACCTGCCGGCGGGGTCGCGCGTGGCGGTGCAGGTCGAGAAATCCCCGGAAGCCTTGTTGCTGTACCTGGCCACGCTGCGCGCCGGCCTGGTGTACCTGCCGTTGAATACCGCCTACCGCGAAGCGGAAATAGAGTACTTCCTGGGCAACGCCGAACCGGCCGTGGTGGTCTGCGCCAGCAAGAACCTGGACTGGGTGAAGCGCGCCGCCGACGCGGCCGGGACCGCGCACGTATACACGCTGGACGAGGACCGCAGCGGCACGCTGCTTGATGCCGCTGGCGGCCAGCCGCAGACCTTCAAGACCGTGGCGCGCCAGCCCGACGACCTGGCGGCCATCCTGTACACCTCCGGCACCACCGGACGCAGCAAGGGGGCAATGCTCTCGCATGGCAATCTTGCCGCCAATGCCCGCGTGCTGCACGAATACTGGGGTTGGCGTTCGGATGACGTGCTGTTGCACATGCTGCCGATCTTCCACGTGCATGGCTTGTTCGTGGCCTCGCACGGTGCCTTGCTGGCTGGGGCCAGGATGATCTGGCTGCCGAAGCTGGATGTCGACCAGGCATTGCGCTATCTGCCGCGCAGCACGGTGATGATGGGCGTGCCGACCTACTACGTGCGCCTGTTGGCGGATCCGCGTTTCGATCGCAGCGTATGCGCCAAGATGCGTCTGTTCATTTCTGGCTCCGCGCCGTTGCTGGCCGAGACCTTCTCGGATTTTCAGAGCCGCAGCGGCCATGCCATTCTTGAACGCTACGGCATGAGCGAGACGGTCATGCTGACGTCCAACCCCTATGACGCCAAACTGGGCGAGCGCCTTGCAGGCACGGTGGGGCGGGCCTTGCCAGGCGTGCAGGTGCGGGTGGTGGACGATGCCGGCATCGCGCTCGCGCCGGGCGAGATCGGCAACGTGCAGGTGCGCGGACCGAACGTGTTCTCGGGCTATTGGCGCATGCCGGAAAAGACCCGCGAAGAGTTCACCGCGGACGGCTGGTTCAAGACGGGCGACGTGGGCCGCTGGGGCGGAGAATCCGCCGGGCGCGACGTGCCGGCCGACTACCTGTCCATCGTGGGCCGCAGCAAGGACTTGATCATTTCCGGCGGGTTCAACGTGTACCCCAAGGAAATCGAGACGCTGATCGACGATATGCCCGGCGTGGCCGAATCGGCGGTCATCGGCGTGCCGCATGCCGACTTCGGCGAGGCCGTGGTGGCCGTGGTGGTGCCCAAGGACGGCGCGTCGCTGGACGCGGCGGCCATGCAGGCCGAACTGAAATCGCGCATCGCCAATTTCAAGGTGCCCAAGCGCGTGCACATCATCGCTGAGTTACCGCGCAACACGATGGGCAAGGTGCAGAAGAACGTGCTGCGCGATACCTACAAGGCGCTTTGAGCCCGCGCTGGCGGCCGCCGCTTCCCTTGCCGGGGCGGCGTTCCCGCGACGCGCCGGCCAGCGTGCAACCCTATTTTTCAGGAGCCCATTCCCAGACAGTTCCACCCAAGCCCGAGCAGCTTCATTCAATAAGAAATTCAAGAGACGAGACGCAATAGAATCGCGCCGTCCCCATGCTGCAGCAAGAGGAGACAATATGAAATATCGCACCACCGCCGCGGCCGTGTTCGCCGTGGCCGCCCTGGGCTTCGGCGGCGCCGCCTCGGCGCAATGGCCTGAACGTCCAATCACACTGATTGTCCCGTTCCCCGCGGGCGGCGGCACCGACACATTCGCCCGGCCATTGGCCCAGCAACTGACCACGCAACTGGGCCAGACCGTGGTCATCGACAACAAGGGCGGGGCGGGCGGAACCGTGGGCGCAGGCGTCGCGGCCAAGGCCAGGCCCGATGGCTACACCTTTTTCATGGGCGGTGCTCACCACGCGCTCGCCCCTTCGCTGTACAAAAACCTGAACTACGACATCCAGAAAGACTTCGTGCCGGTCGCGCTTGTGGCGCAGCCGCCGCAGGTCATCGTCATCAACTCGACCAAGCTTCCGGTCAAGACCGTGCAGGAACTGATCGACTACGCCAAGAAACGCCCCGGGGAGATCAACTTCGGCACGGCGGGCAAGGGCAGCACGCACCATCTGGCCGGCGAGCTTTTCGCCATGCAGACCGGGATCAAGCTGGTGGATGTGCCCTACCAGGGCGCGGGGCCCATGCTATCGGCCCTGATCGGCGGACAAGTGGACTTGGCGTTCGACGGCCTGGGCTCTTCGGCCGGCCACATCCGCGCGGGTTCGATCAAGCCGCTGGCCGTGGCCGCCCCGGAACGTTCGCCGTCGCTGCCGGACGTTCCCACCGCCGCGGAGGCGGGCGTGCCGAACTACGTGGTGTCGACCTGGTATGCGATCTGGGCGCCCGCCGGCACGCCGAAAGAGGCCGTGGACAAGATGAGCGCCGAGATCACCAAGGCCTTGAACGCGCCGAAAATCAAGGAAACCTGGACCGGCAACGGTTCGGCCGTACCGACATTGACGGGCGCCGAGTTCGGCAAATTCGTCGATAGCGAAGTCGACCGCTGGGCCAAAGTGGTGAAGGACTCGGGCGTCAAGCTGGATTGATCGCCGTGAGCCGGGCGCGCGCCGGGTGGCGCGCGCCGCCCGTCAGCGCCATTCGCTGGCCAGGCTGAGCTTGGCCAGTTGATCGTGGGTCAGCGTCAGGCTGGCCGCCTTGACCAGTTCGTCCAGCTGTTCCAGCGACGTCGCGCTGACGATGGGCGACGTGATGCCGGGTTGCGCGATCTGCCAGGCCAGCGCGGCCTGCGCGGGCGTGCAGCCCGCATCCTCGGCGACTTCGTCCAGCGCCTTCAGGATGCGGTAGCCGCGATCATTGAGATAGGTCTCAACGATTTTCCGGCCGCGCGGGCTCTTGCCGGCGTCGGCCGGACTGCGGTATTTGCCGCTGAGGAAGCCACTGGCCAGCGCGTAATAATTGATCGTGCCCATCTGCTGCGTTTTCACCAGGCTTTGCAGGCCGGCTTCGAAAGGTTCGCGGCGGTACAGGTTGTATTCGGGCTGGATACTCTCGTAGCGTGGCAGGCTGTGCCGTTCGCTGGCGATCAAGGCCTCGGACAGCCGTACCGCTGTGTAGTTGGACGCCCCGATGGCGCGCACCTTGCCTGACTCGATGTGCTTGGCGTATTCGGCCAGGGTGTCGGTCAGGGGCGTGTCCGGATCGTCCTGGTGCGATTGGTACAGGTCGATATGGTCCGTCTGCAGCCGGGCCAGCGAGGCTTCCAGCGAGCGCCGGATGTAGGCGGGCGCCAGGCCCTTGGCTTCCGGTCCCATTTCCATGCCGACTTTGGTGGCGATCAGCACCCGGTCGCGCTTGCCGGAACGCTTGAGCCATTTGCCGATCAGGGTTTCGGATTCGCCGCCCTGGTTGCCCGGGACCCAGCGGGAATACACGTCGGCGGTGTCGATGAAGTTCAGTCCGGCATCCACCAGCGCGTCCAGCAGCGAATAGGTGCCGGCTTCGTCGACGGTCCAGCCGAAGACGTTGCCGCCGAAGGTGAGGGGAGGAATCTGCAGGCCGGAACGGCCCAATGCGCGTTTGATCATGGTGAGGCCTCTGGATGTTGCGGTCGTGGTGCATGCTGTTGCGGCATGCACCATTTCAGGGATTCCCCCCAAACGTTTTGGGGTGGCGGCAAGTTAGACTATACGGCTTTACGGCTGGCCCGGCCGGCGGGGAGCCGCCGGCGGCGCCGTAATAATGAGCAAATACAAGGGTTCAAGGAGCTTACCTATGCTGATCGGAAAAAAACATTTTCTGACGGTTGGCGCCATGGCGCTGGCGATGGCTATCGCCGCGCCAGTGGCCGCGCAGCAGAAGTCGGTGGCGGTCACCGCCATCGTCGAGCATCCGGCGCTGGACGCCGTGCGTGACGGGGTGCAGGACGCCCTCAAGCAGGCCGGCTACGAGCCGGGCAAGAACCTGAAGTGGCAATACCAGAGCGCCCAAGGCAACAATGGCACGGCCGCCCAGATCGCCCGCAAGTTCGTCGGCGACAAGCCGGACGCCATCGTTGCAATCGCTACGCCGTCGGCCCAGGCCGTCGTCGCGGCCACCAAGGACGTGCCGGTGGTGTATTCCGCCGTGACCGATCCGGTCGCCGCTCAATTGGTCGCCAGCATGGACGCCTCGGGCACCAACGTGACCGGTGTGTCGGATCTGCTGGCCCTGGACAAGCAGGTCGAACTGATCAAGAAAATCGTCCCCAACGCCAAGCGCGTGGGCATCGTCTACAACCCGGGCGAAGCCAACTCGGTCGTGGTGGTGAAGAAACTGCAGGAAATCCTGCCCAAGTCGGGCATGAGCCTGGTCGAAGCGGCAGCGCCGCGCTCGGTGGACGTGGCTTCCGCCGCGCGCAGCCTGATCGGCAAGGTCGACGTCATCTACACCAACACGGACAACAACGTCGTGTCGGCCTACGAGTCGCTGGTCAAGGTCGGCAACGACGCCAAGATCCCGCTGATCGCATCCGACACCGACAGCGTCAAGCGCGGCGGCATCGCCGCCCTGGGCATCAACTACCGCGACCTGGGCGTGCAGACGGGCAAGGTGGTGGTGCGCATCCTCAAGGGCGAGAAGCCCGGCGCCATCCCCTCGGAAACGATTTCCAAGCTTGAGCTCTACGTGAACCCGGGCGCCGCCGCCAAGCAGGGCGTCACGCTGTCCGACGCGATCATCAAGTCGGCCGCGGTGGTCGTGAAGTAAACGTCAGCCGTTCCCGCCCCGCCATGCCTACCCGGCGTGAGCGGGGCTAGTTTTATCTTTTCGGTGTCTTGCCTTACCCCATGGTCTTCAGGGCGGCAGCATTCACGAGATGCTCGCGGCCCGGCGCATTGTGCTGGTCTTGAATGGCCAGGCGGCCCGCCTTCCGGCGCTGAGCCCGCCCGGCGTTTTTGCTCCCTGAATGGTCCTGCAGACTCCTGCTGGCGGCCTCGCCGCCCGGCACGGGAACGCTTTGGCAGGAAACGAGAGAAAATCGCGAACCGGGAAACGTTTCTTGCGAAAGCTGGGGTAAAACTGACCCCGAAACGCAAGATATCCGACGTTTCAACTCTTTAATATGCTCGTTTCTTACCTGATTGGATTTGACCCATGTCATTGTTCTCGTTGTTAGGCGCGTTGGAGATCGGCCTGATCTTCAGCCTGGTGGCTCTGGGCGTGTACATCTCGTTCCGCCTGCTGCGCTTCCCGGACCTGACCGTTGACGGCAGCTTTCCGTTGGGCGGTGCGGTCTGTGCCACGCTGATCGCTTCGGGCACCGATCCCTTCCTGGCCACGGTCATTGCCACGTTCGCCGGCGCGCTCGCCGGACTGGTCACCGGCTGGCTGAACGTCAAGCTGAAGATCATGGACCTGCTGGCCAGTATCCTGATGATGATCGCGCTGTATTCGGTCAACCTGCGCATCATGGGCAAGCCCAACGTCCCGCTTATCACCGAGCCCACCGTATTCACCATCCTGCAGCCGGAATGGCTGTCGGACTATGTCGCCCGTCCGCTGATCCTGGTCGTGATCGTGCTGCTGGCCAAGCTGGCGCTGGACTGGTTCTTTGCCACGCAGACGGGTTTGGCCGTGCGTGCCACCGGGTCCAATGGCCGCATGGCTCGCGCGCAGGGCGTCAATACCGGCCGCATGATCCTGGGCGGCATGGCCCTGTCCAATGCCCTGGTCGGCCTGGCGGGCGCGCTGTTCGCCCAGACCCAGGGCGGCTCGGACATTTCCATGGGCATCGGCACCATTGTGATCGGTCTGGCGGCCGTGATCGTCGGCGAAAGCATCCTGCCGTCGCGCAAGCTGGTGCTGGCCACCCTGGCAGTCATCATTGGCGCCATCGTCTACCGCTTCTTCATCGCCCTGGCGTTGAACAGCGATTTCATCGGCCTGAAGGCGCAAGACCTGAATCTCGTCACCGCGGTGCTGGTTACGTTTGCCCTGGTCATTCCCATGCTCAAGCGCCGTCTCTTCGGCAAGAAAAAATGAGGCCGACCCCCGAAGCGCCTGCCGCGCTTTCCCCTCAGGCGGGCCCCCCTATGGCGGGCCCCCCTCAGGCGGGCCCCCCTCAAGGTGGCGCCGTGCGCGGACCGGCAAAGCCGGCTTCGCGGCGGCCCCGATCGGGCTGCATGGAGTTCATGCAGCCTGTGTGCTGCGATTGTGCAATGGAGTGCTGAATATGTTGTCCGCAAAAGACCTCAAGATTACGTTCAACGCGGGTACGCCCATCGAGACCCGCGCCCTGCGCGGCTTGTCCCTGGAGATCCCTTCGGGCCAGTTCGTGACCGTCATCGGCTCCAACGGCGCGGGCAAGTCCACGTTCCTGAACGCGGTGTCCGGCGACCTGCCTGTCGATTCCGGCCGCATCGACATCAATGGCGTGGACGTCACGCGCCAGCCGGTGTGGGCGCGCGCGGGCCGTGTGGCGCGCGTGTTCCAGGACCCCATGGCCGGCACCTGCGAAGACCTCACCATCGAAGAGAACATGGCGCTGGCGCAGATGCGCGGCGCGCGCCGCGGTTACAGCCGCGCGGTAAAGGCGTCGATGCGCGATGGCTTTCGCGAACGCCTGGCCACGCTGGGACTCGGGCTGGAGAATCGTCTCACCGACCGTATCGGCCTGTTGTCGGGCGGCCAGCGCCAGGCGGTCAGCCTGCTGATGGCGGCCTTGCAGCCTTCGCGCATCCTGCTGCTGGACGAGCACACCGCGGCGCTGGACCCGCGCACGGCGGACTTCGTGCTGCAGCTGACCGCGCGCATCGTCGCCGAAAGCCAGCTGACCACGATGATGGTGACGCACAGCATGCGGCAGGCGTTGGATGTGGGCGATCGCACCGTGATGCTGCACCAGGGGCAGGTGGTGCTGGACGTGTCCGGCGATGAACGCCGCGGCATGGACGTGCCGGACCTGCTCGCGATGTTCGAACGCGTGCGCGGCGAGAAACTCTCGGACGACGCTTTGCTGCTGGGCTGAACGGCGGCAACGGGCGGCGGGCGCCGGGTTCGGCCGCCCGCCGCGTCAAAGGTAGCGGCCGGGGCGGAACGCCTCGTGCCGCGCAGCCGCGCCGTCGCACATGAGTTCACCCAGCACCCTTGCCGTGCCGGGCGCGGTGCTGAACCCGATATGCTGATGGCCCAACGCCAGCCACAGGCCAGGGTGGCGCGGCGCCTCGCCTATCATCGGGCGGCTGTCGGGCAGCGTGGGACGCCGTCCCAGCCACGCCTCGGGATCCAGCCGCCGATCCAAGGGGAACGCCTCGCGGGCGCGCGCTTCGGCCAACTCCAGCTGCAACGGACGGGCGGGCGCCTCGCAAGCGTCCAGCTCTACGCCAGTGGTCAGGCGCAGTCCTCGCGCCATGGGAGACAGCACGTAGCCGCCGCCGGTGTCATAGACCGGGCGCGTCAGGCTGGCGCCTTCCACGCCGCTGTAATGCATGTGATATCCGCGTTCGAAGGCCATGGGCAGGTCGATGCCTGTTGTTTTCAGCAAGGCTTTCGACCACGAGCCCAGCGCCACCACCAGCCTGTCCGCTTCCAACGATTCGGATGCTTGCGTGCCCTGCACGATCCAGCGTTGGCCGTCACGGCGGATGCCGCTTGCGGTCATGCGCTTGAACGCGCCGCCCGAGCGGCGGAACAGGGCAGCGTAGGCGGCGACGACTTCGTGGGGATCGTCGACGGAGTACGAGCCCTGGATCCACAGGGCGCGGTGGAAGATCGGCGCGAGGGCGGGTTCGAGTTCCGCCAGCTCCGCCGGGGCAAGCACCCGGGTCGGCACCTGGTACTGGGCAAAGGTCTGGCGGGACAGTTCGCCGCTGTTCCAGCCTTGTTCGGAGCGGTAGAGGAATATCCAGCCTGTATCGCGCAGCCGGTGCGCGGCGCCGGCGGCATCCAACAGCCGCAGATGCTCGGGCGCGGACAGCCGGATCAGTCCGTCCAACGCCTCCACGGTCTGCCTGAACACCGAGGGCCGGGCGCTGAGCAGGAAGCGCGCTGCCCAGCCGAGGTTGCGCGCCAGGTAGTTCAGCTTGTAGCGGAACTGCACGGTGTCGTTCTTCAGCAGCCGGGGCAACTGGGCCCACAGGCCCGGATGGTTGAACGGCATCAGCGAACTGCGGGCTATCACGCCCGCGTTGCCGAACGAAGTTTCCAGGCCTGGATCCTGCCGGTCGACCAGCGTGACCGACATGCCTCTGCGTTGCAGTTCCAGCGCGCAGCAAACGCCCACGATGCCCGCGCCAAGGACAATGACTTGATTTCCCATGTGTTTTTATCTGAGTCCGGTCTGGATGAGCCGTGATGCCGGCTGGCTCGCCGGATTGTATTGCAGGGCTGCCGGGCGCGGATCTCAGGCCGGCGGCTTCTGGCCCAGTATCCGGCCTGCCGCGACCACGCCCCACCACGAGGCTTCCTCGAACACGGAGTAACCGGAGAGGTCGGCGTGCGCGAACAGCACCGGGCCGTCCACGTCGCGCAGGGCCGTCAAGCCGGGATTGGACAGATAGCCGCGTAGTGGCGACGCCATGGCGTGGCCGCGCACCGTGATTTCCAGCTGGCGCGCGTGGCGCCAGAATTCCTCGCCATAGGCGGCGACCAGGTCGGATGCGGCCTCGGTCCGCAACTCCTGCGGACTGGCGCGCGCAAGCCACTCGCGCGCAGCCTGGGGCGTCTGTCCGCTGAGCGCATGGTAGGCCGTGAAGACGCTGCGCGGGGAGCGCGCCACGCGCAGCAACTGATGGGTGGAGACGACATAGCCCAGCGCCTTTCCCTGGTAGACCACGTTGTCCCAGGACAGCGGTTCTCCCGGCGCTTCGGCGGGGTAGCCGTCCATCACGAAGTTCGACACCATCCAGGGCGCGTGCGGCGGCGCGTGCACCGCCGGATCGTAGCCATAGCCGCGGATGTCGGGCAGGATGCGCTGGGCGACGAACAGGGGCATCGCGCACACGGCGCGGCGCGCCTGCACCGTATAGGCGGCGGGTTCGGCGGATAGGGCCACGCAGGTGACCAGCGGTCCGGCCGGCGTCTCCTGCAAACGCACTACGGTGCCGGGGGCCAGCCAGTTGGCATGTCCGAGCTTGCTCGTGATGGCCTCGCGCATGCGCTGCAGCAGCGTGGACAGGCCGCCTGGCCAGGTCAGCACGGCGCCTTCGCCTGCGTTGGCGGCGTGGCCGTCGCGGCTGGCGAAGTAGTGCAGGCCGGCCCAGGCCGAGACCACGTCGTACTGCGCGCCATAGTCGTCGCGGCAGCAGTAGTTCAAGTACCAGTGCAGGGCGGGCGAGGTATAGCCCTCGCGTTCCAGCCATTGCTTGAACGTGATGGCATCCAGTGCGCGCCAGGCCGGGTCCCGCGACGAAAGCGTGAGCGGAATGCAGAAGACCTTGCGGCCGTCACTGCCGGTCTGCGTGTGCAGGCGCCCGACCAACGCAAGAAACTTGCGGTGCTGGGCCAGGTCTTCTTCGGGCAGTCCGCTCATCGGCAGCAGGTTTTCCTCCCATTGCCCGCCGCGCAGCAGGCGTTCCTGGGGGGAGTGCGCCAGCGCGGACTCGTCGTAGTAAGGACGGGCCTCGTTTGCGCCGCGCTCGATGATGCCGAAGTCGGCCAGCATTTCACGCACATGCGTGGACGCCAGCGAAGGCAACGGCAGATAGTGCGCGCCCAGGGGATAGTCCAGGCCGTCGCGTTGACCCGCGGCGGCATTGCCTGCGAGTTCCGGGCCCTGGACCACCAGAAAGTCCGTATGGCCTTCGCGCGCCAGTTTCCAGGCGCAGGACAGGCCGGCAACGCCCGAGCCCAGTATCACGACCTCATGCTTGTAGGCGGCCGAGGGCTGCGGCCAGGACGCGCCGTCGCGCAGGGCGTGGCCTGCCTGCATGCCGGGGTAATGGACTTCCGGCGTGGTCTCGACGATGCGTGACCGGTAGTATCCGGCGGTGCCGGCGACCGCGGCCGTGGCCGCGCCCAAGAGGAAGCTGCGGCGCCGCATCAACGGATGACCTTGCGCCAGTCCTCATCGAAATAGCGCACGAGCGATTGCTCGTTCAAGCGGTTCGGAGGCATTGCCAGCGCGGGCATGTCGGCCGGGAAATGGAACAGTTCGCGCGTGGTGACTGGATCCAGGTATCGCGTGGGCACGGTGATCCTGGCAGGCAGTTCATAGTCGCGGCGCTTGCCGGCCAGGATGAAGCCCCAGTCGCCGAACGAAGGCACGTACGTGTGGTACGGCCAGGTATTCAGGCCGGCTTCTTTGAGCGTGGCGTCCACGCTCCAGAATGAGCGCGGCGCAAAATAAGGCGAGGTGGATTGCACCACCATGTAGCCGTTTTCGGCCAGGTGGCGCGCCATCAGGTGATAGACCGGCACGGAGTAAAGGCGGCCCAGGCCGAAGTTGGATGGATCGGGAAAGTCCACCACGATGTAGTCATAGACCTCGGCATGGGTCTCCAGCCAGCGTCCGGCGTCGTCGTTGACGACCTTGACCCGCGGATCCTTCAGGGATCCCTGGTTCAGCGCGACCAAGGGGTCGGAGCGCGAGAACAGCCCCGTCATGGCGGGGTCCAGATCCACCAGCGTGACATGCTCGATATTCTTGTATTTGAGGATTTCGCGCACGGCCAGGCCGTCGCCGCCGCCCAACACCAGCACGTTGCGCGCCGACGGCAGGGCTTGCAGGCCCGGATGCACCAGGGCTTCGTGATAACGGTGTTCGTCGCGTGACGAGAACTGCAGGTTCCCGTTGATGTACAGGCGCAGATCATCGTGCCAGCGCGTGACCACCAGGCGTTGGTACTGTGTGGTTTCCGCATGCACGACGTCATCACCGTACAGGCCTTTTTCGGCCCACGCCGTCATGCTTCCCGAGTAGATGAAGCCCATCCCCAGCAGCCCGATTACCACGCTGGCGCGCACGGCTTTTTCGCCGGGCCGGCTGACCTCGGCGCGGAACAGCCAGGTCGTCCATAGCGCGACGCTGGCGTTGAGGATGCCGAACAGGAAGCTGGTGCGCAGCAGCCCGAGCTTGGGCGCAAGCAGCAGGGGAAACACGAGCGACACGGCCAGCGCGCCCAGGTAGTCGAAGGTCAGCACGCGGCTGACGATTTCACGGAACTCGGTCTTGCGCTGATTGAATACCCGCATCACCAGCGGGATCTCCATGCCGACCATCAGGCCGATGATGAAGACCCCGACATACAGGGCGGCGCGAAACGGAGCCGACAACCACGCGAACACCAGGAACAACACCGCCGCGGAGACGCCGCCCAGCAAGGCGACCAAGAGCTCGACGTCGATGAACCGATTCAAAACGTCTTCGTCTCTTACATATTTTGACAACCACGAGCCTATGCCCATGGCGAACAGATAGCAGCCGATGACGGAAGAGAACTGCAGTATCGAATCCCCCAGCAAATAGCTGGCCAGCGCGCTGCTGATGAGCTCATAGCCCAAACCGCAGGAGGCAACGATCAATACCGAAAGGATGAGAACGCGGTCGCGCATGAGGTGTCCGACACGAAAAATGCGTTCGCAGTATATCGAACGCGCCGTATATACTGCGCGCAATTGGGAGGCTGGCAATGGGAGAATCAATGCATCCGGCGGTGACCTATCTGATCTATATCGCCTCGGCGCTCGTCATGCTGGGGATCTTCACCTTGGTCTATACCGCGGTCACGCGCTACAAGGAATTCGAGCTGATCCGCGAAGGCAACATCGCCGCCGTGCTGTCCTATGGCGGCGCCCTGGTGGGCTTCAGCTTTACCCTGTGTTCCAGTATTGCCATACACGCCAGCTACGCCATGTTCCTGCTGTGGGGCCTGGCCGCCATGGTGGTCCAGATCGTCGTGTACGTGGGCGTGTCCCAGGCCGTGCGCGGCATGAACGAGGCCATCGAAGAAAACAACATCGCCATGGGCGGACTGATCGGCTCGATTTCGATCGCCGCCGGCATTGTCAACGCGGCCTGCCTGACCTGACCCCGGCGGCGCGCCGAACCCGATCTGACAGGAGGACTTCTCATGAGTCTCGGTTCATTCATCCGCAAGCAGTTCATCGACATCCTGCAATGGAACGAGGACCGCGACGGCGTGCTCGCCTGGCGCCATCCCATGCAGGATTTTGAAATCCAGTACGGCGCCAGCCTGACCGTGCGTGAATCGCAGATGGCGGTGTTCGTCAACGAAGGCAAGGTGGCCGATGTGTTCGGCCCCGGCATGTACAAGCTGACCACGCAGACGCTGCCGATCCTGACCTATCTGAAGAACTGGGACAAGCTCTTCGAGTCCCCCTTCAAGTCGGACGTCATCTTCTTCAGCACGCGCCTGCAGCTGGGCCGGCGCTGGGGCACGGCTCAGCCGGTAACGCTGCGCGACAGCGAATTCGGCATGGTGCGCCTGCGCGCCTTTGGCGTGTATTCCTATCAAATCTCCGATCCCGCCAAGTTTTACCGCGAGGTCAGCGGCACGCGCGACGAATACACCGTCGACGACCTGGAGGCGCAACTGCGCAACATGGTGGTCGCCGCGATGACGACGGCGTTGGGCGGCTCCAAGGTGCCGTTCCTGGACATGGCCGGCAATCAGGGGCTGATGTCGCAGAGCATCGCCGAGCAACTGGCGCCGGTATTCGACCGCTATGGCGTCAAGCTGGACAACTTCACGGTCGAGAACGTTTCCCTGCCCGAAGAGCTGCAGAAGGCGCTGGACACGCGTATCTCGATGGGCATGGCGGGCGACCTGGGCAAGTTCACCCAGTACCAGACCGCCACCGCGATACCGATGGCGGCGCAGAACGAGGGCGGCATCGCCGGCATCGGCGCGGGCCTGGCGGCCGGCGCGGCGCTGGGCCAGACCATGGCCGCGGGTTTGGCCGGCGCGCAAGGGCAGGCACAGCCCCAGGGCGCGCAACAGCCCGCGCAAGCGGCCCCCGCCGCCGCGGGCGGCGATCCCGTGCAGCGGCTGCAGCAGCTCAAGGACCTGCTGGACAAGGGCCTGATCACGGCCGCGGACTACGATTCGGCCAAGGCCGAAGTGCTGAAGAAACTCACCAGCTAAGGCTCCATGCAGCAGGTTCTGTGTCCGCAGTGCGGCGCCCCAGTCAAGTTCACGTCCGCGGCATCCGTCATGGCGGTCTGCGGCGCCTGCCGCAGCACCTTGCTGAAGGACGCCGAGTCGGTCAAGCGCATCGGCGAGGCCGCCGAAGTCCTGGAAGACTATTCGCCCCTCTGCCTGGGCGCGGCCGGTACCCATGACGGCAAGCGGTTCGACGTGATCGGCCGCATCCAGCTGCGTTACGAAGACGGTTTCTGGAACGAGTGGTACCTGTGGTTCGAGGATGGGTCCGACGGCTGGCTGTCCGATGCGTCGGGCCAGTACGCCGTGACCCGGCGGCGCAAGGTCAAGTCCACGCAGGGCATGCCGGCGTTCGACGATATTGCGCCCGGGGATGACCTGAAGCTGGACGGGCAGCGCTTCACGGCGGCCGACGTGCGGGCCTGCCAGGCGGGCGGCGCCCAGGGCGAGCTGCCGTTCGTGCCGGGTGATGGCTGGCTGGCCAAGGTGGCGGATTACCGCAGCCTGGATGCCTTCCTGACACTGGACTTCTCCGACGGGCCCGAGCCCGAGCTGTACATCGGCAAGGCGTTCGACCTGACCGCCATGCAGGCCGCCTCGCTGCGGACCAACGAGCAGGTCGAAGAGACCGCCGGTCGTTTCCGCGGCCAGATCAAGGCGCTGGACTGCCCGAACTGCGGCGGGCCCATCAGCTTCGTGGCCGCCATGGCCACGCAGGTGGTCTGCCCTTCGTGCTCCGCCACGGTCGACTGCTCGGGGCCCACGGCCGAAGTCATCGAGAAGGCGCGCAAGGTCAAGTCCATCAAGACCACGCTGTCGCTGGGCGCGGTGGCCAAGATCGACGGGGCATCCTACACGCTCATCGGCCTGATGAAATGTGCCGATCCGGATCCCGAGGAGCCGTCGGACTGGATCGAATACCTGTTGTTCAACCCTGCGAAGGGCTTCATCTGGCTGGTGGAAACGGACGAGGGTTGGGAGCGTGTGCAGGTATGCGATACCTGGCCCAGCCATAACAATGCCAGCAGCGTGCGCTGGCGTTCCAAGCTCTACCAGAAACTGTATGACTACACCTCGCGCGTGGAGCTGGCGCTGGGCGCCTTCAACTGGCGCGTCAAGGTGGGCGACAGCACCAAGATCACGGATTACAAGGCCGGCAATCTCAAGCTGACCCGCGAACTGAGCGAGTCCGAATTGGGCTGGTCGGCTGCCGGACCCGTGGCGCCGGCGCAGCTGGCCGAATGGTTCGGTGATCCCGAACTCGCCAAACAGAAGGCCATGCCGCGCAGCGCCCAGAGCGGCGGGTATCGCAAGTTCGCCTGGACGGCCATGATCGTGCTGGCCTTCCTGAACATCGACACCATATTCAGCGGAGGCTTCGTCCCGATCCTGATCGGCCTGGCGTTCCTCTGGATTCCGGCGGCGCTGGCGGACAAACTATCCAGCAAGGACGAATAACAAGATGGGCAAGCTCCTGTACACCGTCTACGCCATCGTGGTGGTGATCTTCGCGACCGGGTTCAGTACGCCGGGCGCTCGCATGTCCAGCGGCGGCGGCTCCAGCAGCAGTTGGGGCAGCAGCTCGTCCGGCGGTTCCGGCTGGTC
Organism: Achromobacter sp. D10; assembly: GCF_035282245.1. Classification (NCBI taxonomy): domain Bacteria; kingdom Pseudomonadati; phylum Pseudomonadota; class Betaproteobacteria; order Burkholderiales; family Alcaligenaceae; genus Achromobacter; species Achromobacter sp. D10. Next base: position 169,681 of record NZ_JAYJLE010000007.1, read on the forward strand.
TTCGGGCGGATCGCACAAGTGACTTTGCATGCCACTCCCGGCCGTCATGTGCTGGCCGATTTCCGTGGCGTGCCGCCGGATCTCCTGACCGATGCCCAAGCGCTGGAACGCGACCTGATCGCCGCGGCGGAGGCGGCGGGAGCCCGCGTGCTGAGCGCGCACTTCCATCATTTCGGCGACGGCGCGGGCGTGACGGGCGTAGTCCTGCTCAGCGAATCCCACATCAGCATCCATACCTGGCCCGAGCACCGGTTCGCGGCGCTCGACATCTTCATGTGCGGGTCGGCCCGGCCCGAACTGGCGCTGGAACACCTGCGTGCGCGCCTGGCGCCCGAAACGGTACGCGAGACCACGGTAGCGCGCGGCTGAGGCCGGCGTCCGCCCCTTCTTGATTTTGCTCAACGCCCCTCGGGAGCAAAATTGACGAGCGTTATATACCTAGATATATTTCGTCACCGACTTAGCGATTTCCCTGGGAGAAAATCATGTTCCGCAAACGTCCGATCGTGGCGCTGTCGTTGGCGCTGACCGCCACGTGGGGCGCCAATGCCTGCGCCGGCGACCTGGTCGTGTCGGCCGCCGCCAGCCTGACCAATGCATTCAAGGAAGTCGCTCAGGGCTACGAAAAAGAGCACGCCGGCACTAAAGTCATCCTGAATTTCGGCGCATCCGACGTGCTGTTGCAGCAGATCGTCAAGGGCGCGCCGGCCGACGTGTTCGCCTCGGCAGACCAGAAGGCCATGGACAAGGCGATCGAGGAAAAGGCCGTCAAGCCGGCCTCGCGCGTGGACTTCGCCGCCAATCAGGTAGTGTTGATCGTCCCGGCCGACAGCAAGGCCAACATCACCACGCTGAAGGACCTGACCCGCGACGACGTCAAGCGTGTCGCCTATGGCAACCCGGCATCGGTGCCGGTGGGCCGCTATACGCAGGGCGCGCTGGAAGCCGCCGGCCTGTGGAGCGCAGTGCAGGCCAAGAGCGTGCTGGCCCAGAACGTGCGCCAGAGCCTGGACTACGTGGCTCGCGGCGAGGTCGACGCGGGCTTCGTGTTCGCGACCGATGCAGCCGTCATGGCGGACAAGGTCAAGATCGCGGTGCGCGTGCCATCGCAGACCCCGGTGACCTATCCCATCGCCGTCACGACTCGCGAGGCCGCCGCCAAGGAAGCGGAAAGTTTCGTTGCCTATGTGCTGTCCCCCGCGGGGCAGGCGATACTGTCGCGCTACGGCTTCCAGAAGCCCTGATACCTGTTGAATCGTAGGCATTGATGAGTGATCCGGTTTGGGTCCCGCTGCTGCTCTCCCTCAAAGTGGCAGGCTGGGCAACGCTGTTGGCAACCGTGGCCGGCACGGCCGCGGCCTATGGCCTGTCGCGCTGGCGCTGGCCGGGGCGGGACCTGCTGGACGCGCTGCTCACCTTGCCGCTGGTGCTGCCGCCCACAGTGCTCGGCTACTACCTGCTGGTGCTGCTGGGACGCCGCGGCATTATTGGCGAGACCCTGGCGGGCTGGGGCATCGAATTGGTCTTCACCTGGCAAGGGGCGGTGATCGCGGCTTCCGTGGTGGCTTTTCCCCTGGTGTTCAAATCGGCGCGCGCCGCTTTCGAGAACGTCGATAGCCAACTGGAGAACGCGGCGCGCGTGCTGGGCGTATGCGAAGCAGGGGTGTTCTTTCGCGTTACCTTGCCGCTGGCCGCCCGCGGCATCGCGGCGGGCGTGTTGCTGGCATTCGCGCGCGCGCTGGGCGAATTCGGCGCCACGCTGATGATTGCCGGCAATCTGCCGGGGCGCACACAGACGCTGTCCGTCGCCATCTACGAGGCAGTGCAGGCGGGCGACGATGCCACGGCCAATATGCTGGTGATGGTGACTTCGGTGACCTGCGTGGTGGTCTTGCTGCTGGCCGGCAAACTGGTGCCTGTGAGTAGCGGCCGCCGCAACGGGAGCGCCCTATGAGCGTCAGCCTTCAGGTGCGCAAACAGATGGTGTCGGGCGACCGCCGTTTTACGCTGGACGTTGCGTTCGATTCGTCGGCCAAGCGCATTGCGTTGTTCGGTCCTTCCGGGGCGGGCAAGAGCCTGACGCTGCGGGCCGTGGCGGGCCTGTTGCGTCCGGATGCGGGCCGCATCGAAATCAATGGCCGCGTGCTGTTCGATTCGGATGCCAGCGTCGACCTGCCCGCGCAGTCGCGCCGCGTCGCCTATCTGTTCCAGGACTATGCGCTGTTTCCCCACCTGACCGTCGCGCAGAACATCGCCTTCGGGCTGCGGCGGGGCTGGCGCAATCCGCCGAGGCGCGAAGTCGGGCCGGAGGCGCAGCGCTGGGTCGATGCGTTCGAGCTGGGTTCTATCGTGGGCAGCTACCCCAGTGAAATCTCGGGCGGACAGAAGCAGCGGGTGGCGTTGGCGCGAGCGCTGATGCTGCGCCCGGACATCCTGCTGCTCGATGAACCCTTTTCCGCGCTGGATTCGCAGTTGCGGGGGAAGATGCGATTGGAACTGGACGCCTTGCAGCGTCAGCTGGACGTGCCGATGCTATTGATCACGCACGACCCGGCTGACGTCGATGCGCTGGCCGATGAAGTGTTCGAGGTGCGCGAGGGCAGGGTGCGGCGCCACGACGACGACGTGGGCGTTTGAGGGCCCGGTCTAGGCCTCAGTCCAGCACGCCCAGAATCACGCTCGATGCCTTGAAGATCGCCACGGCGTCGGCGCCTGCGTCCAGCCCCAGGTCCTGCGCGCTTTCGTTGGTGACGATGGCTGCCAGCGTCACGCCGCCTTCCAGGCCGATCAGGATTTCGCTGTTGATGGCGCCCGGGCGCAATGCGGTGATCTTGCCCGGTAGTTGGTTGCGGGCCGACAGGCGCAGGCCGGGGCCGGGCGCGCCCACGATGACGGACGAGGCCTTGACCAGCGCGATCGCCTCTTTGCCCACGGCCAATCCCAATTCCTGGGTGCTTTCGCGGGTAATGGTGGCCGTGATGGTCTGGCCGCCCGCGATGCGCAGGACGATCTCGTCATTGACGGCGCCGGCGCGAATCTGGATGACGGTGCCCAACAGTTTGTTGCGCGCGCTGGTCTTGAGCATGAAACGCCTCATGAGGTCGATATCGCCACTGGCGTTCACGCCAGCGCGGGTCAGGTTTTCCATGAACTTGCGGTGTTCGGCCTCCAGGGCGCGGAAGGTGGCGATGAGGCCGCGCGCACGGTCCGTCAGGCGTGTGCCGCCGCCGCCCTTGCCGCCGGCGGCCCGGATCACCAGCGGTTCTCCTGCCAGGTTGTTCATGGCGTCGATGGCATCCCAGGCGCCCTTGTAGCTCATGCCCACCGCGCGCGCGGCAGCCGTGATCGACCCCGTGGCGTCGATCTGCGCCAGCAGGTCTATACGGTTTTTTCCGCCCCAGGTCTGGGCGCCGGAGCGAAACCAAATCGAGCCATCGAGTTCCAGCATCTGTGTCGTGCCCGTGCTCGGGCCAAGGTATGGGACAACCTGAAAGTGTAATGGACGGAGGGTTGCGCTGGCGGTCGGCAATTCGTGCGATGAGAATGAGATTCTGTTGAAATTTTGCGGGCTTCGCGGCACTATGTGTACGCCTCGGGCTCACGGAGAAAACGACATGAAAGCGTTCAAATTGCTGGCTGCGGGTTCCATGACGGCTCTGCTGGCGGCCTGCGCCTCCGGCCCCACGGTCAAGAGCGACTACGACCACCAAGCAAATTTCGCGCAGTACCGGACGTTCGGCTATATGTCGCCGCTGGGCACGGACAGGGCTGGCTACAGCACGCTGTTGACCGAGCGCCTCAAGGACGCCACGCGCGGCCAGATGGAAATGCGCGGCTATACCTATAGCGCGGCCAATCCCGACCTGCTGGTCAACTTCAGCGCCAAGCTGCAGCAGAAGGTGCAGGTCACGCCTGCCGCGCCACCCATGGGCCCGTATTACGGCTATCGCGCGGGCTTTTATGGCGGTTGGCCCGGTTACGGCTGGGGCGATGACGTCTACCAATATACTGAGGGCACTTTGAACATCGACCTCGTCGACGCGCGCCGCAGGCAACTGGTGTGGGAAGGCGTGGCGGTGGGCGAGGTCCAGCCCGACGCGTCCGCCTCGGCCGAAAACACGGACAAGGTGGTTGCGCAGATTTTCTCGAAGTATCCGTTCCGCGCGGGTGTGGCCGCGCCGCAATTGCCGGATAAAAGCAAACCGTAGGGCAGCCTGCCAGCCCTGCCTGGAGGATGCTGCATGAGCACTCGTCGCAAGGCCCCAACCCAAGATACCGGCGACACGCCGCCCTATGAAGTCGTTGCCCTGGTGCTGCAGGGCGGGGGAGCGCTGGGAGCCTACCAGGCCGGGGTGTACGAGGGGCTGCACGAGGCGGGCATCCGTCCCAACTGGATTTCCGGCATCTCGATCGGGTCGATCAACGCGGCGATCATCGCCGGCTCCCGCGAAGACGAGCGCGTGGAGCGCCTGCGCGGGTTCTGGGAACGCATCTGCCGACCAGCCGGCTTCGCCTCGGTGCCCTGGGGCGAAACGCTGAGCCCCATGTTCGAAGGCTTGCCGTTCGGCTTCGGCTCACCCGTCATGAATGGGCGGCTGTCGGCGTTCCAGGCCTTGTTCTCGGGGCAACCGGGTTTTTTCAAACCGCGTTTTCCTCCGCCTTACCTCGTGCATGGCAAGGGCGCCGCATCCACCAGCTTCTATGACACCACGCCGCTGGCCGCGACCTTGCGGGAGTTCGTGGATTTCGACCTGCTCAACAGCGGAACAGTGCGCGCCAGTTTCGGCGTGGTGAACGTGCGGACCGGCAACTTCGCCTATTTCGATAGCCTGAAGGACACCCTGGCCCCCGAGCACATCATGGCCTCAGGGGCCTTGCCGCCCGGCTTTCCCTCCGTCGAGATCGACGGCGAGCACTACTGGGACGGCGGCGTGGTATCCAACACGCCGCTGGCCCAGGTGCTCACCACCGACAACATGCGGGATACGCTGGCGTTCCAGGTCGACCTGTGGCCGGCGCGCGGCGGCTTGCCCACCACGCTGGAGGAAGTGGCCGAGCGCCAGAAGGACATCCAGTATTCCAGCCGGACCCGACTGGTCACCGATCAGTTGAGGCGCGTGCTCAAGCTGCGGCATGGCTTGCAGCGCCTGCTGGAGAAGCTGCCGGAAGCCGAGCGCAACGCGGCCGAATTCGCGGAAATCCGCAAGCTGTCCCATACGCCGGCCACCAACATCATCAACCTCATCTACGAATCCAAGCACCGGGAGCGTTACTCCAAGGACTACGAATTCGGCACCGAGGCCATGCGTGAGCACTGGGAGTCCGGCCTGGCCGACATCCGCGCCACGTTGGCCAAGCCGGGCATCCTCGCTCGTCCTACGCAGGACAGCTGCTTCGTCACCCACGATATCCACCGCAACGGCAAACGCACCTGAATCGCCGGACGCTGGTCGCTCATGACCCGTACAGATCGGTACGGGTCAGGCAAGGGATCGGATCGGTCTGATAGGTGCGTGCGGATGCCGCCGCAGGCGAGCTCCCGCCGGTAGTCTCCCAGGACAACCTGCAACCTTGTTCCGGGAGCGGCCCGCCGTGCTGCGCGGCGCGGACCGTCCCGGCGGAGACCCATCGTGAAAGCCCCCGCTCGCCATGTTCCGTCCGCGTCCGTCCGCGCGGCCAATTCCTCTTTTCCCACGGACGGTTGGTGGACGCTGCTCTACCAGGGCTGGACCCTGCTGACGCCGCATGGCGCCCGCATCGGACTGAGTGCCCTGGAGCGCGCCTGCCTGTTGAGCCTTGCTGCCAATCCCGGCAGGGAATTGCGGCGTGAAGAGTTCATCGCCGTGCGCCGGCGCACCACGATGCGCACGCTGAACGTGGCCATTTGCCGCCTGCGGGGCAAGGTCCTGCGGGCCGGCGCAAGGCTGCCGCTACACACGGTGCATGGCATGGGTTATGTGTTCCTGGGTAACCTCATGGAGCTTTCCGATACCTGATTTGTTGTACGAAAGCCCCCCGTACGCGGCCTTTGAAGCACTAAAAATCAGTGATTTCCCCAATAACTGAGTTACATTACTGGGCTAATTACGTGCCTTGATGACGCATGCTTCTTGTTTTTGATCGTGGCCAGAAGCCGCGGTTAAATACTGCGGTTACTTGACGCGATTACGGTTTACTACGCTACGCGGGGGTTTCAATGCGGTTTTCGCCTAAACGTATTTCTGGGCTGGCTTTTTCCGGTGGAGTCCTCGCGCTGATATTGGCGGGTTGCGGTGAAAAGCCGCAGATGAACCCTGGCATGCCGCAGGTCAGCGTCATTACGATCCAGCCGCAGCGCGCGCCGATCGTATCCGAACTGCCTGGCCGCGTGGACGCCGTGCGGGATGCGCAGATCCGCTCGCGGGTCACCGGCATCGTGCAGAAGATTGCCTTCGAGCAGGGCGGAGACGTCAAGGAAAACCAGCTGCTCTTCAAGATCGATCCGGCGCCGTACAAGGCCGCGTACGATCAGGCGGCAGCGCAGCTGAAGCAGGCGCAGGCCAATCTGTTCAGCGCCAAGCTGCTGGCCGACCGCTACGCGCCGCTGGTCAAGGCCAATGCCGTCAGCAAGCAGGAATATGACAATGCGGTGGCGTCGTACCGCCAGGCGGACGCCGCCGTCGCCGCCGCCAAGGCGGCCCAGGACAATGCCGCGATCAACCTCGGCTATACCGACGTGACCTCGCCCATCACGGGCCGCATCGGCAAGCCGCTGGTCACCGAGGGCGCGCTGGTCGAGGCCACCTCGGCCACGCAGATGGCCACGGTGCAGCAGCTGGATCCGATCTACGTCGACTTCACCCAATCCACCGCGGAACTTGCGTCCCTGCGCCGCGCTTTCGCCAGCGGCCAATTGCAGCAGGTCGGCAAGGACACCGCGCGCGCCACCATCGTGCTGGAAGACGGCTCCGAATACGGTCAGCCGGGCAAGCTGCTGTTCACCGGCATCACGGTGGACCCGAGCACCGGCCAGGTGAATCTGCGCGCCGAGGTCCCCAACCCCGACGGCATCCTGCTGCCCGGCATGTACGTGCGCGTGCGCCTGGAGCAAGGCGTGGATGACAAGGCGCTGATGGTGCCGCAGCAGGCGCTGCAGCGCACCGCGGACGGCCTGCAAAGCCTGATGCTGGTCAAGGACAACAAGATCGAGCAGATCCCGGTCACCACGGGTGGCGCCCTCCAGAGCAATTGGATCGTCACCAGCGGTTTGAAGGCCGGCGACGTGGTCGTGGTGGAAGGGTTCCAGAAAGTCCGCCCCGGCGCTCCGGTTCAAGCCAGCGAATGGAAGAAGAACGGCGCAGCCGCGCCGGGCGGCCAGGCTCCTGCGCAACCCGGCGCCAAGCCGGCGGAATCCGCCCCGCAGCCTGGCGCCAAGCCGGCCGAGCCCGCGCAGCAGGACAAGGCCGCAGGCCAGAAATCTTAAGCGGCACGCGGCGCAAGCGCCGCGTTCCTCTTTGGTGAGCATCGCTTTCAGAGTCAGCCCACATGCCGCAATTTTTTATTGATAGACCGATTTTCGCTTGGGTAGTCGCCCTGTTCATCCTGCTGGCCGGGGTGTTGGCGATCCCGAACATGCCAATCTCGCAGTACCCGGACGTGGCGCCGCCAGCGATCACGATCACGGCGACTTACCCGGGGGCGTCGGCCAATGAAGTGGCCGAGCAGGTCACCAGTATCATCGAAGACCAGCTCAACGGCGCCAAGGGCCTGATCTACTACGAGTCGGTCAGCGATTCCTACGGCACCTCGACCATCACCGCGACCTTCGCGCCCGGGACCAACCCGGACCTTGCGCAGGTGGACGTCCAGAACCGCGTGTCCAACGTGGTTGCGCAGTTGCCCACCGCCGTGCAGCAGCAGGGCCTGCAATACGAGCAGACCAGTACCGGCTTCCTGATGGTGGCGGCGGTCTCGTCGACCGACGGCTCGCTGGACCAGACCGCGCTGGCGGACTACATTACGCGCAACATCAAGAACCCGGTATCGCGCGTGCCTGGCGTGGGCCAGTTCCAGTTGTTCGCGGCGCCGCGCGCCATGCGCGTTTGGGTCGATCCCGCCAAGCTGGTGGGTTTCAACCTGAGCATGTCGCAGGTCAACCAGGCCATCGCGCAGCAGAACGTCGTGATCTCCGGCGGCAGCATCGGTGCGCCGCCCAACCCCGAGTCGCAGCGCATCACGGCCACGGTCACGGCCAACGGCCAATTGAGCACGGTCGAGGGCTTTGGCGGCATCGTGCTGCGCGCCAATACCGACGGCTCCAAGGTGCTGCTGCGCGACGTCGCGCGCATCGAGGTCGGTGCTGACAACTACCAGTTCGGCGCTCGCCTGAACGGCAAGCCGACGGCGGCGTTCGCCATCGTGCTGTCGCCTAACGCCAACGCGCTGGCCACCGCGCAGGGCGTGCGCCAGCAGATGCAGGAATTGTCCAAGTACTTCCCGGGCAACATCACCTATTCCATCCCCTACGACACGGCGCCTTACGTGAAGGTGTCCATCGAGCAGGTGGTGCACACCCTGGCGGAAGCCATGGTGCTGGTGTTCCTGGTGATGTATCTGTTCCTGCAGAACGTACGCTATACCCTGATCCCGGCCCTGGTGGTGCCGGTGGCCATGCTGGGGGCGTTCGCCGTGATGCTGGCGCTCGGGTTCTCCATCAACGTGCTGACCATGTTCGCCATGGTGCTTGCCATCGGGATTCTGGTGGACGACGCCATTGTGGTGGTGGAGAACGTCGAGCGGATCATGTCCACGGAGGGCCTGCCACCCAAGGAGGCCACCAAGAAGGCCATGCCGCAGATCAGCGGCGCCATCATCGGTATTACGCTGGTGCTGGTGACGGTGTTCCTGCCCCTGGCCTTCATGAGCGGTTCGGTGGGCGTGATCTATCGCCAGTTCTCGATCGCGATGGCCGTGTCCATCTTCTTCTCCGCGCTGCTGGCGCTGACCTTCACGCCGGCGTTGTGCGCCACCATCCTCAAGCCGGTGCCCAAGGGTCACCACGAGGACAAGAAGGGCTTCTTCGGCTGGTTCAACCGCAAGTTCGACGCCACCACCCACAACTACCAGAATTGGGTGTCGCGCATCCTGCACAAGGGCGGCCGCATGATGCTGGCATTCCTGGTGCTGGTCCTGCTGCTGGGCTGGCTGTACCTGCGCCTGCCTTCGTCCTTCCTGCCCGAGGAAGACCAGGGCTACGTGGTCAGCAACATCGAACTGCCCACGGGCGCGACGGCCAACCGGACGGTCGAGGTCATCGAGCAGGTCGAGAAGTACTTTTCGGAGGTGCCGGCGGTCGAGAACGTCATCGCCGTGCAGGGCTACAGCTTCAACGGCAACGGCCTGAACGCCGCTATCGCCTTCGTCACGCTGAAGGACTTCAGCGAGCGCAAGGAGCGCAAGGATTCCGCGGGCGCGATCGCCTTCCGGGCCTTCGAGAAGCAGCTGATGGGCATCCATGACGCGCAGGTGTTCACCCTGGTGCCGCCCGCCATTTCGTCCCTGGGCAACGCCACCGGCTTCGACTTCCGCCTGCAGGACCGCGGCGCGGCGGGTTCCGCCGCCCTGGCTGCGGCGACGGGCGAGCTGATGGGCCTGGTCATGAAGAGCCCGGTGCTGTCGCAAGTGCGTATCACCGGCCTCGGACCGGGCGCGCAGTTGAGCCTGACCATCGACCGTGACAAGGCGGCCGCGCTGGGCGTGGATTTCAACGAGGCCGCCTCGCTGATTTCCACCGCGGTCGGTTCCGCTTACCTGAGCAAGTTCCCCAACCTGGGCCGGATGCAGAACATCTGGGTGCAGGCCGACGCGCCGTACCGCATGCAGCTCAATGACGTGCTGCAACTGAACGCGCGCAACAGCCAGGGCGGCATGGTGCCGCTGTCCACCTTCGTCAAGGCCGAATGGAAGCAGGGCCCGGTGCAGGTGGTGCGCTACAACAGCTATGAATCCATGCGCATCAGCGGCGACGCCGCGCCGGGATACACCACGGGCGAGGCGATGGCCGAGATGGAACGCCTGGTGGGCCAGCTGCCGCAGGGCTTCGGCTACGAGTGGAACGGCCTTTCCTACCAGGAACGCCAGGCGGGCAACCAGGCGCCGATCCTGATGGGCCTGTCGCTGCTGGTGGTGTTCCTGGTGCTGGCCGCCCTGTATGAAAGCTGGGCCATCCCGATTTCGGTGATGCTGGTGGTGCCGCTGGGCATGCTGGGCGCCGTGGCGCTGATCAGCGCGCTGGGCATGTCCAACGATGTGTACTTCCAGGTGGGCATGGTGACCGTGATCGGCCTGGCGGCCAAGAACGCCATTCTTATCGTGGAGTTCGCGAAGGACCAGTACGCCCGCGGCATGGGACTGTACGAGTCCGCGGTGGAGGCCGCGAGGCTGCGGTTCCGTCCGATCCTGATGACTTCGCTGGCGTTCATCCTGGGCGTGGTGCCCCTGGCCATGGCGACGGGGGCCGGCGCCGCCAGCCAGCGCGCCGTGGGCCTGGGCGTGCTGGGCGGCATGTTGGCCGCCACGCCGTTCGCGGTGATTTTCGTGCCGACCTTCTTCGTGGTGGTGCTGGGCCTGTTCAAGACCCGGCCGCGCCTGCTGGGCGCCGAGCTGCGCGCCTTCGAAGAAGAGCAGGCGGCCAAGAAGGCCGCGGCCGGACAGGCTGCGCCGGACGCTGCCGCGCAACATCCCGCACAACCCAACGGTGGCCAGGAGGGCAAGGAATGAAAGCCCTGAAGTTCAAACAGACCGCCTTGTCCGCTTTCGTGGCGGTGGCGTTGGCCGGCTGCTCGCTGGCGCCTGATTACAAGCGTCCCGACGCGCCAGTGGCGGGCGCGTGGCCCGACCAGCCCAAGGTGCAATACGGCGGCTACGCCAAGCCCACTTCGCTGGGCACCCAGCCGTCTACCTCGGTCATGCCGCAGGAAGGCACGCCCGCGGCCGACCTGGGCTGGCGCGAGTTCTTCCGCGATCCGCGCCTGCAAAGCCTGATCGAACTGGCGCTGGTGAACAACCGCGACCTGCGCGTGGCGGTGCAGCGCGTGGAAGAGGCCCGCGCCCAATACGGCATCCAGCGTGGCGCGCAATGGCCCAGCATCGGCGCCGGCATCCAGGGCCAGCGCCAGCACCTGCCTGCCAATATGCGGCAGCCCGGCGCAGGCTCCATCAGCAGCTCCTACCAGGCGGGCATCGGCCTGACCACCTTCGAGATCGATCTGTTCGGCCGCCTGCGCAGCCTTTCCGAGGCGGCGTACCAGCAGTACCTGTCCACCGAGCAGGCGCAAAAGAGCGTGCACATCACGCTGGTGGGCGCGGTCGCGCAGTCATATTTCAACCTGCGCGCCGCCGAGGTCCAGCTCGACCTGACGCAGCGCACCCTGGCGTCGCGCCAGGAATCCTATAACCTGGTCAAGCGTCGCTTCGATGGCGGCGTGGCCTCCGAACTGGACCTGAACCAGGCGAAGACGTTGCTGGACTCGGCCTCGTCCGATCTGGCGCAATTGGCCCGCGCCCAGGCGCAGGCCATGAACGCCCTGGTGCTGCTGGTCGGCACGCCGTTGCCGCCGGATCTGCCGGCGCCTGCCGTGTTCGGCCGCGACCAGTTGCTGGCTACGGTGCCTGCGGGCCTCCCGTCCGACCTGCTGGAGCGCCGTCCGGACATCATGGCCGCGGAAAACCAGCTGAAGTCCGCCAACGCCAATATTGGCGCGGCGCGCGCTGCGTTTTTCCCGACCATTTCGCTGACCGGCCTCTTGGGCGTGGCCAGCCCGTCATTGGGCGACCTGTTCAAGGGGGGTCAGGGCTACTGGAGCTTTTCGCCTTCCATCACCACGCCATTGTTTGCTGGCGGCAGCATCCGCGAAGGCCTGAACCTGGCCAAGGCGCGCGACAATATCGCCGTGGCGCAGTACGAACAGTCCATCCAGCAGGCGTTCCGCGAAGTGTCGGACGCGCTGGCGGGCGAAGCGACCTACGGGGCCCAGCTGGACGCCCAGCGTGCCCTGCAGGACGCTTCGGGACGCACGCTGGAACTGTCCAATTTGCGCTATACCAATGGTATCGACAGCTACCTGCAGGTGCAGACCGCGCAGGTGGACTTTTTCAATGCCCAGCTCGCCCTGGTCCAGACTGGCCTGGCCGCGCTGATCAACCGCGTGGAACTGTACAAGGCCCTGGGCGGCGGCTGGGAAGAAACAACGAAAGTGCAATGATAGAACTTGGTGTAAACATCGATCACGTTGCCACGCTGCGGCAACAACGCCACACGACCTATCCGGATCCGGTTGCCGCCGCGCTGCGCGCGGAGGACGCCGGCGCCGACCTCATCACGCTGCATCTGCGCGAAGACAGGCGCCACATCCAGGATAAGGACGTCTACGCCATGCGTCCGCAGTTGCGCACGCGCATGAACCTGGAGTGCGCGGTGACGGCCGAAATGCTGGAGATCGCCTGCGCGGTCAAGCCGAACGACGTCTGCCTGGTACCGGAAAAGCGCACCGAGCTCACGACCGAGGGCGGACTGGAGGTCGCGGGCGCCATGGGGCCGGTGTCGGATGCCGTCGGCCTGCTGGCCGAAGCCGGTATCCGCGTGTCGCTCTTCATCGATCCGGATCCGGTACAGATCGCGGCGGCGGCCAAGGCTGGTGCGCCGGTGATCGAATTGCACACGGGCGCCTATGCCGAGGCCGAAGGGGAGGCCGCCGAGGCCGAACTCCAGCGGCTGCGTCTCGCCGTGGCCGAAGGGTTGCGCCATGGCCTGCGCGTGAATGCGGGCCACGGCCTGCATTACGGCAACGTCAAGCCCGTCGCCGCGCTGGACGGCATTTCCGAACTCAACATCGGCCACGCCATCGTGGCTCAGGCGGTGTTCGACGGCTGGGAAAAGGCGGTGCGCGACATGAAGGCGCTGATGGTGCAGGCTCGCCTGCAGGCGCTGCGCGGCCTTTGAGCGCCGACCCGATGACCGCTTCTTGCCGCTGGCCGCGCGCTCATCTCCATGTCTGACGCCTCACGCCCCGCCGCGCCCGCGGGCGCCATTGCCGGCATCGGCATGGACCTGCTGCGTATCGACCGCATCGAACGCGCGCTGGCGCGCCATGGCGACCGTTTTGCGGAAAAGATCCTCGGCGCCGAGGAACTCCAGAAGTTCCACGCGCGCCGCGCCCGCGATCCGGTGCGCGGCCTGCGCTTCCTGGCCACGCGGTTCGCGGCCAAGGAGGCGTTTTCCAAGGCCATCGGCCTGGGCATGCGCATGCCCATGACCTGGCGTCGCGTGCAGACGCTGAACGCGCCTGGCGGGCGTCCCGTGCTGGTGATCGCGCCAGAATTGCTGCAATGGTATGAGCAGCGCTTCGGCGCGGCGCATGTTTCCATTACCGACGAATCCGACATGGCCGCCGCCTACGTGGTGGTCGAACGCAAGCCTTGAACGCGGACCTCCCGTGGTGCGCTGCCGGCTTGCAAGTCATAGACACAAGGACAGCCTGACATGGCCAAGAAAAAATCCAGGGCGGTCCTGCCGCCCGGCCCCGTGATGGTCGATGTGGCGGGATATACCCTGACCAAGGCGGAAAAGAAGCGTTTGCGCCACCCGCTGGTGGGCGGCGTGATTCTGTTTGCGCGCAATTTCGAAAGCCGCAAGCAACTGACCGAATTGACCCGCCAGATCCACAAGGCCCGCAAGGAGCCATTGCTGATCCTGGTGGACCATGAAGGCGGCCGCGTGCAGCGCTTCCGCGAGGATGGCTTCACGCCGCTGCCCGCCATGCGTGACCTGGGCGCGCTGTGGGACCGCGATCCGCTGCAGGCCATGCGTCTTGCGACCGAAGCGGGCTACGTGCTGGCCGCCGAGTTGCGCGCTTGCGGCGTGGACATGAGCTTTACGCCCGTGCTGGACCTGGACTACGGTGTCAGCAAGGTGATCGGCACGCGTGCCTTCCACCAGGATCCACGCGTGGTCACCATGCTGTCGCGCGCCCTGATCCAGGGCCTGCAGCTGGCGGGCATGTCTGCCTGCGGCAAACACTTTCCCGGCCATGGCTACGTCGAGGCTGACTCGCATCACGAGATTCCGGTTGATCCGCGCCCGCTGGAGCGTATCCTGAAGGACGACGCCGCGCCTTATGCCTGGCTGGGCGACGCGGTGCTGCCATCGGTGATGCCCGCGCACGTGATCTACCCCAAGGTCGACAAGCATCCGGCCGGCTTCTCCAGGCGCTGGGTCCAGGACATCCTGCGGACCCGCCTCGGCTACGACGGCGTGGTGTTCTCGGACGACCTGACCATGGAAGGCGCATCGGTGGCCGGCGACATCCTGGACCGGGCCAATGCCGCGCTGGGCGCCGGCTGCGATATGGTGCTGGTATGCAACCGCCCGGACCTGGCCGACGAGTTGCTGGAGCGCCTGGAATTCAAGCACGCGCCCGAGTCCGTGGCCCGCATCCGCCGCCTGATGCCGCGTTTTGCCGCGCCGGACTGGGACACCTTGCAGGCCGAAAGCCGTTATCAGAATGCCCGACGACTTCAATCTCAAATCGTTCCTGGCTGACCTGCCGCATCTGCCGGGCGTATACCGGCATCTGGATGCGGCCGGCGAGGTCATGTATGTCGGCAAGGCGCGCGACCTGAAGAAGCGCGTCTCGTCGTATTTCCAGAAGAACCTGGCCAGCCCCCGCATCGCCCAGATGGTGGCGAAGGTGGCGCGGCTGGAAGTGACGGTGACGCGTTCCGAAGCAGAAGCGCTGATCCTCGAAAACAACCTCATCAAGACGCTCAAGCCGCGCTACAACATCCTGTTTCGCGACGACAAGTCTTATCCTTACCTGCTGATCACCGGCCATGAGTGGCCGCGCATTGCGTATTACCGCGGCGCGACGAACAAGCGCGGCCAGTATTTCGGGCCGTTTCCCAACGCCTGGGCCGTGCGCGAGACCATCCAGATCCTGCAGAAGGTCTTCCGCCTGCGTACCTGCGAGGACTCCGTTTTCGCCAACCGTTCACGGCCCTGTCTGCTGCATCAGATCGGGCGATGTTCGGCACCCTGTGTCGGCGCGATCGACGCTGCCGGCTACGAGCGTGACGTCGAGCGCGCCGTGCGCTTCCTGAATGGCGAGGCCAAGGAAGTGATGGGCGAGATCGAAAGCCGGATGCAGCAGGCCGCCAGCGAACTGCGCTTCGAGGAGGCCGCGGCGTTGCGCGATCAGATGGGTTCGCTGGCGCGCGTGCTGCACCAGCAGACCATGGAGAACGTCAGCGGCGAAGACACCGACATCATCGCCGCGGCGATCGCGGGCGGCAAGGTGTGCGTCAACCTCGCGATGGTGCGTGGCGGCCGCCATCTGGGCGATAAGCCATTCTTTCCCGCGCATGCCGAAGGCGAGGCGGCGCCCCAGGTGCTGGAAGCCTTTGTCGCGCAGCATTACACGGACAACGCCATGCCGCCGGTGCTGGTCTGTTCGCATGCCTTGCCGGATCCCGACCTGATCGGGCTGCTGGTGGAGCAGGCCGGCGGACGCCCGTCGCGCGTATTGACCCGCCCTCAGGGCGCGCGCCGGGCCTGGCTGGAACAGGCGACCAAGAACGCCGAGATGGCCCTGGCCCGCGCCTTGACGGAGTCTGGCGCCCGCGCCGCGCGCACGCTGGCGCTGGCCGAGGCGCTGGATCTGGACACGGACGAGGCCGCGCTGGACGCGCTGCGCATCGAGTGTTTCGATATCAGTCACACGGCGGGCGAGGCCACGCAGGCATCCTGCGTGGTCTTCGAACACCACGACATGCAGCCATCGCTGTACCGGCGCTACAACATCGCTGGCATTACGCCGGGCGACGACTACGCCGCGATGCGCCAGGTGTTGAGCCGCCGTTTCGCCAAGGTCGCGGACGGCGAGGCGCCCATGCCTGGCCTGGTGCTGATCGACGGCGGCAAGGGCCAAGTCGAAGTTGCCCGCCAGGTGTTCGTGGAACTGGGCCTGGATATCCAGACGCTGGTGGGCGTAGCCAAGGGGGAAGGGCGCAAGGTCGGCCTGGAAACGCTGGTGTTCGCGGACGCCCGGCCGCCGGTGGCCCTGGGCGGGGAGTCCGCCGCGCTGATGCTGATCGCCCAGGTGCGCGACGAGGCGCACCGCTTCGCGATCACCGGCATGCGGGCGCGCCGCGCCAAGGCGCGCAATGTTTCGCGGCTGGAGGAAATCGAAGGTATCGGCGCCCGCCGCCGCCAGCGCCTGCTGGCCCGCTTCGGCGGCTTCTCCGGCGTGGCCTCGGCCAGCATCGAAGACCTGGCGTCGGTCGACGGCATCTCCCAAGACCTGGCGATCCGCATCTATGAAGCCCTGCGGTAGCCGCCATGCATAAATGCCGGCGGTTACTCACCCTCTGTTCGGTTACAGACGCAGCAACCGGCGTAGCGCCAGCCGGGCCGCGCGGATCCGGCTCCGCCGGTCCGCAGCGGCGCCCCCCTGGGGGGGAAGCGCCTCCGGCGCTTCGGGGGGGCGTCTTACTGTTAGCATACGTACACTATGCCAATTAACGTACCCATTATCCTGACATGGCTGCGCATCGCCATGATTCCGCTGGTGGTCGGGCTGTTCTATCTGCCCGAAAGCTGGATGTCGGTCCCTGTTCGCGACACCTTCGCCGCGTGGGCTTTCATCATTGCGGCGCTGACCGACTGGTTCGACGGCTGGCTGGCCCGTCGCTGGAACCAGACATCGGCGTTTGGCGCCTTCCTGGATCCGGTTGCCGACAAACTGATGGTCTGCGCCGCCCTGATCGTCCTGTTGGACCTCAGCCGCGTCGACGCCTTCATTTCACTGATCATCATCGGCCGTGAAATCACGATTTCCGCGCTGCGCGAATGGATGGCCAAGATCGGCGCCAGCGCCAGCGTGGCGGTGCACCGGTTGGGCAAGTTCAAGACGGCCGCGCAGATGGTGGCGATTCCCTGCCTGCTGTACAACCAGCCGATCTACGGCGTCAGCTCCCGCCTGCTGGGCGATGTGCTGATCATCGTGGCGGCGGTGCTGACGGTATGGTCGATGCTGTACTACCTGCAACGCGCCTGGCCCGCAATCCGCGAAAAGACCCTGTAGTCGTCCTTGTAGTCCGTCCCTGCAGTCTGTCCTCGTAGTACATATATATTGGTTTGCACAACGGCGGTCCGGCTCGCGCAAGGCGGCCGCCGTTACCTACAAAGAGCGACCAGCCGGCGTGGCCGGCATGGCGCCTCAGAGTCCAACGCCCGGCACACCCGGACGTTGCCGGAGACAACCCGCGCCGCCCGAGGCGTCGCGCTACCTGCCGCTGACCGCGGCCGCCTGCAATGAACACCGCTGCGAATACCCTGGCCCTGGATGCCGCCGCCCGCCGGCGCGACTGGAAGATCATCCTGCTGATTGGGGTGGCCCACGCTTCCTCGCACTTTTTCCAACTGGTCCTGCCTTCGCTCTATGTTTCCCTGGGCAACGAGTTCGGCCTGGACTTCGCCCGGCTGGGGCTGCTCGTGTCCACCTTCTACGTGGTGTCGGGCATCGGCCAGGCGTCGTCGGGTTTCGTGGTGGATCGGATCGGTGCGCGGCCGGTGCTGTGGTTCGGGCTGGCCTGCTTTGTGTTGTCCGGGGTCCTGATCGGATCCGCCAATGGCTACGCCATGCTGATCGCGGCAGCGGTGGTGGGCGGTATTGGCAACTCCGTCTTCCATCCCGCCGACTATTCCATCATCAACCACCGTATTTCCGCGCCGCGCCTGGGGCACGCTTTCTCCACGCACGGCCTCACGGGCAACCTGGGCTGGGCGCTGACGCCCGTGTTCATGACCAGCATCACCCTGCTGGCGGATTGGCGGGTGGCCGCCTATAGCGCGGCCGCCCTGGTCGCGCTGGTCTTGCTGCTGACCGTGCTGGGTCGGGATCTGATCGGCGGTCCGTCGCCGCTGGACGGCCATGCGGATGCCGATACCGGCAAGCCCGCCGCCAAGCCAGTGGCGAAGCCGCAGGAAAGCGTGCTGACCACGCTGGCCACGCTTTTGTCCAAGCCGGCGCTGTGGGGCGCATTCCTGTTCTTTGCCTGCACCTCCATCGCGCTGTCTTCGGTGCAGAACTACACCATTCCCTTGCTGGGGCAGCTTTATGACCTGTCCAAGGTCGCCGCCAGCTCGGCGCTGTCCGGCTACATGGTGGCCTCGGCCGTGGGCATGGCTGCAGGCGGCTTTCTGGTGTCGGCCAATCCGCGCACCGAGCGCACCGTGATGGTGGCGCTGATCCTGGCGGGCGTGACCCTGGTGGTGCTGGCGCTGGGCCTGGTGCCCTCGGTCCTGGCGGCGCCAGTCGTTGCCCTGGCGGGCTTTTGCTCCGGGGTGGCGGCGCCGTCGCGCGACATGCTGATCCGCCGCGTCACGCCCAAGGGATCGACCGGCTCCGTCTACGGGCTGGTGTACTCCGGCATGGATGTGGGCTCGGCCTTGGGACCGCTCGCGTTCGGCCTGCTGCTTGATGCCGGCTTGCGGCAGGGGCCCTGGGTGGGCGCAGGCGTGGCCTTCGCCGCCGCGGCCTTCCTGGCTCAGTGGATCGCGGTGCAGGCGCGGCGCGCGGAACCCGCGGCTACTGCCTCGGCGGCCGCGCGTTCCTGAACCGGCCGGGACTTGTGTCCCGGCGGGTTTGACCCCGCGCAAGGTGAAAGGGGCGGCGCTCTGATGTAATAACCATGGAATTGAAGTGGTTATTACTCAGGAGAAGCCAATGAGAAGGGCAAGCGCGTTGCTGGCGGCAGGGATCGCCTTGGGCAGTTGGACGCATTCGACCATGGCGGCCTCGCAGGAACCGATACAGCCGATCGAGCCTGCGGTGATCAAGGAACCGGCCAAGGTGGAGCTGGGCAAGAAGCTGTTCTTCGACCCACGCCTGTCGCGCTCAGGCGCGATTTCCTGTAATTCCTGCCATAACCTGGGCATGGGCGGCTCGGACAATCTCAAAGCCTCCATCGGCCACAAGTGGCAGCAGGGCTCGATCAACTCGCCGACGGTGCTCAATTCCAGCCTGAACATCGCCCAGTTCTGGGACGGCCGCGCCAAGGACCTGCGTGAGCAGGCTGGCGGGCCCATCGCCAACCCCATGGAAATGGCCTCCACCCATGAACTGGCCGTGCAGGTGTTGAACTCCATCCCCGGCTACCGGGCGGAGTTCAAGCAGGTCTTTGGCCAGGACGAGATCGGCATCGATGAGGTCACCGGCGCCTTGGCCGCGTTCGAGGAAACGCTCGTGACGCCGAATTCGCGCTTCGACCAATGGCTGCGCGGCGACCAGAAAGCGCTTACCGTGCGAGAGCTGGCGGGCTACGAACTATTCAAGAACAGCGGCTGCGTGGCCTGCCACAACGGGGTGGCGGTAGGCGGCAATTCGTTCCAGAAAATGGGCCTGGTCACGCCGTACGTCACCGAGAACAAGGCCGAGGGGCGGGCGGCGGTGACGGGCAAGGATGCCGACCGCTTCAACTTCAAGGTGCCTACGCTGCGCAACGTTGCGCTGACCTATCCGTACTTCCATGACGGCGAGGCGGCCACCCTGACGCAGGCCGTGGATGTGATGGGCCGGCTGCAGCTGGGCCGGACCTTCTCGGCGGACGAGAATGCGCAGATCGTGGCGTTCCTGAAGACCCTGACGGGCGACCAACCCGCGATTCAGTACCCGGTGCTGCCGCCGTCGGCGGACGACACCCCCCGGCCCGCGCCCTTTGTGAAGTAGCCGGATGCGCTACTGGCGGACGGTACGCACGTCCGCTGGCGGCCCGGCTTCGAAGTTGCTGCGCCAGGGATTGATGTCCAATCCGCCGCGCCGCGTATAGCGCGCATAGACCGTCAACTGCTCTGGCCGGCAGGCCTGCATGATGTCGCTGAAGATGCGTTCCACGCAATGCTCGTGGAATTCCGCGTGCTGGCGGAACGACACGACATAGCGCAGCAGCGACTCACGGTCTATCGGCGCGCCGCGATAGCGGATCTGCACGCTGGCCCAATCGGGCTGACCCGTGACGGGGCAGTTCGATTTCAACAGGCGCGAAGCCAGCGTTTCCTCGACCACGTCGCCCGGCCGCGTGCGCAGCACTTCGGGCGCGGGCTCGTAGGTGTCGATCTCGATGTCCAGCTTGTCTATATAGATGCCGTCCATCTCGCCCATCTGCAACTCGGAGAATCGCTGCGGCAGGAAGAAATCCAGGCCCACGGGTGCGCCGGCGGCGGCGCTCAGGTCCCGCTCCAGGCGGCCGCGCAAAGCGGCCGAATTGACCAGGCGGGTCTGGTTGAACGAGTTCAGGTAAAGCTTGAAGGATTTGGACTCGATGATGTTCGGGCTGTCTGCGGGCACCGAGAAGGTCGCCATGGCCACGCGCGGCTTGCCCTTGGCGTCCAGCCAGGACAATTCATAGGCGTTCCATAGGTCCACGCCGGTGAAGGGCAGCTTGCCCGCTTCCAGGTTCAGGGCCGCGCGATTGTGCGAGCGCGCGATGGGGAAGAGCAGCGAGGGATCGTACTGCGAGGCGTAGGCCACGTTCTGGCCCAGCGGGCCGTGAGACAGCGTCATAGCGGAGTCATCGGAAACTTGAAGAATGAGCGCATTGTAGGCGGTCGCCAAATTGCCTGATTTTCCGCATGGTGAAATGTAACCTTCGTCATGTGAAAGCCGTTGCTGCGCGGCAGCGGGAGCCCATTTCACAGATGATAATTGCGTTTCGCAATACGAAATTGATTTTATAACCGCATGATTTATAAGAATAATATTTTTCGTCTTGTATAAGACATAAGCCCGCATTGCTCCGCAGCAGAGGCATAGACTTTGTCCAACGATTCACGCAACGCAGGACGCGAATCTTTTGAAGTCTTCCCATCACTGACCAGGAGCATCACCATGAGCAATCGCGAAACCGAAATCCGCAATCTGCAGAAGGACTGGGCCGAGAACGCCCGCTGGCAAGGCATCAAGCGCGACTACAGCGCGGAAGATGTCATCCGCCTGCGCGGCTCCATCGGCGTGGAACACACGCTGGCGCGCCGCGGCGCAACCCGCTTGTGGGAACTGCTGCATAGCGAGCCTTTCGTGAATTCGCTGGGCGCCCTGACCGGCAACCAGGCCATGCAGCAGGTCAAGGCGGGCTTGAAGGCGATCTACCTGTCGGGCTGGCAAGTCGCCGGCGACGCCAACCTGGCCGGCGAAATGTATCCCGACCAGTCGCTGTACCCCGCCAACTCGGTGCCGCAAGTGGTCCGCCGCATCAACAATTCTCTGACCCGCTGCGACCAGATCCAGTGGATGGAAGGCAAGAACCCGGGTGACGAAGGCTATATCGACTTCTTCGCGCCCATCGTGGCGGACGCCGAGGCCGGCTTTGGCGGCGTGCTCAACGCATTCGAGCTGATGAAGGCCATGATCGAGGCGGGCGCTTCGGGCGTGCACTTCGAGGACCAGTTGGCTTCGGTCAAGAAGTGCGGCCATATGGGCGGCAAGGTGCTGGTCCCGACCCGCGAGGCCGTGGCCAAGCTGGTGTCGGCGCGTCTGGCGGCCGACACGATGGGCACGCCCACCGTGCTGCTGGCCCGCACCGACGCCGACGCGGCCGATCTGGTGACGAGCGACGTCGACGAGAACGACCGTCCCTTCATCACCGGCGAACGCACGGTGGAAGGCTTCTTCCGCACCAAGGCCGGCATCGACCAGGCAATCTCGCGCGGCCTGGCCTACGCGCCCTACGCCGACCTGATCTGGTGCGAAACGTCCACGCCCAACCTGGAATACGCCCGCAAGTTCGCTGAAGCCATCCATCGCCAATTCCCTGGCAAGCTGCTGGCGTACAACTGCTCGCCTTCGTTCAACTGGAAGAAGAACCTGGATGACGGCACGATCGCCAAGTTCCAGCGCGAACTCGGCGCCATGGGCTACAAGTTCCAATTCATCACGCTGGCCGGCTTCCATGCGCTGAACTACGGCATGTTCGAACTGGCCCACGGTTACGCTCGCCGCCAGATGAGCGCTTTCGTGGAGTTGCAGCAGAAGGAATTCGCCGCCGCTGAAATGGGCTTCACCGCCGTGAAGCACCAGCGCGAAGTCGGCACCGGCTACTTCGACGCCGTCACGCAGACGATCGAAGGCGGCCAGTCCTCGACCACCGCGCTGACGGGCTCCACGGAAGAAGCGCAGTTCGAACACGGCAAGGAGCAGAAGGCCGCGTAAGCATCGCAGGAGAGTTATGCAGTTGTAGTTGCTGTTGTAGGGTGGATTTGGGTGCCTCCGGGCACCCTTTTTTTTGCGCTGGCGCGCAGTCGGTCAGCGCTGCGCGCCATCCAGCAAGGCCTGCACGAGCCGGTTGTCCTGGTCCGACTGACGGCATACGAATGCGATTTGGCGGTAGGGCGCATCCTTGCCCAGTTGCAACACGCGGACCGGATGCACGTCCAGGAGATTGGGACCGGGTTCGGGCAGGACGCAGACGCCCAGGCCCTCGGAGACCAGGGCGGTAAGGGCCGCCAGCGACTGCAAGTCGATGCGGCATCGCGCATAGGGGGCGTGGCGCGCCACATAGCGCGCGGCAAGGCGGCCGCCCACGGTAGTCTTGTCGAAGCGGATCCATTCGTATTGCTGGAACAGTTCCGCGACCGTCTTCTCGCGGGAATGGGGCGGGGCGATGAGGACCAGCTTTTCGCGGAACAGGGGCGTCCAGGACAAACGGCTGGAACCGCCGGTTTCGGGCCGCGCAATGATCGCGGCGTCGATTTCGCCCGTCTTCAGCTTTTCGGTCAATTCGGTGGCGCGGCCGCGCACCAGCCGAACGTCCAGCCGCGGATAGCGTTCGCGCAGCACGCGCAGCAGCGGCGGCAGCAAAGTGACTTGCAGGGGCTCTATCGTGCCCAGCCGGACGCGTCCCTCGACCTCCGGCGTGCTGCGCCGGCGCAATTCGTCCAATCTCGATAGCGCTTCCTGGAGCACCGCGTCCACTTCGGCGGCGAAGGCGTTGGGTTTGACCTGCAGTGCGGAACGGTCGAACAACGGTTGTCCGAAGTACGCCTCCATCTGCTTCATCTGCAGGCTGACCGCGCTGGGCGACAGGTTCATGTCGGCGGCGCCCGCCGCGAAGCTGCCGCCGCGCAGGACGGCGTTAAGGGTACGGAAAGATTCGATCTTCATCAGAAATCCTCACGTAGTGATTTAAGAATCCTCGCTTTATATCACCAGCCGGCAGGCCTAGTATCCCTGCGACAAGACAAGAACGGCTGGCGTCTTCAAGGCATGCACCGCATGCGCGCCGGACCGCAGACAGGGAGACATGCCATGAACAGAATTCTCGCGGGCTTCGCGGCCACGTGCCTGGCCGCCGGCTTGGCCGCCGGCGCGGCCGCGGCGCCGCCCGCCTTGCCGCCAACCATAACCATGGTGGTGCCGTTTCCTCCCGGCGGCAGCAACGACGTGTTTGCGCGCGTACTGGCGGAAAAGCTGGGAGCCCGGATCGCGTCCACCGTCATCGTCGAGAACCGCCCGGGCGCCGGGGGCGCCATCGGGGCGGAATATGTGGCGCGGGCTCCCAAGGACGGCTCGGTGCTGATGCTGTCGTCATCCACGCTCACGACCAACGCGGCCGTGCAGACCAACCTGAAGTACGACGTGGTGCGCAGCTTCGCGCCGGTCGCCATGTTGGCGCGCAGTCCGATGGCACTGGTGGTCGGACAGGAGTCCGCGTACCGGTCGATGTCTGACCTGCTGGCCGCTGGCCGCAAGGAGCCGGGCAAGCTGACCTATGGCAGCGCGGGACTGGGGTCCGTGAACCAGATGGCCAGCGAGATCCTGGCCGGCGGCGAGAAGACGACCTTCACGCACGTTCCCTACAAGGGCATGTCGCACGCGCTGAACGATCTCGCCGGCGGCCGCGTGGATTTCGTGATTGGCAGTTTTGCCTCGACGGCCTCCCTGCTCAAGGGGGGCAAGCTGCGTGTGCTGGCAGTGACATCGCCGGAGCGCTCGCAGTTCTACCCCGACCTTCCCACCATCGGCGAAGGGCAGCCAGGGTACTCGGTCGAACTCTGGTGGGGCGTGCTTGCCCCCGCGGGCACGCCCGCGCCATTGGTCGAGCGCCTCAACGCGGAGATACGGGGCATCGTCAACGATCCAAAGATGCGAGCCATGTTCGCCGAGGAAAGCGCGGTTCCGGCCGAGCTGACCGCGTCGCAATTCGCGGCGCTCGTGCAGGCGGATGCCACCAAGTGGAAACAGGTGGCGGCCGATCGCAACATATCCATCCAATGAGCGGAAATCGCCGCTATTCGAGAGCCTACGCATGAGAAGCAAACTATTCGTTCCGGGATCGCGTCCCGAGTTGTTCGCCAAGGCGCTGGCCGGCCCGGCCGATGCCCTGTCGTTCGATCTGGAAGACGCCGTGGCGCCCGCGCGCAAGGAAGAAGCCCGCGGGCATCTGGCGGGTTTGCTGTCCTCCGCCGAGGCCGGCGCGGCTGGCAAGACCTTGATCGTGCGCGTCAATGCACTGGACTCGAATCATTTCCACGCGGACCTGCGCGCCGTGGTGCGCAAGGGCTTGAGCCTGGTGAACCTGCCCAAGGTGGAATGCGTGGCGGATGTGCAGGCGGCAGCGGGCGCGCTCGATCAGGCGCGGCAGGCCAACGGCGTGGAGCATCCCGTGGGGTTGCTGCTTAATATCGAATCGCCGAGGGCATTGCGCCGGGCGGCCGCGCTGGCGGCCGCGCATCCCTGCGTGGCAGGGCTGCAGCTAGGGCTGGGAGACCTGTTCGAGCCGGCGGGCATCGACCGGCGCGAACCGGGCGCGGTGCGCCAGGCGATGCTGGCAGTGCGCTTGGCGGCCGCGGAAGCGGGGGTATTCGCGTATGACTCTGCCTTTGCCGATATCGCGGATACAGCGGGATTTCAAGCCGAGGCCGAATTGGCGCGCCGGCTGGGGTTCATGGGCAAAAGTTGCATCCATCCCAGCCAGGTAGCCTTGGCCAATGCCGCCTTCCGGCCGACCGAAGAAGAAATCGCTCACGCACAGCGCGTGGTGCAAGCCGCCGGCGAGGCCGACGCCAGGGGCGTTGCCGCTTTCGTTGTGGACGGCCGGATGATCGACGGCCCGTTTCTGCGCCGCGCCGAGGCGGTGCTGCGCATGGCCGCGGCCGGGGAGGCACGATGAGAGCCGCCGCGTCGACGCAAGGTGGAGCCGGCCCGCTGGAAGGCGTGCGGGTCCTGGACCTGAGCGCCTACATCGCGGGCCCCTACGGCTGTGCATTGCTGGCGGACCAGGGGGCGGACGTGATCAAAGTGGAGCCGCCCGCGGGCGATAACCTGCGCAAATATCCTTCGACGCTGGAGGCTGAAAGCCGCGCCTTCCTGGGCGTGAACCGGGGCAAGCGCGGGATTGTGCTGGACCTGAAGCAGGACGACGCCCGGGCCGTATTGCGCGAACTCGTCGAGCGCGCCGATGTGTTGGTGCATAACTTCAGGCCCGGAGTGCCGCCGCGCCTGGGAATTGCCTACGAGCAGCTGGTGGAGATCAATCCGCGGCTGATCTATTGTGCGGTCAGCGGCTACGGAGAGACCGGGCCGCTGAAAGACAAGGCGGGCTACGACCAGGTGCTCCAGACCATGACCGGGATGTGCGCGCTGCAAGGCAGTTCGGATGGGCCGCCGGAAGTGCTATACGGTTCGGTCGTCGACTACTATGCATCCGCCTTGGTGGCGGCGGGCGTGGCATCCGCTTTGTATGAACGCGAGCGCAGCGGGCGGGGCCAATACGTGGGCGTGTCCTTGCTGCGCAGCGCGCTGGCCCTGCAATCGGCACGCCTGGTATGGGCCGAGGGCGAGCCTCGGAATATTGGCCGCGACATGCGCTCCGGCGGTATCACGGGCATCCATCCCACCGGGGAGGGCTACCTGTACATTTCCGCGAATACGCCGCACTTCTGGCAGGCATTGTGCGCCAAGACCGGGTTGCATGCGCTGGCGGCCAGCGAGCGTTATGACTCCGTGCGCAAGCGCGCCGAGCATCGTGATGAAATCGTGCCCTTGCTGCGCGAGGCGTTGCGCGGCAGGACCGCGCTGCAATGGGAAGCTCTGTTCGGCGAGGACGTGCCCTGCGCCGCGGCGCGCGGCGTGGAAGACATGTTCGATTTCCCGCAGGTCCAGGCGGAAGGGATGATCTCGACTTTCACGCATCCGGTGGTGGGCAGCTACCAGGGTTTTGCACACGCGATCAAGTATGGCCGCAGCGGGGCGTCGGCGCCGCGGGCGGCGCCGGCCTTCGGCGAGCATAGTGAGGACGTGCTCG
This sequence comes from Achromobacter sp. D10, assembly GCF_035282245.1. NCBI lineage: Bacteria > Pseudomonadati > Pseudomonadota > Betaproteobacteria > Burkholderiales > Alcaligenaceae > Achromobacter > Achromobacter sp. D10. The sequence continues at coordinate 196,015 of NZ_JAYJLE010000007.1, forward strand.
CCGAGGCGGGCATCGATGCCGGACAGGCCACGCGCCTGCGAGCAAGCGGCGCGCTGGGCTAGGGCGCCCCTCCGCACGCGGCGCAAGGGGCCTTTAGAGCGCAAAGAACGCCGTGTACACCAGCCGCTCCTCCACCACACGGCGCTGCTGCGTGGCGCCGGCGCGCCGTTCGGGCACGGTGTTGTCGGTGTAGTAGCGCTCGTACTCGCGCACCGCGACGCGCGCCGGCTTGCCGCCGCTGTCGGGAAGCGCGACGCTGGCGGTCCAGATGACGGGATCCAGCAGCTCGCCCAGGATGGGGCCTTCCAGCACCGGGGGAAAACGCACTACCGGCCCGACGACCACGCCGCCCAGGCGCGACAGGTCGGCAAGCGTCGTGGGCGTGGCGGTCTCAAGAATCGGCAGCTCGCGCATGCGGTCTATGAGAATGGGGCCCGGGCCGGCGGGCTGGGGCGCCGGTCCGGAAGGATCCAGTAGGCCCGATGCCAGCACCGCGGCATCGCTCCAGGCCAGGTCGCTGTCCAAGGCCGGGTCTCGCGTCTGCAGCACCAGCTCCACGCGATTGCGGCCGCTCTCGGCGGTCTGGCCGATGCCGGGAATGAAGGAAATATTCAGGTATTCGGAATCCAGGGGGAACTTCATCGGCCCGTGCGCGGGGACGACGCCGCGCAGGCTGAATGTCAGCCTGCCGCGTTTTTGCTCGAACACCGCGCGGCGGCGCGGCAGCACTTGGGAAAACTCGGCCAGCACGACTCGCGACAGCTTGGCCGACGCGATGGCGTTGGGCTGGTAGCGCGCAAGCGCCAGGCGCACGAAAGGCATGTAGGTGCGACCCGGGTCGAGTTCGATATCGCAGTACCAGCGCGCGCGTTCCTCGCTCCAGCGGACGCGGTGTCCGACCACGTGGACCGGTTGGGCCGGGATTTCCTGCAGATAGACCTGTTCGTCCGCGACGCGCGCGGAGAAGTCCGACACGCGTGTCTTGTGTTTGGGCTGGGGCGTCTCCCATAGCGGGTCCATGCCCCACTGCGTGACCAGCGGCGTCAGACGGTCGGGGATGTCGGTGAAATTCTGGCCGTCGCCATAGATCACCACGCCCAGCAGTTCGCCGTCGCCGGAGGAGAACCAGGGCCGTTCCAGCCAGACCCGCAAACCGTTGCCCAGCCGTGTCACGTCCAGTTTCCCGGCGCCTGCCGTTTCCTGCCAGCGGAAGGTCGGCATGACATAAGTGAGAACGGGGGCGTCCGGCGGCGCGCTGGCGCGCACGACGGTGTTTTGCGCCGTGCCGTCGCGTCTGAGCACCGGCGCGCCAGGATCGTCGTCCGCACCCACTTCGACCTGGGGCCCGTCGGCGACCGGCCCCACCCGCGTGACCATATCCACCTGTTCGTAGAGCGGTGGCGGCAGGTATTCGCGGAACCGGGTGGTAGCGCGAAGACGGTAGCGGATGAGGCGAAAACGGGTGTCGCCGAACTCGTGGCGATCTCCTCGCGCGCGCAGCTTCCCGTCCGCGTTCAACTGTTCCTTTACCGCGTTGCTCAGGCTGAAAAGGTTGGCGTAGTTTTCCGACAGGGGAATCTCGGCGAGCACGCCGTGGCCGGCATGCCGTTCGGGGCGCGGCTTGAGCAAGTCGTCCACCCATTCGTTCCAATCCGCCTCTATTTCAATCTTGCCGGTAGTGGGACCGTGCAGGCGCACGCGGGCGTACAGGTCCGCATGAGCGTCGCCCGGCTGGCGTTGGGGTTCTTCGGCCATCATCAGCACGGGGTCGCATATCGGCTGCTGCGTCGCGTGAACCAGCACCAGCGGCCGGTAGGGGGTGACCATCCAGCAGCCGCCCAGCACCGACGACAGACGCAGCGTGGCACGTTCGCCTTCATTGCTGGCCCAGGCGGGGATGCCGAAGGTGTTGGCCAGCCCGGGGTTCACGAAGCTGGAGTAGCGCAGGCGGGCGATGCGGCCCTTGGGCAGAAAGAAGGTCAGGATCCGCTTGGCCTCGTCCCAGGCCGGCGTGCCGTCGTCGGGGTAACTCTCCGAGCAGGGTGGGTCGGTCAGGGTGGCGCGGCGCTCTTCCAGCACAATGCGCAAGCCCAGGCTGTCCGGCCATTTCGCCGCGTGCGCCACCAGCAGCACCAGTTCCTGTGCGGGAGTCTGCGCGATGACGGCGCTGGGGCCCAGCACCTTGGGTCCGCTGACACCGGGCAAGGCGTGACCGGGCTGGGCGCGCAGGGCGATACCGCCTGCGGCAGGATCCGGCAGATAGGGCGTGAGTACCTGGGCCTCCCGGTGGATCACATACTGCCCGGCGGCCAGTCGTTCGCCCGTGGGATGCTCGGGGTTGGGCAATTGTGGAGGCACGCGCTCGGTAGTGGCCACCTCCTTCAGCGCCTGTGGCGTCACCAGTTCTATCTCTGAGCCCGGTCCCTCGTCGTACAGCGTGGCCGCATCGCGGGCCGCTATCTCATAGGCCTGCTTGATGCCGGCGGGGCTGCCCATCATCGCGTCGAACAGGCCATGCGTTTCGCATTGCAGCTGCGACGCCTTGGGCGGCACTACGTGGCGTTCATTGACCACGGGATACTCGAAGTCCTTGGAGGCTGGCTGCTGACGGGCATGCTTGAAGTCCGGGCTGTCGCGATACGCCGTGGGGTCCAGGCCGGTGTTGCTGCGGATCACCATGCGTTCCAGCGATTCGCCTTCGCTCAAGCGGGCTCGCTGCACCAGCGCCGGCGGATCCACCGGTTCGAAACGCCAGTAGACGACCGGCTGCGTGGCGTTGTCGTCCCGTTCCAGCGACGGGTCATCATGCGCGAGACTGTTCCCGGCCAGGTCCACCAGGCGCGCGCGGAAGCGGTAAGGCATGCCGAAGCGCAGGCGCGGCAGGCTGCCCTTGGCCGCGGCGAAGCTCACCGCCAGGCCATTGCCTTTTTCCGTGGCCACGTCCTGCACATCCTCCGGCACTTCACCCTGCACGCCGCTGGCCGGGTCGACGCGGTCGCGCAAGGTGCGTCCCGGGCGCGGCGCCACCAGGCTCCAGCCGGTCCAGCGGAACAGGGATTCGTGCAGGTAGTGGTCGTCGGGTTGCGCACCGCCGCTGGTGGACGCGCCTTTGACATAGCCCTCGTCATCGGGAAGCTGCAAGGGAGCTCCGCCATCCGTGCACCGGTAGGTGCCGGAGCGCTGGCATAGCGAACGCCATCGTTGCGGGTCGCCGGGCACCTGCGGCTGCGCGTCCACGCGATAGCCGCGCAACAGGTCTTCGGCGTAGAGCACGATGCTGCCGGGCGCGCCCGACAGGGCGGCATTCTTCAGGGCAGCGGCTGCCGCGTTCTGCGCGACTTCCCAAGCGCGGCCGCGCCGCGCCACGCCCAGGCCGCCGGAACGCAGCGCTGCCACGCCCTGTTTGTCGCCCGTGGTGTACGTCACCGCACCGTCGGCGCCCAGCGCCAGGCTCTTGGCGATCAGGTTCTGGGCAGTCAGTACGAAGTCCACGGTTTTCAGGGCCGCGCCGTCGGGATCGACCTGGTAGACGTCGAAGGGGGTTCGCGGCTCCAGCAGGTTCCAGCTGTCGTCGGCGCGGCGCAGCTTGAGCATGCCGCGTTCGTGATCGGAAGGGTTGCGTGGGCGCGTGGTAAAGCGTTCATGGTCGCCGGCCCACGCGGTAGCGGGACAAGCGTCGTCGCCGGCGTCGTGCCCGTCTTCCCAGCGCAGGGTCAGGAAGAAGCGGCCCTGCGCGGCAGGCGCCGCCGCCAGTTGCTGGTCCAGCGGCGAGTCCGCGGGCAAGAGGCAGTCGATGACCAGCCCCAATTGGCGCAGCAGCGCCGGATAGTCGCCATAGGACGCGACGATGGCGTGGAAATCCATCTCCGGGATGGCGGGCGGGGCGGGCACGTTCTCGCCGCTTGGCCGGCGCATGCCCTGCTGCTGCGCGGTGGGGGGGGCGCGGCGGTAGAAACGGTTGGCCTGAAACAGGGTGTACTCGGCCTGCGAGTTCCATTGCTTCATCAGATTCTGGTCGGCGTTGGCTAGCCCGCCGTCATTCCAGCGAGTGGGCAAAGCGCGCAGCGGAAAGCTGACGGCGGGCTGCGGATTGCCCTCGGCGTTGACCCCCGGCGCCGCTGCGCGGCCTTCATAGATGCTGTGGGGACCATAGACCTGGCTGCGCAGCACGCGCTCGGGGCCGTCCCCGCCGTCGTCGAAGAATCGGTCGAAGCCGGGTAGCGGCATCTCGACACGCCGGTCGCCCAGCGAAATGAAAGTCGTGCGCGTGCCGCAGTCGCCCAGCATGTCCTTCAGGCCGGGATGCGCGTCGCGCCACGGCAGCAGGGTGGGCGGCGTCCCCGTGGCTTGCACGGCCAGCCTGCCGTAGTGCTTGCGGGCCAGCCCCAGCACGCCGGCCACCGAATACGAAAATAGATTGACCTTGCTCATGTCGCGGAACACGAAACCCGCCACGGGCGTGGTCTTGGGCAGCAGCCGTTCCCATAGCGCGGCATCGGCCTGAGCCTGAGGCTCCAGCTCGATTTCCGCTACACCGGTATTCAGCAGGAAGCGCACCCGTTCCAGCGTGCGCGGCCAGTTGACCCAGTCAGCGAAGGCGTGCAGCTGCTGTTCGTTCACGGCCTGCGGCGTGAGGCGCGGCGAGGCCACGATGGATACGCGCAGCCGGCCGGCGTCGGCGCCCGCAGGCACGCGGCCGTTGGGAATCACGGTCCAGACTATCGTTTGCTTGGCCATGGACGCTCCTCAGGCAAAGGCTTCGGCGTATTCGCGCCAGGCGTACGCGGTGTCGTCATCGATCTGCGCCAGTTCCTGCGCCAGCGGCAGGTCGGGGCGCGGTCCCATGAGGTCGCGGAAGCCCGGATCGCCATTGGACCCGGCGAACTTGCGCTCGCAGGACAGGGACACGCTCATCGAGAACATGAAGACTTCGATTTCGACGGTGATGGTGGCGCGTCCCGCGCACTTGCCGCTTTCGAACTCGTAGCGCAGTTCCAGGTAGATTTCGATGGAAATGCTGACGATGCCCAGCACGCTGACGCAGCCGCCCATGCGGAAGTAGCCGGCCAGAGAGCAGGCATTCTTTTCCATGCGGAAATAGATGCCCGCCATGACGTGCACGCCGCCGGAGGCCACCCCCAGGTTCACCGACACGCTGGCGCCGAACTCGAAGGCGGCCTCCATGAGCTGGATGCCGCTGGGATCCAGCGTGATGCCGAAAAACCCGCCGCCGCCGAACATGCATACCGACAGGTTGAAGGGCTGCTCGCGCGTGCAGAAATTAAAGCGCACTGCGAGGGGCTGGCCGATGAAAGGTACGGTAAAGCCCGCGCCGAGGCTCAGGTTGGACAGGTTGAAAACGCCGATGGCCACGGCCGGCAGGGCCAGGTCGAAGCCCGCGTCCACGCCTTTGGCCGAGATGTCCAGGTAGGGCGGGTCCGAGAACCCATCCAGCGGAATCAGATCGCGCAATGTCTCCACGAAGGACAAGGGACCGACGAACTTGATGTCGGTCAGCAGCACGTCCACGTCCATCTTCGCGGCCGTGTCGATGCGGAACTCGATCTTTTCGAAGTTCAGTTCCAGAAAGCTGGCGGGCGCGATCAGGACCAGGTCGAAGTCCTTCAGGGAGCAGACGACCGATATCTTCGGCGCGCTTTGCCCGTTCTTGCGGATGCGGGCCTCCACGGCGACCCGGAAGCCGCGTGCATCGTTGACGCGGAACAGGGGCGGGTCGCCGGGCTTGATCGACCAGCTTTTGATCACCGGGTTCCAATCGAAGCGGACGGTGAGCTCGTCACCGGTCAGCAAGTCGAGCAGCTCGGCGCTTGCCAGCACGGCGCCCACCGCCAGCTTGACCGCTTGCAGGGCGGTCTGCGCGATCTGGCGCGGCGCGCCTTCGAGCAAACGCGCCGTACCGATGGTGTCGGACAGCGGCTGCACCGCGTCCTTGATGGCCTGAAGGCGGGGCGTGAGTGTCGCGGCGTCGGCGAACAGTTCGTCCAATTGGTCGGGGTGGCCCACCACGGCATCCAGCGCGTCGTACAAGGCCTTGCCTTGCACCAGCAGCACTGGCACCACGCCCACGCCATCCAGCAGCGTCAAGGCGGTGTTGGCCGCCTGGCGCAACGATTGCCGCAGGCCATCAGGCAAGCCCACGCCATTGACCTGCGTGTCGGCCGCAGTGCGCAGCGCCTGGGCCGCATTGCGCGCGGCGGTGAGCACCGCGGGCAGTCCGGGCAGGGCGGGCGCGGCGTCGAAGGACAGCCCGGCCAGCAGCGCGACTTGCGCGCGCACAGCGTCCAGCGCGGCCATCAGCCCGTTGAGGCGCGCGCGCGCGTCCTGGACCAGGTCTTGCGCATAAGCCTGGGCCTGGCTGAGCAAATCTTCCAGCGTGGCTTTCAGCACCTGCAAGGCAGCCTCGGCGATACGCCCTGGCTGTTGCGCCAGGTCCGCCACCAAGCCATACAGCCGGCCCATTTCGTTGACCAGGCTCTCGAGCTGGGAACAGGCTTCCGAGATGAAGCGCGGCACCTGCTCCGGCGTGCCCGCCGCATTGGACACGGCTTCGATGACGTCGCCCAGCGGGATGCAGCCAAACAGCAGCGGCAGGGGCAGGTCCGAGGACAGAACCTTGGGAAAGATGTCCGGCCCGTTCATCTTGCCGGCCACGAAGTCCGTCACCTTGCCGCTGACCGGCCCGGCCATGCGCGACAGGGCCGAGGGACGCAGATTCGGCTGGACGAATCCGCCGGCGCGGTCGCCCTGCGCCGAGAAGTTCAGCACGGCATCGCCGCGGTAGACCGGGTTGGCGTCTATGTCGCCGAAGACCTGGCCCACGTTGGCGGAATCGAAACCGAAGCGCAGGTAGTGGTCGTTCCAGCTGAGCACGCTATTGCCGTCGCTGCCCGTCAGTTCGGCCAGCGCGGCGATGCGGATTTCCGCGCGCTTGATGCCTGGATAGAACAAGGGGCCGTTCAGGGAGTCGCTGTACGCGCGTAGCTGGGTATTGCCCGGATCGACGAGGCCGTCGAACTCGACAGTCTCGACTTGCGCGGCGGTGTCGCCGGGCTTGAGCGGAGACGCCAGCGTGACCCGCTGTTGCTTGAACTGCGCGGTGCGGCGGTCGCTTACCTCGGGTTTGCGCCAGGCATCCCGCGTCTGCTTCGCGAATGCTTCGGCATTGCCGTAATCCGGCGTCAGCCATTGGCCGCTGAGCTTGCGCGGACAGGCGCGGCCGCCGTCCATGAAGATCATGGGCAGGTCGAACTGGACGTTGCGACCGTCGATGTCGGTGGCCGAACAGGCGAAGCGGAAGGGAATTTTTTCTATGCACGGCCAGAACAGCAATTGTCCCAGGCCGTCGATATTGCTGTCCGGGGAGGTCGGCGTATCCAGGCTGGGCGTGACGGTGGTGAGGATGCGCACACTGGAAAACGGCATCTGGCGATGCAGAAAGATCAGATTGCCCGCGTCGTCGCGTGCCTGCAGGTCGGGGTCCGCGTACACGCGTTCTCGCTGGCGCACGATGATGAACAGGCGCTGGCGCAGATAGGCAGTATTGCCGGGCGTGCCGCGGTGGAACTTGCGTTCGCTGACCTTCACCAGCGCGGCGCGGTGGCCGAAAGGAAACAGCAGCCCTTTATAGACGACGCGGACGTAGTGGTCGCGGCCCATGGCGCCTCGATGCGTCCATTCTTCCAGCGATAGGCCGGGCGCGTCCCAGTTGCCGCGCGAGTCCAGCCATGCGCCCAGCGGCGAGAGCATCAACAGCCTGGCCTCCACCGGCTGCGGCGTGTAGTTGGCGACGGAAAAGTTCGACGACAGGTGCGCGATCTGGTAGCGGTCGAAGTCGTCCATCGGCATGCGGAAGGGCGAGGTATTCGGTTGGGGCAGATAGGTTTGCGTCGGCACCGGAAACGCCGATTGCATCGGCTTGGTCGTGCCTTCGCCTCCCAGCGCCCACACCGCGCGCACGTTGGGCCGGGCATCATCCGGCCGTGGCGCCGTCGCGCTGTCCTGTGGCGGCGCGGCCAGCAATTGGGTGTGCCAGAGCTCGGTATGTTGGGTGGCGGTGGAAGTCGCAGGGGCCTTGGCGTGGCGCCAGCGCTCATCCGCATGCGGACTGAGGATCAGGCGCCACGGCAGTTCGATCGCGGTCTGCTGCGCGGCGGGCAGCGCAGGCTTGGGTCCGCGCCGGAGAATCTCGATCAGGGCGCTGGTGCGCTGCAATTCGCGGGCGGGCGCCATGCCGCCCAGGCGCAGTGCGCGCAGCCCGGCGGCGCCACCGGCCTGGCGCAGCAACAGGGTGCCGGGCGCGTTCTGCTGCGTGGCGATGCGCACATTGCGCAGTGCGAAGCTCGACAGCGCCGCGCGTTGCACTGGGGAGAGTTTGTCGATGCGTTTGTCGAACAGGTCGCGCAGGTCCAGGCGCGGTGCGCTGGGGCCGGGCGGGCGCGCGTTGGCGGCGACCGTCAGGGGCAGGGTCTCCATCGCCGCCAGCACGCCTTCCAGCGTGTACGGCACGTCAAAGCCGTCGGGAATGGCAAAGGCCAGCCGGGATTCTCCGGCAATGCGCGCGCGCACGGGCGGGCCTGTTGGGGTTTCCACGCCGCCGACGGGCTCGGGTTTGTCCGGCGTAGGGCGGGGCGGGGGCTGATTGGCGGTGGCGGGGGGCGGCCTTTCGAAGAACGCCTCTTCGGTGATCGACTGCGGCGGGAAGTGGACGATCAGCGTGGCGACCCCGTCGCCGGCTTTCTTCAGTCGCGGCGGCTGGCCCGGCGTTACCGCCAGGTTGCGCAGTTCCAGCCGCAAGGCCAGCATATCGGCGGGCCGCAACACGGCTTGGCCGGGGCGGGTGCCGTCGAAGAAATTGCGGTTGGGATTTGGGGCCAGGACAGGAATGTTCAGCCTTCTGGTGACCATGCCAGTTCTCCTGCAAATAAGGAAACCCAGGAACTCAATCCTGCACGTCCAGCTACCTGCGAATCGAACTGCCAATGTCGCGAAAATTATCGTTGTGTTGCGTTAGTAGTCAACAACGTGCCGGCGCGTGGAGTAAGCGGCCGCCATGGCCTTGGTTTCGCCATCTGGATGTGGCTGAAAGGTGTAGAAAGCGAGCGCCTTCACTCGGAAAGTTCATGCGTTGCATGAGACTTTGGTTGCCATCCGTAGGCGGAAAAACGGTTGCGCCGGTATCCATCCGCATGGGGGACGGGTGTGCGCCATCGGAATTTATTTTGTACGAATGCGTAACGGCTCCGGCCCCGGAAACAGCGGGGCCAGAAGCTGAGCGGGTGGCAGCAGCGCTATCCGCTAGCTGGTTACGGCAGGCGCGTCGCCCAGCGCCTGCAGGCATTCCGCCAGCGACGGAATGCCGCTGGCCAGCGCATCGACGGTCTGCGCGTCGACCTTGGACAGGGGCGGGATCTCGGCCAGCACGCGCACCTCGCCGAAGCGCTCGATGGCTTCCTTGTTGCCCGCCGATAGCGGTCCGCTCATGATGACGCCCAGCACGGGAATGCCGCGCCGCTTGAGCGCCTCCAGGCTGAGCAAGGTGTGGTTGATGGTGCCCAGCCCGCTGCGCGCGGCCAGTACCACGGGCATGTCCAGCCGCGCGATCAGGTCGATCATCATGTGGGTATCGTCGATCGGCACGTAGAGGCCACCGGCGCCCTCGACGATCAATGGCGCTGGCGTGGCGGGCGGGACGATGCTGGTCGCATCGACTATGGTGTCTTCAAGCGTGGCGGCCGCCCAGGGCGATAGCGGCGCCTGCAACACGTACGCGGGCAGGTGCAGGCGTTCGGGCGGCAGCCCGGCCAGTTGCGCCACGGTTTCCGTGTCGCCCGGTTCTTCCGCCACGCCCGTCTGGACGGGTTTCCAGTAGTCGGCGTTCCAGGCGCGCGCCAGGATCGCGGATACCAGGGTCTTGCCGATGCCGGTGTCGGTGCCGGTCACGAAAACCCCGGTGGGGTGCTTGTTCGGTTTTTTCCACATACCGTAGGCCAGGTGGTAGGTCGCCCCGGCTCCTTGTTCGTCAAACGCCGCCAGCACGCGCCGCAGCTGCGCAGCGCCAAGAGGCGGGCGGCCGGGAGCGGGCGTGGTGGCGCCGATGCCTTTCAGGCTGCGCAGGAAACGCAGCCCGTCAGGATGATTTTGTATCAGCCGTTCGCTGCGCACGCCACCAGCCAGTTTGCCCCCGTCCGGATGGATGGCGGCGGCAGGCGGATAGCGCGGCGTGACGGGAGTCAGGCCGGCCGCGGCATGCGCGGTGCGCCATTCGTGGAACGTGTCCTCCGCCAGCGTTGCCACGGCCAGGCAGCCGCCCGGCGCGAGCAGCGCGGCCAGCCGGCCCAGGCCTTTGTTCAGGTCGGAAAACCATTGCACCGCCAGGCTGGAGCAGATCAGGTCGTAGCCGCCCGGCAACCCGTCCGGATGTTCGCCGTCCAGCAACTGGTAGCGGGCCTGGCCGGGCAAGGGCGGGCCGCTATGCGCCACCGCCAGCATGCCGGGCGCGATGTCGGTCACTGTCCAATCCGCCGGGCCGATGCGCCGCGCCAGCGCTTGCGTCAGCAGGCCGGTGCCGCAGCCTATCTCCAGGATGCGCGGGCGCCGGGGCAGCGGCAGCAGGGCGATATCGCTGGCCAGCCGTTCGGCCGCCAGGCGCTGGACGGACGCGTGGTCTTCATAGGCCTGGGCGGCGGCGCTGAAGCGTGCGCCGATCCTGGCGTTGCGCGGGGCCAGCGTCATGCGGCGTCCGCCAGGCGGGCAATGAAGGCGCGGATCCGTGCCGCGCACCAGGGCGCGTCCGACACGGGCAGCAGGTGGCCGCCGCCTTCGCGGCCATGGATCTCCGCGTTGGCCAAGCCGGCAAAGCCTGCCTGTGTCATGGGTGCCGGAACGATGGGATCCTCCATGCCGGCAAGAACCAGCAGCGGCACGGGCAATGCCGCCAGGGCGTCGCGCCGGTCTTCCTCGCGCAGGGCCAGCAGATCGCGCGCAAGCGGCGCGAGCCGCGGCGCGTCGAAATCGGACGCGTCGCCGCAGCGCTGGCGGAAGTCGCGCAGCACCGGGACGGGGTCGGTCGACAGCCGTTTGGACATGCGGTCCAGCAAGCGGAGCGCCACGCCCTCGTAGCCGGGACCAGCGGCAAAGCGCGGGAAGCCGTTGATGGACACCAGGCCCCGGCAGCCTGGCGGCAGTTGGCGCAGCAGGCGCAGCACACCCAGCGAGTGGCCGATGGCGATTACCGGGCCGCCAATGTCCGGCTCCTGGCCAGACCCGAAGTAGCCGGCGTCAAAAAAAACTTGCGGCCAGTCCTGGAGGCCGGCGCGCAGCGGCGCCCAGACCGAGGCGTCGAAGGCCCAGCCATGTACGAAGAGCAGGGTGGGGCGGGTAACGGCGGCTTGCATCGGGGCAGCCGCCATCACGCCAGCGCGGCGGCGAAGCCATCGATCAGCCGCGCCACGTCCACGTCGCGGTGCGCGGCGCTGAGCGTGACGCGCAAGCGGCTGGTGCCGGCGGGGACGGTAGGCGGCCGGATGGCCACGGCCAGGAGACCGCGCTGTTCCAGCGCGGAAGCCAGCGCCAGGGCGCGGTCTTCGTCACCGACGATGGCCGGCACGATCTGGGTGGAGGACGCGCCGGTGTCCAGTCCCATGCCACGCAGCGCGGCGCGCAGATTGTCGCCCGCGGCAGCGAGGCGGGCGCGTTCGGCATCCAGCGTAGGCACCAGGTCCAGCGCCGCGTCCATGGCGCCCAGCACCGCGGGCGGCAGCGCCGTCGTGTAGATGAAACCGGAGCAGGCGTTTACCAGGTAGTCGCACAGGGCGCGAGAACCGGCAACATACGCGCCGAATCCGCCCAGCGCCTTGCTGAATGTGCCCATGGCCAGGTCGATGCGGCCGGGCGCCAGTCCAGCCAGTCCCATGCCGCGCGGACCCAGGACGCCGGTGGCGTGGGCTTCGTCCAGGTAGACGAACGCGCGGTACCGGTCCGCCAGGCCCGCAAGCCGCTCAACGTCGCAGCGGTCGCCGTCCATGCTGAACACGCTCTCGGTGACGATGAACCGCGCCACCGGTTTGCCGCCGGTTTCGGCGGGCGCCCGGGCCGCGAGCAGGCTTTCCAGATGGTCCAGGTCGTTGTGCCGGAAACGGATCTGTTTGACCCCTGCGGCCTGGCAGCCGTGGTGCAGGCTGGCGTGGTTGAGCTTGTCGGCGTACACCTCGACCTCGCCCTGGCCGGCAGCCGCGCGCAGGAGCGCGGGCAGCACGGCGGCGTTGGCCTGCCAGCCCGAGGCCAGCAGCAACGCCGCCTCCGTGCCCTTGAGCCGCGCAAGCTTGGCCTCCACTTGCTCGTGCAGGTCCAGGTTGCCGGTTACGAGGCGCGAGGCCTGGGCGCCTGCGCCGTGTCGGGCCGCCCATTCGCGCGACCGCTCGACCAGCAGCGGGTGCCGGGACAGGCCCAGGTAGTCATTGCTGGAGAAGTTCAGGACGGGTTCGCCCTCGAGGACGAGGCGTCCCGGGGCGGCTGCGGTGGCCGTGCGCAGGCGGCGGCGCACGCGGCGCGTTTCGGCACGCGCCAGTTCGGACGAGAAAAGCGGATCCAGCTTGGACATCTAATTTTCCGGCAGCGGCCTGGCCGGGATACATCCCCGCCAGGCCGTAGAATGCGGGCCATTGTAGTGGAGGCGCCGCCGCTTCCGTTCCGGCCGCATCCGTAGGGCGGGCCTGGGCGCGGCGCAGGTATCGAGAGGTGAATCATGCACACGCCCGACTGGATGGCCCGGGGCCAACCCCATATCTGGCTCCCTTATGCGCAGATGAAGACGGCGACGCCGCCGCTGCCGGTGGTGCGCAGCCACGGCAGCCGGCTGGAACTGGCCGACGGCCGCAGCCTGATCGACGGCGTGGCGTCCTGGTGGACCGCATGCCACGGGTACAACCATCCGCACATCGCGCAAGCGGTGCGCGCGCAGTTGGACGCCATGCCGCATGTCATGTTCGGCGGACTGACCCACGAGCCGGCGCTGAACCTGGCGCGCCGGCTGGCCGGCATGCTCGGGCCGGGACTGGACCGGGTCTTCTACACGGATTCCGGCTCGGTGGCCGTGGAAGTCGCCATGAAAATGGCGCTGCAATTCTGGCTGAACCAGGGAGAGCGGGGCCGCAGCCGTTTCCTGGCATTCCGTGGCGGCTATCACGGCGACACCTTCGGCACCATGGCGGTATGCGATCCGGACGAAGGCATGCACAGCCTGTACCGGGGCATGCTGGCCGAGCACGACATCGTTGACCTGCCGCGCACCGAGGGCGAACTGGCAGCGCTGGAGGTCCACCTGGAAATCCATGGCGCGCGGCTGGCCGGCATCCTGGTCGAGCCCCTGGTGCAGGGCGCGGGCGGCATGCTGCTGCATGATCCGGAGGTGCTGCGGCGCCTGCGCCGCCTGGCCGACCGGCACGGCCTGTTGCTGATCTTTGACGAGATCTTCACCGGTTTCGGCCGAACCGGCACGCTGTTCGCATTCGAGCAGGCCGGCATCCGGCCCGACATCGTCACCTTGTCCAAGGCGCTGACGGGCGGCACCTTGCCGCTGGCCGCCACGGTGGCCAGCAGCCGGGTGTTCGAGGCCTTCTGGTCCGACGATCCGTCTCATGCCTTGATGCATGGCCCTACCTTCATGGGCAACGCGCTGGCCTGCGCCGCGGCCAACGCCTCGCTGGACCTGTTCGAGAGCGAGCCGCGGCTGGCGCAGGCGCAGGCGATTTCCACGGCGCTGGCTGCCGGCCTGGAGCCTTGCCGCGAGTTGCCCTGGGTGCGCGACGTGCGCGTGCTGGGCGCGATCGGCGTGGTCGAACTGGATGGCATCACCGACCGCGAAGCGCTGAAGCGGCGTCTGGTCGACGCAGGAGTCTGGGTCCGGCCGTTCGGCAATGTGGTCTACCTGACCCCGGCCCTGACCATCGCCGAAGACGAACTGGCCAGCTTGATGCGGGCAGTGGTGGACGTGCTGCGCCAACGGCGCCCCTGACCCGGCCGGCCGCGAGAGGGGCAGTCCTGCACGTTGCCCAGGCAAACCCGCCCGGTCCGCCTTGATCCAGATCAAGGCGTGCTTGCGGCGCGCTGATTACCATCGGCGCATGCGAGCAAAATCGATTTTCGCCGTCCCGGCCAGCCTGTCCGCCGCTGACCGCCAGCAGCGCCGCCATGCCTTGGTGCGCCTGTCGCTGGCGTGGCTGGCGATGATGCAGGTGATGATGTTCGCCTGGCCCGGCTACCTGCGCCACGAAAGCATGCCCGCCGACGCGCTGGAAACGCTGGACTGGGCCATCGTGCTGATGAACTGGGCCAGCTTTGCGCTGACCGTGCCGGTGGTGGTCTATTCGGCCTGGCCAATCTGGCGCCACGCGGGCGACAACCTGCGCCATGGGCGCGCCGGCATGGACGTGCCGGTGGCCCTGGGCATCGTCGCCGCCTTCATCCCCAGCGTTCACGCCACCTATACCGGGCGGGGCGAGGTGTACTTCGATTCGGTCACGATGTTCGTGGCCTTTCTACTGACGGCGCGCTACCTGGAACTGTGCGCCCGCCAGTCGTTCGGCGGCGCGGCCGCGGGGCTGCGCCACGAACGCGTCGAAGCGCAGCGCCTGGACCTGGGCGCGCGCGCCGACCGGCTGGCGTCGCGCTTTGTCATGATCCAGGTCGCGCTGGCGTTGGCCGCCGCGGCTGCCTGGGCCTACATCGACCCGGCACACAGCATCCCCGTGATGGTGGCGCTCCTGGTGATGAGCTGCCCCTGCGCCATGTCGATGGCGGTGCCGACCGCCATGGCGTCGGCGCATTCGGCGCTGGCCGCCCATCCGTACATGCCCGATGCGGCGCTGGACGAGTTGCTGGGCGAGGCGCGCCGCAAGGCGCGGCAGAACCTGTACGGCTCGCTGATCTGGCATTTGCTGATGACGCCGCTGGCACTGGTCGGCTGGGTCACGCCGTGGCTGGCCGCAATCACCATGCTGGTCTCTTCGCTGGCTGTCGCCTACAACTCGTGGCGCCTGTGCCGCCGCGACTGGTCGGGCGACCTGGCGGCGGGCGCCGCGCTGGAAGCGGCGCAATGACCATCCTCTATCTGCTCCTGCCTCTATCCCTGCTGTTCGTGCTGGCCATCGGCGTGTCGCTGTGGTGGGCCGTCTTCAACGGCCAGTACGACGACACCGACGATGCCGGCCGCGCCATCCTGCTCGACGACGACAGCGGACCGGCCAGCCGCGGCTGAGCGCGATGCTTGACCCGGCGCCATGACCCGTTGCGCCGGCGCTGCGTTCCCCACCGTGTAACGAGATGCTTGATCCAGATCAACGCTGCCTTGAGTGACTAGTCCCATCATTGCAGCCTGGAGCTATCTGTTACTTTAGGGGAAGGGCGATGAACGATTGCGCCGCAATCGCAAGCAAGGCCGACACCTTCAACTACAAGATCGTGAGGCAGTTCGCGCTCATGACGGTAGTGTGGGGTATTGTCGGCATGGCTGTGGGCGTTTTTCTCGCTGCACAGCTTATCTGGCCGCAGCTGAATTTTGACACTGCATGGTTGAGCTACGGCCGCCTGCGTCCGTTGCACACCAATGCCGTGATTTTCGCGTTCGGCGGCAGCGCGCTGTTCGCAACGTCTTACTACGTGGTCCAGCGCACCTGTCAGGCGCGGCTGTTCTGCGGCCCGTTGGCCGCGTTCACGTTCTGGGGCTGGCAGATCGTCATTGTCGCCGCCGCCATCACCTTGCCCATGGGTTTCACCAGCAGCAAGGAATACGCCGAACTGGAATGGCCCATCGACATCCTGATCACCCTGGTCTGGGTTGCCTACGCCATCGTGTTCTTCGGCACCATCATCAAGCGCCGGACCAAGCACATCTACGTGGCCAACTGGTTCTTCGGCTCGTACATCCTGACCATCGCCATCCTGCACATCTTCAATAACATCGAGATGCCGGTGTCGATGTGGAAGTCCTATTCCGCCTACTCGGGCGTGCAGGACGCCATGGTGCAATGGTGGTATGGCCACAATGCGGTGGGCTTCTTCCTGACCACCAGCTTCCTGGGCATGATGTATTACTTCGTGCCCAAGCAGGCCGGCCGTCCCATCTATTCGTACCGCCTGTCCATCGTCCACTTTTGGGCGCTGGCGTTCACCTACATGTGGGCGGGCCCGCACCACCTGCTGTACACCTCGCTGCCCGACTGGACGCAGTCGCTGGGCATGACGTTTTCGCTGATCCTGCTCGCGCCGTCCTGGGGCGGAATGATCAACGGCATCATGACCCTGCAGGGCGCCTGGTACAAGCTGCGCACCGATCCTATCCTCAAGTTCATGGTCACGGCGCTGTCGTTCTACGGCATGTCGACCTTCGAAGGTTCGATGATGTCGATCCGCACGGTCAACGCGCTGTCGCACTACACGGACTGGACCATCGGCCACGTGCACTCGGGCGCGCTGGGCTGGGTCGCCATGATCTCCTTCGGATCGCTCTACTACCTGATACCGCGCCTGTATGGCCGCGAGAAGATGTTCAGCGTCAAGGCCATCGAACTGCATTTCTGGATCGCGACCATCGGCGTGGTGCTGTACATCGCCGCCATGTGGATCGCCGGCGTGCAGCAAGGCCTGATGTGGCGCGACACCGCCAGCGACGGCACGCTGGTCTACAGCTTCGTCGAAGAACTGAAGACGCGTGTGCCGTATTACCTGATCCGCTTGCTCGGCGGCACGCTGTTCCTGTCGGGTGTGTTCGTCATGGCGTGGAACGTGTGGATGACGGTGCGCGGCGCGCGCCCGGTCAACCCCGCCATTCCGCAAGACGATCCCCATGCCGCACGCCAGCCGGTCCCCGCGACCGCCGTGCCGGCCACTGTTTGACGAGGACATCATGGCCAACAACAAATCTGGTTTCTTTTCCCACCAGACGCTCGAGAAGAACATTGGCTGGATGATCATCGCCAGCATCCTGGTGGTGTCCTTCGCGGGCCTGGTCCAGATCGTGCCACTGTTCTTCCAGCACAGCACGACGCAACCCGTCGCCGGGGTGGAACCCTATAGCCCGCTGCGCCTGATGGGCCGCGACGTCTATATCCGCGAAGGCTGCGTCGGCTGCCACTCGCAGCAGGTGCGGGTGCTGGCGGCCGAAGTGCAGCGCTACGGTTCCTATTCGGTGGCAGCGGAATCGGTCTTCGATCATCCCTTCCTGTGGGGCTCCAAGCGCACCGGTCCCGACCTGGCGCGCGTGGGTGAACGCTACTCCGACGACTGGCACCGCATTCACCTGCGCGATCCGCGCAAGGTAGTGCCGGAGTCCAACATGCCCGCGTATCCCTGGCTGGAGAAAACGGTCATCACCGGCGAGAACGTGAGCGAGCGCATGAGCGCGCTGCGCAAGCTGGGCGTGCCTTACACGGACGAGGAAATCGCCGCGGCGCCCAAGGCGATCGAAGGCAAGACCGAGGAAGACGCGCTGGTCGCCTACCTGCAAGGGCTGGGCGTGGGCGTGCGCAAGGCCAAGCAGGCCGAGCAGGCCAAACAGGCGGAAGCGGCCAAGAAGGCCGCTCAGTCCGCCGCGCAGCCGGCCGCGCAAGCGGCCACGGGAGGCTGATCATGCTGGGCTACCTGAGCGCGGCCGTCACGGCGGTCTCGATGGCAACATTTTTCGGCATTGTCTGGTGGGCCTGCTCGCGCGGCCGCCAGAGCGCCAACCGCGAATCGGCCATGCTGCCGTTCGCACTGCCCGATGAGTTCGGGCAGGGACAACAAGATGGAGCGAATCGGTCATGAGCGATTTCGTCAATGGCTTCTGGGGGTATTTCATCTCGATCGTCGCCGTCGGCGGCGTGGTCTGGTGCGTCTGGCTGCTGTACACCCAGCGCCGCTGGCTCAGCACCAAGCCGGCCAACGGCAAGGTCGAGGACACGGGCCACGTCTGGGACGGCGACCTGACCGAGTTGAACAACCCGGTGCCCGGCTGGTGGACCTGGATGTACCTGCTGGCTTGCGCGTTCGCCCTGGGCTACCTGTTCTTCATGCCGGGCCTGGGCGAGTACAAGGGCCAGCTGGGTTACAGCAGCACGCAGGAAGTTGCGCAGCAGCAGGCCAAGATGGCCGAGGCCGTGCGTCCGATCTACGCGCGCTTCGAAACCATGGACGTGCCGCAGATCGCCCAGGATCCGGGTGCCCGTGAAATCGGCCAGCGCCTGTTCCTGAACACCTGCGCGCAATGCCATGGCTCGGACGCCAAGGGCGGCCCCAGCTTTCCCAACCTGACCGACGGCGACTGGCTGCATGGCGGCTCGCCCGAAGCCATCACGCAGACCATCACGCAAGGCCGCGTCGGGGTGATGCCGCCATGGAAGGCTGCAATCGACGCCAAGACCGCTGGCGACATCGCGCAGTACGTGCGTTCGCTGTCGGGCCTGACGGCCGATCCGGTCCGCGTGTTTCGCGGCAAGCGGGAATTCGCGAACTATTGCGTGGCCTGTCACGGTGTCGACGGCAAGGGCAACCAGGCGCTGGGCGCGCCGAACCTGACTGACGACGTCTGGCTCTACGGCAGCTCTGAAGCCACCATCGTCAAGACGATCCTCGACGGTCGCGACAACCGCATGCCGGCGCACCAGGACATCCTGACGCCCGAACAGATCAAGATCCTGACGGCATGGGTCTGGGGCCTGTCGAACAAGCCTGACGCTACCGCCCGCGTGGCGACGGAAAGCGCCGCACCGGCAACGGCAACGAAGTAAAGGCATTGCAGCGGGCAGCACAGCGCATGGATAAGGGCCGCGCTGGCGCTGCCCTCATGTCACCAGACTTACAGCAGGGAGCAGCAAATGGAAGATGGGTCAGCCGCAAGGGTCGGCACTTCGCCTGACGGTGACCCGCCGCCCTGGCGGCCGCATGTTCGGCCGCCACGTCCCGGGACGGAGACCCTGGAGCAGACGTTGGCGGGCGTGCGCAGCAAAATCTATCCGCGATCCGTCAGCGGCATCTTCGCCCGTTGGCGCATCGCGTTTGTCTTTCTCACTCAGCTGATCTTCTACGGGCTGCCTTGGCTGCAATGGAATGGCCGCCAGGCCGTGCTGTTCGATCTGGGCGCTCGCAAGTTCTATCTCTTCGGCCTGGTGCTGTGGCCGCAGGACGTGGTCTACCTGGCGGTGCTGCTGGTGATCTCGGCGTTGGCGCTGTTCCTCTTCACCGCGGTGGCCGGGCGCCTGTTCTGCGGTTATGCCTGTCCGCAGACCGTCTACACGGAAATCTTCATGTGGATAGAGCGCAAGGTCGAGGGCGACCGGGTGGCGCGCATTCGCCTGGATGAATCGCCCTGGTCCTGGCGCAAGGCGCGCCTGAAGTTCACCAAGCATTTCCTGTGGATCGCGCTGGCCTGGTGGACGGGCTCTACTTTCATCGGCTATTTCGCGCCTATCCGCGAATTGGGGCATGAGCTTTTCGCCCTGCAGCTGGGCCCTTGGCAGTGGTTCTGGATGCTGTTCTATGGCTTTGCCACCTGGGGCAACGCCGGCTTCATGCGCGAATCCGTGTGCAAGTACATGTGCCCCTACGCGCGCTTCCAGAGCGTGATGGTGGATCCCGACACCTTTGTCGTCACCTACGACAAGCGCCGCGGCGATCCGCGCGGCGGCCGCTCGCGCAAGGTGGACCACAAGGCGGCCGGCCTGGGCGACTGCGTCGATTGCAGCCTGTGCGTGCAGGTCTGTCCGACGGGCATCGATATCCGCGACGGCCTGCAATACATGTGCATAGGCTGCGGCGCCTGTATCGACGCCTGCGAACAGGTCATGGACAAGATGCAGTACGAGCCGGGGCTGATTCGCTACACCTCCGAGCGCGCCATGCTGGACGGCCTGTCCGCCAAGAGCGCGCGCTCCCACCTGCTGCGTCCGCGCGTGTTGATCTACGGCACGTTGATCCTGGCGCTGGCCGTCGCTTTCGTGGTGTCTCTGGCCATGCGCAACCCCTTGCGGGTGGATGTGATCCGTGATCGGGGCGCGCTGGGACGCGAAGTGGCCGGCGGCATGATCGAAAACGTGTACCGCCTGCAACTGATCAACACGTCGGATACGCCCCTGACGCTGCGCCTGTCGGCTGAAGGCGTGCCGGGCCTGGCCGTGCTGGCTGGCCAGCAGGGTTCCAACACCGTCGAGGTCGAGGCCGCGGCCAACAAATTGGTGCCCATGGTCATCCGCGCGCCAGCTGGCACGCAGCCGGGCGCCCATGCCATTACGCTGCGCGCGCGCGGCCAGGATGGCGAGCACCGACCGGTCGAGACCGACGAGGCCGCCAGTTTCTACGTACCTGATTGAGCATTGAAGAGGACATACCCATGACCGCCGTCCAACCCGCCAAAGCTACCAAGCCCTGGTACCGCGAACCCTGGCCCTGGATCCTCATGGCCGGCCCGTTTGCGGCCATGATAGGGTGCTTCGTCACCATCTATTTCGCTTTCACCAACTTCAGCAACCAGCCGATCCAGGAAGGCGTGGTCAAGCGCGGCCTGGTCATCGAGCAGGTTGCGCCCAGCGCCAATCCGTAATCCGGGAGAACAACAGATGGGCTTGCGATCATTGATGTGGATCCTGTGGCCGTCCTTCATGGCGGCCGCGGCGGGGAGCGCGCTGATCTTCGCCCTGATCGATCCCCTGGACGTGGCGATCTTCGGGCATGTCCCGACGGGACGCACGGGCTTCTATACCGTGTCTTTCTTCGTGTTGTGGGTGATGGCGGGGCTGTCCAGCACGCTGACGGCGTACCTGATGCCCAAGCCCGAGGAACCCGAGGATCTGTAGCCGGGCGCGGCGCTGCCGCGGCCCGGGGCGGACGGCGGCGCTAGACCTTCTTCACGAACTCCGACTTCAGGCTCATCGCTCCGAAGCCGTCGATCTTGCAGTCGATGTCATGGTCGCCGTCGACCAGTCGGATGCCCTTGACCTTGGTTCCCATTTTGATCACGCCGCCGGAACCCTTGAGTTTCAGGTCCTTGATGACGGTGACGGTATCGCCGTCCTGCAACACGTTGCCTGCCGAATCGCGGTAGACCTTGCCCGCGTCCTCGGTGGCTTCGGCGGCCTGTGCCGTCCATTCATGCGCGCATTCCGGGCAGACAAACGCGGCGCCGTCTTCATAGGTGTATTCGGACTGGCATTTTGGACAGGCGGGCAATGCGCTCACGGATGGACCTCAAAATAAAAAACGCGCGATGCGCAATACGCGATTGTACTGTGCAGCAGCTGGTTTTCGCCCTTGGCACGGGGGGTATCCCGCCTTGCGTTGCGTGGTCTCAAACTGCGACGTCGCCATGCAGTAATCCCACGAAATGGCGCGCCGCCGCGCTCAGCGGCCGGTCGCGGGGCACGATGCTGCCAAAGGCCGTCAGGCGCTGCCGAATCTGGTAGGGCAGGATCGCCAGCAGGCCATGCGCCGCGTACCGGCTCGCCACCGATTCGGGAATCACGCCCAGCATCGTTGATTTCATCGCCAGGTTGGTGGTGGTCAGGATGGATGCCGATTCGATCAGCCCTTTGGGCGTGCTGGCATTGTTCGCATGGAACTCCTGCTCGATAACGTCGCGCATCGGACTGCCGTGCGGTTGCAGGACCCACGGATAGGCCAGCATGGCGTCGAAGTTCACGCGTTTGCGTCCGGCCAGCGGATGGTCCACTGCCGCGATCACCGACAACGCCTCGTCGCCGATCGGACGAAAGACGTACTGGCTGTCCGACAGGGTCAGCATGCGGCCTATCACCACGTCCAGCTTGCCTTCGTTCATGCGGCCGATCAGCAGGTCGCTGGTGCCGGTGGAAATCTCCACCGCCAGCAGCGGATAGGTTTGCTTCAGGCGCAGCAGGGCGTCGGTCAGATGGCCGGGCGAAGCCGCCATGATGCTGCCAATGAACAGCTTGCCCGCGCTGCCCAGGCGCAACTCATCCAGCTCGCGCGCCAGCGACGAGACCGTGCCGCGCATGCCGCGGAAGTACCCCATCACGCATTCGCCCGCCGCGGTCAGCGCCAGTCCTCGGCCCACCCGTCCGAATAGCGGCTGGCCGATGGCCAGTTCCAGTTCGTGCAGCATCTTGCTGGCCGCGGACTGGGTCATATTGAGCTGGTTGGCGGCGGCGCGCAGCGTGCCGCGCTCTTCGATCGCCAGCAGCAGGACGATCTGCCGCATCCGCAGTCGGGCCAGCAGCGCAGGGACGTGTATGGCGCGTTCCATGATTGATCGCCTCAGGTGAACGGTTGGTGCAAAAGTTTCATTTTACGGAAACTAAGCTTCTTTCTAAGATGCATCCACAAGAGATTGCCCATCCATAGGGCAAGAAGACACCAACCAAGGAGACAACCATGAAGACTCGGCTATTGGCCGCGATCGCGGCCGGCGCCCTGTGCCTGTCTGCCCTGGCGCCCGTCCAGGCGCAAGGCGCCGACTGGCCCAACAAGCCCCTGCGCCTGCTGGTAGGGTCCGCGCCGGGCGGCGGCACCGATGCCATGGCGCGTGCCGTGGCCGACAAGCTGGGCCCGCTACTCAAGCAGACCGTGGTGGTCGAGAACAAGCCGGGCGCATCCAATACGCTGGCGGCGGACCTGGCGGCCAAGTCGTCGGACGGCCACACCATGGTGATGGGGGTATCCACTGCCCACGCCATCGCGCCGCACCTGTTGAAGCTGGGTTATGACAACGACCGCGATCTGGTCCCGGTCGTGTTCGTGGGCGCGGTGCCCAACATCCTGGTGGTGAATAACGATGTGCCAGCCAAGTCGGTGCAGGAGCTGATCGCCTTGCTCAAGAGCAAGCCGGGCACCTACAACTTCGCCAGCAGCGGCTCGGGCAGTACCCAGCACATTGCTGCGGAACTGTTCAAGGACGCCACTGGCGTGCAGATGATCCACATTCCCTACCGCGGCAGTGGCCCGGCGCTGGTGGACCTGATGGGCGGACAGGTGCAGATCGCGTTCGAAACCGCGTCTTCGGTAATTCCTCATATCAAAAGTGGCAAGGTACGCGCGCTGGCCGTGCTGAGCGCCAAGCGCAATGCGCAGTTGCCTGATGTGCCCACCATGGCCGAAGCCGGCGTGCCCGGCGTGGAAATGAGCGCCTGGTATGGCATCTACATGCCCGGCGCCGCGCCTGCCGCCAATCAGAAGCGCATCCATGACGCCGTCAACGGCATTCTGGCGCTGCCCGACACGCAGGCCCGCCTGCAGGCGATCGGCGCCGACATCAACCCGATGAGCCAGGAGCAATTCGCGCAGTTCCACAAGTCCGAGAACCAGCGCTACGCCGGCATCATCAAGAAGAACAACATCTCCGTGGAATGACCCAGACATGAGCACGCAGCAGAAACCCGTCATTGCCCTGACGCTGGGCGACCCCGCCGGCATCGGCGCCGAACTGATCGCCCGCCTCCTGGCCAGGCCACAAGCCACGCAACTCGCGAACATCGTTTTGGTTGGCGACGAGTGGCTGTGGCGCGAGGGCCAGCGGGTGGCAGGCGTGCAGGTTGCCACGCAAGCCGTGGACAGCTTCGAGGCGGTGCGCGACCGGCCGGACACCAGCGCGCCCGCCTGGCTGGGGATGGAAACCATCGAACCCGGCCAGGTGCGCGTGGGCCAGGCCGAGGCCGCGGGCGGGGCGTCGGTGCTGCGGGTGCTCAACGCCTGCATGGACGCGGCGCGTGACGGTCACGTCGACGCCATCTGCTTCGCGCCCCTGAACAAATACGCGATGAAGCTGGGCGGCCTGGGGCACGACGACGAGCTGCATCACTTCGCGCAGTACCTGGGCGTGACCGGCTATTTCTGCGAGTTCAACACGCTGGGGGACTTGTGGACCTCGCGCGTGTCCTCGCACATTCCGCTCAAGGATGCGGCGGCGGCGCTCAGTGTCGACGGCATCAAGGACGCCACGCGCCTGATCTATCGTTCGCTGCAGGCCAACGGCGTGGCCGAGCCGCGCGTGGCAGTGGCCGCTTTCAACCCGCATGGCGGCGACGGTGGCACTTGCGGCCGGGAAGAAGTGGACATCATCGCGCCGGCCGTGCGGCAGTTGAACGAAGAGGGCCTGCCGGTGCAAGGGCCATTCCCCGCGGACACGATCTTCCTCAAGGCGCAGGCCGGCGAATTCCAGGCCATCGTCACCATGTATCACGACCAGGGCCAGATCGCGATCAAGCTTCTGGGCTTCTCGCGCGGCGTGACGGTACAGGGAGGCCTGCCCATCCCGATCACTACGCCCGCGCACGGCACCGCCTACGACATCGCCGGCCAGGGCCGGGCCAACCTGGATGCGACCTGGCAGGCCTTCCTCATAGCCTGCCGGATGGGCCTCTCGCACCGTGCATCGCGTTCGTCTGCCGGCTGACGCGACGTTTCATTCCCTACCTCGATTCCAAGCAGGAAACCCACATGAAGATCAAATCCGTCCGCGCCCGCGTCTACGAATGGACCGGCAAGACCGTGCCGCCGCAGGGCAACTTCTGCTCCAATGCCATGGACCTGCTGTATTCCAGGCAGGAAACCATGAGCACCTTCCGCTTCCACGGCTGGACCGTGGTCGAGGTGGAAACGGACGACGGTATCGTGGGCCTGGGCAACGTGGCGCTGGCGCCGCGCGTGGCCAAGGCCATCATCGACCAGTACCTGGCTCCGCTCGTGATCGAGCAGGATCCCTGGGACTACGAATACCTGTGGCAGCGCATGTACCGCGCTACCCATGCCTGGGGCCGCAAAGGCGTGACCATGGCCGCGATTTCGGCCGTGGACCTGGCCATCTGGGACATCCTGGGCAAGTCCGTGAACAAGCCTGTTTTCAAGCTCCTGGGCGGGCGCACCAAGGAAAAAATCCCGGTCTACTACTCCAAGCTTTATCGCACCGACCTGAAAGCCATGCAGGAAGAGGCGCAGACCTATCTGGACCAGGGCTTTACGGCTTTCAAGATGCGTTTTGGCTATGGTCCGGCGCACTTGCAAAAGGGCGTGTCGGAAAACCTGAAGTCGGTGGAGGCGGTGCGCGAAGTGATCGGCTACGACACCGATCTGATGCTCGAGTGCTACATGGGTTGGAACCTGGAATACGCCAAACGCATCCTGCCCAAGCTGGAGAAATTCGAACCCCGGTGGCTGGAGGAGCCCGTCATCGCCGACGATATCGACGGCTATGCGGAGCTGAACCAGCTGACCTCGATCCCGATTTCCGGCGGCGAGCACGAGTTTTCGCTGTACGGCTTCAAGCAGCTGCTGGACCGCAAGGCAGTGTCGGTGGTGCAGTACGACACCAACCGCGTGGGCGGCATCACGGCGGCGCACAAAATCAACGCATTGTGCGAGGCCTACAGTGTGCCGGTCGTTCCGCACGCAGGCCAGATGCACAATTACCACCTGACGATGAGCACGTTGGCCTCGCCCATGAGCGAATACTTCCCGATGTTCGACGTGGAAGTCGGCAATGAGCTGTTCTATTACATCTTCGACGGCGAGCCGGTGGCCAAGGAGGGGTTCATCGACCTCGAGGACGACAAGCCCGGGCTGGGCCTGACGCTCAAGACGGAATACCTCAAGAACTTCAACATCATCGAATAGACATGGCAACCTACGAAAATCCGCGCTACCGCGGCATCTTCCCTGTCGTTCCCACCACCTTCACCGAATCGGGCGAACTGGACCTCCCCAGCCAGAAGCGGGCGGTGGACTTCATGATCGACTCCGGCGTGGACGGCCTTTGCATCCTGGCCAACTTCTCCGAGCAGTTCGTGCTGTCGGACGACGAGCGCGAAATCCTGACGCGTACCATCCTGGAACACGTGGCCGGCCGCGTGCCCGTCATTGTGACCACCACGCATTTCAGTACCCAGGTCTGCGCCGCGCGCAGCCGCCGGGCGCAGGAGCAGGGCGCCGCGATGCTGATGATCATGCCGCCTTACCATGGCGCGACGATTCGGGTATCGGAAGAACAGGTGGCGGGCTTCTTCCAACGCGTGTCCGACGCGGTGGACATCCCCATCATGATCCAGGACGCCCCAGTGGCGGGCACGCCATTGTCGGCCGCGGCTTTGGCGCGGATGGCGCGCGAGATCGAACACGTGGCGTACTTCAAGATCGAGACCGCGGGCGCGGCGTCCAAGCTGCGTGACCTGATCGCCTTGGGCGGCGCTGCGGTGGAAGGGCCTTGGGACGGCGAGGAAGCCATCACCCTGCTGCCAGACCTGGATGCCGGCGCCACGGGTTCGATGACGGGCGGCGGCTTCGCCGACGGCCTGCGTCCCATCATCGAGGCCCACCGCGCAGGCAAGCGCGACGAGGCCTGCCGCCTGTACGAGCGCTGGCTGCCCCTGATCAACTACGAAAACCGGCAGGGTGGCATTCTCAGCGCCAAGGCCTTGATGAAAGCCGGTGGCGTGATCGCTTGCGAGGCGCCCCGGCACCCGCTGCCCGCCATGCGGGAGGAGGTCCGCCAGGGGCTGCTTGAGACCGCCCGCCGGCTCGATCCGCTGGTTCTGCGCTGGGGACGCTGAGCAGAACTTGCTCAGCGGTCAAACACACTGTTCCGTCACGCCGAACAAGCCTGTCAGGCGTGACGGTTAAAATCCCTGGCTATCCATCTAGTCGGGGGCGCGTGTGCAGCCGGTCATTTCAGTCCAGGATCTATCCAAACGGTACGCATCGGGGTTCCAGGCGCTCAAGAGCGTGAACCTGGACATCCAGCGGGGCGAGATCTTCGCGCTGCTCGGTCCGAACGGCGCGGGCAAGACGACGCTGATCAGTATTATCTGCGGCATCGTCAATCCCACCGCCGGCCGCGTGCTGGCCGACGGCCACGACATCGTTTCGGATTTTCGCGCGGCGCGCTCCAAGATCGGCCTGGTGCCGCAAGAGATCTCCACCGACGCGTTTGAAAGCGTCTGGAACACCGTCAACTTCAGCCGCGGCCTGTTCGGCAAGCCGACAGACCACGCCTATATCGAGAAGGTGCTGCGCGACCTGTCGCTCTGGGACAAGAAGGACAGCCGCATCATGGCGCTGTCGGGCGGCATGAAGCGCCGCGTCATGATCGCCAAGGCCTTGTCGCACGAACCCGCCATCTTGTTCCTGGACGAACCCACCGCGGGGGTGGACGTGGAGCTTCGGCGCGGCATGTGGGAAATGGTGCGGCGCCTGCGTGAAAGCGGCGTCACCATCATCCTCACCACGCACTACATCGAGGAAGCCCAGGAAATGGCCGACCGCGTCGGCGTCATCCGCAAGGGCGAGATCATCCTGGTCGAGGAAAAGCACGCGCTGATGGCCAAGCTGGGCAAGCGCCAGCTGACGCTGACGCTGAAGGCGCCGCTGCCGGGCATCCCCACGGCGCTGGATGCCTTTCAGCTGGAACTGTCCGACAACGGCCACAAGCTGGTCTATACGTACGATAACCAGGGCGGCGGGGAAATCTCCCGGCTGCTGCATGAGCTTTCCAGGCTGGAGATCGAGTTCACGGACCTGAATTCGTCGGAAAGCTCGCTCGAGGATATCTTTGTCAGCCTGGTGCACGGTCAATCATGAACTTCTACGCCATCCGCGCTATCTACCTGTTTGAAATGGCCCGCGCATGGCGCACGCTCATGCAGAGCGTGCTGTCGCCGGTGATCTCCACCTCGCTGTACTTCGTGGTGTTCGGTTCGGCCATCGGCTCGCACATGGTCGAAATCGACGGCGTGAGCTACGGGGCATTCATCGTGCCGGGCATGATCATGCTGTCGCTGTTGACGCAGAGCATCGCTAACGCGTCCTTCGGCATCTACATGCCGCGGTTCTCGGGCACCATCTATGAAATCCACTCGGCGCCCATCTCCTATGTGGAGATCGTCATGGGCTATGTCGGAGCCGCTGCCAGCAAGTCCATCATCCTGGGACTCATCATGCTGGCCACGGCGCGCCTCTTCGTGTCGTTCGAGGTGGCGCATCCATTCTGGATGCTGGGCTTTCTGGTGCTCACCGCCGTGACCTTCAGCCTGTTCGGCTTCATTATCGGCATCTGGGCCGACGGCTTCGAGAAGCTGCAGATCATCCCGCTGATGATCATTACCCCGCTGACCTTCCTGGGCGGCACCTTCTATTCCATCAAGATGCTGCCGCCGTTCTGGCAGACCGCCACCTTGTTCAATCCGGTGGTGTATCTGGTCAGCGGGTTCCGCTGGGCCTTTTATGGCGTGGCGGACGTCAGCGTCGGCGTCAGCGTGGGCATGACGCTGGTGTTCTTGCTGGCCTGCCTGATCGGCGTGCGCTGGATCTTCAAGACTGGCTACCGGCTGAAGACCTGAGCGCCGCCGGTGTCGGCAGGCGCGGCCGCGCTTCAGGGTTGCGCGGCCGTCGGCGCGCTGCGGGCCATGCCATCATGCGCGTCCAGCAGCCGTTCGCGCCAGGCATGGACGGGATCGTCCTCGGCCAGCAGTTCCAACGTGCTGGTGCAGCGCGCCCACATGAACATGCCGAACACTGCATAGTCGGCATAGGCCGGCTGCTCGCCCGCCAGATAGGGCTGTTTGCCCAGCATCTGCCGCAACGGCAGCAATGCGGCGCGCAGTGCTGCGACCTGTTCGTCGTAGCCTGCGGGCAGATCCTCCAGCTTGCCAAAGCGCTTTTCCCGCGTGGCGCGGAAATAGTCCCGGTCTTTTTCATGGATCAGGCCATGGATGCTGGGCAGCAGCAGCCGCGCCAGCGTCGGCACCAGGGTGGTGTCGGCCCATGAATTCGCGAACAGGCTCAGCGCGCGGCCGGTGGCGCCACCGAACAGCGAGGGCCGCTCGGGGAAGTGGTCTTCGAGGTAGCACGCGATCTGCCAGGAATCGCTGACGACATGGGTGCCGTGCACCAGCACAGGCACGAGCTTCTGGCCGGAAAAATCTATCGCTTCTTTTTCCGTGAAGCGCCAGGGCACGGTCGTGGCCGTCAGGCCTTTGTGCGCCAGCGCCATATGGGTCTTCCAGCAGTGCGGGCTGAAACGCAGCGATGCATCGGCGCCCGCCAGGTCATAGAGAGTGAGATCCGTGGTCAAGATACTGCGCTCCTTCTGCGTGTCGGTAAGGAAATCCGGAAACAGGATAACCGCTTGCGCAGGCCTGGCGGCTGACGGTTGCCTTACTTGGCGATCATTCCCACACTTGCTGGAGCAAGACCGCAGACAGATAGAGGCCGCATCCGAACACCGCGTGTGTCGCCAGGCTGCGCGCGCGGGCCTTCCGGGGCGAGGGTGCGCGCGCCGCCGCCAGGCCCAGGCCCATCGCGGGCTGCATCACGAAAAATGGGATGACAACGGTCGCCACGCCCACGGCCAGGGCAGGCAGCCACGTCGGGTTGCGTAACCATGCCTCGCCCTGGACGCAGGCCAGCAGCGCGGCGAACACTATGCCCACCGTGTAGTGGATCGCCCAGCCCAGCGGCACCTCGCCTGCGATCGGCTCGGCCCGGCCGATATTGGCATGCGCGAACTTGCCCCGGCGCAGGTGCCCAGCCCATCTCCCGACCAGCCCGTAGTTCAGCGTGGGTATGCCCAAGCCTTTCTGGACCAGGCCCCACAGGTCCATCACGGCGGTCGCCCCGGCCCCGATCAGGATGATTCTTGCCGTTGCTTCCATCGATACCATTTCCTGTCCTTTGATTGATGAGTCCATCGTTCGCAGGCATGATAGAAGTTCAAGTCAACTTTAAGTCAACGGGTCAAGAAGGAGACGCGGCATGGATATTTCGGAAGTCGCGCGGCGCACGGGCTTGCCGGCCTCGACGCTGCGTTTCTATGAAAGCAAAGGCTTGATCAAGGCGGTCAGCGCCGCCGGCGAGCGCCGGCGATTTGCGCCCGGGGTGCTAGATCAATTGGCCCTGATCGCGCTGGGGCAGGCCGGCGGTCTGTCGCTGGACGAGATCCAGGCCATGCTCTCGCCGGAGGGAGCATTGCGGGTCGACCGAAAACTGTTGTTGGCCAAGGCCGACAGCATAGACGCGACCGTCAAGCGCTTGCGGGCGATGAGCCAGGGCTTGCGCCACGCCGCGGAGTGCCCCGCGGCAAACCACGCACAATGCCCGACTTTCCAGCGGCTGCTGAAGGCGGCCGCAGGCAGGGTGAAACAGAGCAGGGCGGCCGGGTCGAAACAAAAAAACGCCATCCGTCCTGAACAGGAGGGATGGCGCCAAGGTTAGCGGCTGGCCCGCGGACACCGGCGCATCCACGGGGCAGACACTGGCTCTCGGAGAGCTTTACTTACCGGCGGGCGCACCCTTGCTCATGCTCATCAGGCGCTGCTTGAGCTGGGGGTCCTGCTGCACGGCCTGGCCGATGCCGTTGAATTCCTCGACGCTCAAGCCGTCGGCCTGCACCAGCTTCACCATCTTGGCGTCGGCTTCTTCCACGACCTTTTGCTTGGCCTCGTCGGTCTTGGCGGCGTCGACCTTGGGGCGGTATTCGTCGACAACGCCGGAAATCTTCTGCGATGCCGAGGCAAAGCGCTGCAATTGCTGATCGGTCGGCTGGATCGCGGGCGGGGGCGCCATACGTTGCTGAGCCTGCGGCTGGCCCTGACTGGCCTGTTGCGCAAGGGCGGGGGCACCGGACAGCGCCGTCGCCAGCAGGGCGGCGGACAGGAATGCGTAAGTGGAACGCTGCATGAAACCTCCTTGTTCCGGTTGAATGTCGGACCATGATGCCGAGCCGGGAGGCGCGGGGGCAAGTTTCGCGATGTGTTTTCCTGTGTCGGCAGGCCACGGGATGCGGGCGCGCCCTGGGAGGGCGCGCCCGGGGGCGCGGCGGAAACGTTTTGCGCGATTTCGTAGTCGCTGCTGGCCGCGATGTTTCTTTAATTTTTTGCGGGACGGGTTCTAGACGGCCAGCATGCTCAGCATCACCAGCGCAAGCAGCAGCACGTAGACGCGAGCGTGCAGGCGATCCGGAATTCGCGGGATCAGCGGCGCGGCCAGCCGGATGCCCGCCAGCGATCCCAGCGCAAGCGCCGCGAACGCCAGCAGGTCTACATAGCCCACGATCCACGGCGCCAGCGGGGAGGGCAGGCTGGCCGCCGCTGCCATGTAGGCCAGCGTGCCCACCAGCGCCACGGGCAGGGTCAGCGGATTGGCCATTGCCGCGGCCTTGGCCATGGGCAGGCCGCGGCGCCGCAGCAGGGGGACGGTCATGACGCTGCCGCCTACGCCGAGAAAGGTCGCGACCGCACCAATGATCACGCCTCCCCCCACGAGGACGCCGCGGTCCAGCGGGCGGGGGCGTTCGTCCTGCTGCGCCATGAAGCCTTGGCGCAGCAGGCAATCCAGGATGGTCACGGCCAGATAGGCAATGAATGCGTAGCGCATCAGGTCGCCGCTTGCGCGAGTGGCGGCGAGCGCGCCCAGCGCCGCGCCTGCGGCGATAAAGCCGGCCAGGGGCCAGACATAGGCGCGCAGAATGTTGCCGGCGCGCTGGTGCTTACGCGTTGCCGCCACCGAATTCACGATCATGACGCAGGTGGATGTGGCCACCGCGATATGCATGGCCGCCGAGCCGATGGCATCCTGCGCGCCATGCGCGGCCGTCAGCACCGCATACAGCACGGGCACTACCACGAAGCCGCCGCCGAAGCCGAACAGCACCGTGGTCACGCCGCTCAAACAGCCGAACAGGGCCAGAACCAGATAAAGCATGCCTGCATCCTCATAAGGAAAGAGGGAAAGCAGCCACGATACGGCCGCCGGGTGTGGCCCGCTTTCGAGGATGGGACAATAATGTTTGAATTTCGGCCAATCGGCACGTTGCCACGGTAGCAGCCCGCGATGCGCAATACTCATATCGACCACTACGATCACCTGGACCGCGCCGTCGTCGCCATCGGCAACGACTATCCTCCCGGCCGGCTGCTGCCCGCCCATGCGCACCGTCGCGCGCAATTGCTGTATGGGGCGACCGGCGTCATGCACGTGGTCACGCGAGACGGCAACTGGGTGGTGCCGCCGCAGCGGGCGGTGTGGATTCCGGCAGGCGTGGCGCACCAGGTCCGCATGCTGGGCGTCAGCACGCGCAGCGCCTACATCGAGCCGGGCGCGGCGCGCGCGGACCGGCAAGCCTGCGAGGTGATCGAGGTGTCGCCGCTCTTGCGGCAGCTGTTGCTCGACGCCGTGGACATGCCCGCCGCCTACGATCCGGCGGGGCGCGACGGCGCGCTGGCCGCCCTGTTGCTGCACGAGGTCGAGCGCGCGCCAGTACTGCCCCTGCACATCCCGCTGCCCCGCGACAAGCGCCTGGCGCCCTTATGCAAGGCCTTCATTGCGGCGCCGGATGCACGCGCCGCGCCGCAAGCCTGGGCAGAGCGGCTGCACATGAGTCCGCGCACGTTCAGCCGCCATTTCCGCCAGCAGACCGGCATGGCGTTCTCGGAATGGCGCCAGCGAGCCTGCGTGGTGCTGGCCCTGTCACGCCTGGCCTCTGGTGACTCGGTGACTTCCATCGCGCTGGATTTCGGCTACCTGAGCCCGGCGGCGTTCTCCACGATGTTCCGGCGGGTGCTGGGGCGCCCGCCCACGGAGTATCTGCGCGAGGCTTAAGGGCGCTTGGTACTATGCCGGCTCCCGCGGCAGCCCCTCCGGGCAGCCGGGTTACGCCATTCCATGACTACTACGCAACCGCCGCTATCCATAGGCATCGCCGGCGCCGGCAGCGCAGGCCTGGCCGCCGCGCTGGCGCTGGCGCAAGCCGGCCATCAGGTGCGCGTCTTCGAAAAGCACCCGGAATTCACCACGCTCGGCGCTGGCCTGCTGTTGCAGCCGCCCGGCGTGCGCGCGCTCAAGTCGCTGGGAGTCGACGTCGCGGCGTTGAATGTGGGCGCGCCGATCGACCGCCTGCTGGGCCTGTCGCACCGCGGCTGGCGGGTCGTGGACATCGACTACGTCGGCGACGGCGCGCGGGCGGCGACGCGGGCGGCGCTGGGCGGGGTGCTGTTCGAGGCCGCCCGGCGGGCGGGGGCGGAATTCTCATTCGGCTGTCCTGTGACCACGCTGGAGACTCGCGAGGGCAAGGCGCTCGTGACGCATGGCGCGGGCGCGGCCCGGGCCGAATCCAGTTTCGATGTGTTCGTGGTGGCCGATGGCGCCGCTTCCGCGCTGCGCGAGCAGGTCGGGCTGGCGGCGAGTTCACGCGTCTATGCATGGGGCGCGTTGTGGGGCCAGTTCTGGGCGCCAGGCTGGAGCGGCGCGACGCAGCTGTTGCAGCGTTTTCGCGGCACCCGCGAAATGATGGGCTTGCTGCCTACCGAGATCGGTCCTCAGGGTGTGCGCCTGTCACTGTTCTGGAGCATCCGGCATGACGCTTTGCCGGCCTGGCGTGCGGCGCCCATAGGCGCCTGGAAGGACCGCATGCTGTCCCTGTGGCCCGAGGCCGCGCCCGTCGTGGACCAGATCTCGCGGCATGACGACCTGGCGGTGGCCACCTACCGCCACACCTGGCCGCGCGGATTGGCGTCGGGCCCATATTGCGCCGTGGGCGACGCAGGCCACGCGATGAGCCCTCAGCTGGGTTTGGGTACCACGCTGGCGGTGCTGGACGCGCTGGCGTTGGCGCGCGCCCTGGGGCAGCACGGCGCCGACAGGGGGCCGGCCCGCTACGCCCGCAGCCGGCTCATGCCTTCGCGCCTGTACCAGACCCTGAGCCGCGGCTTGACGCCTTGCTTCCAGGCGTCGGGGCCGGGGTTGTGGCGCGATCTGATGTTTGGCGGGGCGTTGCTCGTGCCAGGTATGAAAGCGCTGATGAAGCGCGGCCTGCTGGCCATGCCGCAGCCGAAAGGATCTGGCCGCGGCTGACTCCGGGCATGGCGGTGTTCAGGCTGCGTACCAGAGCACCGCGAAGAAGTGGCATACCGTGCCGGCAAGCACGAACAAATGCCAGATGAAATGGCTGTAGCGCCAGCGGTTGTCGAGGATGAAAAACGCGACGCCGCCGGTATAGGCGAGCCCCCCTGCCACCAGCCACCACAAACCGCCCGTGGGCACGCGTTCGATCAGGGGATTGACTGCGATGATGACCAGCCAGCCCATCGCAAGGTACAGCCCTGTGGAAATGGCCGGGCGATTAAGTCGCTTGCTGGCCTTCAGCCCCACGCCCAGCAACGCCATGCCCCACACCAGGCCGAACAAGGTCCAGCCCCAGGGCCCGCGCAAGGCTCCCAGGGCAAAGGGCGTGTAGGTACCCGCGATCAGCAGATAGATGGCGGAATGGTCCAGGACGTTGAAGAGCTGCTTTGCGCGGCTCTTGGGCAGCGCATGGTAGATGGTTGACGCGAGATACAGCAGGCACATGGTCGCGGCGAAGACCGCGGCGCCCGCAATGAAGGCGGCGTCGCCCTGGCGCACGGCGGCCAGGATCAGGATGGGGGCGGAGGCCAGGGCGCCTGCGGCGCCGAGGCCGTGGCTGATGGCGTTGGCGATTTCCTCGCCCAGGGTCTGGGGTCTGTCGTTGGGAAACATGAATGCGTCTTGGTTGGATCAGGTCTACACCTTAGGCGCTTTGGCGCGGCGGCTCAAGCGGGCAGGCCGGCCTGCCGAGTGCGTCGCGCTGCCCGTTTGATCTACGGCAACCAGGCTGCAGGGTCAGGAGAAATAAAGCGCTGTCTATAAGTTACGGTGTGATACATTCAGCGCGCAAGCAAACGCAGGTGAACAGGCCCTATCCATGGCGCGCAGTTTTACCAATTTGTTTTTCAAGGCCGCGAAAAAGATCGGCAAATTGCAGCGCGCCGCAATGCGCATGGCGGTTCCCAAGCCCACCAAAAAGCGTGGCGCGCCCAAGCGCAGGACGGCCAAGTCCGCCGCAGCGCCCGCCACCCGGAGCGCCGCCGCACCCGCGCTTGGAACAGGCCGCTGGGAAGCGTCGAGGCAGTTTTCCGACGGTCACGGGCGCCGGCTCACTTTTGCGCGCTATACGCCCGCGGGCGCGCAACGCTCCGGCATGCCGTTGGTGGTGATGCTGCATGGCTGCCGGCAGACCTCCTTGTCCTTCGCCCGCGGTTCGCGCATGAACCAATGGGCAGACGCGGGTGGCTTCATGGTGCTGTATCCGCAGCAATCAATGGCCCGCCAGGTGCAGCGCTGCTGGCGTTGGTTCCAGCCAGATGACGCGCATGGTGGCGCGGAAGCCGATCTGATCGCCGCGCTGATCCGCGCGGAGTGCGCCAAACACGCATTGGACCCCGAACGCGTGTATATCGCGGGCCTGTCCGCCGGAGCCGGCATGGCCGCGCTGGTGGCCTTGCGGCATCCGCGCCTGATCGCCGCCGTGGCCATGCATTCCGGTCCGGTGGCGGGAGATGCCCACAGCGCCACCGGCGGTATCGGCACGATGCGGCGCGGCGCGCTCAAGCCGCTGCTGCCGCTGCTGGAAAAAGTCGCGGACCCGGCGGTGTTCCGGCTGGGCATGCCTGCCATGATCCTGCAAGGGCAACTCGATCCGACGGTGGCGCCGCGCAATGCCAGGCAATTGTTCGAACAATTCCGCGCCGTGAACGATCTGCCGCCCGACAGCGTGCCGGTCGAACGCGTGCTGGGATTGGGCACCGACAAATCCTACCGCCGCGTGGATATGCTGCGCGGCAGCCGGACGGTGTTGCGCTTGTGTGAGATCACGCTCGTGGAGCACGCCTGGAGTGGTGGCGACGCCTCGGTGCGTTACCACGCGCGCAGCGGCCCCGACGCCTCGGCGCTGATCTGGCGCTTCTTCAAGGGGCAGCGGCGCCTGGCTCGCGAGCCGGCGGAATAGGCCCGGGCGCGCGCTGCCGGGACATGCAGGCCCGCAACCCGGTCACGGCAGGGCAGTAAGATCAGCGTATCCTGGCGCGCCGGCGCGTCCTGCGCCGGCCGCCTTGTTCCTGTCCGGAGTTCCTGCCATGCCACTTTCCATGTACCAGGCCAGCGTGCCTGCCTTCGTCCGCGGCCTGAAGGTGCTGGCCGCGCTGCTGCAAAAGGCCGCCGACCACGCCGCGGCCGCCGGAATGGATCCGGCCGAACTGATCAACGCCAGGTTGGCGCCGGACATGTATCCGCTCAGCGGCCAGGTCCAGCGCGCCAGCGACGCTTCCAAGTTCGCCGTGCAGCGCCTCTCGCGCGTGGAGGCTCCCAAATTCCCTGACGAGGAATCCACCTTCGAGCAATTGCAACAGCGCATCGCCGCCACCATCGCCTATCTGCAAGAGGTGGCGGCGGACAAGTTGGACGGGGCCGAGGGCCGCAAGGTCTCGCTTGCCTTCGGCGACTTCAAGCAGGAATTCCGCGGCGACGACTATCTGCTGACGTTTGCGCTGCCGAACTTCTACTTCCACGTCACGACGGCATACGCCATTCTGCGCCATGCGGGCGTGAAGATCGGCAAGCTGGATTTCCTGGGGCCCTACCCGCAACCCGCCGCATAGCGTTCTTTTCCCGCTTCCGCGGGCAGGGACGTTAGCCCTGTTTCCTGGACGGGTCGCCGCAGCCTTCCATCGGGCCCATCTTCGCCATGTTCTGCTGGATTTCCTCCGGCGTCAGGTCGAACTTGTGGGTGGCGATGGACCAGCGGTGCCCGCAAGGATCCACGACCTGGCCGTAGCGGTCGCCCCAGAACATGTCCGCCACGGGCATCGTCACCTGGGCGCCTGCCGCCACTGCCTGCTTCATGGCGGCATCCACGTCGTTCACGTAAAGATGCAAGGTGACGGGCGTGCCCTTGAGCGCCTTGGGACCGAGGCTGCCCCATTCAGGGAAGTCGTCCATCAGCATCATGACCGAGTCGCCGATGCGGATGGCGGCATGCATGATCTTGCCGTTGGGGCCCGGCAACCGGGCCAGCTCCTCGGCATTGAAGGCCTTTTTATAGAAATCGATGGCTTGCGCCGCGCCTTCGCACACAATGTGCGGGGTAAGCGTGTGCATGCCTTCGGGGATGGGTTTGCTTGCGGGGTTTGCCATGCGTGTCTCCAGAATATCCAGCTTGCAGAGGGCGGGAAGGATTCCCGGTCGCCTCAGTTACCTACCAGCGTGGTGAAGCCGCCCCAGCACATGCGCTTGAAGTCAAACACCCCTTCGCAGCAGCTCTCGGCCAGGCGCGGATCCGACATGACCTTGGCGTTGATCTGGTCCCGGTCCGCCTTGCTGGCGTAGGTGATCCAGGCGAACACCACGGTCTCCCCCTCGCGCGCCCCGGCGGCCGCGCTGAATGAACTGAAACCTTCTTTGTCGATGTCGTCGGCGACGCATTCGCGGTAGTCCAGCGCGCCGTACTCCAGCCAGACCGCCTGCGCTTGTTGCGCCATCTTCCGGTACGTTTCGAGGTTGGCCTTGGGCACGGCCAGAAGGTAACCGTCTATGTACTTTTCCATCAGTGACTCCTTTGATCCACGTTGTTCTGTTTCCCGCCCGGGACTCCCGCAAGCCGCCCCTGGCGCGGTCCGGATCTCATTCCGGCAAGTGTCACTGTATCGGGATCGGCGGCGATCTCAGATAGGCGATTGCGACAATCTTGAGGGTGGATTGCGACAGCTGGCAGGCGTATGCTCTGCAGGATGAAAAACGTCGCGTTCCTCTTGCCCCTGGGGGCGAATATCGCCTCGCTGGAAACCGCCCGGCATGGCTTTCTGGTCGCCAACGAGTACCTGGCCGCGCACGGGCGCGAACCCCGGTTCACCGTGCGTACGCTCGCCGTAACGCGCGAAGTCCGGCTTGATGACGGCCGCATCACGGTGCAGGCCGACATGGTGCTCGCCGATGCCCACGACATCGATATCTGCATCGCGCCGCCATTGCTGGGTTCGGTGTCCGACGCGGTGCTGTCCAACCGCGAACTGATCGAATGGTTGTCCCGGCATCACCGCGAGGGCGGCGAAGTCGCCAGTTTGTGCATGGGCGCCGCGCTGTTGGCGGCGGGCGGCGTCCTGGACGGCCAGCAGGCGGTGGTCCATTGGGTGGCGCAAAACCTATACGCCAGCCTGTTTCCCAGCGTGCAATGGGTCAGCGATCGCATCGTCATGGCGGACAACGGCATCTACACCAGCGGAGGCGCGTTCTCCGCCGCCCACCTCGTGCTGCACCTGATCGAGAAGTACACCGACCGCGACACCGCCATCTGGTGCGCCAAGTATTTTCAGCTCGACTGGAGCCGCCAGAGCCAGTTGCCGTTCTCGGTATTCGTAGGGCAGAAGGCCCATGCCGACGAGGTCGTGCGCGCGGTCCAGGACTACATCGAAGGCCGCTACACGGAAAGGATCACCGTCGAGGAACTGGCGGACCGCCATGCCATGGGGCGCCGCACCCTGGAGCGGCGGTTCCGCCAGGCCACCGGCAACAGCATCGTGGAGTACGTCCAGCGCGTGCGCGTCGAGGCCGCCAAGAAGCGCCTGGAAACCTCGCGCAAGAGCGTGGCGGAAGTCATGTACGAAGTCGGCTACAACGACACCAAGGCCTTTCGCGACATATTCAGCAAGTACTGCGGCATGTCGCCAGTGGGCTACCGCGAGCGCTACCACTTTCAGTAGCGGCCATCAGCCCTGGTGCCGGTACACGCGCGTATCGCGCATGACGAAGCCCGCTGACTCGTACAGATGATGCGCCGACAGCCGGCCCGGGTTAGAGGTCAAATCCAGTGTCTTGGCTTTCAGTTCGCGGCTTTTGGCGATGGCGGCCCGCGTGAGCGCCATGCCGACCTTCAAGCCGCGGGCCTGTTCGTCTACTACCACATCCTCGATCCACGCCCGCATGCCCGTGGGTATGCGAAAGTGCACCAGCGTGAGCGTGCCCACGATGCGCTTGTCGCCGCCCATGGTCGCGATGAACAAATGGTTGCAGGGCGAGCGGATGATTTCGTCCAGCGCCTCGCGCGAGAGCGGCGCGGCGGTCCTGGACAACTGCGGCAGCAGGCGGGCGAACGCCGCAACCAGCGCGTCGCTGGCCTGGGTGGCCTGCACGACTTCGACGTCGTTTCCTGGAGGGGACATCATGGTCTCCCGGGTGGGGGTTACCTGAGTGTTGTAGCCGACACCCTGTCCGGATACCAAGCGGTGAATTTCATTGCTCCTGCAAGCGCCGCCACCGTCACCGCGATGGCGATGGCCTGTGGCAGCTGCGGCTTGTACAACAGCAGCGCGTCGGCCGCCGTCATGCTTGCAAAGGCCAGCGCCCACGCCGCCGTTACTGCATAGTTCATGCGGGCGTAGCGCCGGTTCCGCCAGACGTACTCGGGTTCCTTTTCCCGTGCGTACTCCAGGGCGAACGGCCGGCGCAACGCCAGGGTCAGCAACACCAGGGCCAGCATGCCGGCGTCGACCCGCAGGCGTGCCTGGGCGATGGTCCAGGAGTCGCCGTCCGCCATGGGCGCGTACAGGGTCAGTCCCATGAAGAGCAGCAGCGTGCCTGTCTCCAGGAGTTTGACGCGCCGCTCGGGGCTGAGCCAGTCGCGCAGCACCAGCCCGGCGGATACGAAGGTGCCGGCAGCAAGTCCTTCCAGCACCCCGACGGTTCTTTCTATGATGACAAACATGATGAATGGCGCGAACGCCAACAGGATATTCATCTTGGTTCCCCGGCCTTGAGCGCGCACCCTGCGCGTTTGTCAGCGTCGCCTTGAGAATCAAGACGCGAACTTGTCTATTTACGCCTGTCCGCCAGCGTGCGGCATAACGCGCCGTTCGCCTATCGCCGTGGCGGCGGTGCGCGGATGGACCATTTTTCGGGCGGCGCGGCGCCGTATCGGTCAATCGGTTTGTGTCTGCCGTCCTGGCGGACTAGTGCCGCCGTGAGTAGACTGGCCAATGCATCGTTCATACGATGTACTGCCTCCGAATTCCCTCTGCATCGCCAGGTCGTTTCAACAGCTGTCACAAGCAGGAAGCCGGCGCTTTCGTTCTTTCCAGGGCATCGCGCCGGCCAGGTGTGCGCGTGTATGCGAGACGGGCCCACTTCGCGCGTCCCGTCGAAACTTCGTCCGGGAGAGTTCACATGAGCATCGAGTTACAGATCCAGGCGTCCGTTCTGGGCGTCCTTGCCGTTCGCGCCGTGCAGGCCAGGCTGCGCGCAACTTGTTTCGCACCTGTAGGAGCGGCGTACATCGACCATGCAGACGTGGCAGCGGAGGCGGCGGAAGTGCTTGCCGCCGGCTCCGCCGTGCATCTGCGAATTCCCATTGATGTCTACGTGGCGCCGCGGGCCGCGGTAATGGCCGCGCCCAATGCCGCGCCGGCCGGGGCGTCGACCCCGGCGGGGAGGGTGGGAGTAACTCTGGAGCTGGCCGCGGCCGGCTCCGCCGTTTCCCTGCGCTGCGTCGATGCCGATCTGGGCGCCATGGGCGCAGCCCTGGGGGATGCAGCGGCCCCGGCTAGGGAGGCCATCATCAAGGCGGTCGACTCGCCCGCGGCGGCGGACCTGAGCGCCGCGCTTACCCAGCTGGGCATGCCGTCCCCCAGTTCGGCACGAGTCGAATTGGCCGGCCCTGTCGTCGCCATCCGCTTCGAGCCCGCGGGCAGCGCCCGCAGCCGCCTGTTCGGCGGCCACGAATGGGGATTGTTCCTGGACGGTTCCGCGGTCGAGCGTCTGGCCAGTTCAAGGGTGCCCACCGGGTTGCAGGACCGCGTTCCATCCCTGGCCATCGCCGCGCATTGGCGGCCTGCCGGCGCGGTGCCCCACGTGGACATCGATTACCGTGGCAAGGCGCAGGTGCCCGATCCCTTCGCTGGCGACGTCGACGGCACATTGGGTTGCGATTTTTCGCTGACGCCCACCATTACCAAATTCCTGCGCACTACGGTGCGATGGTCCCTGCACATCAATCTGGGCGACCTGGTGCCGGGCTTCATCGATAACATGGTTGAGGACCGAATCGCCGATGCCATGGATCCCGCCAGGTTCGGCGGCACGCCCGTAGGCAAGCAGGCGTTCTACATAGACAGTCCCTTGCCTGAACTGGCCTTCGGCGGAGCCCGCTGCGTCTATGCCACCGTCATGGCGGCGCCCGAAGGCATGACCCTGGGCGGACCGGTGCGCTTGCCGCTGGATCCGGGCAAGGACACGCTGCAGCCCTCGGTGCACCCTTTCGGCCTCCCATACCGGCTGGACATCTGTTCGATCCTGGCCAGGACCGGCACCGGGGCGCCCCGCAAGACGGTCACGCTGGATGAGGTGAGCACGGGCGGCAGCGTATGGATGGAGGGCTGCGGCGCGTTTTGCGACGTGGAAGTGGTTGCGCCGGGGAGCTGGATCACAACGTACATGTCGCGTCCCCCAAGCGGCACGGTGAACGAGACGCAACAGATAGATGTGACTGTGCCCTCTGCCATCGCGCAGGGTATCAACGAGCCTGTGCGTTTCATCGTGCGCACCGCTCGCGGGGTCCGGCTGATCGATCTGGGAACGCCGCCGGATGTGGAGCTGGACGCCAACGGCCACGTCACCAATGCGCACGTGTCCTACATCGACAACTGCCTGTACATCCCGGAGGGAGAACACGACGCCTACGGTATCAATTGGGGGCGGGGGCACGGTTTGAACCAGAATATGCAGCCGCCGCCCCTGGAAACGCCGGACTGGCAGACCTATCTGGGCAAGGCGAGCGGCTTGGACGTGCAGATCGTGAGCCTGCACGGTTTGGAACCGGGTGAACTGATCCAGTATCGTTCGCGCGATCATGCCGTGGAGGTTGCCGCCGATAGTAGCGGGCGTGCCGTGGTACCGGTATTGCGTCCGCTTTCCGCGCAACAGGAACCAGCCAGCCTCATTCGCGTGAACCGGCGTGGCATCGCCGGACACTTCGAGGTCCAGGCCGCCGTGCTCGCCGGGCAGGCCAGCGTGCCGGCTGCCGGTCCGCACCGGCTCGACACCGCAGCGGGCGGCGGTGCGGTGCTGACCACCCGGTTGCGCGACCAGGTTTCCGTGCATGAAATCGGCCGGCTCAATACCGTTACGCTGCTACGGCGCGAAACGCTCGACATTCCCGGCGCGGCGAGCGCACCGCCAACCCATGCCGCGAGCGCCAATCT
The DNA here is from genome assembly GCF_035282245.1 of Achromobacter sp. D10. Taxonomy (NCBI): domain Bacteria; kingdom Pseudomonadati; phylum Pseudomonadota; class Betaproteobacteria; order Burkholderiales; family Alcaligenaceae; genus Achromobacter; species Achromobacter sp. D10. The sequence continues at coordinate 238,059 of NZ_JAYJLE010000007.1, forward strand.
TGCCGGCATGGCCGCGCTCAACCCACAACCGTTGCCGCCGGGCGTAGTGGGGTCCCTGGGCCGGCAGCGCCTGTCTCCGGGAGCCGCGGCATCGCTGAATCCGCAGCCGCTGCCTCCGGGGGGTGAAGTGTCGCTGAATCCGCAGCCGCTGCCTCCGGGGGGTGAAGTGTCGCTGAATCCGCAGCCGCTGCCTCCGGGGGGTGAAGTGTCGCTGAATCCGCAGCCGCTGCCTCCGGGGGGTGAAGTGTCGCTGAATCCGCAGCCGCTGCCTCCGGGGGGTGAAGTGTCGCTGAATCCGCAGCCGCTGCCTCCGGGAAGCGAAGTGTCGCTGAATCCGCAGCCGCTGCCTCCGGGCGATCCAGGCCGTGCTTTGCATGCCGCGCTGCCGGGTCTGGTGTCTTTATGGAGGGTCCCGGGATTCGCGGATGCGCCCGTCGCCCTGGCCAGGATGGCCGATGGTTCCACACTGGTGGTGGAACTGCGGTCGCAAGGCGGCGTACGCGTGGCGGGAACGTTTCGCGGGCCGATAGGCGAAATGTCGGGGGCGGGAGACTGGGCATCCGCGCCGGCGGCCGGCGGCGTGGCCCTGTACCGGGTGCGACGCGGTTGAGGGCGTCCGTGGCCCGCGCCGGCATCGCCGCGAATTGATCCGCCAGCCGGCGTCGGCTAAGGTCATGGGCTGAACGGAACTCACTCCGAGGAAACCCATGACATTAGCGCTGCCGTCCACGACTCTCAGCGTGGATCCCGCCTGGATCGACGAGTACGGCCACATGAACGCGGCCCACTACGTAGGCATCTTCGACCGCGTCGGCTTTCAGCTGCTGCGCGAGGTCGGGGTGGGGCTGGACTACACCGAGGCCACGCGTTGCGGCATCTATACGATGAACGTACACGTGGCCTATCTGCGCGAAGTGCTGGCGGGCGATCCGCTGGCGCTGCGCATCCGCCTGCTGGAAGCCGACGACAAGCGGCTGCTTTGCCTGATGGAACTCATGCAGACCCGCGATGGCTACGTGGCGGCCACGATGGAACAGCTTTCCTTGCACGTGGACCTGGATACGCGGCGCGCCAAGCCTTTCCCGCCGGAATTGGCGCAACGGCTGGCGCGCACCGTGGCGGAGCACGCCGCGCAGCCGTTGCCGCAAGGCTATCGGCGGCTGCTGCCGCTGAAGCCGCCGCGCTGAACCATTGGGGGGCTTGGAGGCCTAGCGCGCGACCGCAATCGGCCTGTCGCCCGAGATCGTAGTGCGGTGCATTTCGCGGTCGAAGCCGTCGTAGTCGTTCATTGCCAGATGCTGGGTGCAGCGGTTGTCCCACAGGGCCAGCGAGCCCGGCGCCCAGCGGAAGCGGCAGGTGAATTCCGGCCGCGCCGCATGACGGTAAAGGAACTGCAGCAGAGGCTCGCTTTCTTCCTGCGTCATGCCGTCAAAGCGCAGCGTGTAGGTGCTGTTCACGTACAGCGCCTTGCGGCCTGTGGCCGGATGCACGCGCACCGCCGGGTGGACCACTTCGCTCGCGGCGCGGTCGTCGGTGCGCACGTCCATCTTGTGAGCGGGGTCTCCATTGTTGACCACGGCGCCGCCAGCGCCATAGGAACGGACTGCGCTGTGCACCGCGCCCAAGCCGTCCAGGATCTGCTTGAGGCGGTCGGACAGCGCGTCATAGGCCCGATACATATTGGCCCACATGGTGTCGCCGCCATAAGGCGGAATGACGCGGCCATACAGCGCCGAGCCCAGCGGCGGCTCTTCGGCATAGCTCATGTCCGAATGCCACAGGCCGCCGAACAGGCGCCGGGTGGTTTCCGACTTGCCTTTCATGACGGGCAGGATGGTCGGGTGCCCGTCCAGCGCCCGCACGAACGGCACTTCCAGCAGCTCGCCGAAGCGCGAGCTGAAATCGATGTGCTGCTGCGGGGTCAATTGCTGGTCTCGGAAGAAAACCACCAGGTGTTCGTGCAGCGCGGTGCGTACCTCGTCGAACTGATCGTCCGACAGCGGCCGTGACAGGTCGATGCCGTGGATTTCGGCGCCCAGCGCGCCGGCGATCGGGCGGATTTCCAGATGGCGATACGTGGTCATGCTTGTCTCCTTGCTATTGAAGCTTGATCTGCGCCTTGCTGACCAGCGCGCCCCATTTGTCGGTTTCTGCCGCGATGTAGCGGCCGAAGTCCGCCGGCCCTTCGGCCGAAATGATGCCGCCCATGGCGTTTATCTGTTCGCGCACGTCGGGCATCGCCAACACGGCCAGCAATTCCTGGTTCAGGCGTTCGATGATGGGTTTGGGCGTGGCCGCCGGCGCCAGCACGCCGAACCATCCGGCGATCTCGTAGCCGGGTAGGCCGGCCTCGGCCATGGTCGGCACCTCGGGCAGCTGCGGCGAACGTGCCGTGCTGGTGATCGCCAACGCCCGCAGCTTGCCGGCCTTTACCAGTTGCAGCGCCGAGGGCATGTTGTCGAACATCATGGGCACGTGGCCGGCCACCGTGTCGTTCAGACCGGGCGCGCTGCCGCGATACGGCACATGTGTCAGGCGCACGCCCGCGGACGAGGCGAACAGTTCGCCCGCCAGGTGCAGTGAGGTACCCGCGCCAGGCGTGGCGTAATCCAGCGGTTCCTTGTTTTTCTTCGCGTAGGCGATCAGCTCTTGTACCGAACGGACGGGCAGCGATGGATTCACGACCAGCAGGTTCGGCACGCTCATCAGCATCGTCACCGGCGCCAGGTCGCGCTGCGGCTTGTAGGGCAGGTCCGGATAAAGAGCGGGATTGATGGAGATGGGGCCGATATTGCCCATCACGATGGTGTAGCCGTCGGCGGGCTGCTTGACGGCGAAATCGGTGCCCACGTTGCCGCCGGCTCCGGCCTTGTTCTCGACGATGACGGGCTGGCCCAGCCGTTCTCCCAGCTTGTGGCTGACCAGGCGGGCCAGCATGTCCGTGGATCCGCCCGGCGGGTAGGGCACGATCCATTTGACCGGCTGCGCCGGCCACGTTGCTTGCGCTGCGGCGGATCCCGTACAGAACACGAGACCCGCCGCCAAGGCGAGTGCGATGCGTTTCATTGATATGTCTCCTTCCCTGGCTCGCCGGTCTTGCCGGAAGCATCGTTTATGTGTATTGTTCACCTAGTGATCAATCCGTTTAGTAGGTGAACGATTGAAGAATAATAGATCGATACAGCGGTGTCTATCCATCATGCGGGCCTTCCGCGGCAACGGACGGCCCACGTTGGCCGAACTGGCGCGCGCGGTCGACCTGCCGCATGCGACCGTGCTGCGGTTCCTGCAGACGCTGGAAGAAGAGGGTTATGCCGCGCGCGAAGACAGTCGCTGGCGCCTGACGCCGTTGGTGTTCGAGCTGGGATTTGCCGCCATGGAGAGCCTGGGGGTGACGGACACCGTGCAAGAGATCCTGCAGAAACTGGCCGACGCCTATTCAGGCACATCCAATCTGGGCGAGGCCAACCCCGAAGGCGTGATCATCATCGGCCGCGCCATGGCGCCAGCGGAACGCCGCCGCCTTGTGGTGATGAACCTGCGCGTGGGTAGCGTGCTGCCGCCGGCCAGCGCGCTGGCCGGCGGCTTGGCCTTGGCTCCAGGGCAGTGGACCCGGTTCGATTATCCGGACAGCAACCAGGTGTCGGTCGCGGTGCCCGTGCCGCGGGCGGGTTCGCGCCTGCTGTCGGTGGGAATATCGGTGGCCGCCCCAGAGGTGGAAGGAAACCGGTTGGAGGCCGATATGGTCCCCGCTTTGCAGCAGGCGGCAGAGACCATTGCCGGCGTGATCCGGGTCGGCGTAGTGTGAGCGAACAGCCAGGGTTCAGTCCTGGGCGGCTTGCGGCAGCTTCGCGATCACCTTGATTTCGAAATCGAAGCCGCTGAGCCAGGTCACGCCCACTGCTGTCAGCGTCGGGTAGGGCGCCGCGCCCCAGTATTCCGGCACCACCTGCCAGATGGTCTCCATCCTGGAGGCCGGATCGACCATGAACACCGTCGCGTCGACTACATCATCGAAGCTGCAGCCGGCCGCTGCCAGGATGGCTTGCAAATTGCGGAATGCAAGTCGCACCTGCTCCTGCAGGTCCGGCTCCGGCGTGCCGTCCTCGCGGCTGCCTACCTGTCCCGACACGAACAGGAATCCGTTGGAACGGATCGCGGGGGAGTAGCGGTGGCGTTCATAGAGGGCATGGCGCCCGGCGGGAAAAACAACGTCGCGTTTGCTCATTGTGAGTCTCCATCGATGGGCCGAATCCGGCCCGGCATTGACGATGTAGGCACTTTAGGTGGCGTGGCGTCCGCGATAAACGCGCAAGTCCAACCATCACTGTTTGTAGAATCCAAATAATCCGGAAAGCGGGAGCAGAGATGGACCGTTTCGATGCGATGCAAGCGTTCGCCCGCGTGGTGGAAACCGGCAGCTTCACCAAGGCGGCCGAAACCCTGCACATGAGCAAGACCAGCGTGACGCAATTGGTGCAGCAACTGGAGGCGCGCCTGCGCGTCAGGCTGCTGAACCGCACCACCCGGAAGGTCAACGTGACGGCCGACGGCGCCGTCTACTATGAACGCGTGCTGCGATTACTGGCCGATATGGACGATGCCGAGACCAGCCTGTCCGGCGCCTCCGCGCTCCCGAGGGGGCGCCTGCGGGTGGACGTGCCCAGTCCGCTGGCGCGCATGATCCTGGTGCCCGCGTTGCCGGCCTTTCATGCGCAATACCCGGACATCCAGCTGGACATGGGCGTGAGCGACCGGATCGTCGACCTGATCGGCGAGAACGTGGATTGCGTGGTGCGCGGCGGCGAACTGACCGACCAGTCCCTGATGGCGCGGCGTGTGGGGGACCTGCGGCTCGGCGTCTACGCGGCGCCTGATTACCTGAAGCGCGCCGGCGCGCCCGCGCATCCGCGCGATCTCGAGAACACGCATCATCGTATCGTGGGCTTTCTGTGGGCGCGCAGCGGCAAGGCTTTGCCGTACGCCATGCGCCGCGATGGAGAAAGCGTCAAGGTGCAGGGGCGCTACGTGCTGGCGGTCGACGACGGCAACGCCTATCTGGCGGCAGGCCTCGCAGGAATGGGCGTGCTCTGGCTGCCCGACTACATGTCTCGTGGCCACGTCGAGCGGGGCGAACTGATCCCGTTGTTCGAGGATTGGCGCCTGGATTCCATGCCGATGTACGTTGCGTATCCGCCCAACCGGCACGTGAGCGCCAAACTGCGGGTTTTCATCGACTGGGTCGCCGAATTGCTGGGCCAGTACGCGCCGCAATAGGCCCGTGCCTGAGCTCACATGCGCTCGCCCGGCAGCTCGCTGGCCTGCTTCACCCAGGCCATGAACTGCGCTTCGTCCAATGCGTCGTCCTCGCGGATGTCGAGGTTGCGTGTGTCCTGGCTCTTGGACGGTCCAGGGGGCAGGGGCCGCAGCTTGGCGCCGCGGAAGAACGCCACCTTGACGTACTTGGCGTAGCAATGGATGCCCAGGAACCATCCCTGGCCTTCCACTCCGTATAGCGGCGAATTCCACTTCACTGCCTTGTGCACGCCGGCAACGGCGAGTTCGATCAGCGCGTCCAGGCGGCGGCCGAGTTCGGCAGCACGATCCGCTTGACCTCAAGTCGACTTCAAGTGCAAGACTTGCTGCTTTCTGGCGCGGGCCGGACAGGAATCCTTTCTTGCGGCCGGCCTTGACGAAACCTCTGGGAGTTCAGGAATGTGGGATGAACGCTACGCCGTTGATGAATATGTGTATGGGACGGAACCGAACGCCTTCCTGGCCGAGAACGCGGGGTTGCTGGCCGGACCGGTGCTCAGCCTGGCGGAGGGAGAGGGGCGCAACGCCGTTTTCCTGGCCTGCCTGGGCCTGGATGTGCTGGGCGTGGACGGCTCTGCCGTCGGGCTCGCCAAGGCGCACAGGCTGGCGGCCGCGAAGGGCGTGTCGATCCGTACCGAAGCCGCCGATTTGGCTGCGTATGAACCGCCGCCGGAATCGTATGGCGCCGTCGTGTCGATTTTCGCCCACACGCCTAGCCCGGTGCGCAAGAGGCTGCACCGGCTGGTGGAACGGTCCCTCAAACCGGGCGGCATTTTCCTGTTGGAGGCATACCGCAAGGCGCAACTGGGCCGGGGCACGGGCGGCCCCCCTGATGCCGACATGCTCATGGCCCGCGCGGACCTGGAGCAGGACTTTGCGAATTGTCAGGTGTTGCTGTCGCGCGAAATCGAACGGGACGTGGTGGAGGGGATATTCCACACGGGCCCGGCGTGCGTGGTGCAGTTCATTGCAAGAAAGCAGTGACGCCGGGCAAGCCCGGTGTGCCGCATTCCGGCATTCATTCCGGAATTTCCGGCTCCACCAGACGCATCAATTGCGCCAACGATTCCTGCCAGCCCAGGTAGCACATTTCAGGTGGAATCGCCGCCGGAATGCCCTCTTGCACGATGCTTACCTCCGTGCCGCACGCGACTTGCCGCAAGGTGACGGTGGTCTGCATGCGGCCGGGCAGGTTCGCGTCGTCGAACTGGTCCGAATACCGGATTTTCCGGCCGGGCTCCAGTTCCAGGTACTCCCCGCCAAAGCTGTGGCTGTGGCCGGTGCCAAAATTGCGGAACGACATCTTGTGCATGCCGCCCACCTTGGCGTCGAGCTCATGGACCAGGCAGGTGTAGCCGTAAGGGGGGAGCCAGCGCGCGATCGCGTCGGGCTCCAGGAAAGCCCGGTATATGCGTTCGGCCGGTGCGCGCATCACGCGGTGAAGGGTAACGGTTCCGGTAGTCATGGTGAGTTCGCCTTTCAAAAAAGTTGTGCGTACTGACACGACGTACCAGAGGACTGGAAATCGACAGCGGAAATCCTGGGGGAAACCCTTAGAAAGGCACAATCCGTTGCGATGCGGCCACGGCGCCGCAAGGCCTGACGCGGTCTTTTACTCAATGGGCTCTCGCATGACCAGCGCCGCGATCGTGTGGTTTTTCCAGAACACCTGATGAATCCGGGGCACCAGCACGCGCAGTTCTTCCGGGCTGGCGCCGTCGAAGGTCACCAGGACGGCCGGCCGGTCGCCCGTGCTGGGAACGCGCTGGATGCGGTCGAAGGACGGAAAGCCATACTTCACCAGGAAACTCCTGATGTCTTCGTCGGAAGTGCTGTCGTCCACATGGTTGATCAGTAGGGCAGCCATGGTCGCTTCTCCTGTGGGAACCGCCGGGCGGGCGAGAATGGGCTCCGCCCGCGCCGCTCAATACTTTGCTGGAACCAGGCGCAGCGGATGTCCCGGATCACGGTAGCCCCCGGCCTTTTGCCGCTTGGGCAGCTTCACTTTGGCTCGCGGCATGCGCTTGTAGGGGATATGGGCGAGCAGGTGGCTGATGATGTTCAGGCGCACCCGCTTTTTGTCGTCGGACTGCGCCACGAACCATGGCGAAACGCTGGTGTCGGTCGCCGCGAACATGTCGTCGCGGGCGCGCGAGTAGTCGTACCAGCGGCTGTAGGAATCGAGGTCCATCTTGGTCAGCTTCCAGACCTTGCGCTCGTCGGTAATGCGGGCCTGGAGCCTGCGCGTCTGCTCTTCTTCGCTGACTTCAAGCCAATACTTGAGCAGGATGATGCCGGAGCCCACGATCGCCCGTTCGACCAGCGGCACGCCCTTCAGGAATATCTTGACGTCGTCCTTCGTGCAGAACCCCATCACACGCTCGACGCCGGCCCGGTTGTACCAGCTGCGATCGAAGATAACGACCTCGCCCGCCGCAGGCAGATAGGGCAGGTAGCGTTGCATGTACATCTGCGTTTTCTCGCGGTCCGAGGGGGCGGGCAGGGCGATCACCCGGAAGACCCGCGGGCTGACGCGTTCAGTGATTGCCTTGATCGTTCCGCCCTTGCCGGCGCCGTCGCGCCCTTCGAAAAGGATGCAGACCTTGGCTCCTGTCTGGCTGACCCACTCCTGGAGCTTGACCAGCTCCACGTGTAGCCGGGCCAGTTCCTCGGCGTACTTTTTGCCGGAGAGCTTGGCCGGCGCCGGCGGCTTGTCCTCTGCTGCTGCTTTCTTCTGAGCTGTCATGATGGCACTCCAGAATCGCTGCGGGGAATCGGTCGGAACACTCGCTTTTTGAATGTAGCGCCAACTTGCCGCGCTTGTACACAAGCCGCTTGGGGGCAGTCCTTTTTGCCGAGACAGGGGCCTCTGGCGGGAAGCGAAAAAGGCCAATAGAATCAACTCGCACGCAAAGTACTGATCGTTCAACCGATGGCATCTCGCTGAGGCGAAAAGGTACCCTTCGATTTTGACCGTCCGGCGCTTGCGCAACCGGCAGTAAAGCCGGACAGTTGCGGCGCGGACCGAGGCGGCCACGCTGCGCCCTGCCTGGATCAGGCTGCGTCGTGGACCATGGCGGTTAGGCTCTTGACGGACCTGTTACCCGATGTCGCCGCTGACTTGTTGGAATCGGCTGCTGCTGATCGGCACGCTGTGCCTGGGTGGTTGCATGCGTGTAGGGCCGGACTTCGAGCCCCAGCGCACAAGCTGGACGGCCGACTGGAGCACGCCCGGGCTGCAGCAGGCCAGTCGCCAGCAATTGCAGCCGGACGCCCGGCAGTGGTGGCAGGTTTTCGAGGATCCCATCCTGGAATACCTGATCTCCCAGGCCGACGCGCACAATGCCGGCCTGCAGATCGCCGGCCTGCGGATCATGGAAGCTCGCGCCCAGCTCGGCATCGCCCAGAGCGGCCGCTATCCGCAGTCCCAGGTTGTCGGCGCCAATGCCCTGTATCAGCACCGGTCCTCGCGCTCGGCCGAAGGCAATCCGCGGCCCAGCAGTTTCTGGCAGTACAGTGCCGGGTTCGACATCGGCTGGGAGCTGGACTTCTGGGGGCGTTTCAGCCGCGCCATCGAGTCGGCCGATGCCCTGTACTTCGAGGCCCAGGCCAATCGCGACGACGTGCTGGTGCTGCTGCACGCCCAAGTAGCGGAGAGCTATTACGCCCTGCGGACGGCCGAGGCGCGGCTGCGTATCGCGCGCGAGAACGCCGGCATCCAGAAGCGCAGCTACGAGATCACTCAAAAGCTGTTTCGCAGCGGCGAAACCGACGAACTCGATCTGCAGCAGGCCCGGACGCAGTACTTGAGCACCCTGGGCACCATTCCCGAATTCGAAAGCCAGATCATGCGGACCCGCAACGCCCTGGCCATTCTGATCGGCCGGCCGCCCGGTCCCATGCCCGAGCTGGATGACAAGACGGCGGTCGTTCCGCTGATCGATCGCGCGGTGCTCCAGGACGTGCCCGCCAACCTGTTGTTGCGCCGTCCCGACATCCGGGCCGCGGAACTGCGTATTGCCGCGCAGTCGGCGCAAGTGGGCGTGGCCGAGGCGGACCTCTATCCTTCCCTGACCCTGCTGGGCAGCATTGCCTGGTCGGCCACGTCATTGGCGGGGACGGCGGGTGGCACGGCGCTGCTGGCGGGGCCCGTCCTCAGCTGGAACGTGTTCGACCATGGACGTCTGCAAAACAATGTGCGCGTGCAGGACGCGCGGTTGCAGCAACTGATCGTGGCCTACCAGGACGATGTGCGGCAGGCTGCGCGCGAGGCCGATGATGCGGCCAGCGGCCTGATCAAGGCGCTGGAGCGCGACGGCATCCTGCAACAGTCCGCGCAGGCGGCCGGACGCTCGCTCAATCTGGCCAACGCTCTCTACCGCGAAGGCTACACCGATTTCCAACGCGTGCTGGACGCGCAGCAGGCGCTCGCGGTCCAGCAGGATGCCTATGTCGTGAACCGCGGGGGCGCGGTCAGCGACCTCATCGCGCTGTACAAGGCGCTGGGAGGAGGTTGGTACAGCCCGGAGCCGGTGCTCGACCCGGCGGCCCGTGAACAGATGCAGCAGCGCACCAATTGGGGTGACCTGCTGTCCGAGCCGGTGCCTGCCGGCGCCGCAGCCATACCCGCGCAAAAGGTGCGACCCAATGAGTGACACCCCGCCTTCGACTGCCGCGCCCGCGCCGGATCCCGCGAAAAAGGGCGTCCGCTGGGCAGTCTTGCTCATCGTGCTGAGCCTGGCCTGGTATCTGCTGGCCGACCGCTATACCCCGTACACGCAGCAGGCGCGTGTGCAGGCGTTCGTGGTGCCGGTGGCATCCGAAGTGTCAGGGCGGGTGACCCGGGTGTATGTGCGCAATAACCAGGACGTCCAGGCCGGCGCGGTTCTGTTCGATGTGGATCCGGAGCATTACCGCATTGCGGTGGACCGCGCCCGCGCCGAACTGGAATCTACGCGCAGGCAGATCGGCGCCAGCACCGCCGGTATCGACTCGGCGCAGGCCTCCTTGCGCGCCGCGCAAGCGAATGAGTTGAAGGCTCGCCAGGACAGCACCCGGCTTGAAAGGCTGTACCGCGAAGACCAGGGAACCGTCTCGCTGCGGCGCCTGGAAATCGCGCGGGCGAACCAGGCGCAGGCCATCAGCCAGGTCGCGGCGGCGCGCGCAGAGGTGCAGCGCGCGCGCGAACAGGAGGGCGGCAGCGAGGAGGACAATGCCAAGCTGCGCAGCGCGGCGGCGGCCCTGGAGAAGGCCGAACTGGACCTGGCCAATACGCAGGTGCGGGCGCGCTCGGCGGGCCTGATCACCGATCTGCGCACCGATACCGGGCAATTCGCCGCCGCCGGCAACCCGGTCATGACGCTGATCGCCATCCATGACGTCTGGATCAGCGCGGAGATGACCGAGAACAACCTGGGCCACGTGGAGCCAGGCACTCCGGTGTCCATCATCCTGGACGCGCTGCCGGGGCAGATTTTCCAGGGCCGTGTGCGCAGCGTGGGATATGGCGTCAATGTCGGACCGGGCACGCCGCCCGGCAGCCTGCCCACGGTGCAGAACAGCCGCGACTGGCTGCGGCCCGCCCAGCGCTTTCCCGTCATCGTGGAGTTCGATCCCGGCGACCTGCCCGTCTTGAGCGGCGTGCGCGTGGGCGGGCAGGCGGAGGTCATGGCGTTTCCCAGTTCAGGCAATCCGCTCAACCTGTTGGGCCGTGTGTACATGCGCTTGATGAGCTGGCTTTCCTATGCGTACTGATCCTGATCCCCGTGGCCAACGCGCCCTGCGCGTGGGCTTGGGAACGGCCTTCTGCGTCGCCATCAGTTTTGGTCTGGACCTGCCCATCCCCATGATCGCGCCGGTGCTGGGCGTGCTGCTGCTGGCTTCGATGAACCGGCCGCTGTCGTTCAAGAGCGGGCTGGGCCTGATGCTGATGGCGCTGCTAGCCACCGCCATCGGCCTGCTGCTGAGCCCGCTGTTGCGCTACTACCCCTTGAGCGGCGTGCTGCTCATAGGCTTGTGCCTGTATTTCGCCTTTCGCCATGGGCTGCGCGGCGGCAACAACCTGTTGTCGACTTTTCTCATCATCGGGCTGACCATGATTTCCGCCGCCGGCACGGTGGATTTCGCGCTGGCCGCCCTGGTGATCGAGGCGCTTGGCAAAGGCCTGTTGGTCGCGGTGCTGGTGCTGGGCGGTTGCCATCTGTTGTTCCCCGAACCATCCGCCGCGCCCGCGCCGCCCGCAGCGCCCGTCCTCCCCGAACTTCAGGCCAGCCGCATGGCCCTGCGTGCCTCGCTCGTCGTGATGCCCGCCTTCCTGCTGGCGCTGACAGACCCGTTGGGATACATGCCCATCATCCTGAAATCAGTCAGCCTGGGACGGCAAACCTGCGTCACCGCGGCGCACGGCGCGGCTCGCGAACTGCTGGGTTCCACCTTGCTGGGCGGCGCGCTTGCCATCCTCTTCTGGTGCGCGCTGAGCCTGTTCGTGAGCCTGTGGATGTTCTTTCTGTGGATGTTGCTGTTTGGCCTGGCGGCCGCGCGCAAGCTGTATCGCCTGAGCCCGACCCGGCACCCGCCCAGCTTCTGGCTGAACACCCTGGTCACGCTCATCATCCTGCTGGGCCAATCGGTGCAGGACAGCGCCGCTGGTAAGGATGTCTATACCGCGTTTGCGGTGCGCATGGGCTTGTTCATCGGTGTCACGCTCTACGCCTGCCTGATGCTGCGGCTGCTTGAATCGCGGACCCGCGGGCAGCCGGGACCAGACCCCGGACACGAAGCTTCAACTGCAGTTCCCTCAGACGCTTGAATCAGGAGGAAGCCATGTCATTGCCAGACGAAACGGCCCAACCCGCGCCCGCGGCGGGATGGCGCTTCAAATGCGGGATCGGACTGTTCATCATTGCCTTCGCGCTGTGGTTCCTCATTCCCGTGGCGGGCTACCTGGACGTGCCGGGCCCGCGCATCGCGGCCCTGACCGGCACCATATTCATCGCCAACAAGGTATTGCTCCTGAGCTGCATCGCCGTCATGGGCAAGGAGGGCTTCCAGCGGCTGAAGTCCATTGTGTTCGGCCACGCGAAGAAACTCGCGCCCGTGCAGAAAGTGGGCCCGGTCCGCCATGCCATCGGCCTGGTCATGTTTCTACTGCCCATCCTGACCTCGGTGCTCGAACCCTACATCGACGAAATGTGGCCGGGCCTGCGGCCCAACCTGTGGCAGGCCCAGCTTGTTGGCGACATCATGCTGATCGCCAGCTTCTTTGTCCTGGGCGGGGACTTCTGGAGCAAGTTGAGGGCGTTGTTTGTGCGGACGGCGTAGCGCAGGGTCCCCAGCGCCTGCTCCATCGTCCGGCCTGGCGGCGTTTCATAGGAAAATGCCGCCAGGCGCTCCAAAGCGCACCCCCAAGACCGACCAGGACTCGCCATGCCCCAACTCGATATCTATCAGGTAGACGCTTTCACTGCCGCGCCTTTCGGCGGCAATCCCGCTGCGGTGGTGCCCTTGCAGGCCTGGCTGCCGGACGAAACGCTGCAGCGCATCGCCGAAGAAAACAATCTGTCCGAAACCGCCTACTTCGTGCGCAAGGGGGATATCTTTGAACTGCGCTGGTTCACACCCGCGGTGGAGGTGGACCTGTGCGGCCACGCCACGCTGGCGTCGGCCTGGGTGCTGTTCGAGCAGCTAGGCGTGCATGAGGACTTGCTGCGGTTTTCGACGCGCAGCGGTGAGCTGCAGGTGCGCCGCTCGGGCGACCGGCTGGCCATGGATTTTCCGGCCAAGCGGCCCGAAGCCCGGCCAGTTCCTGCCGGTCTGTTGCAGGCGCTGGGCCTGCCTGATGCACAGGCGCTCTACCAGACGGATGACTACCTCGTGATTGTCGAGAACCCCGCGCTGATCGATGCCTTGAAACCGGACTTCGCCGCGCTGGCGGCTTTCGACGTGCGCGGCGTGGCGGTGACGGCGCCTTCGACGGAATTCGATTTCGTGTCGCGCTGGTTCGGGCCGCGGGTGGGGGTGAACGAGGATCCGGTAACCGGATCGGCGCACACGTCGCTGGCACCGTACTGGGCGGAGCGCCTGGGCAAGCGCCGGCTGAGCGCGCAGCAGGGCGGAGCGCGCAAGGGCCAGTTGCAGTGCGAGGTACTGGACAACGGTCGGGTGATCATCAGCGGCCAGGCGGCGTTGTATCTGCGCGGTTCGATCTTCGTATGAAGCCGCAAGGCTGCGGTCGGCGAGCGGCTGGGTGAGGGCAAAAAGGGATTGACACGATTTATGCTCAACACTAGCATAAATCGTGCCCTTTTTTTGACCCTTAAATGCTCAAAATGAGCATAAATTGCAGCCAGGAGCCGCGCCCATGGACACCCGCAACCGCCGCTACATCGAATTCGATCTGCCTTCCGCGCCAAGCTGCGCAAGCGCCGTCGGCCAGGCCTGGGCCCGCGTGCCCGAAACTTTGCCGGCCGCCGACCGCGTCGCTTGCGTGGCCCGCATACGAGAACTGCTCGCGCGAGAGCGCGCGGTGCTGGTCGCCCATTACTACGTGGATGCCGAATTGCAGGAACTGGCGGAGCAGACGGGCGGTTGCGTCGGCGACTCCCTGGAGATGGCGCGCTTCGGCCGCGACCACGCGGCTCGCACCTTAGTGGTGGCCGGTGTGCGCTTCATGGGCGAAACGGCCAAGATCCTGAGCCCGCACAAGCGCATCCTGATGCCCGACCTGGATGCGACGTGTTCCCTGGACCTGGGGTGTCCGGCCGCCGGTTTCAGCGCCTGGTGCGATGCCCATCCCGACCGCACGGTCGTGGTCTATGCCAACACCAGCGCCGAAGTGAAGGCGCGCGCGGATTGGGTCGTCACCTCGTCCATTGCGCTGGACGTGATCGCCGACCTGCATGCGGGGGGCGAGAAAATCCTGTGGGCGCCGGACCGGCATCTGGGGGACTACGTCCAGCGCCAGACTGGCGCCGACATGCTGCTGTGGCAGGGTTCGTGCCTGGTGCATGACGAGTTCAAGGGCACCGAACTGGAGCTGCTGCGAGCCGAGCACCCGCAGGCCAAGGTGTTGGCGCATCCCGAGTCGCCCGCGGCCGTGTTGGCGCAAGCGGACGTGGTGGGTTCGACCACGCAACTGATCGATGCCGCGCGCAAGTTCGACACTGCGCTGCTGATCGTGGCCACCGATCAAGGCATCCTGCACAAGATGCGTGAGCTGGCGCCAGGCAAGACTTTCCTCGCCGCGCCGACGGCGGGCGACAGCGCCAGCTGCAAGAGCTGCGCGCAGTGCCCCTGGATGGCGATGAACGCCCTGGCCAATCTGGCCGAGACGCTGGAGCACGGGCGCAACGAGATCCTGCTGAATCCGGCGCTGGGCCTGCGCGCCAAGGCGCCGATCGACCGCATGCTGGACTTCGCGGAGCGGCGCAAGCGCCGCGTACAGGCCAGCGGCGACCTGGCGCGTGACATGGCGCTGTATGCCAGCGTCGGGGCCGCCTAGGACTATCGGAGGTTCGCTCATGGAATTCGACGTCATCATCATTGGCAGCGGATTGGCTGGCATGGCCGCGGCGCTGGAACTGGCCCCGCGCAAGCGCGTCGCGCTCGTCTCCAAGGGCGAGTTGCGCGACAGCGCCAGCAACCGCGCCCAGGGCGGCATCGCCGCGCCGCTGGGCGCGGACGACAGCATCGAGGCGCATGTCAACGACACCCTGGTCGCGGGCGCCGGCCTGTGCGACTTGCCGGCCACGCGACACATCATCTCCCGGGCCTGCGGCGCGATTGCCTGGCTGCAGGAGCAGGGCGTCGCGTTCACGCCGGAGCAAGGCGGATTGCATTTGACGCGCGAAGGCGGGCACGGCCTGCGTCGCATCGCGCATGCGGCGGACGCGACCGGCAGCGCCATCGTCGCGGCGCTGGAGGAGCGGGTGCGGCGGCACCCCGGCATCACGCTGCTGCAAGCGCATTGTGCCGTGGACCTGATCCTGGACGGCACCGCAGGTACTGCCGCGGCGCGTTGCCGCGGCGTGCGCTTGCTGGACCTGCGCAGCGGGCGGACCTTCGACGCAGCGGCCGGCCATGTCGTGCTGGCCACGGGCGGCGCGGGGCAGGCATACCAGACGACTACCGCGCCGCCAGCCGCGACCGGCGACGGTATTGCCATGGCCTGGCGCGCGGGCTGCCGGATCGCCAACATGGAGTTCACGCAATTCCATCCTACCGGCCTGCATCATGCGCAGGCGGGCGGATTTCTCATCTCCGAGGCCGTGCGCGGCGAAGGCGGCGTCCTGCGCCTGCCCAACGGCGCGCGTTTCATGCCGGCGCACGATGCGCGCGCCGAGCTGGCGCCGCGCGACATCGTAGCCCGTGCGATCCAGGGCGAAATGGAACGGCATGGGCTGGAGTGCGTGTACCTCGACATCAGTCACCAATCGCCGCAGTTCCTGCGGCAGCACTTTCCCACTATCCAGGCGCGCTGCCTGGCGCTGGGCATCGACATCACGACGACCCCCATCCCGGTTGCGCCCGCCGCGCATTACACCTGCGGCGGCATCGCCGCCGACCCGGCCGGACGCACCAATCTGCCTGGCCTGTACGCGGTGGGCGAGGCCGCCTGCACCGGACTGCACGGCGCCAACCGCCTCGCCAGCAATTCGCTGCTGGAGTGCGTGGTGACGGGTCGGGCTGCGGCGCAAGACATACTCGCGCAGAAGCCGGCCGAGGCTCCCCAACGAACGCCGGCGGCCGACGCAATCGCCGTGCCGGCGTCGCCCGATCTGGCCTGGCTGCGGCGCGACCTGCGTCAGCTGATGAGCCGAGACGTGGGCGTGCTGCGCAGCGATGCATCGCTGGCGCGCGCGGCGGCCTTCATTGGTCCGCTGCGAGCACAGACGGAGGCGCGGCTGTTGCGCGAGGGCCTGAGCCTGGAACTGCTGGAGCTGCGCAATTTGGCTCTGGTGGCTGATCTCATCGTGCGGGCGGCGAGTGCACGCGGAGAAAGTCGGGGGGCGCATTTCAACCGCGATCGTCCGGGCGCGGACGCCGTGGATTTGCGGCCGCGCGCGCCTGCCGTAACCGTGTAGAGGCGCGCAGGACGGCTTCCGGCCGACCCGCGGCTCAGGAAACCCCGGTCAGCAGATGCTGCGCGGCGCCTGTCGCCGCGCGCCTGAAACGCGATGGCGAAACGCCCATGTGTTCGCGGAAGAAGCGGGAGAAATTGCCGGGCGTGGAGAAGCCCAGATCCAGCGCCACCGAAGTCAGGGGCTGTTCCTGGTGCACCAGCAGGCGCACGGCCTCTTCCACGCGCACGGCGCTCCAGAAGACCTGAGGCGTGGTGTTGAGCTGATCCCGGAACAGCGCGAAGAAGTGGCCGCGCGACAGGCCCACGCGGCTGGCGACTTCTTCCGCCGTGATCGGCTCGTGGGCATGTTCGCGCATGTAGGCGATCGCCGCGCGCAGCCGGCGGTCGAGTGCCGGCGCCGCGGGCATCCGGTTGCGCGGACGATCCGGCTCGATCGACGATTCGATGGCCGCTTGCAGCAGGGCCTCGACCTCCGCATCCAGATCCGCGCCGGGGTGGTCTTGCGGCGCCACGATCTTGTCCAGCAATCGCCAACAGCTTTGGCGTACCGCCGCGTCGATGGGCACGCCCGGCGCCGCGAAGTGGAATGGGCGACCGGTGGCGGCCCGCCTTTCGTCCAGCCAGGGCTTGGCGATGTAGAGCACCAGGAAGATGGCCGGTCCCGACCGTTCGAGCAGTCTGGCGTCGTGCGATTCGTACGTGTTGGTGCCGAGCGCCAGGTGCTCGCTGTAGGGGACCGGAGTCTGGCCGACATGTCCCAGCACGCGCGCGCCGCCCAGCCACAGGGCCAGCTGCACTTCCGCATGCGCGTGCGCGATCAGGTCGTCGCGCAGTTCCAGCACGACGGCGCGGCCGAACGCGCCTTCGTGCAAGGCGTAAGTCTCCTGCATCTCTGTCTCCCGTTTTTCTTATCGCCTCGTCGCGCGAGCCTGGGCCTGCGCGCGGGCGGGTGCGGCGCTCAGGGAATTTTATGGGCGTTTGCGCGTTTGTCCGCGCTAGGTGTATTCACTAGGCACAAAATCTGACTCTGCGATAAGTCCGCGCACGCGGCGATAAGCGCGCTGCCGCCCGCGCCGATACAGTCCTGAAAAATTGCCGGCGCAATGCCGATGCAAGCAACGACTGCTCAGATAAAAGGAGACGGCAGCATGAGCACCCAACACGTCAACGGCATGGCCGTGGAGATCGACGGCGAAGGGCCGGCACTGTTGTGCATACACGGCCTGGGTGGTTCCTCGAATACGTGGACGCCCGTCATGGGCGCCTTCGACGGGTTCCGCGTGATCCGTCCGGACCTGCCGGGAAGTGCGCGCTCGGCGCTGGGCGAGAAACGCCTGTCTATCGCTACCTACGTGGACACGATGGCGGGACTGCTGGACGCATTGGAGATCGATGTGGCGCATGTCGCCGCGCATTCGCTCGGAACCGTGGTGGCCCAGCATCTTGCCGTGGCCCATCCTGGCAGGGTCAAGTCGCTGGCGCTGTTCGGACCGTTGGCCGCGCCGCCGGATGCGGGCCGGCCCGGCATTCGCGCGCGGGCGGAGCTGGCGCGTGGTGGCAGCGCGGCGATCCAGGAAATCGCAGACGCCATCGTCAAGGGCGCAACCAGCGCGCAAACCAGGCAGAACCAGCCCGCCGTGCTGGCACTGGTGCGTGAGAGCGTGATGCGTCAGCCTCCGGAAGGCTATGCGCAAAGCTGCGAGGCGCTGGCTGACGCGCAGCCGGCAGCCCTCGAGACGATCAGCGTCCCGGCTTTGCTCGTGACCGGCGACCAGGACGGCGTGGCACCGCCCACGAATGTGCAGGCGCTTGCTGCACGCCTGGCCGGCAGCCGCCAGATCGTGCTGAAGGACTGCGGCCACTGGACCACCTACGAAAAACCTCAGGCTTGCGCAGAGGCCTTGCGGGAGTTTTACGCAGCATTGCGTTAAGCAACGTTTTTCCTGGCGTTTCAACATAAGAAATCGGCCCGCGCGACGGGCCGGAGGAGACTTGTCATGTCCAGCATTGCCATAATCAATGTCGCCATCTTCGATGGCAGCGGTGCGGAACCCTATCCTGGTGAGGTTCTCATCGAAGGGGCGCGCATCTCCCAAGTCGCGCGCGCGCCCCAACAGGTGAGCAGGGATGGCGCGCGGGTCATCGACGGGAAGGGACGCTTCCTGATGCCCGGCATGACCGAAGCGCACACGCATTTTTCCTGGAACGACCAGCCTTCGCTGGCCGCTATTCAGTTCATGCCGCCGGAAGAGCACATCCTCTGGTGCGTGCGCGTGGCCAAACGTTACCTGGATATGGGCTGGACTTCGGCCATAGGCGCGGCCGCGGCCAAACCTCGGCTGGACGTGGTGCTGCGCAACGCCATCAATGCCGGAGAATGCCCCGGGCCGCGCTACCTGGCGGGCAGCCAGGAAATCACCACGATTGGCGCGCTTGGCGACAATTCTCTGCCGCACATGCCATTCGACGAACTGAGCTTCGGCAGTGTGTGCTGCGGCCCGGAAGAGATCAGGCGCTCGGCGCGCACCTTCATTAAATACGGCGTCGACCACCTGAAGATCAACTTGTCAGGCGAGTACATCGCCGGGCTGCCGGCCGAGATGTCGCCCTTCGCCGAGGACGAGATCGCCATGCTGGCTGGCGAAGCGAAGCGCTACGGCAAGCGCGTCGCCGCGCATGCCCGCTCCAGCGAGTCGGTCAAGCAATGCGTGCGCCACGGCATCGAGATGATCTATCACGCCAGCTTTGCCGACGAAGAGGCGCTCGACATGCTGGAAGCCAACAAGGACCGCCACTTCGTCGCGCCCGGCATAGGCTGGCTTATCCGCACCGCGTTCAACGCTTCGGAATACGGCATTACGCCCGCCATCGCCGAACAAATGGGCTACAAGCGCGAACTGGAAATCGCCTCGGAGTCACTGCGCAAGATGCACCAGCGCGGCATTCGCATCCTGCCCGGCGGCGACTACGGCTTTGCCTGGATGCCCCACGGCACCAATGCCCGCGACCTCCAGTACTTCGTCGATTACATCGGCATGACCCCGGCCGAGGCGCTGATGTCCGCCACCCGGTTGGGCGGCGAGATCATGCAACGGCCGGACGAGCTGGGCATGCTGCGCCCAGGCTACCTGGCGGACGTGGTCATGGTCGACGGCGATCCGTTGAAGGACCTGTCGCTGTTGGTCGATCCGGACGGGATAGTCCTGGTGATGAAGGAGGGGCAGGTGTGCAAGAACAATGGTGTGTTTGGCCAGAACAGTACGGTGGAGCCGAATTCCTCCATGCTTGTCTCCGCGGATGATAAGAATAGGAAGGAGACCGCGCTGGCCGAAAACTAGGCTGTGCCGGAGCACCCGTTTTTCGCAATGCTCTTACGCGGCGAGTTGGCGATCTGATTCTTATGGCCAGAGTATCCGCACAGGTCGCCTGCTCAATATGGTCTGAATTCAGTCCTACCCGAGCGCCGCGCCCATCCGCTCAAGCCTCGCCCACCCCTTCCTGCACGCTCGCCGCCAGCATCTGCGCGGTCGCCGCTGACAAGGTCCACCCCAGATGCCCATGTCCCGTGTTGTAGAACACGCCGGGCCGTTTTCCAGGGCCGACGCGGGGCATCATGCTGGGGGTCATGGGGCGTAGTCCGCACCAGGGCACCACGCGCGAGGTGCGGACGCCGGGGAAGTGCTTGCGGGTCCAATCCACCAGCGGCTGTACGCGTTCGGCGCGAATGTCCATGTTGAAACCGTTGAACTCGGCCGTGCCAGCCACGCGGAAGCGGTCGCCCAGCCGGCTGGTGACGATCTTGGCGGCCTCGTCCAGCAGGCTGACACGGGGCGCGGCAGCCTGGCTGGGCGCGTCGTCCAGGTGCACGCTGATGGAGTAGCCCTTGACGGGGTAGATGTTGACCGTGTCGCCCAGCTGTTTCGCGAATTGCCGGCTGACGGCGCCGGCGCAGACGACGATGGCGTCGGCTTCGTGTTGTTCGCGGCGCGTGCCGCCCTCGCGCGCGACGTCGAGCACGTACGGCGCGCCGTCCACGCTGATGTTGCGGATGTCGGCATCCTGCGCGAAGCGCACGCCCCGGCGTTCGCAAGCGCGCGCCAGGCCGCTGGTGAACTTGTGGATGTCGCCCGTGGCGTCGGACGGCGTGTAGAAGCCGCCGTAGCAGGTGGTCGTCAATGTGGGTTCGATGTTGCGCGCTTCTTCGGGCGATACCGCGTAGCGCTCCAGCCCGCCTTCCTGCAACAAGGCATTGGCGCGGCGCGCGGTCTCGAAGCTGGCGGCGTCGTGATAGATGTGCAGGATGCCGCGGCGCTCCAGGTCGAAATCGATGCCTTCTTCTTCGGCCATGGCATATAGGTGTTGGCGCGCGGCGATGGCCAGCCGGGTGGTCTCGATGGTGTTGCGGCGGTAGTTTGGGATCTGCCCGATGAATTGCGCCAGCCAGGAATACTTGTGCCAGCTGAATCTGGGATTGAGCAGCAGCGGCGCGTTATGCCGGCCGAGCCAGCGCAGGCCCTTCATGACGGTGGCGGTGCTGTTCCAGACTTCGGCGTTGCTGGCCGACAACTGGCCGCCGTTGGCGTAGGAGGTCTCCATGGCGGGATAGCGCTGGCGGTCGTAGACGGTGACGTGGTATCCCAGTTTGCTCAGGGCATAGGCGGACGTGACGCCGGTGATACCGGCGCCAATGATGGCGATGCGGGGCATGATGGCTCCAGATTGAGTGGCCGCGGCCACCCGGCCGCAGCACCCCATCTGTCTCTGTACCTGAGAGCTTCACCCGCGGCGCGGGCGGCGGCGGGTTCCCCTTCGGTGGGCGCATCGCGCCTCTCTCCAGATTGTCTAGACCGCGCAGTCCTGTTTGCCTGAGAGTTTCCGGGGCGGTTGCTCCGTCGGCGCCTGTCGCTGGGGCAGGTCTCTTCTGCGAGGTTTTGGATCGACGAGCCGAGAATAGCCAAAATCCCCGGGAATGAGACCAAGGGTTAGTACCAATGGGACACCGCGCCGCGTTACGATGCATGCGCGCCGCCGTTGCGGCGCCACGGATTCGACACGACAGGGAATGACGAGAATGCGCTTGAATAGCATGCTGCGCACGGGATGGTTTGCGCTGATGGTCGGCGGCAGCGCACTGGCGCAGGCCGGCCAGGCCGACGCGGACCGCAAGATCGACGAGGCGGTCCAGGCCGTCATGCGCGAACACGACATCCCCGGGATGTCGGTCGCCGTGACCCAGGACGGCACGCAGCGCTTCTACAACTACGGCGTGGCGTCCAGGGAAACGGGCAAGCCCGCCGGCAGCGACACGCTCTACGAGGTCGGGTCCATCAGCAAGACCTACACGGCGACCCTGGCGGCCTATGCACAGGCGCGCGGCCGCCTGGCCCTGGGCGACAGCCCGGCCAAGTTCCTGCCCGAACTCGCCGGCAGCGACTTCGCCAAACTGAGCCTGATCAACCTGGGCACGCATACGACCGGCGGCTTCCCCTTGCAGGTGCCCGACGCCATCAAGAACCAGGCGCAGCTGATGGCTTATCTCAAGAACTGGAAGCCCGAGCATCCCGCCGGCACGTACCGTACCTACGCCAACCCCAGCATCGGCATGCTGGGCGTGGTCGCCGCCAAGAGCCTGAACCAGCCGTTCAAGGCGGCGATGGAGCGGGACCTGTTTCCCAAGCTGGGCCTGACCAGCACCTACATCGACGTGCCCGCCGCGCGAATGGCAGACTATGCGCAGGGCTACAACAAGCAAAATGCGCCCGTGCGCGTGAATCCGGGCGTGCTGGCGGACGAGGCCTACGGCGTGAAGACCAGCGCGCGCGACCTGATCCGCTTTGTCGACGCGAACATGGGCTTGAACGTCACCAATGCCGAACTACGCGATGCGATCGGGCAGACGCACGTCGGCTATTACCAACTGGGCGACATGGTCCAGGACCTGGCCTGGGAACAACTGCGCTATCCGGCGACGCTGGACGCCTTGCTGACGGCCAATGCCGGCAACTACAACAGCCAGAGCCAGCCGGTGGCCGCGTTGAACCCGCCGCTGCCGCCGCAGCAAGCCGTGTGGATCAACAAGACGGGCTCGACCAACGGTTTCGGCGGCTATGTGGCGTTCGTGCCGTCCAAGCGCCTGGGCATCGTGATACTGGCCAACCGCAACTATCCGAACGAGGCCAGGGTCCGGCTGGCGTACCGGATCCTGGGCGAATTGGACAAGTAGGCGCGCAGCCCCGGGACTAGCGCGCAGGCGGCTGCCTCGCCGCGTCGTAGCGGGGCAGCAGCTCCATCACTTCCAGCCGCTTGCACAGCTGTGCCAGCCGCTCCATCTTGTAGGCGTTCACGTCCATGCCGGCGTAGTCGTAGAAGCCCTGGCCGTCGCGCAGTCCGTTGCGCCCTTGTTCCATGTTGCGGGCGATGACGGCGGGCGAGGCGAAGCGCGGATCGATGGCGTCGGCGAGATAGCGCGAGGCGTAGTAGAGGATGTCGCCGCCGCCCCAGTCTATGAATTCCAGCAGTCCCAGGACCGAGAAGCGCAGGCCGAAGCCCAGGCGCACGGCCGTGTCGATGTCTTCGGCGCTGGCTACGCCTTCCTCGACCATGCGGGCCGCTTCGTTCATGGCCAGCGCCTGGATGCGGGGCACGATGTAGCCGGCGGCAGGGGCGCATTGCACCGGCTTCTTGCCCGCCTGGCGCAGCAATTCCATCAATCCCTGCGTCGCGGCATCGCTGGTCTGGGGGCCGCGGCTCACCTCCACCAGCGGTATCAGGTAGGCGGGGTTGAGCCAGTGCGCGTTCAGGAAGCGCTTTGGGTCCTGCACCAGCTCTGCCAGCTCGGTAACTAGAAAGGTGGACGTGGTGGATGCGATGATGGTGTCGGGCGCGCAGGCCGACCCCAGCCACAGAAAGGCGTCGCGCTTGGCGTCCAGGCGTTCGGGCACGGCTTCGAACACCGCGCGCGCCTGCCGCAGGTCTGCTTGCGCATCCTCGCGCGAGCATAGATGCACGCGCGCCAGCGCAATCTCCGCTTGGGCGGCATCGAGCAAGCCCAGCCTGGACAGGATGGAGAGCTCGCGGCGCAGATCGTCCCGCACGCGGGCAAAGTACTCGGCCTGCTCGGCGGCCGTGCGCGGCTTGATGTCTATCAGCGTGACGTCCAGGCCGGCATGGACGTATGACAGCGTGATGCCCACGCCCATGCGGCCAGCGCCGATCACGCACAGTTTTTGGTTCATGGCTTGCATCCTTGTATCAGCAGCCTTCAGCCAGCAGTTTGCGCATATCGTCGCGCGACAGGCGGTCCAGGCCCAGGCGTTCCAGCGTGCGACCTTCGGCATAGAGGTCACGGCCGGTAACGGCGCTGGCCAGGCTCAGGAGTCCTTGCGCCACGGGGGTGGGCACGCCCGCCCAACGGCCGGCGGACACCAGGAATGACAGACCCAGCCGCGTGTCCTCGAGCATGTAGCGGTGGGTGTGCAGATCGATGTCTTCGCGCCAATCCCCGCTGTCGGTGAGCCTGCCATGGGCGCCGCGGCCGTACATCCATTCGTCGCCTTCGGCGGCGTAGTGGTCGGACAGCGGAAAGTGCGGGGCGGCATAGCCCAGGGCCACGCGAATGGCAATGCGCTCCGCGTCCAGCGCGTCGGTCACGCGCCGTATGGAGGCTTGGGTGCCTTCGTTGTGGATGTCCCACTTGTCGAAGTGTTCGAGCGGACCCGCGTTCATCATGATGAGCGGAGGATGGATGATGGGGCCGGCATTCATCAGCGCGCCGGAAAGCCCGTCTTCTATGGGTTCGATGCTGGCGTAGGCGCGCTGGACGACCGCCAGCGCGTGCTCCGACAACCGGCGCGGGAACACACCCGTGGGCAGACGAGTGGCGTAGCCGCTGATCACGACTCTTTCGCCATGCTTGCGTGCCAGGTAGGGCAGGGTGCCGGTTTCAGCGAAGGCGGTATCGGCGGCATTGCCTGCATCCTGCATGGCGCGGGCGAAGACGTAGCAGCCGAAAGTGCCCGGCGGCAGGAACACGACCTGGCCGTCGCGCAACAGCGGGGCCAATGCCTGGGCCAGCGCCTCGTGCGTGGTGGACGGCAGGGGAATGACGAGTAGCTCGGCATCGGCCGCCGCCGCGGCCAGGTCGCGGACCAGCTCCAATTGCCGCGGTCCTACTCCCAGCGGGATCTGGCGCGTGCCGCGGTAGTCGGTGACGGTCAGCGCGCCGGCGTCCCGCAGCCCCTGGAACGCCGCCCAGTCGCGGCGCCACCAGCGCACTTGATGGCCTTTTTCACACAGGTCGGCCGCTGCCGCGTAGCAGCCGTGGCCGCCGCCTATGACGCTGATTCTCATGGTCAAGCTCCGTCTTTTGGAGCTTTGATCCTAGCGTCGGCGGGCAGGCGAGGCTGCGCTGAACGCGCAAGCGACGTTCCGATCCGGCAAGCGAATAAGGGCGTGGCCGGGCTGCTGCTTACTGCCTGCCCTGGCGCAGGGTATCCGAGGGCAGGCAGCCGTAGCGCTTGCGGTAATGGGTGGCGAAATGCCCGAAGCTGGAGATGCCATGCCGCAACAGGATGTCGGTGACGCTGTCGCCCTCGCTGGCCTGCTCCAGCGCCGTGTGCACCAGGGCCAGCCGCTGGCTGCGCACGTAATCGCTGGGACTTTGCTTCAGGAACTGCGCGAAGCCGTTTTGCAGCGTGCGCACGGAAACGCCACAGTGCGCGGCCAGGTCCGACAGGGAGATGGTTTCGGCAAGATGGCTTTCGATGTAGTCGCGCGCGCGGCGCACGTGCATGGGCAGCGGCTGGCGGCGGCCTGCCTGCAAGGCTTCGGAATAATTGTGCGGCAACTGGGTCAGCAGCAGTGTCAGCAGATAGTCCGAGAATCCGGAGGCCAGCGTCTGGGTGACGCCTTCGATGGCGGGATGCCGGTACAGCCGGCATAGATAGTCCAGCGTTTCACGCACCGCGAGCGGCCCCGGGGCGTTCGCATCCATCTGCAGGTCGAAGACCAGGGCCTGTTTGAGGGGACGCTCGAGCAGCCGTTGCAGCTGGCGTTCCAGCGCCTCGCGCTCGATGCGCAGGATCAGGTTGCGGCAATCGCGGCCGATGCGGATCACGCTGCGTTCGGACGGCGATGAAATGGTCAGGCTGCCGGCGTTCATGGTGGCGCTGCGCTTGCCCAGCGTGATCAGCCCGGAGCCTTGCAGCGTAATGCGGATGAGGTAGTAGCTGGCGATGTCGCCGGCATCGATCTCGACTTCGGCGCCGTAGTGCAGGTCGAACAGCGCCGCATTGCCGAAGAACACGCCATACAGGCGGGACTGCAGGGGTTTTCCCGGGGGGACGCACATGCGGTGCGACCACAGGTGCTGGCTGACCTGATCCTTGATCTCGGCGATGTTGCCCGAATCCAGCAAGCAATGGCGGTCCAGCGGATTGGTGTCGTTGAACATGCTTTCCTGCGCAGCGGGAACAGTCATTGCGCCCGGCGTATAGAGGCCGGCCGCGCAAAGACCTACAAAAGATGGGCCTGCAAGCAAGTGAGGCGCCACCCGGCCCGTTGGGCGCCGGGCAGATCTCACCACCATACAAGGGAAACAAACCATGACTGACGGCAGCCCGCGGCACGGATCGAAACCTAGCTACGCCTACGAGTGGTACGTCGTGGTGATATGCATGCTAGCGTACATATTTTCCTTCGTCGACAGGCAGATCCTTGCGCTGATGATCGAACCGATCAAGCACGATCTGCAATTGTCGGACACGCAGTTCAGCCTGCTGCACGGCCTGGCGTTCTCCTTGTTCTACGCCTTCATGGGCATCCCCATCGCCCTGTTGGCGGACCGCTATTCGCGGCCGAGGATCATCGCGATCGGCGTGGCGTTCTGGAGCCTGGCCACGGCGGCCTGTGGCCTGTCGCGCAATTTCGCGCAGATGTTCCTGGCGCGCATCGGCGTGGGCGTGGGGGAGGCCGCCCTGTCGCCCGCTACATACTCGATGCTTAGCGACATGTTTCCGCGGGAGAAACTGGGGCGGGCTGTCGGGGTCTATTCGATCGGTTCGTTCATTGGCGGCGGCATGGCCTTTCTGATTGGCGGCTATGTCATCGATCTGCTCAAGAGCGTGGACACCGTCACCTTGCCTGGGGCAGGGACGATGCGGCCTTGGCAGGTGACCTTCTTCATCGTGGGGCTGCCCGGGTTGCTGATTGCCTTGCTTATCCTCTTGACGGTGCGCGATCCGCGGCGGCTGGGGTTGCGGCGCAATGCCGCGGGGCAGGTCGAGAAGCCCGCCATGAAGGATACCTGGCGCTTCCTGGGCCGGCACCGCGGCACCTTCTTTTGCCACTACCTTGGCTTCTCTTTCTATGCGATGGTGCTGTTCGCGCTACTGGGTTGGACACCGGCGTTCTATATGCGCAGATTCGGCATGTCGCCCGTGGAGGCAGGCTACATGTTGGGGGCGGTGGTGCTGGTTGCCAATACCGCCGGGGTATTCTGCGGCGGCTGGCTGATGGATTGGCTGGCCAGGCGCGGCTACAGCGATGCGCCCCTGCGCGCCGGCGTGATCGGCGCGGCGGGCATGGCGTTGCCGGCGGTGATATTCACACAGGTGGATTCCTTGTGGCTGTCGGTCGGGCTGCTGTTGCCCGCCATGTTTTTCGCATCGTTTCCCATGCCGACCTCAACGGCCGCGATGCAGATACTTCCTCCCAATCAGTTGCGCGCCCAGGTGTCTGCGCTGTTCCTGCTGATCTCCAACCTGATCGGACTGGGCCTGGGCACGACTGCCGTGGCCATGCTGACCGACCGGTTGTTCATGAGTCCGGCAGCGGTGGGGCAGTCGCTGTCCGTGCTGGTCGGCGCGGCCACGGTCCTGTGCATTGCCTTGCTCGCGGCCGGTTGCAAGCATTACCGGCGCAGCCTGAACCTGGAAGCGCACGAGATTCGGCCATTGGAAACCGCGCGCCTCTCACCCTGAAGGCGGTCGAGGGGCCGCGATGCGGCCCTTTTTTTAATCCTGTTACCTCTGCGTTGAACTCCACATTCCTCGTAAAGGAAATGGTGCCGGGGATGCGCTATAACAACCGCTTTAAGCTTCACGATTCCGCGCCGGACGCGGTGCGCGGGCCGCCATCGCGGCGGACCATGCCGCCCGCCGTCCCAAGCCGGACCCCAATCCATGTCCCGAGTTCTCCGCTGTCCATCCCTGGCCCTGTTCGTAGTCCTGACGGGCGTCCTGGCGGGATGCTCATCCCCGAAGCCCGAGTTCGAAAAAGAAGATTTCACCCAGAGCGACACCTACTCGCGCACGGTCCCTGCGAGCAACGTGGCGGCCTGCGATGCCGGGCGCCGCGCCTTGCTGAGCCAGGGCTACAACATCGACAAGTTCGAAGGTTCACGCGTCACCGGACACAAGAATTTCCAGGATGAGGACGGACAGCATACGCAGATCGCCTTCAACATCGAATGCGCCTCCGACGGCAGTTCGAACGAGCGGGCCACTGTGTTCGCCAATGCAGTGCAGGACCGCTACTCGATCAAGCGCACCGCCAGCTCGGCCAGCGTGGGCGTAAGCGTGCTGGGCCAGGTGTCCATGCCATTTGGCTCCAGCGACGACTCGCTTGTGAAGACGGGCAGCCAGACGGTTGCGCGACCCAAATTCTACGAAGGGTTCTTCCAGCTGCTCCAACGTTTCCTGCCGGATGCGCAGGCCGCCGCCGCGCCGCAGGCGCCGGTGGGCAGCCGCGCCAAGGGGCAGCCGAAGGTCGTGCCGCCCGAACCGGCGGAATCGCCGGACAAACCGGCCGATACCCTGAATCCGGCCGCAGCTTCGGGCGCCGGCGAATCCGCCAAGCCCCGAGCGGCAGCCAACGCAAGTCCAGCCCCGGGCCAGTCGGCGCCGGCTGGCGCCAGTTCGCCCGCAGCGGCCGGGACCGCCGCGCCCACCTCCGCCACGCCTGCAGCTGCGCCCGCCCCTGGCGCGCCCGCGACGCCTGCGCCGGCCAGTCCCGAGACGGCTAAATAAGGCCGCGGCGCCGCGCCGGGTTGCCGTAGCGCAAGCCGATGCGTGCCGCCCATGCGCGGCCCGGTCCGCGTCCGGCGATAATGCCGGTCATCATGACCTATCAACTCCTGAAAATGCTCCACGTCGCAGCCGTGGTCGCCTGGCTGGGCGGATCGCTGTTCGTGTCGCTGTTCCTGCTGTCCTCGCAACCCCAGGACAGCGATGAAGCCCCGAAAGAGCGCAAGATGCTGGGGGCCTTGCGCCGCTGGACGCTGTGCGTGACCACTCCCGCGATGGTGTTGACCTGGCTGGTCGGGCTGCATCTGGCCGTGACTTTCGGCTGGTTCGCCATGACCTGGATCTGGGTCAAGGTAGCCTTCGCGCTGGCGTTGTCGGCGCTGCTCGGCATCCAGAGCGCGGCCTTGCGCCGCATGGCCAATGGCAGCGCCAAGCGTCCGCCCCTGGTGGACCTGTATGCGCCGTTCACGGTCATCGCTTCCGCCGTCATCGTCACGCTGGTGGTCGTCAAACCCTTTTGAACCGCGCGGCAGGGCACGACCCGGGAGCATATGCCTTGCCGCCATAACCAAACGCCCCTGTAATAAGGACTCAACGAACTATTCGTTCGCGCGGTTCATCCCCCTCCCTAGAATCGTCTCTCTCATAACCGCATAGCCTGAGAGGCGATTCCAATATGACTTCCCGTTTCTTCAAGCGCCTGCTGGGCGCGGTGCTGGCTTCGGCGGCAATGTTCCATGGCCCGGCGTTCTCCGCCGATCCCAAGCCCCTCAAGGTGGGCGTGCGCGGCGGCGTCGACGAGCAGATCTGGGAAGTGGTGGCCCAGGTCGCCAAGAAGAACGGCCTGGCCGTCGAACCCGTGGTGATTACCGGCACCGCCAGCCCCAACGAGGCGCTCAACAACGGTGACCTCAATGCCAACGCCTTCCAGCACATCCCTTTCCTGAACGATCAGATCAAGCAGCGCGGCTACAAGCTCGTGCCGGTTGCCAACACGCTGATCTCGCCAATCGCGTTCTATTCCAAGAAGTACAAATCGCTGAAGGATCTGCCCGATGGCGCCCGGATCGGCATTCCCAATGACCCCAGCAACCAGACGCGCGCGTTGGTCATCCTGCGCGACCAGGGCCTGATCACGCTCAAGGACGGATTCGATCCGGCCACTGGCACGGCCACCTTGGCGGACGTGACCTCCAATCCCAAAAAGCTCAACTTCGTGGAAAGCGCGTCCGTGGTGCTGGCGCGTTCGCTGCCGGACGTGGACACCGCGGCCATCGTCAACAGCTTTGCCTATCAGGCCGGGTTGATCGCCACGCGCGACGGCATCGCGGTGGAGAAGAAGGAAAACAACCCCTACGTGAACATTATCGCGGTGCGCGAACAGGATAAAAACGCGCCTTGGGTGCCCGAACTGGTCAAGGCCTATCACTCCGAGGAGGTGCGCCAGTTCATCCTGAGCAAGTACGAAGGTTCGGTCATTCCGGTGTTCTGAAGTTGGAACCGGGCAATGATGCAACACGAATTTTCCTTGGCGGAAATAGCCGATGCCGCGTCGCGAGTCCAGACCGACGACGCGCACATCGTCTTTGACGGCCTGCAAAAGCGCTACGAGGGCGCGCAAGGACCGGTGACCGCGCTGTCCGACGTGTCCTTCTCCATCGCCCGCGGCGAGGTGTTCGGCATCATCGGGCGCAGCGGCGCGGGCAAGTCCACGCTGCTGCGTTCCATCAACATGCTGGAGCGGCCCAGCGCCGGCCGGGTGCTGGTTGACGGAGTCGATGTCGGAGGCCTGGACGAGAACGCATTGGTGGGACTGCGCCGCCGCATCGGCATGATCTTCCAGCACTTCAACCTGCTGTCGGCCAAGACGGTGGCCGAGAACGTGGCCTTGCCGCTGCGCGTGGCCGGCGTGAAGCCTGCGGCCGCGCGGGCGCGGGCGGACGAACTCCTGGAGCTCGTCGGGCTGCGCGACAAGGCGGACGTCTATCCGGCGAAGCTGTCCGGCGGCCAGAAGCAGCGTGTCGGCATCGCCCGGGCACTGGTGCACGAACCGGAAATCCTGCTGTGCGACGAAGCGACCTCGGCGCTGGATCCCGAGACCACGCAATCGATCCTGACCTTACTGCTGGACATCAATCGCAAGCTGGGCCTGACGGTGGTGCTGATCACGCACGATATGGCCGTGATCCGGGAGGTCTGCCACAAAGTGCTGGTGCTGGACGGCGGGCGCAAGGTCGAGGAAGGCGAAGTCTGGCGCGTGTTCGGCAATCCCCAGGCGGATGCCACGCGGGCCCTGCTGCGGCCTTTGCAGCACGATTTGCCGACGGATCTGGCGGCCAGACTCGTGCCCGATCTCCAGGCGCGCGAGGGCGTGGCCGTATTGCGGCTGCGCTTCACGGGGCAGGGGCGGCCGGATGGCGTGTCCTTGCAGGCGCTGGCGGCGCTCGGCCCCGGCGCGACGTTGCTGCATGGCGGCCTGGACCGCCTGCGCGGCCACGCGCAGGGCAGCCTGCTGGTGTCGGTGCCCGCAGGCGCTTTACAGGAAGAGGCCGCGCGGGCAGCGCTGGTGGCCGATCAAATCAAGGTGCTGGGTTATGTCGTTGCCGATGCTTGATAAATACCTGCAGGCCTTCCTGCAAACGCTCGCCATGGTGAGCGTGTCCGCCGCCATCGCCATCGTGCTCGGCCTGGCGCTGGCGCTGGTGCTGACCGTTACCGCGCCCGGCAACCTGTATCCCAGGCCGCGCTTCAACAAGGTCTTGTCGGTGACGGTGAATACCTTCCGCGCCATCCCGTTCATTATCCTGCTGGTGGCGATGCTGCCGTTTACGCGGTTCCTCGTGGGCACCACGCTGGGCACCTGGGCCGCCATCGTGCCCTTGTCCGCCAATCTGGTGCCGTTCTTCGCGCGCATCGCGCAGGTCAGCTTGAACGACGTGGACCACGGCCTGGTGGAAGCCGCCAGGGCCATGGGGTGCCGCCGCCGGCACATCGTGCGGCACGTGCTGTTGCCGGAAGCCCTGCCGGGCATCATCGGCGGCATGACCGTCAGTGTCATCGCCATGATCAATGCTTCGGCCATGGCCGGAGCAGTCGGTGCCGGCGGCCTGGGCGACCTGGCGATCCGCTATGGCTATGAGCGCTACGAGACGCGCGTGATGTTCGAGGTGATCGTGATCCTGATCGCGCTGGTGTCGGTTGTGCAATTCACCGGCGAATGGCTGTCGCGCCGCGCCGACCACAAACGCTGATTCCAATGCCGGGAGCACATGCCCGGCTTCACCCGTCTACAGGAACGTTGAAATGTCCGAGTCCTTGCAACACGGCTTCGCTACCCGCGCTATCCATCTGGGGTATGACCCGCTGGACGAGCAGGGCGCGCTGGCGCCTCCGCTCTATCTCACTTCCACCTACACGCAGGACAGCATCGAGGCCTTCGATCAGATCCGCCTGGGCGAGAAGCAGGGCTATGTCTATGGCCGCACCCGCAATCCGACGCAGGCGCTGTTGGAAGAGCGGCTGGCGTCCCTGGAAGGCGCCGAGGCCGGCGTCGTCACCGCGTCTGGCATGGCGGCGATCTCGGCCACCTTGTTCTCGCTGCTGCAAAGCGGCGACGAGATCGTGGTGGACCAGATTGTGTATGGCACCGCGTTCACCTTGTTCACCCAGGGGCTGGTCCGCTTTGGCGTTCGCGCGGTGTTCGCGGATTTCACGCGCCCCGAGACCGTGGCCGCGGCCATCGGACCCAACACGCGCGCGGTCTATTTCGAGACGCCGGCCAATCCGAACCTGCGCCTGGTGGATATCGCGGCGGTGTCCGCGATCGCCCGCGGCAAAGGGCTGCTGACCATCGTGGACAACACCTTTGCCACGCCGGTGCTGCAACGTCCACTGGAGCACGGCGCCGACATCGTGCTGCATTCGGCTACCAAGTACCTGGGCGGGCACGGCGATCTGCTGGCGGGCGCGGTCTTGGGCCGCAAGGAACACATCGATGCGATCCGGCTGCAGGGCCTGCGCTACTTCACAGGCGCGACCCTGTCGCCCTTTACCGCCTTCCTGGTATTGCGCGGCATCAAGACGCTGGAGCTGCGCGTGCAGCGTCACAGCGAATCCGCCTTGAAGGTGGCCAGGCTGCTGCGCGAGCATGCCGCGGTGGCCGACGTGTTCTATCCCGGATTGGCGGACACGGCGGGCGCGGACATTGCGCGGCGCCAACAATCGGCGGGCGGCGGCCTGGTCGCGTTCGAGCTCAAGGGCGGGCTGGCCGCCGGACGAACGCTACTCAACAGCCTGAAGCTGGCGCGCATCGCGGTCAGCCTGGGCGACCCCGAAACCCTGATCCAGCACCCCGCATCCATGACGCATGCCAGCTATACGGCCGAGGATCGTGAACGCTACGGCCTGTCCGAAGGCTTGTTGCGTCTTTCGGTGGGACTGGAGACGCCCGAGGACATCCTGGCGGATCTCAGGCAGGGCCTGGACCGGGTGTAGAGTCCGAACGCCGCCAAGCCACCCATTCTCCTTCGTCCGAAAAATTGCGCGGCCCGCGCGCGGCGGCGGCCAGCCCGGCGCGCAGTATGCCGTGGTCCAGCCCGGGCAGGTGGCGCAGCAAGGCGGCAGGCAGGCGTTCCACGTCCAGGATCGCGGCGTCGAATTCCATGGCCATCAGCCCGCCGCCGTCGCTCGGCACGCGCACGAACCAAAGGCCCTCCATGTAATCGCCCGACCAGGGGTCGGGATAGATGGCCTGCGTGTAGCGGAATCCGAATTCATGGATGTCGTGCCACGGCCAGAATTCCCGCTGGCCCAGCGCGCGCGCCAGTTCACTGCTGCGCGTGAGGCCGGCGTCGTCGAAACTCACGGTTTCGCGCAAGGGATCTTCGGGCGGTTTCGGGCCGGCAAGCAGCCGCTTGATGATGGACCACATGGCATATGGATGGATGAAGGAAGGCCAGTGTAGCGGCCTGCATCGCTGCAAAAATGTTACAACGTTTGATCGAGGTCAAATCCGAGGACCAGGGCTCAGGGTAGCGTTTGCGCTTTTCCGAAGTGGGCCGCAGGCGCAAGCCTGGCCGCGGACAGGACGATCAGCGCAGCGAGGACAGCATCGATGACAGACAAGACAAGCCAAGCCACCGAACAAGCCGTAGCCGAAGCGCCGCGCAAGCGCGCCGCCAAGCGCACCGCCAGCGCCTCCGCCACACCGGTCGTCAAGACCGTGGTTACGGCGGTGACCACCGGCCGCAAGCCGCGCGCGGCCAAGACGCCGGCGCCCGCTACCGATCCCGTGTCCGCGGCGGCCTCCGCCGAGCCGGCTCTCGACGTCCGCAAGCGTGTCGTCGCCCGCCAGGATGCGGCGCGCCAGGAGACCGTCGCCGTGCTGGCCGATATTGCCCGCCGCTACAACGTCAGCGCGCCGGCGCAGGCGCGCGAGGCATTGCGCTCGGTGATCGAAGACTTGTCCCCGGACGATGCGCAGGCCGTGCACCGCGCGCTGCTGGAGGCCAATTCGATGGCGCCACGCACGCGCCGCAATCCCGACGACGAACTGGCGGCCGATTGGCGCGAAGGCATCTATCCCTATCGCCACCGCATGCTGCGCCGCAATTACGAGAAGCAGAAGTACAACCTGCAAGTCGAATTGCTGAAGCTGCAGGCGTGGGTCAAGGCCACCGGCCAGCGGGTGGTGATCCTGTTCGAAGGCCGTGATGCCGCCGGCAAGGGCGGCACCATCAAACGCATGATGGAACACCTGAACCCGCGCGGCGCGCGCGTGGTCGCGCTGGAAAAGCCCTCCGACACGGAGAGAGGCCAGTGGTATTTCCAGCGCTATGTGCAGCATCTGCCTACCGCGGGCGAGATCGTCATGTTCGACCGTTCCTGGTACAACCGCGCCGGCGTGGAACGAGTCATGGGCTTCTGCACCCAGAACGAATACCTGGATTTCCTGCGCCAGGTGCCGGATTTTGAACGCCACCTGGTCAGCAGCGGCATCCACCTGATCAAGTTCTGGTTCTCGGTCAGCCAGGAAGAGCAGCGCCGCCGCTTTCTGCAGCGCAAGGTGCATCCGCTCAAGCAGTGGAAGCTCAGCCCCGTGGACCTGGCCTCGCTGGACAAGTGGGACGACTACACCCGCGCCAAGGAAGCGATGTTCGCGCATACCGACACGGCCGACGCACCGTGGGTGGTGGTCAAGTCCGACTGCAAGAAGCGCGCGCGCCTGAACGCGATGCGCTACGTGCTCAGCCGCCTGCCGTATGAAGGCAAGAGCAGCGACCCCATGATGGCGTTGGACTCGTTGATCGTCGGCCGCGCGCTGTAGCCGTCAGGCGCCCAGCGCCTGCAGGTTCAGCGTGTAGCTGCGGCCGATCCAGACCGCGCAATCGCGGTGGTCTCGCAGGGAATCGCCGGTATTGGGATGCAGGAAGACATCCAGCGTCCCGTGATGCAGCGTCAGCCAGGTGGCAATTTCCGCGAAGTGCTCGGGCGTAAACGCAATCTGGTAGCTCCATTGGGGATGCGGGCCGACGGGGCGCTCATGGAAGCGCCCCAATTCCATCTTGCCGTCAAAGCGCGCGGCGATCCGTTCGCGCAGGGCACGCGCCGCGTCGCGGCTGGCGGCGTCGAAATACACATGGGCGTGCCAGCTGGCGACGTTGGCGGTTGGCAGATCAGTCATTGCTTGTTCTCCGTCGGTATCAGCCGCCCGCGCGCTTGGCGCGGATGCCTTGCTTTTGCAGGGCGTCCAAGACGCGGTCGCAATGGTCACCCTGGATTTCGATTACGCCATCCTTCACTGTCCCGCCAGAGCCGCATGCGTTGCGCAACTGCTTGCCCAGCGCGTTCAGCGCCGCGCCATCCAGGGCCAGGCCCTTGACCACGGTAACGCTCTTGCCGCCGCGTCCCTTGGTTTCACGCGATACGCGGGCCATGCCATCGCCCGCGGGCGCCGCCCGGGCCGCCTGCTTGCACAGGCACTGCGCCTGCGACTTGCGGCATTCCGGACACATACGGCCGCCGTCGGTGGAATAGACCAGACCGCCAGTAGAACTGCTTTTCATGATGGGCTTGCGAAATGGAAATGCATCGTGAGGGCGTGCGGACTTACTTGCCGCGCATCTGGTCGATCAAGCGCCGGTCGCGCTTGGTCGGGCGTCCCGCTTCGATGCCCAGCGCGGGCTCGGGCGCCAGGCGGCGCATTTCGGCGGCGCGTTCGCGCGCCGCCACGCTTTCGGGCGTTTCTTCATAGAGCTGGCGCGCGACGGGCGTGGGACCGCGCACGCCGCTGATGCCCATGACCCGCACATGCAGCGCAGGATCTTCCTTGCGCACCGTAACCAGGTCGCCTGGAGCGACCTCGCGCGCGGGTTTCGCCGGTTGATCGTTGACCAATACCCGGCCCTTGCCGATTTCCTGCACGGCCAGGCTGCGCGTCTTGTAGAAGCGCGCAGCCCATAGCCATTTGTCTAGCCGGATCTTGTCCATCTGATCGTCCCTGCCGGATTGCTGTACCAGGGGCCATCATAGCCGGGAGCGATGCCCGGCACCGCTCAATCCAGCGCCAGGTCGGCTTCCTGCACGACGCGTTGCCATTTGGCGATCTCGGCGCGGCGGAAGGTGTCCAGCTCGGCCGGGGTAGAACCAATGGGCTCGGCGCCGATGCCCGCCAGTTGCGCGGCGATGGCGGGTTCTTTCAACACCTTGGCCAGCGCGTTGGATACCTGGTCCACGATTTCGGGCGGCGTGCCGGCGGGCGCGAACACGGCGTTCCATTCATAGGTTTCGTAGCCAGGCACGCCAGACTCGGCGATAGTGGGCAGGTCAGGCGCCGTCCGGGAACGTTCGAGCCCACCGACGGCCACGGCGCGCAGCTTGCCGTTCTTCACGTGCTGCCACGCCGAACCCATGCTGGCGAACATCACGGGCACCTGGCCGGACATCACGTCGATCATGGCCGGACCGCCGCCTTTATAGGCCACGTGCTGCAACTGGGTCTTGGCCAGCAGATTGAACAGTTCGCCGGCCAGATGCTGTGCCGAACCCGGTCCGGCCGAAGCGAAGTACACGTGCTCCTTGGCGCCGGGCTGACCGAGCTTGATCAGGTCGGCTACGGTCTGGACTTCGTACGATGGCGTAACGACCAGCACGTTGGGCACGCGCAGCAGCAGGGATACGGGCGCGAATGCGGTCAGCGTGTCGAATTGCATCTTCGAATGCAGCGCGGGATTCTGTGCGTGGTTGGACGCATCCAGCATCAGGGTGTAGCCGTCGGGCTTGGCCTTGGCCACAACGGCGCCGCCGATCATGCCGCCCGCGCCTCCGCGGTTCTCGATGACCACGGGCTGGCCCAGCTCGGCAGCCAGCCTGGGACCGATCAAGCGCGCCACCACGTCGACGGTGCCGCCGGGCGGGTAGGTCACGACCAGGGTGACGGCGCGTTCGGGATAGGCGGCGGACGCGGCGCTTGCGGTCGCGGCCAGCAGGCCGGCGGCAAGCACGTTCCTGCCGCGCACCAGGTGTTTGAACAAAGGAATCATGGTTTGTCTCCTTGGAATTGGAATAGGCGCAATGGGGTGTCGGCAAGCACGATGCGGCGTTGCTCGGGGCGGTCGAGCCAGGCGTCCAACCATTGCGTTGCGGCCGGATAAGACGCCAGGTGTCGATGCTCGGTGTGGGGCCAGTCGCTGCCCCACATGAGCCGTTCCGGGGTATAGGCCTGCAGCAGCTGCTGTGTGGCCAGGCGGCCCGATGCGGCGCAGGCCGCAGCCGGCCAGTTGCGGTAAGGAGCCGACAGCTTCACCCAGATGCGGCCGTTGTCCGCTTGTTGCAGCAGGTAGTGAAAGCCGGGATCCGAGGTGCCCAGCGCGGGATCCGGGCGGCCGAAGTGATCCACCACGATGCGGCAACCGGCGCTCAGCAGGCGGGGCAGGATGTCGGGCAGTCGCGCGGCTTGCAGATGCAATTCGACGTGCCAGCCCAGCGCGTTGATGCGCGCCAGCAGGGTACGCCAGGCCGGCGTGTCCAATTGGGGTAAATCCAGGCCGATCAGATTCAGCCGGATGCCGGCCACGCCGGCTTCGGCGAGTTCTTGAAGCCCGGCCTCGGAGATTTCCGGCGCCACGACCGCGACGCCCCGCAGGCGGCCACGCGCGGCGCGCAGCGCCTGGACCATATGGCTGTTGTCCGTGCCCAGGAAGCTCGGTTGCACCAATACGCCATGCGTCAGGCCGTGGGCGTCCAGCAGCGCGAGATATTCGGCGGGCGTCGCATCGTAGTCGGGCGTGTGCCGGCGCACGTCGGCGAGTGCCAAGCCTTGCCGGAACACATGCGCATGGGTGTCGACGGCGCAGCCGATGACGGGGGAGGGCAAAGCGGTCTCCTTGTTGTGCGCTCGGGACAGGCGTCGCGGCGCTTTATACAAGGCGGGATTCTAGAAAGTTGAAATATACTTTTCTATTATTTAATCCAGTTTTATATATATCGGATCGATATGGAAACCAGGCATTTGCGCTACTTCCTGGCCGTGATCGATCACGGCAGCGTCAGTCGCGCGTCGGAATGGCTCGGTATCGCGCAGCCGGCGTTGAGCCAGGGACTGGGCCGCATGGAACGAGACCTGGGCGTGCGCCTGTTCGAGCGTTCGCGCCGAGGCGCCACCCCCACGCCCGCCGCGCTTGCCATCCTGGAAGATGTGCGCGCCAGCGTGGCGCGGATCGACGCGGCGGCGCAGCGGGCGCGCGAGATCGGCCGCGGCAGCGCGGGACAATTGACGGTCGGACTGGTGTCCTCGGCATTGTTCGACACGCTGCCTCGCGCATTGCGCGAGATGCGCCGGCTGGCGCCCGGGGTGCGGGTGATCCTGCGCGAAATGAGCAATGCCGAACAGGCTGAGGCCCTGCAGGCAGGCGAGATCGACATCGGCCTGATGCACACGCCGGTCGCGGTGGGCGGCCGTATGCGCGAACGCCAACTGTTGCGCGACCGGCTTGTGGCCGCGGTGCCGGATGAATTCGATGTGCCGGGCGA
The DNA here is from genome assembly GCF_035282245.1 of Achromobacter sp. D10. Lineage (NCBI taxonomy): Bacteria > Pseudomonadati > Pseudomonadota > Betaproteobacteria > Burkholderiales > Alcaligenaceae > Achromobacter > Achromobacter sp. D10. Next base: position 276,507 of record NZ_JAYJLE010000007.1, read on the forward strand.
CGGCCAGGTCACCATGGCGCAGATCGCGCAGGCGGGGTTGGTGATGTATCCGCAGTCCCAGCTGCCTTCGCTGTATGCAGGCATTCTGGACGCCATGCGCAAGGCAGGCCACGACGCCCATGTTGCGCAAGAGGCCAACCGCACGCTGACGGTGCTGTCCTGCGTGGCGGGCGGCTGTGGGGTGGCCCTGCTGCCCAGCTGGATCCGCTCGATGGATTTCCGCGGCGTGCGGTTCTGCGACGTGCGCGACGGCCAAGCCCTTCCCAGCTTCGACTTGAGCGCCATTTGGCCCGCTCGGTCCGTCCCCACGCTCGCAGACATGTTCGCCAATCTGGACCTGGGCGCGCGCTGAACCTGCGGCAACTTTCAACCAGCCTTCATCTACCCAGGCGAAACGCTTAAGCCAGGCTTAAAACGGGCCCTCTGCCGGAACTCGAAGTACGCGCCACGTCTAACAAGGAACGCGTATCTGGAGGGAGGTCATGGACCTGAACTGGCAGCAGCAACTGGCGGAAAGCGGGCTTTGGCTGGCGCGCGCGTTCGGCATTTCGGCCGTCGTGCTGGCGCTGGTGGTGTTCTTGCTCGCGCGCGGCACGGACTGGGGACGCAAGTTCTGGCGGCTGGCCTGGCCCTATCTCGATCCCCGGCGCAGTTGGCGGCCTCTGCTGACTTTGGCCCTGCTGCTGTTCCTGGCGATGTTCGCCGTGCGCATGACGGTGTTGTTTTCGTTCTGGTACAACGGGTTCTACAGCGCGTTGCAGGCGCTGGACCAGAGCGCATTCTGGCGTTTCCTGGGCATATTCTCGGTGCTCGCCTGTGTGCACGTCGTGCGCACGCTGGCCGACAGCTACGTCGGACAGGCGTTCGATATCCGTTGGCGCGTGTGGCTCAATGATCGTCTCACTCGCGATTGGTTGGGCGCGGGCGCCTACTACCGGGGCCACTTCGTGGACGCGCCCGTCGACAACCCTGACCAGCGTATCGAACAAGATATCGCCATGTTCGTGACGGGGTCGCGCACGCTGGCGATCGGGGCGTTGAGCGCGGTCGTGTCGCTGGTGGCGTTTACTTCGATATTGTGGGGCCTGTCTGGCGCCCTGACCGTGGCCGGCGTTGAAATCCCGCGCGCCATGGTGTTCATGGTGTATCTCTACGTGATCGTGGCGACCCTGTTCGCCTTCAAGATCGGGCGTCCGCTGATCAGGCTGAATTTCCTGTCCGAACGGCTGACGGCCAACTTCCGGTATGCCCTGGTCCGCCTGCGCGAGAACGCCGAGAACGTGGCGTTCTATCAGGGCGAGCACGTGGAACGCGCCACCCTGTGGACGCGCTTCTCCGCCTATATCGCCAATCTGTGGGCCCGCGTGTACCGGGGGCTGAAGTTCGACGGCTTTAACCTGTCGGTGAGCCAGGTGGCCGTGGTGTTCCCGTTCATTCTGCAGGCGCCGCGGTTTTTCAGCGGCGCCATCAAGCTGGGCGATGTCATCCAGACTTCGCAGGCCTTCGGGCAGGTGCAGGATTCGCTGTCGTTTTTCCGTACGTCTTACGACACCTTCGCGCAGTATCGCGCCACGCTGGACCGGCTGAATGGCTTTCTTGACGCCAACGAGGCCGCGCGGGCCTTGCCGTCCGTGCAGACTGAGTCCCTGCCCGACGGCCTGGATATTGAGGACGTGCGGGTGGCGCGGCCGGACGGCACGGTGCTGCTGCGCGATCTGAACCTGAGCCTGAAGCCGGGCCAGGCCTTGCTGATCAAGGGGCCCTCGGGCAGTGGCAAGACCACCTTGCTGCGCGCATTGGCTGGACTGTGGCCCTATGCGCAGGGTTCGGTGCGGCGTCCGCAGGGCGCGTCGGCATTGTTTCTGTCGCAGCGTCCTTACCTTCCGCTGGGCGACCTGCGCGGCGCGGTCGCGTATCCGGGGTTGGCGCAGCCCGAGGATGACGCTCGGCTGGCCGAGGCGTTGCGGCAGGTCAATCTGGGGCATCTGGCCAGCCGGCTGGATGAGGTGGCGGATTGGTCGCGCATACTTTCCATGGGCGAGCAGCAGCGCGTGGCGTTCGCGCGCGTGCTCTACAACCGCCCCGCCATTGTGTTCCTGGACGAGGCCACTTCAGCCACCGACGAGGGCCTGGAACACGCGCTGTACAGCCTGCTACGCACTGAAATCCCGTCATGCATGCTGGTCAGCGTGGGGCATCGCAGCACGTTGGACGCCTTCCATACGGACAGGCTGGATCTGGATGGCGCGGGTGGCTGGCGGATGGGCCCGATGGCGGCGGCCAGCCGCGCCGCGGAACGTCCGCGCCCGGTGAAAGCTCAGCCGGGCGGCTTGCAACGCGCGGCCGCCTGAGCGGCCCGCAGGCGGGCTTCAGGTGCCCACGCGCAGAGGACCGGTCAGCTTGCGCAGCGCGGCGATCACGCTTTGCGCGGTGATGCGGCCGGTCTTGGGATTGGCCGAGGGAATGTTCTGGATTTCCATCGAGAACGAGGCCGAGTCGGACACGACTTCGACGCGGTGCAGATTGCGTTCCAGGGAGGGGTCGGCCCAGATTTCCAGGGTGGTCTTGTCGGGACCTATGCCGGCCAGCGACACGCTGACCGCCACGTTCAGGTTGGCAGGAAAGCCCACGGCCGCTTCGCGGGGCGATCCGCGGAAAATCAGGCGCGGTTCGGTGATGTCCGCGATGTCGATGTTGTTGTCCGTCAGGTAAGGCGCGCCCAGCAGGCCGCGCACCGGCTTGCGCGTGATCATGGTGACGGAATGGATGACGCCTTCGGCCGCAGCGGTAATGGCGTCCAGGCCCAGGATGGCGCCCGAAGGCACCAGGATCTGGCCCTGGTGGCGGCGGGCGAGTTCGATCAGGTCGTCATGGCGCAGCAGCGCGCCGGAACTCAACACCACCATTTTCTTGCCCGCGCGCAGTACGGGCTCGGCAATGTCGCGGAACACGGCCGCAGGCGCGCATTCCACTACTACGTCGCAATGCTCGTGCAGGCCGTCGATGGTGGTATAGCGTGGCGCGGCCTGGGTCCAGGAAAAGGCCGGCGGGGCATTGGGGTCGCGCACCGCCACGGCGGTCAGCGTCAGGCCGGGCAGGCCGGCGTCCAGGGATTGCGCCACGGCCTGGCCGATGGCGCCGAAGCCGGCAATGCCGACGCGGTAGCTGTTCATAGGGGTCCAGAGTTGAGGCCGCGGCGCGCCGCGGGCGGTTCGAAAAGAAAAGGGCGCCCATTTGTGGCGCGCAAGTCTGCCGGCCACTTTAGCCAGCGTGCCGGCAGGCGTCAATGCGCAATGGCGGTCAGGGCCGACTACACTTTGCGCTTGAGCCGATGGAGCCCATGCATGCGCATACTTCCCGAATCACCAGGCGACCGCGACGCGATCTTCACATTGACGCAGGCCGCATTCAAAGATCACCCACATAGCCAGCACACGGAGGGCCACATCATCGACGCGCTGCGCGAGGCGGGCGCGCTGACGTTGTCGCTGGTGGCGCAGCTGGACGGACGTATCGCGGGCCACGTTGCATTTTCTCCGGTTGCGATCGGCGACGGCTCGCCGGGCTGGTACGGACTGGGGCCGGTGGCGGTATTGCCCGAGCTGCAAGGCCGGGGCATCGGCGCGGCCCTGATCCACGACGGTATCGCGCGCTTGAAGGCCCTGGGCGCGGCGGGTTGCGTGGTCATGGGGGACCCGGCGTACTACCAACGGTTTGGCTTCGCGCAGACACCGGCGCTGACCTATCCCGGCGTGCCGCCCGAATATTTCATGGCGCAGGTGTTCACGCGCCCGGCGCAAGGCCGGGTCACGTATCACCAGGGGTTCGACGCGGCGGCGTGACCATGGCGAGTCGGGGATGGCCCCGGCAGCATGAATTCCGCCCCGGCGTAATCGGTCGCGATGTCCGTGGCCCCCGATGCGAGCCGTTCGGCCCATTCGTCCAGCACGCGGCGTTCTTCCGCGCAGACCTTGGCGTTCAGCACCAGCCGCAGCGACGCGGCTTCCTCCAGTCCATAGCGGGTCACGCGGCCCACCGCCAGCGCGGCCGCGGCGTGGTCCGCGGCCGCGCGTTGCACGCACAGCCCTGAGTCGGCCAGCGCCGAAGCCAGATAGACCTGCGGATCGCGCGCCACCCAGTCCAGCACATTGCCGATCTGCCACACCCCGGTTTCGCGACAAACGCGCGTCACACCCTCGCGCCCGCCATCCATCATGGCGAACAGCACGCGGGCGTCGCGCGCGGCCAGCGCGCGCGTCCAGGCGGCGCCAAGCGCCGGATCGTGCTGATTGCCGCAGAACGCGGTAAGCGGATCCTGGCCGGTGACGCGGCGCACGCCGTCGGCATAGGCGGCGCGTCCCTTCAAGCCGGGCCGGACGCGTTCGCCGGACAGATGCGCGGCTCGCCCGTTACCGGCACGCAGGCCTGCCAGTACGCCGGCAAGAAAGGCCGAGTGTTCCTGCAGGATCTCGTAGGACGCGACGTTGGCGGCGGTGTGGTGGCCTTGAGTGATGGCGAATTGCGTGCGCGGATAGCGTGGCGCCACGGCAGCGACGGGTTCGTCGCCCTGGCCTCCATGCACGATGACCAGGTCCGGCCCCGTTGCGCACAACTGTGCAAGACGTTCTGCGCGCGCGGTGGCGTCGTTCGCGGCTATCCATTCCTGCCGCAGCGCTTGGCCCGCTTGCGCGGCGCGTTCGGCGCCGCGCAGCGCCGCTTCGTTGAAACCGCCGCGGCCCGGATGGCCGAACAGCACAAGCAGGCGGCGGGCGCTCACAGGCTGGCTCCCGTGGCACGTACGACCGGTCCCCAGTCCTCCGCCTGGCGCCTGACGAAGTCGGTGAACTCCGCGGGAGACTTGCGCGCCAGGACGAAGCCTTGTCCTTCGAGTTTGGCGCGTATGGCGGGCACGTCCAGCACCAGCGCAATCGCGTCGTTCAAGCGCTGCGATACGGCTTCGGGCAGACCCGCGGGTCCGGAGATGCCGATGAAGTTTTCGGCGATCAGGCCGGGATAGCCCAGTTGTCCCACGGCCGGGATGTCGGGTGCCTGCGGCACCGGCAGGCGGGTGGTGACAGCCAACAGGCGCAATTGGCCGGACCGCAGGAAGGGCAGGTTCTGCGGCAGGGCGTCCACCGCAAAGCGGATCTGGCCGCCCAGGAGGTCATTGCGCATGGCGCCCGAACCCTTGTACGGGATGTGTTGCAGGCGCGCGCCGGTCTGGCGGGAGTACAGCTCGCCCACGATCTGGCCCACCGAGGCCAGGCCGCCGCTGCCGTATTGCACGGGCTGCGCCTGCGCGCGGATCCAGGCGGTCAGCTCCGCGAAGTTGGAAACCGGCACCGAGGGATGGACGACGAACACCGTGGGCACCGCGCCCACGTAGGCGATGTGGTCGAAACTCGCGAGCGCGTCGTATCCGCCCTGCGGCATCAACGCGGGCGAGATTGACAGGGGCGCCGAATTGGACATCAGCAGGGTGTAGCCGTCGTTGGGCGCTTGCGCCACCAGGCTTGCGCCGATGGTCGACCCCGCGCCGGGTTTGTTTTCGATGACGATGGGCTGGCCCAGCTGTTCGGCCAGCACCGGCGCGATGACGCGCGCGGCGATGTCGCTTGCGCCGCCAGGCGGGAAGGTGACGATGAGCCGGATCGGACGCTCGGGCCAGGCGGATGCGCGCGCGCTGCGCGGCCGCGCCAAGGGCAGCGCCAGCGCGCCGGCAAGCATGAAGGTTCTTCGGGAAATCGGCATTGCGTGGTTTTCTACGTGGTTGCCGCAAGGGCGGCAAAGGGGCGTACTGTAGAAAGCCGTGCCGGGCGTGACAAAGATTTTGTAGCCGTTTGCTTATGCCCGCCGCGTCGCGCGGCGGGCATGTTTCACGCGTGCAAGGCGCGCTTTCAGCTGCCTTTCTGCGCTTGCGCCATGTAGTCCACGGTCAGGTTCGACAACGCGCGCACGCCGTTGATCAGCCCCGATTCATCGACGTAGAAGCGCGGCGAATGGTTGGGCGCGGCCTTTTCCACGTCCGTTCCCTTGGGCGTCACGCCCAGGTAGAAGAACATGCCAGGAACCTTTTCCTGATAGAAAGAAAAGTCCTCCGACGCCGTGGATTTGGGCTGCAGGCCGTAGTTGCCTTCGCCCGCGACGCGACGCAAGGTCGGGCCCATCTGCTCGGTAAGCGCTGGATTGTTGACGGTGGCGTTGTACAGCTCCACCACGCGCACGTCCGCCTTGGCGCCCGCGCTTTGCGCGATCATGTCGGCAGTGCGCGCGATGCGCTGGTGGATGTCCTTCTTCATGCCTTCGTCATACGTGCGTATGGTGCCCGTCATGGCGACGTTGTCCGGCACGATGTTCATGCGGTTGCCGCCGTGGATCGCACCCACGGTAATGACGGCCGGCTCCAGCATGCTGTTGATCTGTCTGCTGGGAATGGTCTGCAGGCCCAGGATGATCTGCGAGCTGACCACGATGGGGTCGATGCCCGACCAGGGGCGCGCGCCATGCGTCTGCTTGCCGGTGACGTCGATCCAGAACTGGTCGGCGGCGGCCATGGCGGGACCGCTGCGCCAGGAAAGCTTGCCCGCGGGATAGGCGCTGGACACGTGCAGGCCGAAGATGGCGTCCACCTTGGGGTTCTCCAGCACGCCTTCCTGCACCATCATTTTTGCGCCCCAGATTTTCTTGCCGTCGGGCTCGAAATCGGCCGGGCTTTCCTCGGCGGGCTGGAAGATGAATTTCACGCTGCCGGGGAGCTGGTCCTTCATGCCTGCCAGTACTTCGGCGGTAGCCATCAGGATGGCGGTGTGGGTGTCGTGGCCGCAGGCATGCATGACGTCCACTTCCTTGCCCAGGTAGGTACCCTTGGCCTTGGATGCGAAGGGGAGGTCGACTTGTTCCTTGACGGGCAGCGCGTCCATGTCGGCGCGCAGCGCGACCACGGGGCCGGGCTTGCCACCCTTGAGCACGGCAACTACGCCGGTGCCCGCCACGCCGGTCTTCACCTCCATGCCCAGCGCGCGCAAGTGGTCTGCGACCAGTTTGGCCGTGCGGTTTTCCTGGTTGCCCAGTTCGGGGTGTTCATGGATGTCGCGGCGCCACGCGATCAGCTTGTCTTCGATGGCCTTGGCGCGCTGGTCGATCTGGTCGGCCAGCGCGGGATTGGGCGCCGGCACGAGCGGTCCTTGGGTGCCCGGCGCGCTTTGGGCGGCGGCCGGACCCGCCATCAGCAAGTGCGCGGCGAGCGCCAGCGGCGCCAGGCGGAACAGCGGTTTGCGGTAAGGCATGTTTTGCTCTCCTCGTGGTTGTTAACCTGTTATTGGACGAGGATCTTACCGAAGCGCATGGCGGCGCGCGTGTTTGTTACGAACGCTTAAAAACAGGCCATTTTGATTCCGGCGGATGGAATTCCGCGAGCCGGAATCAGAGGCTCATGCCGGGCGCAGGAAGCGTTTGGCGTGACGGGCGAGAAACATCAGCGACAGCGCGGCGAGCAGCGATGCAGTGCCTGCTGCAAGCATCGCGGCATGGAAGCCGCCGGCCAGCGCTGCGGCGGTCAGCTCGCCCGCGTTGACGGGATGGGCTGGCAGTTCGTGCAAGGTGATGGCGGTGCGCGCCGCAGCCTGCGCATCGGGCTCGCCCAGCCGCGACAGCGATGCCGCCAGCGCGTCAATGGCGCGTCCGCTCATCAGCGCGCCCAGAAGCGCGATGCCTATCGTCATACCTGTCTGGCGCAGCGCATTCATGGTGGCCGACGCCATGCCGGAGCGCTCGCGCGGCACGGTGGCCATCACCGCCATGCTGGTCGAGGGAACCGCCAGGCCGGTACCCAGCCCCAACAACACCAATAGGGAGCCGGACACCGCATAAGACGTGTCAAGGTCGAAGCGGGTCATGCCCAGCATGGCCGCGCCGATGAATGCAAAGCCGGCGATCATCAAGCGGGGCAGGCCGAAGCGCAGATTGAGCCGCCCAAACACCAGCGATACGAGCCCTGCGGCAGCAAACTGCGGCGCCAGCTGCCAGCCGGTGGCGAGCGGCGACAGCCCCCGCACGTGCTGCAGATAGATCGAAAAAAAGAACAGGCTGCTGTAGGCGGAAAAGCCCAGCACGAAGGACGCGAAATTCGTGATGGCGAAGCCGGCGTCGCGGAACAGGCCCAGGGGCAGGATGGGCCGCGCCGCGCGGTGTTCGACCCCCAGGAAGGCAAGCAGCCCGACCACCGCGATGGCGAGCGCGGCGATGGCCTCGGGCGCTGCCCAGCCATGTTCGCCCGCCGCGATCAAACCATAAGTCAGCGCGCCCAGCCACAGCACGCTGAGCGCCTGGCCTGCGGGATCGAAAGCCGCGTGTTCAGGATGGGCGCTTTCCGTGATGCTCCAGGCACCCAGCGCGATGGCCAGCGCGCCCACCGGCAGGTTGATCAGGAAGATGCTCTGCCAGCTGAAGTGGGCGACCAGCACGCCGCCCAGCATGGGGCCGACAATGAGCGAAATGGCATTGCAGGAAGCCCATATGCCGATGGCCTGGGCGCGTTCCTTGGGGTCGGGAAATGCCTGGGTCAGCAGCGACAGCGCGCCGGGCACCAGCAGGGCTCCGGCCACGCCCTGCACGGCGCGGCCGATCAATAGCGCCGTCAAGTTGTCGGCCAGGCCGCATAGGGCGGAACCCGCGGTAAACAGCAGCACGCCGGCCAGCCATGAACGCTTGCGGCCGTAACGGTCGCCCAATGGTCCGGCCGAAAGCATGAAGGCCGACAGGAACAGGGCGTAAGCGTCCACGACCCACTGCAGCCCGGCCATGTCGATGCGCAGGGCTGCCTGCATGGTGGGCAAAGCCACGTTGACGATGCTGATGTCTAGAATGGTGATGAAGCTGCCCAGGTTGACGGCAAGAACCAGGGCGCGGCGGCGTGCGGGATGCATGGCGGGGCGCGGAGTCGAGGGAAGAGGTATTCTATTCATCGACCGACCGTCGGTCAATGGAAAGAAGAACGATTCTCAAATTTTGTCCGAGGCCCCGCGCCTCCTCTACACTGGCGCCTTGCCGTTGAACCGACCTTGCACGATATGCCTGCCGTTCCTGTCGATCCGTCTTCCCTGCCTGGCCAGGACGCCGCTTCCAAGCCCCGTACCAAGCCAGCCGCCGTGCGGCTGGATGAACTGATGGCGGCGGCGGAAGCGCTCTTCATCCAGAAGGGGGTCGAAGCCACCACCATCAACGAGATCGTCGAGCGCGCGGGCGTGGCCAAGGGCACGTTCTATCACTACTTCACATCGAAGAACGACATGCTGGCGGCGCTGCGCGCCAAGTTCTCGCAAGGGTTCCTGGACCACATCGACCGGGAGGTCGACGCCTGTGAAGCAAACGACGGGGTCGCGCGGCTGCGCGCCTGGACCCGCGCCGGCGTGCAAGCCTATTTCGATGGCTATGAACTGCATGACGTGGTGTTCCACGACGCCCAGCATCCCGACCGCGGCGTGACCGAGAAAAGCGCCGTGCTGCAACAGCTGGAAGCCATCCTGGAGGCCGGCGCGCGCGCCGGCTGCTGGAGCTTGGACGATACGGCGCTGACCGCCATCGTGCTGTACCACGGCATGCACGGCGCGGTGGATGCCTGCATCGCGCAGGGCAGGCGGGACGCGGAAGCGTTGTCCGGCCTCCTGTCGGCGATGTTCCTGCGCACGTTGGGTGCGAGCGCCGGCTGAGCGTCCAGGCCCAGCCGGCCCGTTGCGATTCCCGTTATTGCAGCTTGATGCCCAGTTCCTTGATAAGCGGTTCCATGTCCGCCCGGTCGGCTTCGATGGTCGCCGCGAGCGCTTCGGGCGTGCTGCCGATGGGGATCATGCCCAGGGTTTCCATCTGCGACCGCATCGCCGGATCCTTCAGGATGTCGGCGACCGACTTCTGGATCAGCGCCACGCGATCATCGGGGATACCGGCCGGAGCCATCAAGCCGATCCATGGCTGCGGCGCATAACCTTTCAAGCCGGATTCTTCCAGGGTGGGCGTATCGGGCAAGCCGCCGAAGCGTTCGGGGCTGGTGATGGCCAGCGCGCGCAGGCGGCCGCTGTCGATCAGGCCTTTGGAACTCGACGGCGCGTCCAGTCCCACATCGAGCTGGCCACCGATCAGGTCGTTCTGCGTTTTGCCCGACGAGGACGAAGGCACGTACAAGGCCTTGATACCGGCGCGGCGTGCCGTCTGTTCCCAGACAAGGTGAAAGGCAGTGCCGATGGAGAACGACCCGACGCTCAGATTGCGGGCGCGGCTTTCGCGCACGAAGTCTTCCCAGGTCTTCAGCGGGCTGTCCTTCGGCACGATGAAAATGAACGGCGTGCGCGCCACCAGAGAGATCGGCTTCAAGTCCTTCTGCGTATCGAAAGGCAGACTGTCCACCGCGAAGGGGACGATGGTGACGGACGAGGCTACCACCATGCCCAGCGTGTAGCCGTCCGGCGCCGATTTGACCAGTGCGCCGGTGCTGATGATGCCGGAGGCGCCCGGCTTGTTTTCGACCACTACGGGCTGGCCCCAGGCGGCGCCGAGCTTGCTGGCCAGGACGCGCAACATGACGTCCACGGGTCCGCCCGGAGGATTGGACACGATGATCTTTACGGGTTTGTCGGGATAGGCGGCGTTGGCCGCCAGCGGCGCCAGCAGGGCAAGCGCGAACGCGATTTGCTTGAACATGGAACGTCCCCTTTGGTTTATGCCAGGATTTGCATATGCGGAGCCTCGGGCCAACCAGGCGCGTCGCCCCGGATGAAGGCGATCCACGCCTGCTGCGTGGCCAGCGCGAGCTGTTGCGCCTGGTGCGGCGGCAGGCCGCCAAGCATGGGCGCGCCAGAGAAGGCGGGCAGCGTGTCGAAGACGAACGGCAGCTCGATGCAATGGCAGGCGCCGAAGCGCGGCGTGGGGGCCACGTCGAAGCGCGCCAGCCAGGCGTGGCGGCCCTGGGCGACGGCGTCATCGGCCCACTGGCGCGACGGGGCGCCGAACACGGCTTCGCCCAATTGCTGGTCGGACGGGTCCGTGCCATTGCCGGGAAAGGCGGCCATTTCATCCCGGGTGTAGCAGACCAGCACGTCGGCGCGGGAAGCGGCCCGCTTGAGCGCGGGCGCGATATCTCGAGGCAGGATCTGGCCGTCCAGCACCGGCGCGAATTGGCTGCGGCTGCTGCCTTCGGCGCGTAGCACCTCGGCGACGGCGGGCGCCTGCTGTGCCTGCAATAGAGCGGCCACCGGAAGTTCGCGGGCAGCGTCCAGCGTATCGGCGCCAGCGGCGCGCAGAAAGGCCTGTCCCAGCGCATCGGCCTGCTCCGCGCTGCGAAAGCCCCGGCCCAGCGCCGCGCTTTGCAGGATGGCGCGGGCAAAGCGCGGCTTGCGCGCAAGCATGGCGCAGATCGAGGACGCGCCAGCGGATTGCCCCATGACCGTGATCCGCTCCGGATCACCGCCCAGGTCCTGGACATTGTCCAGCACCCAATCTATGGCCGCCTCCTGGTCCAGGAGGCCCGCGTTGGCTGTCTGGCCGGGCACGTACAGCCAGCCCAGCGCGGCCAGGCGGTAGTTGACCGCGACCACCACCATATCGCCGCGCTGCGCCAGGTTGGCGCCGTCATACCAGTCCAGCGCGCCACCGCCGCTTTGCCAGGCGCCGCCGTGCAGCCACACGACCACGGGCCGTCGCTTGTTGTCGGCGGCCGGCGTCCATACGGTCAGGTGCAGGCAGTCCTCGGATTGCGCGGCGTGGAAGTCACCCATGGCGCCGCGCAGGCGTGAGGGCAGCTGCGGCGCGACCGGCCCGGGCCGGGTGGCGTCCAGATTGCCGTGCCAGGTGCCGGGCTGCGGTGGCGCGAAGCGCAGCTTGCCGACCGGCGCCTGCGCATAGGGAATGGCGCTATAGCGGCAAACGCCGTTGTTGCGCACGCCGGTCAGCGTGCCTGCCGGCAGCGCTGCCTGGACGAACTCACTCATATCCTGCCCCTTGTTGTCTAGTCTGCGATCCTCCGCGGCAGGCGCCGCGGAGGTCGGACTATGGTAGGGAGGAATGGGCCGAGCCAGGCATGCAGGTTTTGAACATTGCCATGCGCAATCCGCATGGCTGGCTGACGGGCGGGCGCGCGGCCGCTACCTGGCGATGCGCGCGTCCAGACTATTGTCCGCCAGGGCCTGCGCCTGGGCTCGCGACATGCCCAGGTGGTCGTACAACGCGTGGAAGTTCTCGTTGACGTAGCCACCAAAGTACGCGGGATCGTCGGAATTGACCGTGACCTTCACGCCGGCGTCCAGCAGGGAAAGAATGTTGTGGTCCCGCATATGCTCGAACACGCGCAGACGGGTGTTGGAAAGCGGACAGACCGTGAGAGGGATCTGCTCGTCGATGAGGCGTGCGATCAGCTCGGGATCTTCGGCGGCGCGCACCCCGTGGTCGATACGCAGCACCTTCAGCAGATCCAGCGCTTCCCAGATGTATTCCGGCGGGCCTTCTTCGCCCGCGTGCGCGACAGCGGGCAGGCCTTCGGCACGCGCGCGATCGAACACGCGCTGAAAAAGACGCGGGGGAAATCCCTTTTCGCTGCTGTCCAGCCCCACGGCGATAAATGCGTCGCGATGCGGCAGCGCGGCCTCCAGCGTGCGCATGGCCTGCTCTTCGGGCAGGTGGCGCAGAAAGCTCAGGATCAGCCCGCTGCTTACGCCCAACTGCTTGCGGCCGTCCTCAAGCGCCTGGCTGATGCCGGACAGCACCGCCTCGAAGGGCACGCCGCGGTCGGTGTGGGTCTGCGGATCGAAGAACGGTTCGGTGTGCACGACGTTCTGTTCGCGGCATTTCAGCAGATACGCCCAGGTCAGGTCGTAGAAGTCCTGTTCGGTGCGCAACACGTCCGCGCCCCGGTAGTAGAGGTCCAGGAATTCCTGGAGGTTGCCGTAGTTGTAGGCGGCGCGCAGGGATTCGATGTCCGGCCATGGCAGCGCCACGCCATTGCGCTGTGCCAGCCGGAACAGCAGCTCGGGTTCGAGCGAGCCTTCCAGGTGCAGGTGCAATTCCGCCTTGGGCAATGCGTTGAGCCAGTCGTACATGGGGTGCTCCGATCAAAAAATGTTGCCTGCCCAGGATACCGCGCAACGCGCGGCTCCGGCTCAGGCCGTCAGCGCGATAGCGTCGGCCTGGATGGCGAGCTGAAGTTGGGCGGCGAAGGCGCGCGCCTGCCGCGTGCTGGGGCGGTCGCGGCGCCAGATGGCAGCCAGCGGAGATTTGCGCAGGACCGGCCTGTCGGGCAGGACCACCAGTTCGCCACGGGCCTGCCGGATGGCCGCCACGCTGCCGGGCAGCATCCACAGGTACAGGCCGTCCAACAGCATTTCGCGGCCGAATTCCAGTGACAGGGCGCCGATCATATCCGGAATCGCCAGGCCGGCCTGGCGCAGCGACATTTCCAGTTCTCCGCGAATGCGGCTGCCGGGCAGGGCGGTAATCCAGGGATAGGCCACGTAGTCGGCCAGCTTGGCGCCCGGTTGGCTGGCCAGTGGGTGATGCGTGGCGCAGGCCAGCACCACGGGATCTTCCAGCAAGGTGGTGGAGCGGTAGATCTGCGGATTGACGGTGGACGAGAAGCGGCTGATCAGCACGTCCAGCGCGCCTGCATCCAGGTCTTCGATCAGCCGTTCGTGTGTGCCGATTTCAATGGTCAGCGTGATGCGCGGGTAAGCCTGGCGATAGGCGCGCGCGGCTTCGGCCACCGGCCATCCCGCAAACATCGAAAAACAGCCCACCGTCAGGCTGCCTTCGTCGCCGCGCGATACCGCGGCAAGATCGATTTCAGCCTTGCGGAAGTCGGTAAGCAGCAGCCGGGCGTGGCGGCACATGGTTTCGCCCAGCGGTGTGCAGGTCGTGCCCTTGGCCGTGCGTTCGAACAGCCGCGCGCCCACCAGTTCCTCGATCTCGGCAATGGCGCGAGACAATCCGGATTGCGTGCTGTGCAACTGCGCAGCCGCCTTGGACAGATTGCCCAATTCGGCGACGGTCAGCACGATTTCCAGGTGCCGGATGCGGAGCTTGCCTCGGAACGGTGTCATGGCGCGGGTCGGAAAAGGAGGTGCCGATTATTCTCCCCCGCCGCGCGCTTGGCAACGGCGCCGGGCATGCGCCCCGGCGGGTTTCGGATATAGTTCGCGCCAGACTGATCATCGGAAGCGCGGCGCGGAACCGGTCCTGCGGCCGACAAGATAACAGGGGCAGCCATGAATGCAGCGGGAGTCCGACACCGTCGGGCTCTTGCCCTGGTATTCGAATGACGCGAGCGTTTTCCAGTACTGGTTTGCACCCGCAGGCCGCTGACGGCGGCCCTGGTTTCATTGCGCGGCCTGGGCCGCATTTCATCCGGTAGCTTCATGACTCGTAAAGCCTTGTTTGTTTCGACCTTCGTCTTGCTCCTGTGCGTGGCGCTCACCGCGCTGTTCTGGCGCTACCAGTTCGCCCACATGCCGTCCTCCCTGCGCAGCCTGGTCGAGGGGCAGGTGGGCGAGGGCATGCATATCTATGGCGAGTCGCCGCGCAAGGACCGTGAAGTCGAGCGAGCCTTGCTGGCGGAGGCGCAGCGTGGCGACGCCGCGGCCCAGTACATGCAGGGCATGGTGCTGGAGCAGTTGGACATGGCCGCGGCGCTGCGCTGGTACGAAGCGGCCGCGGCCCAGGGATACGAAGCCGCGATCCAGCGCTTGCGGCAACTGCGTGAGCAAGCCCTGGCAAATCAGGCGCGGCCTTGAGCGGTCGAACCCCCTCTCCCGCGGATCCTCGCGCCCGCTTCGTGTCCGGGCCCATGGGCCCGCACGTGCTGGAAATGGTCTTGACGGGCTGGGCCAGCATGTTGGCGGTGTTCGCAGTCGAATTCCTTTCGCTGCTATACCTGGGCACGCTCAAGGATGAGGCCGTGCTGGGCGCGGTAGGCTTCGGGTCGATGACGCAGTTCACCATCACCTCCGTCTGCATTGGCGTGACCGTGGGCGGCGCGGCCCTGGTGTCCCGCTCACTCGGGGCGGGGGATGTGCCGCGCGCCCGCGCGCTGGCTGGCGCGTCGCTGGTGCTGATGGCTGCCGCCGCGCTGGCGTCCGGCGTGTTGTTCATGGCCGCGATCGGCCCGTTCACCGCAGCCATCGGCCTGGCAGAGGACGTGCGCGCGCATCTGTTGTCCTATGTGCTCATCACGACGCCGTTCACCGTGGTGATGGGCATGGGCATGATGCTGTCCAACCTGCTGCGCGCCGCAGGTCACGGCCGACAATCCATGTGGGTGCTGCTGGCGGGCACGGCTACGGTAGCCGTATTGGACCCCTTGGTCATCTTTGTGCTGGACGGTGGCATGGAGGGGGTGGCATGGGCGGGCGGTATCGGCCGCGTGGCGACGGTGGCACTTGGCGCCTGGCTGGTCTTTCGCAAGCATCGCCTCGCGGCCTGGCCGGCGGGTGCGGCGTTGCGCGCGCATGTGGGCGCGATCGGCCGTATCGCCTTGCCCGCCGCATTGACGACGCTGGCGACCCCCGCCGCGGTGATTTTCACGGTATCCACATATGCCGGCTTCGGCTCCAGCGTGATGGCGGGCGCCACGGTCGTGGATCGGGTGCTGCAATTGGCCTATGCCTTGTTTTTCGTGCTGCCAGGCGCGATCGGGCCCATCCTCGGGCAGAACCTGGGCGCGGGGCAGTGGGATCGCGTGCAGGACGCGGCGCGCCTGACCACGCGCTGGTCCCTGATGTATGGCTTTTCCGTCGCCGCCGTGCTGGCCGTCCTGGCCCCCTGGATGCCTGACGTGTTCCAGGTGACCGGGCCGGGGCGTGACCTGATCATTTTTTTCTGCCGCTACGGAAGTTTCGCCTGGGCGCTCAACAGCCTGTATTTTGTCGCCATAGCGGTGTTCAACAACCTGGGATACGCCACGTATTCCACCGTCATAGGCTGGCTGCGCGCCACCGTGGGCACGCTGCCTTTTGTCTGGTTGGGGGCGCACTATGGCGGCCCCGAAGGCGTGCTGGCGGGGCAGACGACGGGCTTCGCCCTGTTCAGCCTGATCGCCATGCTGTTGTGCCGGCGCGTGCTGCGGGCGCCGCCCGCAAGCCTCGCGGCGGTGGCGAGGCAGGCCGCCTAGTGCCGTTGCGGCGCGGCTTTCAGCCGCCCGGCTCTTGGCGGGTCAGGCTGGCGGAGCTGCCGGGGGCGCGTTCGATTTTGACCGCTGGTCGCGGTACGATCCGGGCTGACTTCGATTTTTCAGGATTGCCATGCGTCAGCGTTCCGTACGCCTTCGAATCGACACTTTCTCCCGCTTGCTGCTGGGCGCAGCCTTTAGTGCCGCCGCAGCCGGGGCCGCTCATGCGCAAGGGCCCGCGTCGGCCACCGGATCGCGCGCCCAGCCCTCGGTGCCGGTGCAGACGTTGCCGGCCCTGACGCCCAAGCGCAGCTTCGACGATACGCCGGCGGCGCCGGTCGAGGGCCGGGCCGGCCAGGCGTTGCCTCCCAGTTCCGCCGCGCCCGCGCCGGCAACCTTGCCTGCACCGGCCTCGGCGCCTGCTCCCGCAACCTTGCCGGCTCCGGCCGCGGCGCCGGCGGCGACTGCCGCTCCTGCCGCAACGGCGGCTCCCGCCGCGGCAGCCGCTCCGGCCGCCACCGCCACAGTAGCTCC
The DNA here is from genome assembly GCF_035282245.1 of Achromobacter sp. D10. Lineage (NCBI taxonomy): Bacteria > Pseudomonadati > Pseudomonadota > Betaproteobacteria > Burkholderiales > Alcaligenaceae > Achromobacter > Achromobacter sp. D10. The sequence goes on from NZ_JAYJLE010000007.1 coordinate 293,182, forward strand.
CACGGTCATCATTCCGTCCGAACTGGACACCAAGGCCTGCATCGCCAAGCTGCGCAAGGGCGCCACGGCCAACGGCCTGACCGTGGCCGACTGGGACAAGTACACCGCCAACGCCAAGCTGCTGCCCACCACCGTCGCGTCCGCCAAGGGCCAGCCCGAGGGGCGTGAAGCCTGGTGGGACTACATCGCCAAGACCGTGGACGAAGAGCGTGTGCGCGACGGCCTCGCCGTGCTGGCCAAGTACGGTCTGCAGCTGTCGACCATCAGCCAGCAGTACCAGGTGGACCCGGCCACGCTGGTCGCCATCTTCGGCATCGAAACCAACTACGGCCGCCAGGTCGGCAAGACCAATGTGCTGGACGCGTGGCTGACGCGGGCCTGCACCGAGAACAAGCCGCTGTGGGAAAAGAACGCCTACGCCTCGGTGCGCCTGCTGCGCGACGGGACGGTGCCCGCGGACAACTTCGTCGGCTCCTGGAGCGGCGCCTTCGGCATGACGCAGTTCATCCCGACCTCGTTCTATGAATTGGCCGCCGATGGCGACGGCAACGGCAAGATCGATCTGTACAACTCCTTGCCCGACGCGCTGGCTTCCACTGCAAACCACCTGCGCAAACGCCGCGCCAAGTGGACGCATAGCCTGCCCGCAGTGATCGAAGTGCGCGTGCCGGCGGAACTGGCCGCCGCGATCCCGGCTTCGCCTGACGCGGAGTACGTGGGCTCGCAGGACCGCCGCACGATCGCGCAATGGGCCCAGGCCGGCGTGAAGCAGGGCAACGGTTCGGCCCTGAAGCTGCCGTCGGGCAATGATGAACAAGCCTATCTGTTTGCGCCCACGGGCTCGGCCGGCCCCGTGTTCCTGGCGACCGTCAATTTCGACGCCATCCTGCATTACAACCAATCCCGCCGCTATGGCCTGGCGGTCTCGATGCTGCTCAACCGTCTGCAGGGTGGACCGGACCTCGTCGCTGCCTGGCCCACGGATGATCCGGGCCTGTCGCGCGCGCAGATCAAGGAACTGCAGGAAATGCTCTACGGCCTGGGTCATGACGTGGGCGTGGCCGACGGCATTCCGGGCAGCAAGACCCGCGATGCCGTGCGCGAAGAACAGGTCAAGCGCAATCTGCCCGAGGACGGCCGCGTGGGTAAACGCATCTACGACGCCATCAAGGCCACTTGGCCGCCCGCCGCGTATCGCGCGCGCCCGGAGGGCCAGGGGTGACGCCGGTATCGGGCACGCAGGGCTACGGCGAAAACGCCGCGGCCCTGGCCGACCAGTACGAGAGCATCGCGTTCGCGGATGTGCATCGTGATGTGGCGCACCTGATTCCCGCGGCACCCTCGCGCATTGCCGACATAGGCGCGGGATCCGGGCGCGACGCCGCCGCGCTGGCGCGGATGGGACACGCGGTCGTAGCAGTTGAACCGACGCCGGAATTGCGCCAGGAGGGCCAGCGCCGCCACGCGTTGCCCAACCTGGAGTGGGTCGATGATGCCTTGCCGGATCTGGCGCTCCTGCGCCGGCAGGGCCGGGCGTTCGACGTGATCATGCTGACGGCCGTATGGATGCATCTGGATGCCGACGAGCGTCGCCAGGGCATGCAGGCCCTGGCAGCGCTGTTGGCGCCGCAAGGCCAGATCCTGATGTCGCTGCGGCATGGCCCGGTGCCGCCCGGGCGCCGCATGTTCGACGTGCCGGCGCAGGAAACGATCGCGCTGGCGGCGGACCACGGGCTGTCTTCGCATCATCTCAGCGAGCGCGAGGACATGCTGGACCGTGCCGACGTAAGCTGGAGCTTCCTGGGTCTGCGCCGCGGCTGAAGCCGGCGCCTGGCGGGGCTCGGCCGAGGGGCTTCGTCCATTGGATGATGGCCCGGCACGCGGGCCGCCAGTATCATGTCCGGCCCTGACATCTGCTTCTTCTGCTATCCCAGCCATGCCCGCCGTGCGACTCCCCGATGCTTTTCAGACCGCCCGACTGCAGGCGCGGCGCATGGACGAGACCCATTTTTCGTTCATCGCCGCCATGCATGCGGACGAACGGCTCATGGCCACCATGGGCGGCACACGGAACACATCGGCCAGCCGCCGTTATCTATTGCAGAACATCGAACACTGGGCCGAACAAGGCTTCGGCATGTATGTGCTGACCGAGCGCGCTAGCGGCCTGCTGGCGGGACGCGCCGGCCTGAAACGCACCCAGGCCAGGGGGCGTGACGAAATCGAGGTGGCTTACGCCTTCCTGCCCGGGAGCTGGGGCATGGGATATGCCACCGAAATTTCCCGGGCGTTGCTGGCGATGGGTTTTACACGCCTGTCCGTGGACGCGCTCGCTGCCGTGGCCCTGGAACAGAACGCCGCGTCGTGTCGGGTGCTGGAAAAGTGCGGCATGCGCCAGATCGGCAGGACGGGTGAAGGCGGCGCCGAGAAACGGCGCTACGAAATCACCCGCGCCGAATGGCCAGGAACGCATGCGGATACGGCGGCTGGCTCGGCGCATCGGCGCTAAGATTCGGGTATGAGCACCAAGCAGATCCCCGACGACGACCCGCCGCCCGTTCCCCCCGAAGCGCCCGCGCCCGAAGAATGTTGCAACAGCGGCTGTATTCCTTGCGTCTATGACACCTACAACGAGGCCATGGACGACTACCGCGAAGCGCTGAAAGCCTGGCGAGCCAGGCATCCGGAGCCGTCCAAAGGCTAAGGCGGGAGGGCGTCAACCCGCCAGTTTCATGTGAATGATGGGAAAGGGCCGGCCCGCATCGTCGTGCGCCGAGCGGCCCACGTCCTCGAATCCGTAGTGCTTGTAGAAGCCGTGGGCCTGGGGATTCTGTTCATTGACGTCCACCAGCAGGGTGCCGTGCAGCGAACGCGCGAAGTTCAACAGGCGCCGGCCCGCGCCCTTGCCGCGTTTGTTTGCGTCCACGAACAGCATTTCGACCTTGTTGCCGTTCAGGCCCATGAAGCCGGCGACTTCGCCGGCGTCGTCCTCACAGACCCAGACCCGCACGGAAGGCAGGTAGGTGTTGAGCACCTGCGGGTACATGGCCTGGATTTCCTTTTCCGTCAGGAATGTGTGCGTGGCGCGTACCGAACGGAGCCAGATGTCCACCAGGGCCAGATCGTCGCCGTGGTTGCGTTCTCGGATATTCATTTTTCTAATGGTTTTACAGGTCGGATGCCGGCGCGGTCCTTGGCTGCGCCGGGCTTCTTGCCGCTAGAGGCCTGCGCGGTAGAGCTCGGTCGCCGCCAGGACGGTTTCCATCTGCACAGTATGCGCGAAAACGAAGCGGTCGCCGTAGACGGTTTCATCCGGAAACTCCGAAATAAGCGCCAGGGGCAGATCTTCGCGTTCGCTTTCGCTGACCTGCACCGGGATGCCGTTCAGTACGTCGAATCCGGTTTCGAGCGCATGGGCGTGGAATAGTTCAAGCTGTCGGGCATTGAATTCGACCAGGCCGGGGACGGCGCGGGCCAACCTGGCGGTTACGCCTTCGATCAGCCGGCGGGCGCGTTCGCCCCAGCCCGGATGATGGCGCAGCACCAGGAAGAAGCCTTTGGGTATGGTCCACAGTTCGAAATGGCGCGGCAGGTAGCCGGAAAGCGGCCGGGTCCATTCGTGGGCGGGGTAGCCATGCAGGTTGATGTGCAGCTGCGCGCCGCTGATGGCATGCGCCTGGTGGCGGCCATCGCGTTCAAAGAACGGGGCGCGTTCGCGGTAGGCGATGTCGTCGCCCAGCGCGCTGTAGCGCGAGGCGTGCAGCATGTGGCGCGGATGGTGTTCGCGCAGACGGTTGAAAAGCGCATAGCCGTCCGGGTTCTCGGCGGCGATCAGGGCGAAATGCGCATCGCCGCGGGCCGCCAGCGTCTGCGCCGCGCGCAGGGCGCCGACGATGCCTGAGGTTTCGTTGGCGTGTTGGGCGCCCGAGATGAATACCGCCGGGCCGGGACCGCGCAGGTAGGTGCCCAGTACCGGGCGGCCCTGGCGCGATACCGCCTGGAAGGCGTCGCCGCCGAACGCCGCCATGCAGCCGGCGATCTGTCCGGCCGACAGCGGTTCGCGGACCTGGGCCAGCGGCGTGCCGAGAGCGGAGGGAGCGACCGGCGCCAGCGCCGCGAAGGGCTCCAGCGAGATTTGCACGCGCGCCGCGCCATCGTGGCGGCGGATGTCGGGAATGATCTGGCCGGGCTGCAGGCCGCGGTCGCCTGACGGACGGCCGGAGTGCTGCTGGAAATGTTCCAGCAACGAGAAATAGATGTCTTCGTGCAGCGCTTCGAAGGTGCTGACGATTTCCTCGTCCACGGGCAGGGCGAAATCGATGCCCGGCAGGTCCACGCGGATTTCCAGGCGTTCGAAGTAGGGTTCGTGCGCGCCCCAGGCATGGTTGCGCACCGTATCGACGATGGCGCGGAACGCCAGCTGGTACTCCGTGGCCTGGGCGGCATCGGTCTGCAACGTGCCCTCGGCGTCGCGCACGCGCAGCCAGCCGGTGGGAGAGAGTTCGGGTGTGCCGTCCTGCGCGTATCCGATCTGGTTGGGGGCGTAGACGCGGGTGTCGATCTTGCGCCCGTCGGCGTAGCGCAGGCTGACGTCGTAGTGCAGGTCGCTTGCGCCGGGCAGCAGGGTGACGTCTACGCCGTCCAGCAGCGCGATCAGCGGGTAGGCTTCGAGCGTGAAACGCTTGGCCTGCGCGTGCTCATGCAGCGGGTAGCGGACGGCGACGGACCTCAGCCCTTCGCGGTCCACTTCTTCCAGGAAGAAATGCAGCAGCGGCTTGTAGGCGCTGCGAAAACGCGCGGTCACGCCGGCCTGTGCAAGGCGTTCCTGCGCCGCGCGCCGCGCGTCGACACCTTCGAACAGCCAGCCCTCCACGACGGCGCCGCGCCAGGCCGGCGCCATGTAGGCGTGCGTCCAGGCGTCCAGCGTGCGGTCGAATGTTTTTTCCAGCAAAGACATCTTCAACAGTCCTCAAAATTCCGGTGGGGCAACCGGGCCGGCGCGCAGCGCACGCCATGCACAAGAATAGCCGCCCCGCCGCCGAGCCGCCTCAAGGCGGGGCCGCCCCCTTGGGGGGCAGCAAGCGAGTGCAACGAGCGCCGCGTGGGGGCTCACACCGCGGGTTCACAATTTGCCGGTCGGGTCCAGGCGGTCGCGCAGCCAGTCGCCCAGCAGGTTCAGGCCCAGCACCGTCAGCATGATGGCCAGGCCCGGAAAGACGCTGACCCACCAGGCCGTCTGCATATAGGTGCGGCCATCGGCAAGCATACCTCCCCAGCTGGGGATCATGGGATCCACGCCCAGGCCCAGGAAGGTCAGGCTGCTTTCCAGAAGGATGTTGTTGGCGACGTTCAGGGTCATCAGGATCACCAGCGGTCCCAGCAGGTTGGGCACAATGTGGTGGCGGATCATGGCGAGGTCGCGCACGCCGAACGCGCGGGCGGCCAGCACGAACTCGCGTTCGCGCAGCGCCAGCACCTGGGCGCGCACCAGGCGCGCATACTGCACCCACTGCGACACGATCATGAAGAAAATGACGTTGAACAGTCCGCCGCCCAGGATGGCGATGAACGTAATGGCCACCAGGATGAACGGCAGCGCCAGCTGCACGTCGGCAAAGCGCATGACGATCATGTCCCAGAAGCCGCGGTAATAGCCGGCAATCAGGCCCATGATGATGCCCAGTAGCGCGCCGCCGACGACGGAGGCGAAGCCCACGGTCAGCGAAATCTTGCCGCCGACGATCACCCGGGCCAGCACGTCGCGGCCCAGCGGGTCGGTGCCAAAAGGATGCGCAGCCGACGTAAAGGGCGCAGTCAGGCGGGCGGCCAGATCCATGGCTTCGCCGCCGTCCGGAAACAGCCAGCCGGAGGTCAGCACCAGCAAGATCATGGTTCCGGTCAGCAGCGCGCCCAGCACGAATTCCAGCGAGCGGTAGCGGCTGCGGGGTTTTGCCGCTGTGGGAGCGGCGGCGGTGGGGGTAGTAGTCTGCATAAGGCTCAGCGCGTGCGGATGCGGGGGTCGACGATGCCGTAGGCGATGTCGACGATCAGGTTGACCAGGACGATGACGGCGGCCAGCACGGTAACCGTGCCTTGCAGGACCGGGTAGTCGCGGCCGGAGATGGCATCGAAAGCCAGCGTGCCCAGGCCGGGCCAGTTGAAGACCATTTCAATAACGACGATGCCGCCGATCAGGCCGCCGAATTGCAGACCCAGGTAAGTGATGAGCGGAATCGCGCAGTTGCGCAGCGCATGTTTGTACAGCACCACCCGCTCCTTCAGGCCCTTGCTGCGCGCCACCATGATGTACTGCGCGGACAGCGTCTCCAGCATGGTGGTGCGCACCAGGCGGATATTGGTGGCGCTGAGGATGATGGCCATCGTCAGCGACGGCAGCACGAGGCTGGCCGGCCCGCTCCAGCCAGACGGCGGCAACAGCGGGAATGTGATCGACAGCAGCAGCACCAGCATCAAGGCCAGCCAGAAGTTGGGGAAAGACAGCCCCACCAGCGACAGGATGCGGATGGCCTGGTCGGTGGCCTTGCCCCGCTTGATGGCAGCCTGGATGCCCAGCGGCAGCGAGATCAGGATGGACGCCAACAGCGAGGTAAACGCCAGCATCAGCGTGGCGGGCAGGGCGTCGCCGATCAGCTTGGCGACGGATGTGCCGCCCATGAAGCTACGCCCGAAGTCGCCGTGCAGCAGTCCTTGCATGTAGGACAGGTATTGTTCATGAAAGGGACGGTTCAGCCCCAGCGCCTGGCGGATATTGGCCAGGTCCTGCTCGGTGACGCTGCCCGATCCCTGGCTGAGCATCAACGCAGGGTCGCCGGTCAGGCGCACGGCATAGGAGACGAGCAGCGTCACGGCCACGATCACGAAGACGGCCTGCAACACGCGTTTGATGAGAAATCCGGTCATAAATCGCCGCCCCGGCTTGCGCCGGGACGGTCGGTGGGGTTAATGCGTCAAGGCAGCGCCAATACCACACGAAAGCTGCCCTTTCGGTCGTTCATGGCGCCATCGCACCACCAGCAACCGGTCTGGCCCCAGCGGGATGCCACGGAGCCGGCTTTGCCGGTCCGTAGGCATGCCCCCCTGGGGGGGAAGCGCGTAGCGCTTCGGGGGGGAGACCTACTTACTCTACAGAGGCGTTCAAGAACCGGAACCGGATGTCGCCCGGGACTTCCAGGTCCTTCACGCGCTTGTTCACGCCCACGATGGTGTTCAGGCTGTAGAGCGGCATTTCCAGCGCCTGCTCGGCTACGTAGCCGGCGATCTCCTGCAACATGGCTTCGCGCTTCTTCACGTCATAGACCGTGCGTTGCGCTTCCAGCATGCCATTGAGCTTGGCGTCGTTGTCGTACGGGTTCCACTTCTGGCCAGTGTGGTACATCAGGTACGCCGTGTTGTCGTAGTCGTAGGTCCAGCCGCCCCACTGGTTCTGCCACATTTCGCCGGTCTTGCCGCCCGGGATGATGTCGTTGAGCAGCACGCCCGTTTCATATGGCTTGATCGTGGCGCGCACGCCCACGCCTTGCAAGTAGCCGGACACGGCCTGGGCAACTTCGCGGAAGTTCGAATCGCTGCCGCGCACGTCGATCTGCACGGTGGCGCCAGGCTTGACACCAGCCGCGGCCAGCAGCTTCTTGGCTTCGGCCGGGTTGAAGGGCAGGGGCTTTTGTTCGGGGTTGTAGCCGAACGACTGGGGGCCCTGGAAGCTGGCGATGGTCTTGGCCTGGCCCAGCAGCAGCTGCTTGACGATGGCGTCGCGGTCCACGGCCATGATCAGCGCGCGCCGCACGTCGCGGTTCTGCGTAATGCCGCTCTTGGTGTTGTAACGCAGCGCATAGGCGACGGGACCGCCGGTGGAAATCACGTCGGCATTGCCGGACTTCTTCACGGTTTCGATCAGGCCCAGCGGGATCAGCGTGGCGATGTCGATGCGGCCGGCCTGCAGTTCGGCGACCTGGGTGCCGGGTTCGCCGATAAAGCGGTAGACCACCTTATCCAGCTTGGGCTTGCCGCCCCAGTAGTCGTCGTTGCGCGCCAGCGTCACATTGACCTTGGGCTGGTAGCTTTCGAACTTAAACGGGCCGGTGCCGACCGGGTTGGTGTTGAAGTTGTCTTCGCCCTTTTCCTTGATGTACTTGGGCGGCACGATCATGGCGCCATAGCCGGCAAGCTTCGTCAGCAGCACCGGGTCCGGTTGCTTCAGGATGAAGTCGACCGTGTATTCGTCGACGACCTTGACCTCGCCGATCGAATCGTAGTTTGCCTTTTGCGGACCCTTGGTGCCTTCGGCGCCCAGCAGGCGTTCGAAGGTGAATTTCACGGCCTCGGCGTTGAAAGGTTCACCGTTATGGAACTTGACGCCTTCGCGCAGCTTGAAGCGCAGACGCTTGTTGTCGTCCAGGTATTCCCAGCTGGTGGCCAGGCCCGGCTGCAGCTTCAGGTCGGCGCCGCGCATGGTCAGGCCATCGTACAGGTTGCTGCCTACCGAACCCCAGAACGTCACGAAGGTGTCGATCGGATCCCAGCTGCCCGGATCCTGGTTGATGGCGACATTGAGCGTGCCGGCGGCGTGAGCGGTCGAGAAGACTGCGGGCAGCGCGCCGCCCAGCGCCAGAGCCAGGGCGGTGGCGGTGTAGGTTTTGCGTAGGGAGAGCATGTTCAACTCCAGGAACGGAAAATCGGTCGGGCCGACGTGAAAAATGGGTGCGGCTCAAGCCGCGCGGGCTACCTGATGGCCCGGCGCGAATTCAACCAGGGGAATGATGGCGGGTTCGTCGCCGACGCGCCGCACGGGGCTGGGGATCTCGCCCTCGATCAGCGAGGTGTCGATATGGCGGCCGGGCTCGGCCACGGGCACGGCGGCCAGCAGCTTGCGCGTGTAGGGGTGCTGCGGCGATTCGAAAATCTGGCGGCGAGTGCCCAGTTCGACGATCTGGCCGAGGTACAGGACCGCGACACGGTGGCTGACTTTTTCCACCACCGCCATATCGTGCGTGATGAACAGATAGGACAGGCCGCGGTCCTTTTGCAGGTCCATCAGCAGGTTCAGGATCTGCGCCTGGATCGACACGTCCAGCGCCGACACGGATTCGTCCGCGATGATCAGCTTTGGGTTGCTGGCCAGCGCGCGCGCGATGCATACGCGCTGGCGCTGGCCGCCCGAGAATTCATGCGGATAGCGCTGGGCGTGTTCCGGCTTCAGGCCGACCTGCTCCAGCAATTCGCCGATGCGGCGCGCGATGGCGTCTTCGCTGGTCAAGAGGCCGTGCGTGCGGATGGGCTCGGCAATGCTGAAGGCCACCGTCTTGCGCGGGTCCAGCGACGCGTAGGGATCCTGGAAGATGTATTGGATCTCCTGGCGCAGGCGCTGGCGGCCGGCGCTGTCCATCGTGAAGATGTCCTCGCCGTTGTAGCGCACGGCGCCCGAGGTCGGCGCCACCAGCTGCTGCAAGGTCTTGCCGATGGTGGACTTGCCGCTGCCGGACTCGCCCACCAGCGCCAGCGTTTCGCCGGGATAGACGTCGAAGCTCACTTCCTCGACAGCGTGCACGCGGTGCGTGACGCGGCCGAAGAAGTTGTGGCCCACGTCAAAGCGAGTGGTCAGCTTTTCCACGCGCAGCACGGGCTCGTCGTAGCGCGCCGTGTCCTGCTCGCGGGTTTCGCCCACTTCGCGCAGCGTGTCGCCTTCAAGCACGGTCTGCGGTGTGCGCAGCGGCAAGTCGCGGCCCGTCAGGCTGCCCAGGCGCGGCACTGCGGCCAGCAGCGCGCGGGTATAGGGATGCTTGGGCGCGTTGAAGATATCCTGCACTGGGCCTTGCTCGACCTTCTTGCCGCGCAGCATAACCACCACGTCGTCGGCCATTTCGGCGACCACGCCCATGTCATGCGTAATGAAGATCACCGCGGTGCCCAAATCGCGCTGCAACTCGCGGATGGTGTTCAGGATCTGCGCCTGGATGGTGACGTCCAGCGCCGTGGTCGGCTCGTCGGCGATCAGCAGGCGCGGTTGGCACGACAGCGCCATCGCGATCATCACGCGTTGGCGCATGCCACCCGACAACTGGTGCGGGTAGCGGTCCAGCATCTGCTCGGCGTCGGGCAGGCGTACCTTTTCCAGCAACTTGCGGGCCGATAGGCGCGCGGCCGAGCGCGACAGCTGCTGGTGCAGCATGATGGCCTCGACGATCTGGTCGCCGATGGTGAACACCGGGTTCAGCGAGGTCATCGGCTCCTGGAAGATCATCGCGATGTCGTTGCCACGAATGGCGCGCATGTCTTCATCGGAAGCCGCGGTCAGGTCGATCTCGCGGTCGGCGCTGTCGCGGAACAGGATCTGCCCGGTGGCGATGCGGCCATTGGTGTAGTCCGTGAGGCGCATGATGGCCATGGACGTGACCGACTTGCCCGAACCCGATTCACCGACGATGGCCAGCGTCCGGCCGGGCCGGACCTCGAAATCCAGGCTGTCGACGGCGCGGAAGACGCCATTCTCGGTATTGAAGTCGACCGACACGCCGCGCACGGACAGTAGCGGGGCGGAAGTGAATGCGGTAGTGCTAGACAACGTGGATTCTCACAGCGAGGTGGCGGCGCGGGCTGCCTGGTCGTACAGGCCCGAAAGGGCGCGCAGGGTGTTGGCCAGTTGATGGCTGGCCTCGTCCGCGGCGGGGGAGTCGATGAAGGGTTTGACGAGGCACTGCTCGCGCACTTCGGCGTAGCGCTGGATCGCCGCCGCGCCGGCGTCGGTCGTCGTGTAGATCACTTCCTTGCCGGTCTTGGCGCTTTGCACCACGCCCAGGCGCTCCAACTTCTTCAGCGAATAGTTCACCAAGTGGGTGTCTTCGACGTTGAGCGTGAAGCAGATGTCCGCCAGTTTCTTGCCCCGGCCGCGATGGAACACGTGGTTCAGCACCAGGATGTCCAGCGAGGTCAGCTCGGGCAATCCCGCACAGGCCATGCAGCGCACCATCCAGCGATTGAACGCATGCGACGCAATGATCAGCCCGAATTCCACTTCGGAAAGCTCGGGCGCCGACGAGGCCAGGTGGGATGAGGAAACGATGGCGTCCCGGACGGAAACAGGCATGGGCAAGGCAGGAAAGGGACGGATCGACGACAAAACGTTGGCGAATTATTGACGATTTGTCGATATGTCCGTATTCGGGATAACCCGTGGGCAACCGCAACTGCGGTCGGGCGCAACCCTTTTCTCGGACCAATCCCATTTATTCGCCGTAGGGGCTCGCATACAACAGAAGGCCCTTCTGTTTCGTCGAAGGGACCCGCAATTCGCTTCGTATCAACCCGCACCCGCAGCACGCGTGACCGTTCCTGGACCCGGAGCGGCACGGCGATAACAAGGAGCGCCGCGCACGTCCGCAGGCGCAGTACCGGCATGAAACACGATTGGCGCCTGCGCATTGCCGCAGGCATGTTGGCGGCGGGCATTTTCCCGGCCGTATCCGGCGCTCGGCCGCTACCCGAGGCGGCCGAGCGCGCGGCCGAAATCGAACGCCGCCAGGAACACGAACTGGAGGCCCAGCGCGCCCGGGCGTCCGAGCGTCCGGACGTGCTGCCGTCCGCCGCGCCCTTTGCAAGCGGTCTGGCGCTACCGGCCGAAACGCCTTGCTTCACCTTGCGCGAAGTAGCCTGGGATGGGCCACGGCCGGCCGAGCCTCTTGCGGCGGCGGCTTCCATGGTGGCAGGTCAGTGCGTGGGCGCCCTCGGATTGCGGGCCCTGCAGGAGCACTTGCTCGGCTTGTTGATCGACCGCGGCCTCGTCACCGCGCGGATCGTCGTGCCGGAACAATCCCTGGCTGAGGGCCGCTTGACGTTGCGCTACCTGCCAGGACGGTTATCCGCTGTCAGGAGCGAAGGCGGCATCGGCTGGTGGCGCATGGCCCTGCCCACCGGACCGGGCGGCGACCTGAACCAGCGCGACCTGGACCAGGCGCTGGAGAACATCCGGCGGCTGGGCAGTCAGGCCGATGCGTCCATCGACGTTGCGCCGGGCCCGCAGCCGGGCGATTCCGACATCGTCATCCATCCCGGCGCCGGCAAACGCTGGCATGGATACCTCGGCGGCGACAACGCCGGCCTGGACGCCATCGGCAAATATCAGGTCAATGCCGGGCTGACCCTGGATTCGCCCTTGTTCCTGTACGACCAGCTTTCGTTGTCCTGGAACAGCAATGCGCGCTGGCGCGATGGGCAATCGAACACGCGCGCCGCGTCCTTGAACTACAGCATTCCTTTCGGCTATTGGGCGTTCTTCGTCGGAGCCAGCAAATCCACCTATCGGCAGACCGTCGCAGGCTTCGACGAACCCATCCTCTATGGCGGCGCCACCCGGCAGCTGCAGGCGGGAGTGTCACTGGTGCCTTATCGCGGGGCGGCTTACAAGGGCACTTCTACGCTGACTCTGCTGCGCAAGCGCACCACCAGCACCCTCGATGACGTAGACATTGAAGTGCAGCGGCGCGACGTCACCGGCTATGCGTTCAGCCTGGCGCACCGCCACTATCTGGGCCGGGCCATGCTGGACGCGGGGGGCGGCGTGCGCGGCACGCTGGCGGGCCTGTCGGAAAAACCCGGCTATGTCTATGGCGATCCAGACTGGAACGGACGCAGCGTCGTTCTTACCGCCAGCGCCGGCCTGCATTGGCCGTTCCGCCTGGCGGACCAGCCTTGGACCTATCAAGCGAACTGGCAAATCCAGCATGCCAGGACATCCATCGTGCCTTCCGATTTTTTCACCATCGGTAATCGCTACGCGGTGCGAGGCTTTGACGGACAGATGACGCTGGCTTCCGAAGACGGCTGGACCTTGCGCAATGACTTGTCGCTTGGCCTGGAGACGCTGCTGCGCGCGCCGGGCCAGCAGCTGTACGCGGGCCTGGATGTGGGACGTGTGGGCGGCCCGTCGGCGGCGTCGCTATTTGGCCGCACGTTGGTCGGCGCGGTTGCTGGCCTGCGCGGACGAGTCGGCCTGCCGTATGTCAACGCCAGTTATGACCTGTCTGCCGGCTGGCCGCTGCAAAAGCCCGAATCTCTGAAGACCGCCAGCACGGTGTTCGCGGCGGCCTTGATGTTCGAACTCTGATGGCGTCGCCACGTGCCGCGCGCTTTTATTCCCATCTCCTACGCATGATGTCCAAGCTTCGCTCCCTGATCATCTGGTCCGTCGTCTTCACGCAAGTCTGGTCGCCTGTGCTGGCGCAGACGCTGCCGATTTCGGT
>NZ_JAYJLE010000008.1:0-43003 GCF_035282245.1 Achromobacter sp. D10
TCTTTGTGACGCCGCGGTAAAGAAAAATCCCTCGCCGGAAGAGCCTGCGAGGGATTTTTGTTTTGGCGCACGCGTTGGGCTTGCTTAGGGCTTGGCGCGCTTAGGACGTTCGCTTAGAGAGGCGCTCGCTTAGCCGCCGGGTGCTTTGGCATGACGTGCTTACGGCAATTGGCGCCGCAAGGCAGCGAAGAACAATTCGGATTGCAGGCGTTCGCCCTGGACTTGAGCCGCAACTTTTGCGGCCAGTTCGGGGGCGACGGGGACTAGCGGGCGTCCCGTAGACTGGGCAAGCACCTGGGCAGTACAGGCGCGTTCCAGGAAGAACAGGTCGTCGTAGGCATAATCCAGCCGCTCACCGCAAACGACGACGCCGTGATTGCCGAGAAACACGACATCGGCACCCTGCATCGCATGCGCGATGCGTTCGCCTTCGCTGACGTCCAACGCCAGGCCGTTGTAGTGCTCATCCACGGCCAGCCGGCCATGAAAACGCATGGCGTTCTGCGAAAGCGTGGTGTCGAGCCCGCGATCCGAGGTCAGGGTCAAGGCGGTGGCGTAGGGCATGTGCGTGTGCAGGACACAAGCTTTCCCGGCAATGCGGTGGATCGCTGCGTGGATGAACATGGCCGTGGGTTCGACTGCGTGTCGGCCAGCGAGTTTGTTGCCTTGGGCATCGATCAGCACAATGTCGTCCGCTTGCACTTCGTGCCACATCAGTCCACGGGGATTGAGCAGGAAATGCTCGGAGTCTCCGGGCAAGGCCACGCTGAAGTGATTGCACACGCCTTCTCCCAAGCCATGCGCCGCGGCGGCTCGCAACGCGAGCGCCAGATCGGCGCGCAGCGCGGCCACGGGTTCGGCGTGAAAGAGCGCATCGGCAAAATGGGGTTCTTGGTTCATGGGTTCCTTTGGAGAGTAGGGATCGGGGAAAGAGGCGTACCCCTTCATAGCCAGCCGGCATCGCGAAACAAGCCAGGCACGCGGTCCAAGGTCCCTACGGTAGCGTCAGGTTGATAGTCGGGCAAGGGCTGGCGGCCAGTGCCGCGATCTATCCAGACGCAGCGAAAGCCTATATCGCGCGCAGCCGCAAGGTCCAGGTGCGGGCTGGCGCAAATGTGCACGACTTCGTCGGGAGTAACGCCCAGACTGCGATGGGCGTGAGCGAAGATTTCGCGTGCGGGCTTGTAGGCGCCTGCTTGCTCGGCCGTGACGACGCGGTCGATATGGCCGCCCAGTTGTGCGACATTGCCGGCGATGATCGCGTCGTCGGTGTTGGAGATGATGCAAAGCCGAAAGCCCGCCTGCTTCAGGGCAGCCAACGTTTCCACGACCTCCGGAAAAGGAGGCATGGCGGAGATGCTGCCGACCAGCATATCGGCGTATTCCGGCCGATACTCAAGCGCGAGTTCTTGCATGGTGAGCCGAAGCGCTTCTCGGCTGACGTCGGCAAAACTGCGATGTGGGCGCGCGCGTTCCAGCCGGTGTTCATGGGTGTCGTAGACGTGCAGGAAGTGCGCGGGAGTTTGTCCTTGCGCGCGGGCGTCGGTGGCCAGAATGCGGGCAACGGCTGCTTGGAGGCCCTCGTCCCACTGGATCAGGGTGCCATAGCAGTCGAAGGTAAGCCATTGAGGACGGGGTAGTTGCGCCAAGGGCATGGTGGTTCCTTGAGAGGGTTGGGACGCTTTCAGCGTAGGCCGCGCCATAAGAGTTGTAAAATTAATAATGGAACTCTAGTCAGTTGATTATTAAATAACTTGCTCGCCATGCTCGATCTGGAACTGCTCAAGACCTTGGTGTGCGTCGTGGACGAGGGAAGTTTTACGCGCGCAGCCAGCCGGGTGCATCGCACCCAATCTACCGTCAGCCAGCAGGTGCGCAAGCTGGAGCAGAATGTCGGCAAGACGCTGCTGTTGCGGGACCGCGCGGGGGGCAACGTCGCGATGACCGAGGACGGCGAACTGATGGTGGCTTATGCGCGCCGCTTGCTGGCCATCGCCGGCGAAGCCGAGCACATACTGTCAGCGCCCCGCAAGACGCGGGCGCTGCGGTTGGGGATACCGGAGGATTTCGACGTGGCCCGGCTGACGGCGCTGCTGGCGGGATTCGCCGAGAGCCATGCGGACGTGTTCCTGGAGACGAGGAGCGGCATGAGCGGGGAGCTGCGTACCGGATTGGCCTCGGGCGAACTGGACCTGGCGCTGATCAAGCGCGAACCGGGCGACGGACCTAGTCTGGCGGCGTGGCCGGAGCGCTTGGTCTGGGTGGGAGGCAAGCACAGCAGGACCAGGGACGCTGCAGTGCCGCTGGTCGTCTTCCCGCAGGGCTGCATCTATCGCAAGCGTGCAATCTACGCCTTGGAGAGCGCGGGCAGGACCTGGCATATCGCATATCACAGCCACAGCCTGGCGGGGGTGCAGGCCGCTGTCGCTGCCGGGCTGGGCGTGAGCGTGCTGCCGGCGTTTGCGTGCCTGGACACGCATGAGGTGCTGGGCGCGGATGCGGGCTTTGCGCCCGTGCCGCCGACCGAGCTGGCCATCGTGGGCAACCAGCGCATGCTGAATGCGGCCGAACAGCATCTGGTGATGGTGCTGAAGCAGGCCGTCGAGCAGGACGGCCCGGCCATGGTTTCCGCATGAAGCGCCGGAATCAGTTCAGGTCGCCATCCACGTAATACCACCGCCCGTCTTCGCGGACGAAGCGGCTGAGCTCATGCAGGCGATGGGCCCGGCCGGCTTGGCGGCTGCGCGCGACGAATTCTACCGTGGCGTGGTCCGCGTCCTGCACGAGCGCTTTCTTGACTGCGAGCCCGAGCCATTTCAGGTCGGGCGGATTGGGCTCAAGTGCAGCCGGCCGGGTGGAGGAATGCCAGGTCGCCAGCAGATAGGGCAGCTTGTCCAGCACAAAGGCGCTGTAGCGGGAACGCATCAACGCTTCGGCGGTGGGCGCCTGCATGGCCTGCGGGCCTTCGTGCCAGCGGCCGCAGCATTCGAGGTAGGGCTTGGGGCCGCCGCAAGGACAGGCGTTAGCCGGGAGCTTGGATGACTTGGTCACGATGGAGACGCTGGATACGTTCAGGCCAGCAGATCGCTGTACTCGGGATGGCGGCGGATGTAGGCGTCGGCGTACGAACACAAGGGACGCACTTTCCAGCCCTGGGCGCGCGCGTCGTCCAGCGCGTGACGGGTCAGCGCCGCAGCGATGCCGCGCCCGCCCACTTGGCTGGGCACGCCCGTGTGGGTTATTGCCATGGTGTTGCCTTGCAATTGGTAGTCGAGCACGCACAGGACGCCATCAACGGTGGCGGTGTAGCGGGAACGAGCGGTGTCATGCGTTACGGAAATCATTTGGAGTGATCCTGCGATCGAAGGGGCGGGCTGTGGCCTGCCCGTATCAAGGGTTATGAGGATTTACTGGCGTGACGTTGTTGCATTGGCCGATGCCGATTCAACGCCGCAGTGTTTTCAGCAACGCGGTGAGTTGCGCATCGCGAGCCTGGACCAGATCGGCAATGCTGCGCGTGCCGGCCTCGGCATTGACGCCCGAGATCAGACGCTGCTGCAGTTCTGGCGTGACGTCAGGCGCGCCAAGGTCGTCCCACCAGGTTTGGACGGGACCCAGCAGATGGTCCATGAAGTTTGCCAGACCGCCGGCGCCACCGCCCAGGTTGAAAGTCATGTGCGGACCGAACAGCGCCCAGCGCAGCCCCGGGCCTTGCGACACGGCGGCGTCGATGTCGGCGACGCTGGCGACGTTCTCCGCCGCAAGATGGATCGCTTCGCGCCACAGGGCCGCTTGCAGGCGGTTGGCAATGTGGCCGGGGACTTCCTTGTTCAGGCGGATGGGGTACTTGCCCAGGCTGCGGTAGAAGGCGATGCAGCGGTCGATGGTGTCGGCCGAGGTCTGTTCGCCGCCCACTACCTCGACCAGGGGAATCAGGTGAGGCGGATTGAAAGGATGGCCTATGACGAAGCGCGAGGCATGGCGGCATTGCGATTGCAGCCGGCTCATGATGAGCCCCGAGGAGCTCGACGCCACGATCACGTGCGGCGGCAACACCGCATCCATGCGGGCGAAGAGGTTTGTCTTGAAGTCTTCGCGTTCGGGCGCGTTTTCCTGCACGAAGTCCGCGCCGGCCAGTGCAGCTTCCAGTTCCGGTTCGAAACGCAAGGCGTCGGCGGATGCGCCAGGCAGCACATGCCCAAGTTCGGCGAGCACTGGCCATGCGGCCTGCACGCGTGCGCGCGTCAGCGATTCGGCGTCGGGGGCCGGGTCGCTGACGACGACCTCGAGGCCGCGGGCGAGGAACAGCGCGGCCCAACTGGCGCCGATGGTGCCGGCGCCCACGATGGCGACTCGGCGGATGGCTGGCGGATTGGACGACGTGGCAGGGGTGGACATGCGGGGTCTCCTATGAGCGCGGATAGGAACATTGTGAAGCAAACGCCGGCCCGTTGCCACGCGGGCGCGGCGCGGGCAAGATGACGGCTCACGTTTGCATCCTGAATCCCGGAGTTCCGCATGAACGCGACGCCTGCCCCACGATCCGCCGTGCCGTACTTTTGCCAATGGGAGTCGGCGCATCTGGCAGGCGACATCATTCAAGGCAAGTTGGCGCTGGCCGATGACCCGGCCTGGCGCGGCTCCGGCGCGCGCGATGTGGACGAGTATGCGCGCTGGGCCAGCCACGTCTGCGGCATGGCCTGCCTGAAGATGGTGCTGGCCGCGCGCGACGGCCGGGATTACCCGACACTGGAGCTGGCGCGGGGCAGCCTGCCTTATGGCGCCTATACGGTGGAAGGCGAGCAGATCAAGGGCATGATCTACGCGCCGTTCGTGCGCTATGTCGGTGAGGTGTTCGGCCTGCAGGCCCGGGTGCACGTGGATCTGCGCGTGGACCAGTTGCCCGGCCTGATGTCACAGGCCGCGTACTTCATGGCGTCCGTGCATCCGTGGATACGCTGGCCGGAACGGCAGCCGCCCAAGAAGGGCGGCCATCTGGTGCTGGTGACGCGCGCCACGCCGGACTCGGTGGTTTTTCACAATCCCTCGGGAGAGCCGGGCACGCAGGCGGACGTCGCCTTGCCGTTGGCCGTATTCGACGAGTTCTTCGCAGGACGCGGCGTGGCAATTCTTCCTGCCACGAACGCCTGAACGAGGCTGCGGTAGGGATCTTGAGGTGGCGTTCAGGCGTTCCGAGCATGCAGCAGATGCCGCCAGGCCAGCATGGCCGCGAGCAGGTAGCCCAAGGTGATAACGACGTAGGACACGGGTAAATTCGCGTGCCAATCAGGCAGCAGATGCAGAATCGCGCCCATCAGGGCGACGCCGACCAGTGCGCCCGATTGACGATTGGCATTCAGCGCCGCCGCCGCGCTATTGGCATGGCTTCTGCCCGAAACCTGCATGACCACGCTGGTCATTGCGGGGACGGCGACGCCCACGCCCAGGTTGGCAACCGCGACGATGAGGGCTAACGGCCAGTACGCCATGTCGGGCGAGAAGGCGAAGATGCCTGCGGCGCTCATGGCCGTGGCCAGCGAGACGCCGCCCACCAGGGACGCCGATACGTTCCAGCGCGCGGAGACACGGCTGGACAGCAGATTGCCGATGGAGAACACCGCAAGCATGGGCACCAGTTGCACGCCCGTCTGCAAGGCGTCCGCGCCGCGACCCTGCTGCAGGAACAGGCTGAGTAGAAAGAGCTGTCCGTAGGCTGCAAGATTGATCAGAAAGCCCACGCCATTGGCCGCCGCGAACTGTGTGGTGGCAAACAGGGCGCGCGGGATGATGGGTTCGGCGTGGCGGCGTTCGCGCCGCACCAGCAGCACGGCGGCAGCCAGGCACAGGGCGACCATGGCCACGATGGGGCCGGACGACCAGCCGTAGGCATTGCCCTGGATCAGTGCGAAGCACAGCGAGGACAGTGCGATCACGCCCAGCAGGTGGCTGACCGGATTGAGCGCGCGCGGCCTGCGCGGAGCCGCAAGAATACGGTTGCGCGCCAGCCATAGCCCGACCAAGCCCAGGGGTATGTTGATGAGGAAAATCCCGCGCCAGCCGAACTGGTGGATCAGCACGCCGCCCAGCAGCGGGCCGGCGGCGCCGGCTACCGCCACGATCGCGGACCAGGCCGCCAGCATGCGGTTGCGGACTTGCTCATCGTCATAGGCATGGGTCAGCAGGCTGAGGGAACTAGGCATGAACAGGGCGGCGCCAAGCCCCTGCAGCATACGCGCCAGGATCAGCATGTCGGCGTTTGGCGCCAGGCCGCAAAGCAAGGATGCCAGGGTGAATACACCCAGGCCGGCCAGGTAGACCCTCTTGGCGCCATAGCGGTCGGCCAGCGCCCCGGCCACGAGCAGCAGCGCGGCGAAAGTGAGGGTGTAGCCATCCACGATCCAGACCAGGTCCGTCAGGGGAACGGTGAACTGGAGCGCGATGCTGGGCAGTGCGACGTTGACGACGGTGACGTCCAGCATGGCCATGACGAAGCCGATGGCCAGCGTGACGAGCGGCAGCAGGCCGGTGGCTGGCTTGGCATCGAGAGTGGGGGCCGGAATGTTGGAACAGGCGGAGTTCATGATTGAGGAGGCGGCGGCTTTCGAGGAGTGAAGCTTAGGCCCGTAGCCCGATGCAAAAAAGCCGAATAACTGCTTTATAGTGATGCAAAAATGCATCATTGGAAGGCTGCCATGGACTGGGACAACGCCAGGATCTTCCTGGCCATCTATCGGGTAGGCACGTTGCGCGGCGCTGCGGCGCTGCTGCAAATCGACCAGGCCACGGCCGGGCGCAGGCTGGCTGCGCTGGAGTCCTCGCTGGACGCGCGGCTGTTCCTGCGCACGCCCGGGGGCTACGTGCCGACCGCGGCAGGCGAGCTGGCATTTGCGGCGGCTGAACGCATGGAGCAGGCGGCCGATCAGTTGCAGCGGCAGATGCAAGGGCTGGACCACAGGTTGTCGGGCGGGGTCCGCGTGGCGACCTCGGAAACCGTCGCCAGCTACTACGTCCTGGAGGCGGTGCGGCGGGTGCATACCCATCATCCCGATATCCGCGTGACGCTGTCCACGGCGATCCAGCTGAGCAATCTGACGCGCCGCGAGGCAGATCTGGCAATCCGCAACATCAGGCCGGACAATCCAGATCTGATCTACCGGCACCTGGCCCGCAAGGAGGTCGGGCTGTACGCATCGCGAACCTATCTGGAGGCGCATGGAGAACCTCGCCTGGGCACGGCATTCGCCGGGCACGCGCTGGTAACGTACCAGCAGGCGGTACTGCCGGGCTGGTCCGATACGTTCTGCGGCGAGCCTACGGGCAATGGGCGCATCGGCGTGGAACTGAACTCCGGCATGATGATCATCGAGGCGGTGGTGGCAGGACTGGGCATCGGCCAGGTGCCGATTCACATGGCGCCGTTGTACCCGGATCTGGTGCGCATCTGGCCCACGCGCAGCGAACCCTATGATCTTTGGCTGGTAATGCACGGCGACCTGAATCGCACGGCCCGCGTGCGCGCCGTGGCCGACGCGATCGTCGAGGTCTTCGAAGAGGACAAATAGGCGAGGACCGCGGCATGGCTTGTGGGCGGGCGCGGCAGGCGCTAAGGTTTGCCTGACCCGTCAACACACACAGGAACAGGAGTCGCGCGTGTCCGATCTTTGGCGTTTGTCCGCAGTTGAGCTTGCCGCCCGCGTCCGCAAGCGCGAAGTGTCCGCCCGCGAGGCCGCGCAAAGCGCGCTGCAACGGCTGGATGCCGTCAATCCCGCGATCAATGCGGTCGTAGACTACGACCCGGAAGAGGTACTGGCCCAAGCCGCGGAAGTGGACGCCATGCTTGCTCGCGGAGAGGACGCGGGACCGCTGGCGGGCGTGCCGGTCACCGTGAAGGTCAACGTGGACCAGGCAGGGCATGCCACGACCAACGGCGTGCGCCTGCAAAAAGATGTGATAGCGGCCCAGAACAGCCCGGTCGTGGACAATCTGCGGCGCGCGGGCGCCGTGATCCTGGGACGCACCAATACGCCGGCCTTTTCCTTGCGCTGGTTCACCGGCAATTCGCTCCACGGCAATACGCTGAATCCGCGCAATCCGGCTCTCACCCCAGGCGGTTCGTCGGGCGGCGCGGCCGCAGCCGTGGCGGCCGGGATCGGTCACCTGGCGCATGGCACCGATATCGCCGGCTCCATCCGCTATCCTGCCTATGCCTGCGGCGTGCATGGCCTGCGTCCCTCGTTGGGACGCGTGGCGGCATATAACGCCGCCTTGCCGGAACGCTCGATCGGCGGGCAACTGACCGCCGTGTCGGGCCCGCTGGGACGCAGCATCGCCGATCTGAGGGTGGGGCTGGCGGCGCTGGCGGCGCGGGACGCGCGCGATCCCTGGTGGGTGCCGGCTCCGCTGGTGGGACCCGAGGCGCCGCACCGGGCAGCGTTGTGCCTGAACCCGGACGGCATGGATACTGAACCCGCCGTGGTCAAGGCCTTGCAGGAGGCCGCTCGCCGGCTTAGCGAGGCCGGCTGGACGGTGGATACCCTGGACGCGGTGCCGCCCATGCAGGAAGCGGCAGACCTGCAAATCCGGATGTGGTTGGCCGATGGGTACGAGGCCCTGGTCGCGGCAGCCGAGAAAGAAGGCGACCGCGGGGCCCTGGTGGCACTGGCCGGCCAGCGCGACAATGCCGCCAGCATCGACCTCGCCAGCTTTTCAGCCACTTTGACGCGGCGCGCGACATTGACGCGCCAGTGGGAACTGTTCTTTGCCGAGTATCCCGTGCTGCTGCTGCCCGTCTCTGCCGAGCTGCCGTTCCCAGACAACCTGGACCTGCAGGGCGATGCGGCCTATGCGCGGGTCTGGCGCGCACAGATGACGCAGATCGGCGTGCCGTTCATGGGCTTGCCGGGTCTGTCGGTCTCGATGGGTAGCGCCATGAGTGCAGCCGGGCCAAGCCCGGTGGGCGTGCAGGTGCTGGCGGGCCGTTACCGCGAGGACTTGTGCCTGACGGTGGGGGAGATCATTGAAGCGGCCGCCGACCCGGTCGGCGTCGCGGAGCCCGTGGCCCGCTAGCGTCGCGCGTATCCGTCGGCAGGTGTGTCAGGCAGCTGGCGACGCCGGCTGCGCGCCGCGCCATTCCGAGCGCAGCAAGCCCATCATCCCGGTATCCCAGCGTTGCGCGCCTGCTCGCGTGGACGACCGCCTTACGCCTTCTAGGGTGAAACCCAGCGCCTGGTAGGTGCGTATGGCGGGCTCATTGAACATGTATACGTTGAGCTCCAGGCGCTCGATTCCGGGCGTCTTGAACGCTTCATCTATCAGCAGCGCAACCATGGGGCGGGCCAGTCCCTGGCCGCGCTCGGCCGGCGCGATGGCGACGCGGCCCAGGCGGGCGTTGCCGTCGCGCCAGTCGTATGCCAGTTGTGCATGGCCCACAGGCGAACCGTCGCGGCAAGCCATCCAGCAGCGGCGGCTGGGCGGCGTGCTCTGTCCTTCAGCGAGCATAGCGGCCGCGTCGGCCTGCGTCAGTGGAAACGACAGGTGCGAGCCGCCCCACTGCACTACCTCGGCCAGACTGGAAAACCAGCTGGCCAGAAGCGGAAAATCCGTCAGGGCAAAGGGGCGCAAGGTAAGCATGGGCGGGGGCTCGGGGCGCTGCTGGCGCAGGCCTATTTGTCAAAGCGCAGGCGCAGGACGCCGAGATCGCCATAGGCGAGCGCCAGATCGCGGTTGGCAGGCACGTCCAGGAATCCCGCATAGGAACCCGTGATGACATGCTGGCCGGCGCGCAGCCCGAGGCCTTGTTCGCGCAGGAAGTTGGCCAGCCAATAGAGCCCTGCCTTGGGGCGGTCATTCGGATGGATGCCCGCGTGCTGTTCGGTTTCGACCCCGTCCACGGACAGGGTGATGCTCATGCTGCCGGGAGCCTCGTGCGGTGAGGCGATGCGCGGTCCCAGCACCAAGCCCTGGTTGAACATATGGTCGGCGAGGAGCTCAGGCAGGCTGGCGTGCTCCGGCGCGGCGTAGCGGCAGCCGAGTACTTCCAGGGCCAGGCGCGCGCTGCCGATGGCGGCATCCACGTCCGCTTCCGAGTACGGCTGGGGGCGGGCGGGCAGATCGTGGGCGATTTCGAACGCGATTTCCGGCTCGATGCGCACAATGTCGGTGCGGGCCGCGATGGGCCCGGCTTCGGCATAGGCAACGGTGGACGCGTAGATGGGCGCCACGACGCTTTTCTCGGGCGTGGGCAGCGCGCTCTTCCAGGCGCCGATGTCGTCCTGATGGTGTTCTCGCAGCAGTTGCGCGGTGCGTTGCTGCACGGCGAAAGCCTGGTTCATCGACTGCGGCCGGCAGTCGACCGGCAGGCGCGGGCCGGGGATGCCGGATTCACGTGCCGCGATCAGGTGGCGGGCAGCGTCGAGGCTGCCAGGATAGTCTTCGATTTTGATCTGCATGCGTTCAAGCTCCCAGATACAGCATGATCCAGAGGACGATCATCGCGATCAGGCCGAGCCAGCAGGAGCCCCAGAAACCGACGATCGGCCACTTCAGGGACAGCGGCGTTTTCTTTGGGTCGACGTGGGAAAGCAGATCGTTGGCGTTACCGATCAGCCAGAACCGCGTGCCGGGGAACATGAGGCGGAAGAAATAGTCCAGCATGATGGCCGCCTGGATCGATAGCGGATATTGCTTGAACGGGCGGTGCTGGAGATACGGATGCTTCAATGCGGCGTTGATCTGTTTGCTTTTGAAGAACAGCACGATGCCGCACAGCGTGCAGGTAATGAAGCACAGCAGGAAGAGGCTGAAGGCCATGGCCATCGCGGGTGAATGCATGGGGGATCTCAAGAATGCGCGGTGCGCCGCGTTCGGATGGTAGGAATGCCTGCGGGAAATCGCTGGCGGTATTGTAAAAGGCTAATTGCGGCCCCGTGTTCAGGGCCGCGTCAGCCGTTTTGCAGCTAGGGACGGGAGTCCGTCAGCCGCGTACCTGGCCTTCGCCGCTCAGCACCCATTTCAGCGTAGTCAGGCCCTCCAGGCCGACCGGACCGCGCGCGTGCAGGCGATTCGTGGAAATGCCGATCTCGGCGCCCAGGCCGTATTCGAAGCCGTCTGCAAAGCACGTCGGCAGATTGACGTACACCGAGCTGGAGTCGACCTCGCGCTGGAAGCGCTGCGCCGCGGACAGGTCCTCGGTGACGATTGCGTCGGTATGGCCGGAGCCCCAGCGGGCGATGTGCTCGATGGCCTCGTCCAGCGAATCGACGATGCGCACGGCCAGGATGGGGCCCAGGTATTCCGTGGCCCAGTCTTCTTCGGTGGCCGGCTTGGCATGCGGCAGCAAGGCCAGCGTTCGCGGGCAGCCGCGCAATTCGACGCCATGTTCGATGAGCGCGGCGGCCAGGCTGGGGAGGATGGAAACGGCGGCCACCGCGTCGACCAGCAGGGTTTCCATGGCGCCGCAGATGCCGTAGCGGTAGGTCTTGGCGTTGAACGCGATGGCATGCGCCTTGTCCGGATCCGCCGCCGCGTCGATATACACGTGGCAGTTGCCATCCAGGTGCTTGATGAGCGGCACGCGCGCTTCCTGCGAGAGGCGGGCGATCAGGCCCTTGCCGCCGCGCGGGACGATAACGTCGATGTGCTCGGTCATGGTGATGAGCTTGCCGACCGCGGCACGGTCTGCCGTGGCGACGACCTGCACGGCATCCTGCGGCAGGCCCGCGGCGGCCAGGCCGGTTTGTACGATGCGGCCCAGCGCGATGTTGGAGTGCAGGGCTTCGCTGCCACCGCGCAGGATGGCGGCGTTGCCGGACTTCAGGCACAGCGCGGCCGCGTCGATGGTCACGTTGGGACGGGATTCATAGATGATGCCGATCACGCCCAGCGGAACGCGCATTTGCGCGACGCGCATGCCGTTGGGTCGCACGCTGGTGGCGGTAACGCTGCCGATCGGATCCGGCAGGGCCGCGATCTGGCGCAGGCCTTCGGCCATGTGCGCGAGCGTCTTGTCCGACAGGGTCAGGCGGTCCAGCAGGGCCGGCTCCAGGCCGTTGTTGCGCGCAGCCGCCAGGTCCTTTTCATTGGCGGCCTTGAGGTCGTCATGGCTGGCGGCGAGGGCGTCGGCCATGGCCAGCAGCGCCAGGTTCTTGGCGGCGCCGTTGGCGCGCATCATGGCGCGCGAGGCGCGGCGGGCATTTTCGCCCAGGGTGAGCATGGCTTGTTCTATGGAGGACGAGGACATGGCAGCGTCGATCAGGATGGTGGGGCGGCGCGGGCGCCGCCTGGGGATTCAGTGTATATCCGGCGGTTAGGCCGGGCGAAGTCCAGCCGAAGGGCTGGAGGGAAAGCGAGGGTGGCGGCTATGCCGCCTTCACGGTCGTCCGCCGGCGGCGGCAACGCGCAGCGCGAGCCGCGTCATTTCTTCCCAGGGGTCGGACAGGCGCCCGGGCACCGACAGGCCTTTGATCAGCCGGTCCACCTCGTGGGCGTGTTGGACTGCGGCGGGCCAGACATTCGGCTGGACCCGGCCGAGCGCCTGCAGCGCCAGGCGTTCATGCGCACCGAAAATGCGCAGACGGCGCATCAGGCCGTTGACGTCCTGGCCCAGCGCGCGCGCCTCCGCGACGCGGGCAAGCAGGCGGATTTCCTCGCCGACCGCCCACAGCACCAGGGGCAGAGCTTCGCCCTCGGCGCGCAGGCCGTCGATCATGCGGATGGTGCGGCCGGTATCGCCGGCAAGCATGGCGTCGCGCAGGCCGAATACGTCGTAACGGGCCACGTTCAGCACGGCGCGCTCCACGTCCTCGGCCGCGAGCTGGCCTTCCGGGTAAAGCAGGCCCAGCTTCTGGATTTCCTGGTGGGCGGCCAGCAGATTGCCTTCCACCTTGTCGGCCATCCATTGCAGCGTGGCGCTGTCGGCCTTCTGGTTCTGGCGCGCCAGGCGCATGCCGACCCATGCGGGCAGGCGGCCGCGCTCGATGTTGGCGATATCGACCATCATGCCGCCGCGGCCCAGGGCCTGCACCCAGCGGCTTTCGCGGGTGGCCTTGTCCAGGCGGGGCAGGGCGATCAGGATGAGCGTGTCCGGATCCGCCTGCTTTTCGGCCTGTTCGGCCAGCTTGGCCAGGGTATCGGCGCCGGACTTGCCCGGTTTGCCGGTCGGGATCTTGATTTCAAGAATGCGGCGATCACCGAATAGCGACACGCTCTGGGTGGCGGCGATGACCGCGCTCCAGTCGCTGCGCGCATCCATCACCATGGACAGGCGATCGGTGTAGCCGGCGTTGCGGGCCGCAGCGCGCAGGGCGTCCACGGCCTCGGTTACGAGCAGGGGTTCATCGCCGGACACCGTATAAAGCGGCGCCAGGCGGTTGCCTGGGCGCTGCAGGTGTTCGGCCAGGCGATCCGCGTCCAGAGGCTGTGCCATTTAGCGCAGGATGGCCGGGTCCGTGGTGGACGGGGTCTGCCACGGCGAGGGCGTGCGCTGCTGATCCGGTGCGGTCGGATCGTACAGCGGGGTTTCGCCATCTTCGCCGCGCTGCTCGGCGTTCTCGAACGCGTTGCGCACTTCCGGCGCAGTCATCCGGCGCAGCAGGCGCGACACCAGGTCGCGCTGCATGGCACGGTACAGCGTTTCGATCTGGCCTTGCTTGGCCTGCACGACCTGGTCGTCATAAGGCATTGCGCGGTAGATCGACAGCATGGTGTCCGGAATCAGCGCGCGGCCCTTGGCGTCGATGAGGCGGAACGTGTAGTTGATGCCCAGCTCGTATTCCTCGACGCGGCCCTGGGCATTCAGAGAGACTTCCCGCAAGGTCCGGGTATCCGCGACCTGCTGGAGGATGGCCTGCGCTTCCTTGGGGTTGGTCACGAGCTTTGTGTTCGGGGAGGCCGCCCGCAGCGCGCGGCGCACGTCGGCGCCGAACTGCGTGGTATCCGGGATGCCGATATACAGCGTCTCGAACGGCATGGGGGTGACTCCCCGCAAGGCGAAGCCGCAAGCGGAGAGCAGCATGAACAGCGCCAGGCAGGCGCCGCGCAGCAGCCAGGGTAGGCGGGAGGAGTGCGTTTGTTGCCCGGCGAAGTGCATGCTTGACCTCATCAGCCTACGACGTTGACCAGTTTGCCCGGAACCACGATGACACGCTTGGGCGGACGGCCTTCCAGGAAGCGGGAGACCTCCTCCTGGGAGGCGGCGAGCTTCTCGATATCTTCCTTGGCGGCCTTGGCGGCCACGCGGATGGAGCCGCGCAGCTTGCCATTGACCTGGAGCATGAGTTCGATTTCGTCGGCGATCAGCGCCGCTTCGTCCACATGAGGCCAGGGCGCGTCGAGCAGGTCGCCCAGTTCGTGTGCGTAGCCCAGGTCGCGCCACAGGTGCCAGGTGATGTGCGGCACCACGGGGTACAGCACGCGCAGCAGCACGCCCAGCGTTTCGGCGTAGGCGGCGTCCGCGGCAGCGCCTTCGGGCAGCTTGGCGTCGTCGATGGCGTTGAGCATCTTCATGCACGCCGACACGACGGTGTTGTACTGGATGCGCTGGTAGTCGTAGTCGGCTTGCTTGAGCAGGCCGTAGACTTCGCGGCGCAGGTCCTTGACGGCCGCTGGCGCCTGCGTCCAATCGGCGCCATTGGCCAAGCCGCGCGCCACGGCTTCGCGCTGGCCATAGCTGATGGACCAGAGGCGGCGCAGGAAGCGGTTGGAACCTTCGACGCCGGAGTCGGACCATTCGAGAGTCTGTTCCGGCGGGCTGGCGAACATGACGAACAGGCGGGCCGTATCGGCGCCCAGCGTGTCGATCAACGACTGGGGATCGACGCCGTTGTTCTTGGACTTGGACATCGTGCCCACGCCGCCGTAGTTGATGGCGGAGCCGTCCGACTTCAGCTTGGCGCCGACGATGGCGCCGCGGTCGTCATAGACGTTTTCGACGTCTTCCGGCCAGAAGTATTCAATGCCGCCCTGGGGGGTCTTGCGCGAATAGATGTGGTTCAGCACCATGCCCTGGCACAGCAGCTTGGTGAAGGGCTCGTCGAAATTGAGCAAGCCCATGTCGCGCATGACCTTGGTCCAGAAACGGGCATACAGCAGGTGGAGCACTGCGTGCTCGATGCCGCCGATGTACTGGTCCATGGGCATCCAGTAGTCATTGCGCGAGTCGACCATGGCGTTGTCATTGCCAGGCGAGGTGTAGCGCATGAAATACCAGGACGAGTCCACGAAGGTGTCCATCGTGTCCGTTTCGCGCCGCGCCGGCTTGCCGCACTTGGGGCAGGAGCAGGACAGGAAGGCCTCGTTCTTGGCCAGCGGGTTGCCGCTGCCGTCCGGGATGAGGTCGTCGGGCAGCACGACGGGCAGGTCCTTTTCCGGAACCGGGACCGGGCCGCAATCCGCGCAATGGATGATGGGGATGGGCGTGCCCCAATAACGCTGGCGCGAAATGCCCCAGTCGCGCAGGCGCCAGGTGGTCTGTTTTTCACCCAGACCCAGGGCGCCGAGATCGGCGGCAATGGCGTCGACTGCTTCCTTGTGCGTGAGACCGTCGTACTTGCCGGAATTGATGGTGCGGCCGGCTTGTTTGTCGCCGTACCACTCCTGCCAGGCGTTGGTGGAATATTCCTTGCCCGCCACGTCCACGACCTGGACGATGGGCAGGTCGTACTTCTTGGCGAAGGCGAAATCGCGTTCGTCATGCGCCGGCACGCCCATGACGGCGCCGTCGCCATAGCTCATGAGCACGTAGTTGCCGACCCAGACCTCGATGTCGGCGCCCGTGATCGGGTGCGTGACGAACAGCCCGGTAGGCATGCCTTCCTTTTCGCGCGTGGCCATTTCGGCCTCGGTCGTGCCGCCCAGCTTGCATTGTTCGATGAATGCGGCCAGTTGCGGATTGGACAAGGCGGCCTGAGTGGCCAGGGGGTGCTCCGGCGCCACCGCGCAGAAGGTCACGCCCATGATGGTGTCGGCGCGGGTGGTGAATACGTACAGTTTGCCGTCCTGGATCAACTGGCCATCCTGACCGGCGATCTTGTGCGGGAAGGCAAAGCGCAGCCCCTCGGACTTGCCGATCCAGTTTTCCTGCATCAGGCGCACGCGTTCGGGCCAGCCGGGCAGGTCGTTCTGGACGGCGCCCAGCAGCTCGTCGGCGTAATCGGTGATGCGCAGGTAGTAGCCGGGGATCTCGCGCTTTTCCACGAGCGCGCCCGAGCGCCAGCCGCGGCCGTCGATGACCTGTTCATTGGCCAGCACGGTCTGGTCCACCGGATCCCAGTTGACGACCTGGGTCTTGCGGTAGGCCACGCCCTTTTCCAGCATCTTGAGAAAGAGCCACTGGTTCCATTTGTAGTACTGGGGATCGCAGGCGCACATCTCGCGCGTCCAGTCGATCGCCAGACCCATCGCCTTCATCTGCTTCTTCATGTAGGCGATGTTGTCGTACGTCCACTTCGCCGGCGGAACCTTGGACTTGATGGCGGCGTTTTCCGCCGGCATGCCGAAGGCGTCCCAGCCCATGGGCATCAGGACGTTGTAGCCGCGCATGCGCAGCTGGCGGGCCATCATGTCGTTGATGGTGTAGTTGCGCACGTGGCCCATGTGCAGCTTGCCGCTGGGATAGGGCAGCATGGAGCAGGCGTAGAACTTCGGCTTTTCGGAGCCGTCGGCGTTCTTCGCGTTTTCATGGACGAGATAGACGTCGCGGGCCTGCCAGTCTTGGTGGGCGGCTGCTTCGACGGTATTGGGGAGGTAACGTTCCTGCATGGGCTCGTGCACGGTGGCAAAAAAGGGTGAGCCGCCTCGCCGCGCGGGCGCGGAGGCGGCCAAAACCCCTGATTATAGGAGGTGCTAGGCGCGGGCAGGGGACGGAGCCGTTTCGGGGATGCGCGCGCTGGGCGCCAAGGCGCCGTATGCCAGCGTAATCACCCCGAGGACGGCGCCCGCCGTGACCACGCCGGGCCAGCCAAAATGGGCGTACAGCCAGGACGATACCAGCGAACCGGATGCGCCGCCGATGAAGTAGCTGGTCATGTAGCCCGCGGTCAGCCGGCTGCGCGCTTCAGGGCGCAGCCGGTAGAGGGAGCTGCTATTGGTGACATGGACGCCCTGGATCGCCAGGTCCTGGACCAGGATGCCAGCCAGCAAGGCGAGCACCGATACCTGGCCGAAGGCCATCAGCCCCCAGGAGCCCAGCAGCAACAGCAGTCCGACGCGGGTGGCCAGATTGCCCATGCCGCGGTCGGCCAGGCGACCGAAGCGGTTCGCGGCATACGCCCCGGCGGCGCCGGCCAGGCCGAACAGGCCGATGGTCGTATTGCTGTATTGATAGGGGGGGCTGGCCAGCAGGAAGGTCAGGGGCGTCCACAGCATGCTGAAGGCCGCGAACAGCAGCGCGCCCAGGAGCGAACGGGCGCGGAACAGGGGCTCTTCAACGAACATGCGCAGGATGGAACCCAGCAGGCGCGGGTAGCTCAGCCCGGCGGGGCTCTGGTGGCGGGGCAGCAGGCGCCACAGGGCGGCGGACATGAACAGCATCAGAATGGCGGCCACCCAATAGACCGTGCGCCAGCTGCCTACGTCGGCGAGCGCGCCCGCGACGGTGCGGGCCAGCAGGATGCCCAGCAGCAGTCCGCTCATGACCGTGCCCACGGCCTTGCCCCGTTCATGGGGCGCGGCCAACGTGGCGGCGAACGGCACCAGGATCTGGGCGACCACGGACAACATGCCGGTCAGCGCCGTGCCCAGGATCAGCACGGTGATGTTGGGGGCGAACGCGGACACCAGCAACCCGCCCGCGGACAGCAGGCTCATCAGCACGATCAGGCCGCGGCGTTCGAACATGTCGCCTAGCGGCACCAGCAGTATCAGGCCCACTGCGTAGCTCAGCTGCGCGGTGGTGACGATGCTGCCGGCTGTCGCCGTGGACAGCGAGAATTGCTCGCTGATCGTGTGCAGCAGCGGCTGCGCGTAGTAGTTGCTGGCGACGGCGAGGCCGGTGGCCACCGACATCAGCAGGATGATGGGGGCGGTCAAGACCGGCGTCTGGGAAGGCTGGGTAGCGGAAGTCATGGATTTGAATCGGGGAAAAGCGGCTGCGGGGACGTTCGGGCGGCAGGCTCAAGTGCCGATGCCGCCGGGCGTTTCCTGGTCTTGCTTGATCAGCAGCTTCTTCAGCAGGCCCGCCAGTTGCTTGCGTTCGCTGGCGGACAGCGGTTCCAGCAATTCGTTGAGGTCTTTCAGGTAGTCCTTCAGTACCAGCTTGATGACGCGCAGGCCTTCGGCCGTGAGCGACACGATGACGCCGCGGCGGTCTTCCGGATTGGGGCTGCGCGTGAGCAGGCCGGCCTGTTCCAGGCGGTCAAGGCGGTTGGTCATGGCGCCGGAGGTCAGCAGCAGGGCTTCCACCAGTTTCTGGGGATTCAACGCGTAGGGGGCGCCGCTGCGGTAGAGCGTGGCCAGGACGTCGAATTCGCCCTGATGCAGGTCATAGCGGCGAAAGCTGCGGTTCACATTGCGCGCGGCCAGCGCATTCAGGCGGAATACGCGGGTGACGACGGACATGGCGGCGAAATCCTGGGCGGGACATTCCCGCGTCCATTGCGAGATCACCAGATCGACGAGGTCATTCATGGGGCAGGCCGTATTTGTTTTTACGTGAAGTATCTTAACATAAAGATAAATTCGGACGAGGCTCTGTGCATGGCGCGCGGGAGCGCCGCAAAAAAGAAGGGCCCGCCTCTTGCGAGGCGGGCCCTTCCGGCTTGACCGGATGTACGCGCGGAATTACTGCGCGGCGTCCTTCAGCTTCTTGAGCGGGCGAACCTTCACCTTGACCGAAGCCGGCTTGGCGGGGAACCAGCGCTCTTCACCGGTGAAGGGATCCTTGCCGAAGCGCTTGGCCTTGGCGGGAACCTTCTGCACGGCAACCTTGAACAGGCCGGGCAGCGTGAATTCGCCAGCGCCCTTCTTGTCCACGGAGCTCAGCACCGAGGTTTCCAGGCTGGCCAGGACGGCCTTGACCGACTTGGCTTCAACGCCGGATTGCTCAACGATGTAAGCGATGAGCTGGGTCTTGTTCAGGGCTGCCTTGATGGCCTTGGGGGCAGCAGCGACCTTCTTGGCGGCGACGACCTTTTTGACGGCCGGCTTTGCAGCGGGCTTCACAGCGGGTTTGGCAGCAGTTGCCTTCTTTGCGGGCGCCTTGGCGGCGGGCTTGGTGACTTTCTTGGCAGGAGCTTTTGCTTTCGTGGCCATGGTCAAAATCCGTATGTTGAGGTCATGGAGCAGCGCGCGCCGGTTATCGGCATTTAACGCTACGCGGCCGATGATAGCGGAAGAGTGGTGATTTATGCGGTTTTCCAGCGGGTTTTTGACCTTTGTTTGTTGTTTTCGACACAGAAAGTGCTTTGTAGAAGGCGTCTTGCAAGATGTCGTGACATTCCTCGCCCATCTTTTCATATGCCGACGGCGCTGAACCAACCGCGCCGCGCGTGTTCCAATTGCGGGCGCCGCGCGGGCTCTCGCGCGGGAAAAAACCAAGCATGGAAGTGAAGCAGCGATATGTTGATGAAGAAGTTGGCGGCGGGCTTGCTCGTCGCGGCCGCGTGCGTGTCGAGCGCCTTGGCGCAGACGGCGCCGGCCTTGTCGGCCAAGGCCTGGCTGTTGCTGGACGAGACCAGCGGGCAGGTGATCGCGTCGCACGCGGCGACGGCGCGGATCGAGCCGGCGTCCTTGACCAAGATCATGACGGCCTACGTGGTGTTCGAGGCCCTGAGCAAGAAGGAACTGTCGGCCACGCAGCTGGTCACGGTGTCGACGCGCGCCTGGAAGGTGCCGGCCGGCAGCTCGAAGATGTTCCTGGAGCCGGGCTCCAAGGTGTCGGTGGATGACCTGCTGCGTGGGCTGATGATCCAGTCGGGCAACGACGCGGCGATTGCGCTGGCGGAAGCGGTGTCGGGCAGCGTCGAGGCCTTCGTGGCGCGGATGAACGATACCGCCGCCAAGCTGGGCCTGCATGCCACGCGCTTCGCCAGCCCGCATGGTTTGCCGGATGCGGGGACCTATTCCACCGTCAGCGACCTGTCGATCCTGGCGACGCGCTTCATCCGCGACTATCCCCAGCTCTACAAAACCTACGACTCGGCCAAGCAGTTCACCTACAACAAGATCACGCAGCCGAACCGCAACCGCCTGCTCTGGCTGGATCCCAGCGTGGACGGCCTGAAGACCGGGCACACCGACTCGGCCGGGTACTGCATCGTGGCCACCGCGCAGCGGCCAAATGGCGCGGACCAGCGCCGCCTGATCACCGTGGTGGTGGGCACGGCGTCGGACAAGTTGCGCACGCAGGAAAGCCGCGAGTTGCTGGAGTGGGGCTTTCAGGGGTTCAATACCATCAAGCTGTACGCGCGCGGGCAGGCCGTCGCCACGCCCGAGGTATGGAAAGGCGAGCACGACAGCCTGAAAGCCGGATTCGCGCGCGATGCGTATGTGACGGTGCCCGCGGGCGCCAAGGTCGAACCGGTCTGGACGCCGCAGGATCCGCTGATTGCGCCGATCGCTGCCCAGTCCACCGTGGGCGCGCTGCGCGTGATGGTCGACGGCAAGCCGGCCATGCAGTTCCCCGTGGTGGCCCTGGAGCCCGTGGCCGAGGCTGGATTCGCGGGGCGCGCGTGGGATTCCATCCGCTTGTGGTGGCGCGGCCACGCCGGATAACGGAGGTGTGCAATGGCGGTGAGCTTTCCTGGAGGTCCGGCCCCGGCGCCCGGCGCCGATGATCCGTTGGCCTTGCTGTCGGCCTGCCACGGACGCATTTCCCGCCAGTGCGCCACGCTGGAGCGCTTGAGCCGGCACTTGCCCGCCCACGGGAGCGACGCGGCGGCCCAGACCGCCGCGGCCAGCGTCCTTCGCTACTTCGATACGGCGGCCGTGCATCACCACGAAGACGAGGAAGAGGACTTGTTCCCCGCCTTGATCGAGTCGATGGCCGGATCCGACGCGGTCTGCCTGCATGCGCTGGTGGATGGCTTGATCGCCGAGCACCGGCAACTGGCGCAGCGCTGGGAGCCCTTGCGCCAGGCGCTTTCCGACATTGCGGCGGGGCGCCAGGCCGAGCTGCCCATGAGCCAGGTCCAGGATTTCGCCAGCGCCTACGCCGCGCATATCCAGCGCGAAGAGAGCGAACTGCTGCCGATGGCGGCGAGGCTGATTGCGGACGACGTGCTGGCTGCCATTGGGCAGGCCATGAAGTCGCGGCGCGGGGGCGAGGCAGGCTGACGTCCCGGCGAGACCGGGATTGGCGCTACGATGGCCGGAGCCGGCGCGCGGCGCGCCGGGTTTACGGCCACGTTCCCGCCATGAATAGAAACGCCCGTTTTCGCCAGAAATTGCAGGATCCCGCCTTGATGCACGCCATGTCGGCGCACAACCCGCTGGCCGCCAAACTCGCGGCCGAGGCCGGGTTCGACGCGATCTGGGGCAGCGGCTTCGAACTGTCGGCGAGCTACGCCGTGCCCGACGCCAATATTCTCTCGCCATCGCAGCACCTGGACATGATGCGGGCGATCGCAGCGACGGTGGAGGCGCCCGTCATTGCCGATATCGACACCGGGTTCGGCAATGCGATCAACGTTTCCTATATGGTGCCGCAGTACGAAGCCGCCGGCGTATCGGCGGTGGTGATGGAGGACAAGACCTTTCCCAAGGACACCAGCCTGCGTGCCGCCGGCAGGCAGGAATTGGTGCGGGTCGCGGAGTTCCAGGGCAAGATCGAAGCGGCCTGCGGCGCGCGCCGCGACGCGGATTTCTGCGTGATTGCCCGGACCGAGGCGCTGATTGCGGGAGCCGGCGAACGGGAAGCGCTGGCGCGCGCCCGCGAATACGAAGCCGCGGGCGCGGACGCCATCCTGATCCATTCCAGGCAGAGTGCGCCCGACGAGATCCTGTCGTTCGTTTCCGCCTGGCAAGGCCGCGTGCCGCTGGTGCTGGTGCCCACGGCCTATCCGCAGTTGCGCGAATCCGATATCCAGGCGCTGGGCAAGGTCGGCCTGGTCATTTATGGCAATCACGCCATCCGCGCCGCGGCGGGGGCGATGCGGGACGTGTTCGCCCGCATCCGCCGCGAGGGGGGCATCCACGAGGTGGACGCCGTCCTGCCGACGGTCAAGGAGATCATCGAGCTGCAGGGCGATGCCCAGATGCGCGAGCTGGAGCGCCGTTACCTGAAGTAAGCGGAACGCGTTGCGCGCGAGGGGCGCTAGCGATTACGCTAGACGGCCCCGATGCCGGCTCAAACGCGCCGCGGTCGGGGCCAAAGGCCTCGCCGCCACGGCGTGACGCGGGCCGATTCAAAAGCAGATGCCGAGGGACAAGAAAGAATGATGCAGGGGGGGATGAGCGTAGCGCGCCGGCTGTTCGGCTCGTGGGTGGATGAGGTCAATGCGCGTACCTTGCGCGCGGATGCCACGGCGGGCCTGCTGGGCGCGTTGCTGGTGCTGCCGCAGGGCGTGGCGTTCGCCATGCTGGCCGGGCTGCCGCCCGAATATGGCCTGTATTCCGCCATCGTTCCCTGTATCGTCGCGGCGTTGTTCGGATCGAGCCGCCATGTCATGTCCGGCCCGACCAATGCCAACTCGCTGGCGCTCTATGCGGTGCTGACGCCGCTGGCGGTCGCCGGCAGCCAGGGTTACATCCAGCTGGCGCTTGCCGTCACTGTGCTGGTCGGGCTGATGCAATGGCTGGTGGGCACCCTGAGACTGGGATCGCTGGCGCATTTCATCTCGCCTTCGGCGTTGTTCGGCTTCACCAGCGGCGCGGCCCTGCTTATCGCCGTGCATGCGCTGAAGGACGCCCTGGGCATGCCGGCGCCGGACGCGCACGGCGCGGGCGCCCTGCTGGCGACGCTGGCCACGCACCTCGGGCAGGTGCACCTGGGCGCCTTGCTGGTGACGCTGACGACCTTGGCCGTGGCCCTGTTGCTGCGGCGGCTGGATAAACGCAAACCGTACATGCTGGCGGGGCTGGCGGCGGGGGCGCTCGCGGCCGCGGCCTTCAATGCGCTGACCGATGGCGAACCGGTGTCCGTGCTGGGCGCGCTGGCCCGGCCGTGGCCGCCATTCCACATACCGAGCGTCGATTGGCGCGCCTTGCCGGAGCTTTTGAGCGTGGCCTTCGCGCTGACGATCGTGGCGTTGGCGCAGTCCATTTCCATCGCCAAGGCCGTGGCTACCCGATCGGGCCAGCGCATCGATGCCAATCGCGAGTTCGTGGGGCAGGGGCTGTCCAACATTGTGGGCGGCTTTTTCTCGTGCTACCTGTCCTGCGGATCCCTCAACCGCTCCATTCCCAATTACGAAGCTGGCGCCAAGACGCCGCTGGCATCCGTATTCTCGGCCTTGTTGCTGGTGGCGCTGGTGGCTTTGTCGGCCCCGTTGCTGGCCATGATTCCGCATGCCGCGATCTCCGGCCTGCTGCTGCTCGTGGCCTGGACCCTGTTCGACATTCCGCGCTGGCGGCAACTGATCCGTACCCAGCGCGGCGAATGCATCATCGCGGCCGCGACACTGGCCGCCACCATCACCATACGCATGGAAGTGGCGATCCTGCTGGGCACGGTGCTGTCCTTGATGGTCTATCTGCACCGTACCTCGCGGCCCGCGATGCGCACCATGGGTTTCGATTCGCGCGGGCTGGAGCGCCGTTTCGTGGTGCTGGAGCACGCGTCCGACGCCTTGCCCGAATGCCCGCAGCTCAAGCTGCTGCGCATGGAGGGATCGGTGTATTTCGGCGCGGCCACCCATGTGGCGCAGCGTCTGCATGAGCTGCGCGCCGCGCCCGACGCTGCTCGCCATCTGTTGGTCATGGCCAAGAGCATGAACTTCATCGATATGGCTGGCGCACAGGTCTGGGAGGACGAGCTGGCTGCCCGGCGAGCCATGGGGGGCGACCTCTATTTCCATCGTCCGCGGCCGGAAGTGATGGACATGTGGCGCCGCACGGGATTCCTGGAGCGCCTGGGCGAGGACCACATCTTTCCCGACAAGGCGACGGCATTGCATTCGATCTACGCCAAGCTGGACCGCGGCATTTGCGAGGGCTGCCAGGCCAAGATCTTCTGGGAATGCCAGCCCAATGGGCTGAGGAACGACTGATGCGGCGCGGGCGCTGCCGGCTTCAGATCGGCTGCGGCGCTTCCGTGCCGAGGTAGGCGGCCCTTACCCGCTCGTCGGCGGCAATCTGCGCGGGCGCTCCCTCGGCCAGCACGCTGCCGCGCACCAGCACCGCAATGCGGTCGGCATGCTTGAACACGACGTCCAGGCTGTGCTCCGTAAAGAGGACCGCCATGCGCTGCGTGTCGGCCAGTGTGCGCGTCAGCCGCATCAGCGCGTGGCGTTCATTGGTCGCCATGCCGGCCGTGGGTTCGTCCATCAGCAAAAGACGGGGTCGATGCGCCAGCGCCATGGCCAGTTCGACACGCTTGACGTCGCCATAGGCCAGCGTGCCGCAATGCGCTTCCGACTTGTCCGTCATCTGTACTTGCGACAGCAGCGACATGGCCTCTTCGACCGCGTGCCGGGCCGCCCGCCGCCACGGATTCAGCAGCAAGCGGTCGCGCGACAGCAGCGCCGTCTGCACGTTTTCCCGCACGGTCATGGAGCGGAAGGTGGCGGCGGTCTGGAAACTGCGGCCTACGCCCAGCTGACAGATCCTGCGCGCCGAGAGCCCGACCAGCTCGCGCCCGTCCAGAAGGACCGATCCGGAGTCGGGCCGGAGCTGGCCGCCCAGCGCGTTGAAGCAGGTGGACTTGCCTGCGCCGTTGGGGCCAATCAGCGCCAGCATCCTGCCAGCTTCCAGCGTAAAGGAAACGCCGGCCAGGGCATCGATGCCGCCGAAGGATTTGCGCAGGTCGCGGACTTGGAGCAGCGGGGCGGGCGTCATGCGCGCCTCCCGTTCCAGCGCGCGGCAAGGCGGGCCGCGGCGCCGGCCAGGCCCTCGGGAAAGGCCATGACCAGGGCCAGGATGGCCAGCCCCAACACGGCATGCCAGTATTCGGTGCTGCGGGCGGCGGCGTCCTGCAGCCACGTATAGGCGGCCGCGCCCACGAGCGGGCCGGCCAGGGTCTGCAGGCCGCCCAGCAGCACCATGACCAGTCCGTCCACGGACCGGCTCACGGCCAGCGTGTCGGGCGCGATGCTGCCTTTGGAGAACGCATACAGCGAGCCTGCCAAGCCCGCGGCGAAGGACGCGGCCACGAAGCCCGCCCATTGCACGCGGCGGGTGTCCATGCCCAGCGCTTCGGCTCGCAAGGCGGAATCCCGCACGCCGCGCAGGGCATAGCCCAGGGGTGAGAACGCCAGCCGGCGCAGCCAGGCGATGCCGGCCGCACAAAGCGCCAGCGTGAGGTAATAAAACCAGGGGCCCTGGGTGAGCCAGGCGGAAGGCCACAGGCCGATCAGCCCGTTGCTGCCGCCCGTCACATCGTCCCATTGATAGGCGAGCGCCCAGAGGATCTGCGCCACCGCCAGGGTCAGCATGGCCAGATAGACGCCAGACAGGCGCACGCAGAACCAGCCGAACAGCAGAGCGCCCAGCGCCGCGGCGAAGGGCCCCAGGAGCAGCGCCGCCTCCATCGGCACGGCCGCCAGCTTCAAGAGCAGCGCGGCGCCGTAGGCGCCGAGGCCAAACCAGGCCGCATGGCCGAACGAGGTCATGCCGGCCAGTCCGGTAAGGAAATGCAGGCTGGCGGCGAACAGCGCGGCGATCAGGATCTCGGTCAGCAGGATGCCCAGGTAGGGGTTGTGCGCGGCCACTACCGGCGCCAGCGCCAATAGCGCCAGCAGCACGCCGTAGGCCAGGCGCAAACGCCGGCCGGCGGGAGCGATGGGACGCTCGGCGGCGGTGGCGTGGGAGGTGGCTTCGGAGGGCTTGCCCAGCAGGCCCCAGGGGCGGACCACCAGCACAACGGCCATCACGGCGAATTCGGCCAGGAGCGTGAGCTTGGAAAGATTGAAGACCCAGGGGCCGATCTGCACCTGTCCCAGGAAAACGAACAGCGCCTTGACGGAGCAGATCAGCAAGGCGGCCAGGAAGGCGCCGGGGATCGAACCCAGGCCGCCCACCACGACCACCACAAAAGCGCTGGCGATGATTTCCAGGTCCAGGCCCAGCGTGGCCGGCACGCGCGGCGCCGCCAGCGCGCCACCCAGTCCCGCCAGGAACGCGCCCAACGTGAAAGCCGAGGTGAACAGCCAGGCCTGATTCACGCCCAGCGCTGCAAGCATCCGGCGATTTTCGGCCGCCGCGCGCAGCAGGCGGCCCCAGCGTGTGCGCATCAGCAGCAGCCAGAGCAGACCCAGTACCACGGGACCTGCGGCAATCAGCAGCAGGTCGTATTCGGGATAGCGGCGTTCCAGGATCTGCACGGCGCCGGACAGGCCAGGCGCGCGCGCCGCGAACAGGTCTTCCGGCCCCCAGATCGCCAGCGCCGCGTCGCCGATGATGAGCACCAGCGCAAAGGTGGCCAGCAGTTGGAACAGTTCGGGAGCCTGGTACAGGCGCCTGAGCACCAGCCATTCGGCGGCCGCGCCGACTAGGCCGGTCACCAGCGCCGCCAGCAGCAATCCAGCCCAGTAACCCGCCCCGTCGCCAAAATATCCGGTGAAGGTCCAGGCGAGGTAGATGCCCAGCATGTAGAACGAACCGTGCGCGAAATTCACCACGCGCGTGACGCCGAAAATCAGCGACAGGCCGGCGGCGACCAGAAACAGCGCGCTGGCGTCCGCCAGCCCATTGAGCAGCTGCAGCAGCAGCCCGGACAGGCTCATCAGTGCGCCGGACGCATCTTGCGCACTTGCTCGTCAGGGGGCTGGAGGCGCGCGCCGTCGATGTAGGCGAAATCCTTCATCACGCCCTTGCCGTCTTCCACCGCGGTCACGCCCACGTACACGCCCATCGTGGATTGGTGGTCGATCTTGCGATACTGGATCTGGCCATAGGGCGTGTCCACCTTCAGGCCGGCGAAGGCGTCGACCAGCTTCTCCGTGTCCACGGCGCCGGCGGCCTTCAGGCCCTCGGCGATGGACATGAGGGAGGCGTAGCCCACCACCGAGCCCACCTTGGGCGTTTCGTTGTAGCGTCTCTTGTAGGCGTCGACGAAGGTGGTATTGGCCGGCGTGTCGATGGCATACCAGGGATAGCCGGTAACGATCCAGCCCGTGGGGGTGTCGGCGCCCAGGGGTTCGAGATATTCGGGTTCGCCGGAAAGCACGGATACGACGGCTCGGTTTTCGAACAGGCCGCGGGTATTGCCTTCGCGCACGAATCGGGTCAGGTCGGCAGCGAACAACACGTTGAAGATCGCATCGGGCTTGGCGTCCGCCAGGGCCTGCACGACGGCGCCCGCGTCCACCTTGCCCAGCGGCACGGCTTGCTCGGCAACGAATTCCACGTCGGACTGGAACGAGGTCATCATGGCCTTGAAGGTGGCCACGGCGGACTGGCCGTATTCATAGTTGGGGTAGACGATGGCCCAGCGCTTCTTGCGCAAGGCCAGCGCCTTGGGGGCCAGGGCCGCCACGTGCATCCAGGTGGAGGGACGCAGACGGTAGGTGTAGCGGTTGCCCTCCTGCCAGGTGATCTTGTCGGTGAGCGGTTCCGCCGCCAGGAAGAACACCTGCTGCTGCTTGGCAAAGTCCGTCAATGCCAGGCCGGTATTGGAAAGAAAGCCGCCGAACAGCAAGTCCACCTTTTCGCGCGCCAGCAATTCCTGGGCGGCACGCACTGAATCGCCCGGGTTGCCGTTGTCGTCGCGCGAGATCACCTCCAGCTTCCTGCCCAGCACGCCGCCGCTTGCGTTGACCTCTTCCAGTGCTAACTGCCAGCCCTTTTTGTATGGGCCCAGGAAGGCGGGGATCGCTTTGTAGCTGTTGATCTCGCCGATTCGGATGGGAGGCTCCTTGTCCTTGGCGGAGGCGGTCGGGGCCAGCGCCAGGGCCAGGAGTGCCGGCGCCGCGGCGCGGCGCAACAGGGTAAGGCAGGGACGGAACATGGCGGATATCGCGTGGAAAGAGGACCAGGCGCCTCGAGGCGGCGGATGACAGCGGCCCAATTGAAACATGCACCCCGGCGCCGGGCAACAGGGAATCAGGGGATGCGCGGCGGCGGGCAGGCGAAAAAAAAGCCCTGCGATGCAGGGCTTTTTTTGTCTTGCGGGAATACCGGCTGAATTACTTCAGCTTGGTTTCCTTGTAGTCAACGTGCTTGCGAGCGACCGGATCAAATTTCTTGATCAGCATCTTCTCGGGCATGTTGCGCTTGTTCTTGGTGGTCGTGTAGAAATGACCCGTGCCGGCGGTCGACTCGAGCTTGATCTTTTCGCGGATACCTTTGGCCATGTCGTGCTCCTAGTATGTAGATTGGCGGGGAGGCCGATTAAGCCAGTTCGCCGCGGGCACGCATTTCGGCCAGCACGGCGTCGATGCCGTTCTTGTCGATCGTGCGGATGGCCTTGGCCGAAACACGCAGGCGGACCCAGCGGTTTTCGCTTTCAACCCAGAACCGGCGCGATTGCAGGTTGGGCAGGAAGCGACGCTTGGTCTTGTTGTTCGCGTGCGAAACATTGTTGCCCACCATCGGGCCTTTGCCGGTCACTTGGCATACGCGTGCCATGGATGCACCTCTTTAGGTCGTTCTTTTGCGCGCATCGCTTGGGGGGTAGACGGGGTTTCAGCCGCCGGGCTGTAAAGGCGTTGTACGCTGCTGCAGTACCTTGCCTATGCCGGCCACCCAGTCTTAGTGGATGAGGGGAGATCGGAATGGTCATTAAAGCCCAGACTGGTCCGCCCCAGTGCTTATACCCGCTGCCTGCCACCCGACGAATTCTTGGGATTGCCGGGAATTCCTGAGGAGTTCGCTCCTGGGGGAATTGCCAGACTTAGCCAATTACGCGGTTGGGGTCAGAGTGCTGAACTACAAAGCATAGTAGTCCGGCACGGGAAACTTCATGTGAAGACTTAGATTCTAATACGAAAAGTCTAAATAAATCAAGCAGGCAGGCTAGCTGGTGTGCGATTGCGCCACGCGGCCCGAGATCCAGGACAGGCAGGCGCAGGCCGCGAGCGTGGTTGTCAGGGGCAGGGCACTGTCGGTCTGCCAGGCGCTGACAGCGAAGCCGGCCAGCGCGCCACAAGACAATTGCAGCGTTCCCAGCAGCGCGGAAGCCGCGCCCAGCCGCTTGCCCTGGTCCGCCAGGGCAAGCGCCGCCGAATTGGGATTCACGAAGCCCTGGCTGCCCATGTAGCTGATGAGGCACAGCATGAGCAGGGGCAGGGTCATCCAGCCGACCAGCGTCAGTGCGACCGCGGCCAGGCTGGCGCAGGCCAGCGAGGTCAGGGCGCGACGCTGCAGCTGTCGCGGTGTGTAGGTGCGCAACAGGCGGGCGCTGATCTGCGAGCAGACGATGAGCGACAGCGCGTTGGTGCCGAAAAGCAGGCCGTAATACTGCGGCGCGACGCCGTAGAGTTCGATGAAGACGCGCGGAGAACCAATGATGTAGGCAAACATGCCGGCCTGGCCGAAACCGCCGGCCAGACTGTGCGCCATGAAGCCGCGGTGGGCGAACAGGTCGCGGTAGTTCCGCAGTATGGTCTCCCAACGCAGCGGCACCACGCGTTCGGGCGCCAGCGATTCCTTCATGATCAACATCACGGCGGCCATCAGCATGGCGCCGCCAGCCAGCATGACCCAGAACAGGCTGCGCCAGGAGGTGATGGCCAGCAATTGCCCGCCGGCCAGCGGCGCGAGGATAGGGGCCAGCCCCATGATGAGCATCAGCAGCGACATGGCGCGCGCGGCTTCATGGGTTTCGTAGTGGTCGCGGATGACCGCGCGCGGGATCACGATGCCTGCGGCGCCGCCCATGGCCTGCACCACGCGCCAGCCGGTTAGCGCTTCGACCGATCCGGACAGCGCGCAACCCAGCGAGGCGATCATGAACAGCGTCAGGCCAACCAGCAGCGGGGGCTTGCGGCCGTAACGGTCGGCCATCGGTCCGTAGAACACCTGCGCCATGGCCAGGCCGATCAGATAGGCGGCCAGCGTGCGTTCGACGTCGCCGCGAGGCACACCCAGGTTTGCCGCAATCGTGGGGAATGCGGGCAGGTACATATCAATGGCGAACGGGCCGATGGCCGTTAGCGCGCCCATGAGTATCAGCCAGCCGGGCAGGCCGCTGCGAAAGGAATTTGCTGGGGGCATGTGGATCGCGGTAAGCGCAGAGACAGGGCCCGGATGCGGTTTGTTGCACGTTTTGGGCCAAGTAAACGACTGTATCACGGGCAACCTTACAAGCAAATTGCAAGTTTTTTCCGATACAGTCATCGAGGTCCGTAGCTAGTTCAGAGGAGCAGTCGTGAATCCTTTGTTGTCTGTAGTGGAACGCAAACTTCAGGCCCTGCCGGTCCCGGTCCAACTGGTTCTGCCGGATGGCGCCGTGCTGGGGCCACCAGAACCCCGCGTCCGTTTCGTCACGCATGACAAGACCGCGCTGGCCCATCTCGCCGAAGGAGCGGTGGGCGTGCTGGGGCAGGATTACGTGGAGGGCCGTATCGACATCGAAGGCAATATGCGCGATGTCATGACCGCCGCCGCCGCCTTGCTGCCGGGGTCGCCCGTGGATGCCGCCAGGGGCGGTTGGCTCA
This sequence comes from Achromobacter sp. D10, assembly GCF_035282245.1. Taxonomy (NCBI): domain Bacteria; kingdom Pseudomonadati; phylum Pseudomonadota; class Betaproteobacteria; order Burkholderiales; family Alcaligenaceae; genus Achromobacter; species Achromobacter sp. D10. The sequence goes on from NZ_JAYJLE010000008.1 coordinate 30,687, forward strand.
CGGAGCTGGTCCGCAAGGTGATGTCGGTCTGGCGCCATTCGGTCGAGCGCGACGCCAAGCAGATCGAGTTCCACTATGACCTGTCGGATGATTTCTACGCGCTCTGGCTGGATCCGCGCCGGGTTTATTCCTGCGCCTATTACCGCGAGCCGGGCATGACGCTCGCCCAGGCCCAGGAAGCCAAGCTGGATCACATCTGCCGCAAGCTGCGCCTGCGGGAAGGCGAACGTTTCCTGGATGTGGGCGCGGGTTGGGGCGGGTTGCTGCTGTGGGCGGCGGAAAACTACGGCGTGGACGCCACCGGCATCACGCTATCGCGCAATCAGCATGCGCATGTGAGCAAGCTGATCCAGGAAAAGGGGCTGGCCGGCCGGGTCCGGATGGAGCTGCTGGACTACCGCAAGCTGGATGAGTCCGCACCCTACGACAAGATTGCATCGGTCGGCATGTTCGAGCATGTGGGCCGCGCGCAGCTCGAGGGCTATTTCGCCAAGCTGCGCCGTCTGCTCAAGCCGGGCGGGCTGATCATGAACCACGGCATTACCGCGGCCGGCGTCTACAACGCCGAGCTGGGCAACGGCATGGGTGAGTTCATCGAGAAGTACATTTTCCCCGGCGGCGAGCTGACCCACGTCAGCGTGGTGATGGAAACCTTGACCAACGGCGGGCTGGAAGAAGTGGACGTGGAAAACCTGCGGCCACACTACGCGCGCACCCTATGGGCCTGGAGCGATGCGCTGGAGGCGCGCCTTTCTGAGGCGGCGCGCATCCTGGGCGGTGAGCAGGGCGAGCGTTCGCTACGCGCCTACCGACTCTACCTGGCGGGCTGCGCCATGGCCTTCGAGCATGGCTGGATCGCATTGCACCAGATCCTGGGCCAGCACCCGGCGACGGGGCGCGCCGATGAGCTGGACAATCCGCCGGACCTCGCCTATCCCTGGCGCCGGGACTATATGTACGGCGAGAACGTGTACGGCAAGAACGGCTAGCGGCCGTTAAGCGTCCACAGTGTGGCCGTTCCCCCTCGAAAATTCGGGGAAAGCCTGCTGCTGGCGTGTCCATGCACTGGCCGGAACGCGTATTTCCGGCCATTTTGAGGCGGTTAAAGCGTGTGGATATGAATTTATTTTTTACTGAATGTGTCTTCGCTTCTGAATCAAAATCCTCTAGGGAAAATCGCTGTTTCGCCCCTTGCCGTTGCGGGTAACCCCGGATCATTTTTTCCGGAAATGTATCTGATTCATTCCGGGATGGGGTTGGGTTGAGCATCAATTTCGTTTAAGATGCTGGCTTCTTCGTTCAGTTTGTTCACTTTCTGTGGGTTTTCAAAAATCACGTTTTTGAAACTCCTGTCTTGCAAGATGCCGCACCCTCGCGGACCGTCTTGTTGCTAGTGTCGGTTTGTATTGGCGGTTCTGCCCGTCTTCCGCACAACCCCCTTAGCTCCATGGCACCTCCGGGCCCAAGCCTGGCGAGTGTCCCTGAACCTATGGAGGCAAAAGCCAATGCGTTTTACCCCTGTCAAGACCCTGGCCGCCGCGGCTGTGTTCTTCGCCTTTGCCGGTGCGGCCCAAGCCGCCGACGTCCAATGCGAAATCAAGCGTCCGGTCAATTTCGGCGGCATGAACTGGGAATCCAACCTGGTCCTCGTTGACGTCGAACGTTTCATCATGGAAAAGGGCTACGGTTGCAAAACCGAAACCCTGCCCACCGAAACCCTGCCCGCCCTGGCCGCGCTGGAGCGTGGCGATCTGGATATCAATACCGAGATCTGGCTGAACAGCGTGGCCGAGCCCTGGGACCGCGCCGAAAAGACCGGCAAGGTCAAGCGCATCGGCGATCTCTACATGGGCGCCGAGGGTTGGTACATCCCCCGCTATACGGCCGAGCGTCTGCCCGAATTGAAGTCCGCGGCCGACCTGCCCAAGTTCAAGGACAAGTTCAAGGATCCCGAAGAGCCCGGCAAGGGTCGCTTCTATGGCTGCCCGGCAGGGTGGGGTTGCGAAATCACCAGCAACAACCTGTTCCACGCATTGAAGCTGGACGACACCTACACGCTGTATTCGCCCGGTACGGGCGCCGCGCAGAAGGCGGCGCTGATGTCCGCATACAAGCGCAAGCAGAACGTGGTCTTCTACTACTGGTCGCCCACGCCCCTGGTTGGCTCGATGGACCTGGTCAAGCTCGACATGCCGCCCTACGACGCCGAAAAGCACAAGTGCCTGACGTCGCCCAAGTGCGCCAAGCCCGAGCCCAGCGCCTATCCGGACAATCCCGTCTTCACTGCGGTGAACACCAAGTTCTCCGAGGAGGCGCCCAAGCTCACTGAATTCCTGTCCAAGGTTTCGGTGCCGCTGCCGGTGATCAACGAAACCCTGGCCCACATGGAAGAGTCTGGCGACGAAGCCAACGCCGTGGCCAAGTGGTTCCTGAAGAACAAACCCGACGTCTGGACCAAATGGGTCCCCGCTGACGTCGCCGGGCGCGTCCAGAGCGCGCTGTAACCCGCCATGTGCCTGGCTGCGCGCCGTCCGGGCGCGCACCGGCCCCGCCTGGGGCCGGATTCCTTTGCCGGGATGGCCGCCGGCCGGGCCCCAGAGCCCGGACCGAGACGCGCTGGCGTTGCCGGGATGGCCGGCCGTTTTCTAGCTGGAAGCCGCAAGCTTGCGCCGCATTGCCCGATTCCGGGGATGCGGGCGCGGTCCGGGCGGTGAGTGCGCCAGAATGGAGTAGAACGAATGTTTCCTGAAATTATTCCCGCCCGGCAGGTCCGGGGGGCGATCGACGGCTTTGTCGATCACCTGGTCACCAACTATGCCGACACGCTGGAGACTCTGTCCCAGCCCGTGCTGCATGCCCTGGTGTGGTTGGAGCAATTGCTGCGCAGCTCGCCCTGGTGGGCGGTGGTCGCGGTCACTGTTGCGATCGCCTGGGGCGTCAGCCGCCGCATCGGCCTGAGCCTGGCGATGGGCGCGCTGCTATGCGTGATCGGGGTTCTGGGCCTGTGGGACGCCGGCATGCAGACGCTGGCGCTGATGATCATGGCGGCCGGCCTGTCGGTGCTTATCGGCATCCCGCTGGGCGTGCTGATGGCGCGCGTCAACTGGCTGCGCTCCATCATGCTGCCGGTGCTGGATGTAATGCAGACCATGCCCAGCTTCGTGTACCTGATCCCCGTCGTCATGCTGTTCGGCCTGGGCAAGATTCCCGCGATCATCGCGACCGTGATCTACGCCGTGCCGCCGCTGATCCGCCTGACCGACCTGGGTATCCGCCTGGTCGACCGCGAAGTGCTGGAAGCCTCGCGTGCCTTCGGCGCCAATCCGCGTCAGCAGCTTTTCGGCGTGCAGCTTCCGCTGGCGCTGCCCAACATCATGGCGGGCATCAACCAGACCACGATGATGGCACTGTCGATGGTGGTGATTGCCTCGATGATCGGCGCGCGCGGGCTGGGCTATGAAGTGCTGCTGGGCATCAACCGCCTGGAAGTGGGCCGCGGCCTGCTGGCGGGCTTGGGTATCGTGGTACTGGCCGTGCTGTTCGACCGGATCACGCAATCGTATGGACAGCGCATGCGCAAGGGAGGCCAGCGATGAGCAAGATCGAGGTCAAGAACATCTACAAGGTCTTCGGGCCGCATCCGAAGAAATGGCTGGAAGCCGCCCAGGGCGGCATGAGCAAGGAACAGTTGCTGGCCGAGAGCGGCCACACGCTGGGCCTGCGTGACATCAGCCTGTCGATCGAAGAGGGCAGCATCTACGTCATCATGGGCCTGTCGGGTTCCGGCAAGTCCACGTTGATCCGCCACTTCAACCGCCTGATCGAGCCCAGCGCCGGCCATATCCTGGTTGATGGCGTGGACGTGGTCAGCCTGAACAAGCGCGACCTGGAAGTTTTCCGCCAGAAGAAGATGAGCATGGTGTTCCAGCGCTTCGGCCTGTTCCCGCACCGTACCGTGCTGGACAACGCCGCCTACGGGCTGACCGTGCAGGGCGTGGGGCGCGCCGAACGCGAAAAGCGCGCCCGCGAATGGCTGGACCAGGTGGGCCTGTCGGGCTTCGAGAACCAGTATCCGCACCAATTGTCGGGCGGCATGCAGCAGCGTGTCGGCCTGGCCCGTGCGCTGGCCACCGATGCTGAAATCCTGCTGATGGACGAAGCCTTCTCGGCGCTGGATCCGCTGATCCGCCGCGAGATGCAGGACCAGCTGCTGCAACTGCAGGCCAAGCTCAACAAGACCATAGTCTTCATCACGCATGACCTGGACGAGGCGCTGCGCCTGGGCAATCGCATCGCCATCCTCAAGGACGGCGAACTGGTGCAGGAAGGGACACCGGAAGACATTTTGCTGAACCCCGCCAACGACTACGTGCAGTCGTTCCTGCAGGACGTGAACCGCACCAAGGTGCTCAACGCCACGCACGCCGTGAACCCGGCGCGCCTGACGCTGACCATGCGTTCGCGTCCCGCCCACGCCATGGACCGCATGCGTGCCCTGAACTATGAATACGCGCCGGTGCTGGACGGCAAGCGGCTCGCGGGCGTGCTGACCGCCGAGGCGGCCACCCGAGCCATCGAGGAGGGCGCGCGCGATATCTCGCGCTACGTCGAGGATCTGGCATCCGTGCCGGCTACGGCGGGCCTGGGCGAAGTGCTGGCGCAACTGGTGCACAGCGACCAGCCGGTCGCGGTGACAGGCGAAGACGACGAGTTCATCGGCATGCTGTCGCGCAAGAAGGTCGTGGAGCTGGTCACCCCGGCGCTGGCCGAAACGACGGCTCCGGCCGAAGAGGTTTCCGCCGACACGCAGGAACAGCCCGCGCCGCCGCAACGCGATCAGGCTGCCTGACAGGGAGAAACCCTAATCCGGACCTGGGCCGCGCGGCCGTTTGCGCGGGCCAAGTCCGGATATGATGGTTTGCCGGCCGCCTGGGCCGGTTTCTCCTTTTTCGGAACATCGGAATCAGTCATGCCTATTTTGAATGTCCAGATCATGGAAGGCCATTCGGCCGCCCAGAAGGCCGCTCTGTTGAAGGCCGCCTCCAACGCCGTCGTCGAGAGCATCGCGGCGCCGCTTCCCAGCGTGCGAATCGTGTTGCAGGAAGTGCCGGCGGAACACGTGATCGTGGGCGGAGAAATCGGCAAGGCCATGGCACGCGTCGACGTCGCCCTGATCTCGGGCCGCGACGAAGCCAAGAAGGCTGCCCTGATCGCTGCGCTGAACGAGGCGGTATGCGGCAGCATCGGCATCTCGGGCCAGGACGTGCGCGTGCTGCTGCGCGATGTGCCCAACACCGACATGGGCGCGGCCAACGGCATTACGGCCAAGGCCAACGGCCGCTGAGTGCCGCCTTGGCGCCGGCCGGTAGCCAGATGAATAGACGCCCGCTTTTGCGGGCGTTTTTGTTGCGAGGGATGTGAATGTTTATCCGCCAACTCAACTATCTTTTGGCGCTGGACAAGTATCGGCATTTCGGGCGGGCGGCGGAAAGCTGCCATGTATCGCAACCTGCATTGTCCAATGGGATCCGGGAGCTCGAGCGCGAACTCGGGATCACCATCATCAAGCGCAATCGGACCTTCGAAGGCGTTACGCCCGAGGGCGAACGGGTGATCCAGTGGGTGCGGCAGGTGGTCTCATCCCTGGATGGGCTGCGGCAGGAGGCCGATCTGGTTCGCAGCGTGCCGCAGGGGCATCTGGCAATAGGCGCGATTCCAACGGCCAACCATGCGGCCACGCTGCTCAGTGCGGAGTATCGCGAGATCCTGCCCCAACTGACGTTGGAGGTTACCTCGCTCAGCACGCCCGAAATATTGTGCAGGCTGAAGGCCCAGGAAATCCAGTTGGGCATTCTCTATCAACGATCCGTGCTCGACAACGCCGAATTTGACGCAATGCCGCTGTATTCGGAGCGCTACGTGCTGGTGGCGAACGAGCAGGCGTCATTGCCGCGCCAGCTCGATTGGTCGGAAGTCGGTGAGCTGCCGCTATGTTTGCTGAGCCCCGACATGCAAAACCGCCAAACCCTGAATAAATGCTTCGATGCCGTGCAGGCAAAGCCGCGAGTCGTGTTGCAAAGCAATGATATCCGCGTGCTCCTGGCGGAATGCCAGAGTGGACGGGCATTCTCGATCCTGCCTATGAGCGCCTTGCCGGCGCAGTACGAAGGGGCTGGATTGCTGGCGCACCCCATTACCCCAGAACACGCCGAGGATGTTTGTCTGGTGAGGTTGCGGCGCGACAAGCAACCCGCCCTGTCCTCGGCAGCCTGGCAGATCGCCAGTCAATCCGACCTGGAAGCCGTCCTCAATCACGCCCTGCCGCCCAAGCCTTGATAATCAGGGGTTATCAAGAGGTTCAAAGGAAAAATTGGCTGACTTTTCCCGATTGCCGCATTCTGGCGGGACAGCTTGCGCGCAATTGCGGCGCAAAAGTGCTGCCAGGAGACTTTCATGACCAAACGACGCGAAGTGCCAGGTATTCGACCCTATGACGGCCCGGCGGGCGGTTGGGGGGCATTGAAGGCGACGGCCCAGGCCGTGCGGCAGCAGATGGAGGTCATGGAAGCCCCCGTGGTCCTGCTGCGCACCAACCAGCCTGCGGGCTTCGATTGTCCTGGTTGCGCATGGCCGGACAAGGAACACAGATCCACTTTCCAGTTCTGTGAAAACGGCGCCAAGGCGGTCACGTGGGAGGCGACGAGCAAGCGCGTGACACCGGAGTTCTTCGCCGAGCGCACGGTGTCGTCATTGCTGGAACTGTCGGACTATGAGCTTGAGGATTTCGGCCGACTGACCCATCCGATGGCTTACGACGCGGCCACCGACAAGTTCGTGCCCGTGTCGTGGAATGCGGCCTTCGAACGCATCGGCCAGACGCTGCGCAGTCTGGATGCGCCAGATCAGGCCGAATTCTATACCTCGGGGCGCGCATCAAATGAGGCGGCCTATCTGTTTCAACTGTTCGCGCGCGAGTTCGGCACCAACAACTTCCCCGATTGCTCGAACATGTGTCACGAGGCGACCAGCGTGGGGTTGCCGCAGTCCATTGGCATCGGCAAGGGAACGGTGTCGCTGGAAGACTTCGACCATGCGGAACTCATTCTTTCGATCGGCCACAATCCCGGCACCAATCACCCGCGCATGATGGGCACGCTGCACGAATTGGCGCGGCGCAAGGTCCCTATCATTGTCTTTAATCCGTTGCGCGAACGCGCCCTGGAACGTTTCGCCGATCCGCAGAGCATCGTGGAAATGGCGACTTTCAGCTCGACCGATATCGCTTCCACGTACCACCAGGTAAGGGCTGGCGGCGACGCGGCCGCGCTCAAGGGCATCATGAAGGCGCTGCTTGCGCTCGAAGCGCAGCGCGGCAACGTGCTGGATCGTGGTTTCATCGCCGAGCACACCCTTGGGTTCGATGCGCTGGCCGCGGACCTGGAAGCGACTTCCTGGACCGACATCGAAACCGAAAGCGGCCTGCAGCGTGCCGACCTCGAACATGTGGCGGAAGCCTATGCCAAGTCCAACGCGACCATCGTTACCTACGGCATGGGGATCACCCAGCACAACACGGGCACGGCCAATGTGAAGCTGATCGCCGACCTCCTGCTTTTGCGCGGCAACTTCGGCAAGCCCGGCGCGGGCATCTGCCCATTGCGCGGCCATTCAAACGTGCAAGGCAACCGCAGCGTTGGCATCACGGAAAAGCCGTCCGCCGAGTTTCTCGGCAAGTTGGAGGAGGTCTTCGGCTTCAAACCGCCCCATGGCCACGGTCACGACGCGGTACAAGCCATGCAAGCCATGGTGGACGGAACGGCCAAGGCGCTCATCTGCCTGGGCGGCAATTTCGCCGTCGCCTTACCCGATCCCGAACTCTGCTTTGCGGCGATGAAGAAACTGACCCTGAGCGTGCACCTCGGAACCAAGCTCAACCGTTCGCATCTGCTGGTCGGCCGTGAAACCTTCCTGTTGCCGGTATTGGGGCGAACGGAGCTCGACGTCCAGGCCGAAGGCCCACAGTCGGTGACCGTGGAGGATTCGATGTCCATGGTCCATGCCTCGGCAGGAAAGCTCAAACCGGCGTCCACTGAACTGAGGTCGGAGCCCGCGATCGTGGCCGCCATGGCGAAGGCGACCTTGCCGCATAGCAAGGTGGACTGGCTGCGGCTGGTGGAAAACTATGACCGCATCCGCAGCCTGATTGAACGCACGATACCGGGATTCGAAGACTACAACGCGCGTATCCGCGTGCCCGGCGGCTTTCGCATGCCTCTGCCGCCCACGGAGCGCAAATGGAACACCCCGACGGGCAAGGCGATGTTCTCGGTGTTTCCTGGCGTGCGCGAGCGCTATGAACCTTGGCCCGATGAGGTGCTGCGGTTGGTGACCATACGCAGCCACGACCAGTACAACACCACCATCTATGGCTTGGATGATCGCTACCGCGGCGTTTTTGGCCGCCGTGACGTACTTTTCATGAATCGAGAAGATCTGGCCGCGCAGGGCCTGGAACATGGCGACCTGGTGGACATCGAAACCGTGTCTTCGGTGCGGACCCTGAGGTTGACGGGTATCACCGCGATTGAATACAGCATCGCGCGAGGCTCCGTGGCGGCCTACTATCCCGAAGCCAATGTGCTGGTTCCGCTGGACTACATCGACAAGGAATGCGGCACCCCTTCCTACAAATCGATTCCGGTGCGTATCCGCAAGGCCGCGCAGGCAGACATGCAAGCTTAGGCCGCCATGATAGTCCGCCCCGCCTCCCGCTCTCCCTGGTTGCTGCTTTTCACGCTCAAAGGGTCCATCGTTTCCGTTATCTGGAAAAGGGTGGCGGCCATGATGCTCCTGGCGACGGCCGTGGTGCTGGCGGAGCATCGCCTGCCTTTGAGCGGCGTCGGACTTGGCGCCGTTCCGCTGACGCTGGTGGGTTTGACCCTGGCCATTTTCCTGGGGTTTCGCAACAGCGTCGCCTACGAACGCTGGTGGGAGGCGCGTACTCTCTGGGGCGAGCTGCTGATCGTCATTCGCAATCTGACCCGGCTGACGCTGAGCTTTCCCGACGGCCTGCCTGCCGCGCGCCAGCGTGAACTGGCGCATGGCTTGGTTGCCTACGCCCATGCCTTGCGGCACATGCTGAGGCAAAGCGACCCCAAGGAAGACCTGCAGCGATGGTTGCCCGCGGACCGAGCGGCCCGTCTCATGCAAGCCTCGAATCCGCCCAGTGTGCAGCTGGGTGACTTAAGCCAGGCATACGCGCAATTGAGACGGGAAGGGCGGCTGGATAGCATTCTTCTCGCGGAGATCGATGGCCAGATCACGCGGCTGTCCTACATTGGCGGCGGCTGTGAGCGGATACGCGGTACGCCGATACCCTTTGCCTACATCCTGCTGCTGCACCGCACCGTATACATCTATTGCCTGCTATTGCCGTTCTGCCTGGTCGGCAGCATAGGCTGGGTAACGCCGTTCATGGTGGGCGTGTTGTCTTACACCTTCTTCGGCCTGGATGCCTTGGGCGAACAGATCGAGGAACCTTTCGACCGCTTGCCCAACAACCTGCCGCTGGACGCATTGTGCCGCAGCATCGAGATCAATGTGGGAGAGCTGCTGGGCGATAAGGACCTGCCGCCGCCGCTGTCGCCGCAGGAGGGCGTGCTGTTCTAGGTGGCGCAGTGTCTCAGGGATGGGTATTCGTACGGAGGCAGTCCAATTGGGCTGCCCCGAAAAATCAGTTCGTCCCGAAGGCCTGGACCTCCACGCGACGGTCTGGGGCGGAGCACCGTATCAATTCCGCCTTGGACATGGGTCCGCATTGCGATTGCGGCGGGACGGATTTACCCATGCCGCGGGCTTGGATGATATTGGCGTCGACCCCGGCGCGGACGAGTAATGATCGTATGGAAGCCGCGCGCTTTTGTGAGAGCGCCACGTTGTAGCTGTCGCTGCCGATGCTGTCCGTATAGGCAGAGATCTCCACGCGTGTGATGCTCTTGAGGCTGGCCAGTTCGCGCGCCAGACGTTGCAGCTGCTCAAGTCCTTTGGGAGTGATGTCGGCCAGGCTGGAACCATTGAATGCAAACAGCACATCGCCCGAAAGCACCGTGCGCTTCAACAACGTCGGGGGCGAAGCATGGGCGCGTAACGGCGCTGATTCTGTGCGCTCTGCGCAATTCTCGGGCTTCCAATGATAAGAGGCCGCTTTCATGTTGGAATCGAAAAGGACTTTCAACTGGCATGTGGTCACGCCATCCTGGGGCGTGGGACCGGTACGGATCTGTAGCAGGTAGTTCCACTCCCGTACGTTGAAGAACCCTTCATTGAAATGTGGCCGTCCGAGCAGACCGTATAACTGATCCTTGGTCATTCCGGGACCAAGCAGGCGGAGATTCTCCACGTTGGGGTAGGACCCTTCCTTGGGCCAGGCTTTTTCTTGGGCCGGGAAGCGCAGCGCGGCTTCCTGTCCATCGATAGCGGAGGAAGAGGCCGGGGGAGTGTTGGCGCACGCCTGCAAGAGCGCGATGACGGCCGCGGCCAGGCTACGGGCCGCCCATGTTTGGTTGATCTTCATAATCTTCAGCTTGAGAAGAGTCCTGCGGCCTCCGTGGCCGCAGGGACAGGTTGAGGAACGAGTGGATTACCAGTGGAAGCCAACCCCGACCGCGGCGCCGACATTGCCCCGGGTGTTGGTGGTCGCATTCGCCTTGAGTACCCACTTGCCGCTTTCGGACATGCCGGATACCCCGACAGCCAAGCTGCTCTGGCCGCCATAAGTGCCACCGCCGAGCGCGAACATGCCCTTGCCAGGAAGCGTCGCCTGGGGCAGCGCGGCCATGGCCATGGCCGACGCGGTGCCGGCGTTGGCATCGTTACGCAGATTGCGCAGCTTCCCGTTCGTGTAGTTCATGATGTCGTTCTTGGTGTCGTTCAACTGGGACACGTTGACGCCGTCGGTCGGGGCGGTGCCCGCGGCCATGTTCGTGATTTGCCGCTCGCCGCCGGCATAGCCGACCGAGACCGAGTTGTCGCGATTCGTCACCGAATCTGCTCCCAGCGCCACGCTGTTGGCATTCGAGGCCTTGGCGCCCGCGCCCACGGCAACGGAGTTGTTGCCGCTGGCGCTTGCGTTTTGTCCGACCGCGGAGCTCCTCTTGCCGGACGCTCGCGCGCCGCTGCCGGTGGCGGTTGCTCCGGACGCCGATGCCTTGGCATTGGCTCCGACGGCGACGGTCTCTTCCGAGGAGGCAGCCGCGCCATTTCCGATGGCCACGCCATTCTTTCCGGAAACGGCGGCATTGGAGCCGGATGCAACGCCGTTGGTGCCCGCTTGCACGGTCGCTTTGTCGGCGTCCGTGTTCGTGCCGTCGGCCTTGAAGTAGCGCGAGCCATTGTCCAGGTCGCTGAATGCGTCGATGAACTTGTTCTCGACGTTGCTTACGCGCACATCGATATTGTCGACACGCTGGTTGGTTTCATACAGCTGGCTGCCGTTGACGGCATCTGTGCTGGTATTGGAAACCGCGCCTTGCTTGACATTGGTAATGGTCGTCCCGCCGGTCTTGCCGCCATCGGTCGACTGTGCGCCCTGCAGTGTCACCTGGTCCTTGGGGGAGCCGGCGGCACCGTCGTAGGTCACCGCGCGGTCGTTGCCCGAGGGGTTGCTGGAGATCGCGCTGACCGCCGACTTCAGTTGGCCGACGTTCACCGCGTCTGTGTCAGCAGCGCCGGCAGCGACGTTGGTGATGCGGCGCTCCTTGCCGGCCGAACCCACCGACACCTCCCCGATCGGGGTCAAGCCCGCCAGCGTGTAGAGCGCGGTGGGGTTGTAGGCGCTGGCGATCAGGCTGGCGTTGGCGATGCTGTTGGCGCCAAGCGCCACGCTTTGGGAAGAATAGGCCTTTGCGTTGTAGCCGATCGCGACGCTCTCCGTGGCGCTCGCTTGTGCGGCGACGCCAGCGGCCAGCGAGTTGGTCCCGGTGGCGCCGTCGTTCGCGTGGTTGGCACCGACCACGCCACCGTCATTGACGCTGTAGTAACGGGTCTTCGCTGCTTCCAGTTGATCGACGTTGACGGCATCGCCGCCATCGACGCCTGCTGCGACGTTGGTGATCCGCGTGCCGCCGGTCTTGGTGGTCGAGTTGTACGTGTTGCCCGTCAGCGTGATGGTGTTGTGCGTGCTGTTGTCGTACTTGACCGCGTCGGCCGTGGAGTCGACGGCAACCTGCTTCAACTGCGCGACGTTGACGGCGTCGGTGTCCTCGGCGCCGGCCGACAGGCCGGTGATGCGACGGTTGCCCACGTTGACTTCACCGGTG
>NZ_JAYJLE010000009.1:0-205446 GCF_035282245.1 Achromobacter sp. D10
GGGACCGGTGCCGCCGTGCTTGGCGCTATAGGCGCCCGTGCCGCCGTTGGCGGTCGGGTCCCACAACAGGGCGTCGTTCTCCAGGCCGGTCACGCGGTTGTCCACGTTGGTGACGCGGTTGTCGACATTGGAGACCTGGGTGTTGGTCTCGTTCAGCTGCGACATGTTGACGGCATCGCTGTCGCCCACGCCGCGAGCGACGTTGGTGATCTTGGTGCCGCCGGTCTTGGTGACCGAGTTGTAGGTGTCACCCGTCATCGTCACGGAGTTGTGCGTGCTGTTGTCGTACTTGACGGCGTCGGCGGTCGCGTCGGTGGCAGCCTGCTTCAACTGCGCGACGTTGACGGCGTCGGTGTCCTCGGCGCCGGCCGACAGGCCGGTGATGCGACGGTTGCCCACGTTGACTTCACCGGTGGCGGTGCCGCCCACCAGGTAGGCCTGGTTGCCCAGCGTGGCGCCGGAGGCGCTGGAGCCTGCGCCCAGCGCGACGCTGCCGTCATGGGTGGCGACCGCGCCCATGCCGATGGCGACCGAGTCCTGGCCGATGGCCTGGGAGTCGGCGCCGGTGGAGTTGGCGTGGAAGTACTTGGTGCCTTTGTTGTAGATGTTCTCGACGCGGTTGCCGATGGTCGTCACATCGCCTTCCACGGTGGTGACGCGGTTGTCGATGGAGGCGACGTTGTCGTTGGTAGCCTTGAGCTGGCTGCCATTGACGGCGTCGGTGCTGGTGTCGCTGAGGTCCGCTGCGGCGACGTTGGTGATCTTGTTGGGACCGGTGCCGCCGTGATTGGCACTATAGGCACCCGTGCCGCCGTTGGCGGTCGGGTCCCACAACAGGGCGTCGTTCTCCAGGCCGGTCACGCGGTTGTCCACGTTGGTGACGCGGTTGTCGACATTGGAGACCTGGGTGTTGGTCTCGTTCAGCTGCGACATGTTGACGGCATCGCTGTCGCCCACGCCGCGAGCGACGTTGGTGATCTTGGTTCCACCAGTCTTGGTGACCGAGTTGTAGGTGTCGCCCGTCATCGTCACGGAGTTGTGCGTGCTGTTGTCGTACTTGACGGCGTCGGCGGTCGACGCCTTCAGTTGCGCGACGTTGACGGCATCCGTGTCTTCCGTGCCGGCGGCCAGGCCATTGATCTGCCGGGTCTTGCCGCTGGCGGCGTTGCCCAGGCTCAAGGCGCCCAGCGTGCTCTTCCAGGCGGCGCTGGCGTTGGTGGAAGCTATGCCCGTGCGAGGATCGTAGCCCGAGACGGAAGCGCCGGTCGTTGCCTGCGAGCCCGAGCCCAGCGCGATGCCGTCGCTGACCGAGGCCACCGCGCCATTACCCAGCGCAAGGGAGTTGGCTGCGGAAGTCGTCGCTCCGGTGCCGATGGCAATGGCGTTGAATGCGCCGGTCTGGGCTTTTGCCCCTTGACCTATCGCCGTCGAGCCGGTCGCCGAAGTCACGGCCTGATAGCCGATCGCTGTGGAATTGTCGCCAGCAGCATTGGCGGCGTTGCCCAAGGCTACCGCGCTGCCCTTGGACGCGTTGGCATTCAAACCCAAAGCCGTGCTCGAGGGTCCGCTTGCCGTCGCCTTGTGGCCGAACGCAGAAGCTGCGTCGCCGCTTGCCGTGGCATTAGCGCCTACCGCCGTGGAGTTCGCGTTCTTCGCTACGGAAGAAAAGCCGATGGCGACAGCATGGTCGTTGGAGGCGTTGGCATTCAATCCGATGGCGATCATGTCGGTATGGGCGACATTGGCGCTCGCCGCAGTCGCGTTATGACCGATGGCTACTGCGTCATTGTTCGAGGCCTTCGACAACTCACCCATTGCAAGGGCGCTCCGTCCGCTCGCGGTTGCGCCGACTCCGCCGGCCAGCGCGTTGATGCCGGTTGCTCCATCGTTGTTGTAGTTTCCGCCGGCAACGCCCGCATCGTTCACACTGTAGTAGTGCGTTTGAGAGTTGGAGACAGCGCCCTTCAACTGGGCGACGTTTACCGCATCGCTGTCGGCCGTGCCCCCGGCCACGCCGGTGATCTGGCGATACAGGCCGTTCGTGGAGTCTCCTACCGAAACAGCGCCGCTTGTGCTCGTCGTCGCAGTGATGGAACTGGCTTGAGTCGCAGATGCACTGGGCGGAACAAACGGCGCGGCAGCGGCGGCCGTACTCGACACCGAATCGTTACCCAGGGCGACGCCGCCGGGCACTGTAACGCTTGCTCCAGGACCGGCCGCCAGGGACTTGTAGCCTGAGGCAGAAGCGCTGGTGCCAATGGCGATGGCGTATGTGTCGGTGGCGCTGGCGTCCTTGCCCATGGCCACCGAACCTTCGGCGCTTGCATTGGCGTGGGGACCGACGGCGGTGGCAGAGTAAGCTCCCGCCGAGGAAAAGTAGCCCACTGCGGAAGAGGAAGTGCCGGTCGCCTGGGCGCCTTCGCCTACGGCCGTGGCGTTACTGTCCGCCACGGCTACCGCACCTAAGGCTGTGCCATAGTAGGCGGCACGCGCACCAAGTCCGATGGCGGTCGATCCTTCTCCATTGGCGTTGGTGCCCCGTCCGACGGCGGTGCTCCAGAAGCCGGATCCTAAAGAGCCGTCGCCTATGGCGACGGCGGATACATTGGTGGCTTGCGCCGCCGATCCCAAGGCAATTGAATTGATGCCGGACGCATACGCGCTTTCGCCAAATGCGGAAGATTGGCCACCGACGGCCCGCGCTCCCGTTCCTACGGCCACGTCATAGGCGAGCTCGGCAACGCTTTGGAATCCCAACGCGGTGCTGCCATAGCCGGATGACCGGGCCTGCGTGCCGATGGCGATGCTGAACTCTCCAGATGCCATGGGAGACGCGGTAGGGTCACCGCTATTCGAGAACGACAGAGATCCAATCGCAATGCTGCTTCCACCGGAAGCAGTGGCGCCGTGGCCGACCGCGACGTCTTCATCGCCAGATGCGGTGGCGGCGATGCCTGCGGCCAACGCGTTGGTGCCAGTGGCGCCGTCGTTCGCGTAGTTCGCCGCCGGCGTGCCGCCGTCATTGACGCCGTAGTAATGTGTTTGGGCGGACGCTGCCGATGCGACGAGCGCGCCCGCGATGGCGATGAGTGCACGTGACGAGCGCTTCTTCTTGCCCTTCGCCAGTTCGGACGCCACGACCCATTTTCCGGTGGCCTCGTTAAATATGCACTTATAGACCTTGTTCATGATCAACTCTCAGTACAGTGGACAAGCAAAATAAAAATGCGTGCTCTCGTCTTTGCATCGGGCGCTAATGCACGGTCTTTCGCGCCTTGATACAAGGATGAAGCGGTCCAGGAATCCTGAGGTTGGGAAATGGGCGAATGCGGATACGGAAAATTCCGAACGTGCCCAGTGACACTATGACGGTGGTACCTGTGCGCCCAGGTTCGCCGGCGCGTCAGCCCCGCGTGCGGGGGCGGCGTTTGGGGCGGCGGCTGAGCTTTCCAAGACGGCGTGGCTATTCGTCTTCACGGCGATAGGCGGCCGCAAGCATTTCCGCCTTCAGCAGCAGGTCCGGCCCCACGCGTAGCGCTTTTGCCAAAGGGCCGACGGTCCATTCGCACAAGGCCACCTCTCCACTGTCCAATGCCAGCAAGGTGGGAAGGCGCAGATTGGTGCGCGCCTGTGTCGATGCCATGGATAGCCCGCGATGGGTACGCCAGGCGCGCATCGCGCTGACGCGGTGCGTGTCTATCAAGGCCTGCACCGGCTCCGGAAGGTATATCTCGTGCCTGGGTAAGGGGTGAGGCGACTCCGACGTCAGCACATTGAGTCGACGTGTGGGCTGCGGCGGGATGTAAGTACTTTGGGCGCGTCTGATCGGCCGGGCAGGCGTGAATAGCATCATGGTCTCGGAAGAGGCATCCATCGGGCACGGCCACGAGGATTTGCAGGCAGGGGGAGCCGCCGCCGGTCATCGTCGGTGTGTCTCCATGTGCGTAAAAGAATGCATGGGTTGCATCAATCCGAAAACGGGAAAATTCCGCAAGTCGCCCAGGAAATTTCCGAACGTGAGTGTCGACGCGCGAGGGAAAGCCTCGGGCGACTAAGAACTTTCCACAAAACATGAGGAAATTTCCACAGCAGGATGCGACGCGAGTTGTTGCAGACTTCAACGAGGCCGGATGCGGTGTCTGGCAGCCTGCCAAGGCGGCGATGGAAGGAGCTGATCAGATGATGGCGCGCGCATTGATAATCTCGGACAGGCTGTCCACCTACGACTCCTTTCGGCGGACGCTGAACCAGTATCCGGAGCTATCGATATGGGTACTGGATGCGTCCGACCTGCGCTTTTTTGAGCTGGAAAAGCATGCTGACGCGCCAGAGCTTGTCATCCTGGACGTGTTGGCCAGTCCAACCAAATGCCTGGCCGCGACGGCGAGAGTGCGGGCCTTGTTTCCCGGGGCAAAAATCGCGGTCAGGGCGCTTGCCTTATGGGAGCGATTCCTGCCGCTGATTCTGCAGGCGGGCGCCCATGGCATTATCGATGGATACACCTATCACAGCAGGCATGCGATGTCGATGTTGATAGATTCGATGATGGCGGGGAACATCATCTACCGAGCCCGCGGTTCAGACTGAACTTGCCGCGGCGTCCAATCCGTTGCTTTCGCCAGGAAGGTGGCTGCGTTGGCCGCGCCGAGCCCGCGGAAGCGTCAGGAGCGCTTCCAGGGACATGGGGCGGCCGAGGTAGTAGCCCTGCCCGTGGCGGCAGCCTAGCTGGTATAGCGCGCGCAGTTCGGTTTCCGTGGAAATGCCTTCCGCCACGACGCGCCAACCCATTTCCTTGGCCAGGCACAACGCGAAGCGTACCGACTGGCGGGCAATGGGGTTGTCCCCGATTTGAGCGGCGAATACGCGATCCAGCTTCAGCTCGTCTATGTCCAGATCGAGAAGCAGGTCCAGATTGGCATAACCCACCCCGAAATCGTCAATGCTGACTTTGAAGCCGCATTGCCTCAAGCGGCTCACTGCGGCCTTGAGTGCCTTGATGTCCGTGACGGGCGCATCTTCGGTCAGTTCGACCTTGACCAGCGCCGGGGCGACGCGTCTGCGCAATGCCGTTGATCTCAGGAATTCGATGTTTTCCTGCGTCGACAGGGTCGCGGCGCAGGCATTGATGGCCAGCGGCAATGGTTTGCCCGCGAGAGTCAGCGCGGCGCTGGCCGCCAGCGCAAGTTCCGCCACGCGCCTGAACAGGGGGCCTTGCAGGCCCAGGCCCAGAATCCCGCCAATGAAGCGGCCCGCGGGCAGTACGCCCCAGACGGGATGATTCCAGCGAGCAAGCGCTTCCGCGGACTCGATACGGCCTGTCTTCAGATTCACTTGCGGCTGGAACACGAGCTGGAGCTGCGAAGGATCCCGCAGCATTTCAACGACTTCGTGCTCATGGAACTGAATGAGCTGAGCCGAATTTTCCTGGCACCTCATGGCGCGAGCTTCCTGGTTATGGTCCAGACAACATGCTTGCAAGGCTAGCAACTCCGGTACGCGCGAAGCGTAGGAAATTTCACATTTGGAAGTTGCCTCGACCGTAGGAAATTTCCGCGGAAGGTTCCGAATTTTCGACAGTCCGGGGTGCTGAAGAACCCTTAGATTGCGTCCGTGCGCAAGCCATTCTCTGGTGCCCCGTCATGGATCCGGCCTCACTTGTTCGTTCCTGTCGTCCTACTTCCAGCATACGGTTGCGATTGGGCCGCAACACGACGTCGTGCGCCACAGCCGCATTCGGCGTCGCAGTGGCTGGGTTTCCCGGTTTCTCCGAGCCCATTGCCGACCTGTGGGCGAAGCTCGCATCCCTGGCCTGTGTCATGGGGGTTGTCGCGGCGTTGCTGGCATTGATCCTGCTAGCCCGCAAGAGCCGGCAGCATCTGCGCTCCGAAGAGCGCTTGAAGGACTTGCTGGCGTTTCAGACGGGGGTGCTCGATGCCATTCCGCAGCCTATCGTGCTGCGGGACAAGGACCTTAACCTGCTTGCGTGCAATAGCGCATATGAGAAGCTCCTGAAGCGGTCGCGGGCATCGCTGAGAAATACCTCGGTCAGTCGGGCTGCGCAGATGTTGGTCTGCGATCTGGAATTGGCTCAGATAGAAAAGGATTACCGCGAAGTCATGGCGACGGGCATCGCATTGAGCACGGACCGCGAGTTCCACGTGCACGGCCGGGAAATGACGGTGCAGCACTGGATGGAGCCCCTGCGCAATGCTCGCGGCGCGGTGACTGGCGTGGTGGCTGGGTGGATGGACATTACCCACCGCCAGCGAGTCCTGAAGGAATTGGCAATCGCCAAAGACCGGGCGGAGGGAGCCGACAGGGCCAAGACCACTTTTCTCGCTTCCGTCAGCCATGAGATTCGCACGCCCATGAATGCGATCATGGGAGTGCTGGAACTGACGCTGTCTCACCCGGACTTGCCGAGCCAGGACCGGACGCAGTTGGGCACGGCCTACAACGCATCCAAATCTCTGCTTACCCTGATAGACGACCTGCTCGACCTGTCCAAGATGGAGGCTGGCAAGTTCCAGTTGTCTCCCAGACCCACCGAGCTTGTCGAGCTGGTTGAAGAGGTAGTGAACGTATTCCGACCCATCGCGGAAGGTAAGGGCCTGGACCTTGTCCTGACCGTCGATATGCCAGAGGGCAGCACAGGCGCCTACTATGTGGACCCCTTGCGGCTCAAGCAGGTCATGAATAACTTCGTGTCGAATGCGATCCGGTTCACGAGCCATGGCGTGGTCCGGGTGCACGTGCAGGCCGATGCGCGGGAAGAAGACCTCCAGTGGGTTTCGTTGAAGGTCGTCGACACCGGCGTGGGCATTCCTGCCCAGGCGCTGGGCACGTTGCTGCAACCTTTCGTCCAGGTCGCCGAAACCCTGCCGAGGTTGGACCGTGGGACGGGACTTGGACTTTCCATATGCGACAGGCTGGTCCGGAAGATGGGCGGCCAGATTGTCATAGAAAGCGAACTTGGCATGGGCACGAGCATCACCGCACGCGTGCCGCTGCGTATCGCTCCACCACTTGCGGAGCAGCCTGCGCGCCCTGAAGTGTTCGAACTGACGGCACCCGCGGGCGTGGCGCTGAATGTGCTGGTGGTGGATGATCAGCCTTCCAATGTGCTGCTGTTGCAGCGTCAGTTGCAGAAACTGGGGCATCGGGTTGCCTGCGCCTGCAACGGTGCCGAGGCGCTCAAGCTGGTGGAGGAGCAGCGTTTCGACGTTGTGGTTTGCGACTGCGCCATGCCCGTGATGGACGGCTATGCCTTTGCTCGCACGCTGCGGCAACGTGGCGATGCGAGCGCTACATTGCCGATCCTGGGTTACACCGCAGGCGCCCACGAGGCGGAGATCGAGCGGGCCAAGGCGGCGGGCATGGACCAGATTCTGATCAAGCCAGTGAGCTTGGGCTCGTTGGGGCGCGCGATCGATGAGGTTGTGCGCCTGACTCCGAATAGCCGGGACGACGGCCCGGGAGCAGGCGTCAGCGCCGAGGTTTGAGATTGCCAGCCAAGCGCGGCAGAGCGGCAAGCTGGAGATCAGCGCGCCTGCTGCAGGCGATGCAGCTGGTCGCAGAGCCGTTGCAGCGAAGGTTCAAACAGGGTGTTAAGCCGCTCTACCTGTGCGCCGTCGCCATTCCGGGTGACGGCCTCGACATGTTCACAGAGCTGGGTCAGCGACGCGCAACCGGCCAGCCGCGCCGTGCCCTTGATGCGGTGCGCCAGCGTGCCGGCGCCAGTCCAGTCCTGGTCCGCGCAGCGCACGCGATAGGCAGCCAGGTCGGCGAGCCCGGTGTCGGTCAGGCTGTCGATCAGCTCGGCCACCACGGCGGAGTCACCGTCAACCAGACCGTGGAGCACACTGGGAATGGCCGCGCATTCGGAATCCTCCGGCAAGCAATAGCCGGCGTTCAGTAGGGCTTGCAGGAGGTCGGACTCGGTGGTGGAGCTTGCGGGGTGCGATTCGATGTCGGGGATGGCGTTGCCCCGGGGCGAAATGCGAAGGTGTATTGGCGCGGCCCTGACCGCTGCGGGCACCCTAGCCGCTGACGCCCGAGGCAAGCCCAGGTCCCATACGACCACGCGGGGCGAGGCAGGGTAGCCGGACAACTCCGTCGAGTCCGAGCAAGTATCGACCACTAAGCCCAGTCCTTCCAGGCGGGTACTCAATTCGTGCAACCTTGCTGGATCAGGTCCGAGAACGAGGGCGAGATTCATCCCATACTTCCTGAGACAACCACGGTATTCAGTGGGAAATTCCGCACTGGCGGGCGAAGTCGATCAATTCAAGCAGTGTTTGTACCTTCAGTTTTTCCATGATGCGCGTCTTGTGCGTGCTGACGGTTTTGTTGCTGATGAAAAGCGCTTCGCCGATTTCCTTGTTGGACATACCGCGCGCCAGCATTTGCATGATGACGATCTCCTTGTCCGACAGGCGGCTCAGGCGGTCCACGTTATCCGTTGCGCCAGGCTGGCGTGAAGTGTGTTGCACCTCGGTGTTCGGAAACACGGTGTAGCCTGCCAGGACGGCTTCGACGCAGCGAAGAATCTCGGATATCTCTTGCGATTTGCTGACATAGCCGTTGGCGCCGGCAAGCTTCACGCGAGGCGCAAAAACGGACTGGTCCTGTCCCGACACCACCAGGATGCGGATGTCCGGCTGGATCGATTTGATGCGCGGAATCACGTCCAGTCCATTGATCTTCGGGATGTCTATGTCCAGGATGACCAGGCCGGGGTGGCTGTCCTTGACGGTCTGTATCGTGGACTGGCCATTGTCGGCTTCCAGTATGCCTGTCACGCCCAGCACCTGCGTCAGGTGCGTCTTCAAGACGAGGCGCAAAGAAGGGTGGTCGTCTACGACGAGTACAGTGGTCAAGTGCGACTCCGTTCGGTAAGGGGCTGGTGTCGAAAAGGCCGGATCGTCCGGCCCGGGTCAGCGGGATTCATTGGTCCACCTCCCTATGCACTCGCGCAGCGTGGAAAGGTTGACGGGCTTGACCAGGAAGTCATTGAGCCCAGCTTGCCGCAGGCGCTCCACGTATTCGCTCTGGACGTCGGCGCTCAAGCCGACAACGGGCAGGGCGCGGATGCGGGCATCTTCGTGGTCGCGAACGCGACGGGTCAGTTCAAAGCCGTCCATGTCGGGCATATGGCAATCCGTCAGCATCAACGCATATTGCACACGTTCCAGCTGATTCAACGCCTGCCTGCCGTCTGCGACCACATCCGTAGGCCAACCTAGCTTGTCCACCATGTTTCGAATCACTATCTGATAAGGCAAATGATCTTCTACGATCAGTATCCGCCTCGTTTCTGGATCGGCGGCATTTTCCCGTAGCGTGACAGAGGGTTTGGTAACAGGATGCTCCGTCTGCAACGCGCCAAGACAGGCCTGCAATAGTTCGCCAAATCGCACGGGCCCGCCTGCGACGACGAGCGCCGGCGGCGTTCCTGGCGGCAGGTTTTCGGGCGAATATCCGTCGGGGGCGAAATACAGGGTGGCGGGCAGCGGAGCCGGCCCCGGCTGCGGCAATTCGACGATGTGGAGATCGGACGGACTGGGAGGCTCGACCGGCCGCATGCCCAGCGCTTGGGCATATGCCTGGAGGGCCGCGTCGTCCGCCGCGCGGTGCACGTCTATGCGGATGCGCTTGCCCGTCAATATGGAATCTGGCGGGGTGAGCCGCAGTACATGCAGGGGCAAGGTGACGTCGAAGCGGCTGCCGACGCCTTCAGTGCTTTGCACCTGGATGCTCCCACCCATCAGCCGGCTCAGGCGCGAACAGATGGCCAGCCCCAGCCCGCTGCCTCCATATTGGCGCACTGTCGATGCATCCGCCTGCGAAAAGGGGCGGAACAGGCGGCTCTGCGCTTCGGCTGAAATCCCGATGCCGGTATCGGACACCGAAACGAGGATAGTCTGGACGGACGCGCCGGCCGCAGGGGCGTTGGGTGCCGCCTTCACGGTGACATTGATCCCGCCGCTTACGGTGAACTTGATCGCATTGCCGATCAGGTTCAAGAGGATCTGCTTCACGCGTACGGGGTCGCCCTGGTACTGCGCGGCCACCTCGGGCGCGACACACACGTCCAGCGTCAAACCCTTCTCCCGCGCCTTGGCCGAGAAGATGTGGGTCACCTGGTCCAGGACGTCCCGCACGCTGTACGGTATCGATTCCACCGGCACGGGCCCGTCCTCCAGGCGCGAGAAGTCGAGGATATCGCCGAGAATTTCGATCAGGAGCCGGGAAGCACTGTCCGCCAGATCGACCTGTTGGCGCTGGTAGTCGTCCATGGGGGTGTCGCGCAACAGCTCCAGCGCGCCCAGCGTCGTTGCCAATGGCGTGCGGATTTCGTGGCTCATCGCGGCAAGAAAGCGGGACTTGGCCTGGGCGTTTGCATCGGCTTCGGCCTTGGCGCGACTGAGCGCTTCCGCATCACGATGCTCTTGCGTGACGTCCATCAGATACCCATTCCAGAGGACCGAACCGTCCGGCAGGCGCCGGGGCAGGGCGGTGCCGATCCTTACCCATCCGTCGTCGTTCGCGCGGTGCGTTTCCAGGTCGATCTGTATCGGTCCACCGCTATCGCGGGATGCGTCCGCCGCTGCGCGGGCTGCCGGCCAGTAGGCTTCCAGAACGCTGGGCAGGTTTCCCCCGCTGGACCGTTCGAGGATTTCGCGAGACGACTGGCGCAGGAACTTCTCTGTTTGCCCCACCAGATACGGGACCCAGCGATGGCCTCTGGGCTCCTCCCGGATCCGAAAAAACGCCATGGGCAGGGTTTGCGTCAAGTCTTCCACGGTGTCTTTGATTTCGCGGGCTTCGCGTTCTGCTGCAAGGCGCGCGCTGACATCGACCAGGGCGACCAGGGCCCCGCGAGGAGTGCCGTCATCGCCGTGAAAGGGCTGTACGATCAACATGCCCTCAATGGCCCGCCCGTTGGCGGCGCGCACCTCGATGACCTCGGTGATTGCCTGGTCCGCCACGACACATTGGGGAGCGAACGCTTCTAATTGGGCACCCAGCGACCCGGCGACGCCTTGCAGGGATCCAGCCTTTGCTCCAATCAGCCGGCTGCGGTCCAGCCCCACCATTTCCTCGAAAGCCTGGTTCACACTCAGATAGCGGTTCATTCCATCCAAGGCGGCGATCAGCGTGGGGGTGGCGTCCAACAGACGCGCCTGCATCTTGTGGGATGCCCGGGCCTCCTGGATATCGGCGCGCAGGCGCCGCGCTTCGGCCCGCACCCCCCGCGCGGAATGCAGCAAGACCAGTATGGCGGCGAAAAGCAAGAGGGCGATGCCGCTCAGGAACGCTTCCATATAGGTCGACATGGACTTCGGGTTCTCCGAAAGGGAGCCGGCCTGTTGCCCGCTGCCGCCCACGGGTTTGCAAGCCCTGCGAATTGTGTCACTACATCACCAAGGTGCAATATTTGCACAAGGATTGTGTAACAACAATTGTCCGGTGGGGCTGCGGCTTGAAAGCGGCCCATTTCCAGGGCACGGATCCGTGCCTGGCCGACCTGGGCAGCGTCACGGTATACGACCTTACCAGCGCGCTGAAAGGTTAGGTGATCTCCACGGAGCAGGCCGGGCGACCGATCGAGTTTTGGGCGTGCGCGTGATGTAGAGGTACAGGCGCCGCCGGCGGGATGCGCCGGGCGGAGAGCCCGGCGCGCCGAGTTCATCCGCGGATGAACTTCAGAAGGTCTGCGTTCACGACATCAGCGTTCACGGTGAGCATTCCGTGCGAGAAGCCAGGATAGATAATCAATGTGCTGTTTCGCAGAAGCTTGTCTTGCATGATGGCCGCGCATTGATAGGGAACGATCTGATCGTCATCGCCCTGCATCACCAGGGTCGGGACGGTGATCGCCTTCAAATCCTCGGTCTGGTCGGTTTCGGAGAAGGCTTTGATGCCTTCGTAATGCGCCTTGGCGCTGCCCATCATGCCTTGACGCCACCAATTCTCGATCACGCCTTGCGATGGCTGGGCGCCGGAACGGTTGTACCCGTAGAAAGGGCCTGCCGGTACATCGCGGAAGAACTGTGCCCGGTTCGCCGCGAGCGCGGCGCGAAATCCGTCGAACACCTCAAGCGGCGTGCCGTTCGGGTTGGCGTCGGTCTTGACCATCAGAGGCGGCACGGCGCTGACGAGAACGGCCTTGGCGACACGCCCTTGCGGCTGGCCGTGCTGCGCGACGTAGCGGGCGACTTGGCCGCCACCGGTCGAGTGACCGATATGGATAGCATTGCGGAGGTCGAGATGTTCGGCGACCGCCGAGGCATCGGCGGCATAGTGGTCCATGTCGTGGCCTTCGCTGACCTGCGATGAGCGGCCATGCCCGCGTCGATCGTGGGCGACGACGCGGAAGCCTTCCTTGAGGAAGAACAGCATCTGGTTGTCCCAGTCATCGGCGCTGAGCGGCCAGCCATGATGAAAATGAATAGGCTGCGCGTCTTTGGGGCCCCAATCCTTGTAAAAGATCTCGGTTCCATCCTTCGTAGTTACGTATGCCATGGTGTCGTTTCCTTTCTTGGCTGGGCAACCGGGCAAGGTGGACTCTTGCGGAATGCAGAGTCTGCAACGATCGCGTCAAACACGATATCACCTGCGCATTCTCGTGATGGTGTCGAATCGCAAGAGGGTTCCTTACTCCAAGGCGATCGAGCAGCTGGCAGACGACAGAGGCGAGCTTTATTCCTCGTACTAAGGGTTTTCCCTCAACCTATTTCCTCTTGCGGAAAATCAATATCCTATAGGACACTTCGTGTCATGATGGTGCCGATCGGCGGCGCCCGTAGGGGGATGACATGAAGATTTCGGGAATTGCCGGCTCGCTGGCATTGGTTGCCGCGATGGCGGGAAGTGGCGCACAGGCGGCGTATCCGGACCGGCCGATACGGCTGGTGGTGCCTTTTGGCGCGGGCGGGATCACGGACATCGTGGCGCGCCAGGTGGGCAAGGGCATGGGCGACGTGCTGGGGCAGGGTATCGTGATCGAGAACCGGCCGGGCGCGGGCGGCGTGATTGCGGCGCAGGTGGCGGCGACCGCGCCGGCCGACGGCTATACGATCTTCATGGGCACGGTGGGCACGCAAGTGGTCAACCCGCTGATCTACAGCAAGCTCAGCTACGACGCGGACAAGTTCGCGCCGGTAGGCATGGTGTCGGGGTCGCCGTATCTGCTGGCGGTTCGGGCGGGCGTGCCGGCGAAGACGTTCGGGGAGTTCGTGGCTTACGCCAAGGCCAACCCGGCCAAGCTGAATTTCGGTTCGGCGGGCAACGCGAGTTCGCCGCATCTGGGTCTGGAGTTGCTGAAGCTGACGGCAGGGTTGGACATCGTGCACGTGCCGTTCAAGAGCGGCAGCGAGGCCGTCAACGCCGCCATCGGCGAGCAGGTCGACGTGGTGATGGATGCCAGTCCCGTGATCATGCCGCATGCGGCATCGGGCAAACTGCGTGCCCTGACGGTGGCTGCCGACAAGCGCCTGCCTTCGGCGCCGGACGTCCCCGCCAGCAGCGAGGTGGGCGATGCGGCGCTGCAGATCAGTTCGTGGAACGCGTTCTTCGCGCCTGCGGGCACGCCGCCTGAAGTGCTGGAAAAGCTGAATGCGGCGCTGCAGAAGACTCTGGCCTCGCCGGAATTGAAGGAACGGCTCGCATCCCAGGGGACGCAGCTGTACACGGGCAAGCCGGATGAGTATCAGCGCTTCATCGCCGGCGAGAAAGCCAAGTGGACCGAGATTGTGAAGCGCGCCAACATCAAGATGGATTGACGATGAACCAGATACCGCATCCTCTCGCGGGCAAGCCGCTGGAACTGGCAGATACGCTGCGTTCGGGCAATGCCTGGAAGATCCGGCTGGCCTGCGGTTACATGGGCCTTGCCGTGACGCGGCGCACTTTCGATATCGTGCAGGGTGACCTGGAGACCGAGGCGTTTGCGCGCATCAATCCATGGCGGCAGGTGCCTGCCCTCTTGACGCCGGAGGGCCAGTGGCTGGCCGAGTCTCAAGCCATCCTCTGGTATCTGGGAATGGGCACGCCCTGGCTGCCCGCCGGCCGCCTGGAGCAGGCACAGGTCAGCAGTTGGCTGAGCTTCGAGCAGACCCAGCATATGCACGCCTTCGCGCAGCCGCGGCTGCTGATCCACTTGCGCCGCACGGCGCAGGTTGACGATCCCGCCATGCGGGCGTGGCGCGAGATCGGCATGAAGGCGGCGGCGCTGATGGACGCGCATCTGGCTGGACGCAGCTATCTGGTGGGAACCACGCCAACCATCGCCGACATCGCGCTGTATCCATACACGAGCATGGCGGCCGAGGGCGGCTACGACCTGTCCGGCTTTGCCCACATCAACGCCTGGCTGGCGCGCATGCGCGCCTTGCCCGGTTTTACGCCGCTGATTGAAGCGGCATGACACAGACACAATCTTGGGAGTGACCACAATGGCCGATACGATGCACCTGGGCAAGGACGAACTGATCGCGCGGGCGAAAGCCGAAATGCAGCGCCAATTCGAGACGCCGGAATGGAGCTTGCGCGAACGCCTGGCGCTGACCTGCCGCATCCTCTTCGACGGGGGGCATGATTCCGGGCTGGCCGGGCAGATCACGGCCCGCGCGCCGGAACCGGACCGCTACTTCACGCAACGCCTGGGACTGGGCTTTGACGAGATCACGGCCAGCAACCTGTTGCTGGTGGACGAGGACCTGCGCGTGCAGGAAGGCGGTGGCATGCCGAATCCGGCCAATCGCTTCCATTCGTGGATCTATCGCGCGCGTCCCGACGTGAACTGCATCATCCATACCCATCCGCTGCACGCCGCGTCGCTGTCGATGCTGGAGGTGCCGCTGGAAATCTCTCATATGGACAACTGCCCGCTGTATGACGATGTGGCTTTCCTGAAGGACTGGCCCGGCGTGCCGGTGGGCAACGAGGAAGGCGAGATCATTTCCGCTGCGTTGGGCTCCAAGCGTGCCATCCTGCTGTCGCACCACGGCATGTTGATCGCGGCGGGGTCGGTGGAAGAGGCCTGCGTGCTGGCCCTGCAGTTCGAGCGGGCCGCGCGCATGCAATTGCTGGCCATGGCCGCCGGCAAGATCCAGCCCATCCCCCCGGCGCTGGGCCGCGAGGCGCATGACTGGATCCTGACGCCCAAGCGCTCGCAGGTCGGTTTTTCGTATTACGCGCGGCGCGCACTGCGGGCGCACCCCGACGTGCTGGCTTGAGGGAGGCAGGGCGCGGGGCCGGCTCGACGGCGGAGCCGGATTAGGGCATGCTTACCGGTCGTATTCCGCGACCGTATCGCAACCCCGCCCATGATAGACCTGCCGCACCGCCTGCGCGCCTTGCGCCGCCAGCAAACCTTGTCCCTGGAACAGCTGGCGCAGCGCACGGGCCTGACCAAAAGCTACCTCTCCAAACTGGAGCGGGGCTTGAGCGAACCCTCCATTTCCACCGTGCTGCGGCTGGCGGAAGCCTACGGCCTGGGGGTCTCGGAACTGGTGGGCTCGGATGACGCCGCGCAAGAAGAAGTGGTCAGCGTGGTCAGGGTGGCGGACCGCGAAGCGCTGCAACGCCGGGGCCTGGGCAGCGAGTATCACTACGAGTCGCTGGCCGGGCGCCGCAAGGTCAAGGCGATGGAGCCCTTTGTGGTGCATCCGCCTCGCGATTTTCCCGACGCGACCGCGGTGTTTCCGCACCCCGGCGAGGAATTCCTGTTGGTGCTCAAAGGCGCCATCGAAGTCCAGGTGGGCGAACGTCAATTCCGCCTGGAAACCGGGGATTCCGTCTATTTCGATTCCGAACTGCCGCACCGCATGCGCACCGTCAGCCGGGCCATGGCCGAAGTGCTGGTGGTGGCCGCGCACTGAGCGCGACGCCGGACTCATCCCTCTATCCGCATACAGGAACTGCCATGAAGAATGATCAATCGCGGCTCGTCCGCATCGACGCCGGTCCCATGAAGAATCCCGTGCCCGGCAAGCCGCGCCGCCCGATTTCAGGCGATGCCGCGTTCCGCACCGTGACCGCCTTTGAAGGCAATGGCGGGAAGGCCGAGGCTGGCGTGTGGGAAAGCACGGCTGGCGTGTTCCAGTCCAACACCACGGGCTATATCGAATTCGGCTACATCGTCGAGGGCTCGGCGCGCCTGGTCGATCCGGACGGCACCGTGCACGAACTGACCGTGGGCGAGGCCTTCGTCATGCCCGAAGGCTATACCGGACGCTGGGAAGTGGACCAGTTCGTCAAGAAGATCTATTTCATCACCCGCATGTAGGCTGGCGCGAGCCGCGGTCCTCCAGGAGCAAAGCCCCATGAGCGCAATCCCCGCCGTTACCGCGCAGATGGATATCGTTTCCGTCCAATCCCAGGTTGTGTATGGCTGCGTCGGCAACAACGCCGCCATGCCGGTTTTCCGCAAAGCGGGCCTGCGCGCGATCGCGGTGCCTACGGTCATCCTGAGCAACACGCCCCACTATCCGACCTTGCACGGCGGCGCGGTGCCGCTGGATTGGTTCGAAGGGCTGTTGCAAGGCCTGGACGAGCGTGGCGTTACCCGCAGGGCGCGCGCGGTGGTCTGCGGTTACCTGGGCCAGCCCGGGCAGGCCGGGCTGCTGGCCCGCTGGCTGCCGGCGCTGCGAGCCTCGCGCCCGGACCTGAAAGTGCACATCGATCCCGTCATGGGCGACCGCAACGACGGCCTGTACGTGAACGAGGGGTTGGTCCAACAGTACCGCGATCTGCTGGTGCCTTTGGCCGACGGCATGACGCCGAACCACTTCGAACTGGAACTGCTGGTAGGAAGAGCCTTGTCGTCGATCGAAGAAGTGGTGGCCGCCGCCCGCGAGTTGATTGCGCGCGGTCCGGACTGGATCGTGGTGACCAGCGCCGCGCCCATGGCCGCGGCAGCCGGCACGTTGCAATTGGCGGTCGTGACGCGGGATGAGGCCACGGTCGTGACGCACCCGGAGATCGCCATCCCGCCTTCGGTGCATGGCACGGGCGACGTGTTCATGGCCGGCGTGACGGCGCGGCTGTTGACGGGGCAGTATCTGGTCGAAGCAGTGCGTTCGGCCGCGGCCCAGGTCACGGCGGCGCTGGAACGCACGCGCGAGCTGGGCTGGGAAGAATTGGCGGTGGAAGGCTAGGGGCGGGACTTGCCGCCCCTTATGCCTGAGGCAGGCCCTGAAGGCAGGCCCGGTGGGTCTTAGGGCACCAGCGACAGGCCGACCCGGAACTGCGATTCGTTGCGCTGGTTGTAGCCGAGCAGCGTTTCGCCGTAGCCGTTGAAGTATTGCAGATGCAGATAGCCGTTCATGTTCAGCCACGTGCGTTGCAGCGGCCACGCGAAATCCAGCTGGGTGGTGCGGCGCTTCTGGTCGCCCTGGCGGTACATGGCGGACACGACTGCGCCATTATCCTGCGCCCAGCGCAATTGCCAGTCGACGTGGCCGGCGTAGTCGGAGTAATCGCTGTTCTCGCTGGCGACGCCGAAGTAGGCCTTGACCCTGGGGGCGAAGGTGAGCGTGCTGCCGCCGTCGAAACGGTAATGGAAGCGCGGCTCGATGTAGCCGTCATTGAGCGAGCGCGAATCCGCGCCGTCCTTGCCGTTGGAGTTGTGTTCCACGCCGGTGTTCATGCCGAAGCGCCAGTTCTGGTTGGCGGACGTCCAGATATTGTCGGACAGCCAGAAGGCGCTGGGATTGAACGTGGTGTCGATGAAGGGCATGGAATCGCCCTGCAGGTCCCATAGCGAGGTCTGCGTATACGCCAGGTAGAAGTTTTCGTCCCAGGTCGCCGGGCGGTCGCCTGCGGGGCTGAAAAGGCGGTACTTGGCGCTGATCTGGAAGCGGGCGGTCGTCTGCCCGCGGGTGCCGATGTCGAAGTACACCGGCTTGTATTCTGAGATCGAGCTGCGGAAGCGGTCGAACGCGGTCTGCTGCTGTACGGTTGGCACGGCGGAGGCCTCGGGCGAGGGGCCGCCTTCGGGCGAAGCGCCGACGGCGGCCACGGCGGCGGCTGGCACGGGCTGGCCGCTGGCGGCATCCACAACCGGGCCCTGCGCGGGCGTGCTGGCCAGCGTGCCGCTGTCGCGTCCGGTGGCGTCCAGCGCCATCATGGCAGGCTGCCCTTCGATGGACACAGCCTGGAGGCCCTTGGCCGTGGCGGGTACGACGGCGGTCCAGGCCATGCGCGCGAAGTTGTTGACCGGCACGCTGAAGCTGGCGGGGCCGCCACGCAACTTGGCCAGGCTGCGCACGATCTGGCCGTCCTGGCCGCGCCATTGCAGCACCAGTTCCGGCGGCGCTTCCCAATTGGAGCGGGCGGTGCCTTCATTGAAGTACACCGCTTCGATCGTGACGGTTTCGCCGGGGGCGGCCGAGGGGCGATCGAGCCGGTATGACACGCCCGCGGTGGCTGCGCCAGCCAGGCCCGTGGCCAGGGCGGCGGCAAGGGTGCGCAAGAGGAGGGCGGAACGTGCAGGACGGCTTGTGGTCATCGGGTCTTAACAGGGTTTTGTGACCAGGAAATGTAGCATCGACCCCCGCAACAGTTTGTAAGGCTGGCTAATCGTATGTAGAAAGCGTAAGCCCCCGCGCGTGGCGGCGCACGCGCGGGGGCTTATCGAAGCCGCGCGGCCGGAGCTTATTCGCCGAACTTGATGCCCTGGGCCAGGGGCAGTTGGCGCGAATAGTTGATCGTGTTGGTCGCGCGGCGCATGTAGTTGCGCCACGCATCGGAACCCGATTCGCGGCCGCCGCCGGTTTCCTTTTCGCCGCCGAAGGCTCCGCCGATCTCGGCGCCCGAAGTGCCGATGTTGACGTTGGCAATGCCGCAGTCAGAACCTGCCGCGGACAGGAAGGTCTCGGCCTCGCGCAGGTCATTGGTGAAGATGGCCGACGACAGGCCCTGGGGCACGCCGTTCTGCAAGGCCAGTGCCTGGCTGAAATCGGTGTAGCGCATCACGTACAGAATGGGGGCGAAGGTTTCGTGGCAGACCACGTCGGTCTGGCCCGGCATCTCGGCGATGGCAGGGCGCACGTACCAGGCATCCGGATACTGCTCGGCCAGCACGCGTTCACCGCCGGTGACTTTGCCGCCCTGTTCGCGCGCGGCCGTAAGCGCGGCCTGCATGGCGTCAAAAGACACGCGGTCGATCAGCGGACCAACCAGCGTGGCGCTGTCCAGCGGATTGCCGATGGTGGCGCTGGCATAGGCCTTGTGCAGGCGTTGCACCAGGTCGTTTGCCACGCTCTCGTGCACGATGAGGCGGCGCGTGGTCGTGCAGCGCTGGCCGGCCGTGCCGATGGCGCCGAACACGATGCCGCGCGCGGCCATGTCCAGGTCGGCCGTGGGGCCGACGATGATGGCGTTGTTGCCGCCCAGCTCCAGCAGCACGCGGCCGAAGCGCTGCGCCACGCGCGGCCCCACCTGGCGGCCCATGCGGGTCGAACCCGTGGCCGACACCAGGGCCACGGCGTGCGAATCCACCAGGGCTTCGCCGATGTCGCGGCCGCCGATCAGCACTTCGGACAGCCCGGCGGGCGCGTCGCCGAAGCGTTGCGCGGCCTGGGTGAAGAGCGCCTGGCAGGCCAGCGCGGTCAAGGGGGTTTTTTCCGACGGCTTCCAGACCACGGCATTGCCGCAAACCAGCGCCAGCGCGGCATTCCAGGACCACACGGCCACGGGGAAGTTGAACGCGCTGATCACGCCGACCACGCCCAGGGGGTGCCAGGTTTCCATCATGCGATGGCCGGGGCGCTCGGAGGCGATGGTCAGGCCGTACAGCTGGCGCGACAGGCCCACGGCGAAATCGCAGATGTCGATCATTTCCTGAACTTCGCCTTCGCCTTCGGCGACGATCTTGCCGGCTTCCAGGCTGACCAGGCGGCCCAGTTCGCGCTTGTGCTGGCGCAGCGTTTCGCCAAACAGGCGCAGCAGCTCGCCGCGGCGCGGAGCCGGCACATCGCGCCACGCCAGGCTGGCCTGGCGCGCGCGGGTGATGGCGGAATGGGCCTGGGCGACCGTGTGCTCGTGGACCTGGGCCAGTTCGGCGCCATCGATCGGGCTGCGCGCGCGCAGCGTGCCGCCGGTGAGCGATTCCGGGTTCAGCCCGAGCGCGCGCAGGATGTCTTGGGGAGTGTCCATGCCGGTTCCTTGGGTTGCCTGCGAAGAGCCTGTCTTCGCTTAAGGGTTATGCCTAAGTGGCGATTCTGGAAAAAAATTTACTATACGAAACTCCAGCGTGAATTGCGAAACCTTTTTAACCAAGGCAGCACTCATCCGAAGGTGGATCCGTGGCGGAACCTCTGCTGGTCGTCCAGGCAGTCAGCAAGACCTATCAGCGCGACGGGCAGGCCCCGCATCTGGCGTTGGATGGCATCGACTGCCAGCTTGGGCGCGGCGAGGTCATGGTGGTGGTCGGACCGTCCGGTTCCGGCAAGAGCACCCTGTTGCGCACGCTGAACGGCCTGGAGAGCATCGACAGCGGCACCATCCGGGTGGATGGGGTGTCGCTCACGGACCCGGCCACCGACGTCAACCTCTGGCGCACCGAAGTCGGCATGGTGTTCCAGCACTTCAACCTGTTCCAACACCGTACTGCGCTGGACAACGTCGCGCTACCCCAGCGCGTGGTGCGCGGCCGTACCCGCGTCGATGCCGAACGCTACGCCCGCGAACTGCTGGGGCGCGTTGGCATGGGCGACTACGGCGCGCGCTATCCCAGCCAGCTCTCCGGCGGCCAGCAGCAGCGCGTGGCGATTGCACGCGCGCTGGCCATGGACCCCAAGCTGATGTTGTTCGACGAGGCCACTTCGGCGCTCGACCCCGAAACCGTGGGAGGCATTCTTGAACTGATGCGCGCGCTGGCGCGCGACGGCATGACCATGGCCGTGGTGACCCACGAAATGGGTTTCGCCCGCGACGTAGGCGACCGCGCGCTCTTCATGGACGCCGGCCGCATCGTGGAAATGGGTACGCCCGAGCAGGTGTTCAGCCACCCGAGGGAAGCGCGCACCCGCGCCTTTCTCGAGAAGATTCTGTAGCAGCAAGGAAGCAACGGGCGGCCCGCGCGTGCGCGGCGTCCGGCAGTAACCAGGGCCGGTCCGGCTGATCCGGGCGCTGCCGGCGCACTGTGCTTTGCCCGGAATGACATGAGTCCATTCACCACAAGGGGTAGTAAATGCTGAAAATCAAACAATGGCTGGGCGTGGCCGGCATCGCCCTGGCAGCCGCTTCCGTGGCCCTGCCCGCGCAGGCCGACGAACTGGGCGACATCCTCAAGCGCGGAGAGTTGCGGGTCGCGGTGCAGACCTCGGGGCCGCTCATGAGTTTCATGGACAAGAGCGGCAAGCGCACCGGCCTGGCCGTGGAAGTGGCCAAGCGCATGGCCGACGACCTGGGCGTGAAGCTGGTGCTTCAGGACTATGAATGGAAGGGATTGATCCCGGCGCTCCTGTCCGGCAAGGCCGACATGGTGGCCGCCGACATGACGCCCACCCCGCAGCGCGCGGCCCAGGTGCTGTTCTCCACGCCGATGTTCTATGCCGACACCGTGGCCGTGGTGCCCAAGGATTCGCCCTATAAGTCATATGAGGAACTCAATAAGGATGGCGTGACCGTGGGCGTGCTGGGTGCCAGCACCTATGCGGAAGTGGGCAAGAAGATGCTGCCCAAGGCGACCATGAAGGAGTTTTCGGGCGGCAGCGCGCCGGTGGGACAGGCCCTGTCCAGCGGCCGCCTGGATGCCGGGATCATGTCTCTGTCGACCGCCAACCAGTTCCTGGTGGACTTCGGCAATCTGCGCGTGCTGGACGGCATCATGGTGCGGGAGCCCCTGGCGTTCGCCGTCGGCCCCAACGCGTTCCGCCTGAAGTTCTGGCTCGACAACTGGCAGACGTTGAAGACGGCCGACAACACCTTGCCCGAGCAAGTGAAGTACTGGTATTCGACCGACTGGAAGAAAGACCACTGAGCCCATGGACTGGCTGATCGACTTCTATAACTGGCGCATCGTCAGCCAGTACACGGGCCAGTTCGCCACCGGCCTGGCCAATACCCTCATCGCGGCGGGCGCGAGCCTGGTGCTGTCGGTGCTGGCTGGCATTCCGCTGGCGCTTGCCCATATGTCGCCCCGCGCCGCCGTCTGGCGGCCGGTGGCGGCCTATGTGCAATTCATTCGTTCCACTCCCTTGCTGGTGCAGATCTACCTGGTTTATTACGCGGTGCCCATGCTGGTGCCCGGCGCCAAGGGTTGGAGCGAGATGCTGTTGGGCATTATCGCCATGACGCTGCACCACGCGGCCTACATGAGCGAGATCATCCGGGTGGGCATCGAGTCCGTGCCGCGCGGCCAGATCGAAGGCGCCAAGGCCTGCGGCATGAACTACCGCCAGCGCTTGCGCTACGTCGTGCTGCCGCAGGCCTTTGCCAATACGCTGCCGCCCCTGCTGGGCCAGACCGCCGTGCTGATCAAGGACACCTCGCTGCTGTCATTGATCACGGTGTTCGAACTGGTCGCGGCCGGCGTGCAGATGAACAGCGACCGCATCGTGCCCAACGAGAGCTTCCTGACCATTGCGGCCGGCTATCTGCTGATCTATGCCTGCATGTTGCTGCTGTCGCGCGGCGTGAGCATCTGGCTGGCGGGTCCCGCCTGGAACGCGAGGTAAGCATGCTGGATTCCTATCTTTCCACCGCCGGCGTCGTGCTGCCCTTTCTGTTGAAGGGCTTCTGGGAAACCTTGAAAATCTCGTTCGTGGCGATCATCGCGGGGTCCTTGCTGGGCTTTGTGATCGGCGTCATCCGCAGCTACCGCATTCGCGGCGTGCATCAGCTGCTGGGGCTCTACATTCATATCCTGCGCGGTACGCCGTTCTTGGTGCAGCTCTATATCTTCTATTTCGTGCTTCCCAGTTCCGGCATCGAGCTGCTGCACTGGGATTCCGGCACGGCCGCCTTCGTGTCGCTGTCCGTCTATACGTCCTGCTATGTGGCCGAGATCGTCATGGGCGCCATCCAGGCCGTGCCCCGCGGACAGACCGAAGGCGCGATGACACTGGGCTTGAGACCGTTCCAGATCCTGCGGCTGGTCATCCTGCCGCAAGCCATGCGCCTGATCGTGCAGCCCATGAGCGGCGTGTACGTCATGCTGATCAAAAGCACTGCGATTCTGTCGGTGGTGGGCATCACCGAACTGACGCGCCAGGGCGAGGTCTTCATCATCACCTTTCCGGCGAAGTCGCTGTTCATCTACGGCATGATCGCCGCCATCTATTTCATCTACTGCTACCCGCTGCTGCGTTTGGCCAACTGGCTGGAAAAGCGGCTGACGGGCGGCTTGCAGGGCGCGGGCCTGAACTGACGCCGACCACCATGGCTTCCGAGTACATCGATACCTACTACAAGCGCACGCTGGCCGACAGCGATACCCGCTATGCGCCCCTGTCGGGGGCGTCCAGCACCGATGTCTGCGTGGTCGGGGCCGGGCTGGCCGGACTGTCCGCCGCGTTGGAACTGGCCCGCCGTGGCCGCGACGTGACCTTGCTGGAGGGGCGGCGCGTGGCCTGGGGGGCCTCGGGCCGCAACGGCGGATCCGTATCGCCGGCATTCTCCGCGGGCGCCGACGCCATCAGGAAGCACGTCGACGAAGACCACTATCGCAAGCTCTACCGGCTATCCATGGAAGGCGTGGAGATCATCCGCGGCAACATCCGGGACCTGGACATCGCCGACGCCCGCAAGGTCGATGGCCGGCTTCGCGTGGTGCGTTACGAAGCGGCCGACGCCCTGCGGCAATGGTGCGACAGCCAGCAGCGCGACTTCGGCCGCGATGTGCGTCTGCTGAGCCGTGGCCAGGTCCGTGAGCGTCTGGTATCCGACGTGTATTTCCAGGGCGTGGAAGACCCGACCTCCTTTCATTTTCATCCGCTGAACTATGCCCGCGCATTGGCCCGCGAATGCGCGCGCCTGGGCGTGCGCATCCACGAGGACTCGCCCGTCACGCAGGCCGCGCTGGACGGCGCGGTCAAGCGGCTGAAGACCAGCCATGGCCAGGTCGACGCCCGCAGCGTCGTGCTGGCCACTGGCGGCTATACCGAGGGCGTCGTTCCGGCGCTGCGCCGCGCCATGCTGCCCATCGCGACCTACATCATGTTGACCGAGCCCCTGGGCGACCGGGTCC
Organism: Achromobacter sp. D10; assembly: GCF_035282245.1. Taxonomy (NCBI): domain Bacteria; kingdom Pseudomonadati; phylum Pseudomonadota; class Betaproteobacteria; order Burkholderiales; family Alcaligenaceae; genus Achromobacter; species Achromobacter sp. D10. Next base: position 24,203 of record NZ_JAYJLE010000009.1, read on the forward strand.
GGGAGGCCATCCGGACCCCCGCCGCCATTGGCGACGACCGGCGGGCCGGCAACTATTACCGCGTGCTCGATGGCGGCCGCATCGGCTGGGGCAGTAGAATCACCACCCGTGTCGATGACCCGCCCGATCTGGCGGAGTCGCTGCGACGCGAATTGCTCTCCGTCTACCCCCAATTGCATGGGCTGCGCGTGGAGACGGCATGGTCGGGACGCATGGCCTACGCGCGGCATCTGATGCCGCAGATCGGCCAGCTGTCGCCAGACGTCTGGTATTGCACGGCGTTCGGCGGACACGGCATGAATACGGCGTCGATCGGCGGCCGGGTTGTCGCGGAAGGGATCGCGGGCGATACCCAGCGCTACAAGCTGTTCGCGCCGTTCGGGCTGGCATGGAACGGCGGCAGCCTTGGCACGGCGGCGGTGCAACTTACTTATTGGTCTTACCAGGCGCGCGACTGGTGGCGGGAGCGGCGGTCGCGGGCATGACAGGGTATATAGATGGAAGGCAACAAACAAAGCGTGTTGGCACAACGGCTGCGAGCCTTGCGCCAGGCGCGGGCGTGGACTTTGAAGCAGGCGGCCGCGGCCACCGGCGTGTCCGCGTCCACGTTGTCCAAGATCGAAAACAGCCTGCTGTCGCCCACCTATGACAACCTGATCAAGATCGCGGCGGGGCTGGAGCTGGACGTGGCCGAACTCTTCACCGCGTCCGACGCCCATATGGGCACTGGGCGCCGCAGCCTCAGCCGCCAGGGCGAAGGGCGCCAGTACGAAACCCCGTACTACGACCACCGCCTGCTTTGCACCGCGTTGTCGCATAAGCGCATGATGCCTTTCCACACCCGCGTCAAGGCGCGTTCGTTCGACGAGTTCCACGATTGGAGCCGCCATCGCGGCGAGGAATTCGTGTACGTCCTGGAAGGCGAGGTGGAGCTCTACACCGAATTCTACGAACCCGCCCGCCTGAAAGCCGGCGAAAGCTTCTATATAGACAGCCGCATGGGGCACCGGGTGATCAGCCTGAGCCCGGACGACGCCCTGGTGCTGTGGGTGTCAACCCATGCGGACATCGGCGAGGAATAGGGCTCGCAGAGCCCGCCATTCAGGCCAACCGCCCAAGGCGGCCGCAACAAGGTAAAATGCGGCGCCCGGACCCATTCCGGGCCATCACCACACCGCGCGGCAGTAGCTCAGCTGGATAGAGCACGGGCCTTCTAAGCCTGAGGTCGGGGGTTCGAGCCCCTCCTGCCGCGCCAGAATCGCCAGCCAATGTAAAGGCTAATGGCAGATGTCCATGCGCTCACTGATGTGGCCTCCGGGGACGATGTGGCGCGAGCCCTAGGCCGTCGGGTAGGGGGCTGGTCCGTTGTAGTCCGTGCCGATTGCGAGAACACGCGATGGAATCAGGCGGTCCCCGTCAACATAGTTTTTGTCGCACACCGAGCAATCCCAGAAGACCGGCCGAGCGCCAATGGCGCGGATCTTCTCGCGCAAGATGGCGGCCTGATCCTGGAACTGCTGAACGGTCGGGAGGCGGTAGGCGTCATTGGTGCCGCACATCACCAACACATTGCGCGGTTTGTGCGGAATCACATCAGCATCGAAGCGCTCTAGCAAGTGCCCCAAGTAGTTGCCCGGCACGCCTGACTGCACGAATTTGGCCTTCGGGTACCACTTCGTCTTGAAGCGCTCAGTCACGGAGCCCCAGTTGATCCAGCTATCGCCGAATAGCACCGTGGTCCCTAGCGAAAGATCTAGCGGCCTTGCGGACTTGCGCAGTATGTGACCATAGCCCAGCGTCATGTCGATGCTGGTGCCGTCTTCGATCACCAGCGAAAAAGACACGGTTGTATCTTGGTCCAGAGTGAATGGCACTTCGGCGAGGAACACGCCATCCAGCGACCGAAAGCGATCGGTGCTGATTGTGACGCTTGTCCTTTGTTGGGGTGACCAAGCAAGAACGTCTACCCGCATCAAGCTCCCATAGCCTGTGGTCCGGGCGAACGAGAGGGGCAAGGAAAGGCGGTAGTCACCAGCCCCAAGCGCGAACTCGCGACTCTGCACACCGCTCAGAACGTCCGAGACGGACACTTGCAGGGCGGCGGCTGCATGGTAAGCCCCTCCCGGATTGCCGTAGTCGGAGTTAGCGTTTTCGGTCAGAACAACATTCCCGACCTTGTCCCAACCTCCGAACAGTCCTAGGGCGCGCCAACGCTCATACGGATTGTTCAGTTGCGCTGCCGCGTCATCTGCAATTGCAAAGTACCCCGGCGTGTGGGGGTGGGCATCGTTCAGATAGAAATTGAAGATCGAAGACCCGACGGCAAGGGCATGCGATAGCGATTGCTGGAAGCGGATGGACGAGCCCTTTACCTCAGCAATGGTGGCAGACCGATACAAGCCATCGGGGGAGAGGACCGATACCAGTTGGCCCGGCACAAAGCCGGATGGCTTGTCGACGTCGAACCAAGTCCCATCCAGGCCGTAGGGTGCCTTGGTCACGATCGCCTGAAGTAGCTTCCCTTCATTGGGCCTTTCGGCCATGCGCCAGCCAACCCCTCGCAGAGCACGGAAATGCATGCCGATAACCGGGACGGCCCCCGAATCCACCTCGGGGTAGAGCGCTGATTTGATTTCGTCGCGGAACGTGCCTAACGCGAAGCCGGCGCCCGCGGCGGTCGCCGTCGACAATAAAAAAGTCCTACGATCCATTGCCAAATCTTAAAAATGGGGACGAGGGATTGTAGGACATACTCCTTCAGATTGCCGCTGGGCGTTGTCGCTTTCAACTTCGCGCGAAATTGTCCCCCGAAGCCTCTCTATTGGAGGTGTACACGCCGCTGTTATGTTTCGATTTAATATAAAAAAATTAAATACGTAACTTGTTGCGTTCCCATATGCAAGGTTTGCGCCAGCTTGCTTATTGCGCCCTTCGTCATAGCCCCAGCTGGCACTGTGCAAATCGCAGAGCCCCTGTCGTGCGCGTAACATGCCTCGGCGCTGCCGTGGCAGCCACATAACATGGCCGCGCAGCGGTCAACCAAAGAGGAGAAGAGTATGACCATGCTATCCGGCGCCAAGCTGGGCAGGGCGGTATTGGGGGCAGCGCTTGCGGTGGCGGCGTTTGCCGGATCGGGTTCCAACGCGCGCGCCGATGACTATCCTTCCCAGCCGATCAAGCTGATCGTGCCCTTTGCCGCCGGGGGCGGCAATGATGGGATCGCGCGTATCCTGGGGCAGCTGTTGTCCGACGGCCTGAAACAGCCCGTGGTGGTCGAAAATCGGCCAGGCGCGGGGGGCAAGCTGGGGGTGGAGCAGGGCCTGAAGTCGGCGCCCGATGGCTATACCCTGACCTTGATTTCCAATAGCTATTCAGTCAACCCCAGCTTGTACAAGCTGCCATTCGATCCGGTCGAGGACATGACGCCGATCGGCATGATCGCGCGCGCGCCGTTCTTTGTGTCGGTCAATCCCGGCGTGCCGGTGGACAGCCTGGGCGAGCTGGTGGCCTTGGCCAAGAAGAAGCCGGGTGGGCTGACCTATGCCTCGTCCGGCACGGGCGGGATTTCGCATCTGGCGATGGAGGCCTTTTTGAAGACGGCCGGCATTTCCATGATCCACGTGCCCTACAAGGGGTCCGCGCCGGCCTTGACGGACACGGTCGCGGGCCAGGTCAACGCGATGCTGACCACGGCGGGCTCGACCTTGCCTTACCGCGAGGATAAGCGGCTGAAGGTGTTGGCGGTGACCTTGCCCCAACGTGTGTCTTCGGCGCCCGATATCCCGACGGTGCGCGAGGCCGGCGTGCCGTACGACGTGACGGTGTGGTACGGCATCATTGCGCCCAAGGGTGTGCCGCCGCAGGTGCAAGCGAAGCTCAATGCCGCGATCAATGCGGCCGTCGTGATGCCCGAGATGGCCGACCGCCTCAAGGCAACCGGGGAAGAGGCCGCGCCGGGCAGTCCGCAAGCCTTTCTCGATCAGATCGTCCAGGAGATCTCTCTGTGGGGCGACGTGGTGCGCGAGGCCGGCGTGACCGTCAATTGATCGTCGCTGCCGCCTAGGCCCGGGCGGCAGTCGTTGGGCTCTGAAGGGCTGCCGCGCCGGTCGTTGCGCGTAGCCCTGCGCGCTTCCGGGGTAATGGTCCGTAAATCCGTCCGGGCCAGTAAATTGTGCTGTTCAGGCGAGCGCCGCGCATTCAGCGAAGGCCTTGCCGGCACCGCCTTTTGCTACGTTCCCTGGCTTTATCCGGCTATGTCCATCCGCTCAGCCCTACCCGCACTGACCTCAGCATTGCTGTTTGGCGCCAGCACGCCTTTCGCGAAGATGCTCGTTGACGACATCACGCCTTTGTTGCTGGCCGGCCTGCTCTATTTGGGCAGCGGCCTCGGTCTCTGTCTGCTATTGCTGCTGCGCCAGGCAAAGCGGGGCGAAGCCGGCGGGGGCGGCCAGGATCTGATGATCCCCAAAAGCGACGTGCCCTGGCTGCTGGGGGCCATCATCTTCGGGGGCGTGCTGGGACCGGCGCTGCTCATGCTGGGCCTGACGCAGACGAGCGGGGCTTCCGCGTCGCTGCTGTTGAACGTAGAGGGCGTGCTTACGGCCGTGATCGCCTGGTGGGTCTTCAAAGAAAATGCGGATCGCCAGATCGTGCTGGGCATGCTGGTCATCGTCGCCGGAGGGCTTCTATTGTCCTGGGCGCCGGGCGCGGCGGCTTTTTCTCCCGGGGCCTTGCTGATTGTCGGGGCCTGTCTGTGTTGGGCGATAGATAACAACCTGACTCGCAAGGTCTCCACGAACGACGCGATGCTGATTGCCGGATTGAAGGGGCTCCTGGCCGGGCTCACGAACACCATGCTTGCTTTGCTCGGAGGCGCGACCTTACCGTCGATCACGGCCGTGAGCGTTACTTTGGCCGTGGGATTCCTGGGGTATGGGGTGAGCTTGACGCTGTTCGTGATGGCGTTGCGGACGCTGGGCACGGCCCGGACGGGCGCCTATTTTTCGGTCGCGCCGTTGTTCGGCGTGGTCATTTCGTTGATGTTGTGGCCCGAAATGCCCGGCCCGCTGTTCTGGGCGGCTGCGGCGCTGATGGCGATCGGCCTCTGGTTGCACCTGCGCGAACGCCATGAGCACGAGCACACGCATGAGCCGCTGCACCATAGCCACCGGCATGTGCACGACGCTCACCACCAGCATACTCATGACTTCCCATGGGACGGCAAGGAGCCGCACACGCATCCGCATCGCCATGCGGTACTGACTCATTCGCATCCCCACTATCCTGATATTCACCATCGGCATGGACATGGGTGAACGGGAGGCAAGGGGCATGCTACGGCCCTGTGTGCATGCCGTCTGTTGCGCCTGCCGGTTACCTCGGCGACGCCAGCTTGCGCGGCTTGGGGGGCGAGTCCATCAGCTGCGCGGTCGCCTGATCGCGTTCGCACACGCAGGGTTCCATCGCCAGATTCGCCAGCAGCTCGTCGTAGATATCGCCCATCAGGCCCGCTGGCCGCTTGAGGTCGCTGGACACTTGGTGCCAGCGTAGCAGGGCCGAGCGCAAGCGCTTGACCTCCCAGAGCAGGGAGACCACATCGGAGTTCCAGGGCTGGCGCTCCCGGATAGCGCGAAGCTCGGCGTGGGTAAGGGGGGCTTTGAACGGCATGGCAGAAAACACTGGTTATGCATCCAGTATAATTCGTCGGAAATTGGGGCCGGTTAGCGGGTTTTCCCGTGGACGCCGGCTTGTCTGCAGAAAGGGGGCCGCCATGGCTATCGAACTTGAACGCGGCGTGCGAGACGCCGCCATCGTTTCCATTCAACGCTACTTCGACCAGAACATGGATGAACGCATCGGCAATGTGGCGGCCGGTGCGCTGCTGGGCTTCATCCTGGAAGAAATCGGGCCCACCATCTACAACAAGGCCGTGGCGGACGTGCAGGAACGGCTGCAAGCGCGCGTGTCCGAAGTGGACCTGGAGGTCCACGAAGAAGAGTTCGCATACTGGCGCAAGCAGGACAAGGATGCGCGGGGCCGCAAGAAGTAGCCGGGAACCAATGGCCGCAATCGCGTTCATACCTTTCCGGTCAGCCAGGCATGAAGCCGTTGGACTGATCGAGTCCTGATCCGGTTTTGGTTCTCCGTCTGAAGGTTGAATGCATGCGTGTTTTGGTCATTGGGGCAGGTATGGCCGGTTTGGCCTTGGCACAGAAGCTTCATTCTTCCGGAGTCGATGTCGCCGTGTTCGAGCGAGGCACTGCCGTCGCCGACGGCATGGCAGGGTATGGCATCCTGATCGACGGCCATGGACAGCGGGCCTTGAAACACTGCCTGCCTACAAATATCTTCGAGGCGTTCGACCGCGCCGCGGGGCATGCGGGCGTGAGCGTGCACTTTCTGGACGAAATGGCTCGCACGCTAACTGCCTTTGAGGGGCCGGCAGGTCCTAGCGGCCAGGCGCAGCGCCGTTCCATCGAGCGCCTCAAGTTGAGAAGCATTCTTCTCGGCGGCCTGGAGGGGCCTGGCAGCCCGATACAGTGGGGGAAGGAATTCACCTCCTACGAGATTCTTGGCGAAGATGGACGCGTGCGGGCCCATTTTTCGGACGGTAGTCACGCTGACGGAGATGTGCTCGTCGGGGCCGATGCCAGTAACTCGCGCGTGAGAGCCCAATACCTGAACGGCCTGAAACGGCTTGACCTGGGAATCACCAACCTTGTCGGACGCACGCCATTGACGGCGGACCTGCTCAAGGGACTGCCGCGGAACTTCATCGATGGTTCGGTCAACAACGTGGTGCCGCCGGGTCCGGGCTGGATGTTCCTGTCCGCCTGGAGAGCCGCGGCGCGCAATGGCGCTGCGGACGAGACAGGGAATTATCTTGTCTGGGCTTACGCCGCCGCGCGCAAGGACTTTCCCGATAGCATCGAGAAATTGCAGGGCCACGTGGTCACGGATATCGTGCTGCGGCGCATGGAAAAGTGGTCTCCGACCTTACGGAATCTGGTATTGCACTCGGACATGGAGACGGTGAAAGCCGTGCCGATACGCAGCATGCCCGAGCTGCCGTATTGGAAGCCCAGCCAAATCACCCTCGTGGGCGACGCCATACACAACATGACGCCCATGGCGGGAATCGGGGCGAACACCGCTCTCAGGGATGCCGCGAGCCTGGCGGACAGACTCATTGCCGCCGGGAAAGACAAGCGGGCAATGCTGGACGGCGTCGGCGCGTATGAAAAGGCGATGCGGACATATGCCAATTCGGCGGTGGGTCTTTCGCGGCTCAACGCGGAGCGGGCCGCGCATGGCGGGGTGATATCACGCCGCTTTTTCCGGTCGTTCCTGCGAGTGGTCGATGCGGTGCCGCCGTTAAAGAGGAAGGTGTTCGAGGATCTGTCGAAGAAGTACGACAACTGAGGCCGCGCAGGAGGGCCCAGGCTGTCATACGCCATACCAGTATTCCCGCTGGCCTTCCTTGATTGTCGCGGCCGGCCTAGGCTGTCTGGATCTTTCATCCAACTACGGGAGATCCACATGGTGACGGCGAAACGGTCAGGGGAGTCTTACTGCGTCGAGGTAAGCAATGGGCATAGCGTCCTGCTCTCGGACACGCAGAAGAATGGCAAGGGGGGAACGGTAGGGATGCGGCCGCACGAACTTCTCGAAAGCGCGCTTGCTGCCTGTGTTTGCATGTCCATGGACATGGCTGCGGAGCGGGCCGGCGTCACATTGCCCGAAGGATCGGTGGACGTCACGATCGAACGCCTGGACCAAGAAACCGGATTCGAGGTGAGCTTGCGCTTTGCCGCGGCGCTTACCGAGGCGCAGCAGGAGCTGGTTCGCAATGCGGCGCAGTCATCGCCCGTCGCGCGTACCCTGGGCAAGCCGGTGAAGGTCCGGCCTGGGGTGATTCTGGTTTCATAAGGGGTGCCCGGATGGGGCGCGGACGTCGCCAGCTGCGGGCAGGAACAGCTTCTGCCCGCGCATCACTTACTGACTGAATTCATACACATAGCTGTTCGCCGACCCCGCCTTGCGGGTGTACAGCGGGCACCAGCCGTTCTGCGGCGCGACCTCGCAATACCGGTTGCGGCCATATACCTGCGCGATTTTCCAGTTCTGCGTCTTGTCGGCGCGTTCCAGCAGATACTGCATGCGCACGCCTCTTTCCTTGCGGTCGCGTTCGTCGTTGTCTACCGGGAAACCGGGGGTCGAGGGTGTCGTGTTGCGGATCTGCGCGACAACGAAGGCGCGCGTGTCGGACTGGACATCGACATTGACGACGCTGCGCTCATAGGTTTGGACGCTGCATTTTTCATCGCCATTCTGCCGGGCCTGGAGTTCGGCCGTGGCGAGCGAGTCTTCGGCGGAGGTGAAAGGCTGGTACAGCTCGGCCAGTTCTTTGCAGGCGGTGGCCGTGTAGCGGTCGTGCGCGTCGCGAACTTGCCACCAGGATTTCACCGCCGCTTCCGGCGTGTTGGCGGTCAGCTGCAGCTGAGGCGTGGCGGCTTGGAGACGGGCCCAGGGAGTTTCTTCCTGCTTGGAGCAGCCCGTCAGGGCGATCGCCAGGACGAGCAATAGGGCGGGCTTTGTCACGGTACTGAATCGGGTAAGTCAATCGGGGGCACCATGATACCGCTTCCACCCTGTCGTTCACCCGCCGGCTAGTGTCCGTTTGTACGCTTCCAAAGTGCTGAACATCTTTCCCGCCAGCCTGAAGTTCGCTTCCGCGTACGCCCGGGCGTTCGCGATCATGGTTGCGGCATGCTTGGGCTGGCTGCGAATCCGCATGATGCCATCCGCATAGCCGGCGACATCCCCCGGCCGGGCCAGCCAGCCGGTCTGGCCCGGCGTGACAATTTCCGGCAGTCCGCCGACCTCGCTGGCAACGACGGGCCGGCGCGCCGCGTAAGCCTCGGGCACGATGCGCGACCAGGCTTCGGTGGCAGAAGGCACCAGGACCACGTCGGCGGCGCCGATCATGCTTGCCACATTGTTGCGGTGTCCGGCAAACACCACATGCCGGGCGATGCCCAGTTCCTGGGCCAGCCGGTGCAGCGTCTGCGCATAAGCCTGCGTGCTGGCGGTGGGCATGCCAACCACCAGCGCGGTGGCGGGCACCCCTTCGCCCCGCAACCGCTGCACTACGCGCAGGAGGTCGGCCTGGCCCTTTTCGGGACGCAGCATGCCTATGGTGGCGATGACGTAGGCGTCTTCTGGTGCGGCTATGTCCAGCGCGTGCCGGGTGGACAGGCGCATTTGCGGGTCCTCGTCCTGCAGGAAGAACTCGTCCCCCGCCCATTCTCCAACGACGCTGATCCGTTCTTCGGCAATCAGCCCTGCGGCCAGGAGTTCCTGCTTGCCCTTGCCGCTGGTGGCGATGACGTGGTCGCAGCCAATTTTCCATTCAAGCCGGCGCCGTGGCGAGCTGCGCATGGCCTTGGCGAAATGGCGTGTCCTGACGACCGCGCACAGGTCGCGGCAAAGCGCGGCGGTCTTGCCGTCTGCCCTGCTGTGGCTGTCGATGAGGTCGATGCGCAACGCCTTGACCGTGCGTCGCAGCTTCAGGACCGTGGACGGCGAATAGGCCGGGTTGAAGTCGAAATCCACTGCGCGCAATCCGCGCGCTCGGGCGGCGCGGTTGATCGCGCTGTCGGCGGGTGCCGCGATGGAGACTTCGTATCCATGATTGTGCAGCCAGCTGGATTGTTCGAGGACGCGGAACTCCAAGCCGCCCAGGCTGCGCTCAGCCAGCGTATGCAGGATGCGCATGGTGATCCAGGACTTTGCGGCAGGCGCCCAGCACTTCGTCGGGCGTGATGGAGTTGATTCCATCCCGGGTGTGTCGCGGAACGACCGCGGCGGAGTAGGGGCGGTCCCAGAACCATTCGGGATTGGACTCATTGAAGACGCCGACATAGGGCACGCAGGCGCCTTGCGCAATATGCGAGGGACCGCAATCGTTGGCGACCACCAGGCGCGCGCGCAGCATGATGGCGCTGAGCTCGGCAATGGAACGGCAGTAGGCAACCGAGAATTCCGGACGTCGCATGGCCTGGAGCTTGGCGCGTTCGGCCGCCTCCTGTTCCCCCAGCACGAACAGGAAGCGCGTGTCGGGGCCGAGCAGCAGTTTCAGTCTCTCGGCCAACCGCAAGTAGTTCAGCAGGCTCCAGCGCTTGAAGGCGCCAGACCCTCCGCCCGGAATCAGCACTACGTCCGCACTGTCCGCGCCGCGCAGGTGGGGGCGCGCCAGCGCCTGGAAGCAGCGGCGCGCCGCCAGTTCGGCGTCGAAACCGCGGTACGACGCCAGCAGGCGCAGATTGGCCAGGCCTATGTACTCGGCGACGTCCTTGCGATGGGCATGGGTCCATACCAGGTCGCTTACCCGTGCGTTACGAAAGCCGAATCGCATGGCTGGCCGGCGCAGCAGGTTGAGCAGGCCGAAGCGTTCACTGCTGTGGTGCAGGCTGACGCAGACCTCGGTGTCTTTCTTCAAGGCGCGCAGGTAGTCGCCGAATGTGGCGGCGCGGATGAACTCGTCAACCCAAGGCACCGAGCGGTAGAAGTCCCCCAGACGGTCGCGCGCGACCACGCGGATGCGCCGGGACGCCCACCAGGTCTTGAGTTGATAGAGCGCGGGCAGGGCGACGATCTGGTCGCCCAGCCGCGGCTGGCTTCTGACATAGACAACGACTTCCGACATGGGCAACCTCAGCTCGGTGGCGGGGATCTGTTTCCGGTCCGGGGACCGCTGCCGCGCAATGTATCGGCCGAGACGCGCATATCTTTTCGGGGTTCTTGAAAGAATGTGAAAAACCGGCCGGGTGAGCTGCACAGAAGTACACAACTTCCCCCGTGAGTCGAGGGAGGCCCGGCCGGCAGCCGCCGTTTACTTCGAACCGCCGGTGTTCGGATAGCCGGGAGGCGGGGTTGCGCCGCTGCCTCGGGTGCTGGGTACGTTGTCGTTGGCTTCGCGGTTGTGTCCCGGCTTTTGGTCCTTGTGCCGGTCCGATTTCCTCTGATCCTGCTTGTTCAGGTTGGGCGGATTGGTCGGCGTATTGGGCGTTGCATTCGGCGCCGGCGGCACCTGTCCCGGAGGAACGGGCTGGTTCGGCGGGACCGCGGTGCTGTCGTTAGGCGTGTTGGACGGCGAAGTCGGGGTGGCGGACTGCGCCAGCGCGTTGGCCGAAGCCAGTCCGGCCGCAACGACCACTGCGTAGGTGAGGGCTCGAATCTTCATGAGTACGCTCCTTTGTGGGAAAAGCAGGAGCGGATCCGCAAGCGCCATGCCTGGCCGGGCCGCGGGGCCGCTTCCCTGGGCTACGCGGCAAGCGGGGGAGTTTTTTACCTATGCATTGAATTCATGCCACCCATGCCACCTGCATCGGCCGGGATGTCCCGTCGGCGCCTTGCAGCAATGGTCTTCGGCACGGCGATTGCTGCAAGGCGCTGCCGCCGCCGGCTGCCTTGGCGCTACCTTTCCTTACGTCGAAGTTCCCTTACGTCGATATGTCCGTCATCTCTTCGCCCCATTCATCTTCTGGTTCCGATTCTCGGCGCCCGCCGGGGCCGCTTGTTGTCGTTGCACCCCATCTGGACGACGCTGTCTTCAGTTGCGGCGGCTTGCTCGGCGCGCATCCTGGCAGCATCGTCGTCACTGTCTACACCGGCCTGCCTGAATGTCCGGATACGTCCACGGACTGGGATCGCCGCTGCGGATTCGCGAGCGCGGCGGAGGCACTGGAACGGCGCCAAACCGAGGACCACCGGGCGCTGCAACTCACCGCAAGCACCGGCCTCTGCCTGGATTTCATCGATGCTCAGTACCGCCAAGGCGCACCGGAAAGCCTGCCCCGGCTGGCGGACAGCCTGCTGCACGTCCTGGCCGGCGTGTCGGCGGGCAGGGTGGCGCTGCCCTTGGGCCTGTTCCACGACGATCATCTGAACGTCAGCGACGCCGGGTTGCGGGTGGGGCGGATCTGCCCCGGAATCTCGTGGTTCTTATATGAGGACGTGCCCTATCGCGCACGTGCCGGCGCCGTGCAGGCACGGCTTGACCAACTGCGTGGCCGCGGTATCGCTACAACGCCCGTCCAGCTGGAATCGAACCTGGCGATCAAACCCGAGGCGATACTGGCGTACGCGTCCCAGCTGCGCGGACTGGGAGGGATGCCTGCCACCGCGCAGCAGGCCGAAGGCTACTGGCGCATTGACGGATGGAGCGCCTGAGGTGAGCGAATCTCCGCCTCGTCCACGAGTGTCCATCGTGGTATTGACCTACAACCGTTGCGGGGAGTTGTGCCGCACGCTGCGGCGGCTGGGCACGTTGCCGGAGGGGTATCCCGTGCTGGTCGTGGACAACGGATGTACCGACGACACCGCGCTGACGGTAAGGCGTGAGTTTCCCGACGCCGTGCTGGTCAGCGCGGCTGGCAACCTGGGAGCGGCAGGACGCAATCTGGGCGTGAAGCGAGTGACGACGCCCTACGTCGCATTCTGTGATGACGACACCTGGTGGGAGGCCGGCTCGTTGGAGCACGCGACAAAAATCCTCGACAGGCACTCGGACATTGCCGTGTTGAATGCCCGTATCGTCGTGGGCGCCGGCCAGCGTGAAGACCCTGCCTGCGAGGCCATGGCCCGCAGTCCGCTGCCTTCCATTCCGGGCGTGGGGCCGGAGCTGGCGGGCTTCATGGCTGGGGCTTGCGTCATGCGTACCGACGCTTTTCTGCGGGCAGGCGGCTATTGGGAGCCATTTTTCATCGGCGGGGAGGAAACCTTGCTCGCGCTGGACCTCATGGCGCAGGGCGGCCGCATAGCCTACGCGCCGCAACTTCGGGTCCATCATTGGCCTTCGTCGGTGCGCGACAGCGCCCTGCGGCGGCGCATGCTGGCGCGCAACGCCTTATGGACGGCATGGCTGAGGCTACCCGCGGGAATGGCGCTTTCGCGCAGTCTGTCTGTCTTGCGTGGGCTGCCGAGCTGGGACGCTCGAACCCGTGCCTGCCGCGATGCATGGGCGCATTGGCGGCTGATCCGGGCGCATCGTCGGCCGCTGGGCCCGGTGATCTGCGGCAGATTGAAAGCGGTTTGGGCAGCCGACACGGAATCCTGATCGCGGTCACGCGGCTTGCGCGCCGTCCGCGCGATCAAGTCCATGCCAATTCATAAGGAGGTGCTACACCATGCAAACCACACCCTTGGCTGCATACTGGGAGCGAGATGCGGCCGCGCAAGCCGTGCAGCTGGCGCTCCCCATGCTGGAGGCCGCGCGCGGGGATCCGCGCGTCGGAGACAGCGGCTTTCTCCACATCGTGATCATGAATCCGCTGGCCCGCCCGGGCGCTTGCGAATTCGCCGGCGCCATCCTGTACGAAGAAAGCATAGGAGACCCGGAAAAATGGGATGCGGACTATGGCGCATACGCGCGGGGCAAGGCGCGCCTGAGCTGGCGCACCGGCCGCTCCAGCCACGAAGTGCTGGCGCTGCAGCCTCATCTGCTGCATGCCAAGGACACGCAGGTGTGGGGCAGCGTGGCCATTGATGGCATTGTCGTGGCCGTGAGCGGCGCGAATCCGTGGTTTGACGAGGCTTTGGCCGCTGCCATAGCGCATCTGTTCAAGGCAGTGGTCCAGGGACGGCAACATCAGTCTTGAGCGGGGCCAGGGTCCCGCGGCTGAAGCGCCGGCAGATCGATGGCCGTCGCCTTTGTCCGGAATGGCATTTGCTGGCGTCGCGTTCGTCGACAAGGAGGCCACGCCATGAAGGACGCCGTAACCAACGGGACCGATTTTGCCCGCAAAGAGGTCACCCGCAGCATCCTGCGCGCCCTCTGGAGGTATCGGCGCCGCACGGCCGCCGCCGTGGGACTGTTGGTGGCGGCCAAGCTCCTCATGGTGCTGGTGCCGGTGGTGCTCAAGTACATCGTGGACATGCTCAGCGCACCGGGTGCGCTGGCCCTGCCCGTTTTTCTGTTGCTGGGCTATGCGCTCATCCGTTTCGGGGGCAGCGTTTTCACGGAACTGCGGGACGTGGTGTTCGTGCGGGTGGCGCAGCGCACCGTCGCGGACTTCACGGTTCGGGTTTTCGACCAGCTACAGCGTCTGGGCGCCAGGTTTCACGGCACCAGACAGACCGGCAGCCTGGCCCGCGACGTCGAGCGCGGCACGGCGGGCGTCGGCTTTCTGCTGGGCACGGGCCTGTTCACGCTCTTGCCGACCTTGGTGGAGATCGTCTCCGTTGTGTTGATCCTGGTCATGGGATACAGCGCCTGGTTTGCGCTGATCGTCACGGTGACCTTTGTGGCCTACTTCACCTATACGACGGTGCTGGTGCGCAAGCGGGTGGCGTACCAGCGCCGTCTGAATGATCTGGACTCCCGCGCCAGTGGCAGCATGGTCGACAGCCTGCTCAACTATGAAGCGGTGAAACTCAATGCGAACGAAGCCCTGGAGTCCGAGCGGCTGCGCCGCGTACTGGGCGAGTGGGCCGAGGTCGGCATACGCAATCAGCGTTCGCTGTCGCGGCTGCACGTGGGCCAAAGCGGCATCATTGCCTGCGGCGTGGCGGCCGTAATGCTGCTGGCGGGCCAGCAAGTCGTGAGCGCGCAAATGACCGTAGGCGATCTGGTGCTCGTCAATGCCTACATCATCCAGATATGCCTGCCGCTGAACACGTTGGGCCTGATCTTCCGGCAGGCCAAGGAAGCCTTCGTCAATGCCGAGCGCGTATGCGAGCTGCTGCGGTATCCGCCGGAGACGGGCGACGACGCCGCCTTGCCTTCGCTGGATCCGGGGGCGGGCGAGATCCGTTTCGAGCAAGTGGGCTTCGGCTACGAGCCGGGGCGCCAGATACTGTGGGACATCGACTTCACGGTGCCGGCGGGAACCACGTTGGCGGTGGTGGGGGGCAGCGGATCGGGCAAGTCCACGCTGGCGCGCCTGCTGTTCCGCTTCTATGACCCCGATACCGGCCGCATTCTCGTCAATGGGCAGGACCTGCGCACCGCCAACGTGCGCAGCGTCCGGCGAGCATTGGGCATCGTCCCGCAGGACACGCTGCTCTTTAACGAGACCATCGCCTACAACATCGCCTATAGCCGACCCGACGCCGGCCGCGAAGAGATCGTCCAGGCGGCGCGCGGCGCGCGCGTGCACGATTTCATCGAAAGCCTGCCGGCCGGTTACGAGACTCCCGTGGGCGAGCGCGGCGTGAAGCTTTCCGGTGGCGAACGGCAACGCATCGCGATAGCGCGGGCCATTCTGAAGAATCCTTCGATCCTGGTGTTCGACGAGGCCACTTCCGCGCTGGATACCCGAACCGAGCGGGCAATCCAGGCGGAACTCGAAAGGTTGTCGCGAGGGCGCACGACCCTGATCATCGCGCACCGGCTCTCGACGATCGTGCATGCCCACAACATCCTGGTGCTGGATCGCGGGCGGGTCATCGAGCAGGGGAGGCACGAGGAGTTGCTGGCGCGTGAAGGGATGTACGCACAGATGTGGGCGCTGCAACGGCAGCAGTCCGCGCTGGAGGAAGCGCGCGGGCAGGACTCGCGGCAACCCGTGAATCTTCTGGCGGTCGTCGCCGGAGTGCTGGACTCGGTGCGTGAGATTGCCCAGGACAAGGGCGTCAACCTTTATACCTTGATCGGCAGCGAAGCGGCGCGCATCACAGGAGATCCCAGCGCCTTGCAGCAAATGGTGTGGGACCTATGCCTGCATGCGGTCGCAGTCACGCCACCAGGGGGGCGTATCGAGATCCGCCTGCAGCGTGAAGGGCCGGTGACACGCATCGCGGTCACGGATGGACGCAAAGAGCGCGCAGACGAAACTGCGCCTGCCGATTCTGACGAGCTGCTGAACAACCCTGACGCCTTGCGGGCCGCCGCGGCTCTCGATCCCGCGCAACTGGCTGCCCGGGTGCAACGGCAGGGGGGCGTGTTCCATAGCGCTTATGCCGCTTCCGGAGGGCTGACCTATTCCGCCGATTTCCCCGTGCGAGCGGTGGAAGCCACGGCTCTGCGGACCGACGTGCGCCTGCCGGATCTGCACGACGCCTTCATCATGGTCGTGGACGATCAAGCGGAGGCGCGCGAAATGCTCGCCGAAATCCTGCGCAGCCATGGAGCGCGAGTGGCCCAGCACAAGGACGGCGAACAGGCGCTGGCCGCCTTCGAGGCCTTGCCGGCCGAGCAATGGCCGGGAGTCCTGATCTGCGACCTGTCGCTGGGGGACATCGATGGCTACGAGGTCGTCGGCCGCATACGCGCGATGGAAGTCGAGCGGGGAGCGGCCCTGGCACACCGCTTGCCCGCGATCGCGCTATCCGGCCATGCCAGTCAGGAGGCCCGCCTGCGCAGCCTGCTAGCGGGATTCCAGGTCCATCTTGCCAAACCGGTGGATCCCAACGAACTGCTGGCGACGGTGGGGTCTTTGCTGCCTGCGCCGGCACAAGCGCGCCCGCAGCAAGGCACTTCTTACATCGACAAGTAAGAAGTGCCGGACATGAGCTGCGAACCGGCAAATCATCGCGCGCAGGGTCTTCCATAGAAGCGTTTCGGCACACCACTTGCTCCGTCTCAAGCATGCACATGCAAGCCCCGAATGGCTCGTCCCGCATCGCAAGACCCGCAAGAGGAGAACGCAATGAAGCAAGACCCGAGATACGCGCCCCGATATGAATCCGATGATTCCGACAGAGACCCCGGCTGGGATGCCTCCCGAGGCGAGCCTTACAGGTCAGGCAGGCCGCAATACGGAGGCAGCGGCCAGGAGCGCGCCCGCGCAGAGCGTGCGGACGACGGCCATCGCGAGCCCTGGCGTGATCCCGCCCCTTCCTTCGGCTATCAGGGGGAGGGCACCCGCGCGCCCGGCGGACGTACCACCCGTGCGGGCGTGCGCAGCCGTAGCGTCGACCCCGGCCAAAGCAGCTACGGCGGCTTCAGCAACGAGGACCCTTCGTACCAGCGCCAACAGGTTTACGGTTCGCGCGATTCCTCGTACGCCGGCCCGACATCTTTCGGCGACGAGGAAGGCGGGTATTACGGCGATCGTCCCGTCTGGGACGACGAACAGGACCTGTCCTTCCAGACGGCGGAACGCGGCGGCTATAACCGGGGGCCCCAAGCCTGGAGGGATCGCGGTTCGCGCCGCATCGATCCGCGTGGCTACATCCGGTCGGACGAGCGCGTGCGCGAGATCGTGTGCGAACACCTTGCCCACAGCGGCCTGGACGTCAGCGACGTGTCTGTCAACGTTGCCGAGGGCTGTGTAACGCTGGAGGGAACGGTGCCGGACCGCCGCACCAAGCACCGCGTCGAAGACAGCGTGGACGCCTGCGCAGGCGTCAAGGACGTGGATAACCGCATTCGGATCGCCGGTTCCTCCGCCGCGCGGGAAACCGGAGCCGCATCATGAACAAGATCGCATTGATCAGCGAACACGCCTCGCCGCTGGCGGTCGCAGGCAGCGTGGACAGCGGCGGGCAGAACGTCTATGTCGCGCACGTCGCTCGCGAACTGGCGCGCGCCGGCATGCAGGTGGATGTGTTTACTCGCAAGGACAACGCCGCGCTCCAGGCCGAACACGCCTGGATGCCCGGCGTGCGGGTGATCCACGTGCCTGCCGGCCCGGAGGTCTATCTGCCCAAAGAAAAGATGCTTCCGTACATGGACGAGTTCGCGGCGTATCTGCTGCGCTATTTCGGCCGGCAGGCACAAGGCTACGACGTCATACATGCCAACTTCTTCATGTCGGCGATGGCGTCGCTGCCTGCGTCCCAGCGTTACGGCATTCCCTTGGCGGTGACTTTCCATGCGCTGGGTAAAGTGCGGCGCCAGTACCAGCAGGAGGCGGATCTTTTCCCCGACAGCCGCTTCGATATCGAAGAAGACGTGATTCGCCGCGCGGACCGCATCATCGCCGAGTGTCCCCAGGATCGCCGCGACCTCATAGGACTGTACGGCGCCGATGCGCGGCGCATCGATATCGTGCCCTGCGGTTATGACGCAGCCGAGATGGCGCCGCTGGATCCCGTCCGCGCCCGCGCCGCGCTGGGGTGGGAAAGCGAGCGCTTTACGGTGCTGCAGTTGGGCCGGATGGTGCCGCGCAAGGGCGTCGACAACGTGATCCGCGCGCTGGGACGGCTGCGCCAGCGCCATGGCGTGGACGCCCGGCTGTGCGTCGTTGGCGGCAATACGGATGACGCGGACGAGATCGCCACTCCGGAAATCGGCCGCCTGCGGCGCATCGCCGCCGACGAGGGGGTGAGTGCATCGGTGGAATTCACCGGGCGCCGCCATCGCGATCAGCTCGCCACCTACTACAGCGCCAGTGACGTGTTCGTGACTACGCCTTGGTATGAACCATTCGGCATCACGCCGGTGGAAGCCATGGCCTGCGGGCGGCCCGTCGTGGGATCGGACACCGGCGGCATACGCAGCACGGTCGTGCATGGCAAGACTGGCTTTCTCGTGCCGCCCCGCGACCCCGACAGCCTCGCGGCGCGGCTGGCCGAGCTGGCGGCGGATCCGGCGTTGCGGGCCAGAATGGGCGAGGCGGGGCGCTTGCGGGCGCGCCGCCTCTACACCTGGAAGCGCGTAGGCCAGGACCTGCTTTCCATCTACGGGCACATGGCGGCGGCGCCGGCGCTTGCACAGCGCGACGTCACGCGTGTTGCCGCATAAAGGAGTGGAGCATGCATGAATTCGAAAGCCTGGACGGACGTGTCGTCCTAGTGACGGGAGGCGGCAGCGGCCTGGGCGCGGCGCTTTGCGAGATGCTGGCCGCGGAAGGCGCGCGCGTGGCCGTCGCCGACATCGACGAACAACGCGCCCATACGCTGGCCGCGAAACTCAAGCGCGAGGGCGCGGACGTGATGGCGTGCATTATGGATGTCGGCGTCGTGGCGGACGTGCAGAACGGACTGGATGCGGTCGTGCGCCAGTTCGGAAAGCTGGATGCCATTGTCAACAGCGCCGGCGTGGACGTCACTGCCCCCATCGACAAGCTGGATGCCGACGTATGGGAGCGGGTGCTGCGAACCAATCTCACAGGCCCCTTCCTGATGGCCAAGCTGGGCAAGGACAGACTCAGCCCTGGCGGCCATATCGTCAATGTTGCGTCAACCGCCGCCCGCCGCGCCTGGCCGAATGCCAGCGCCTATCACGCCAGCAAGTGGGGGTTGATGGGCTTGTCGCATGCTTTGCATGCCGAACTGCGCGGCGCAGGCTTGAAGGTCAGCGCTGTGATCGCGGGAGGCATGCGAACGCCATTCTTGCTGGACCGCTTTCCGGACATCGATACGGGGACCTTGCAGGATCCCGCCAATGTGGCCCGGGCCGTGCGCTTCGTGCTGACCCAGCCGGGCGAAACCGTCGTGCCCGAAGTGATGGTCCTGCCGATGAAGGAAACATCATGGCCTTGAGGCCGGCGGTCTTTCTGGACAAGGACGGAACGGTGCTGGAAGACGCTCCGTACAACGTCGACCCCGGCCGCATGGCTTTAGCGCCGCATGCGTTCGCCGGCCTTTCGCGCCTGGGAACGGCGGGCCTGGCGCTGGTCGTGATCAGCAATCAGTCCGGCGTCGCCAAAGGCTTGTTTACGGCGTCGGCGCTGACGGCGGTGCAGACGAAGCTTGCATCGATGTTCAGCGCGGCAGGTGCGCATCTGGATGGCTTCTATTGGTGTCCGCATCATCCAGAGGGCGTGGTCGCGGGTTACTCGGTGGATTGCGATTGCCGCAAGCCGCGCCCCGGCCTGCTATTTCGGGCCGCCCGGGAGCTGGACATCGACCTGGAAGCCTCCTGGTTCATCGGCGACATTCTCGACGACGTCGAGGCGGGAAACCGCGCCGGTTGCCGCAGCATCCTCCTGGATGTCGGGCATGAAACGGAATGGCGCGAAGGTCCGGCGCGCACGCCGCATGCCCGTGCGCCGGACCTCGATGCCGCCGCTCGCATCGTGCTGGCGGATCGGCACGGCGACGTCCGGATGGAGGCCTGAGATGGCCTGGGACTGGAGAGAATGCGCCCACGTACTGTGCGTGCGCCTGGACAACATGGGCGACGTGCTGATGTGCAGCCCCGCCTTTCGCGCCCTGAAAGAGTCTGGCGCGCATCGCCTGTCCTTGCTCACGTCTTCGTCGGGCGCCTGCCTGGCCCGGCACATTCCCGATATCGATATCGTCCTGTCCTATGACGCCGCCTGGAGCAAGAACGGATCCCGGGGGAATGAGCAGGACCTGGCCGCGATCGAGCGCCTGCGCGCGCTGCGCCCGGACGCGGCGGTGATATTCACGGCGTACAGCCAGAGCCCCCTGCCGGCGGCTTTGCTTTGCCATCTTGCGGGCGTGCCGCGGGTCCTGGCCCACAGCCGGGAGAATCCGTATCGGCTGATCTCGGAGTGGCGGCGGGAGACCGAGCCCGGGGCAGGCATACGCCACGAGGTGCGGCGCCAGCTGGATCTCGTGGCCAGCATCGGCGCGAGCAGCCAGGATACGCGTATGTCGTTCCACGTTTCCGAGGAGGATCGCGTATCCCTGCGCCGGAAACTGCACGAGGAAGGCGTGACCGAGCAGGCGGGCTGGATCTGCGCGCATGCCGGCGCCACGGCATCTTCGCGACGCTATCCGGCCGCTCTGATGATGCAGGCCTTGGTCGGTCTGCGCGGGCAGGGCCGGCGCGTCATCCTGCTTGGCGGCCATGAAGATCCGGCGCTGGCTGGCGCCTTGGCGCAGGCGCGTCCCTTGCTGCCCGGTTTGATCGACTTGTCCGACCGGCTCTCTTTGGGCGAGTTGGGCGCGGCGCTGGAGGCGGCTGCCCTGATGGTCTGCAACAACAGCGGACCCGCTCATATCGCCGCTGCGCTCGGCGTGCCGATAGTGGATCTGTATGCCTTGACCAACCCGCAGCATACCCCCTGGCAGACGCCCGCCCGCGTGCTGAACAAAGACGTGCCCTGCAAGTACTGCTACCGCAGCGTTTGTCCGGAAGGACACCATGCCTGTCTCGCCGGTGTGGAGCCCGCACGTGTGATCGAGGCGGCGCTGGAGTTGCTGGCTCAGGGACGCCCGGCGCATGCGCAAGCACGCAACGTCATGAAGGAGAACCCATGTTTACTTTAGGTATTAACGCCGCATACCACGATTGTTCCGCGGCCCTGGTCCGCGATGGCGTGGTACTCGCCGCAGCGGAGGAAGAGCGCTTTACGCGCATCAAGCACGGGAAGCGTCCGGTTCCGTTCACGACGTGGCAGCTGCCGTACTACGCCATTGACTATTGCCTGTCGGCGGCGGACATCCGCCTGCGGGACGTGGACCACATCGTGTACTCCTATGATCCGGCCTTGCTCGCACAAGGACGGCCTCATGCGGCCGATATTTCATTGCCGCTGGAGCCTTCTCGGGCGGGGGCCTTGGAGGAGGGGGAGTCGCCCTGGGATCCGCTGTTCCTATCGTATCTGGTGAACGCGCCCAGGCAGCTTCTGGACGGAGCGCCTCATCACCTGAAATCGCCGCGCTTTGATGACCTGACGCTGGACCACATCATGGAGCGCTGGGTCTATCTGGATCATCACCTGTCGCACGAGGCTAGCGCATTCCTGGCGGCGCCTTGCGCGGAATCCGCCGTGCTCACCATGGACGGGCGGGGCGAGCGCACAACGACCAGCTACGGCAACTTTGCCGGCGGCGAGTATGCGCGGCTGAAGCAGATCGACCTTCCGCATTCGCTCGGGCTGCTTTACGAAGAGGTCACGCGTTATCTCGGGTTCCTGCATTCGTCCGACGAATACAAGGTGATGGCCCTGGCGTCATATGGAAAGCCGGCATTTCGCAACGAGTTTCGCGACATTCTTCGCCTGGAGGAGGATGGGGGGTACTCGCTGCATCCCGCCCGCCTTGCCGAACGTTTCGGGCCGGCCAGGCGCCGCGGAGCGCCTTTTGAAGACCGTCATAAGAACATCGCCAGTTCCTTGCAGTATGTCCTGGAGGAGACGGCCTTGCACATGGTGCAGTGGCTGCACCAGGCGACCGGCGCCTCCAATCTGAGCATGGCGGGCGGGGTGGCGCTCAACTGCGTGATGAACGCCCGTATCGCGCGCGATGGCCCTTTCGATAGTGTGTGGGTGCAGCCCGCCGCGGGCGATGCGGGCACTGCGCTCGGAGCCGCGCTGTACGTGGACTACCACCGGCGCGGCGGCAAGCGCGAATGGGCGATGGAGGACGCTTATCTGGGCCCCTCATATCCGGATGACGAGATCGAGCGCTTTCTTTATGGTTCGCGGCAGGACTTCCGCCGGCTGGACGACGTGGCGGGAGAAGCCGCCGCCCTGCTCGCCCAGGACAAGATCCTGGGCTGGTTCCAGGGGCGCATGGAATTCGGCCCTCGCGCATTGGGCGCCCGGTCCATCCTGGCCTCTCCGCTGGACAGCGCCATGCAGGCGCGCCTGAACGGCCTGAAGGACCGCGAGGATTTCCGGCCCGTCGCTCCCGTCGTGATGGAAGAGCGCGCCGCGGAATGGTTCGACGGCCGGGGAGGAACGATCTGCGCCCCGTTCATGCTGTTTGTGTACGACGTGTTGGCGCACAGAGCGCAGCAGATACCCGCCGTCCGTCACATTGATGGCACGGCGCGGGTGCAGACGGTGCGTCGGGACCAGAACCCGCGCTACTACGACCTCCTGGCTGCATTCGAGCGCCTGACCGGCGTGCCCGTGCTGGTGAACACGTCGTTCAACACCCGCGGAGAGCCTGTGGTGTGCACGCCGCGCGATGCCGTCGAGTGTTTCTGGACCTCACCGCTGGATGCCTTGGTCATCGGCCCATACTTGATCGAGAAACCCAGATGAACGACCTCCCGGCACCGTTGCAAGTATCCGTTGTGGTTCCCACCTACAGGCGGCCGGAACTGTTGGAGCGTTGCCTGCAAGCCCTGGCGCGCCAGCAATATCCCCGCGAAGACTACGAAGTCCTGGTCTGTGATGACGCGGTCAGCGCCGCCACCCGCACCCGGGTCGGCCAGTTGCGGCAAGCGTGGGGGAACCGGCCCGCGCTACGCTACCTGCCGGTGACCGAAACGCGAGGACCCGCCGGCGCACGCAATCTCGGCTGGCGTAGCGCCAAGGCGGAGATCATCGCGTTTACCGACGACGATACGGTTCCCGAGCCGGATTGGCTGGGGCATGGCGTGCACGCGTTGACACCCGACATCGCGGCCGTGACGGGCACTACCGTGATGCCGATTCCCGATCCGCCCAACGATTACGAGCGCGACGCGGCTGGTCTTACCCGGTCGGAGTTCATTACCGCCAACTGCTTCGTGCGCCGCAGCGCGCTTCAGGCTGTAGGCGGTTTCGATCCCCGCTATACGATGGCGTGGCGGGAGGACTCGGACCTGCACTTCGCGCTGCTGGACAGCGGCCGCGCCATCAAACGCGAGCCGCTTGCGCGCGTGCTGCATCCCGTGCGCCAGGTGCGCTTCGCCGCCGGGCTGGGCATGCAGAAAAAAGTCATGTTCGACATGCTTCTGCGGCGCAAGTATCCGATGCTGTATCGACGCCGCATCCAGTCTACGGCGTGGCCCTTCTATCTGGCGGTGACCGCGGCGCTGGTGGCCGCCGTCCTGCTGGCGGCGTCCGGGCACGCCTATGCGGCGCTTGTCGCCGCGACGGTCTGGATCGCCTTGAGCGTACGCTTCTTCTTGCGGCGTCTGCGCGGAACCCGGCGCTCGGCGCGCGACGTGGCGGATCTGGCGGTCACTTCGGCCTGCATCCCGCTGTTATCCATCTGGTGGCGGTCCGTGGGCTTGCTGCGGTTCGCCAGGATCCGCCCATGACTCCGCTTCTCGATACCGCCCATCCACCCGCCAGCATCGCCGTCTTCCGCGCGCTGCAACTGGGAGATCTGCTATGCGTGGTGCCGGCTTTACGCGCATTGCGGCGAGCGTTTCCCCGAGCGCATATCGCATTGGTCGGCCTGGCGGGCGCGCGGGAATTCCGCGAGCGCTTCAATGCCTATGTGGACGAGCTGATCAGCTTTCCCGGGATCCCGGAGTTTCCGGAGCAGCCGGCAAGGCCCCGCGAGCTGCCCGCCTTTTACCAAAGAATGCATCGGCGCCGGTTCGACGTAGCGCTTCAGGTCCACGGCAGCGGGGGGCAGTCTAACGCCGTGGTGGCAGGGCTGGGGGCAGCGCGCTGGGGTGGCTTTGTGCCGGACGCCGCCGACGAGGTTCCCGGGCTGCGCATGGCGTGGCCCGACGGGCTGCCGGAGCCACGCCGCTATCTGTCGCTACTGCATCATCTGGGCGTCGAGGCCAACGATGCCAGGCTGGAGTTTCCCTGCACCGAAGCGGATCGGCACGCCGCAGAGGGCCTGCTGCGCGAGCACGGGCTGGACCCGGGCCGGCTGGTGCTGATGCACGTCGGCGCGCGCCTCGCTTCGCGGCGCTGGCCGCTGAGCCGGTACGCGGAGGTGGCGGCCAGGCTGGGGGGGCTGGGCTGGCAAGTCGCGCTGACAGGAACGACGGCGGAGCGGGAGATGACGGCGCAGCTGCGGCGTATGGCAGGCGTGGCGCTTGCCGATCTGTGCGGTGAGACCAGCTTGGGCAGCCTTGCCGCCCTGGTGGGCCGATGCCGCCTGCTGGTCTGCAATGACACTGGAATTTCACATGTGGCCGCCGCGGTCGGCGCGCCCAGTGTGGTGATCGCTTGCGGCAGCGATGCGGGGCGATGGGCGCCGTTGGACCGCGAACGCCACATCGTGCTGGCCGCCGACGCGCCATGCCGGCCCTGCGCTTATGAAAGTTGCCCAATCGGCCACCCTTGCGCGCTTGCGGTCACGGCACCCCAGGTACTGGAGCAGGCAGAAAGGCAGTTGAGGAGGACAGCACCATGACAGTTGCGGCCCCATCCCCATTTCCCGGCCGTCCCCTGCGCATCCTGACCTGGCACGTGCACGGCAATTACCTTTATGCCCTGGGACATGTGCCGCACCAGTTCGTGGTGCCAGGGCTGCCTGGCAGCCCTCCGGGCTACGGTGCCCTGGGCCGGCGCATACCCTGGCCTGCCAATGTAGTGCAGGTCCCGGCGGAGGATCTCCGATCGTCGAAGTTCGATTGTGTGTTGTATCAGTCGAGACAGAACCTGGAAGACGCCCGCCTGTTGCTCAGCGACGAACAGCGCGCCTTGCCCAGTGCGTACCTGGAGCACAATCCGCCCGAGCCGCATCCCACGGACACCGTGCACCCCTTCCGCCATGACCGCGGCCTGCTTGTGCACGTGACGCCGTTCAATGCGGCGATGTGGGATAGCGGCGGCATGCCGGTGCGGGTGGTGGAGCACGGGGTTCCCGTGCCGCAGGCATCCTACGACGGATCCCTCGCGCGGGGCATCGTGGTGATCAACCATCTGGCGCGCCGCGGCCGCCGGATAGGACGCGACATCTTCGAGCACACCCGGGCGCTTACGCCGCTGGACCTGATAGGCATGGGCTCCGAAGAGTTGGGCGGCCTGGGCGAGATCCCGAACATGGAAGTTGCGGGCTGTCTTGCGCGTTATCGCTACTTTTTCAGTCCCATTCGCTATGCCAGCCTGGGGCTTTCACTGGTCGAAGCGATGCTTTGCGGCGTTCCGGTAGTGGGCTTTGCCGCAACGGAGCTGCCCACGGTCATCCGAAATGGCGAGAACGGGTACGTGGACACCCGGGAGGACCGCCTGGCCGAGGTAGGAAGCCAACTCTTGCATGAGCCGGAACTGGCCCGCGCGTGGGGCGCCGCCGGAAGGCGGACGGCGTTGGAGCGCTTCGGCATGGAGCGCTTTGTGCGCGACTGGATGGACGTATTCGACATGATTCTGGAGACAGCATGATGGAAGATTCTGCACGTACGGGCCGGGCGCTGGTCGCCGGCGGAGCCGGATTCCTGGGCTCGAACCTCTGCGCCCGCCTGTTGGCCGACGGCTGGCATGTCATCTGCGTGGACAATTTCCAGACGGGGCGGGCGTGCAATCTGGCCGGACTCGTCTCCCATCCGCGCTTCTCGATCTTGCGACATGATGTCGTCGAGCCGCTAAGGGATATGGTGGCCGATCGTATCTACAACCTGGCCTGTCCGGCCTCGCCGGTGCATTACCAGGCGGATCCCTTGAAAACGCTGCGGACCTGCGTCCTGGGATCCATGCAATTGCTGGAGCTGGCGCGGCGCTGCGGTGCGCGCGTGCTCCAGGCCTCCACCAGCGAGGTTTATGGCGATCCGCTGGAACACCCGCAACGGGAAGCTTATTGGGGGCACGTCAATCCGGTGGGGCCGCGCTCTTGTTATGACGAAGGCAAGCGGTGCGCCGAGACCATTTTCATGGAGTACGCGCTCCATGAAGGGGTGACGGTGAAAATCGCCCGCATTTTCAACACGTATGGGCCGCGCATGGCGCCGGACGATGGGCGGGTGGTGTCCAACTTCATCGTGCAGGCCTTGGCGGGGCAGCCGCTCACGATATACGGCGATGGGACGCAGACGCGTTCATTCTGCTACGTGGATGACCTGATCGACGGGCTGGTCCGCTTGATGGAGAGTCCGGCGGAGGTCGCGCGTCCCGTCAATCTTGGCAACCCGGCGGAACTCACCATGCTGGAGATGGCGGATATGGTGCGGGTGCTGACAGGTGCCCAGGTGCCGCTGGTGCACCGCAAGCTCCCCAGGGACGATCCCACGCAACGGTGTCCCGATATTTCGCTCGCCCGCCGCTGCCTGGGATGGTCGCCTCAGATCAAGCCAGCAGAGGGTCTGGCCCGGACGGTGGCCTACTTCAATGCCGAGCGTAATCTGGCGGGCGGTAGCCGGCGGTGGCCGGTCGGCGCCGCGCAAGCGCCGCGTTCCTCTGCTTTCGATGCCGTGTTGCGAAGCTGAAAGGTGCATGCCATGGGGAAGAACGTGCCCGGCGATCCCGGGCCGGAAGACATCGATCCGGGGCAACGGCCGCGCAGCCTGAAGGCCTGCCGGCGTTGCGGGCTATGGCGCCATGCCACGCAGCCAGTGCCCGGGGCGGGTGCGCGCCATGCCGCCATCATGTTGGTGGGAGAGCAGCCGGGGGACAAGGAAGACCTGGCAGGATTGCCCTTCGTCGGCCCGGCGGGCGCATTGTTGGACAAGGCCCTTGCCGAGGCTGGCGTGGAGCGCGCCGTGGTGTACGTAACCAACGCCGTCAAACACTTCAAGTGGCAGCTGCGCGGCAAGCGCCGCATGCACAAGTCGCCGGCGCAGAGCGAAATCCAGGCTTGCGGCTACTGGCTGGACAAGGAGGTCGCGGCGGTCGGGCCGCGGGTCATTGTTGCATTGGGCGCGACGGCGCTGGGCGCCGTCCTGCAGGACCGCAGCCATACGCTGGCGGCGGTACTAAGACAGACGCTGGCGCGCGGAGCCATTCCAGTGCTGGCTGCCTATCATCCTTCGTACGCGCTGCGCAACCCGGACCCCCTGGGCCGCCAGGCCGCTTACGAGACCATCGTAGACGCCTTGAAACGAGCCCGTAAGCTGGCGGCTGGGAAATAGGGCGCGGAGATGGTGGGGCAACATGCAAGACGCGCCGGGGCGGAAAAAAGTACCGATCCGTGGCATATCTGCGCGCGGCCGGGTATGTGCGGGGCGGTTGCCCTCACGCTCAGCCGCCGGAGTCGTCTTCTTCCAGCGTGGAGGCGCCCGTCATAGGGGCGGCTTGCGTTCGTATCACGCTGAACTCCCCGGTTGCCTCGAGGTACGCCCGCTCGACTTCCGCCAGGTTGGCGATCCCCTTGAGCCGCAGTTGTTCCATCAGTTCGCTGCGAGTGATGTGCTCCCGTTTGAGGCCGTGCACAAGCACTTTTCCGGATTTGACCAGACATACGCGCTGCGGCTCCAGCACGCGGCGCAATGGCGGGACGTAATAGCCAAGGCGGTCCAGCACATAACTCCAGCCGACGATGGTGGCCACGACGATGATGCCGTCGCCCATGGAATACGAATCGCCCGACATTGCGTTTCCCGCGGCATCCGCAACCAGGACCAGCACCAGCATGTCCGCCATGCCCAGGGAACCCAGATCGCGCCTGCCGGAAATTCGCAACAAGGCGTACAGCACCCAATACATGGTCGTGCCGCGAATGATCATTTCGGCAAAGCCCGCTTGCAGTTCGAAGATCTGGGCGAATTTGTCCATGACGCTGCCGTAGCAAGCGGCGTGCCACGCGCAAGCGGGCAGTGTCCCGACGCTTCGGGGAACGAAGCTTGCTGAGCTTGCGGCATGTTTCCCGAGGACTTCGCCATGAAACCCAAAGACAGCAAACCCAACCCCTCCAACGACGATACCGACCGCGAACTCCAGGCCAGCCATCGCGACGAGCAACACCGGACCAAGAAGGAAGGTCACGTGAGCCAGATCGGCACTGGCCAGGACCAGCAAAGCCGGCGCAACCGGGGCGCTGGCGCGCGCAGCAAGGGCTGAAGCGCGCGACCCAGGTCGCCCCGCAGAGCCCGCGAGAAAGGCGCGGCGCGTCAGTCGACCGGAGGCAATGTGTACAGGAAGGCTGCGATGTCCCGGGCTTCCTGTGCGCCCAGGCCGAGGTCCGGCATGGCGGTGCCGGGTTTGAACGCGGCCGGGTCGCGCAACCAGCGTTCCATGCTGGCAGGCGTATTGGGTACGCCGCCAGCGATGTAAGGCCGTTGCGCGATGCCGGCCAGCGACGGGCCTACGTGATGGCGCGCGCCCGCGATTCCCGGGATGACGTGGCAGGTGGCGCAAAGGTGCTGCTGCAGCGCGGCGCGCCCCGCGACGGGATCGCCCGCGCGTGTTGCCGGCACGGGTGTCGCGGCCTCCAGGCCGGGCTCCTGTTCGTTCCCCTTGTCCCAATTGCGGTAGTCGGCGGGCGACAGGGTCGGCAGGACGCGCATGAACGCGACAATGTTCCAGATGTCGGCATCCGTCAGCCGGTACTGCCATGCCGGCATGCCGGTCATCTTTATTCCTTGCTGGATGATCCAGTAGATATCGGCCGCCGTGCGGTCCCGCGCCGTCGCCACCAAGGCGGCGGGCGCCGGGTTCAACCCCAGTGCGTAAGGTTCGGGCGCGATGCCGGGGGCGCCATGGCATTGCACGCAATGTTTTTGGAACAACCCATATCCCTCGCGCGCCTTGCGCGGCTCGTCCAGGTCAGGAACTTGGATGCCTGCCGCGCGGCGCTGTACTGAGCGGGTCTGCGCAACGTCCAGCACTTCATGCACCACGACGGTGTGCGAGCCGGTAGCGCTGACGTCATACCAACCGAAGACCACCATCGCCCCACCCAGCGCCGCGCTGGTTGCGGCGCAAGCCAGGATGGTCAGACCGGCTACTTTCCAGCTTTTCATGGCGGTGTCCGGAAGATCATGGGCGGCCGAGCAGGAATGCGGCGATGTCCCTGGCTTCTTCCGGTGTCAGACCCGTATCGGGCATGGCGGTAAGCGGGTTGATCGCCGACGGGTCGAGCAGCCAGCGCACCAGATTGTCCGGCGTGTTGGGCAGCCACCCTCCCAGATAGGCTCGCCGGGGCACTTGGTCAAGCGCGGGGCCTACTTGGGATGCCGGGCCGCTCAGGCCGGGCACGGTGTGGCAGGCCAGGCATCCGCGTTCGGCGACCAGTAACCGCCCGCGCGCGGAATCTGCTCCTGCCAATTGCTCAGGCAGGCCGGGAGGCGTCAGCGCTGGCCGGTCGTCTCCGCATGCGCCCAGCAGCATGAGGGCGACGGCGCCCAGAAGCGCCGGGGCAGGGCGAATGATGTCGTGCAAAGCAGCGGCCTGTCGATACCGAAAGAAGATCAAGGCTCAGCAACTGCCGTGCCGCGGCTCGGCCAGTGGGCATGGCGCATGCTGATGCAGGCCCGTCGCGGCCGTCTGGAGCCGTGCCCGTTCCCGAAAGCCGCACCCCTGGATATGCCCCCTGTTTCTCCGTTCGTCCTGGCCACGGCCTCGCCTGGCGCCTCATGGGCGGGTATGCACTCCGTGCTGCACCCGCGTGGGGAGGACGCGGCCCGCATCGCCGAGATCGGCTGGGTGCTATACGTGGGCGCGGGGCTGATTTTCCTGGCGGCTTCGATCATGTTGGGGCTGGCCATGTACGGCCCCGAAAAAGCCCGCGGCATGCTGCGCCGGCCCGCCCTGATCGTGCTGGCCGGCGTAGCGTTTCCGGTCGCTGTGCTGACGGCGCTGCTGGCTTACGCGCTGCAGTCGGCGGCAGCCAAGACGCGCGGCGCCGAGGCGGCCCTGCGCATCGAAGTGGCGGGCGAACTCTGGTGGTGGCGGGTCCGGTATCGCGATGAGACGGGCGATCTGCTGTTTGAAACCGCGAATGACATACGCATCCCGGTGGGCGTCCCGGTAGAGATCCTGCTGACGTCCAGCAACGTCATCCACAGCTTCTGGGTGCCCTCGCTTGCCGGCAAGCTGGATATGGTGCCCGGCCGGACGAACCGCTTGCGCATGCTCGCGCGCGAGCCGGGGGTGTTCAGCGGCCTGTGCGCGGAGTATTGCGGCGCCCAGCATGCCAAGATGCAATTCGATGTGCAGGCGCTGGATCCCGAGCAGTTCCGCGCGTGGCTGGCGGCTCAACGTTTGCCCGCGAATGAAGCGGGAGCGGAATTGCGTGCGGGGGCCGGCGTTTTCCTGCGCGACTGCGCCCAATGCCACACCGTGCGGGGCACGGCGGCGGCAGGCACGCTGGGGCCGGATCTGACCCATGTCGCCAGCCGGCCCAGGCTGGCTGCCGGCGCGTTGCCCAACAACGCCGGGGCGCTGGCGGGCTGGGTCGCGGGCAGCCAGCACATCAAGCCGGGAAACCTCATGCCTGCCTTCGGGCATCTTTCGGGCGATGAACTGCGCGCCGTCACCGGCTATCTGGGGTCTTTGAAGTGACGGTGGATTCTCAGCCTGCCTCCGCGTCCGGCCCGCTGCCAAATCCGCTCCCGCGCCCGGACGGGGAACTCGAAGCGCTGCAGCGTGCATGGCGGCGTCCCCGGGGATGGCGCGCGCTGACGGTCGTCAACAACACGTCCATAGGTCTGCTCTACATCGGCACGGCCTTGCTGTTTTTCCTGCTGGCGGGCCTGCTGGCGCTGATAATGCGCACCCAGCTGGCCGTGCCGGACAACCCGCTGATCGGGCACGCGCTGTACAACCAGCTATTCACCATGCATGGCACGGTGATGATGTTTCTGTTCGCGGTGCCGGCGGTCGAAGCGGTGGCCGTATTGCTGCTGCCGAACATGCTGGGCGCGCGCGACCTGCCATTTCCTCGTCTTTCGGCCTATGCATATTGGGCTTACGCCATTGGCGGCCTGGTATTTTTTTGCAGTATTTTCGTCGGCCTGGCCCCAGACGGGGGATGGTTCATGTATCCGCCGCTGACCAGTTCGGCATACTCGCCGGCGCTGAATGCGGATCTGTGGCTGCTGGGCATTGGCTTCATCGAAATCTCGGCGATCGCCGGTGCCATAGAACTGGCCGTGGGCATATTGCGCACGCGCGCGCCCGGCATGACCTTGGACAAAATGCCCGTCTACGCCTGGGTGATGTTGGTGTTTTGCGGCATGGTGATCGTGGCATTTCCGGCGGTCATCGTCGCCACCATGCTGCTGGAACTGGAACGCGCCTTCGACATGCCATTTTTCATCGTCGAGCGGGGCGGCGCGCCGCTATTGTGGCAGCACCTGTTCTGGTTCTTCGGCCACCCCGAGGTCTACATCATTTTCCTGCCGGCAGCGGGCATGGTGTCGATGATCATTCCGGCCATGACCGGAGCGCGCCTGGTGGGTTATCCCTTGGTGGTAGCGGCGGTCGTGGGCACGGGATTCCTCAGTTTCGGCCTTTGGGTGCACCACATGTACGCCACGGGCATACCAGAACTGTCCCTGAGTTTCGCCTCGGCCGCGAGCATGGCGGTATCGGTCCCGACGGCCATGCAGGTGTTCGCCTGGATCGCCACGATCGCCGCCGCGGTCCGCCTGCGGCCGCTGAAGACGCCCATGCTCTTCATTCTGGGCTTTTTCTTCACCTTCGTGCTTGGCGGCCTGACCGGCGTGATGGTGGCGGTCATTCCGTTCGATCTGCAGGTGCACGATACGTACTTCGTCGTCGCCCATCTCCACTATGTGCTGTTCGGGGGAATGGTGTTTCCGCTATTCGCCGCGTTCTACTACTGGATGCCCTTCATCAGTACGCGGCCTTTGTCCGAGCGCCTGGGGCGGTGGGCGTTCTGGATGATCTTCACGGGCTTTAACCTCGCCTTTTTTCCGATGCATTTCACCGGTCTGGCCGGCATGCCCCGGCGCGTGTACACCTATGCCGAGAGCCAGGGCTGGGCCGCGTTGAATCTCCTTTCCACGGCGGGCGCCTATCTCATTGCCGCAGGTGTCCTGGTGTTCCTGTTCGATCTATGCCGCCGCTTTCGCCCGACGTTGGGAGCGGGGGCAGGCAACGTGTGGGGCGCGGGCACCCTGGAATGGTTGCCCACCGATGCCTACGGTGTGC
Organism: Achromobacter sp. D10; assembly: GCF_035282245.1. NCBI lineage: Bacteria > Pseudomonadati > Pseudomonadota > Betaproteobacteria > Burkholderiales > Alcaligenaceae > Achromobacter > Achromobacter sp. D10. Next base: position 56,734 of record NZ_JAYJLE010000009.1, read on the forward strand.
GCAGCGTTCCTTTCGTCACCAGCCGCGAGCCGCTATGGGACCAGCCGACGCTTGCCGCAGAGGTGGAGGCGGGCCGCCATTTCCTCCCGCATGCGCCGGGCGGGTTGCGTTCCACCCTGGTCACCAGCGCCGTGGACGCCCAACCGGATTATGTGCTGCCGCTCCCCGGCCCGGCCTGGTCGCCGTTGCTGGCCGCGCTCGGCACCGCGGGCTTTTTTCTGTTGCTGACGTTCAAGTTGCCCATGCTTGCCGGGGCTTTCGGATTGCTGGCGATGGTGTCGATCTGGCGTTGGCTCTGGGACGCGGATACGGGGCCCGACCGGATGGAAGTGGATATCGGGGCGGGCTTGCGCCTGCCCATGGCCTGCCCGGGCAGCGGTTCGCACTCCTGGTGGGCAATGGTCATGCTCGTGATGGTATGCGCGAGTATTTTCGGATCACTGGTGTTTTCCTATCTGTTCCTGTGGACGTCCTCGCCACAAGGGTGGGTGCCCGCGGGCAAGGGGCAGGCGTCCGGGTGGCCTTGGCTGTCGGCGGCGCTGCTGGTTGGATCCGCGGCTCTCGTGGCCTGGGCCGGCCGCGGGCTGCGGCAGGACCGGCAGAGCCGCCTCAGATGGGGCGTGCCGCTGGCAATCATCCTGCTTGCGGCGTCCGTCGGCCTGGACGCGCAGGCGCATTGGCGCGCGGGCCTGCGGCCGCAGGCATCCGCGTACGAAGCCTCGGTGTATGCGCTGGTGGGCGCCCAGGCCGCGTTCACGCTGTTTTCAACGTTGATGGGCGTTTTCTCGGTGGCGCGGTCCCTGGCCGGCAGGCTCACGTCCGCGCGGCGGGCCTGTTTCGACAGTACCGCCATGCTTTGGCATTACACGGTGTTGCAGGGGCTGCTGAGCTTGGGCCTGGTCCATGGCTTTCCGCGGTTGACGGGGTAATGCCATGAAGCGCCCGTCCTGGATCGAACTGCTGTACCTGGTGGCGGGGCCGGTTATTTGGCTGGCGCACTATCTGTTCATTTATCCCATCAATGCCATCGCATGCGCCCGCCACGTACTCACGGACCTCTGGTGGGGCTTGCCTGCTTCCTCATGGATCATCCTGGCCGCCAGCGTGTCGGCCCTTGCCGGCATGGCGGTGATCGCCCTGCATCAGCACAGGCGAGTGCGGCGCCATGGACTGCCCCCATTCCATGGCGGGCTCACCGGCATGCTCTGCCTGTTGTCCGCGGCTGCGGTTGCATGGGAAACGTCGGCCGTCTTCATCGCGCCGCCATGTGGCTGAAGCAAGGGGGCTGGACGACGGGAACGGCGCTTGCTGAAAGAGTCTTCTCGGACGGATCGCAAGGAGGACGAGATGCCAGGAGATGACAAGGACATTGAGGCGTGCACGAGCCGCTGCCTGGACTGCTATCGGAGCTGTCTGCAGACAGCCTCTCAGCATTGCCTGGAAGCAGGCGGCGCTCATGTCGAGCCAGGGCATTTTCGCCTGATGCTCGCGTGTGCCGAGATTTGCCGCACGGCCGCCCACACGATGCTGGTCGGCATCGAGCAGCACGGCAGGATCTGCGCGGCCTGCGCGGAAATATGCCGGGCATGCGCGGAAAGCTGCGCGGGCCTGGACGGCATGAGCGAGTGCGAGGAAGCCTGCAAGCGCTGCGCGCAGGCGTGCGAAAGAATGGCGTAACGATATCGCCATACCCGTGGTTCAACGTGGGCATAGGCCCTGCAAAGGAGAAACGCATGGAGCATCAAACCAATATCGTCGGCGGCCCTAAGGATTCCGCGACCGGGCCCGGACCCGAGATCATGGCGGCGGACACCCTGGATGGCAATGATGTCGTCAACGCCGCGGGGGAAAGCCTCGGTTCCATCAAGGACATCATGATCGATGTGCCGAGAGGACGCGTGGCTTACGCCGTGCTTTCGCGCGGCGGCATTCTGGGCATGGGGGACAAGCTCTTCGCCATCCCATGGTCGGCGCTGACGCTGGACACGGACCGCAAGTGCTTCATCCTGAATGTCGACAAAGAGGTGCTGAAAAACGCTCCGGGCTTCGACAAGGACAACTGGCCCCGGATGGCCGATGAAACCTGGGCGCTGAGCGTGCACAAGTACTACAACCAGGATCCGTACTGGTAGAGAGCGGACCACGGAGGGCGGCCGCAAGCCGCCCTCTCGCTGTCTTCCCTTTCTCTTCCCATGCCGGTCGGCCGGCCTTCCCTATGCACACTCCCCTTACGTATGGCGCCGGCTTTCCCGGGCGCCCGGCCAAACTCGTGGAAAAGCGCCTGGCCAGGCGTACGCCCGTTCGTCTCGACCGCCACGCGGCGCCGCTCAACGGCTTCACCTTCCATGCGCCCGCCAGCCTGGCGGCGCGGGTGCAGCGCCGGATCGATCAGGCCGAAAGCGAGGCCTGGATGGCGCGCCTGTGGAGACGCGATGCGACGCTGTGGACCGGCAACGACGAAGGCCGTTGGCTCGGCTGGCTGCATCCGGGCGCGGCACCCAGAGAGCTTGGCCGCATGGCGGCAATCTGCCGCAAGTTGTGCGTCGCCGGATTTTCGGACGCGGTATTGCTTGGCATGGGGGGCGCCAGCCTTGGCGCCGAGGCGCTGGCCCATACGCTGGGCATGGGCGGCGGAGGTCTGCGCCTGCACGTCCTGGATTCCACTGATGCGGCGCAGGTGCGCGCGGTGCAATCCGCGGTGGACCTGACGCGCTGCCTATTTGTCGTGTCGAGCAAATCCGGCTCCACGCTGGAATCGCGCATGCTTGCCGCCTACTTCCATGAACAGGTGGCCAGGCGGCTTGGACGACAGGAAGCGGGAGCACGGTTCGTCGCGATCACGGATCCCGGCTCCGCCTTGCTCGCCCAGGCGCGGGATGAGGGTTACGCCGCCGTGTTCGAGGGCGAACCATCCATAGGCGGGCGCAACTCGGTGCTATCGCCGTTCGGATTGGTTGCGCTGACCTTGCTGGGCCATGACCCGGCAGCATTCCTGCGCGACACCCGCCCTATGTTGCGCGCCTGCGGGGCAGAGGCGCCGGCGCGCGCCAATCCTGGCCTTATCCTTGGCGCGTTGCTGGGCGAAGCGGCGCTGGTTGGCCGGGACAAGCTCACCATTCTGGCCGCCCCTGGGCTGGAACACCTGGGATGCTGGCTGGAACAGCTGTTGGCGGAATCCACCGGCAAGAACGGGACGGGCATCGTGCCCGTCGATCACGAGCCGCCGGGAGACCCCGAGGATTATGGCCGCGATCGGATGTTCGTCCACTTGGCGAAAAGCGATACGCCCTGTGTCGAGCTGGATTTGCGCATGCGACGGCTGGCGGAGGCGGGATTTCCCGTGTTGCGGTGCGAGCTGCCATCCGCCCGCCTGCTGGGCCAGGAATTCTTCCGGTGGGAGGTGGCCACCGCCGTTGCGGCCGCCGTGCTGCACGTCAATCCTTTCGATCAGCCCGATGTGGAGGCCAGCAAGGTGCGCACGCGAGCCCTCGCATTGCGCCATGAAGCCGGCACAGGCTTGGCCGAGGGCGCGCCCCTGCTGGTCGAGGGAGCGCTTGCTTTCCATGGCACGGAGGGTGGCGCGACGGCGATCGACCTGCTGGCATCGCATATTTCAGGCTTGGGCGAGACCGGGTACGTGTCGTTGCTGGCATATATTGCCCGCAATGAGGCCAACGAGGCGTGGCTCGCCGCCGTGCGATGCCGGTTGCGGCAGGCGAGCGGTGCAGCGACCATGGGAGGGTTCGGCCCGCGCTATCTGCATTCCATAGGCCAGCTGCATAAGGGCGGGCCCGCGGGAGGCAGATTCCTGTTCATTACCGCGGACGTCGCGGTGGACCTGGAAGCCCCCGGACACGCTTTGGGTTTTGCCGCGACGCAGCGCGCGCAAGCGCTGGGCGACATGGAGGAGTTGGTGTCGCGCGGCCGGCCTTGCCTGCGGGTGCACATCGCCGGGCCCATCGAGGCCGGCCTTGCCCAGCTGGCCGGCCTGCTGGACCAGGCGATGCAAGCCGCAACCGTGCGCTAGCCGGTCTGATCACCGCCCAGGCCGTGGTACTTGCGGCCGATCTCCATGGTCGCTTGATAGAAACCCGCCTTGCTGCCGCAGTCGTAGCGGATGCCTTCGTACTCATATCCGAAGACTTTCTTCTCGCGCAGCAGGGCGGCGATGCCGTCGGTCAACTGGATCTCGCCGCCCACGCCAGGCTGCGTCTGGCGCAGGCAGTCGAAGATGCGCGCATCAAGGATGTAGCGTCCCACAACGGCCATATCCGACGGCGCGTCGGCCGGGGCCGGCTTTTCGACCATGCCGTTTAACCGCAGGACGCCGCGAGCCTGGGCTGACCCCGACACTATCCCGTATTGCGCGGTGTTGGCGCGCGGAATCTTTTGCAGCGCGAGCACGCTGCCGTCGAACTCCCGCGCTACCTTGGCCATTTCCCCGATCACCGGCGCGGGCGCATCGATCATGTCGTCGGCCAATAGCACCGCAAACGGTTCCGAGCCGACGATGGGCGCCGCGCACAGCACCGCGTGGCCCAGGCCGAGCGCGGCAGGCTGACGCGTATAGAAGCAGTTGACATGAGCGGGGAGCACGTTGCGGACGCAGTCCAGCAGAGCCACCTTGTTCTTGGATTCCAGGTCCAGCTCCAGTTCTGGAACCCGATCGAAATGGTCTTCGATGGCGCGCTTGTTCCTGCCCGTCACGAACACCAGTTCAGTAAAGCCTGCGGCGACGGCCTCTTCCACCGCGTACTGGATGAGAGGCTTATCGACGACGGGCAGCATTTCCTTGGGCATGGCCTTGGTAGCGGGAAGAAAGCGGGTGCCCAACCCGGCCACGGGAAAAACGGCGATACGGATGCGCTTCATTGGAACCCCTTGTTTATGCGGTAGAGGGGTAGCGCAAGCCCCGTGCCCAAGGGCGGCTCAGCTATCGTCCGGCTCTGGTGGTCCGGACGCGGACAGGTGCACGATGCGCTCGGGCAGGGCAAGTGAAATGCCTGCCGCGTCCAGTTCGCGCATGATGCCCAGATTGATATCCTGCTGGATATCCATGTAGCGGTTGTAGTCGGCGGTCATGACGTAGTAGACGGCTTCATATTCGAGTGCGCTGTCACCCAGGCGAGCCAGATGCGCCCGGTCGAAGCGGGTGTCGGCCTGGCTTTCGATCCGGGCTCGAATCAGCCCAGGCACCGTTGCGGCAAGCTCCACGCCTGTCATGTAGGTGACGCGGACGGTGAAAACAATACGCCGTTGTTGCATGCGTTTGTAATTCTGGATCGTCTGCTTGAGCAGTTCGGTGTTGGAGCAGACGATCTGCTCGCCGCCCAGGCTGCGAATGCGCGTCGTCTTCAAGCCCACGTGCTCGATACTGCCGGCCACCTGTCCAAAGACGATGAAGTCGCCTGCCTCGAAGGGCTTGTCCAGCCCGATCGAGATGGAAGCGAACAGATCGCTCAGGATGGTCTGCACGGCCAGCGCGACGGCGATGCCGCCTATGCCCAGGCTGGCGACCAGCGCCGTGATGTTCACGCCCAGGTTGTCCAGCATGGCCAGCAAGGCGATCACGGAGACCAGCGTGCGCAGCAGGAATCGGAACAGGGTGGCGGTGACGGTGCTTGCCTGCCCGCGCGAGGCCAGGGCATGGTCGAGCCCCACGTCGACCGCGCGATCCAGCCACAGCGCAAGTTGCAGCGTCACTAGCACGAACCAGAGGTGCTGGGCGCTGCTTCCGCTCCAGGGCAGCGGCGCACCCGTGATTTCGGCGCCAATCAGAATCGCCAGGATCAACAGGACCGCGCTGTTCGTGCGCCGCAATACTTCCAAGAGCGAGCGGGCCAGGGGGTGGCCGGGCGCATCGGCCCGTTCCCGCAGTCTTGATCGCACGATCCGCAAAGCGGCGCTTATCGCGAAGAACAGGGCCGCGCCCACCGCGAGCGCCAGGGCCCAAAGCATCAGAGGATGATCCGAGAATTCCCGGAAGCCTGGAAGCCAGGTTGAGAGCATGCCGTCTCCTGGGTTGAAAATGGCGTGCCAGCAACTGCCGTGCCGGTCGTGCGCGGCCATGGGCACGTTGCTTGCTGGTATGGGCGAAGCTGCACCCCATCAGCCTTCCGGAGTAGCGTCATGGATAAGTTTGAACGTAATGCGGCGGCGTCCGCCGAGGTGTTGAGCGAAGGTGAGTTGAGGGCGAGGCGCACGCTTGAAGCGGCGCGGCGCCTGCTCGATCCGGAAGCGGAACCCATAGCGCCCATTTCGTCCGTCGAGGCCGAGCTCAAGCGCTACGTCAAGGAGGCGTATCGCAGGCGTTCATACAGCTGACCGTCACGGCTGCTGCTCGTCCCAGACCGACGTGTGCCGGTACTGTTCGGCCCGCGCCAGCGTGCGGTAGAAATCCGCTCCGACGCGTATCAGCCTTTCCATTTCTTCTTGCCGTAGCCTGGGCTGCAGCGCAGCCAGGCATTCGGCATAATTGGCCAGTACCTCGGGCCACTCATGGAAGTCCCGATCTGTCGCCGGCGTGGCGATCATTTGTGCCAATAGTTCCTCGCGATCCATATATATGTCCCGCAGCAAGCCTGCTGGTTGTAAACACGTCCGCAGTTTGCGCGTCGCTCCCTCCCGGAGGGCGAGCCCTCCGGGACGGCCTGCGTGCTACTTCTTGGCCGCATCGATGCGCTGTTGCATTGCAGTCGCCATTTCCAGGTGCTGTTGAAGTACCGGCAGGGTTTCGATGGCGAACTGTTTGACGTCCGGGTCCTTGACGTCGTTCGAAGCTTTCTCAAAGAGCTTCACCGCATCCTGGTGCGCGGATACGCCAATCTCGTCGACATACGCCTTGTCGAAACTGTCGTCGCGCAAGCCCAGCGCCTTGAGCTTGGCCTGCTGGACCAGTGAAGGCTCGGTCGGCGCCTGATAACCCTTGCTTTGCGCCAGCGAGGCCAGCTTCTGCCCGGCCTTGCCGTGGTCATCGATCATCTTCTGGGCAAATGCCTTCACGTCGGCGTCACGGGCTTTTTCCAGGGCGAGCTTGCTGCCGGCGACCTCCAGATTGCCGGCTTGCGCGGCGTTTTCGAGGAAGTCGCGGTCGGCGCTGTCCAGTTTCGATTCCGCTGCGGCCGGTGGCGTGGCAGGCGCCGTCTGCGTCTGCGCCTGGACCGCCGGGGCGGCAGCCAGCGTCATCGTGGCGAGGAGGGTGGCGGTCAGGTAACGGGTTTTCATGGAAACCTCCAGAGTAGGGCGCGTGGCGCCGTTGATATCGGGCTGTTCCCCCCTTGCCAGCAATCGCTGTTCCTGCGGGTCCGCCGCGGCTTAGCGTGGCTTGGGGTTGCCCCAGTGCTCGGCGTGGTAGTCGGCCAGGCGCTGCAGGGCGTACCGGGCGCTGGCCAGCCGCATGGCGTTGCGGCTGCCCGAGAAACGCCGGGTTTCGGAGTAGACCGCCGGCGCGGCATCGGCATGGCCTGTCTTGAAGACCCAGGCGAAGCATTGCGTGCCCGCGGGAATGTCGTCGTCGATGTCGTCGGTGACTCCCGTGTTCGATATGGCGACGAGCGCGGGGCTTTTCCGCGAAGCGCCCAGCGCCATTTCCCTGGCCACCGCTTCGCTTGTCAGGTTGTGCCGCGCCAGCGTGGCGGACGAGACTCCGAGGCAGCGCATTTTTGCCTCCGGGGAATAGACCACGAAGGCGCAGTCCAGCAATGAGCCGGCGCCAGGCACATCCGCCAGCGTCGCGGCGATCAGGCCGGCCGTGCAAGATTCCGCCGTGACCAGTGTCAGCGCGTGTTCATGCATGTAGCCGGCAATCCGTTCGATGGCGTCCATGGGGGCTGCGAACTTCCTGTATCCGTGTGCAATGGGCTCTGCGGCCGGGCTCAGCCTCCGTTGCGCACCGGGTCGGGGGGCTTGCGCGATACGCCGGCATGCTGCGCGTCGGTCACGTGGTCCGCGCCGATGTCGGCTCCCTCATGGTCGCGGTCGCGCGGATTGGCACTTTCCCGGTCGCCGGTTCCCTGGGCGTCGCTGTCGGTGTGGACCAGATCCCGCGGCAAGTCGCTGGCGGAGTCCGACGAATCGCTGGGGCCGAGGTCCGGGCGAGGGGAGTCGCCGGTTCCGGGGTCGGGAAGGGAGGTTATGGGCGTGTTTGGCATGATGGTTCTCCGATGGGCGCCATAGGAGCCCTTTGCCGGTTTGCGCAGCAAGCGGCATGCCTGACGCCGCGGCTCCCTACCAACCCGCCGCGTATGCCGGCCGGCGCGGATCCGCGCCGCCCCAGCGGACGCCGGTGTCCAGGTCGTGCCTGACCATGCACACTGCTCCGGCGCGCCAGCTGTGGCCAGGCCACCATTTGACCGTGTGCCCCAGCGCGGCCAGCTGGTCGCCGGCGTCGCGCGCGATCAGGTCCTCGATCATCAATCGTCCAGGCATGGCGTTGTGCGGCTCGAACGACGATGGAAAGCTGAAGGTCGCGAAGCGCGGCGCTTCGACCGCTTGCTGCACATCCATGCCGAATACTTCCATGTTCAGGAAGGTCTGCAGCATGGCCTGGCATTGCACGTCGCCGCCCGGCGTGCCGAATGGCATGACGTACATCCCCGGCTTGATCGCCAGCGACGGATTTGGCGTCAGCCGCGGACGGCGGCCTGGCCCGATGGCGCAGGGATGTCCGGCTTCCGCCCAGGATTGACTGCCTCGCCCGGAAGCGCAGATGCCGGTGCCGGGAATGACGGGAACGTTGTAGGAGCCGTCGCTGGGTGTGGCGGAAAAGGCGTTGCCCTCCTTGTCTACGACCGCGACGTAGGAGGTGTCCAGGCGCGGATCCGTGCGCGCCACATCGTCGGGACCCGCCGCGCGCAGGTCGATATCGCGGGCCAAGGGGAGGCGACCCGCCGGCGGCATCTCCGGCCCTGCGCGATCGGGCCTGATCAGGGCCAGGCGCGAACGTGCATATTCCTTGGACAGCAGGGCTGCTTGCGGCACGCGGGCGTGGCGTGGATCGGCGTAATGGACTTCGCGGTCGGCGAATGCCAGTTTGATGGCTTCGGTCAGCAGATGCACGTAGGGGGCGGAGTTATGGCCCAGGGCGCGCAGTTCGCACGGCTCGAGAATATTCAGCATCTGCAGCAGCGAGGGGCCCTGGCACCAGAAGCCGCAACTGTGCACGCGCGTGCCGTGAAACTCGGTGGATAGTGCCGGCTCCACCTCGACGGAGAAGCCGCGCAGGTCCTCGTGGGTGATCAGCCCGCCTTCTTCCCGGTGATACTTGACGATCGCGGCGGCGATATCGCCTTCGTAGAATGCGCGGCGAGCCGCCGCCAGGCCTGCCAGCCGGCCGGCATCCCGGTGCGCGCGCTCTTCGTCGGCCATGTATTGGATGCTGCGCGCCAGATCCGTCTGGCGGAAAACCTCTCCCGCCGCGGGCGGCTTGCCGCCCGGCAGATAGATGGCGGCGCTGGAAGCCCAGCGGGCGTAGTTCTTCTCGTTTTCAGCCAGCACTTCCGCCATCAGCGGGTACATGACGAAGCCTTCTCGCGCCAGCTGGATGGCGCTGGCCGCAACCTCGCCAAAGCTCATGGTGCCGAAGCGCTCCAGCGCGGTGATCCAGGCATCGGGGGCGGCCGGTATGACGGTGCGCAGCACGCCGGCCGGAATCGTGCCCGCGTGCTGGCCCAGGAATGTTTCCAGGCGCGCGGCTTCGGGCCAGTACCCCAGGCCGGAGATGCTCCACACCTGGCGGGTCCGGGCCTGATAGACCAGGATGGGCGCCACGCCGCCGAAGTTGACGATGTCGCTTTGCACCACGCCCAACGCGATGCCCGCGGCAACGCCTGCGTCGACAGCGTTGCCGCCCGCCTGGAGGACGTCCATGCCGGCCTGCGTGGCCAGGTAGTGGCCCGCCGAGACCATGTGGTTCAGGCCGGCGAGCGCGGGGCGCATCGAAGTGGGCGCGCTGCCGGCGGTCAGGTCCGGGGCGTAAGAGGAATTGGCCATCGAAATCTCCGGTCGCAAGCGGTACCCGCTTGCCTGTGCGGGTTCAAAGAATCACTGCGGTTTGATGCCCAATTTCTGCGTCACATCCTGCCAGCGCTTGAACTCGGCTTGCAGATAGCTCTTGAATTCAGCTGGGGAACTGCCTTCCACCATGACGTCCCGCGCTTCCAGGGCATTGCGCACGTCAGCGCTGGACAAGGCCGACTTCGTGGACCGGTACAGGGCATCCACGATTTCCGGGGGCGTACCCTTGGGCAGCAGCAGGCCGTACCAGGAACCGCCGACCAGGTTTGGATAACCGCCTTCCTTGGCGGTGGGGATCTCGGGGGCCCGGGCGAGGCGTTTCTCGCTGAAGACGGCCAGCGCCTTCAGCTTGCCATTCCGGATGAAGGGCAGCGTGGTGCCCGGCGTATCGAGTGTGTACTGGACCTGACCCGCCATGACGTCGTTGAGCAGCGCCGCGCTGCCTCTGTAGGGCACGTTCGTGGTCTTGATGCCCGCGTCCATGTTCAATTGTTCGGAGAAGAAGAAATTGGCGGTCATGATCCCCGGTGAGGCGTAGTTGACCTCTCCGGGGCGATTGCGGGCGTAAGCCACCAGTTCGGGCAGCGTGTTGGGCGGGAAAGCCGGGTTGGCGACCAGGATGAAGGGGCCGCCGCCGATGAAGGTGACCGGGATCAGGTCGTTCATGGGATCGTAGGGCAGATCCTTTACCGTGAGCGGCGCGCCAGTCAGTGGCGAAGCCGTGGCGAAAAGCACGGTGTAGCCATCGGGTTCGGAGCGGACCACCTGCTGGGTCGCTATGGTGCCGCTTGCGCCCGCGCGATTCTCGACGACGACCGGCTGCTTGAGTTCCTGGCCCAGTTGTTGCGCGACCATGCGCGCCACGGTATCCGTGCCGCCGCCCGGCGGGTATCCGACTATCAGGCGTATCGGCTTGGCAGGCCAGGTCTCGGCCTGCGCCGCTGCAGGGTGGGTAGCGGCCAGCACGCCAGCGAGGCTGCACAGCGCAAGCAGCGTGCGGCGGCGTAAACGCGAAAGGGCAGGTGCGCGAATAATCATGGATATCTCCTGGACTCTTCTTGCGGGCCGATACCGTGGCGGATGTCGGCTGTTGTCGGTTTCTGCGCGGCCGCAGGCCGGGGTGGTCCGGCCGCGGCGGCGCCGCCGGACCCTGCCGGACTATTTGTTCGCGGCCAGTCCCAGTTTGCGGACAATCTCCGCTTCCAATGCGTACTGCTGTGCGGCATAGGCCGCGTAGTCCTTGCCGTCCATGTAGACCAGCTCCTGGCCGTACTGAGTCAGGATCTGTTTGAAGGCGTCCGATTCCGCCACATGCTTGAAGACGGCATGCAGCTTGGAGACGACGGCTGGCGGCATGCCTTGGGGACCAGCAATCCCGAAAGGCGCGTTGGCCGGCGGCGTGCCGTCCAGCTCGTGCAAGGTGGGCGTGTCGGGATACTGGGCGCTGCGTTGTTCGCCCCAGGTCACCAGCATCCGCATCTTGCCCGACTGCACCAGCGGTTGCACGGTGGTCGATCCGGCATACGCCGTCACCTGGCCGCCCATCACCGCGGTCAGCACTTCGGATTCTCCCTTGTAGGGGATATGGCGCCACGTTACGCCGTTGCGCCCGGCGATCTCTTCCATCATCACATTGGAGGCGCTGCCGACGCTGGCCGTGCCGTAGGTCACTTCATTGGGGTGCTGCTTGGCATAGCCGATGAACTCGGCCCAGGTCTTGTGCGGGGAGCTCGCAGGCACCGCCACGCCCAGCGTATAGCCGCTGAGCATCATGACGTAGGTGAAGTCGCGCGTCGGGTCGTAGCCCATGTCCTGGATGTGGGGCATCCGGTAGACCGGACTGGGCAGCACGGCCAGGGTGTAGCCGTCGGGACGCGCGGTCTTGATCGCTCGCGCGCCCATGGTGGCGCCAGCTCCGCCGCGGTTTTCAATGACAATGGGCTGGCCCAGTTCGGGGGCGGCGAGCTCCGCGAATTTGCGGATCACGATGTCGGTGGACCCTCCTGCCTGGTAAGGCACGATGATGTGGACCGCATGGGCAGGATAGGCGGGGGCGGCAGCCGCGGACATCGGCGCGGCGATGGCCGCGCCGGCAAGGGCGAGGGCGGCGGTGAAGTAGCCGTGAAGACGCATGTTCATGGTGATTTCCTATGGATTCAGGCGGCGGCCCAGGCTTGCGCGAGCGCGCGCTGGAAGTTCCCGCCCAGCACACCCAGGATCTGGCTGTCCGTCAGTCCGGCCTCATGCAGCGCGTGGGTGAAGGCGGGGAATTGCGCCGGCGTCGGGGTTTCGACGGGATAGCGCGCTTCCATCACGTCGCCAAAGGCGTCGGAGAAGTCGCCGCCCGATTTGGCGTATTTGGTCCGCGACATCACCATCACGTGGCGCACCGCCTCGTAGGTGTCCACCGACGGAAAGTCCGTGCCGATGCCCACGTGCTCATAGCCCACCAGTTCGCCGATGTACTTAACGTTGGCGACGAAATCCGACAGCAGGGGTTGCTGGCGCGGGTCGCCCCGCCAGCTCAGATATGCATGGATGCTGCAACCCACCACCCCGCCGGTCGCGGCGACCGCCTTGATGACCTCGTCCGATTTGTTGCGGGGCCGCTTGATCACCGCGTTGGCATTGGCATGGGTCAGCAGTACCGGCTTGCTGCTGTGATGGGCGGCGTCCAGGCAGGTTTGGGGCGCGCAGTGGCTGAGGTCGATGGCGATGCCGACGCGGTTCATTTCCTCGACCATTTTCAGGCCGAGGTCGCTCAAGCCGGCGTTGCGCTTTTCCAGGCAACCGTCACCCAGCAGATTGGCTTCGTTGTAGGTCAGCTGGATGACGCGCATGCCCAGTTCATGAAACAGGGCGACGCGATCGATCTGGTCGCCCAGCGGCTTGCCGTTCTGCCAGCCCATGATGACCCCGAGCTTGCCCGTCTGCTTGGCGCGGACGATATCCTCCGGCGTTTCCACGAGCAGCCAGGAGGAGTCCGGCGCGGCGCAGCGCTGGCGCCAGGCCATGCAGTCTCGAAGCGCTTGCTCGAAGTCCGCGCCCATGTCGCTGACGGTGACGTTGATTGCACTGACGCCGCCGGCCAGCATGTCGCGGGTACTGCCGTCGCTGAAGAAGACCAGGCCGTCGATGACGGTGGCGCGGCGATGCAGGTCGGCGCTGTGGCTGTCCATGAAAGAATTCCCCTGTGGTTGGATGAGTTGTTGGAGGCTGGCGCACGGCAGGACGGCGGCGGCCGTCATGTGCCGTAGCGACCGTAGCGGAATGGGTGCAGATCGACTGCCGGCGTCTGGCCCTGGATCAATCGCGCCATGGCTTCGCCGGCCGCGGGGCCGATGCCGAAGCCGTGGCCCGAAAAACCGGAGGCCAGATACAGGCCGGGCAGGCCGGGCACCGCGTCCATGACGGGCATCGCGTCCGGCGTGACGTCGATGTATCCCGCCCAGGACTGCGCGATGCGCGCTTCGCGGAACGCGGGAAAAGCCTGGACCAGTCTGTGCCAGGCTTGCTCGACACCGCGCCGGGATGGCTGCGGATCCAGCACGCGATGCCGCTCGAAAGGCGACACGCGGTCGGCCGGAAAGCGGCGCGGGATCTTCAGCTCCTCGAAGAAGCGTTTGCCAAAGCGCAGGCGCACGAAACCGCTGTTGGCTCGCCACGTGCTGAAGAAATGAGGCATCAGCCGGAAGGTGTCGGGCACCACGTCGGCCATCGACGCGCCGAACTGCGATACCGAGTAGCCGCCGTCGGCCCGCTTGCGGCAGGTGAAATTCTTGCCATTGATCGCCGCCAGCGGTCCGGTGTCGAGAGGCGTCGTTCTCAGCACCGACCCGCGGACCTTCAATTGCGGGAAATCCGCGCCCAGGTTGCCGCAGAAAAGCCGCGACCAGGCGCCCGCCGCGACCAGTACGGCCTGGGTTTCCACGCGGCCGTGCTCGGTCAGCAGGGCGGATACGCGGCCCGCGCTGCGTTCGACGCCGCGCACGGCGCAGCCTTCGAAAACCTGCGCGCCCGCGGCGCGGGCCAGCGTCGCGATGGCTCGCGTCGCGAGTTGCGGTTCGGCCACCCCGTCCGTGGGGCTGTACATGGCGCCGGTCCAGGAGCGCCCGGTCGCAGGCAGCATTTTTCGCAACTTGCGGTTATCCAGCAGACGGGCGTCCACGCCATATTGGCGCGCGCCGTCGATCCAGGCCTGATGGCCCGCCGCGTCCGAGTCGTTTTCCTGAAGGTAGAACATGCCGTTGCGGCGAAATCCGACGTCTATCTTGTCCTGGATCTCGCCCCAGAGCTGGTTCGCCCGTTGCGCCAGGGGAACTTCCGGCAGGTCGCGCCCCAGAGTGCGCACCCAGCCCCAGTTGCGCGACGATTGCTCGCAGGCCAGAGTGCCTTTTTCGAACACGGCGACCCGAAGCCCGGCGCATGCAAGGGAGTAGGCGGTACTGACGCCGATGATGCCGCCGCCGACGATGGCGACGTCGACGGCAGCCGGCAACGCTACCTGGTTCGAGGCCGAGGTTGCGGGATTACCGGTGGCGGATGCCGGATCTTGAGAGGAAGACGCTTGCATGGCAGCCCGATTTGTTGGATTATCGCTATTCGATAACAATATACGTATATCGATAAGCTTTGGTTTTTATACTGCTCGCGGGACGGGGCGGCAACGTAGGGTTTCCCTGGGCCTTGTCGCTTTCGGGTTTTTTGCGGACAAAATCCGCTCCTGCCACACACACGGAATCTGCATGTCTGAACCTTCCGCCTTGATGATCCAGTCGCTGGAAAAAGGCCTGGCCGTACTGGAATCCTTCCGCGGTCACGCCTCTTTGAGCTTGCAGGAGATGGCCCGCGAAAACGGCATTACCATCGGCTCGGCGCAGCGCGTGGCATACACCTTGGAGAAAACCGGCTATCTGTCCAAGGATCCGCGCAGCAAGCGCTACAGCATGACGGTCAAGGCCGTCGGGCTGGGCTACAGCTATCTGTACCGGCAGCCCTTGTTCCAGCACGCGCACGCAGTGCTGCACCAGGTCAACCAGGAATGCGGAGAGATCGTCAACCTGGCGGTGCCCGAGGGCGACAATATGGTGTTCGTGATGCGCGTCGCGCCGGCCCGGCATATTCCCGAGTACATGCCCGTGGGCACGCAGATACCATGCATTGCGAGCGCGTCGGGGCGCGCGTTATGGGCGCTGTTGCCGCCCGATGAACTCGATCTGAAGCTGCGCAGCATTACCTGCGTCAAGCACACGCCGCGCACCACCACCGACCTCGCCACGTTGCGCGCACTGATCGACGAAGCCAGGCGCGACCAGTACGCCTATGCCGACGAAGAGTTCTACGCCGGAGACCTGAACGTTGCAGCCGTCATCCATGGCGACAACGGCGATCCGCTAGGCGCGCTGAACATCTCCGTGCCCAAGCCGCGCTGGTCGCTGGAGCGTGCGCGCGCGGAACTGGGGCCGTTGGCGATCCGGGCGGCAAGAGCAATCAGCAAGCGCAATTGATGCGCGCCGGCCAGCCCGCATCAGGCTGCCTGGGCGGCCGCGTCCCAGCGGCTGACCGAGAACTTCTCGCCCATCATCAAGCCGCCGCGTCCGGTCGCCATCTCGGCGATGACCTCGCCCACCGCCGGGGCAATCTGAAAGCCGCCGCCGGAAAAGCCGAAGGCATGCAGCAGGCGCGGCACCCTGGGGCTGAAGCCAATGACGGGGTTCTTGTCGCTGAAGTAGCCTTCGATGCCCGACCAGCAGCGGATGACGCTGGCGCAGGCCAGGGCGGGCAGGATCGCCGGAGCCGTCCGCCCAAGTTCCGCCAACGCGGCGCGGCCCGGGCGGCTGCGGTCGCCGGGCAGGGCGACGCCATAGCCGCCGCCCATGACGACGTTGCCGCGCGTCACCTGGCGGGCATAGAACCCGCCGCCTTCCACGCCGAGCGACACGCCGATCTGCGGCGCAAGCGGTTCGGTGACCAGCATGGTCGGATACTTCACTTGCAAGGGCAGATCATCACCGAAGCCGCGCGCGACCGCCGCGCCCCAGGCGCCTGCCGCGTTGATGACGGTGGCGGCGCGGATGCGGCGTCCGTCGGCCGCCGTCAGCAGGAAATCTTCTCCCTGAGTATCTGACTGCGTAATGGCGCAATGTTCCAGCAGGTGGGCGCCAGCCCGGGCGGCTGCATGCGCAAAGGCGGGCGCAACCAGGCGCGGGTTGGCTTGGCCGTCCTGCGGGCACAGCGACCCGCCTGCCATGCCAGGACCCAGCGCCGGGAAGCGGCGGCGCAGTTCGGCGGCGTCGATGATTTCCAGGCCCAGGTCGAAGTCGCTTACCTTGTCGCGGTAGGCGCGGAGTTTGTCCAGATCGGATTCCGTGCGCGCCAATTTCAGGTGCCCGCTGCGCACGTATTCCGCATCGGTGCCGATGAGTTCGGGCAGGCGCGACCAGATGCCGTGCGCGCGCTGCGCCAGGTAGAGCTGTTCGATGGAGCGTCCTTGCCGGCGCACGCCGCCGAAGTTGACGCCGCTGGCGCGCGCGCCGCTCGCGCCGCTGTCGATCAGTGCCGTGGCTACGCCCATGCGGCGTAGCGCCAGGGCGGCGCTGGCGCCTACAAGACCGGCGCCAATGATGGCGACCTCGGTTTTCAGCGGGTTCATGGTTCCACCCCGCCGAGCATGGCCAGGTTCAAGGGCTTGACCGGCGCCTGGCCGCGCAGGCGGCCGATGTCCGCCAACGCCAGTCCGCGGCAGTCGGCCAGCAGTTCGGCCGCGCCAGCCTGGCACATGCGGCCCTGGCACAGGCCCATGCCTATGCGCGTCAGCGCTTTCAGCCGGTTCAGGTCGTCGATGGCGTATTGTTCGGCCGCGGCGCGCAGCGTGCCCGCGCGCACTTCTTCGCAGCGGCAGACCATGACCGAGTCGTCGCAACCTGCAGCGGGCAGGGGAAAGGCCTGATCCAGGCCACGCCGGAACCGCGCCCACTTTGCCTGCCGGCGGGCCAGCGACCGGACCCGGGCTACGCTGACGGCGATACCGCTGTCGGCCAGCATGGCCAGGGCCGCGCGTTCACCAGCGAGTTCGGCCATGACGGCGCCGCCTATGCCCGCGCCGTCTCCCGCCAGGTAGACACTGGCCGCCGAGCTGCGCCCGTCGGGGTCGCGGCGCGGAAGCCAGGCGCGTTGGCCGGCGTCGAAATCGAAAGCGCAATCCAGCAGGTCGGCCAATTGGGTTTCCGCGCGCAGTCCGTGGCCGACCGCGAGGGCGTCGCAAGCGAAGGCGCAGGACTGGCCTCCGATGGTGGCCCGCACGGTCTCGACCCGGCTATCGCCCTGCGCGGCGTCCAGCTGCGCATTGTGGTGCACGGATACGCCGTGGGCGCGCAACCATCCCAGGTAGTACAGGCCCTTGGCCAGCATGCCGGGCTGGCTCAGCAGCGCGGGCGTGGCGCGGACCTGCGCACCCAGGGACGCTTGATCCAGCACGGCCAGCACTTGGGCACCAGCGCGCGCATACTGGTAGGCGACCAGATACAGCAGAGGTCCGGTGCCGGCAAACACGATGCGCGGCCCGAACACGCAGCCCTGGCTTTTCAGCGCGATCTGCGCGCCGCCCAGCGAGTAGACGCCGGGCAGCGTCCAGCCTGGGAAGGGCAGCACACGGTCGGTGGCGCCAGTAGCGAGCAGCAGGCGCGAGTAAGCCAGGGTTTCCAGTTCGCCGTCGCGGATCAGGTCCAGGCTGCCTGGCGCGGCGTTCCACACCGCGGTTGCGGCGCGATAGTCGGCCCGGGCTGCCAGGTCCGCGCCCGCCGCGTGGATGGCTTGCGCGCGCTTCCATTCGAAGCCGTAGCGCTGGCGCGCATGGCCGCGCGGGGCTGTGCCCTGGCGATAGATCTGGCCGCCGGGCAGGGCGGCTTCGTCCACGATCACCGGACGCACCCCGTGGCGCAGCAGCGTCTGCGCTGCGCGCACGCCTGCGGGGCCGGCTCCCACCACTACCATGGGCGGCGCGCCCAGATCGTCAGGCCGATTCATCTGCATGCAAGTTCTCCGGGCTGGGCGCTGACCAGATCCATGCCGTCTTCCGCCTGAGTGGAACAGGCGCGCAGGCGCTTGCCGTCCGCCGTCTGCACCCAGCAATCCTGGCAGGCTCCCATCAGGCAGAAGCCGGCGCGAGGCGCGCCTTCTCCCAAGGTCACGCGCAGGTGTTGCGCGGCCAGCAGCAGCGCCGTCAGCACGGTGTCACCTTCGTGGGCCTGCAGCGGCTGGCCATTCCAGGTCAGCCGCAGCGCGGGCGAGACGGGCGCCGACACGCGGCGCAGGAGCGGCGTCATGCCGCGTTCTCCACCCCGCGCAGTTGCGACAGTGTGCGGTCGGGCAGGATGATGTCGGCGTCGTAGCGCAGTTCCACGACGGCCGGCATACGGTGTTCTTGCGCGTAAGCCAGCGCGGCGTCATAGGCAGGCGCGAAATCCTCCGTGCGCTCGACCGCCGAGCCGAAGCCGCCATAGCTTTGCGCCAGCAGCGCAAAATCCGGATTGACCAGTTCCGTGGTCAGCGCGCGGCCGGGATACGCGCGCTCCTGGTGCAATCGGATGGTGCCGAAAAGCCCATTGTTGAAGACCAGCACGACGATGCCCAGGCGGTACTGGGCCGCGGTGGCCAGTTCCTGCATGGTCATCTGGAAACAGCCATCCCCGGCAAAACAGATCACCGTCGCGTTCCGATCGCGCAGCTTGGCGGCGATGGCTGCGGGCAGGCCGTAGCCCATGGCGCCGACCGCGGGCGCCAACTGGCTGCCGGGCCCTTTGAAGGCAATATGCCGGTGCGCGTAGAGCGCATAATTGCCTGCGCCCACGGTGACGCACGAGTGTGGCGGCAGGGTGGCAGCGACATGGCGCGCTGCTGCGTTCAGGTCCAGCGGGCCGGGCGTGGGGGGCAGCGGGGCTGCGGTGGCCACGGCATCTGCGCCGCGGCGGCGCGGATGCCAGCCGGGTGTCGGCGCCAGTTCGGCCGCGGCCTGGGCAAAGCCTTCCACGCTGGCCACCATGCCCAGCGCCGGCGTGCACAGCCGTCCGATCTCATTGGCGTCGGGATGGATGTGCACCAGGGTCTGGCGCGGGGTGGGGGAAGCCAGCCATTCGTAGTTGATGGTCGTGGGCTCGCACAGGCGAGTGCCAAGCGCGATGACCAGATCACTGTCCATGACGGCGCGCTTCTGGTGGGCGGGCATGCTCGCGCTGACCTGGCCTACGAAGTTCGGGTGGTCGTTGTCGAAGAGTTCCAGGCGGCGCCAGGCGGTCGCCACGGGCAGGTCGAAGCGCAGCGCGAAATCGCGCACGGCCTGGCGCGCGGCGGCGGGCCAACGCGACCCTCCCAGCAGCAACAGGGGCCGTTCGGCCGCTTCTAGCAGCGTGCGCAGGCGCGTCATGTCGTTGTCGGCCGGGCGTGCGCAGGGTGTCGGGGGCGGCGCGGCCAGCGCGGTGCCGGCGAGACTGGACAGCATATCCTCGGGCAGCGCAAGCACCACGGGTCCGGGCCGCCCGCCCGTGGCGATCGCCCAGGCGCGCGCCAGGTATTCAGGGATACGGTCGGCCCGTTCGATCTGCGCGACCCATTTGGCCAGCGGCGTGTACATGGCGCGGTAGTCCACTTCCTGGAAGCACTGGCGGTCGACGGTGTCGCTGCCGACCTGGCCAATGAACAGAATCATCGGCGTGGAGTCTTCCCTGGCGGTGTGCACGCCGATCGCCGCGTTGGTGGCGCCAGGTCCGCGAGAGACAAAGCAGATGCCCGGCTGGCCGGTCAGCTTGCCATGCGCCTCCGCCATGTAGGCGGCGCCGCCCTCCTGGCGGCAGACCACGGCTTCGATCGCACCGCGCCGCGCGTAGAGTGCGTCGATGCAGGGCAGGAAGCTCTCGCCCGGCACCATGAACACGCGCTCGACGCCAAACGCCTGCAACTGCGCGACCAGCAGTTCGCCGCCACTGCGCATGCCCGATAGGGGGCCAGTCATGCCGCGTCTCCTTGCAGCGCGAGAGCCACGCGTTCCGTGCCGTAGTCGCGTTCGGCCGCGGCCCGGCTGACCTTGCCGCCCAGCACGTCGTTGCGGATGGCTGCGGCGCTGCGCTCGGCAGGTATTCCGTAGCCGCCGCCTCCGGGTGTCTCCAGCCGCACTGATTGGCCGTTGGCCAAGGGGTGGCCGGCGATCTTGTTGGCCAGGCGCTGTTCATCCGGTCGGCCCGGGTTCTGCACGACGCGCGAGGTGCCGCCGGCCAGTCCGCCGTTCAGGCCGGCGGCGCCGAACAGCGCGGCATCGCAGCGTATGGTGCAGATCAGCTGGTCGTGCAGCGACCGGATCTGGCGGGCGATGCCCATGCCGCCCCGGTGGCGGCCGGCGCCGCCGCTGTCGTTGACCAGCGCGTATTCCTCGACCAGCAAGGGGTACTCGATCTCCAGCGCTTCGGCGGGCAGGTTCGAGGTGTTGGTCACGTGCACCTGGATGCCGTCCATGCCGTCGCCCTGCGCGCGGCCGCCCGCGCCGCCGCCCAGGGTTTCCAGATAGACGAAGGTGCCTTTGCCGTCCTGCATCGGCACCGAGAACAGCATGGAGGGCATGACGTCATTGCACGACGCCATGGCGCGGTCGGGCGGAAGCAGTTGGCCCAGCGCGCCTATTACGGTGCCCGCCACGCGTTGCGCGGTGGTGACCCGCGCGCCCACCGCCGCCGGAAAGCGCGGATTGGTGATGGTGCCTTCCGGAGCCGTGATGGTAATCGGCTGGAACAAGCCGTTGTTGGGCATGAGCTCGGGGTCGAGCATCGCTTTTACCGCGAAATACACGCTGGCGTTCAAGGCGCTGGCAGGCAGGTTGAAGGCGCCGCGCGCCTGCTTGCCGGTACCCGTGAAATCCACGTAAAGCTGGCCATCGCGTGCGTGCACGTTGGCCTGGATGGTGACCGGATCGCCGCCCATGCCGTCATCGTCCATGCGCTCGGTGAAGGTGTAGGTGCCGGCGGGCAGCTGGGCGATGCGGTTGCGCAGGCGTCGTTCCGTGTACACCATGATGCTGTCAATGGCGGACAGCACGCTCTGCAGGCCGGACTGTTGCACCAGTTCCAGCATCAGCTTGGCGCCCTTGTCATTGGTGGCGATCTGGGCGCGGATGTCGTGCATCCGGTTGTCCGGCTCGCGGGTGTTGTGCGCGATCATTTCCAGCAGGTCCATGTCCAGCTCGCCTTCGCGCACGATGCGCATGGCCGGCAGCCGGATCCCTTCCTCCCAGACCGTCTTCAGATGGTGCGAGGTAGAGCCGGGGACCGCGCCGCCCACGTCGGTATGGTGGCCGATGTTGGCGGCGAAGAAGCGCAGTACGCCTTCGTGGAAGATGGGCGTGATGACGGTGATGTCCGGCGCGTGCGTGCCGCCGGCCAGATAGGCGTCGTTGCACAGGAAGGCGTCGCCGGGGCGCACGCCGGCCGCGCCGTAGCGCCGCAGCACGGCGTCGATCCCGCCGGACAGCGATCCCAGGTGCACGGGTACGTGGGCGGCCTGCGCCACCAGCCGGCCGGCGGCGTCGAACAGCGCCACGGAGCAGTCCTTGCGTTCCTTGATGTTGGTCGAGAACGAGGAGCGGATCAGCGTGTTGCCCATTTCCTCGGTGATGGACAGCAGGCGGTTGCTGAACACCTCCATTTCAATGGGGTCGAAAGTGTCGGTGCCGGGAGCCGAGGTCGAAGGAGTGGTCATGGCGTTCGCCTTAGATATTGAGGTTGACGACGAGGTTGCCGTATTCGTCGGCGCGGGCCTGCTGGCCCGGCAACACGACGGTGGTCGAGCTCATTTCCTCGATGACGGCCGGCCCGTACACCGGCGTGTCCACCGGCAGCAGGGCGCGGCGCAGGATGGGGGTGTCCACCCAGCCCGAACCCTCGAAGTACACCTTGCGGCGCTCCTTGATGGCGCCGTCCACGCTGGCGCCGCCCTCGACCTTGGCCAGCGGCGCTCGCGGCACCAGGCCGGTGGCGCGGACCCGGCAGTTGACGATCTCGACCGGACGGCCGGCGGCGTCGTAGCCGTATTCGCGCACGTGCGCCGCGCTGAACGCGGCGACGAACGCTTCCAGCGGCATCAGTTGCATGCCGTCCAGCGGCACGGCGATCTCGAAGTTCTGGCCCTGGTAGCGCGCGTCGATGACGGCGGACAGGCGCTGGTCCGAGTCATTGACGCCCTCGCTGGACAGCCAGGCGCGCGCCTTGCCGGCCAGGATTTCCAGCGCCTGCTGCACCGTCGTCCAGCCGTTGGCGGTGGCGTGGGCCATCAGCGTTTGCACGAAGTCCATGGAAATATCTGACAGCAGGATGCCGCGCGCGCACATGGTGCCCGGCTCCTGAGGAATCAGCAGCGTGCCGATGCCGCAATCACGCGCCAGTTCGGCGGCATGCAGGCCGCCCGCGCCGCCGAAGGCGCACAGCGCGAACTTGCGGATGTCATGCCCCCGTTCCGTGGAGACCGCGCGTACCGCGCGCGCCATGTTGGAGTTGGCGATGCGCAGGATGCCGTAGGCGGCTTCCTCCACGCTCAGGCCCAACGGACGGGCGATCTGCGCCTCCAGGGCCTCGCGCGCCTGGCGCGCATGGACTGCCATCCGGCCTTCCAGCAGCGCGACCGGATTCAGGCGGCCCAGGACGACGTGGGCGTCGGTGATGGTCACCACCTGGCCACCGCGGTTGTAGGCAATGGGGCCGGGCACCGCGCCCGCGCTCTGCGGGCCGACTTTCAGCGCGCCCGCGTCGTCGATGCGGGCGATGCTGCCGCCGCCCGCGCCGATGACATGCACGTCCACCATCTGGGTTTTGACCGGATAGTCGGCCACCAGCCGGCTGGAGGTGAAGAGCGGCCGCAGCTCGGCCACGAGCGACACGTCCGTGCTGGTGCCGCCCACGTCGAACGTAATCAGATTGGGCAGGCCAGCCACGCGGCCCAGTTCGGTGGCGCCGATCACGCCGGCAGCAGGGCCCGACACGCAGGTGCGCACGGGCGCCGTCAGCACCGACTCCACGGACATCAGGCCGCCGTTGGAATGCACCGTGGTGGGCTCTGCCGCCACGCCCATGCCGCGCACGGAGCTCACCAGGTTGCGCATATAGCCGGCCATGCGCGGACCGACATAGGCGTTGAGCGCGGTGGTGGACATGCGCTCGTATTCGCGAAACTCCGGCAGGATCTCGCTGGACACACTGAGGTAGACGCCCGGCAGGTGCTCGGCCAGGATGTCGCGGGTGCGGCGCTCGTGCGCGTCGTTGCGGTAGCTGTGCATGAAGCAGATGGCCACGGATTCGACGCGGGCGGCGGCCAGCTCGCGCGCTACCGCCACGACTTCGTCCTCGTCCAGCGCTTGCAGCACGGACCCGTCGGCGCCTATGCGCTCGGTCACTTCGAAACGCCACTCGCGCGGCGCCAGCGGCTGCGGCTTGATGACGTTGTAGTCATACAGGTGGGGGCGCGTCTGCCGGCCGATTTCCAGCACGTCGCGAAAGCCGCGGGTCGTCACCAGGGCGCAACGCGAGCCCCTGCGCTCGATCACCATATTGGTGGCCACGGTGGTGCCGTGGCCCACGTGCGCCAATTCGGAACCGGCAATCTCATGTTCGCGGATCAGATGGGCCAGGCCTGTCTGGATCGCCTCGGACGGGTCATGCGGTGTCGAAGGCACCTTGAAGTAATGCAATTCGCCGGTGTGCTCGGCAAGCAAGGTGAAGTCGGTGAATGTGCCGCCTACGTCGAAGCCGACGCGAAAACGGCGGGCGCCCGGGGCGGATGCGGTCTGGGTCACTCTGGTCTCCAGGATGCTGGCGCGGAAGGCGCCGGGAGTGGGATGACCAGAATGCTATTGACGCCCCATCATTCGGTCCAATCAAAGATTGGTATCAGGGATTATCACTATCGTGAATGATTTGTCAGTACGGATGCGATTCGGCCGGTTGCGCCTGATCGAACACCATGCCCTGGGCCTGGCAAACCTTGAGGATCTCTTCGCGCAGCCAGCGATGCGCGGGGATATTGTCCGAGCGCTCGTGCCAGATCAGATTGACGGTGCGCGGCGCGAACGGAAAGGGCGCCTCGACCGCCTCCAGCAGATGGCTGTAAGGGCTGTTGCGCACCGTGTTTAATGGCACCACGCAGATCAGATCCGTCTCGGCCAGGAGGCGCGGGGCCAGCGCGAACTGGTTGATGGTTAGCACGACGTTGCGCTTGTAGCCATGGGGCGCGAGTTCGTGGTCGATCAGGGTGGGCGTGCCCAGCAGGCTGACCATCAAATGCCGCGCGCGCAGGAAGCTGTCCAGGGTGAAGCGCGGCTGCGCCAGCAGCGGGTGGCCTTTGCGCATGGCGCAGACGTAGGTCAGGGTCTCCAGGGGCAGGGTGCGCAACGATGAGCCGAAATTCGAATACACGCCGGCCGCCATGTCGACTTCGCCTTTCTCCAGCAACACGCCGGCGTTGTCCAGCGAGTAGGGATGCAGGTGTATGCGCACATTGGGCGCCACGCTCTGCTGCTCCACGAATAGAGGCCGGATGACCTGGTCGGCCACGTAGTCGGACATGGCCATGCGGAATACGGCCTCGGAACGCGCCGGATCGAAATCGTTGCGTTCCAGGGTGTCCGCAATGCGGGCCAGCGCATCTCGAATGGGCGGCCACAGCAGTTCGGCGCGCTGGGTGGGCAGCACCCCGCCCTGGATCTTCACGAACAGCGGATCTTTCAGGGTCAGCCTCAGCCGGTTGATGGCATTACTGACTGCAGGCTGCGTCATGTGCAGGGCGGAAGCCGCCCGCGTCACGTTGCGCTCGGTCATGACCGCGTCGAAGATGCGCAGTAGATTCAGGTCCATCGAGGTCAGCATCGCAGTCCCAGGTGATTATCAACATTGGTGATAGAGATCTATTTTAATTGTTGATTAGCCATATAACGTGGGACCGCTTAATCTTCCCCGGGTGCAAGCGCAGTTGTTACACAACGAGGGGAAATCATTGATGGTCAAGCATCTGAAAACTCTGGCCGCTGCCTGTCTGGCGGCCTTGATCACCGCGCCCGCCTTGGCCGCGGATAACTATCCCAGCAAGCCGATCACGATTGTTCTGCCATACGCAACCGGTGGATCGGCCGACATGCTGGCTCGCTTTGCGGCGCAGGCTTTGCAGACCGAACTGGGCAAGCCCGCCATCGTCGAGGCCAAGCCCGGCGCTGGCGGCGTGCTGGGCACGGAGTTCGTCTCGCGCGCCGAGCCGGACGGCTACACCCTGGCGCTTACCGCCAGCGGCACGATGGCGGTGAATCCCTACGTCTACAAGCTGCGCTACAAGCCGCTGGAAGACTTCAAGCAGATCACGGTGCTGGTGGACCTGCCTTTCGTAGTGGTCACGAACAACGAATTCCCCGCGAAGAATCTGCAGGAATTCATCGACTATGGCCGTAAGAATCCCAACAAGATCACGTTCGGCAACGCCGGCCTGGGCACCCAGCAGCATCTGACGCAGCTCATGTTCGCCCGCGCGGCCGGCATGCAGGTCAACATCGTGCCCTACAAGGGCAGCAGCCCCGCCATGAACGATCTGCTTGGTGGCCATATTGATGCGGTGCTCGACAACACCGGCGTGCAGACGCCCTTTATCAAGGCGGGCAAGGTGCGTCCCTTGTTCGTCACCAACCCGGAGCGCGTGGCAGCCCTGCCTGACGTGCCCACCGCGCCCGAAGCCGGCCTGCAGGGATTTTCGGCGGTTGCATGGTTTGGCCTGGCCGCGCCCAAGGGCACGCCTGACGAGATCATCGAGAAGATCCAGCAAGCCCTGGCGCGTGAATTCGCCAAGCCCGAAATGAAGCAGCGCCTGCTGGATCTGGCGATGATCCCGCGCGTATCGACGCCGGCCGAAACCACGGCCCGAGTGAAGAGCGATCTGGAAACCTTCGGCAAGATCGCCAAAGAGGTCGATCTGAAGCCGATGTGACGGGCGGGTGCGCGCAGGCGGCCCGCTCCGAGCCTGCGTTAACGCCTGCCGTTCTCGATATCCAGCTGTTGTTGGTATTCGGCCCCCGTGCGCATCCGCACGTATTCAGCATAGCGTTGGCGGTACTTCAGGCTGAACACGTCAGGCGTCTGAGATCCGCGGTAAAGGTCCTCCATGCCCGCGCGCTTCCAAAGGACGAGGTCGGCGCGCACTTCCGCGCGCGTCCTGGAGGTGGCGCGCGGCTGGGGAGGCGGGTAATCCTGCTCCCCGTAGGTGACCAAGCCGGCGGCCTTGGCGCGTTGCAGCTCGTCGGCCACCTGGGCACGGGTCTTGCCGGGCCGGACCGGTGCAATGGCAGGCGGATAGTCTTGTTCGCCGTAAGTCACCAGTCCGGCGTTCTTCGCCTGCTCGAGTTCGAGCCTCACCTGTTCGCGGGTTTTCGGTTCGGCCTGGACTGCCGGGGCCGCGGCGGCAACGGAAACGGCGAGGATCAACAGGGTCAGACGGTTCATGATTTCTCCAAGGAACGTAATCCGGCAGACTCAAAAATCGTGGGGAGACGGATGGCCTCCCTGAGGCCGGTGTCCTTGAAAGCCGCTGTGGCAGCCGGTCTTCGAAGGACATGGAGAAATTCTAGGGAGCGGGCGGGGACAGAATCCGGACAGGCGGATTAGCTTTCTGTAATGTCCGGCGCCGCAATGCCGAAGCCTATCGTGGTGGTCCGCCCGGCCGATCTGGCGTAGCTGCGGCCGCCGTGCATGCGGGCAATGGCTGCGACGATCGCCAGCCCCAGCCCATGATGGTTGGCGTCGAACTCGCGCGAGGTGTCGCTGCGGTAGAAACGATAGAAAAGGCGCGGCAAATGCTCTTGCGGTATGGGGTCGCCAATGTTGCGCACCGATATCAGGATTTCGCCGGGCTCTTTACGCGAGATCTCAACCTCGATCGCGCTGCCCGGCGGGGCATAACGCACCGCATTTGAGATCAGGTTCGATACGGCACGCTGGAACAGTGCGCGGTCGACCTGCGCCGGGGCATCGCCCGCGACCGCGAGTTCGACGCCGGCATCCAGGGCCTCGGCCTCGTGGTACTGCATCACCTCCTTGACGATGGCTGCCAGGCTGGGCTGCCAGGCGCCTCTTGCCTGCGCGCCGCGGTCGGCCTGCGACAGGAACAGCATGTCATTGACGATGCCGGAGAGGCGTTGCAGTTCCTCCAGGTTGGAACCCAGCGTCTCTCTCAGTGCCTGCGGCGACGGACGCGTGCTCAGCGCCAGCTCGGTCTCTCCGATCAGTGTCGCCAAGGGCGTGCGCATCTCGTGGGCGACGTCGGCGTTGAAACCTTCCATCTGCACATAGGCACGCTCCAGCCGCTGCAGCACCGCGTTGAATTGGCGGACCAGTGGCCTGATTTCGCAAGGCTGGCCGCTCTCGTCCAGCCGTTCGCCGATTCGGTCCGGAGACAGCATCGCGGCCTGTTTGCCCAGCGCGTCCAGAGGTTCCAGCCCTTTGCGCACCAGCAGGGTTCCCACCGCGGCCACGACGATGGCGCCGGCCAGGGCGCAGGCGAACAGCGTCCAGGCGAGAGCCCTGCGCAGGCGGATATCGCTGGAGATGTCCAGCACCAACTCCGCGTTCATCGCATCGCCCGGCGCGCCCGGAAATGGCAAGGTAAACGTGATGCGCCGCTCGTGATGGAAGTCGTTGTCACCGGCTATCGGACTGCCGTAGTAGACCTTTTCGCCATCTATTTCCAGCACCAGCGAAAAATCCGGACGTCCGTAGAAGAAGTCGCTGAGCTTGTGCCGCAGGCGGGTCGAATCCCGGCTGGCGGCATTTTCCTCCACCAGATGGCGAACGACTTCCACCTTCTGCTGAAGCAGGGCCTCCTGCCGGCTCGCCAGGTTCAGGTTGGTGGCGTAGTAGACCGCGGCGCACACCAGGCCGAGGGCGATGAAAGTCTGGATCGCCAGCCAGCGCGACAACCACCGGTGCAGCGATTTGGGGCGCTGCCCGGGCATCAGTCGCTCCGCGGTTCCAGCACGTACCCCATGCCGCGCACGGTATGCAGCAGCTTTTTGGCGAAGGGTTCATCGACCTTGCCGCGCAGGCGGCGGATCGCGACTTCGACCACGTTGGTGTTGCTATTGAAGTTGATGTCCCATACCTGTTCGGCCAGTTCCAGCCGTGACAGGACTTCTCCCTGCTTGCGCATCAGCAGTGCCAGCAAGGTGAATTCCTTGGCGGTCAGGTCCAGCCGCACGCCGTCGCGGCTGGCGCGCCGGCGCAGCAGGTCCAGTTCCAGCCCGTCGATGCGCAGCACATTCTGGCCGATGGTCTCAGTCTGGCCGTGGCCGCTGCGCCGACCCAGGGCCAATACGCGGGCCAGCAGTTCGGACAGGGCAAACGGTTTGGCCAGGTAGTCGTCAGCGCCGTCGCGCAGGCCCTTGACCCGGTCTTCCAGTTTGTCGCGCGCCGTCAGCATCAGGACTGGCACGCGGCTGGTCTTGCGGATCTCGGCAAGCACGGAAAAGCCGTCCATGGCGGGCAGCATCACGTCCAGCAGGACGAGGTCGTATTGGCTTTCACGCACCAGATGCAGACCCGTGACACCGTCCTGCGCCACATCGACCACGTAGTTGTGTTCGGTAAGCGCTCGCCGCAAGTACTCGGCGAGTTTCTTTTCGTCTTCGATTACGAGTACTTTCATGTCGGGGGAATAAAGAGAGTGCGCGGAAGTCCTCGGATCCTGAGTCGTATTCTAGGCGGAATCGTTGCGATGGAATAAACGCTGCGCAGGGCGGTCCAGCCGCCCTGCGCAGCGCCCGCGGGCACGCAAGATACGTCCGCCACGAGCCGGGTGCTCAGCCCGGCGTGTAGATCTCTGCCAGGCGGGCACGCTCGGCCGGCGTCATGGCTTCAATTTCGGCCATGGCATCCGCCCGCGTGCGGGAGGTGCCCTGTTTGGCCCAGCCGGGCTTGGCCGCGTTCAGGTTGGTCAGAAACCACTGCTTGGGGTCGGACTTGGCAACGGCCAGCTCCGTCTTCACTTCTTCGCGGGTTTTTGCGCTCATGGCGTGATCCGGAGCGATGGCGTAGCCGATTTCCGTATCGGTCTGGTGCCAGGTGCTGGACGCGCTGGCGGCAAAAGGAAAGGTCAACGCGGAACCCAGGGCGAGGGCGGCTGCAAGGGCTTGGATCTTCATGGATATCTCCTTGGTTGGGCGCTGCGCCGGCGGCGGTGTCCCGTCCGGCGCATACACGCTATTTGTGTAGCGACGGTGACACTCTACGGACCCGGATCCGTCAATTCACGGACACCCTGATTACGTTTTCGTAAGGCCCGCGCACCTTACGGAAATGTCATTTTTCTGTCGGTGGATTGACGAGCCCGTCTGGATACATTGCCGGCTCGCCCCATTCCTCGGTTGAACCATGCATTTATCCGCTTTGCCGCTGACCCTGGCGGCCTTGATGATTGCCGCGCCCGCCTCCGCACGGGACGCGGGCGCGGCCCGGCCCTCCGTACCCATGGAGCAGAGCCAGGCCGGCGCCACGCTGACGCTGGAGGGGGCACTGGCCAGGGCACTCGACCGCAATCCCGGGTTCGCTGCCGTAAAGAACGAGGCCGCTGCAAGCGCGGGCGTGCTGACGCAAGCGGGCGTGCTGCCCAATCCGACCATCGACCTCAGCGTGGACGACACGAAATCAGCCACGCGCACCACCACCGCCATGCTGAATGTGCCGTTGGAGACGGGCGGCAAGCGAGCCGCCCGGGTGAAAGCCGCAGGGCTGTCCAGCGACATGGCGCGCCAGGACGTGGCGGATGCGCGGGCCGGCTTGCGGGCTGCGGTCATTGCGGCGTTCTTCGACGTGGCCGTGGCGCAGGAGTCCGTGCGCGTGACGCGGGGCACCGTGGATATCGCCAGCGACGCCTTGCGGCTGGCCGAGAGGCGCGTGGCTGCGGGCAAGGCGCCGCCGCTGGAGGCCAGCAAGGCGCAAGTTGCGCTGGCCAACGCGCGCATCGAAGCGCGCGCGGCCGACGCGGCGCTGCTGGACGCGCGCCGCAAGCTTGGCCTGCTCTGGGGCGAAGCGGAACCCGGATTCGCCCGCGTCGGCGCGGACCTGAGCGCCTTGCCGCGGCGCACCTCGATCGACGAACTGCGTTCGGCCTTGGCGGCTTCTCCCAGGATGCGGGGCGGCAAGCTTGCCGTCGACCTGGGGCAGGCGCAGCTGGAGGTCGAGAAGAGCAAACGCTATCCGGACATTACGCTGAGCGCGGGCGTGGCCCGCGATAACGAGGCAGGCCGCAACAAGGCCCAGCTTGGCATTTCGATCCCGTTGCCCATCTTCGACCGCAACCAGGGCAATGTCTACGCAGCCACCATGCAGGCCTACAAGGCGCAGGACCAGTATCGGGAATTGGAGTCCGGCCTGATGGGGGAGCTGCTGCAGGCGGTCACCCGCTTCGACCTGGCGGTGGCGGCTGCGCGCGAGTACCGGGACGCGGTGCTGCCCGGCGCCACCCAGGCCTATGACGCCGCGCGCAAGGGCTTCGAAGCGGGGAAGTTCGGTTTCCTGGAAGTCCTGGACGCGCAACGCACCCTGTCCGAAGGAAACATCGCCTACCTGACGGTGTTGGCTTCCCTGTATCAGGCATCCGCGGATATCGATCGCATTCTCGGACTTTGAAACGAGCAAAAGAAATGGCGAACCCCAAAAACATGCAACACCCCAAGATGCGCGCCGCGGTGGCGGCGAGCCTGTGCGCGGCGCTGCTGCTGGCGCCCGCGCTTTCGGCCAAAGCCGCCGGAGAGGACGGTCACGGCCATGCCGAGACCGAGCAGGGCGGGGAGAACGATCAAGAGAAGATCGAGCTGACGCCCGAACAGATTGCCGCGGCCGGCATCAAACTGGAAGCCGCCGCGCCCGCGACACTTGCGACGTCCGTGCAGTTCCCGGGCGAGATCAAGTTCAATGCGGACCGAACCGCGCACGTGGTGCCGCGCATGGCCGGCGTGGTGCAGAGCGTGTCGGCGGACCTGGGCCAGCAGGTCAGGAAGGGCGAGCTGCTGGCCACCTTATCCAGTTCGGCGCTGTCCGAGCTGCGCAGCGAATGGCTGGCGGCGGCCAAGCGGCGCGATCTCGCCGGCCAGACCCACCGGCGCGAGCGGCGCCTGTGGCAGGAAAAGGTGTCCGCCGAACAGGACTACCTGGCAGCCCGCACCGCGCTGCAGGAAGCGGAAATCGCGGTCCAGAACGCGGAGCAGAAGCTGCGGACCGTGGGCGCCGAGCCGCGGTCCAGGGATCTGGGGAGTTTGGAGATCCGCGCGCCCTTTGACGGCGTGGTGGTGGAAAAGCACATCGCCTTGGGCGAGGCCTTGCCCGACAACGCCAGCATCTTCACCTTGTCGGATCTGCGCACGGTATGGGCCGAGTTTGTAATTGCCCCCAAGGACTTGCAGGATGTGCGCGTAGGTGAAGCCGCAAGCGTCACGTCCGCCGCCTTTGCAGGCAAGGCGGAAGGAACCGTCTCCTATATCGGCTCGCTGCTGGGGCAGCAGACACGAACGGCCACGGCGCGGGTAACGCTGGAAAATCCTGACACGGCCTGGCGTCCCGGGCTGTTCGTGTCCGTCGACGTGGTGATCCGCCAGTCCGATGCCGCAGTGACCGTGGCGGCCGACGCGGTCCAGACCGTCGACAACGAGCCCGCGGTGTTCGTGGAGGTCCCCGGAGGCTTCGCAGTGCAGCCGGTGAAACTGGGAAAGGCCTCGGACGACCGGGTCGAAGTCTTGTCCGGTCTTGCGCCCGGCACGCGCTACGCGGCTGAAAACTCCTTCGTCCTCAAGTCGGAGCTGGGCAAGGCCGGCGCCGAGCATGCACATTGAGGCGGGAGCGGAACATGTTTGAACGCTTGATCCGTTTTGCCATCGAACAGCGCTGGCTGGTGCTGTTCGTCACCCTGGGCATGGCCGCCATCGGCGTCTACAACTATTCCCGGCTTGCCATCGATGCGGTGCCCGACATCACCAACGTCCAGGTCCAGATCAATGCCGGCGCGCCAGGGTATTCACCGCTGGAGACCGAGCAGCGCGTCACCTATCCGATAGAAACGGTGATGGCCGGCCTGCCGGGGCTGCAGCAGACGCGTTCGATGTCGCGCTACGGCCTTTCCCAGGTAACTGTCATCTTCAAGGACGGCACCGATATCTACTTCGCTCGCCAACTGGTGAACCAGCGCCTGCAGGAAGCGAAGGAAAACCTGCCCGAGGGCGTGACGCCCATGATGGGGCCGATATCCTCGGGCCTGGGCGAGATCTATCTGTGGACGGTAGAAGCCCGCGACGACGCCCGCAAGCCGGACGGCTCGCGCTATACGCCCATGGACCTGCGCGAGATCCAGGACTGGATCATCAAGCCGCAGTTGCGAAACATTCCTGGCGTGACCGAAATCAATGCCATCGGCGGCTATGCCAAGGAGTACCAGGTGGCGCCCAGCACCGAGAAGCTGGCCTCCTACGGGTTGGCGCTGACCGACGTCATGGCTGCGCTGGAGCGCAACAACGCCAATACCGGCGCAGGCTACATCGAGCGCAAGGGGGAGCAATACCTGATCCGGGCGCCCGGCCAGGTCAAGTCCATGGACGATATCCGGGACGTGGTGTTGGCGACCGTGCAAGGCCAGGCGATCCGCATACGCGATGTGGCCGAGGTCTCCATCGGGCGCGAGTTGCGCACGGGCGCGGCGACCAGCAACGGCGAGGAAGTGGTGCTGGGCACCGTTTTCATGCTGATAGGCGAGAACAGCCGGGCGGTGTCGCAGGCAGTGTCCGTCAAGCTGGAGGCCATCAATAAATCATTGCCAGCGGGTGTGCAGGCCGTGACGGTGTACGACCGCACCAACCTGATCGACAAGGCCATCGCCACGGTCAAAAAGAACCTGCTGGAGGGCGCGGCGCTCGTCATCGTCATCTTGTTCGTGTTCCTGGGCAACATCCGCGCGGCCTTGATCACGGCGATGATCATCCCATTGTCCATGCTGTTCACCTTCACCGGCATGGTGACCTACAAGGTCAGCGCCAACCTGATGAGCCTGGGCGCGCTGGACTTCGGCATCATCGTGGACGGCGCGGTGGTCATCGTCGAGAACTGCGTGCGGCGCCTGAGCCACGCGCGGGCGCATCATGGCAGGGCGCTCACGCGTGGCGAGCGCTTCCACGAAGTCTTCGCGGCGGCGCGCGAGGCGCGCAGGCCGCTGCTGTTCGGGCAGTTGATCATTATGGTCGTGTATTTGCCGATCTTCGCGCTCAGCGGCGTGGAAGGCCGCATGTTCCATCCCATGGCGCTGACGGTGGTGCTCGCGTTGCTGGGAGCCATGATCTTGTCGGTGACTTTCGTGCCTGCCGCCGTGGCGCTGTTCATGGGCAACAACGTTTCCGAAAAGGAGAATCGCCTGATGGCATGGGCCAGGCGCCGCTACGAGCCCTTGCTGGACGTGGCGCTGCGGCGCGCGCCGCTGATCCTGGCCGGGGCAACCGTCTTCGTGGTTCTGTGCGGGCTATTGGCGTCGCGCATGGGCAGCGAATTCATACCCAGTTTGAACGAAGGCGACATGGCGATCCAGGCGCTGAGGATTCCGGGAACCAGCCTGACGCAGTCCGTCGACATGCAGAAGCAGCTGGAGAAGCGTCTGAAAGAGAAGTTTCCGGAGATCGAGCGCGTGTTCGCCCGCACGGGCACGGCGGAGATCGCTTCCGACGCCATGCCGCCCAGCATTTCCGACGGCTACATCATGCTCAAGCCCGTCGACCAATGGCTCAGCCCTCGGAAGACTCGCGCCGAGTTGTTGGCCGCCATCCAGGAGGAAGCCAACCAGGTGCCCGGCAACAACTATGAGTTTTCGCAGCCCATCCAGCTGCGCTTCAATGAGCTGATCTCAGGCGTGCGCAGCGACGTCGCGGTGAAGGTGTTCGGCGATGACAATGACGTGCTCAACCGCACGGCCGCGGAGATCGCCGAGGTGCTTCAGGCGATACCGGGCGCTTCTGAAGTAAAAGTGGAACAGACCACCGGCCTGCCGATGCTTACCGTCAATATCGACCGCGCCCGCGCCGCGCGTTACGGACTGAGCCTGGCGGACGTGCAGGACACCCTGGCTATCGCCGTTGGGGGGCGCGAGGCGGGAACCTTCTTCCAGGGCGACCGGCGCTTCGACATCGTGGTGCGCCTGCCGGAGGCCGTGCGCGAAAACCTGTCGGCACTGCGCAAGCTGCCCATCGCCCTGCCCAGGCAGGAAGGCCAGGCGCAGGCCGCCTACATCCCGCTGAGCGAGGTCGCTACCTTCGATCTGGCGCCGGGCCCCAACCAGATCTCGCGCGAGGACGGCAAACGCCGCATCGTGGTCAGCGCCAACGTGCGCGGCCGCGACCTGGGCACGTTCGTGTCCGAGGCCACCGCAGCCATCGGGCAAAAGGTGCAGGTGCCGGCGGGCTACTGGACCTCCTGGGGCGGCACTTTCGAGCAGTTGCAATCCGCGGCCAAGCGCCTGCAGGTTGTGGTCCCGGCGGCGCTGCTGTTGGTGTTTGCGCTGCTGTTCGCGATGTTCGGCAACGTCAAGGATGGCCTGCTGGTGTTTACCGGCATCCCCTTTGCGTTGACGGGAGGCGTGATCGCGCTGTGGATGCGCGGCATCCCCCTGTCCATTACCGCGGCCGTGGGCTTTATCGCGCTATGCGGCGTGGCAGTCCTGAATGGCCTGGTCATGCTTTCGTTCATCAGCGGACTGCGCGAAGAGGGCAAGTCCGTGGCCGAGGCCGTGCGTATCGGGGCGCTGACGCGCCTGCGGCCGGTGCTGATGACGGCGCTGGTGGCCTCGCTGGGCTTTGTGCCCATGGCGATCGCGACCGGCACGGGCGCCGAGGTCCAGCGCCCGCTGGCGACCGTGGTGATCGGCGGCATCATTTCCTCCACCATCCTCACGCTGCTGGTACTGCCCGCGCTTTATCGCCTGGCGCACAGGAATGACGCCGATGAGCTTGAATTGTCGAAGCCGGCGCCCGCCAGGGCGTAGGCGCGATACAGGCATGATGCGATGAGTGAAATGCACATCGCCGCCGGATTCCGGCGGCGATGCCTGTCCCATGCTGGCCGGGCAGGGCGTCCGCCCTGGTGCTCAGAAGCCCACGGCCTGGCCGTCGCGGCGCGAGTCGGACGCGGCTACGTAGCCGCCTTGCGGCAGGCGGCAGATCAACTGTGCCGAACCGAACTCCAGGCTATCGGCGGGGGCCACCGCGACGTTGTGGCCGCGCGCGCGCAGCGCATCGACCACGTCCGCGGGCAGGTGTGATTCCACATTGACCACCGGGCCTTTTTCCACTCGGAAGCGCGGCGCATCGCTCATGGCCTGCGGATTCTGGCCAAACGCCGCCAGGCGCGTGACCATCTGTAGATGGCCCTGGGCCTGCATCGACCCACCCATCACGCCAAACGACATCAAGGGCTGGCCGCCGCGCGTGACGAACGCGGGGATGATGGTGTGCATCGGCTTCTTGCGCGGCGCAACCTGGTTGGCGTGGCCAGGCGTAAGCACGAAGTTCAGGCCGCGGTTGTGCAGGCTGATGCCGGTGTCGGGCACCACCACGCCGGAACCGAAGCCGTGGTAGTTGGACTGGATGAAAGACACCATGGTGCCGCTGGCGTCAGCCGCCGTCAGGTACACGGTGCCGCCGGTGGCTGGCGTGCCCGCGACCGGCACGCTGGCGCGGTCCATGGAGATCTGGCGCGCGCGTTCCGCCAGGTAGGCGCGGTCCAGCAGGGCGGCAGCGTCCGTGCGCATGTGGCGCGGATCGGCGACGTGGTGGTGCAGGTCCGCGAAAGCCAGCTTCATCGCTTCGATGCTGACGTGGTAATAGTCCGCGCTGTCGCGGCCCATGCTTTCCAGGTCGAACTGTTCCAGCATGCCCAGCGCCATCAGCGCAGAGATGCCCTGGCCATTGGGCGGGATTTCATGCAGCTCGTAGCCGCGGAACGACTGCGAAATCGGGGCGACCCATTCGGGGTGGTGTTCGGCCAGGTCATCCGCACTGAGCGCACCGCCGGTCTGGCTGGCGAAGTCGGCGATCTTGCGGGCGAGCTCACCCCGGTAGAAGCTTTCGCCGCCGCTTTCGGCAATGGCGCGCAGCGTCTTGCCCTGTGCCGGAAAGCGCCACCACTCGCCGGCCTGGGGCGCGCGCCCTTCTGGCAGGAAGGCCGCGGCAAAGCCGGGCTCCTGCGCCAGCTTGGGCGCTTGCGTCGCCCACTGGCGGGCGATGGTGGGCGACACCGCGAACCCTTCTTCGGCATAGGCGATGGCAGGCTCGAACAACTGCGCGAATGGCAGTTTGCCAAAGCGTTCCGACAGCGCCTTCCAGCCCGCCACCTGACCCGGAACGGTCACCGTGCCCCAGCCGGTGCCGGGCATGGCGTCGCGTCCGGCGAAATACTCCGGCGTCCAGGCGGCCGGCGCACAGCCGCTGGAGTTCAGGCCATGCAGCTGGCCGTCATGCCACACCAGCGCGAACATGTCCCCGCCGATGCCGTTCATGACGGGTTCGAGCACCGTCAGCGCAATAGCGGTAGCGATGGCGCTGTCCACGGCGTTGCCGCCGGCCAGCAGCATGCGCAATCCGGCTTGCGCCGCCAGGGGCTGGCTGGTGGCGACCGCATTGGCGGCCAGGATCGGCATTTTTCGGGAGGCGTAGGGGAAAGACCAATCGAAGGGTGAAGACATGGATGCTGGAACTCGTGTTGAAAATTACTGGGGCGTGATGCCGGCCTGGTCGATCAGCTGCTTGGTGCGCGGGATTTCGGCCTTGATGAAAGCGGCGAATTCCTCGCGGCTGCCGCCACGGGGCTCCGCGCCGGCTTCCGCGAGCTTACTGCGCAGCGCAGGATCGGCAAGCACTTTGTTGACGGCTCGGTTCAGTTTGTCGAGAACCGCGACCGGGGTGCCTTCGGGGGCGACCAGGCCATACCACGGCGCGATGTCATAGCCGGCATAGCCCTGTTCCGCGATGGTGGGAATTTCCGGCGCCAGCGCCGAGCGCTTTGCGTTCGACATGCCCAGCGCCAGCAGCGCGCCGCTCTTGGCCTGGGGCAGGCCCGTCATGATGGTGTCGAAGTACATCGACACCTGGCCGCTGAGCAGCGCCGGGATGGCTTCGCCCGCGCCTTTGTACGGCACGTGCAGGATGTCGATGCCTGCCACGGACTTGAGCATTTCGCCGGCCATGTGGGAAGTCGTGCCGGTGCCGAACGAGGCATAGGTCAGCTTGCCGGGGTTGGCGCGGGCGTAGGCCACCATTTCCGGCAGGGTCTTGAACGGCTGCGACGGATTGGCCAGCAGGATATTGGGCGTGTAGGCCACCATGGACACCAGCGCGAAGGCGTCGGGGTCATAGGCCAGGCGCTTTTGCAGGTAGCGGTTGGTGACGATGGCGGCGGGGCCGCCCATCAGCAGCGTATAGCCGTCGGGGGCGGCGCGCGCGACCGAGGCGCTGCCGATAGCGGCCGCGGCGCCCGGGCGGGCCTCGACCACGAAGGGCTGACCCAGCTCCGTGGACAGCGCAGCGCCCAGTTGGCGCGAGATCAGGTCGGTGGCGGAGCCCGCCTGGAACGGCACGACAATGCGCACCGGATGCTGCGGCCAGTCGGTCGCCTGGGCGCCTGCCTGGGCGGCGAAGGCCACGGCGGCGGCGCCTGCCAGCGCCCGGATGAAACGAAACTTCATGAATTCCCCTTGATCGCGTTATGGAGTGCGTGCAGGGATTAGACGCAAGTGGGCGACCCGGGACTATTAGTGTTTGCATCCATGGATCACTGGATCCAATTTGTGTTATTTTTGCGTTTATCTATCATGGCGGCTTTCCCAAGGCCTGCCCGAGACCTCAATGCTGCAATTCCAGAAGACAGCCCTCAGCGCCGAAGACGAAGCCTACCTGCACCTGCAGCGCGAAATCCGCCTGGGCCGCTACGCGCCCGGCCAGCGTCTGGTGCCCGAGGTCGTGGCCGCGGAAATCGGCACGAGTCGCATGCCGGTGCGCGGCGCGCTGCGCCGCCTTGCCTCCGAAGGGCTGGTCGAAATCCGCGCCAACCGTGGCGCGGTGGTGCGTGGCCTGAACCAACAGGAAATGCTGGAAGTGTTCGAGATGCGCTCGGTGCTGGAAGGCCTGGCCATGCGTAATGCGGTGTCGCACATGAACGCCGAGCACGTGCGCCGCCTGACCAATTCACTTGAATTGCTGGAGCAGGGGCCCGGTGAAGACCTGGACTGGACCACCGCCCACCGCGAGTTCCACGAATATCTTTGCAGTTTCTGCCAGCAGCCGCGCTTGCTGCGTCAGCTGTCCGAACTGCATTCCGTGGTCGAGCCCTATATGCGGCTGTGGGCGGCTCAGCCGGGCCGCGTCCTGCGCGTGCGCGAATCGCACCAGGAACTGATCGACGCGTTGCGTACGGGCGATCCGGCGCACTGCGAGGCCGCCATGCGGCAGCACGTCATGAATACAGTGCCCGCGTTGCAGGCGTTCCTGCAGCAGGCGGCCTAGGGGCACGCTAGACTGGCGCTATCCTCCACGCGCCCGTCCTGCCATGACCGCATCCACATCCGCCGCCAGCCTCATCCGCCGCCTGGACCTGTTGCCGCATCCCGAAGGCGGCTACTACCGTGAAACCTATCGCGCCGCCGATCTGGTCACGCGCGGCGACGGCGTGCGCCGTTCCGCCAGCACCGCCATTTACTACTTGCTATGCGACGGCGCCTGGTCCACCTGGCATCGCATCCGTTCCGACGAACTCTGGCATTTCCATGCGGGCGGTCCGCTGTATATCCATGTGCTGGCGCCGGATGGCGGCTACGGCTGCCTGCGGCTGGGTGACGCGTTGCAGGACGCCGATGCCGTGTTCCAGGCAGTTGTGCCTGCCGGCAGTTGGTTCGCGGCCGAACTGGCCGACCCGGATGGCTACGCGCTGGCCGGCTGCACGGTTGCGCCAGGCTTCGAGTTCAGCGAGTTCGAGCTGGCCGACGCCACCGAACTGCAACGCCTGTATCCCGCGCAGGCCGGCTTGATCGTCCGCCTGGCTCGTTAGTCAGCGCCTTGCGCGCCCTGCGCCGGGGCCTGGGGCTTTTTCCCGCGCGTGAACTTGGCTTCGCTTGCAAGCACGCCCGCAACGATGAGGCCGGCTCCCACCAGCGCCAGCGCGGGCAGGCGGTCTCCGGCCAGGCGTCCCACGATGCCGCCCCACACGGGCTCGCCCGCGTAGATGACGGTCGCGCGGGTGGGCGACACCGACTTCTGCGCCCAATTCATGGTCAGCTGGATAACGGCGCTGGCCAGTCCCAGCCCAATGGCGGCGCCCGCCCACAGCCACGAGAACGCGGGAACCGCTTCGCCCATCGCGGGCATCAGCGCAAACGACACCAGGCCGGCCGTCAGCAATTGCACGAAGGTGACGCGGCGGCTGTCGACCTTTTTGGCATACATGCCAATCAGGATGATCTCGGCGGCAATCGCCGCGGCGCCAGCCAGCGTCGCGGCCTCGCCCGCGCTGAAGCTCAGCGTGCCTGCTTGCGGGCCGGCCAGCAGGACCAGACCGGCGAAGGCCAGCGTCACGCCCACCCAGCTCATCAGTCCGGGCGGCTTTTTCAACACGGCCCATTGCAGCAGCGGCACGATGGGCACGTAGAGCGCGGTGATGAAGGCGGACTGGCTGCTGGTGATGGTCTGCAATCCGTACGTTTGCAGAAAGTAGCCCAGGAACAGCGCGCAGCCGATGGCGATGCCCGCGCCCACCTCCTGGCGGGTGATCCCGGCCATGTGCTTGCGGAACACCAGTAGCGCCATCAGGCCTGCGATGGTAAAGCGCACCCCCACGAAGAACAGCGGCCCGCTGTGCTGCATGGCGATGTGGATGATGAGGAAGGTGCTCCCCCACAGCATGGTGACCAGCACCAGGGCGATTTCCTGGCGGGACAGGGCGAACATCGAGGTCTTGGACTTCACGGTTTGCTTCGGGCGCTACGAAATGGTGGGGAATATACAGCGCTTCGGCGACCGTTCACCGAACACATTCCGGGATTTCGGGCGGAGCAGACATATAGCCGGGAGTAATATGACGCGTCCGGGGGCGTCAGCCGCCGGCGACAACAAGCCGATTCACGCCTCGTTCTTCTCGCCCGTGTCCAGCCTTCCCGGCGGCACCCGCGAAGCCGGGCGCGCAAGCGGCAAGAAGAAGATACCGAGGAGAAGCACAAGTGCAGAAGCAAGAGTCGGGCGGCTGGTATTTCGGCTGGACCATCGTAGGCGCCGCGACGGTACTCACCCTGTTGACGGTCGGCCTGCGCATGGGCATCGGGCCGTTTTTCCTGCCCATCGCGGACACGCTGGGCTTCACGCGCAGCATGCTGTCCGGCATTGTCGCGATCGGCATGCTTTGCTATGGCCTGGCCATGCCCCTGGCGGGCTATCTGGTCAACACGCGCGGCACGCGCTTCGTGTTGCTGACCGGCGCCGCCATCGTCGTGCTGTCGTCGATCTGGACCGTCTTCGCGCGCGGACCCATCGAGTTCCTGTTGTCCTTCGGCGTGGCGCTGTCCATCGGCCTGGGCTTTACCAGCCCGGTGGCGTTGACGCCGGTCATCAGCCGCTGGTTCACCCGCCAGCGCGGCATGGCGCTGTTCTTCTTGTCCACGGGTTCCATGGCTGGCATCGCGCTCATGACGCCGACGCTGACTTTCGCCATTTCGGCCGTGGGTTGGCAGGAAACCTTGCTGGGTTTTGCCGTGCTGTTCGCGTTGCTGACGGTGCCGATGGCGCTCTTCATCATGCGCGACGAAGCGCCGGAGCACACCGACCTGCTGCCGCACCAGATCCCCGACAAGGCGGCCGCACCCGCCAAGCCGGGGGCCAAGCGCCCGGCCCCCAATCTGCGCGCGGCCCTGGGTTCGCTGCCCTTCTGGCAAGTCGCGCTGGGCTTGTTCGCCTGTGGTTTCAGCATGAATCTGCTGGGCACCCATGGTGTGCCGATGCTGATGGACCACGGCTTTGACGCCACCACCAGTTCTCTGGGCATCGGGCTGATCGGCCTGGTCGCCATCTTCAGCACCCTGGTACTGGGCCGTATGTCGGACCAGGTCGAAAGGCGCGCCATTCTTGCCACGATCTACCTGGTGCGCGGACTCGGCTTCTTCGCGCTGGTCATGGTGGGGGCGCACTGGGAACTGTACGCCGCGGCCACCATAGGCGGCGTGGTGTGGGCTGGCAGCATCGCCTTGTCCTCTGCGATTCTGGCGGACGTCTATGGCGTGCGGCTGGTGGGCGTGCTGTATGGGCTGGCCTATCTGGGCCACCAGGTGGGCGGCATGATCAGCTCATGGTTGGGCGGCTGGGCTTACGAGACCTTCGGCACGCATTGGGTCGCCTTCGGGGCGGCAGGCGTGCTGC
Organism: Achromobacter sp. D10; assembly: GCF_035282245.1. Classification (NCBI taxonomy): domain Bacteria; kingdom Pseudomonadati; phylum Pseudomonadota; class Betaproteobacteria; order Burkholderiales; family Alcaligenaceae; genus Achromobacter; species Achromobacter sp. D10. Next base: position 98,225 of record NZ_JAYJLE010000009.1, read on the forward strand.
TGCTGGCGGCGGCGTTGATTTCGCTGCGCCTGCCGGCGCGGGGGCTGCCGCGCGGCGTGGCGGTCGCGGGACGCTGAACTGCGCTGATGGCAAACCGGCGCCGTTTGCCGGGTTTGCCATCGCGTCCGTCGTTCGGGCCGCGATGGCAGGCGGGCCGCTCTAGCGGTCCTTCAGCAGCGACACCAGCTCAGGCACATAGCGGTCGCCACCGCCCTGCGTGACAGCCTGGTCGAAGGTGTGCTGCACGGCCGCGCCGATTTCGCGCACGGCGCCCGTTTCCGCGGCCATGGTGTTGTAGTAGGACAGGTCCTTCTGTGCGTTCGACATGAAGAACCGCAGCGACGACGGATCCTGTTCCAGCAGGTACGGCTTGATGCGCTCCAGCGCCACGCCGCCGCCGCCGCCCTTGGTCAGCACGTCGGCGAACACCGCGGGATCGATCTCGGCGCGCAGTGCGCAGGCCGCCGCTTCCGACAGCAGCGCAACCACGCCCAGCGACACGTAGTTGTGCAGCAGCTTCATGCGGTGACCGGCGCCGATCGGGCCGGCATGCGTGATGTTCTCGGCAAAGCAGGCCAGCAGCGGCTTGCACTCCTCGAACAAGGCGGCGTCTCCACCCACCAGCAGGTTCAGCCGGCCTTCGGCGGCTTCCTTGGGCGTGCGCGTCATGGGCGCATCCAGGAAACGGCCGCCGGCATCCGCCACGGCCTCCGCCACCTTCACGGTGGACGAGGGAATTGCCGTCGAGCAGTCGATGATGACCGTGCCGGGCCGCAGGCCCGCCAGCACGCCGCCTTCGGACAGCAGCACGGCTTCGACCTGCGGGCTGCCGGTGACGCACAGGATGATCACATCAGACTGGCCCGCCAACGTGGCGCCGTCGGCCACGCTGGTCGCGCCGGCGGCCTTCAGCGCGTCCAGGGGCTGGTTGCCCGGATGCTCCAGCACGGTCAGCGTATGACCATGCTTGACCAGATTGCTCGCAATGCCGTGGCCCATGAGGCCAATACCAACCATGCCGACTTTTGCCATCTTCCACTGCTCCTGCCATGTAGGGTGTTTGTTATGGCGTAAATCTTACTCTGACTTGCGGCGCTTCGAATATGCCGAAAGTAGCCTTCGAATCTTTCGGATGGTAAGCGGCGGAGGGCATTCCTAAAATCGTTCCACAGCCGCAGGCCTTGCCAGGCGCGGATCGAAATACAACGGAGACAGCCGCCCTCAGGGCGGCGCACTGCACCATGCCGCAAACCGCAAACGAGCCGGCGTCCAGCGCCGAGCACCACTATTTCGAGCAGCTCGCGCAGGGCCGCTTCGTCATTCCGCAATGCCAGGACTGCGCCAGGCATCATTTCTATCCCAGGGTGGTCTGCCCGTATTGCGGCTCCGACGCGCTGCGCTGGGTCGAGCCCAGCGGCCGCGGCGAGATCTATTCCACGACCATCGTGCGCGCCAAGGGCGGCGACTACACCGTGTGCCTGGTGGACCTGGACGAAGGCCCGCGCCTGATGAGCCGCGTGGTGGACATGCCGGTGGACGCGGTGCGCATCGGCCTGCGTGTGCGTGCCAGGATCGACGCCGGGGACGGCGCGCCGCTGTTGGTGTTCATGGCGCAGGCGGAGGGCCGGGCATGAGCCGGAGCTATCGTGGCGCGATCGCCGTCCTGGGCACCGGCATGGCCGGGCTGGGCGATTGCCAGGGCCGTACCGAACAGGAAATCATCGCGCAGGCATCCCACCGCGCCGTGGCAGCAAGTGGCTTGAAGATGCAGGACATCGACGGCATCATCACCTCCAGCCTGACCTCGCCCTGGTGGGTGATGCGGATGGCGGAATACCTGGGAATCCGCCCGCGCTTCTCCGACAGCACCATGTTCGGTGGCTCGTCCTTTATCGCCGACCTGAAGATCGCGGCGATGGCGATCGAGGCTGGCCAGTGCGATCACGTGCTGGTCTGCTACGGGGCCAATCCGCGCAGCGCGCCCAGCAGCACGCAGATCAACCAGATGCGCGCGGCGCTGGACCCGCAGCCTTACGAGCATCCCTACAAGCCCTTCAATCCAGTGTCCAGCTATGCCCTGGCCGCCGCCCGTCACATGTACCAGTACGGCACCACCCGACGGCAGCTGGCCGAGGTCGCCGTCGCCGCGCGCAAGTGGGCGCAGCTGAATCCGGACGCCTTCCTGCGCGAGCCGCTCACTATCGACGAGGTGCTGGGCGCCAAGATGATCTCGGACCCCCTGACCGTGCGCGACTGCTGCCTGGTGACCGACGGCGCGGGCGCCTTCGTGGTGACGCGCGCCGCCCGCGCCCGCGATCTGCACCCGCGTCCCATCTACGTGCTCGGCACCGGCCATGCGCACTGGCATCGCCAGATATCGTGCATGCCGGACCTCACCGTCACGCCGGCCGTGGATTCCGGCCGGACCGCTTTCGCCGAGGCTGGCCTGACGCCGGCCGACGTCGACCTGGTGGAGCTCTACGACGCGTTCACGATCAACCCCATCCTGTTCCTGGAAGACCTGGGCTTCTGCGCCAAGGGCGAGGGCGGCGCCTTCATCGGCGGTGGCCGCATCGAACCGGGTGGCGACCTGCCGATGAATACCAATGGCGGCGGGCTGTCGTTCACCCATCCCGGCATGTACAGCATCTTCCTGGTGATCGAGGCCGTCGCGCAGCTGCGGCGCGAGGCGGGCGAGCGCCAGGTGCCCAAGGCCGACGTCGCGCTCGTGCACGGCAACGGCGGGGTGCTTTCAAGCCAGGCCACCGCGATTCTCTCCCACTCCCTGTGACCCCCGCCATGATGAACAAGACTCTCGATTCCGCCGCGCAGGCCGTGGCGGACATTCCAGACGGTGCCACCGTGCTGGTCAGCGGCTTCGGCCTCTCCGGCCAGCCCGTCGAATTGCTCGACGCGCTGGTGGAGCAGGGCGCGAGCGGCCTGACCGTCGTGTGCAACAACAGCGGAGCCCGCGACAGCGGTCTCGCCCGCCTGATCCGGCTGGGCCGCGTGCGCAAGCTGATCGCCTCGTATCCGCGCGGCGCGGAGTCCCAGGCTTTCGAATCGGCCTACGCCGAGGGACGCATCGAATACGAATGCGTGCCGCAGGGCACGCTGGCCGAGCGGCTGCGCGCGGCGGGCTCGGGCCTGGGCGGCTTTTTCACGCCCACCGGCTATGGCACGCTGCTGGCCGAAGGCAAGGAGACGCGACTCATCAAGGGCGTGGGCCATGTGTTCGAGGAGCCGCTGCACGCCGACTACGCGCTGGTGAAAGCCTATTGCGCCGATCCCCTGGGCAACCTGGTGTACCGCAAGGCGGGGCGCAATTTCGGCCCGCTCATGTGCATGGCAGCGGCCACCGCCGTAGTCCAGGTCCATGCGCTGGCGGAGGTCGGCGGCCTGGATCCGGAGCACGTCGTCACCCCCGGGATCTTCGTGCAGCGCGTGCTGCGTATCCCTGATGCGCAACTGACCGGAGCCCTGCAATGATCCAACGATATTCCCGCGAGGACATCGCCCGTCGCGCCGCGGCGGACATCCCGCCCGGCTCCTACGTGAACCTGGGCATCGGCCTGCCGGTCATGGCGCTGGATTACTGGAAGCCGGAGCACGGCGTCACCGTGCACAGCGAGAACGGCATCCTCGGCATGCGCGCGCGCTCGGACGCTGATCCTGTCGACCCGGACCTGACCAACGCGGCCAAGCAGAACGTGGCGCTTTCTGAAGGCGGCAGCTTTTTCAACCATGCCGACTCCTTCGCCATGATGCGCGGCGGCCACCTGGACTATTGCATCCTGGGCGCCTACCAGGTCTCGGAAACCGGCGACCTGGCCAACTGGTCGCTCGGGCAGCCCGGCGTGGCCGCCGCCGTGGGCGGGGCCATGGATCTGGCAGTCGGCGCCAAGCGCGTGCATGTGCTGATGGAACACCTGACGCGGGACGGCCGGCCCCGGCTGCGCCGCCAGTGCGACCTGCCGCTGACGGGCGCGGCCTGCGTGGACCGCGTCTACACCGACTTCGCCACGCTGGACGTGACGCCGCAGGGTTTCCTGGTGCGCGACATGGCGCCGGGCCTCACGCGCGTAGCCCTGCAGGCGGCCACCGATGCGCCGCTGTGTTTCTCGCAGGAGCTTGGCGATGTCGAATGACGCCCAGCTCGACGGTTTCCGCGCCGAGGTCCGCGACTTCCTGCGGACGAAGCTTCCGGCCGACCTGCGGCGCAAGGTGCTGGACCACCAGCGCCTGGACAAGCAGGACTTCCTGCGCTGGCATCGCATCCTGCACGAGCGCGGCTGGGTCGCGCCGAGCTGGCCGGTCGAGCACGGCGGTGCTGACTGGAGCATCCTGCAGCGTAACGTGTTCGACGAAGAGTGCGCCCTGGCGGGAGCGCCCGAAACCGTGCCTTTCGGCCTGCGCATGGTGGCGCCCGTCATCATGGCCTACGGCTCTGCCTGGCAGAAAAGCCATTTCCTACCGCGCATCCTGAGCGGGCAGGACTGGTGGTGCCAGGGCTACTCCGAACCGGGCGCCGGTTCGGACCTGGCGTCCTTGTCCACGCGCGCGCGCCGGGAAGGCGAGGTCTTCGTGGTGAGCGGCCAGAAAACCTGGACCACCTATGCCCAATACGCCGACATGATGTTCTGCCTGGCGCGCACCGATCCCGACGCCAAGGCGCAGGAAGGCATTTCCTTCCTGCTCATCGACATGCGCAGCCCCGGCGTGTCGCTGCGGCCGATCCGGACCCTGGATGGCGGAGAGGAAATCAACGAGGTCTTCCTGGACGAGGTGAGGGTGCCGGTCTCGCACCTGGTGGGCGATGTGGACCGGGGCTGGACCTACGCGAAATACCTGTTGGCGCACGAACGTTTCGGCGCGGCCCGGGTGGGGCGCGCCAAGCGCGAGCTGGGCCATCTGCAACGGCTGGCTGCCCAGCGGAAGGTTGATGGCCGTCCGCTGGCCGAGGATCCTGTATTCGCTCAGCGGCTGGCTCAGCTGGAAATCGACACGCTGGCGCTGGAACAGACCAATTTGCGGCTGATCGCACGCGACCAGCGCGGGGCCGGCCATGGCGCGGAAGCCTCGATCCTCAAATACCTGGGTTCGACGCTGGCCCAGCGCATCAGCGAGGCCCTGGTCGACACCGCTGGCACGCACGCGCTTGCCTACCATTCGGGCGTACTCGAACGCGGCTACGCGCAAGGCGATCCGACGCCCGAGGAAGAACTGGAGGCCATGCCCGGCTTCTATCTCAACCTGCGCAAGATCTCGATCTACGGCGGAACGGACGAGGTCCAGAAGAACATCATCGCCAAGCTCGCCCTGGGCGCCGTGGATGATTCCAGCGAGGACCAGCGCGCCCTGGACGATGCCGTCGGACGGTATCTGCAAGGGGAGTATCCAGCACCCGCCGCGCGCGAAATGCTCGCGGGCGATGCGGATCCCGAAGCCTCGCCGCACTGGCGCGCCTTCGCGGACATGGGCCTGTCGGGCCTGGGCCTGCCGGCGTCGGCGGGCGGCATGGACGGCGGACTCGCCGAGCTATGCGTGGTGATGGAGCGCTTCGGCCGGCACCTGGTGACCGAGCCGTACGACGCCAGCGCGGTGCTTTGTGGCCAGTTGCTGGCGCGCCTGCCCCAGGGCGAACGGACCCGCGAGCTGCTCGCCGGAATCGCACAGGGGGCGGCGCCGGTGCTGGCCCATGCCGAGCCGGATTCGGACTGGCCTCTGGACGCGCTGGGCGCGCCGGGCGCGATCGCGGCGGCGGCCGAACCGCAAGGCGGAGGCTGGCTGCTGAACGGCATGAAGCGGCGCGTGCCCTATGGTGCCGGCGCGCGGCAACTGCTGGTTACGGCGCGCGACGCCGGGGGGATGGCGTTGTTCCTGGTCGAGGCCGGCAACCCTGGCCTGCGGCGCGAGGGCAGGCCGGGGCTGGACGGCCGCCCCTACGCCGATATCGTGCTGACGAATTGCCATGTGGACGCGACCGCCCGGCTGGGATCGGCCGGCGAGGCTCTGGAAACGGCCGCGGACGCGGCGCGCGTCGCCCTCTGCGCGGAGGCGCTGGGCTGCATGCAGGCGCTGCTGGATGCCACCCGAGACCATGTGTCCGCGCGCCGCCAGTTCGGCCAGCCGCTAGTTCGCTTCCAGGCGGTGCAGCACCGCCTGGTGGACATGCTGCTGGCCCTGGAACAGGCGCGCTCGCTGACCTGGCTGGCGGCCGCCGCCGATGCCTCCGATCCGCTTCGGCGCGCGCGCCTCGCGTCGGCAGCCAAGGCCGGTTGCGCGCAGGCAGCACGCTACCTTGGCCAGCAAAGCATCCAGCTGCATGGCGGCATGGGCATGACCGACGAGCTGCCGGTGGGCCATTACGTCAAGCGTCTGCTTGCCATCGAACATACGCTGGGCGACGCCCGCTACCATCTCAACCGTTATCAGCGGCTGGCGACGGCTTGAGCCGCGCCGCCGAAAAGGGCACATCATGAGCTTGATCCCCACTTCGCCGTCCCGCGATCTCTCCGCGACCGTCCGTTACGCTCTGCACGGGCGCGCCGCAGTGATCTTCCTGGACAACCCGCCCGTCAATGGGCTGGGCGACACGGTGCGCCGCGGCATCCATGACGGGCTGGCCCTCGCGCAATCCGATCCCGCGGTGGACGCCGTCGTCATCATCGGCGCCGGGAAAGCCTTCTGCGGCGGAGCAGACATCCGCCAGTTCAATACCCCGGCCGCGACCGCCAGGCCTATGCTGCGAGACGTGATCGCGGCCATAGAAGCCTCCGGCAAGCCGGTGGTGGCCGCCATCCACGGCTTCGCGCTGGGCGGCGGGCTGGAGCTGGCGCTGGGGTGCCACTACCGCGTCGCGCAGGCAGGCGCCCGGCTTGGCTTGCCGGAGGTAAACCTCGGCCTGGTGCCGGGCGGAGGCGGCACGCAGCGCCTGCCGCGGTTGATCGGCGTGAACACGGCGCTTGAACTGATCCAGACCGGCAAGCCATTGGATGCCGGCGCCGCCCTGGCCGCGGGGCTGGTGGACGTCGTCGCCGAAGGCGATCTGCTGGCCGCCGCGCTGCCCTACGCCCTCGAACGCGCGACGCGGGCCTCGCACCCGGTGGCCTCGCACCGCGCACTGAGCGCGGAAGGCGCGGACTTCGCAGGCGCGCGCGCCCGGCTCAATCCCAAGGCCCGCAACGTGCTCGCGCAGCGCGCCGCGATCGATTGCGTCGAGGCCGCCACGCGCCTGCCCATCGAGGCCGGGTTGGACGAAGAACGCCGGCTGTTCGACGCGCTGGTCGAGGGCGATGCCTCCAAGGCGCTGCGCCACCTGTTCTTCGCCGAGAAAGAGGCGCCGCGAATCAAGGGCGACGGCCGTGCGGGCGCGATCGGGCGCGTGGGCATCCTGGGCGCCGGCACCATGGGCGGTGGCATCGCCATGGCGTTTGCCAACGCCGGCCTGGACGTGACGCTGTGCGAGCGCGATCAGGCGGCGCTGGACCGTGGCATGGCGCTGATCCGCAAGAACTATGACATCACCGCCGCCAAGGGCAAGCTCGACGCTGCCAGCGTGCAGGCCCGGATGGCGCGCATCGCGCCCAGCCTGGATCTGGCGGATTTGGCGCGGGCCGACCTGGTCATCGAAGCCGTATTCGAGGACATGCGCGTCAAGCAGGACGTGTTCCGTCAGCTGGACGCGATCTGCAAGCCCGGCGCGATCCTGGCCACCAATACGTCGCGCTTGAACATCGACGAGATCGCTGCCTGCACCGCGCGCCCCGAGGCCGTGATCGGGCTGCATTTTTTCAGCCCCGCCAACGTCATGAAGCTGCTGGAAGTGGTCCGAGGCGCGCGCACCAGTGCCGATGTAATCGCCACCTGCATGGCCGTGGCGCAGAAAATCGGCAAGATCCCCGTGCTGGTGGGCGTTTGCGAAGGCTTCGTCGGTAACCGTATGCTGACGGGCTACTGGCGTGAAGCGGGCTTCCTGCTCGAAGAGGGCGCCAGCCCACGGCAGGTCGACGGCGCGCTCACGCGCTTCGGCATGGCCATGGGGCCCCTGGCCATGGCCGACCTGGCGGGCATGGACATCAACTGGGCCACGCGTAAGCGCCTGGCTCCCACACGGCCCGCGCACCTGCGCTATTCCAAGGTTGCCGATCGCATCTGCGAACTGGGCCGATTCGGCCAGAAGACGGGGGCGGGTTACTACCGCTACGTGCCGGGCAGCCGCGAACCGCTGCCGGATCCGGTGGTCGACGGCATCATCGAGGAGTGCGCGCGCGAGGCCGGCATCGTCCGCCGCGCCGTGTCCGACGAGGAAATCGTCGAGCGCTGCATGCTGGCGCTGGTCAACGAGGGGGCGCGCATCATTGATGAAGGCATCGCGCAGCGGGCTTCCGACGTGGACGTGGTCTATGTCCATGGCTACGGTTTTCCGGGTGCGCGCGGCGGCCCCATGTTCTACGCCCGCACGCTGGGCCTGGCGGCGACGCTGGAGAAACTGCGCGCCTTGCGGCGCGAACACGGCGAGCACTGGGCGCCCGCGCCGCTGATCGAGCGCCTGGTGGCGCAGGGCGCGACGGCATTCTGACGCGTCCGCGCCGTGGCCAGGGCCGCGCCCGGCGTCATGCCGGCCGCGGCCTTCTTTGCGATACTGTAATGCCCTGGACCCACTCTTCAGCCATGACAGACACCATCCCTTCCGGATTCACCCCCTGGCATCCGAGCAGTCCCTTCATGGCGCACCTGGCCGACTTGGGCGCGCTGTACAAGCGCGACGCGGACAGCGTGCTGGCGCTGCGCGTCGGATTGGCGCATACCAATATGCACTCCATCGCCCACGGCGGCCTGCTGGCCACGCTGGCCGACAGCGCGCTGGGACACACCATCGCGCATCAGGCGCAGGTGTCGGTCGTTACGGTGCAGATGTCGGTGGAATACCTGAACCCGGTCAAGCCGGGCGACTGGCTGGAGGCGCACGTCCGGATCGACAAACAGGGCAAGCGCCTGATCTACGCCACGTGCCTGCTGCAAGTGGAAGGCCGCGTCATGCTCAAGGCCAGCGCGGTGTTCGCTGTGCGGGCGGCGCCCACGCCAGCCTCGGACGGCTGAAGCGGCGCGCCGGCCGAGTGGCCGGCGCGCCGCTTGCGCCTATTCGACCTTCACGCCGGTGGTCTGGACCACGTTGCGCCATTTGGCCGTTTCGTCGGCGACGAAGGCCGATACCTGTTTGGGCGTCATGGGGCCCAGCGGCTCGCTGTTCTGCCCCGCCAGCCGCTGCACCATCTCCGGCGAATTCATGATGTCGCTGGTGGCCTGGTTCAGCTTGGCCACGATGGCCGGGTCCGTGCCCGCGGGCGCATAGAAGCCTAGCCAGGTGTAGACGTCCAGGCCGGCCGCGCCGGATTCGGCGAAGGTGGGCAGGTCCGGGAATAGCTTGCTGCGTTCGGCGCTGGCGACTCCGATGGGGCGCAGCTGGCCCGACTTGATGAAGGGCGCCACACTCATCGCGTCCTGCACCGCGACCTTCAATTCGCCGGAGACGACCGCGTTGGTGGCCGGAGATGCGCCCTTGTACGGAACGTGTTCCATCGGTACTCCGGTGATCTTCTTCAGCCATTCTCCACCTAGATGGGTGGATCCACCGAAGCCGGCCGAGCCATAGGGCACGCCGGGCTGCGCACGGCCCCAACTCAGGAACTCCGGAATGGTCTTGACGGGCAGCCCTGCATTGACCACCACCAGGTTCGGGGCGCGCGCGAGAATGGAGATAGGTTCGAAGTCTTTCACAGGGTCGTAGCGGACCTTGTCATTGACCGCCGGACCAATGACATGCCCGGTGGCGCTCACCAATAGCGTATAGCCGTCGTTTTTCTGTCGGGCCACCAGTTCGGTGCCGATCTGCCCGGCGGCGCCGGGCTTGTTCTCGACGACGAAAGTCTGGTTGAAGCGTTTACCGAGCTCGGCCGACAGCAGACGTGCCACGATGTCGGTCATGCCCCCCGGGGCGAAGGCTACGACGACGGTAACGGGGTGGTCGGGATAATCGGCGCGGGCAGCACCCGCGCCCAGGCTGCTCACGAGCAGCGCGCCCAACGCGCCGCGTCGCAGGATATTGCGGATCATGGTTGTCTCCAGGAGTCTTATCGTGAGGGGGACGCGACTGCCAATGCGCCTCCGCGAGGGCAGTATGGCGGCGCCCCACGCATTACTCCATCCGAAATATTCGAACCCAACGTTCGTGCCTGTCTAAAGCGCCGCGGTGGCGCAGGGGACGCGCCAGCCGATTGAATGCGCGCGAACGCAGCGTTCGAAACATTCGACTCCTCGTCGCGCGAGTCGGCCTGCATAATTTTCCGGATCGCCTGAATCACGGAGACACTATGCTTCACAATGCCTTGCGCGGCGTCAAAGTCGTGGACCTTTCGCGCATCCTCGCGGGTCCCTGGTGCACGCAGAATCTTTCCGACCTTGGCGCGCAGGTCATCAAGGTGGAACATCCCGAGCGCGGTGACGATACCCGTGGCTGGGGGCCGCCGGATCTGCGCGCGGCTGACGACAGCGCGTCGATGTCGGCCTACTTCATGGCCTGCAACCGCGGCAAGCAATCCGTCGCCATCGACTTCTCCACCGAAACGGGCGCGGCTCGCGTGCGCGAACTGGTGGCCGACGCGGACGTGCTGGTCGAGAACTACAAGGCCGGCGGCCTGCGCAAATACGGGCTGGACTATGCCTCGCTCGCGAGGGGCAATCCGCGCCTCGTCTACCTCTCCATCACGGGCTACGGCCAGTCCGGCCCCATGGCTGGCAAGCCGGGATACGACTACGTATTTCAAGGCATGGGCGGGCTGATGAGCTACACCGGGCAACCCGACGGCACGCCCGGCGCGGGCCCCTTGCGCACCGGCGTCGCGGTGGTGGACCTGATGACCGGCATGTACGCCACCTCGGCGGTGTTGGCGGCCTTGCGCCAGCGCGACCAGACCGGACGCGGCATGCCGCTGGACATCTGCCTGCTGGACGTGGCGGTGGCGCTGAACGCGAACCAGGGCGCCAATTACCTGGTGTCGGGCGAGGCGCCCAAGCGCAGCGGCAACGCCCACCCCAACTGCGCGCCGTACGAGGTCTTCGCCTGCGCGGACGGCCACCTCATCCTGGCGGTCGGCAACGACGGCCAGTTCGCGCGCTTCAGCGGCGTGGTCGGGCACCCGGAATGGGCGGCCGACGCGCGTTATGCCACTAACAGCGCGCGCCTGGAGAACATGGACAGCCTGCGGCCGCTGATTGCCGGCACATTGGCGGCTTCCCCGCGTCAGCGCTGGACCGACGCCTTCGACCTCGCGGGCGTGCCGTGGGGACCCATCCACACATTGGACGAGGTGTTCGCGCACCCCCAGGTCAAACATCGCGGCTTGCTGCAGACCACCACGCATCCGGTGCTGGGCGAGCTGCGCCTGGTGCGCAATCCCTTGCTGGCCGGCAGCCCGCCCGAGGCGTTGGGCGCGGCCCCTCCGCTGCTCGGCGAGCACACGCATGCCGTGCTCTCCGATACCGCGATTCTGTGATTCATCCGAGGAGACAACAATGAAAGCCCTACGTTTTTCCCTGGCAGCGCTTTGCGCTTGCGCCATCCTGCCGGCCACGGCCGTTGCCGAGTATCCCGACCGACCCATCCGCCTGGTCGTGCCCTACGCAGTCGGCGGAACCACGGACATCATTGCCCGCGTGGTCGGTGCGAGACTCGGTGAGCGGCTTGGGCAGTCCGTCGTCATCGAAAACCGGCCCGGCGCCGGCGGCAGTATCGGATCGGCCTATGCTGCGAAGCAGCCCGCTGACGGCTACACCCTGGTCATGGCGGTGGAAAGTTCGCACGCCGTCAACCCCAACGTCTACGCCAGGAGTGCCTACGATCCGATCAAGGATTTCGCGCCCGTCAGCAACTTGGCCGACGTCCCCAACGTGTTGGTCGTGAATCCCGCGGTGCCCGCTCAGGATCTGGCGGCATTCCTGCGGCTCTTGAAGGCCGAGCCGGACAAGTACGCCTTCGGGTCCTCCGGAAATGGCGGTCTGAGCCACATGAACGGAGAGCTGTTCCTGAAGACGACCGGCACCCGCATGCTGCACGTTCCCTACAAAGGCCTGGGACCCGCCCTCAACGACTTAGTGGCCGGCCAGGTGCAGGTGGTGTTCGACAACATCCCGTCCTCCTACCCGCTGATCCAGGGCGAGCGCATCCGCCCGCTTGCAGTAGCGGCCAAGCAGCGGCTCAAGGTGCTGCCCGACGTGCCGACCTATGCCGAGGCCGGCCTGCCGGCCATGAACAATCCGTCCTGGTTCGGCCTTGCCGCGCCCGCGGGTACACCGCCCGCGGTGCTCGACAAGCTGAACGCGGCGGTGCGCGAGGCGCTGGCCGATCCCGCCACCGTGCAAGCCATCGAGAAGCAGGGCGCCGTGCCCAGCCCGATGTCGCGCGAAGAATTCGGGGCATTGATCGCCCGGTCCTATGGCCATTGGAAGACGGTGGTCGAGGACATCAAGTTCGAGAAAATGCAGTAACGAGGAACCATCATGAGCATCAAGACCTTTGCCGTTTCCCACGCCCGCGCCGAGATCGACGCGTCCGGCATTGCCACCCTGACCATAGAGGACGCGGGCGTCCTGAATATCCTGAGCACGCCAGTGATCGACGGCCTGCGGCAAGCGCTGGCCCGATTGTGCGAGGACGAGTCGGTGCGCGTGCTGGTCCTGCGCGGCGCGAGCGACCGCGCTTTCGTGGCCGGGGCCGATATCGCGGAAATGGCCGCGCTGGACGAGCCCACGGCGCGGCGCTTTATCTCCAACCTGCGCGACCTGTGCAACGCGGTGCGGCATTTCCCGGTGCCGGTCATCGCGCGCATCCCGGGCTGGTGCCTGGGCGGCGGCCTCGAATTCGCCCTGGCCTGCGACCTGCGCATCAGCGCCGACGACGCGCAGTTCGGCATGCCAGAGGTCAAGGTGGGCATTCCCTCCGTGATCCACGCCGCGCTCATGCCGTCGCTGATCGGCGCCGCCAACAGTGCCTGGCTGCTGCTGACCGGCGAACTGATCGACGCGCGCCTTGCCCGGGAATGGGGCCTGGTCAACGCCGCGGTGCCCAAGGCTGAACTGGACGACGCCGTGCGCAAGCTGGCCGAGCGGTTCGCCGCGCTGGGGCCGGCGGCGCTGCGTCAGCAGAAGAAGCTGTTGCGTCGCTGGGAGACGATGTCGGTGGATGAGGCGATCGAGGATAGCGTCGCGGAATTCGGAGCGGCATTCAATACCGGTGAACCCCAAAAATTCATGAATGAATTCCTGGAGCGCAAACGCCAAAAGTAGGGTGTTGCCCGTTGCGGCGGACTATTGTGGTCGGTCCATCGAAACTGGACCCATGGGAATGCCGCCGGCAGGCTGGAACCCGCCATCGGATGCACCGCCGCCGGGCCCATCGGCTGGATTTGCGCGGATCAGTCCTGTTCGCGTGTTGCCGCCACGATCGGGTCATCGAGCAAGTACTCGGCGACCTGTTCCACGAAGGGCGAGGGTGTCACGCCGGCCTGCGTGACGAGCGTAAGCTCACGCAACGCCCAGGGCTCGCTCAAGGCCACGGCCGCGATTCGCTCTTCACGCAGCGCGGTGGCGGCCACGCTGCGCGGCACCAGGGACACGCCCACGCCAGCCTCGACCATGGACAGCACGGCGTCGAAGGTATGCACGTGAATGCGCACCTTGGGCGTTTTGCCCGCCAGCTTTGCCATGTCGCGCAGGAAAACATAGTTGCTGCTGCTACGGCTCATGCAGACGAAATCCAGGTCCAGCACGGCCGGGAAGCGCACGGGCGAATTCTCCACCACGGGATGGTTCAAGGGGGCCGCGATGATAAGTTCATCGACCGCGTAGCGCGTCGCGTTGACGCCGGCGGATTCGGCCCTTCCTGCGAAGATGCCGATATCTGCCTCCTGGCCGGCGATGGCCGCCTCGATGGTATTGCTGGACCGTTCTTCGAGCAGGATATTGACGTTGGGATTGGCGGACAGGAAGCGGCTCAGGCTGGGAACGATGAATCCGTTGAGCGAACTGCTGTTGGCGAATAGTTTGACGCTGCCCTTGAGCCCGCTCGCGAAGCCGCTGACTTCGCCATGCATACGTTCCACCCCCGCCAGCAACGAGCGCACGTGCTTCAGCACAAAGACGCCTTCGGGCGTGAGTTCCATGCCGCGCGCTTCCCGCTTGAACAGCGGCACGCCCATTGCGAACTCCAGGTTCTTCAGGCGATAGCTGGCAGAGGAGGCGGTCAGGTGCACCGCGTTGGCGCCGCCGGACAGGCTCTTGGCCTCGGCAATCGCAAGGAACAGACGGAGATCGGTAAGTTCGTAGCGCATTGCGCAAGGTTACCGTAGTTGACGTGCTGACGTCACTTGGCGTGCCCCGTCACAGATACGGCGTAGCCAGCCAGATCACCTTGTTGCGCAAGCGCTTGGCAAACGGTGCGCGCAGCAGGTTCTCCAGCGTTTCGCGCCGGCCTTGCGCGACCAGCGCGTCCACGCGGGCGCCAATCCAGCGGGCTACGCCTGGGTCGTAGATTTCGGTGTCTAGCTCGAAATTCAGCCGCAGGCTGCGCGGGTCCAGGTTGGACGATCCAACATACGCCCAGGCGTCGTCCACCGTCATCAGCTTGGAATGGTCGAACGCCCCATGCGAACGCCAGACTCGGCATCCCGTGCGCACCACCTGGTCCAGCTGCGCGGTCATTGCATAGTCCACCAGCCGCAGATTGTTCTTGCCCGGAATCACGATGTCCACCACCACGCCGCGCCGCGCAGCGGTAGCCAGGGCGCCGATCAGCGTCTGGTCGGGCAGGAAGTAGGGCGACTGGATACGCACGTGGCGCTGCGCCACCGCCAGCGCGCCCAGCAACATGTTATGCGTGCTGCCCAGGGCGCGGTCCGGACCCGAGGGCACGCAGCGCATCGGCACATCGCCCGTGGGCGGCAAGGCTTCGGGATCGAACCAGGGGCGGGCGGGCAGCGATTCGTGCGTGGTGAAATTCCAGTCGTGCGCAAACACCGACATCAGCTGCGTGACGATCGGTCCCTCGACGCGGAAGTGCGTATCGCGGTTGGTGCCATCGCCTGCCAGCGCGCTGACGAACGCCGCGCGCACGTTCATGCCGCCGGTAAAGCCCACCCGTCCGTCAACCACCAGCACTTTGCGGTGGCTGCGCAGATTGGCGTAGGGCATGCGCAGCACGCCCAGCGGATTGGTCATGAAACGCGCCACTGGCACGCCGGCGCGCGACAGCATGCGCACGATGGGCGGGCGCGAATACTTTGAGCCGATGGCGTCGATCAGCACTCGGACTTCGACCCCACGCGCGCGCGCCTCGATTAGCGCCTGCGCCATCTCGCGTCCGATGGCATCGTTGTCGAAGATATAGCTCTGCATGGCGACCGCATGGCGCGCGTCCCGGATCGCCTGCAGCATTGCGGGGTAGGCCTCGTCGCCGCCGGCCAGCGGCTGCACGGCGTTGCCGCCCAGCAGGCGGAACCGGCTGACGCGGTCGCCTAGCACCTTCAGCGAGGCAAACTGCTGGCCCGAGATCGGCACCACGTCCACGGGCGCGGTCTCGACCTGCTCCGCATCCACCACCATTGCTTCGTCGCGCTGCTGCGACAGCCGCGTCTTGCGGATCCGGTTGATGCCCGCCACGAAATAGAAGAGGGCGCCGAACAGCGGTGAAAACAGCGCCACCCCTACCCAGCCAATGGCCGCCCGCACGTCCTGTTTGGTCATCGCGGCGTGCACCGCCGCGCCAGTCCCGGCCACGATGCTGATGGCAAATACCAGGTGGGGCCAGTAATCGATCAAGATTGCGTGTATGCGGTCCATAGCGATGGCGTAAGAGCGGCCTCCGATGATGATTAATGCCGAAGGATACCAAGGCGGCCGGCGCTGGCAAGTGGCAAAGGCGAGAGCCACTTTCACATCCTCAAAAAAACGTGCTAGAATTCGGCCTCTTCGTTGTTGAGCTTCTTTCAAAAGCGGTTCAGCAAAAAGAAAAGCAGTATCAGAGGTGGCTGTAGCTCAGTTGGTAGAGTCCCGGATTGTGATTCCGGTTGTCGTGGGTTCGAGTCCCATCAGCCACCCCACAGAATTCAAATGAAATCAGGCACTTACGCGCAAGCGAAGTGCCTTTTTTTATCGTCGTGCTTTCCCTCGGCATGCGGCGATTGGCATCGCGGCCTTCGCCAGGTTGGTCGATTCCATTGGCCCTCATCCGCCCGCGCCATTGCCGAAACTATGCTTTACGCCGGCAGGGCGGCGCCGCGAATTCAACCTCGCCTGTTAACCAAGCAAAACTCGAGTTGGGGTCTTATGCGTTCAGGCATACCTTCTATTGGCGCCCGAACGACGTCATTGCGCCGCGCGCCTTGAGCGACGTAGAAAGGTTCTGCGTAGGGTTCTGCGTCGATAGTAACCACCGTTGCGCCGAGATTTCGGGCGGCTTGCATCGCGTGCGAGAACAACGCGCGGCCGAATCCTTGGCCAATAAATTTTGGGCAGACCCACAAATTATCGAGAGCCCAGGTTCCGTCCTTGTTTGCCTCCAACGTATAGAAGCCCACTACACCCGCGTCGTTTTCTGCGACGATAAACGGGCGCTTGCCAATCCAAGATGCGCGCGGTGTCAGGTCGTCGCGCCACATTTGGAGTTGCTGTGTCGAATATCCCCAATGCGCTTTTGACGCAAGCGCAAGGCAAGCCAGTTGGGGGAGTTCTGAAACGACAGCCGGGCGAAAGCGCATTTGAGTTCTTCGAGGGGTGAGATTTGTATGGCGTAGATTACCGCGCCGCATTCCGCCGGCATGACCTGGGGGCGCGAAATGACCAACTCGCGCTAGTTCGGGCACCGGCTGGAGGTGGCAGTTCATTACGCCGCACACCCCGCAGCAACAAAAGAGCGGAAATCGGCGGTTCTTTAAAGCACTATCGAGGGTCATGGCCCAACTCATTTCATTACAATAAGAAAATTGTCATGGGCTTGTCGATTGATGGCTATTGCGCGCTACAAACGGTTGGTTGACCAATTTGCTGCCGAGATCCGTTCAGGTAAATTGCCGCCAGGCACCCGCCTGCCCACGCACCGTCAATTGGCCGGCAAGGAAAAAATAGCGCTGGTTACGGCCACCCGTGTCTACGCCGAACTCGAGGCGATGGGGCTGGCCATAGGGGAGGCCGGCCGAGGGACCTTTGTGCGGGAAATAGCGCTGCCTTCCGGCTTGGGCATGGATCAGCAGGCCATCGCAGCAGACATGGTCGACTTGAACTTCAATTATCCCGCCTTGCCAGAGCAAGCCGAATTGTTGCGCTCGGCGTTGCGGCAATTGGCGGCCGCCGGCGACTTAGATGCGTTTCTTCGTTGTCATCCCCATGCTGGTCGCCCTCATGAGCGCGCGATTTTTGCCAGACACTTGGCCATGTCGAATGTGCCGGTGGAGCCAGAGCAGTTGCTGGTGGTTAATGGCGCTCAACACGGATTAGCCGTCGTAGTAATGGCATTGCTACAACCTGGAGATGTGGTCGCCGTTGATGCACTGACTTATCCTGGATTCAAGGCGCTGGCAGAACAGTGCCGGCTGGATCTCATGCCGTTGCCTGCATCGGGCTCTGGCCCAGACTTGGACACACTGGAGCGACTGTGTAAAAAGCGCCCTGTGCGCGCTATCTACGCAATGCCGACCGTGCACAATCCTTTGGGTTGGGTACAAGATCTCGAAAGCCGCAAGCGCTTGGTGTCGCTTGCGCGACGGTACGACCTGATCCTGATAGAAGACGCACCCTATGCGTTTCTTGAGCGCGATCCGCCTCTCCCTCTCGCAGCCCTTGCGCCGGAGCGGTGTGTTCATGTGACGGCGTTGTCCAAGAGTGTAGCCGCCGGCTTGCGCGTCGGCTTCATAGCCTCGCCGACAGCCTGGATTCCCCGGCTGGAACGAGCTATTCGAGCGACGATCTGGAATACTCCAGCGGCAATGACCTCTCTCGCCTGTGCATGGCTCACTGACGGAACGGTGGAACGCTTGGTAAGCGAGAAGCGCCGGGACGCCGTGGTCAGGCAGGCTGTGGTGGCAGAGGTGTTCGCCGGCATGCACCCCATCAGCCATCCCGCTTCATACTTCGTCTGGTTGCCACTAGGCGAAGAGGTGCGCGCCGAGGCGGTTGCCATGGCGCTTCTGGAGCGACGAATATCGGTATCAACTGCCGAGCCATTTTCGGTGGGAGCAAGTACGCCTCATGCCCTGCGCATTGCATTAGGATCGGTCGATCTGCGGACATTGCGGCATGCGCTCGGAATCGTGCGGGAAGTGATCGATCTAGCCTGATCACCCGCTGGGTTAATCCAGTCCAGCGCACGCTTGTGTCGGATGAAGCTTGATACCACGCCATAAGCAATCGCTTTTCATCGTTGTGATACGCCGCAGTGGAGTTCCAATGCCACCTGCAGCCGTTTTCTGAAGCGGCTGGCAATGGCGGCCGCGACCAGGCCGCCGACAAGCGATACATGTTCCAGAGCCCAGTACAGCGCTTGGGTGGCCTGAGGTTCTTCGAGCGCCCAAAAGCGGTGGACGATCGCTATGGTCAGCAATAGAAATACCGATAACGAAACAGCACCCAACCAAAGCGCTCTGTCCAGCAGGACCAATACCGAACCGCCGATCAGCACCGTCGCCGTGAGGATGTTGAAAAGCCATGCTGGCTGCAAGCCCGCTGCCCGCATCTCGGCCAAGGCGCCCGGGAAGTCAATGAGCTTGGCGATCCCGGATGACAGAAAAACCACCGCAATCAAGATGCGAGCCGCGATCCATAGCCAGCGGCCATCCAATGCATGTCCGATGCGTTGGCGCATGTGTATTACTCCTGGGCATTCAGGACCATGATCTCGATTGAAAATGGCCCAGTGGGTTGAAGAAGGCGCTGGCAGCACTGTCTACCGTGAAAAGCGCACCGCACTATAAATGCCGAAGACCAATACAATCAAAAAATTGTCCTGGATACACTGATAACGGGTCATGAAGATCCTAATGTTCTTCCTTGGCATGGTTGATCGTGTATTTCGGAATGGCGACGACAAGGTCTTCCTCGGCCACGGTCGCTTGACAGCTCAGGCGAGACTGCGATTCGAGCCCCCACGCGCGATCGAGAAGATCTTCCTCGGATTCGCTAGCCTCGTTCAAGGATTCAAGTCCCTTACGCACGATGCAATGGCAGGTGGTGCAGGCGCAGCTCATGTCGCACGCATGTTCTATTTCAATCCCATGGGCAAGCAAAGCCTCACAGATCGTGGTGCCGACCCGAACCTCCAGCACGGCGCCTTCGGGCGCCAGTTCGGCATGCGGGAGTACGGTGATTTTGGGCATATCTGGCTCCTGATGTTTCGTTAGCCGATGCGTTTCGGCCTTTTGCCAAATGCTCTCGATACGCCGGTCCAGTTCGGCCAGGCGTTCCTCAGGCTCGGCAGATCCTTGGTTTCGGCGACTGAAAAGCCCAGATTGCGGTGCGCTGCGGGTATCAGCCCGATCTGCTCGTGGTAGCGGATCATCTTTGCCGGCACCCGAGAGGTCTTGGATGCATCACCGATATTCATGGGAGTCTCCTTGCTCAAGGAAAAAGGGTAGCGGGGAGAAGAGTGGGGCTTTACAACGTGGGAAGGTCAAGTGCGTCAGCGGCCGCGTAGACTTTCCAGTCTTTCAGGTCTTCAACGTCACTGCCTACGATTTGGGTGACATACCCGGTCCGGTACGCCGTAGCCCGCGTCTCGGCGTTCGCGCAAATGCGAGGAGCCGAGCGGGGGGCGCAGAGTCGGGGCTAAGCTTATGTAGCGATCTCTACATCATTGTAGGGATCGCTTTAACCACCTAAGCTCCCGACTATGAATACGCTCCCGCCCTCATGGCTCCTCCTGATCGTCAGCCTGCCCACTGGCGGCGCGACTGCACGCATGCGCGTCTGGCGCAAACTCAAGGCCTGCGGCTGCGCTGCTTTGCGCGACGGCGCCTATCTGCTGCCGGCGCATGCCGAACAGGCTACCCAGCTTTCCGACCTGGCAGCCGAGACTGTGGAAGAAGGGGGGCAAGCCTGGCTGCTGCGTGTGCAGGCCCAGGACGAAGATGAAACCCAGGCCTTCATGGCCCTGTTCGATCGGACAGAGGAGTACGAGCGATGGCTCGGTGAACTGGCGGTGGCGCGCCCGACGCTGACCGGATCGAGAGCGCCGGATTTGGGGCGGCTTTTGCGCCGGCATGAGCGCAGCTACCAGGCCTTGCGCCGGACCGACTTCTTCCCCGGAGAGACATCGCTGCGTGCTCAGGCGCAATGGCGCGATTTTTCCAACGCCGTCGCCAATATCTTGTCCCCAGGCGAGCCACACGCGACCGCGGGCGGTATCGCGCGCCGCGATCCGACGCACCATCGCGGCCGCCTGTGGGCGACTCGCCAACATCTTTGGGTCGATCGGGTGGCCTGCGCCTGGCTGATCCAGCGCTTTATTGATCCATCGGCGCGCTTCCTGTGGCTGGAAAGCCCCAAGGACTGCCCGGCCGAGGCGCTTGGCTTCGATTTCGACGGCGCGACGTTCACCCACGTGGGAGACCGGGTCTCGTTCGAGGTTTTGCTCGCCAGTTTTGGCCTGGATGGCGACCGCGGCCTGGTACGGCTTGGCGAGTTGGTCCATGCGCTCGATGTAGGCGGAGCAGAGGTGCCGGAGGCGGTCGGGTTTGAGGCCATGTTGGCCGGCGCGCGCAAGCGCCTGCCCGATGATGACTCGCTGCTGGCTGAGATCGGGGTCGTGCTCGATTCCCTGTATGCCCATTTTTCAGGCGGAAGAAAGACCTGATTCCCACGGACCGGAGCGCATCATGAACCCGTCCCCCCACACGTCCATTCGAGGCGAGAGCGCGCCAGACGCGAACCTGCCCACCTACACCCTGTGGCAGCTGGTGTGGTATTTCGTCCGGCTCGGCACGTTGGGATTCGGGGGGCCAGTAGCTCTGGCGGGCTACATGGATCGTGATCTGGTAGAGCGGCGAGCCTGGTTCTCCAAGGCGGATTACAAGGAAGGGCTGACCCTGGCGCAGCTCGCGCCTGGCCCGTTGGCCGCGCAATTGGCTATTTACCTGGGCTTTGTCCATTACCGCTACGTGGGCGCTACGCTGGTCGGCGTTGCTTTCGTGCTGCCGTCCTTTTTGATGGTCGTAGCGCTAGGCTGGGCCTATGTGCACCTTGGCGGCCTGGGGTGGATGCAGGCGGTGTTCTATGGCGTGAGCTCTGCGGTCATCGGGATCATCGCCATCAGCACGTGGAAGCTGTCTGCCAAGAACGTCGGCAAGGACAAATTGCTATGGGCAATCTTCGCTGCCGCGGCGACCGTGACGATTGCCACGCAATCCGAGGAACTCTGGCTCTTCCTCGGCGCGGGTGTCTTGGTGTGGCTGCTGCGCGCACCCCCGAAATTCATGAAGCCATCCGGCACGCTGCGCGCAAGCATCATGCCTTTTCTGGCGCTCGCAGGGCTGTCCGAAGTTGACTGGACCAGGCTCTGGCAGATCACGAAGTACTTTTTTTATGCCGGCAGCTTTGTTTTCGGCAGTGGCCTGGCGATCGTCCCATTCCTGTATAGCGGCGTCGTAAAGGAGTATGGGTGGCTTACCGATCATCAGTTTCTCGATGCCGTGGCGGTCGCGATGATTACCCCAGGCCCCGTCGTCATCACCACGGGGTTCATCGGCTTTCTGGTCGCGAACTTCTGGGGCGCCGTCGCTGCGGCGCTCGCGACTTTTCTGCCCTGCTATCTCTTTACCGTCCTGCCGGCTCCCTACTTCAAAAGGTACGGTAAAAGGCCGGGAATCGTAGCGTTCGTCGACGGAGTAACCGCAGCCGCCATCGGGTCGTTGGCCGGCGCCGTGGTGATTATCGGGGCGCGATCGATCAAAGACGTTCCCACCGCACTGCTTGCCGTGGTGACGGCGGTGTTGCTCTGGAAATTCAAAAGGCTGCCCGAACCTGTCGTTGTCGCCGCTGCCGCTCTGATCGGCCTGGTCGTCTATCCACTGATTCCCCACGGATGATAGGAAGCCCCAAACGCGAAGGAGTAGAACCATGAAATGGATCACCCGAGCACGTCCAAAGATCGACCGCATTGCCTGCCCATGGCTGATTGCGCGATTTATCGACAAGACACCCGAATTTCTCTATGTGCCAGCCGGCGATGTATTGCGGATCGCCGAGGAATCTGGCGCCGTGCCCTACGACATTCCTGGCGTGGAACTCTCGCATGTCGGCGAGTGCTGTAGTTTCGACGCGTTCCTGAGAAAATTCGAGCTGGAGGCAGACCCCGCATTGCGTCAATTGGCGCTCGTCGTGCGGGGTGCCGACACCTCACGCCTTGAGCTCACTGCGCAGTCCAGCGGGCTTTATGCGATCTCGTTGGGTTTGTCGCACCTGTACGCAGCGGATGACCATGCCATGCTTCAACATGGGATGGTGATCTATGAAGCGCTCTACAACTGGTGTCGAGCCTGCCAAAGTGAGACCCATCAATGGCCGCCGGCCATGCCCCTGTGACGAGTTAGCCGCTATGGCGGTTTCGAGAGACAGGCGGCGGCCTGCTGGGCGAGTTCGCTGCGGCGCAGCCTTCCCGCCCGCGGCTAGCCGCCTTTTTTCCGGGCGAGGTGATACGCGACCGGCGCGTTCGCATGACCGTGGCCCAGGCCATGTTCCGACGTGAGCATGGCCACCAACTGCATGTGCTTCGGTTCTCGTGCCGCCGCCAGGATTCCAAACCAGTGTTCCGGGCGCTTTGGAGCGCCTCGGCCAACGTCCGTGTCCAACTGCTTCCACGGTCAAATTTTGAAATTACCCATCGATCCCGTATGCCTTAAAGTCACCGAAAGGCCGCACGGATTTATCGCACCGCTGATTGCCCTTTTGGGCAACGATATGATCGTCATTGTGTAGCACCCGCACTGGAGATGCTGGGCGCTTTCAACATGGGATGACCACAATGGACCTCTCGGACTTCATAGACGCGCATCTGGATGAGCTTGTCGGGGATTGGGAACAATACGCCAGGGAATTGAGCGTGGACACCGCTGACCTTTCCGGCGCGGAACTACGCAACTCCGGCCGGAATCTATTGGTCAAGATTGCCGCGAACATGCGCGTGGATCAGTCCCCGGAACAGCAGCGAGACAAGTCCCTGGGCGTCGAAAGCGGCTTGGCCGACGGCTTCGATCAGGTCTCCATAGAGCATGCGAACAGGCGATTCGCCCAAGGTTTCGGACTGAACGACGTCGTGGCGGAATTCCGGGCTTTGCGCGCGAGTGTGCTGCGCCAGTGGGAAAAGAATGGTGCTACAGGACCGGGTGGTTTCCAGCAGATGATCCGCTTCAATGAGGCGATCGACCAGGGACTCACCGAGTCGGTTCGACAGTATGCCCTGCGGGCGCAACGAGTCCGAGACCTGTTTTCCGGGGTGCTGGCGCACGACCTGCGCTCGCCTTTGGGCGTGGTGCTGAATTCCGCGGAGATTCTGCTTTGCGACAAGAGCCTTTCGCCGGCGGGCATCAAAGCCACCGCTTATATGCAGCGCAGCGCGCTTCGTATGAAAAGAATGATCGATGACCTGCTCGTGTTCTCCGGCTCCCGCTTGGGAGCCCCATTGCCTCTCGAGTTGACACGGCAGGACATGGGCCGCATTTGCCAGAACGTCATCGAAGAAATCAATGTGCTGTTTCCCCATGTCAGCGTCAGGCTCAACCATGAAGGAGAAACCGCTGGAACATGGGATGCGGGCCGGATAGGGCAGTTGTTTTTCAATCTGCTGTCGAACGCGGCGCGATACGGCAAGGGCGGGATCGATCTGATCGTGACCGGCCAAGCGGAGGGCGTGGAGGTTGTCGTGGCCAATACAGGCAATCCTATTCCGCGCAGCGCGTTCCCGACGCTGTTCGATCCCCTCACGCGCGTGCTGGCCATTCCAAACGAGGGTGGCATGGCGGCGGGGATAGGCCTGGGCCTTTATATCTGCCGCAGTATCGTCATGGCGCATCATGGTGCGATCGAAGTGGAATCGGACGACTTCGGGACGGCTTTTACGGTGCGCCTGCCATTGAATTCGGGGGCGGCTGGCGCCTCGCCGCCGCCCGGTGCCTAGAGGCCGATTTAGGCCTTGTGCCATGTTGCATGCCTCGCATTTGCCGCCGATACTGCATAGGCATGAGGCTTGCTGGCGGCGGTGGCGTTGCGCGCCAAGCGCGTCCCAACGGCACGTCGCTGCGCGACGTCGCAGCGTATGGAAACTTCCCCGACGCACACTCAATCGGATAAGCAGATGACGGACGCCAAAAACGTTTGCGGCGCACAGAAGGTCGTTCTCGTCGTGGAAGACAACGAGACCGCCCGTTGGATCCTGGCCGAGATATTGACTGTCGAGGGCTATGCCGTTTGCGAGGCCAGTAATGCGGATGAGGCAATGCAATGGCTTACGGGGCAAGCCGGCATCCATGCGGTAATTTCGGACATCGAGATGCCTGGATCGATGAATGGCCTGGAACTGGCAGCGCGAATACACACTGAACTGCCTAAGATTGCCGTGCTGCTGACATCGGGCCGCCATCATCCGCCTGTGGCTACGTTGCCGCCGGCGACAAAGTTCGTCCCCAAGCCTTGGGTGCCTGGCGAGATCATTCGAGAGTTGGAAGCACTGCTCTCCTGCTAGCCTTGGGGGGCAGTGCCGTCTTTGGGGGAAATGCTTGAATGTTCAGTCAGCCGCTTCAGCGCCTACCCTGGGGAAGTACAACGTGAAGGTCGTCCCCCCTTCCGGGCTACTGACGACATCGATATGGCCACCGGATTGCGAGACGTACCCGAAAACCTGGCTCAGACCAAGGCCCGTGCCTTTGCCTTCCGGCTTGGTGGTGAAGAACGGCTCGAAAATGTGATCCAGGACCTCTTGCGGGATGCCTTCGCCATCGTCGGAAATGCTGACCGCCACGTATTGACCGTCGTGCGCGTGTACGCGTCCGTCGGGGAGTGAATCGACGCAGCGGACTGCAATTTTTACATTGCCGCCGAAGGGCATGGCGTCCCCGGCATTCACCACGAGGTTCAGCAACGCATTCTCGAGCTGGCTGATGTCGGCATTGATGTGGCACGTTTCCTCAGGCAACTGATATTCCACCCGAACTGCGGCGCCGAGTGCGCCTTGGAAAATCTGCTTCATTCCCTGGACGCATAAGCCCACATCCATGTGGCAGGGCTCCAGGGGCTGGCGCCGGGCGTACGCCAGCATTTGATTCGTGAGGTGGGTGGCGCGCTGCGCTGTGTCGGCAATCGCGTTGATGTATTTAAGCCGCTTTTCGGTCGTGAGGGTCGGGTCGCGCAGCAGTTCGGCTGCCCCATTGATGACCGAAATGAAGTTATTGAAGTCGTGGGCAAGGCCGCCCGTGACGCGTCCAAGCGCTTCCATTCTTTGAGCACGATGCAGCGCTTGTTGCGTCGCCTGCAATTCGAGCTGGTTGCGCCGTTTGTCCGTGATATCGCGTGTGACTTTTGCAAAGCCGACGAGCTGGCCTCCGTAATCCCGGATGGGATCTATTACGACACTGGCCCAGAATCGCGAGCCATCTTTGCGGACTCTCCAACCTTCCGCTTCGAACCTACCTTCGCTCAATGCGATGGCCAGCGCCCGCTGGGGGACTCCGTCGAGACGATCTTCTTCCGTATAGAAGCGCGAGAAATGCTGCCCGATGATCTCGGACGCCTGGTAACCCTTGAAGCGTTGCGCACCGGCATTCCAGCTTGCGACGTAGCCATCGGCGTCGAGCAGGAAAATGGCGTAGTCAAGAACGGCCTCCACCAGCAGTTTGTAGCGGTAGGGTTCGTCGAGCAGGGCCAAGCTGCCGAGGAGACTCGATTTTCCTTGTTCCGGGGGCTCAACAATGCTCATCGGTGCTCCAGGTCACGATGCTGGGAGCTCAATTATCAAGTGCAAGAGTCAGTCGTGCAACGATGTGGCGCTGCGACACCCGTGCGAGGCCAATGGTTCGCTCATTCCTCGGCTTTAGTGTCTAGACCCCGGGGGCTTAGACGCGGCAGCCGTCACGGCGCCAGCAGGCGGAATGCGAGATCGAGCAAGGTCAGCGTCAGGGCAACCGCGGCCCAGAGCAGCAAGGCCAGCCAAAGGCTGGTGGAAAAGCGAGGGCGTCTCCTCGCAGGGGCGGGGGCCGCATCCTCTTGAGCGGACGCCGCGTCCGCAGGCTCATCCCCGTTATTGGCTGCGACCGGCGCAACCCCATGCGGCGCCCGCGGCGGCAGCAGCGACACGGTTGCGTTGCCAGCCAGCACGGAGGGTGTTGCCTTCTTGGGGGTGTGCATGGCATATCCTGGTTGTTCCGGCATGACCCCGTCGCGCTGTCCTGCCTTGCGGGGCAACACCCAGACGCCTCTCAGCAATTTGCGTACCTGGCACCCCCGTCGCCACGCGCAGTGCCGCCGCGGTGGCGGGAATCACGGTCGCTCGTTTGGGTACGCGACTTGCGGCAAGTTGGGCGACCCGGCTTACAACGCCGGGGCAGGCCGGCACTCACTCCAAGGGTAGTGCCCGGTACAAAGGGGCGATCGCCTCGGTCTGGACCATCAAGGTGCAAAGCGGATCAATGGGTCAGTCTCTGGCCGACGTGTCAACGGCTGGCTGGGCGTGCTCTGTTCGCGCGCTTTGTCCCTTCATGGGAGTCTTAGAGGGTCATATTATGGATAAGCTTAATACCCTGGCTCCAAGCGAAAGATGGTGGGTCAACGTGAATGAGCAGCGTGACCTGGAGTATTGGATGGAAAAATTGGGCGCCACAGAGGAGGA
Source organism: Achromobacter sp. D10 (assembly GCF_035282245.1). NCBI lineage: Bacteria > Pseudomonadati > Pseudomonadota > Betaproteobacteria > Burkholderiales > Alcaligenaceae > Achromobacter > Achromobacter sp. D10. Next base: position 125,142 of record NZ_JAYJLE010000009.1, read on the forward strand.
AATCCGGCAAGCCGTCGCGGTGGTGGGCGTTTCTGTTTCGGCCATCAAAAGGCAATTGAATAAGTAGAAGCACCGAGAAACGACAGGTTCGATATGAGCCACGCCACGCCGGCGCAGTCCGAAAAACGGGAGCGCCGTATGCTGGGGACAGCCATGCCACAAACACCTGGGCCGATCGACGTACAAGCGAAGCCGGAAATCTGGGCGGTGGGCGATGTCCACGGATGCAGCGCATCTCTGGACGCATTGCTGTCGCGTCCAGAGATCGCAGATGACCCGGCATGCCGGGTCTGGTTCGTGGGCGACCTGGTCAACCGAGGCCCGCAGTCGGCCGCTACGCTCAGGCGCGTCATGGGCTTGGGCGGACGCGCCACGGCCGTGTTGGGCAACCACGATCTTCGGGCGTTGTCCATCGCGGCGGGCTGCATCAAGCCCGGCAGGCACGACACGGTGGATGATCTGATCAACGCTCCCGACGCCGATGTCTTGCTGGATTGGTTGAGTCGTCTTCCATTGATGCATGCCGAAGCGGGTTATGTCCTTACCCACGCTGGCATACACCCGCGCTGGGCGGTTGCCGAAGCCATGTCCCTGGCGGGTGAAGTTGAAAACCTGCTCGGGGATGGCCAGTGGCGGCGTCGGATGCGCATGTTCGACGGGCCGACGGCGGAAGGCTGGAACGCCAGGTTGACGGGGGCGCGCCGCGTCAGATTCATTGTCAACGCATTCACACGCATGCGCCTTTGCAACGCTCACGGCGAATTGACCTCCGCGTCCAGGTCCGTGCCTGGAAGGCGGCAGGGGGGAGCGCTGCCTTGGTTTGACGTGCCAGACAGAGCCGCCGAGGGCGCGCGCATCCTGTTCGGGCACTGGGCGGCCCTGGGCCTGATGGTGCGCTCTGACGTGGTTTGCCTGGACACGGGCTGCGTGACCGGCGGTTGCCTCACGGCCCTGAGGCTGAGTGACCGGAAGCTGCTCCAGGTCAGCCGCGAGCAGGCCGACTCGCCGGCCTAGACTCTTGCCGCCAGGCCGTTCATCGGCCCGCTTCCAAACAAAAGCCCGCGGCTTGCGCTCGCGGGCCTCTCATCTTCAGCCTTCAAAGAAGTTCTTCTTCTTCCTCCGAGTCACCGGCCGGAGAATTTCACCTGACTTGAGCCGGTACACGTCTTTGCCCTCCCAGATCACGGTGCCGCCGGTGGAGAGGCGGCATTGCAGCACTATGTGTGGATCGGGACTTTCGTCCGTTGCGGGTTCTTGAATGATATGTCGCTCGATCCGGTACTGGTCTCCTGCTGCCGAGACCGCAATCACATCCTCCAGTCGTCTGCATGAGATTGACATGATGAGCCTCCTTCACTTGCACCACGTTGAAACCTGTGGCGCCGAGGTCATCGTCTCGACTGGCCCTTTCGCTGTCAATGCTGCTGGGGTTCATCATCCAAGCGTATGCGCGGCGCTCCCCTGGGGAGCGTCGTGCATAAGCATGAGGCGTTGCATGCGTTTGATCTAGGCTGTTTTCAAGGCAGAGCAGGCGTTGAATGCGCTTGCCTTCTGAGGTAGCGGCCGCCGCAAGGCCGCGCGCCCGATCTATTCAAGCTTCACGTTGGCGGACTGGATGACGCCGCGCCATTTCTTATAGTCCGCGGCGATGGTCTGCGAGAACTGCGCGGGCGTGGTGGGCATGGCGGTCGCGCCCTGGGCCGCGAGCGCATCCTGCACGTCCTTCAATGCCAGGATCTTGTTCAGTTCCGTGTTCAGCGTCTGGATGATGGGCTTGGGGGTGTTTGCGGGAGCGAGCAGTCCGTACCAGACGCGCACGTCGAAGTCGGGATAGCCAGATTCCGCGACGGTGGGTACGTCCGGCATCGCCGGGCTGCGCTTGAGCGAGGTCACCGCCAGCGGGATGGCGCTGCCCGCCTTGATTTGCGGCGCGGCCGAGGGGATGGACGTGAAGATGACGGGGACCTGGCCGCCAAGCAGGTCTGCCATGGCTGGCCCGGAGCCCTTGTAGGGCACGTGGACGAGCTTGATGCCTGCCTGCAGCTGTAGCAGCTCGGCGGCCAGATGGGTGATGGTGCCGGCTCCGGGAGATCCGTAGTTGATGGTTCCCGGCGCCTTCTTGGCGGCGGCGATCAGGTCTTTGAGGGATTTGTACGGACCATTCTTGTTGGCAACGACCACCAGGGGGGCTTCGCCCACGATGCCTATGGGCTCGAAGTCCTTGACCGGGTCATAGGCCAGCTTGGCGTACAGCGACGGCGCCACGGCCAGGTTGTCCACCTGGCCCATGACGATTTCGTAGCCGTCGGGCTTGGCGCGCGCGGCGGTGGTAATGCCTATGGTGCCGCCCGCGCCCGGGCGGTTCTCGGCGACGACGTTCCACTTGACCGAGTCCGAGAGCTTGGCGGCGACCGTGCGCGACAGGAAGTCGGTGCCGCCGCCTGGCGTGAACGGCACGATGACGCGTATGGGCTGGTTCGGGTACTGCTGTGCGGTGGCGGGGGCGCAGGCGGCAAGCGCGCAGGCCGAGAACATTAGGGCACGTAGCATGTGTAGTCTCCATTCCTTGGTGGGCGCGTCCGGTCATGATCGCCAGACGTCGGTTGTTGCGAATGCTGATGAGGCGTGCTGCGGGTCAGGCTACCGCGGGCAGGGCAGTCGGTGTGGGTTAGACGACTCCTTGCTCGCGCAGTTCGCGGATCCGGTTGCGGGACAGTCCCAGGTCTTCCAGCACTGCATCGGTGTCCGCGCCTAACGCAGGCGCGGCGCTGCGGGCCTGGCAGGGCGCATCGGCGAACTTGATCGGAAAGCCCAGCATCCGTACCTGCTGGCCATCGGGATGGGGCACGTCTATGGCCATCTGCTGGTCGGCCACCTGCGGATCATCAAACACTTCCTGCAGGTTCAGCACCTGCCCGCAGGGCACGCCGAACTGGTTCAGGCGTTCGATCCAATGGTGGCTGTCCTTCTGGCGGGTGCGGGCCTCGATGACGGCCTTGATGGATGCGCGGTTCAGCATGCGGTCCGCGTTGGTCCGGAAGTCCGGGTGCGCGCGCAGTTCAGGAAGTTCCAGCGCATCCAGCAGCTTCTCGTACATGGCGTCGTTGGACGGCGCGATCGCAACCTGGCCATCCGCGGTCTCGAACAAACCGTAGGGGGCCACGATGCCGTGGTCGTTTCCGGTGCGCGGCGGCAGTTCGCCGCTGGCGAAGTAGTTGGACGCCTGGAAGCTGAGCAGTCCTATCATGCTGGAAAGCAGGCTGACGCTGATGGAATCGCCGCGGCCGGTGCGCTCGCGGCGCAAGAGCGCGGCGACGACGCCCAGCGCGCCGTTCAGGCCGGCGGCCAGGTCGCTGATGGGTGGGCCGGCGCGCATGGGAGGATTGTCTTCGCCGCCGTTCAGGCTCATGAAGCCGCTCATGGCCTGGGCAATGAAATCGAATGCGGGCCGGTCGCGGTACGGGCCGGACGTGCCGAAGCCGTTGATGCTGCAGTGAATGATGTCCGGGCGCAGCGCTTTGAGGGCTTCGTCGCCGAAGCCCATCTTGTCCATGATGCCGGGCCGGTAGTTTTCGATCACGACGTCGCAGCTCGGTATCAGCTGGCGCAGGATCTCTTTGCCTTGCGCGCTGTACAGGTCCAGCGTGACCGACCGCTTGTTGCGGTTGTAGTTGGCGAAGTACCAGCTCAGCCCGTCCTTGATGACGCCCTGGCGGCGAATGGGATCGCCTTCGCCGGGAGCCTCGATCTTGATCACCTCGGCGCCCATGTCAGCAAGTATGGATGTGCAGTACGGCCCTGAGATGATGCGTGTCAGGTCGAGGACGCGGATTCCGGTAAGTGGCATGGTGTGCATCTTTTCAGCTTTTGTTTATGGTCAGCGGCCCAGTCCCGGCAGCCACAAAGTCAGGGGAGGAAAGGCGCAGATCAGCGCAAGCACGATCAACGACCAGATGAAGAAGGGAACGATCTCGCGCACGATCGGGCCTATCGGGGTGCGACCCACGGCGGACGTGACAAACAGCAGAATGCCGACAGGCGGGGTCAGCATGCCCGTCATCAGGTTCAGGATCAGGATCATGGCGTACTGGATCGGATCCATGCCCAGCTGGGCGCCAATAGGCAGTAGCGCGGGCAGGGTGATGATCATGGCGGGCAGCGGTTCGAGTATCTTGCCCACCAGGATCAGGAACACGTTCACCGTCAGCAGCACCACCCAGGGCTGATCCGAGACGCCCAGGATGCCCTTGGCGATCGTGGCCGCGACGCGCGATTCGCTGATCAGCCAGCTGAAGGGGCCGGCGGCCGCCAGCAGGAACAGCACCACCGCCATGGTGCGACCGGCAGAGTAAAAAGCAGATCCCAGTTCGCCCGGCTTCAGTTCCCGGTACACGGCCAGGCCCACCAGCAGGGCGTACACGGCCACGAACGCCGCCGCCTCGGTGTCGGTCAGGAGGCCGAAGCGTATGCCTGCGATGATCAGGACCGGCATCATCAGCGCCCAGATGGACGCGCGCGTGACCTGGGCCCGCTCGGGCCAACTGGCTCGAGGGCGCGATTTGTAGCCATGCCGCCGTGCCTGCCAGGCGCAGATGGCCATGTACCCCGCCAGCAGCATGAAGCCGGGAATAATGCCAGCCAGGAACAGGCGGATGATGGACAGGTTGGCCAGCACCGCGTACACGATCATCGGGATCGATGGCGGCAGGATGGGGCCCAGCATGGCGCCGCAAGCGATGACGGCTTCGGGGTAACCGCGCCGGTAGCCTTCGCGCTTCATCGACGGAATCATCGCGGTGCCGATGGCGCTTGCGTCCGCCACCGCGGAGCCGCTGATGCCGGCCATGACCAGGTTGGTGGTCAGGGACACTTGCGACAGGCTGCCGCGCATATGTCCGACCATGGCCATGGACCAGTTGATGAGCCGCAGCGTGACGCCGCCGCGGTTCATGAGTTCACCGGCCAGGATGAAGAGCGGAATGGCGACGAGGGCGGTCTCGTCGATGCCGCCCAGCATGGACAGCGGCGCCTGGGCGATATCGACCCCGCCGCCGCCCTTGAACAGCATGCCGATGAGGGCGGCGGTGATCATCGCGAAGCCTATGTCCAGCCCGACCAGGATGAGCACGACGAAAAGCACGACGGAAAAGAGGATCATGGGTGCGTCCCAGGGGTGTCGGACTCGTCGCGCGCAAAAGCGTCCAGCGGCGCGGCTGCGTCAGGGATCAGCAGGCGCAAGGCCAGGAACAGCATGAAGAACACCATGCCCACGGTCAGGGAGGCGTAGCTGACGGCATAGGTGAAGGGCGTGCCGACGATGTCCTGGAAATTTCCCACGGCGACCACGTCCAGACCCTTGTAGAACAGGGTTGCGGCCAGCGCCAGCAAGGTGGCGTCGAACAGGCGGTCGCGCACGCGCCGCACGCGTTGCGGCAGGTGGCGGTCGATGATGTCGATGACCACGTTGCGCCGTTCGCGCAATGCCATGGCGGCGCCGACAAATGCGCACCACAGCATGCCGATGCGGGCGATCTGGTCCCAGGCGTCGAACTGCGTTTTCAGCAGATAGCGGTCCAGCACCTGGGCGAAGCAAAAAATCAGCACCATGGCCAGGGTAAGGGCCACGGCGAGCCGGCCGGTCCAGCACACGACGCGGTCTGCGCGCAGGACCAGGCTGCGCCAGCCGGATGTCGCGTGGGCCGCGGGGCGAACCGTCGTCGCGGGCATGGGCGCGCCCATGGCTTACTCCTGCATCTTCTGTATGCGTTCAACCATGCCGGCAGGCCAGTCTTTGCCTTCGTATTGCTGGTAGACGGTGGCCAGCGCCGCCTTGAACGCGGCTTTGTCGGGCTGTGTGTACGTGACCCCGGCGTCCTTCAGGATTTTGATCGCGTTGTCGTCCAGCTCCTGGTCCAGCTTGGTGGCGACTTTGCCTCCGGCCTTGGCCGCCTCGGTCAGCGCCTGGCGCTGCTTGGCGTCCAGGCCTTGCCAGACGCGCTCGGAAATGAACCAGCCGGTCAGCTCGTAGGCGTGATCCGTTGCCGCCCAGTATTTCGCCTCTTCGTGGAAGCGCAGGGGAATCGACAGGTCGAAGCCGTTGTCCTGGCCGTCTATCATGCCGCGGCCCAGCGCTGTGTAGATTTCGGTCATGCCCAGCGGCACCACCTGCGCGCCCAGCTTCTCGAAGGTGGACTTCAAAATGGGGATCGAGGGGACGCGCAGCTTCAGGCCTTTGACGTCTTCAGGCTTGTTGATGGGGCGCGACACGGTCTGCAGTGCGCGCGGCGAGCGTATGCCAAAGGCCGCAAACACCCGCACGCCCGATTTCTTTGCCACGTCGTCGAAGATCTGCGCGAACTCATCGCTATTGATGATGCGTTCGGCCTGTTCGCCGCTTTTGAACAGATAGGGCGCGTACAAAATGTTCAGAGGCTGGGCGCCCCGCAGGAACACCACGGATCCCAGGCCGAAGTAGCCCATGTCCAGCGTGCCCAGTTGCATCGAAGACAGGATCTTGCTGATGTCGCCCAGCTGTCCGTCCGTATAGACGTGTACTTGCAGGTCGTTCTGGGATTGCCTGGCCGCCTCTTCGGCAAAGGCTCGCATGGCGTGGTCCCAGGGGCTGTTGGACGCGGCGATGGTCGCGATCTTCATTTCGCGCGCCTGCGCATCGGCCGCGGGGGCGAATGCGCCGGCGACGGTAATCGAAAGGGCCAGCAAGGCCGCCGAGGCGCGGGCCAGGGGCTGCGATATTTTCTTGTTCATGATGTCTCCTCCGGATTGCGGTCCGGGCTACCAGTTCCAGTGCACCGGCTTGAGCCCGGCGACCGGCGAATCGAACACCGCCAGCCGGGATCCATTGATGCAACCCATGTAGGCGGTCTTGCGTTCTGGGCCGCCGAACGCCAGGCTGGTGATGTTTTGCAGCCTCTTGCTATGGTTGTCATAGACCATGGGGCGGCTCAGGCGATTGGCCAGGTATTCGGCTTCCAGTCTGTCGATATGCGCGGCATCGCAGTCTTCCAGCACCAGCTGTTGCTTGCCGTCGGGGCTGACGCGTATCACCCGGTTGGAAACCACGCTGACCACCCAGATGTGGCCCTCTACGTCGACCGCCATGCCGTCGGGATAGGTGCCCTTGCCGAATTCCGTGATGACCGTCCGTTCGCTGAGGTTCCCATCGGCGCCGATGCGAAAACGCAGCAGGCGCCGGCCGAAGGTTTCGTTGACGTAAAGATACGTGCCGCTTGGATCGGTGCGGCATTCGTTGGTCCAATGCACGTCCTGGGCCACCACGCGCGTGCCTCGCTGGTCGCGCACCGCGATGAAGCCGTCGGCGATGTCGCGGCGGAACTGATGGTCGCCCCGGCGCACCGTGCTCACGCAGATCCACAAGCGCTCCCGATCATCCAGCCAGACAAAGTTGACGCTGGGCAGCGTCACCCCTTCGATCTCCATGATGTGGGGTTCCGCGGCGCCGTCGCGCTGCACGCGCCAGACGCCGCCATCGTCGGCCAGGTTCGCGACCGCAAAGGAGCCGTCGCGCAGCAAGGCGAAGCCGTTGGGAATCAGCCCGGCTTGGGCGCCGATCAGCCGCGCATCGCCATTGGGCAGGATGTGGCGTATGCCGCCGGCCTTGTCCGATACGTAGAGATCGCCCGCTGCCGTGCTCAGCACGCATTCGGGACGGTTCAGGTTGACGCCGGTCTCGCGCAGGTCCGATAGTTTCAGCAGCGCGCCGCGATTGGATTTGCTGTCCATGCTGCCTCCTCAGCCCACGGCGCCGGCGGCTACGTTGTAGTCGTGCAGGCGCAGGCGCGGTCCGGCCTTCATCAGCTGGCCGGGCAGGCCGCGGCCGATAATGCCTTCCAGGCGTTGCGCCACCTTGATCAGCTCGCCCAGATCGATACCGCTGTCCACGCCCATTTCATCAAGCAGATAGACCAGGTCTTCGGTACAGATATTGCCGGTGGCGCCGGGGGCGAACGGACAGCCACCCAGGCCCGCCAGCGAAGACTCGTACGAAGTGACGCCGGCCCGCAGACCTTCCACCACGTTCACCAGTCCGATGCCGCGCGTATTGTGGAAGTGCAGCGATATCTTGATGCCGGGATGGTCGGCGCGCAGCGCTTCGACCGTGTTGCGTACCAGGCGCGGCGTGGCCATGCCGGTGGTGTCCCCCAGTGTCACGGCATCGAAGCCCTGGCGCGCGAAATGGTCGAAGATGGTCCGGATGCGACCCAGATCCACGTCGCCTTCGAAAGGGCAGCCGAAGGCGACGGCAATGGCGCCCTTGCGCTTGATGGGATGGTCTTTCAACAGCTGTGCGACGTCTTCGATGTCGCGCAGCGACTGTTCGACGGGACGGTTCAGGTTCTTGGTGTTGTGGCTTTCGGTGGCCGACAGGAATACGACGACTTCGTCGGCTTTCGATTGCAGCGCGCGTTCGACGCCCTTGCGGTTGGGCGCCAGCGCGCCCAGCACGACGCCCGGACGCTTATGCACGCCTTCCAGGACGTCCTGGGCATCGCGCATCTGCGGCACGGCGCGCGGCGACACGAAAGACGTGGCCTCGAAATGCCGTACGCCAGCATCGATCAGCGCGTTCAGGATCTGGATTTTGGTGTCAGTGGGCACGAACTCGGACTCGATTTGCAGCCCGTCACGCATGCCGACTTCCACGATTTCGACTCGGTCTGGAAGGCTCACGGCTTTTCGTCTCCTGGCGCCCGGATCCGCGCTTGCGCGAGGGTCTCGCGGCGATGTCCGGGACATGGGTTGTCGGCCACTATCTTCAGTGATGGACCCCGGCAGGACAAATCGTGAATATTCGGCGGGGTATCGCGAAACGCGATGGCTCGGACGGCATGCCTCGCGCGTCGGCAGGGCCGCGGACGTTATTGCTGCGTTGCGGCTTCGGCGATCAGGTGATCCAGCAGCAGCCGGGCGGCGCCCGACAGCGATTCATTGCTGCGCACGCACAATTTGAGTTGTCGCCTGGCCCAGGCATCGGTCAGCGGAATGATGCAGAGTTCATCGCAGACGTAAGCGGACAGGGCCTTGGTCGGCACAATGCCTATCCCCAGGTCCGCGCGCACCATGGACACCAGCGCGTCGTAAGAGGTGACCTGGAAGCGCAGCCGCAGCGAGCGGTTCATGGAGGCGGCTTCACGCGTGAACAGATAGTTCGCGGCGCTGCCCCGGTGCATGCCCACGTGGTCGTAATCCAGCGTGTCGGCAAACGATATCTGCCGGTGCCGCGACAGGGGGTGACCCGAAGGTGCCACCAGCGCCATGACGTCGCGGTGGTAGGGAAAGATGTCCAGGCCGTTTTCGTCGTCGGACTGCGTGTAGACGCCGATATCGGCGGTGTTGTCGATTACCGCGCGGGTGACGCCAGAGCTGACGGACTCTTCCAGATCGATCTGCACGTGAGGATGTTGCGTCAGGAAGCGGCGCAGTTCCATCGGCAGGAACTGCGCGATCGAAGACAGGTTGGCCGCCACGCGCACCCGCCCGCGCAGGCCGGTGGAGTAGTCGCGGATTTCGTCGGCCAGGTCCTGGGTTTGATGCAGCAAAGTGCGCGCGCGCCGCGCCAGCGCGCGCGCGGCGCTGGTGGGTTCCATGCCGCGCGCATGGCGCTGGAACAGCGGCACGTCCAGAACGCGTTCGAGTTCGGACAAGCGCTTGGACAGTGCTGACGGCGCGATATGTTCGCGCGTGGCGGCAGCGGCGATGCTGCCTTCTTCCAGCACTGCCAGGAACACCTGCAGGGTATACAGATCCAGACGAGGGGTCATGGGTAGTCGCGCATAGACACGTCCGCGAGGATAGCGGGTGTGATGCGCGGCAGGCCTAGGGGATTACGCTGAGCCTGCTTCCACCCGTGCCGCTGGCGTCGACCATGCACGGGGGCTTTGCTTCTTGGGATCTGGCCGGCGCGCCCGGCAAGCGGAACGGCGATGGCGCGCCGCTAGCGTTCCTGCATCGTGACAGCCAGGGCCGCGGCGGCGCGTGCCATAGCCGCCAGGCTCATGAGCGAGCCCGGCTGGCGGCCGGTGTCTCCTTCTTGCCGCGCGGCTTGGGCGCAGTTTTCGGGGTTTGGGCAGGAGCGTCGAACTCCTGTTTGTTGCGTTCGCCCCGGGGGGTGTTTTCCGGATGCGGCTTGGGAAAAGCCCAGGGCTTGGTTTTCTGATCCATTGCATGTACTCCTTGCACAGGCGGAACAGTAGCATTAGCCGTGGCGCTGGGTAAGTGAGGGTTGACGTCAATATTCATCACATCGTGATTTTCAGGTGAAAAACGCGATGGATTCGACCCGCGATGCCCCATTATGTTCCGCCCTGATGGATCAGGAGCTGTCGGCGCCAGGCAGGAGCTTGCGCCGGGCGCCGGTGCTAACCGGCTTGCGGTTCGTTTTCGAGCCAGATGCGGTCGAACTGTTCGCGCGCATGCCGCGCCCAGTCATCGATGGCGCTGCGCACGTCGTCCGCCGTGGGTTTGCGGTCGGCAGGCAGATTGCCGCCCGTCACGGTGCCGAGCGAAGTGATGAGCAATTCATTGGTGTTGGCGTCGCGCAGGGCGGCTTCGAGCAGCAGGCGAGCGGATTGGTCCCGGTAGCCAGCAGCCTTGACCGTCTGGCCGATTACGAAGCCGATGGGTACGTACTCCATGATCCTGGGGTCGCGTTCGTTGCGGAACGTGCCGGTGATGGCGGCGGACAGGCGCAGCGCGTGCGGCGCGGGGCGGGTCAGCAATTGATAGCCGGCTTGCTCGAACTCGCGCCGGATCGCCTCGTTCAGGTATGCCAGCGCGCGCTCGCGCATGACGCTGTCATCCTTCATGTTCAGCTCATCCGGTCGGTCGCCCTGGATGTACCGCACCGGTTCGAGAATGAGTTTCTTCTGGTACTGGCTGCTGACAGGGGGCCCGGGACGCACCCACACCATGCCAGCGCTCCAGTCGGGATCCTGTTTGAGCCGGCTTTGGTTTTCGCCCAGGGACGTGGAGTAGTTCTGCGGCTTGGGCAGGTTGGTGCAGCCGGCAAGGCCGATCACTGCGCAGCAGGCGGCCAGGGCGAGATGGAGCTTCATGTTCTTGTCTTCCAATTAGTGACGTCCGACGCCGCGGGGGAGGCCGCGCGTCATGGCCTGCGCAATTATTGCTTCATTCGTCTCGCGCATTGGCGTCTTGCGTGGGGGTGAAAACAAGGTTTCGCCGGAAAGCAGAATTCCATTTTCGTAAAAGTGGATTTGGCTTGCTCCTGAATTCCAGGCACCGACTCCCGGCGCCTTTTCGGGTAGGCCGAAATAGCCGCCGCGGGATGCCGCCGCGGGACTACGATGGAAGCGTGAACATAGGGAGACAACTATGGACACCGCCAAGCAGTGGTATGCCGCCGTCAAGGATTGGCAGCGGGCCCGCGACGAGCTCACCGACGCAATCGCCGCGATAAAGTGGCCGAATCCCACGCAGGATTGCCTGGACACTTATGACCGCGCCTATGCCAATGAAACGCAGGCTCGGGACCGTATGAACCAGGCGTACGAGCGGGTGCGACGATAGCTGCGCGCATTTCCCTTCGCGGCCTGGGCGCGGGCATTGCTACACTGCCGCGCATGACGGACCAACAGAAATTCTTGATCAGGCCCGCGCGGCCCGAGGATGCGGCATTGCTGGAAGACCTGCTGATGCGCACCTACGAAAGCACGTGGATGCCACAAATGACGGCCGAACGGGATCGGCAATTTCGCGCAAGCGGCAAGACGGCCACGTATGTGCACACCCGGGGGCACCTCTTCCTGGTGTGTGAAATCGAAGGCGTGCTGGCTGGCATGGCGGACTGGGAGAACGACTTCATCTGGGCTTTGCATGTGCATCCCGCGAGGCAAGGCCAGGGCGTGGGCGGGGCTTTGCTGAGCCGGGTGGAAGCGGCCATCCGCGAGCAGGGGTTCGGACGCGCGCGCCTGGAGACGGACACCTTCAACGAGCGGAGCCGGCGGTTCTACGGCAAACATGGCTACGCGGAAATCGACAGCTATCCAGACGAAGAGTGGGACAGCGGCTTTACGACCGTGCTGCTGGAAAAGCCACTGGCGGTTTGAGTTCTGTGGCCCCATGAAAAGGTGTTGGCCTGGCCCTGGTAATGGGGCCACGATAGCGGTATGTTCTGGCTTTGCCCGCTACCGCCGAACCCGCCATGTATCTGCCATCCGCCTTTCGCGAAGATTCGCTTGAAGTTCAGCACGATTTCATCCGCGCCCATCCCCTGGGTGTGCTCATGACCAGCGGTGATGGCGGGTTGATGGCAAACCATATTCCCTGTCTGCTGTATCCCGAAGGGCCGCACGGCGTGCTGCGCTTGCACGTGGCCCGAGCCAATCCGCAGCTTGCCGACCTGGCGACGGGCCGGGAGTGCCTGATCGTTTTTCACGGGCCCCAAGCCTACGTGACGCCCTCCTGGTATCCGACCAAGGCCGAAACCCACAAGTTCGTGCCCACCTGGAATTTCGTCGCCGTGCATGTCTGGGGCTCGCCGGTCATCCAGGATGATCCGGCCTGGCTGCGCGCACAGCTGGATGCCTTGACCGATAGCCAGGAGAAGGCCAGGGCGCAACCCTGGCGCGTGGATGAGGCGCCAGCGGATTTCATCGCCGCGCAGATGCGCGCCATCGTGGGCGTGGAGATTCCTGTCTCGCGCATCGAAGGCAAATGGAAAGTCAGCCAGAACCGCTCGCTTGCCGATCGGCGCGGGGTGGCCGAAGGCCTGGCGGGCGAAGCCGGCGATGCCGTCATGGCCGCGCTGGTTGCCCGTCGCGGCGGGTTGGCCTGACCCGCCCCAGCGCAAAACCTGCGATGGCGGCCGCCTGCAGGCTGGCTGCTACCGCGAGGAACCAGAAGAGCGGCTGTCCGGCCTGCTCGGACCAGGCGCGCAGCAGGCCGAACAAGGCAGGCGCGAAGGCATAGGCGCCTTGCGATATGGCGACGATCAGCGGCACCACGCGTTGCGAGTCCTCGCGCGCAAATTCGCTCTGCGCGATCAGTGGCGGCAATGAAGTCGCGTTGCCTATGCCCGAGCCGAACAGGAGTACGCCCAGCCAGATGGCCCAGGCGTGTTCGGCGGCCAGCATCAGGACCAACGAGCCGCCGATCTGTATCGCGTAGGCCAGGCAAGCTACGATGCGCCGGTCCGCTCCGGCCGGCATCAACCAGCCCACCAACGTTCGGCCTGCGATGGCCGCAGCCGTCGCCAGTCCCATCGCAATTCCGGCGGTCTGCGCGCCCAGCGGTGGCGCCAGCAACGACAGCAGGTGAGCAATCAGGCCGATCTGGGCGAACAGCCCCAGCGCCATGCCCGCAGCCAGTGTGAGGAAAGCCCGGTTGTGCCACAGGTTCGCCACCGGCACTGGCGATACGGAGCTTGCGGCGGCCACCGCGTGCGGCGTTCCTGTCGCGCCGTCCGGTTCCTGTCCGAGCTGCTGCGGCGTAATGGCAAACACCTTGCGCGACAGCACCGCGATCACCGCCACCATGGCCAGGCCGACCCACAACGCGGCCTGTGCGAAGCCGGCGTGGCTGATCAGGTAGACCCACAAGGGCGAAAAGACGATGCCGCCTACGCTGGCGCCGTTGTAGGCCATGCCCAACGCGGCGGGCCGGCGGCGCGCGAACCAGGGGGAGATCAACGCATTAACGGCTGCCGCGCCCAAGGTCACCCAACCCATGCCGGAAAAGAGCGCGGCCACGTACAACTGCCAGGGTTGCGCGGCCGTGGCCCAGCCGCCCACGCCCAATGCGAGCAGCACGGCGCCGCCCAGCGTCACCGCAGGCACGCCGCAGCGCCGATACAGGCGCGGCAGGTTGGCGACCACCACGGTGCCGCAAAGAAAATGCAGGGTGACGGCGCCCGATACGAGGGCGACGCCCCAGCCTGTGCGCCCGGCCACCGCGTGCAGGAAGACGGGCGGGCCGTAGAAGCCGACGCCCCAGCCGAAGACCGCCAGGACGAACGTGGCGTAAAGAACTGTCCAGCCGAAGAAGGGTGGGGTTGCGCGCATGGCTATCCGGCAGGGCCGGCTGTCTTGTGGTGTCGAGTCGCAGTATGCTTGACCGTGCACGCAACACTTTGATCAGGGCCGAATCATGGAATCCGAGTTCGCCGACATCAATCTTTCCGCCGTGGCAGGCGCCATCGCCGACCCGGCGCGCGCACGCATGCTGTGCGTGTTGCTGGACGGGCGCGCCCGCACGGCGACCGAACTGGCCGCCGCCGCCGAAATCGGCGCTTCCACGGCCAGCAGCCATTTCCAGCGCCTGCGGGAGCAAGGCCTGGTTGAAATGGCCGTGCAGGGCAAGCATCGTTATTACCGCTTGTCCAACAGTGAGGTCGCACATGCGCTGGAGGCGTTGCTGGTCGTGGCCGGCGCCGAACGGGTGCCGTTCAAGCCCAATACGCCTTCCGCTCTGCGCGAGGCGCGCACCTGCTATGACCATATGGCTGGCACGCTGGCCGTGCGTATCCACGACGCCATGTTGTCGCGGCAATGGCTGGCGGCGGATGGGCGCGATTACCTCCTGACGCCGCTGGGCGAGGCCGCGTTGGCGCAGATTGGCGTGGACGTGGCGCAGGCGCGCCAGCGCCGGCGCCGCTTCGCCTGTTCCTGCCTGGATTGGAGCGAACGCCGCTCGCATCTGGGCGGCGCCTTGGGCGCGGCCCTGCTGGATGCGCTGACCCGGCGCGGCTGGGTCAGCAAGGACCTGGATTCGCGGGCGCTGAGCATCACGAAAAAGGGCGAACGGCAATTTCCCTCGTTCTTCGGCCAGGCCGATGAAGTCGCCCGGGGTTTCGCGCAGCGAGACCTGCACGCCGCTGCGTGATCACGCAACAAGGTGTGCATATGCAACAGGGCTAGGGAAATCCCCCGGATTCGCTCTGGGGACATATCACGACCAGGCTATGCATCACGCCACAAGCCGCGTCACGCCTGGCCGGGCGACTCCCCCAATCACTCCGCGCGTTGCGTGCGGCAAATGGGGACGCAATTCTTGCGATGCAACAGTGTTTCTATTTTCTGCCAGGGTTACAAAACTTATCCGACCTGTCATGAACAGCCGGGGTATGCTGGATCGCAGAAAGAGGGCATCCGAAGTGCATCAGAACAACTTGATCTACAAGGGATACCGGCTGACGGCCAAAGTGTCCCGGGGCGCAGACGCCGAGGTTCAGGCGCAATCCAGTGGCCCCGTATTCATTGCGTCGGTGATGGTGGTCCAGGCAGGCGCCGTGCTCGAAGGCGGCGACGAATACCCGGTTCCGCGTTTTGCCGAAGGCGGTTTTGTCTACAGTCCGCGCGAAGCGGTGCATGCAGCCATCCTGCATGGCCGCGAGATCGTCGACGGCCTGACCAACATGCCAGCCTGACGCCCGTCCTAGCTGGAAAAGACTTCCCGCCAATCCCGCGTTTTGGCCAGCGTCTGCACGGTTGCGGACTGTTCCAGTATGGTCACGGCCTTCTTGAATTCCTCGGCCGAGGCGCCGTCTTCCAGGATGACCATGCGCGAGTTGCGCGCGTCGGCCATCTTCACGTCTGACATCTTGCCGTGGGTCTGGTAGACCTGCGTCCAATCCATTTTCTTGCCGGCCTTCAGGGCGATGGGCTCGATGTAGGTCAGCGCGGTGCTTCCGGCTGCCCGTACCGCGAACGCGAAGTCGGCCGTGTGGCCGCTGCTGCCTTTGGCGCGCGCGCCCTTGACCATCCGGTTCACGCCCACGCCTGCCGTCAAGGCGCGTCCGACCTGCGCGCGAAAGCGCAGCTGGCTGAACTTGGGCATCCACTTGGCGCATTGGAACGAGAGCGCCATCGCCAGCTTGACCGCATCCCACAGGGCTTCCTGCAGTTGTTCGTTGGGGCCGGACGCGACGATGGCGCCGTCGCGGTCGAAGTGCGCCAGGCTGACGCCCGGCGTTTCATTCAGGATGTCGATGCGCTTGGCCGCCAGGTCGATGCCGTAGCTGGAGGCGTGCATCGCGGTCTCACAGGCGTCGGTCAGATAGAACGTGGACTCGTCGGGATGCGCGATGAAGAAGGCCGCGTGCTGTCCGTCCAGGCCCAGCGTCATGGGCGATATGGCTCGGATGGCGTGTTCACCCGCCGGCAGGACGGTCCAGCCGGAGGCTTCCAGGAAATTGCTCATAGGATCAGTTCGATTTGGCGGCCTTTGAGGGGATGCGCGAAACCGCCGGTCAGCGTCAGGTTCGCCCGCGGCAGGAAATACTGCATCAGCGCGCCGATATTCTGCAGGGCGGGCACGATGGGCTCGGCATAGCCTTCGCCTTCGTCCACCCAGATGTGTTCATGGCTGCGGTCCGCAAGCGGCTTGCGGTACTGCGGCCGGCCTTCGCCCACCAGACTGGTGTGGAAGGAGTCGTCGGTGTCCACGCCGAACACGCGGTGCGGGCCCACGAAGAGACTGGCGCAGAACGCTTCGGCCAGGAAAATGGTGGCCTGGCCATGCACGGCCGTGCGGGCGCCGCGATAGATTGCTCGGAAGATCACGTCTTCGCGCACTTCGCCCTTGACCCGACAGGCGCACGCGAATTCCATCCACTGGGGATTGCTGGCGGCGGGCTTCGGCGCCCAGGTGATCGGTTTTACGGTTTCCTTGGGTTCGGCAAGAATCTCTTGCACCTCATCAACGGTGATTAACGGTTCGAACTTGTTGGCCATGGAACGGATCTAGGGTCTTGGAAATGCGCGCGCCGGACAGCGCGCCTGGCATGCGCCGCGCAGCGGCGAACGCACGCGCAACACAGCGAGGGGGCGTAATCTTACAAGATGAAGACTGCGCCGCCCTCTTTGCTGTATGGATATACAGCGAAGGGGGCGGCGCGGGAGTTGGTGCTCACGCGCCTACAGCGAGCTGGCGCCGAACGTGTCGCATTGCTTGATGCTGCCGCTCTCCAGCCCGCGCTTGAACCAGCGCACGCGCTGCGCCGAGGATCCGTGCGTGAAGGTGTCGGGCACGACATAGCCCTGGCTCTGCTTTTGCAGGCGGTCGTCGCCGATCGCGGTGGCGGCGGCCAGGGCTTCTTCCACGTCGCCGCTTTCCAGGATGTTGCGCGCTGCGTTGGCGCGCTGCGCCCACAAGCCCGCGAAGCAGTCGGCCTGCAACTCCATGCGCACGGACAAGGCGTTGGCCTGGGACGGGTTGCGGCGCCGCAGATTGTCGACCTGATCCGAAATGCCCAGCAGGTGCTGGACGTGATGCCCGACCTCATGCGCGATCACATAAGCCTGGGCAAAGTCGCCGGGCGCCTTGAAGCGGCTTTGCAATTCGTCGAAGAACGCCAGATCGATGTAAACCTTGCTGTCGCCCGGGCAGTAGAACGGGCCCATGGCCGACTGCCCCGTGCCGCAGGCGGTGGGCGTGGCGCCGCGGAACAGCACCAGCTTGGGCGCCACGTACTGGCGGTTCAGGTCTTTCTGGAAGATGGCGCTCCAGGTGTCTTCGGTTTCACCCAGCACCTTGGAGACGAAGACGGCCTGCGGGTCGTTGGCGGGCGGGCGCGAGGCCGGTGTCTCCTGTTGCTGCACGGGCGGGCCTTCGGCCATCTGCAGGACCACGCTGGGATCCACGCCGAAATACATGGCGACCAGGGCGAGCACGATCGTGCCTATGCCGATGGTGCCGCGGCCGCCGATACGTGGGCCGCTGGAACGGCGGTCTTCCACATTGTCGCTTTCGCGCGAGTCATCAAGGCGCATACTGTTTCTCCGGGCGGGTCGGCGTTCCCGCCATTTTGCATCGCCGCCCTTTACTGAGCGGCCTTCAAGAGTGTTAGGATAAACCCATGGCCCTGTATTTCTCCATCCATCCCGCGAATCCGCAACCGCGCCTGCTCAAGCAGGCGGCCCAATGGCTTGCCGACGGGGGATTGGTCGCGGTACCCACTGACTCGAGTTACGCCGTGGTGGCGCGTCTGGACGACAAGAACGCCGCCGACGGACTGCGCCGCCTGCGGGGCCTGGACGAGCGCCATCATCTCACGCTGCTATGCCGCGACCTGGCCGAAATCGGCCATTTCGCGCGCGTCGACAACCGCCAGTACCGCCTGCTGAAGGCAGCCACGCCGGGACCCTGGACCTTCATCCTCGAAGCCACCAAGGAAGTGCCGCGCCGCGTGTCGCACCCATCGCGCAAGACCATCGGCATCCGCGTGCCGGATCATCCGGTCATGCTGGGCTTGCTGGAGCAGGTGGGGGCGCCCTTGCTGTCCACTACGCTCATCCCCAAGGACGAGACCGAAGCGCTGAACGACGCGGAAGAAATCCGCGAACGCTACGAACATTCCCTGGCGGCCATCATCGACGCGGGCGCCTGCCCACAATCGCCCACCACCGTGATCGACCTTACCGGCGACGAGCCGGTGGTGGTGCGCGTCGGACGAGGCGATCCTGCCACCCTCGGTCTTGCCTGACCGCGTCCACCGCGCCGATCCAAAAGCCGGCATGCGCCGGCTCGTGGCTCATCTACAATCCGGTTCGCCATGAACGACATCATCCAAACCATTGCGGTCTACGCGATACCGGTCATTTTCGCCATCACCTTGCACGAAGCCGCGCACGGCTTTGTCGCGCGCATGTTCGGCGACCCCACGGCCTACCAGGCCGGACGCATCAGCCTGAATCCGGCGCGGCACATCGATCCCGTCGGCACGCTGCTGGTGCCGGTGGCGATCCTGCTGGCGTCCAAGCTGTTGGGCAGCCCCGGCATGCTGTTCGGCTGGGCCAAGCCCGTGCCGGTGGATTTCAGCCGCTTGCGCAGGCCCAAACAGGACATGCTTTGGGTGGCGTTGGCAGGGCCCGCCGCGAACCTGCTCATGGCCGTCCTGTGGGCGTTCTCCTTGCGCCTCTTCCTGGAGTCCGGGCTGCAGGAGTCGTTCTGGTTCGAAATGGCCGTGGCCGGGGTGAACGTCAACCTGGTGCTCATGGCGCTGAATTTGTTGCCCATCCTGCCGCTGGACGGGGGACGGATCCTCTTCAGCCTGCTGCCCAATCGCATGGCCTGGCAGTACTCGAAAATCGAGCCGTATGGCCTGGTGATCGTCGTTGTCCTGCTGGTGACGGACGTGCTCTGGCTTTTGATGCGCCCCGTGCTTGCCATGGGGACGACCATAGTCCAGTGGTTTCTGTAGGATTTCAGCCAATATCCGTTAAACTCAATAGTTTCATTGATTCTGGCCCCGGGGCATCCTGCCGTGGGGTTTTGGAGCCCTACATTTATGGCATCCCCTGCAACCGCCGCAGGCGTTAATTTCCAAGGCAGCATGGTGGCCCTCGTCACCCCTATGCAGCCCGACGGCAGCCTGGACTACGCTGCCTACCGGTCGCTGATCGACTGGCATATCCAGGAAGGAACCGACGCACTGGTGGTGGTGGGCACTACCGGGGAGTCGCCTACGGTGTCCATGGAAGAGCACGCGGAACTGATCCGCGTTGCCGTCGAACACGCAGCGGGCCGCATTCCGGTCATCGCGGGCGTAGGCGCCAATTCCACCGACGAAGCCATCCACCTGACGCGCCATGCCAAGGCCGTGGGCGCGCAGGCCGGCCTGTCCGTCGTTCCTTATTACAACAAGCCTTCGCAAGAAGGGCTGTACCGCCACTTCCGCACCGTCGCGGAAGCCGTCGATCTGCCCACCATCCTGTACAACGTGCCGGGCCGTACCGTTGCCGACATGAGCAACGAAACGATCCTGCGCCTGGCGCAGGTGCCGGGCATCATCGGCATCAAGGACGCCACGGGCGACATCGCCCGCGGTGGCCTCTTGC
Organism: Achromobacter sp. D10; assembly: GCF_035282245.1. Classification (NCBI taxonomy): domain Bacteria; kingdom Pseudomonadati; phylum Pseudomonadota; class Betaproteobacteria; order Burkholderiales; family Alcaligenaceae; genus Achromobacter; species Achromobacter sp. D10. The sequence continues at coordinate 144,974 of NZ_JAYJLE010000009.1, forward strand.
TGCGTGAAGCGCCGGCCAGCTTCCAGGTTTTCAGCGGGGATGATCCCACCGCCGCTGCCCTGATCCTGCTGGGCGCGCGCGGCAATATTTCCGTAACGGCCAACGTGGCGCCGAAGCTCATGCGCGAGCTCTGTGCCGCCGCCCTGGCTGGCAATGTGCCGAAGGTGCGCGAACTTAATGCGTACCTGGCGCGTCTGAACAAGGCTTTGTTCGTTGAAGCCAACCCCATCCCTGTCAAGTGGGCGTTGGCCGAAATGGGCCGCAGCGCACTGGGCTACCGGCTGCCGCTGGTTGAACTCGGAGCGCAGCACCACGCGACCGTGCGCGCCGCGCTCCAGGAAACGGGCCTGCTCTAAATATCGTGAGGATACGTATGAACAAACGTCATGCCGGTTTGTCGGCATTGATGTCTCTGGTGTTGTTGGCCGGTTGTAGCGAGGTCAATCAATTCCTGGGCAATGAAGAGTCCGTCAATTACAAGAGCGCAGTCACCCAGCGTGGAGAGCCCCTCAGCATCCCGCCTGACCTGACCCAGGCCAACAGCGATCCGCGTTACCGCGCGCCCGCCTCGGGCTCGACCACCTATTCGCAGTTCCAACAGCAGGGCCAGGCTCAAGCCAGCCAGCCCAAGACCAGCAACGTGCTTCCGGGCCGCCAGGACATGCGCGTTGAACGTGACGGCGACCTGCGCTGGCTGGTCGTGGATCGTCCGCCGGAAGACGTGTTTCCGCGTCTGGTGGACTTCTGGACCGAAAGCGGCTTTACCGTGGCCAGCAATAATCCGTCGGCTGGCCTGATCGAAACCGATTGGGCCGAAAACCGCGCCAAGATTCCGGAAAGCTGGCTGCGCCAGGCCCTGGGCATGATCCTCGAGTCGGCCTGGGATAGCGGCGAGCGCGAGAAATTCCGTACTCGCGTCGAACGCGTGAACGGTCATACCGAGGTCTACGTCAGCCACCGCCAGATGCTTGAAAAGCGCGTGGGCAGCGACGGCATGCAGGTGCAATGGCAAAACGGCAAGGAAGATCCGGGCCTTAACGCCGCCATGCTTGCCCGCATGATGGTCTATCTGGGTTCGGACGTCGATAACGCTCGCAAGCTGGTCCAGCAGGCTGAAGCGGCGCCGCAGAAGCCGGCCGTGCAGCAGGACGTGCGTGCCCAAGGCGCGTCGCTTATCGTCAGCGAATCCTACGACCGCGCATGGCGTCGTGTTGGCGTGGCGCTGGACGGCGGCGGTTTTGCCGTGGACGATCGCGACCGCTCCGCTGGCGATTACTTCGTCCGCTATGTCGATACCGACACGGGCGAGAAGATCGAGCAGCCGGGCTTCTTCAGCCGCATGTTCTCGGGCGACAAGAAGGCCGAAGCGCCGCAATACCGTATCCACCTGGCCGCAAGCGGGGATCAGACCCTGGTGACGGTGCTGGATGCCAATGGCGCGCGCGACAACAGCGCCACCGCCCAGCGTCTGCTGAGCGTGCTGAAGGACAAGATGTAAAGACGAACCGGTCCTGCGCCTTGGCGCAGGCCTGCGCAAAGAGGCCCCGGATGGGGCCTCTTTTTTTTCGTCTTTTCTTGGTGCCTATGTTGACCAGGGCGTCGCGCTCCAACTGAGCGCCGCGGACGAAAAAAAGCCCCGGCTGCAATAGCCGGGGCTTTTTCTTGCGTCTTCAGAGCGGGGGTTCGTCTCTGAATTTTATTAGGACGCGGGCGTGGTCGAGCCGCCGGGGGTGGTGGAACCGCCGCCCGGCGTGGTGTTGGGCGTGGGCGCCGGAGCCGGCGCGGTGGCCGGAGGCGTCGTGGACGGGGCGGGCGTGCTTGCGCCCGGGGCGGGGTTGGTCGCGGGCGCCGGGGCATCTTCCTTCTTGTTGCAGGCGCTCAGCGCGACGGCCAGCACCGAGGCAATAATCAAGGTTTTGCTCATCATTTTTAGACTCCTGTAGATGACGACTCTTGAAACCCCATTAGGGGAAACCAGAGGTCAGGCTACAGGAACACGTGCGCGCAGCGCGTATGAAAGTTAAAAAGGTCGCATCCCAACGGCAACAAACCTTTCAGCTTCGTGTTATGTCTTTCTTGATGTGTCCCGCGTATCAGACCTGATTTCCTTCTGTACAGGACTGATACGCGGCGGTGTCCGGATGCTACGCCGGCTCGTACCGGAGCCAGCCTGAATCCAGCCAATCCGCGAGGCAGGAGCGCGCGTCGTCGGACAGGCGCGCGCAGGACGGGTCGGAACAATCCAGGCTGCGTGCATCGGCCAGCGCGCGCAAGGCCGCTTCAGCGGGCGCCATGGCGGTTTCCCCGTTGATGAAAAGCTGCTTGCCGCGATACAGCATGCGGCTGCGGCGGTCCAGCACCAGCCTGCCCGTGGCAGGCCAGTCCTCTTCCAGGTCCACGTCCATGCCTTCGGGCGCGTCGAACACGCTGAGATTGCTGGGTTCGGTCAGCCAGCAACCCAGGAAACGCGCAGCCAGCGCATCGTCAAAGCGCAGCTTGTCCACGGTTTCCAGCGTGGCGGCCACCAATGCGTCGGGCAGGGCGGCGGGGGTGTCGACGGCCGGCTGCCCAGGGTCGCGATACACGGCGGACAGCTTGGGGCCGGGCAGGGCTGGCTCGCCATAGGGGCCGCCCAGCAGGCCGACCCGGGCCATGACCTGGTCCGCGGCGGCTTCGAGCAGGCCGCGCGCCAGCGTCGCCTGGGTGGGCGCGCGGAAACCGATGGAGATGGTCATGCACCCGTCGCCCATGGCGATGCCGTCATGGGCGGCTTGAGGCGGCAGGTACAGCATGTCTCCGGGGACCAGCACGGCCTTTTCTTCGGGTTCGAAGCGGCTCAGGATCTTCAGCGGCAAGCCGGGCTCCAGCGACAGGTCCTTTTGTCGGCCATAGCGCCATTCGCGCTCGCCCGCCGCCTGCAGCAGGAACACGTCGTAGCTGTCGAAATGCGGCCCCACGCCACCGCCGTGGCTGGCGATGCTGATCATGACGTCGTCCAACCGCGCGTCGGGAATGAAGCGGAATAGCTGCATCAGTTCGGAGGCGGCGTCGCTGTGCAGGTCGACACTTTGCACGAGCAGCGTCCAGTCGCCTTCATTGTCCTTGGGCAGACGGGCGAATGGGCCGTTCTCCATTTGCCATTCGCCGTTTTCGCGCCAGATCAGGCGCGACTCCACGTCGTCGCGGCGTGCGAGCTTCTTGATGGCGGCGATGGTTACCGGGGGCTTGAATCCGGGAATGGCCTGGCGGATCAGCAAAGGCTTGCGCTGCCAGTAGCGGCGCATGAAGTCGTTGGGACTCTGGTTGCCCAGCAGCGTCAAGGGATGATCAAGGTTCATTGCAGGTGCTTCTTCAGGCGGTAGAGGGCATCCAGCGCTTCGCGCGGGGTCAGGCTGTCGGGATCGATGGCGGCGAGTTCCTCGCGCAGGGCGTCCAGCGCCTCCAGCTCGTCGGAGCGGTCGGCTTGAGCGTAGGCTTGCGCGTCGGCGTCCGCCGCGGCCGCGAACAGCCCCAGCTGCGGCGTGGGCGCGCCCTGGGCTTCCAGGCGTTCCAGCTCGCGCGAGGCCTGGCGGATGACGGCGGCGGGCACGCCGGCGCGCTGCGCCACCTGGATCCCGTAGCTGCGGCTGGCCGGGCCTTCGCGCACTTCGTGCAGGAACACGATGCCGCCGGCCGACTCCGCCGCGGCCAGGTGCACGTTGGCCGAGGCCGGCTGTTCGGCGGGCAGGCGCGTCAGCTCGAAATAGTGGGTGGCGAACAGCGTCAGCGCGCGGTTGTGCGCGAGAAGGCGGCAGGCGATGGCCCACGCCAGGGCCAGGCCGTCGTAAGTGGAGGTGCCGCGGCCGATTTCGTCCATCAGCACGAGGCTGTTGGGCGTGCTGGCCGACAGGATGGCGGCGGCCTCGGTCATCTCCATCATGAAGGTCGAGCGCCCGCCCGCCAGATCGTCGGCCGCGCCGATACGGGTGAAGATGCGGTCGATCTTGCCAATCCGGGCGCGCGACGCGGGCACGAAGCTGCCGATGCGAGCCAGCAGCACGATCAGCGCCACCTGCCGCATATAGGTCGATTTACCGCCCATGTTCGGGCCGGTGATCAGCAGCATGCGGCGCGCGGGCTCCAGCCGGCAACCATTGGGCGTGAAGCGTTCGATGGCGTTTTCCACCACGGGGTGGCGGCCCGCGTCGATGTCGATGTCGGCCTGCTCGGACAGTTCGGGCGCGATCCAGTCGTGGCGGCGCGCATGTTCGGCCAGGGCTGCCAAGGCATCCAGTTCCGCCAACGCGGCGGCGCAGTCGGACAGCGGGCGCACGTGCTCGGCCAGCACGTCGAGCAACTGCTCGAACAGCCATTTCTCGCGAGCCAGCGAGCGGTCCTGGGCGGACAGCACCTTGTCCTCCCAGGTCTTGAGTTCAGGGGTGATGTAGCGTTCGGCGTTCTTCAGCGTCTGGCGGCGGCGGTAGTCCTCCGGCACCTTGGCCGTCTGGCCCTTGGTGACTTCGATGTAGAAGCCATGCACGCGGTTGAATTCCACGCGCAGATTGCTGATGCCGGTGCGCTCGCGCTCACGCGCTTCCAGCTGCACCAGGAAGTCGCCGCCATCGGCCGCCAGACCGCGCAGCTCGTCCAGTTCGGCGTCAAATCCGGCAGCCAGGACGCCGCCGTCGCGGATGGCGACGGCGGGTTCGGCGGCGATGGCGCGCACCAGCAGGGCGGCCAGGGCCGGATCCACCGACAAGTGAGCGGTCAGTTCGCCCAGCCGCGGCGAGTCCGCCATGGGTTCCACCTGGTCGCGGAGCGCGGGCAAGGCCTGAAGCGCATCGCGCAGGCTGGCCAATTCGCGCGGGCGAACCGAGCGCAGCGCCAGACGGGCGGCAATACGCTCGATGTCGGGGAAGGCGTTCAGTGCGTCGCGCAGCGATTCCAGCAGGCCGGCCGAGCCGAAGCCGGCCGCCCCGAAGCTCTGCTCCATGTCCATGCGGCCAGCCAGCAGCGCCGAAATGGCCTGCTGGCGCGCCAGCGCCGGTTCATTCTCGCGCAATGGATGGTGCAGCCAACGCCGCAGCAAGCGGCTGCCCATCGGGGTGCGGCAGCCGTCCAGCAGCGAGAACAGCGTGGGCGAGTCTTCCCCGGACAGGGTCTGTGTCAGTTCGAGATTGCGGCGCGTGACCGGATCCAGCAGCACGTACTGGCCAGGGCGTTCCGCCGACAGGCTTTGGACGTGGGCCAGGGCCTGCGACTGGGTGCGCGCCGCGTAGCGCAGCAGGGCGCCCGCTGCGCATATGCCGGCGGGCATGTCTTCGATATCGAAGCCAGCCAATGTGTCCGTCTTGAAATGGGCCAGCAGGTGGGCGCGGGCACTGTCGGCTTCGAAGTGCCAGTCGGGCACGCGGGCCCGCGCGCCTTCAAAGGGGAAATCGAATTCGGCGCTGTCGGCGCAAACGATTTCGGCCGGCGCGATGCGGTGCAGTTCGGATTCCAGTTGCCCGGGCGCGCATTCGGTCACGCGGAAATCGCCGCTGGCCAGATTCAGCCAGGCCAGCCCCGCGCGCGGCGCGCGCGCCGTGCCGCCGACGAACACGGCGGCCAGCGCGCGGTCCGCCTTGGCGGGCAGCAGCGCGTCATCTGTCAGCGTGCCGGGCGTGACGATGCGCACGATGCGGCGCTCGACGGGTCCTTTGGAAGCCGCCGGATCGCCGATCTGCTCGCAAATGGCGATGGATTCGCCCATGGCGACCAGCCGCGCCAGGTATTGCTCCATGGCATGGACCGGCAATCCCGCCATGGGAATCGGCGTGCCATTGGACGACCCGCGCTTGGTCAGCGTCAGGTTGAGCAGACGCGCGCCGCGCTCCGCGTCTTCATAGAACATTTCATAGAAATCCCCCATGCGGTAGAACAGCAGCAAGGGGCCGGCCTCCGCCTTCAGGCGGAGGTATTGCTGCATCATGGGGGTGTGGCCCGCGTGGGCGTCGGCGGCAGTGTTTTGCGTTGCGGAATTCATGCCCGTGATTGTATCGGGCGGGCGAACCGCTGCGGGGAGGGACGGATGCCGGTTTGGTCCGTACTTTATTTGTTCATGATGTTGCCCAGCTTCTTGATGACCTCGCGCTCCGTATCCGCGCTGGCCTTCGCGGCTTTGGTGTAGCTGGCGGAATCCATGTATTGCGGCGAGACGCCGGATTGGCGCAGCAGGGAGAGGAAGGCCTCGTCCTTGAGGGTGGCGCGGAAGGCGCCGTCGAGCTTGGCAATGACGGCCGGGTCCATGCCCTTGGGGCCGGCAATGCCGAAAGGCGAGGTGTGCACCACGGGATAGCCGGCCTCCTTCAGCGTGGGGACGTCCGGCAGGTCCGGCGAGCGCTTGTCGCCCAGCGAAGCGAGGATGCGCACTTTGCCCGAGGCCACGTAGGGCAGGATGGTGCTTGCGCCGACCAGCACCTGGATGTGGCCGCCCAGCATGGCGGACAGCGCGTCGGCATCGCCCTTGTAGGGCACGTGGGTCCATTTGGCCTGGGCGGCTTCGCCCAATTGCACCATGGCGATGTGCTGGCTGCTGTAGGCGCCCGGCGTGCCGTAGGAAATCGCGTCAGGCTTGGACTTGGCGTAGGCGACCAGATCGTCCAGTGTTTTCCAGGGAGAGTCGGCGCCGACCGCGACGTAATAGTTGTAGCCGGCGATCATGGAGATATAGGTCAGGTCCTTGATCGGGTCATACCGCGTGCCGGTGATATGCGGCATGCGGAAGATGCCGATGGGCACCATGGTGACGGTGTAGCCGTCGGGGGCGGTGTTGAGCATCTGCGTTGCGCCCAGGGTGCCGTTGGCGCCGGTCTTGTTCTCCACCACCACGGTCTGGCCCAGCCGCTTGCCAGACTGTTCGGCCAGGGCGCGGCCGACGACATCGGTGACGCCGCCGGCGGAATACGGAATGATCAGGCGGATCGGATGGTTGGGGAAGTCTTGCGCCAGCGCGGGCGCGCTGCCTGCCGCTGCCAGGGCCACCATGCCTGCTGCCAGAATCTTCTTCATGTCTTTCCTCCTTTGTGTGCCGCCGGCTTGCCGGCTGGTTCCAGGCTTTGCGGGATGCCTGGTTTTGAATGTCATTCGATGATGCGTGCCCGGCTTGCGCCGAAGCCGATGCGCTGGAACCCGTCGCGGCTGCAATGGGCCGTCAGGGTGACTTCATCCCCCGCCTCCAGGAACAGCCGCGTTTCGCCCGAGGGCAAGGTGATGGGGCGCGTGCCGCCGTGAGTCAGTTCGAGCAGGCTGCCGTGGCCGCTGTCGTCGGGCGTGGAGATGGTGCCGGACCCCAGCAGGTCGCCCGGCCGCAGATTGCAGCCGCCCAGCGTGTGCTGCGTCACCATCTGCGCCGGCGTCCAGTACAGATGGCGCGCGTCGGAGGCAGCCAGCCGCTGCGGCGCCAGCGAGCGTTCGCGCATGAGGGGAGTGGACAGCCATGCCTCCAGCGCGATGACCATCCCGCCCATGGCGGCGTCGTCGGCGTTGCGCAGATATGGCAGCAGGTCGGGGTCGCCGTCGCCGCGCGCCATGGCGGCGCGGCGGAACGGCGCCAGCGCCTCGGCGGTCACCACCCATGGCGACACGGTGGAGGCGAAGTTCTTGCCCTGGAACGGCCCAAGCGGCTGGTATTCCCAGGCCTGGATGTCGCGCGCCGACCAGTCGTTCAGCAGGCCGTAGCCCGCCACGTGGCTCGCGGCCTGTTCCAGAGGCACTGGCTCGCCGAGCGCATTGCCGGGGCCGATCCAGATTGCCAGTTCCAGTTCGAAGTCCAGTTGCGCCGACGGGCGATAGGCCGGGGTGTCGACGCCGGCTGCGGTCCGGACCTGTCCGCGCGGCCGGCGCACCGGTGTGCCGGAAGCGCAGATGGATGAGGCGCGGCCATGATAGGCAATGGGCACATGCTTGTAGTTCGGCATCAGCGGGTTGTTGGGCCGGAACAGTTTGCCCACGTGGCTCGCATGATGGATGCCGGCATAGAAGTCGGTGTAGTCGCCCACGTCCGCCGGCAACAGCAGTTCGCACTCCGCCTGCGGGTGCAGCAGGCGCGCGGCCTGTGCTGCATGCCGGGCGCTGGCGGGGTGGGAGGCGTCCAGCAGCGCGAACAGGGCGTGCCGCACGTCCTGGCGGGCAGTGGCCGGCAACGCCATCCAATCGTTGAGCCGGTTTGCCGACAGCGCCTGGCGCGAAGCCGGATCCAGACCGTCCAGCAAGCCCAGTTCCACGGCGGCTCGCGCATCCAGCACGTGCTCGCCGATGGCCACGCCGACCCGGGGCGTGCCGCCGTCGTGGCGGAACACGCCCATTGGCAGGTTCTGCACCGGGAAGTCCGGATGGCCGTTGGCTCCGTCGACCCAGCTCTTGGCGCCGGGGGCATGGGTGTGGTCCAGCATCGTGCTCTCCTCGCGGGCGTTATCGGTATGGCTGCGCGCCGATGCCCGGCCGGCGCGTATGTTCAGTTGCGGCTGCTGCCGCGATTTCAGGCGGCGGTGGTGCCGCCGTCCATGGCCCAGGCCACGCCGCGCACTTCGTCCGCATCAGGCGAGCAAAAGAACTCGCACAGGCCCGCGATCTGTTCCAGGGTGACGAACTTGCCCGAAGGCTGGCGCAGGCCCAGCAATTTGTTGGTGGCTGCGGCATTGTCCAGGCCCTCGCGCTCGGCCAGCGCGTCGATCTGCTTTTGCACCAGCGGCGTATGCACCCAACCGGGGCAAATCGCGTTGCAGGTAATGGCGGTCTGCGCCGTCTCCAGCGCCACGGACTTGGTAAGGCCTATCAAACCGTGCTTGGTTGCGTTGTAGCCAGTCTTGCCCGCGCGTCCGCGCAATCCGCTGATGGACGCCATGTTTACGATGCGACCCCAGTTGCGCGCGCGCATGGCCGGCAGCGCCGTGCGTATGGTGTGGAAACTGGCCGACAGGTTGACCGCGATCATGTCGTCCCATTTGTCGACGGGGAAGGCCTCGATCTGGCTGACGTGCTGGATGCCGGCGTTGTTGACCAGGATGTCCAGCGCGCCATAGGCGTGGTTCAGCTCGGCCATCATGGTTTCGATCTGCGCCGGCTTGCGCAGGTCGCAGGCTTGGAACCGCACCGGCACGCCATAGGTATCGCGGAATTCGGCGCACAGGGCATCGACCGCGTCCGCATCGGCCAGGCCGTTGAGCACCAGGGTGGCGCCCGAGCGCGCCAGGCGCCGCGCCACGGCCAGGCCGATGCCGCTGGTCGAACCGGTTACCAGGGCAACGCGCCCCGAAAGATCAGCCATGCTTGTCTCCACGCTGTGTCGTTATGCAATGCGTGGCAGCTTAGTGGGCTGAAATTGAGTCGTCCAATTTATTATCGGAACATCATTTATATTGGATGCATATCAATAGCCGATACCGGAACTCGTCATGGAATTGCGCCATCTGCAAAGCTTCATGGTTCTTGCCACGGAGCTGAACTTCACGCGCGCCGCCTTGCGCCTGCACATCGCCCAGCCTCCCTTGAGCCAGCGCATCCGCGAACTGGAAGACGAGTTGGGCGTGAAGCTTTTCGATCGCAGCACGCGCAAGGTGACGCTGACGGTGGCCGGGCGCGTATTCCTGGACAACCTCCAGCCCATGTTCCGGCAGCTCGACAGCGCCGTGCAAGCCTGCCGCAAAGCCGGCCGCGGCGAGACCGGCAGCCTGCGGCTGGGCTACACCGGACGCGCCAGCCACGTGCGCCTGCCTGGCCTGGTGCGGGATTGCCGGCGCCATTACAGCGACATCGCGCTGGACATCCAGGGGCCGTTGCCGACCGGCGAACTGCGCCTGAAGCTGCTGGACGGCGCGCTGGACGCGGCCCTGTGTTTCTTGCCGCTGGAAGGCAAGCACATCGTGTCGCACGAATTCATGCTCAGCGAGTTCTCCATTGCGCTGGCCGACGCCCATCCCCTGGCGGCCAAGCCCGGCCTGCGCGTTGCCGACCTGGCCCATGAACCGTTTATCGCCTATCCCTCGGGCAAGGGCTTTCACCTGCGCGGCGCCATGGATGCCATCTGCCTGGAGGCAGGCTTTCTGCCCCGCGTGGTGCGCGAAACGGAGGCATCGCAGACCCTGCTGTGCCTGGTCGCGGCCGGCACGGGCGTGGCCATCATTCCGCGAGACATCGAGTCGTTCAACATGGAGGGCGTGGTGTTCCGGCCGCTGCCTGCGGACGCGCCCAAGCTGCAACATGGCATCGCATGGCTGGAGACCAATCAGAATCCAGCGCTGGGCCGGCTGCTGGCGCTGTGCGGCGTCGTTACCGCGGGGGAATGAGGAATCGCCCGGCGCTTGCCGCCGCTATCCTGCGGACGGCACAATCGCAGCGCGCGACCCTTGTCGCGTCATCGGAGCCTTACATCTATGCAGGATCTTCCCGTTCCGGCATCGCTGGATGCCAGCGAACGCATCACCATTGCCAGCGGCCCGCACCTGGCTGAGTTCGCGCCTGGAGGCGGCGGACGCCTGACTCGGCTGTCCACGCACACGCACGACTGGATCGTGCCGCTGGCCGCCACGCAGTGGCCTGCCGGCCAGTGGCCGCGCGCAGGCTCCTATCCGCTGGCGCCGTACGCCAACCGCATTCGGGACGGCGTGTTCGCCTTCAACGGCGTGCGCCACGCGCTGCAATCCGTGCCGGGCCGGCCCCATGCGATCCATGGAGCGGGCCTGCATCAAGCGTGGCGCGTGCGCAGCCACGGCGCGGACAGCGTCGACCTGGTGCTGGATCAACCCGCCGGCGTGCTGGGCTGGCCCTGGGCCTTCGAATGCGTGCAGCGCTACCGGCTGGACGCGCGCGGCCTGAGTGTGGCGCTTGGCATCACCAATCTTGGCGATACGCCCATGCCGTTCGGCTTGGGCCTGCATCCCTATTTCACGGCTGAACGCGTCACGCTGCACGCGCGCCGCGAATGGCCGGCGGACGCCGACGGGTTGCCTGCGGGCAGCAAGGCTGTCCACGTGCGCGAATTGCGGCGTTCGGCCAGCGGCTGCGACACCTATCTGTCGCAATGGGAAGGGCGGGCCACTCTGCATTGGCCGGACGGGCACCAGCTGGCGCTGCACGCCGATCCGGCGTTTGCGCACCTGGTGGTGTATACGGCGGGCGGTTCGGAGTTTCTGTGTGTGGAGCCGGTCACCAATGTGGCGGACGCGTTCAACCTGGCGGCAGCCGGTGATGCCCGCACCGGCATGCGGGTGCTGGAGCCTGGCGCGCGTTTCAGCGCGACCGCGCTGTTTAGGCTGGACCCGCCGCGGGAGGCGATTAGCCGATGAACCGCGCCCCTTTGAAAGCGCTGCCGCCTGCGGCGATAATCCGGGCAAACCAAGTCTAGGAGTCCTCACGTGAAAAAGCTCAGCACCGAACAATTGCAGGCTGCGGCCGAGATCCTGCGCCGGGTGCAGGCGAGGCTGGCCCGCGCCGGCAACCTGCCGCTTGAGCCCACCATCTACGCCTGCGCGCAAGGATTCCGCCGCAACGTGCCCGACTACCTGTGGTCGTGGCTGTCGGGCCTGTTGGCGCCGCATAAAAGCCTGGGAGCGTGGATGGATGCGCACCAGCCGGGCTGGCGCACAGGCAAGACGCCGGCCGCGGTGGTCTATGCCCGCACTGAAAACGGCTGGTTCGAGTGGTTGATCGCCGAACTGGAGGCTGAAATCAAGGATCCTCACGCCCGGGCCAAGCGGGAAGGGCGCGCCTGAAAAGGGGGCGGGCGGCGCATCGGGTCTTGTCCGCAGGCCGCTGCGGCGTGTCAGGCGCGCTCGGTGCGCGAGCGCCGCAGCAAGTGCACCAGCAGTTCCAGCACGGCCGCCGCCAGCAGGGCGGCCAGCATCGAGCCCAGCACCAGCGAATCCCAAAGCCGCGGCGGACCCACGCGGAATTGCACGGTATCGAAGACCAGGCCCGCCGTGATGCCGGCGACGATGGCGGCCTTCCATCCCTGCAGGGGCGCCAGCCTCAGCATCAGCAAGGTGAAGGCCACCATCCCCCAAAGTACGGGTTCCAGCGTCTGATTGAATATGTGGTCGAGCAGAAGAGACTCCCGATGGCATTGCGCTTGCGATTGCGCGCAGTCGAGGTTGTACTGCTTTCCGCCGCCAATTGCGAGATGCCCCGCCGCGGATCGCGGCAAGGCATGCGCGCTTCCTAGAACCCTTCCAGCACGATCTTTCCCTGCGCCTTGCCGCTTTCAATGAAGGCATGGGCGCGGCGCAGGTTTTCCGCGTTGATCTTGCCGTAGTGCGCGCCGAGGGTGGTGCGCAATGTGCCTTCGTCGATCAGGCGGGCGGCCTGGTTCAGCAGTTCGTGCTGTGCGATCAAGTCGGGGGTGGCGTGCAGCGAACGCGCGAACATGAACTCCCAGTGCAGCGAAGCCGACTTGGACTTGAGCAGACGCACGTCGATGGCCGCGGGGTCGTCGATCAGGGCGATCTTGCCTTGCGGCGCGATCGCTTCGGCCATTTGCGCGAAGTGCTGGTCGGTCTGGGTCAGACCGGCGATGTGGCTGACGTGCGGAAAACCGATGCGCTTGAGCTCGGCGGCCAGGGGCTGGCTATGGTCGATGACGTGATGCGCGCCCAGTTCGCGGACCCAGGCTTGCGTCTCCGGACGCGAGGCGGTGCCGATCACCGTCAGGCCGGTCAGTTGGCGCGCCAGTTGCACCAGGATGGATCCCACGCCGCCTGCGGCCCCGATGACCAGCAGGCTGCCCCGGCTGGGGGCGCTGTTGTCCAGCACGCGCAGGCGGTCGAACAGCAGCTCCCAGGCAGTGATGGTGGTCAGCGGCAGCGCGGCGGCCTGCGCGTAATCCAGGCTGGCGGGCATGCGGCCCACGATGCGCTCGTCCACCACGTGCAATTCGCTGTTGGCGCCGGGCCGGTTCAGCGCGCCCGCATACCAGACGCGGTCGCCCGGCTTGAACAGGCTGGCCTTGGCGCCGACCGCGCGCACGACGCCTGCGGCGTCCCAGCCTATGACCTCGGGCTGGCCGTCCTTGGGCTTGCGATTGGCGCGGATCTTCACGTCCACCGGGTTGACTGAAATCGCGCGGACTTCGACCAGCAGGTCGCGCTCGCCCGGCACGGGATCGGCGAGGGTGATGTCCTGCAGCGCCTCGGGATGGTCGGCGGGCAGGTTCTTGGAAAAGGCGATGGCTTTCATGGTTTCAGGCAGGAATCAGATGATGGAGCGGACGACGCCGCCGTCCACGCGCAGCGCGGCGCCATTGGTGGCCGAGGCTTGCGTCGAGCAGGTGTAGACGACCATATTGGCCACTTCTTCAACGGTGGCCAGGCGCCGCAGCAGCGAGGTGGGGCGGTGTTGGGCGATGAAGTCGCGTTCCATTTCGTCCTGGGTCACGCCTTGCTCCTTGGCCATTTCGGCGAAGAAGTCCGATACGCCCTCGGAGCGGGTGGGGCCGGGCAGTACGGCGTTGACGGTAACGCCGGTGCCGGCCGTCAGTTCAGCCAGCCCGCGAGACACGCCCAGCAAGGCGGTCTTGCTCACGCCGTAATGGATCATTTCGGCGGGAATCTGCACCGCGGATTCGCTGGAGATGAACACGATGCGACCCCAGCCGGCGGCCAGCATGCGAGGCAGGTAGTAGCGCGACAGGCGCACGCCGCTCATGACGTTGGTGTCCAGCATGTACTGCCAATCGTCGTCCGTGATTTCGGTGAAGGACTTGGGGGCGAAGTAGCCGGCGTTGTTGATCAGGATGTCCACGTCGGGATGCGCGGCGGAGATCGAAGCCGCGCCGTCGGCGGTGGCGAGATCGGCCTGCACGGTGCTGACGCGGGCGGAGGCAAACTGGTTGGCGAGGGAGGCGGCGGCCTGTGCCAATTTGTCGGCGTTACGGCCGTGCAGCACGATCTCGGCGCCGGCCTCGGCCAGACCCGCGGCGATGGCCAGGCCGATGCCGCCGGAAGATCCGGTGACCAGGGCCTTCTTGCCGTTTAGTTCGATTTTCATGGGGTGACTCCTTGCGTGTCGGGGGGATGTGGGCATGATTACCCAGTCCAAACCGGGGAAAAAGCGGCTAGCATCGCAGTCAGTTTCAATAATTTTTTGAAAATGAGGCCGGCATGGTGCGGTTTGAGGACCTGAGAATTTTCATGGCGGCAGCCGCCCAAGGCAGCTTTTCCGCCGCCGCGCGCGAACTGGATCTGACGCCTGCGGTTGCCAGCGCCGCGCTCAAACGGCTGGAGCAAGCCCTGGACGCGCGCCTCTTCGTGCGTTCGACGCGCAGCCTCAGGCTGACCAGCGACGGCGAACGCTACCTGGAGCATGCCCGCTCGGCGCTGTCGGCCTTGGAAGCAGGCAGGAATGCCGTGGCGCGCAACAAGACGGACATCTCGGGCACGCTGTCCGTGTCGATCCCCTCGGACCTCGGCCGCCACGTGTTGCTGCCCTGGTTGGACGAATTCCAGGAACGCCATCCGCGCGTCAACTTCCAGGTGCGCATCAGTGACCGCCTGGCCGATCTGTACCGGCAACCGGTCGATATCGCCGTGCGCTATGGCACGCCGAACGACTCGGGACTGGTGGCCCTGCCGCTTGCCGAGCACAATCGCCGCGTCGTGTGCGCTTCGCCGGCCTACCTTGCGCGCCATGGCGTCCCCCGCGTGCCCGAGGACCTGCGGCGCCACAATTGCCTGTCGTTTGTGCTGGGCGAAACCTTGCATGACCGCTGGGCCTTTCTGCACCAGGGGGCCGTCCTCAACGTACCGGTCAAGGGCGATCGAGTGGGCGACGACGGCGAACTGGTGCGCCGCTGGGCGCTGGCCGGCCACGGGCTGGCGTACAAATCGCGCTATGACGTGCTGGCCGACTTGCGGGCGGGCCGGCTCATCGAGGTCCTGGCCGACTATGAGTGCGAGCCTTCGCCGCTATACCTGCTCTGCGTGCACCGCATGCTGTTGTCGCCGGCGGTCAAGCGCCTGCGCGAGTTTCTGCATGAACGCTTCAAGGCATTCGAGGCAGGCCCTGCCGCGGGGCCGGACGTCAGGGCCTGACCGGGCCTCAATGTGCGTGGGCGGCGCGCTGATTCGCCGCGCGCGTGCGAGCGGCTTTCTTCGCCGCTGCGGAACGCCCCGCCGCGCCTTTGGTGGCGGCAGCCTTCTTGGCGGCGGCGGAGCGCGCGGCCGCGGTGCGTTTGGACGCGGATGCGCTGGCCTGGCGCGACAGCGCAGTGCGCGATGCGGGCTTGGTGCTTTCTTTCTTCAGGGCGGTGGTGGTGGCCTTGGCGCGTTTGGTCGACTTGGCATGCCCGTCCTCAGCCGCCTTGCTGTCCTGCTTGGCCTTGCGCTTCGTGGCTGCGCTGGCCTTCTTGGGGGTGGGCAGGTCGACGCCCGCCCGCCGCGCCTTGGACAGTCCGATCGCGATCGCCTGCTTGGTGGAGCGCACGCCGTGCTTGCCTTCGCGCACGTGTTCGATTTCCTCGCGCACGAACTCTCCGGCTTGCGTGGACGCGGACTTTCCTTGGCGTTTATCGCGCGCCGCTCGTTCCAGGGTTTTTCGTTCAGGCATGACGACACCTCCTTGCTTGCGTTGCGGGAACGGGTTCCGCCGCGCCGAGGCCGGTGCGACGGAACTCGTAACACCACTCTAGCGCCGTGAGCGTATGCTGTGTGTTCGAATGGATTGCCGGTCGTAAGCGCCGGAACACCTTGGCCAGGCCGACGATTCACGACTCACCCCCTCAGCGGAGACGAGCTATGTCGAATCATGTCTACAAGCAAATCGAATTGGTGGGCTCTTCCACCAAATCCACCGATGACGCCATCTCCCAGGCCATCGCCCGCGCTTCCGAAACGCTGCGCAACCTGGATTGGTTCGAAGTCACCGAAGTGCGCGGCCATATCAAGGACGGCAAGGTGGCGTACTGGCAGGTCGGTTTGAAGATTGGCATGCGGCTGGAAGGCAACGAATGAGCTCTCTTGCTGCTTCTTTCTTGAGCACGCCATCCAAGTGACTGTCGGATAAGGGTTTTTCCAGCTTGTTATGCGACTGTTCAGAGGCTTGTCCACATTCGGTGGGGACAAGCTGGCCGCGCTTTTGCCCTTTGCAGTTCCTGCCCGGCATGACACCGTGGGTCCGCGGATAGTGAGCGTTTCTTGAGCGGGCCTTCCAAGTGCTTGGCCCGTAAGGGTTTTTGAACGCTACCCGCAGGCTGTCCTCAGGCTTATCCACATTTGCCGGGGACAACCGCCACGTCTCGATACGGCGTTTGAGCCATTCTTGACCACCCCCTGCAGGCACTTGATATGCAAGGGAATTTCCAAGCTGCCCTCATGCTGTCCTCATGCTTTTCCACAGAACGCGGGGACAAATGCACATGGCCGCAAGATTGCGGCGCGAGGTCGCGGGTTCATCCCGATTTCAGTGGATAAGTGCGACAAAAATCATCCAAAAGGATGATTGCGCATTTTTTGACCGCCCCTTGCAAGTGCTTGGCGGGACAGGGGATTTTGACTCTGCCCAAAGGCTGTCCTCAACCTTCTCCACAGTTGGCGGGGATAAGTGTGGGCCTCCACGCCGCGCCTTCGGCTTGCTGCCTCCCGAGGGGGCTGGCCCACCTTGAGGCGGCCCGGCGGTGAAAAGAGACCCCCACGCCGCGCCTTCGGCTTGCTGCCCCCCAAGGGGGCTGGCCCACCTTGGGGCGGCCCGGCGGTGGCGGGGCGGGCGCGTCCAAAAAAAAAGCCCCCCGAACGTATCGGGGGGCTTGATCGCCCGGAGGTAGGCGGGCGATCTCTGCCGGCCGGGAGGAGCCCGTGCCGGCAGCGGCGGCGATCAGGCGTTGAACTTCTTGATCCAGTCCACGTAGCGGTCCACCCAGCCTTGCAGGAACTTGCGGGTGCCTTCGTTGGTGATGGTGTACTGGTCATCGATCAGGCCTTCCGTGTACTGCAGGAAGACCTCAGGCGTGGTCAGGACGTTGGCTCCTTCAGCTGCCAGGATATTGCGCAAGTGCTGCTGCATCAGCGCGGTGCCGGCGGCGCTGGGCGAGGTGCCGACGATGCCGGCGGCCTTGCCGGTCCAGGAGTTCTGGCCCCAGGGACGCGAACCCCAGTCGATGGCGTTCTTGAGGGCAGCGGGCAAGGAGCGATTGTGCTCGGGCGAAACAAAAAGGATGCCCTGGGCGTCGGCGATCTGCTGCTTGAGCTTGGCGGCGGGCGCGGGCAGGTTGTTCTCGTTGTCCTGGTTGTAGAGCGGCACATCGCCCAGGCTCACGTACTCGAACTTGAAGTCCGCGGGCACCAGCTTTTCCAGCGCGCGGGCCAGCCGCAGGTTGAACGAGGCAGCGCGCAGGCTTCCGACGAAAACGGCAATCTTGTAGGTGCTCATGGGGCGCAGGCTCCAAGGGTTGGACGGGAATGTCAGTGTAGACCTGTACGCAAGCCCGCTCAATGACGATCGCGCATATGTTTATTCAGCATCATGACGCGCTGATGTCGGCGGGCGCATCAACTCATCAGGCTGACGTGGGCGGCCACGACGCGCC
Source organism: Achromobacter sp. D10 (assembly GCF_035282245.1). Taxonomy (NCBI): domain Bacteria; kingdom Pseudomonadati; phylum Pseudomonadota; class Betaproteobacteria; order Burkholderiales; family Alcaligenaceae; genus Achromobacter; species Achromobacter sp. D10. The sequence goes on from NZ_JAYJLE010000009.1 coordinate 162,504, forward strand.
ACCCCTCGGGCGTGCGCATCCACGTCTGGCTTTGCCGTCCAGGGCGGTCGCTGCCGTCGCGCTGGAACTCCAGATTGGCGGTGGCGAAATCCTGGCCGTAGGTCGTGACGACCGTGCGCAGCACGCGGCGTGCCAGGCCTTGAGGCGAGCGCGCCGCGCGGAACGCGCGTATGGCTTCGTAACCATAAAGGTTCTCGCCCGCGCCATAGCGCAGCGTGTGCGGGCTGTTCCAGAAAAGCGCGTCCAGCACCTCCACCTGATTGTTCACGAGGGCAGCCTCGTAGCGTTCGAGGGCGGCGGTGACTTCGGCCACCACGTCGGGAAGGTTGATATCCATGCCTGCTGCTCCGGTTGGCACCGTTGTGGTGCGGAATCTTTGGGAAATCACCAAGGTGGTGTATGGCGCGGTGCGGTGTGTCCGCTGCGATGAATGCTACGCCGGGGGACGCGCGGCGCCTGGTGGCTGGCATGCCGCTTGCTAGGGTTAACACTGCATAACAAGCTGCTTGCCGTCCCAGGAGTTCCGCCATGACCAGTTCCGCCGTTTCCGCCCCGGTCACCATGTTGGTCACCCGACACATCACACCCGAACGCTACGGCGATTTCCTGTCCTGGATGCGCCAGGGCGAAATCCTGGCAGCCGGGTTTCCCGGCTTTCTCGGGTCGGGCGTCCTGCAGCCGCCCGAGGGCGGCGACCAGTACCAGATCGTGCTGCGCTTTGCGGACGCCGCCAGCCTGGGCCGCTGGGAAAATTCCTTGCCGCGCCGCATGTGGCTGGAACGCGGAGCCGCGCTGGTGCGCGCCAGCCACGAACGCCGTGTCAGCGGCACCGACGATTGGTTCGCGCCCAGGGCGAGCGCGCCACCGCGCTGGAAGCAGGCCGTCAGCATCTGGCTCGCCTATTTTCCGGTGCTGCTGGTGTTTTCGATTCTGGCCAGCGAACCCCTGAGTCTTTTGCCGGTGTTCTGGCGCGTGCTGGTCACCAGCGTCGCGCTCACCCCCGTCATGGTGTTCATCTGCATGCCGTTGGTGTCCCGCATGCTGCATCGCTGGCTGCGCGCCGGTTGAGGCGGGCGCGCCCTCATCAGGCTGCGCGCGCGCCACGGGCGGAGTACAGCCGGTGCAGCGTGATCTTGCGCACCGCGGCCTGGCTCCCCTGGATATGCGCGCTCAACAGTCCGACCGCGCGCGCCGCGTCCCCGGCCAGCGCGGCATCCAGTATCGCGGCGTGCTCTTCGTAGGTCTTGCCGATGCGCTCGGGCAGGGTGAAATCCAGGCGGCGCACGATGCGAATACGCTCGGTGGCCGCCCGATGCACGCGGGCGATCTCGGGATTGCCTCCCGCCGCGACCAGATCGATGTGGAAACGCTCGTCCAGGTCGGCCAGCCTTTCGCAATCACTGGAGCGTTCGCTTTCGTTCACCAACCAGATGTCGGCCAGCGGGCGCAGCGCGCGCTGCCGTTCAGCCGCATTGGCTGATACGCAGAGCGCTTGCACGGCGGCCGCTTCCAGGACGCTGCGCAGCTCATAGAAGTGGTCCAGCGTGTTGAAGTCCAGCGGTTTGACCAGCCAGCCATTGCGCTGCCGCACTTCCAGGTAGCCCTCCCGCTCAAGGCGGAACAGCGCTTCGCGCACCGGAGTGCGGCTGACCTCCAGGCGGTCGGCGATCTCGGTCTCGGTGAAACGGTCTCCGGGCGCGAGGCGGAAGTCCAGGATGTCGCGCTTCAATGTGCCGTATGCGGTGTCGGCCAGCGTGCGCGGAATGTCGATGACGGCGAAGGCGGTTCCCATGTGTGGCCTCGGATCGGGGGTTCAAAGGGGGCGGGCGCGGGCGATGCCAGCGAGCTCCAGGGCTTGCGCGGCGCGCAGGCAATCGGCTTCGCGCCAAGGCGCGCCTATCAATTGCACGCCCAGCGGCAGGTGGTCGTCCTGTCCGGCTTCGGGCCAGACGGGGGCGGCGCAGACCGGCAGGCCGATGCATGACAACGGCTGCGTGAGGATGCCCATGCTGGCGCGCGCGGGCAGCTGCTGGCCGGCGAGCGTGAGCCAGTCGGAGCCGATGGGCGGGGCGGGCACCGGTGTGGCGGGAGCGATCAGCACGTCATAGCGCTCGAAAAGCGCCAAGGCCTCGCGGTAGACGCGGTGGCGTATGCGTTGCGCCTGTTGCGCCCATGCCGCGGGAACGAGGCTGCCCGCCACCAGCCGGTCGCGCGACAGCGGTTCGTAGTAGTCGTAGTGCGTGACGAGCCTGCGGCGGTGCAGGGCGCCGCCCTCCGCCGCCGTGATGACGAAGGCCGCGGCGCGAGCCTGTGCGGCACCCTGCAGTTCGACCACGGCCGAGGCGTCCAGCGCGCGCGCCGCGATCTCGACGGCTCGGCGCGCCTGAGGTCCGGCCCACTCGGAAAAGTGGCCGCCCAGCACCGCGACGCGCAGTCCGCGCGCGCCGTCCACCAGGGTGGGTAGCACAGGGTCGGCAGCGCGCGGGGCGCAGGCCACGTCGTCCGCGTCTTCACCCTGCAACGCATCGTAGGCGGCGGCCAGATCGCTGGCGCTGGCAGCAAATGGACCCAGATGGTCCAGGCTGCCGACGAATGGGAACGAGCCCGCGCGTGACAGCCGGCCGAAGGTAGGCTTCAGGCCGAACACGCCACACAGCGAGGCAGGGACCCGGATCGAACCATTGGTGTCCGAGCCCAGCGTCAGCGGCACGAGGCCACCCGCGACGGCGGCGGCGCTGCCGCCTGATGAGCCGCCGGCGATGCGCGAGATGTCATGCGGATTGCGGCAGGCGCCGTAGTGGCTGTTTTCCGTGGTGAAGCCGTAGGCGTGCTCGTCCATGTTCAGCGCGCCCACCAGCACGGCGCCGGCTTCACGCATGCGCTGGACCAGCCGGGCGTCGCGCCTTGCGGCCGGGTTGGACGCATTGACGCGGCCGCCGGCCAGGGTGATTTCGTCGGCGATGTCGAACAGGTTCTTGACCGCGTAGGGGACGCCGGCCAGCGGCGGCAACGGCTCTCCACGGGCGCGGCGCGCATCGATGGCAGCCGCTTCCTGCCGCGCCCGGGTTTCCGTCAGCGCGGTGAAGCAGTTGTAGCGCGGGTCACGCTCGCGCACGCGCGCCAGCGTGGCGTCCAGCACCGCCATGGCGCTGCGTTCGCCAGCGCGGATCTGGCGCGCGATGTCCTGCGCGGGGCCGCTCACGGGCGGAACACCGAAGCTGATTCCAATTCCACGGACAGCGGCTCGTCCACGAAGCCGGCCGCGATATCGTGGATGCGCGTGAATTGCTGCACGACTTCGGCCGTTGCCTGCTCGCGCAGGGCATAGCCAGCCAGCGCCAGCGCGCTGCGTACGTATTGGTCGATGGTTTCCTGGGTCATGGCGGACTCTCCGGTACGGGGCTTACTTGCGTACTTCGCGCTGGAAGATCTCCAGGCTCAGTTTCTTCATCTGGATGAAGCTGGGCTCGGACAGCGTTTCCACTGTGCGGGGACGCGCGTCGCGGTAGTCCAGGATCTCTGCGACCCGCGTGGGGCGTTTGGTCAGCAGAAGCACCTGGTCCGCCAGGTAGACGGCTTCTTCCAGGTCATGCGACACCAGCAGCATGGTGGTGCCGGTCTGGATGAACACCTCCTGCAGTTTTTCGCGGATGAACAGCGTCATCTCGAAATCCAGCGCGGAGAAGGGCTCGTCCAGGAACAGCACTTCGGGCCCGGGGGCCAGCGCCCGCATGATCGACGCGGTCTGTTGCTGTCCGCCGGACAACTCGTAGGGATAGCGGTTCAGGTCGAATTTGACGTCGAATGAGGCAACCAGTTCTTCGACTCGCGCATCGACTTCACCTTTGCTGCGACCTTCCAGCCGTAGCGGATAGGCGATGTTGTCGATGGTGCGCAGCCACGGGAACATGGCTTCGCGGTAATTCTGGAAGACATAGCCTATCTTGGTCTGCGCCAGCGACTTGCCGTCGAACAGGATCTCGCCCGAGTCGATGGGAATCAGGCCGGCGATCATGTTGATCAAGGTGGATTTTCCGCAGCCGTTGGGACCGAACACCGAGACGATCTTGCCCTTGGGTATGTCAAGGTTGAAGTTCTCATACAAGGGCCAGCCCGCGAAGTACTTGGTCAGCCCGCGTATCGTGATGTGTGTGCCCAGCGGGCCGGGCGCGAACGGGGTGGCGGCAGGGTCGGGTGCGATGATGGGATTGATCACGGTAGACATCAGCGGCCGCTCCAGTGGACCACGCGCTTTTCCAGCACGAGAAAGAGAATGTTCAGGACATAGCCCAGCGCGCCGGCGGCAAGAATGGCCGCATACATGTCGCGCACATTCAGCACCTGCTGCGCATTGATGATGCGATTGCCCAGGCCGCTGTCGGATCCGATGAACATCTCGGCCACGATCACGATGACCAGCGCCATCGACACCCCGCTGCGCAAGCCCACGAAAGTCGGCTGCAGGCTTTCCCAGATCAGCACGTCCTTGAAGATGCGCCAGCGCGACGCGCCCATGACGCGCGCCGCCATGACGCGCTGCTTGCGGGCGTTGATGACGCCGTAGGCGCTATTGAACAGAATCACCAGCACGGCCGCGAAGGCCGCGATGGCAATCTTGTTCATGTCGGTCACGCCGAAGATCATGAGGAACAGCGGAATCAGCGCGGAAGAGGGCGTGGAGCGGAAGAAGTCGACCAGGAACTCCACGCTGCGATAAGCCTTTTCGCTGCTGCCCAGCAGCACGCCCAGGGGCACGCCGATCACACCCGCGATCACGAAGGCCTGCAGCGTGCGGTTCAGCGACGCCAGGAAGTCCGCCAGCAGCGGGCCGCCGGCCATGCCCTTGGCCAGCGCCGCGATGGCCGCGCTGGGCGTGGGCAGAAGCACCGGGCTCACCAGTTGTAGCCGCACCACAAGGTCCCAGACCACGAACAGCGCCAATGGGCCGATGAGCGGCAGCAGCCGAGTCGTGTCGAATTTGCGCGCAGGGCGCGCCGTGCCGGCGGGGCCGGCCGTCGTCGTTGCGGTTGCGGTCATGGCTCAGCCCTTATAGAGCATGGTCGAGACGTCGACCTTTTGGGCGAAGACGCCCTTGTCGGCAAACAGGTCGAAGAACTTCTGGAAGTACTGGATGTCGCCGGGCGTGAACTCGTTGTAGAGCGTGTAGGCGGCCAGCGGCACTTCCTCGGTCATCGGCCCTTCGATGGCGGTGTAGCCCTTCAGGTAGGGGCGCGCTTCTTCGGGCTTGTTGCGGATCAGTTCGATGCCGCGCGCGTACGCGGCGATGAATTTCCGGCTTTCCTCGGGGTGTTTTTTCAGGAAGGCGGTCGTCAGGGACGCGGATCCGCCGAACCAGGGCGCCATCGGGTCGCCCAGCACGTATTTGGCGATGACCCCCGTTTCCAGGACGCGGGTGGTGCCGTTCAACCTGCCTACCGTGCCCGTGGGCTCCAGCGTGTAGCAGGCATCCAACTGGCCGGCGGCAACCGCGGCGACGTGCTGGCTGATTGCCAACTCGACCACGGTTGCCCCGGTTGCGCCGGCGCGCTCCAGCACTGCTTTGGCCAGCGTGGCGTTCTGGATGCCGGGTCCAGATCCGACCTTTTTCCCCTTGAGGTCTGCGATGGATTTGATGGGACTGTCTTTCGCGACGATGAACTCGTCCAGCACATGCTTGGCATTGCTGGGGTTGGACGCAAAAATCTTGAACAGGCCGGGCGAGGCGATTTCGCCGATCGCCAGGTTGGCCGAGCCTGTGCCGTTGGCGCTGCCGTCCGCGCGGCCCGCCAGCATGGCTTCCATGACCTGCTGCGCTCCGGCGAACTTCAGCGGTTCGACATTCAGGCCAGCCTCCTTGAAGTAGCCTTTTTCCAGCGCCGCATAGAACGGCAGGCCGGCCGCCACGGGCCAGAAGCCGATGCGGATGACGGGTCCCGATTGCGCTCGCGCCAACGCCGGCGCGGCCAGCGTCGCGGCGCCCAGTGCGGCGCCCTGGATCAGTCGGCGGCGGGTGGCGTTGAAGGCATGGGGCGCGTTGCGGTAGATCATGTGGGACTCCTGGTGTGCAAGAAGGGGCGCTTGTAGACAAGCTGGCATACCAGGCATCAAGCAAAAGCCGTGCCAACCCTGTCGCGGGCCTCCCCGACTCAGGAAGAGGGCCGCGCCAGCCTCGCGCTGGTGCCACGCTTGAACCACTTTGGTGCACGCCGCACCATTGAAGGGGACATAACCAGGCGCGCGCCGTGCCTGCCTTTATGGCGGTAGCATGGGAGCGGATCGGAGCTTGGGGCTCCGGAATTCTGAGTCCTTGCGCGATGCCTGGCCGCGTCGTACCGAGATGAATACGCGTTTTGTCGAAGCTTTCTTGTGGTCGGCGCGCCTGGGCAGTTTCCGGGCGGCGAGCGACCGCCTGCACATTACCCAGGCCGCCGTGGCCAATCGCATCGCCTCGCTGGAAGAGGACATAGGCGCGCGCCTGTTCGAGCGCGACGCCAAGGAACTCAGGCTGACCGCCACCGGCACCCGTCTGCTGGACTATGGCGAACGGCTGCTGGAGATCCGGCAGCAGATCCTGTCGCTGGGCAAGGGTGGCGACGAAGTCTTCGGGTTGGTGCGCATCGGAGCCATCGAAACCGTGGTGCATACCTGGCTTATCGGCTTTCTGACCAACCTGCGATCCACCTATCCGGGCATCGAGGTGCAGCTTACGTCCGAGACCACACGGGCGCTGCACCGGGGCTTGCGCGAAGGCGCGCTGGACATTGCGCTGCAGACGGACCTGCTGAACGACAGCGGCATCATCAGCACCGCCTGCCTGCCCATGGAGATGGGCTGGGTCGGGCCGGCTGGCGACGAAGAAACGCTGACGGCCCAACAACTGCTCAGCGAGCCGGTGCTGACCATGAGCCCTGGATCGCAGCCGCATGAAGCGCTCAAGGCCCTGTACCGGGAGGTCGGCATGCCGCAGGGCAAGGTGCATTGCGTCAGTTCGATTTCCGCGCTGGCGCGCCTGGTTCGCAGCGGCTTTGGCCGGGCGCTGGTGCCCTTGCCGCCCATCTACGAATACGTCGCGCGCGGCGAGGTGCAGATCATCCGCTGCGACATCCCGGTGCCGCCGCAGCTGCTGGTCGTGAGCTATCTGGAGAGCGCTGGATCCGATGCCATCAGGCTGGTGGCGGAACTTGCCAGCCGGGCTTCGGACCAGTTCACATCCTCGGTCACTGCGCCGCGATTGGGTTCGGCGCAATAGTGTTATCCCTAGGGCGGCTTTCAATAATTCTGTTGCCGCGCAGAAAAATTACTCGTTTGTCCGCCGCCCGCCCGCCGGCTGAAGATGGAACCTTCCGCAATCGAAGGAATTCCCTGTCTTCAGCTCATGAGCACTCATACCGAATCCTCGCTTTCCTGCCCAGGCCTGCTGTTCGTCGCCACTGACGCCGATCCTGCCCACGAGGCCGATTTCAACCGCTGGTACGACCGCGAGCACGTGGAAGAGCGCGTGCGCATTCCAGGCTTCCTCTCCGGCGCGCGCTACCTCTCGCGGGAAGGCGGCCGCAAATACCTGGGCCTGTACCGCACCGAGTCGCTGGCGGCATTCACCACATCCGATTACCGCGCGGCTTTCGAGCGCCAAACCGCGTGGTCGGTGACCAATCTGGACCGGATGCGCAACCCGATGCGCCGCGTGTGCGCGGTGCGGGCCGTGACCGGCTTTGGCTCCGGCAGCGAAATCGTGGTGCTGCCGCTGCCGCAGGCGGACGACAGCGAGGCCCTGGTTGCCCGAGCCAGCGCGCTGGGCGCCGACCTGGCGCAAACGGACGGCTTCGTGCAGTCCTATCTGCTGGTGCCCGACGCCTCCCTCAGCACGCCGCTGCCGCGCGAGTCCACCGAAAACCGGGTGCTGGCGCCCCTGCTGGTGGTGGAGGCGAGCGCGGCGCAGGCCGCTCGCGCCCTGCGCGCCCAGGCCTGCGGCGCCTTCGGCGCCGATCCCTCGGGCGCCTGGCTGCTGGAACTGGGCTGGAAATTGACGGCGGCGGACCTGCGTTAAGCAGGCCGCGGCATCGCACCACATATCGTATTCAAGGGGAATTCCATGGCAGAAGAAACGCTGTACGGCGCCGCTGCGGTCAAGACCGCGGACGCGCCCAACAAGATGCGCAGACTGGCGCTGGCCAGTTCGGTTGGCACTACGCTGGAGTGGTATGACTTCACCATCTACAACCTGATGGCGGCGCTGGTATTCAACTCCATCTTCTTTCCCTCCTTCGATCCGCTGACGGGCACCATCCTGGCATTCTCGACATATGCCGTGGGCTACGTTTCGCGGCCGTTGGGCGGCTTTGTCTTCGGCCATCTGGGCGACCGGCTTGGGCGCAAGTTTGTGCTGGTTGCCACACTGGTCATCATGGGGATTTCGACGGGCCTGATGGGGCTTTTGCCGACCTATGCGACCTGGGGCGTGTGGGCGCCCGTGGCGCTGGTGGCCTTGCGCTTCGTGCAAGGCGTGGCGCTGGGCGGAGAATGGGCGGGCGCCGTGCTGCTGTCCATGGAGCACGGCAAGCCCGACCAGCGCGGGCGCAACGCTTCGTTTACGCAGATCGGTCCGTCCTGCGGCACGCTGATAGGTACCGGTTTCATCGCGGCGGTGTCCGCCTTCCTGAGCCCCGAGGATTTCCAGGCATGGGGCTGGCGCGTGCCGTTCGTCTCCAGCGTGGCGTTGGTGCTGTTCGGCCTGTGGCTGCGGCGCGGCGTCGAGGAAACACCCGTGTTCCTGGAAATGGAGCAAAAGCGCGAAACCGCCGCCACTCCCATCAAGGAAGTGCTGGGGCAGTATTGGCGGCAATTGCTGGTTGCGGGCGGTTCGCGCATCGGATCCGACGTGCTCTATGCGCTGGTGGTTGTATTCACGCTGACCTATGTGACGACGGTGCTGCATCTGTCCCGGCCCATGGCCCTGACCGCCACCATGCTGGGCGCCGCGCTGAACGCGATCGCGGTGCCGCTGTGCGGACATCTGTCCGACAGGATCGGCCGGCGGCCGGTGTATCTGGCGGGGGCGGTGCTGGGCATGATCTGGGCCTTCGTCTTCTTCGTGCTGATGGACTCCGCGCATCCCATTGCCATCTGCGCGGCGGTCGTGGTGGGCCTGCTGATCCATGCGCTGATGTACGGCCCGCAGGCCGCGTTCATCACCGAGCAGTTCCCGGGCCGCGTGCGTTACGCCGGCTCGTCCCTGGCTTACACGCTGGCGGGCATCGTGGGCGGCGGGTTCGCGCCGCTGATCATCGCCAGCCTGTTCAAATCCTGGAATTCGACCATCGCCATCTCTCTGTATGTGGCGGCTGCGCTGCTCGTCACCGCGGTGGCGGTGCTGGCGGCGCGCGAGACGGCAAAGGCGCCCTTGCAGCGTTGAGGCATCGATGCCCAACCGCTGCCTGGATGGCGATCCGGGCGGCGGCAGGCGGCTCAGGCGAGGCTGCGATTGGCCAGCGGTGCGCCGGCGAGCCAGCGATTGAGGTTGTCGACGAACAGTCCGCGCACACGCGCGGCATTGCCGTCGGAAAAGCCGGCGCTGTGCGGCGTGACGATGACATTGGGCAGGTCCCACAGGGGCGACTCAGGCGGCAGCGGTTCGTGCTGGAATACGTCCAGAAAGGCGCCGCCCACGCGTCCTGCTCGCAGCGCCGCGATCAGTTCCGGTTCGTCGATCACGTGGCCTCGGGCCACATTCACCACCATGGCGTGGGCAGGCAGCGCGGCAAGCGCGTCACGGTCGATCAGGTTGCGCGTGGCCGGCGTGAGCGGGCAGGCCAGCACCAGCCAATCCGCCGCTGGCAGCAGCGACGCCAGCGCCCCGTAATCCACCGTATGGCGCGCCTGCGGCACGGGTGCGCCGCTATGACGCGCGACTGAGATATCCAGGCCGAGCGCACCCAGCAACGCGCCGATGCGCTGCCCGATGCCGCCCCAACCCACGATCACGGCATGCTGGCCGGCCAGATCCCGCGGCATGCGCGCATCCAGCAGCGGGCGCCAGGCGTGGACGCGCTGGTCCGAGGCCAGCGCCGGCAGGCTGCGCGCGAGCGCCAGCAGGCCGGCGATGGCGCTCTGGGCGACCACCGGGTCGCTTGCGCCTTGCGAGGTGGTGACCGCCACCCCGCGCGCGTGCAATGCCTGATAGATCTCGCGGTCGGCGCCGGCCGAGTGCACATGCACCCAGCGCAGCGCCGGCGCGTGGCGCATGGCCTCGTAATACAGCGCCGTGGACTCCTGGATTTCGAACTTGGTGGAATGGCCCGTTACGTCCCGCGAGATAAAGGCGGTTTCGGCCGTCATGGGCTGGCCCGCCACGGGGTGGATCAACGCATAGCGGCCGGCCGCCGGCGTGCGGTCCAGCGCGAGGCGCAGCGATGGCGCCTCGGCCGGCGAGCACAGGATGCTAGTGTCAGGGCTTCGTGTCATGGCGCGGCCGGTTCAATGGGCCTCGGGGGCAAACTTGCGCACCAGCACCGCCCATTTGTCGTGTTCGCGCTGGATGAACGCACCGAATTGCGCGGGCGAACCGCCAACCGGTTCAGCGCCTTCCCGCAGCATCTGTTCGTTCAACCCGGGCAGGGCGGCATTTACCTCGCGATTGACGACATCCACCACTTGTTGCGGCGTGCCCTTGGGAGCGAAGAAGCCGAACCAGGAACCGGCGTCGAAGCCCGGATAGCCGGATTCGGCGATGGTGGGAAGGTCGGGCAGGGTGGCGGAACGCTGCGAGGTGCTGACCGCAAGGGCCCGAAGTTTGCCAGCGCGGATATGTCCGATGACGGACGGAATGGTGGCGAACATGAAGTCGATGCGCCCGGCCAGCAAGTCGTTGACCGCGTCCGCGCCCTTGTAGGGCACGTGGGTGGCGTTGACTCCCAGCTCGTCCATCAGCATGTAGCTGGACAGATGCGAGGAGGTGCCCACGCCGGTCGAGCTGTAGTTGAGCTGCCGCGCGGTCTTGACGTACTTCAGGAATCCCTGGATGTCCTGGGCGGGAAAGGACGGGGGCACCACCAGCACATTGGGCACGGTGGCGATCTGCACCATCGGAACCAGGTCGGTCAGCGGGCTGTAGGGCAGTTTGTTCAATGAGGGGTTGACGGCGATGGGGCCCACGGAATTGACGATCAGGGTGTGGCCGTCGGCCGCGGCCCGCACGACATACTCGGTGCCGATGTTGCCGCCCGCGCCGGGCTTGTTCTCGACCACGAAGGGCTTGCCCAGCTTTTGGGTCAGGGTGTTGGTGACGCTGCGGGTCAGGGTGTCGGTGGTGCCGCCAGGCGAGAACGCGACGATGACTTTCACCGGCCGGTCGGGATAGTCCGCCGCCGCGGTCGGCGCCAGCGTACAGGCGCCCGCCAGCGCTGCGGAAGCGAGCAGGGCTCGTGCAGTGTTCATGATGTCTCCTCGCGTGGGCGTAGTCGAGTTTTCGATGGCGCCGTGCCGCCACGCCGGCCGGCGTCTGCAAAATCAGGCAACTCAGTCGCGATAGCTCGGATCCATCCGGTCGAGCTTGCGCAGCAGCGCGGGCCACTCCATCACGCCATATGGCCGCCGCGTGCCAGGTTGGTAGTTGTTCCAGGTGTCGTGCAGCACGGGCGCGGCGACGGCCCTGAGCGGCGACCCCGTGGCCATGGCAGCAAGCTGGGAACGGCATGCCAGTTCCAGGCGGTGCATCCAGTTGAAGGCTTCCCCCACGGTCCGGCCCACGGTCAGCGCCCCATGGTTGCGCAGGATGAGCGCTTCGCCCTGGCCCAGGTCTTCCAGCAGCGAGGCTTGCTCTTCGAGGCCGAGCACCACGCCCTGGTAGTCGTGGTAGCCGATCTTCAGGAAACGCATCGCCGTCTGGGTCAGGGGCAGCAGGCCGCATTCGAGCGAGGACACGGCCATCGACGCCCAGCTGTGCGTATGGATGACGCAATCCACTTCGTGGCGGTGGGCGTGCACCGCGCTGTGGATCACATAGCCTGCCTTGTTGATGCCGTAGTCCAGCTCGCCGAAATCAGGGCGGGCCAGGATGGTGCCGTCCACGTCCACCTTGATCAGGCTGGACGCCGTGATTTCCTCGTACATCATCCCGTAGGGGTTGATCAGGAAGGCGTTGTCTTCGTCCGGCACGCGCGCCGAGATATGGTTGGCCATCATGTCGGCCATGCCATAGAGCTCGACGAGCCGATAACAGGCCGCGAGGTCGACTCGGGCATTCCACTCCGCCTCGGAACACTGCGGACGCATGGAGGCAATGCGCAGGCGCCCCGGCGCTTGGGGATCAGGTCTCATTGGAATTCGTGCAGATCTGTCGCCGCTGCACCATGCCGCGGCATCCTGGCTGGCAATTTATCTGCGGTGGCGGGCAGGGCCTAGCCACTGTGCCGGCATGGGGGCATCACGAATCGAGAAGGGTTGCCCCCGGCCAGCCGCCGTTGCGCACGAGCGCGCGCATCACGTCCAGGAGCACAACCCGCGCGGCCAGCGCCGCCGGCGACAGCTCTTCGTCGTTGATGCAATAGACCAGGTTGCGCCGGAACAGGAACGGATCATCGATGGGGTGCATGCTCAGCAGCCCCGATTCCACGCGGGCCACTGCCGCGCCAGGCTGGATGGTCGCCAGGGGATTGGCCTGCACCAGGTCCATCAGCGTGGTCAGCCCATCGATCTCCACGCCGATCCATGGTTCCACGCCTGCTCGCTCGAAGGCGGCCTCCACCCACGCCCTCAGGCCGTGGGCCTTGCTTGTCACTGCCTGAGGCAGGCTGCCCAGCTGCGCAATGGTGACCGGTTCGCCATCGGCCAGCGGCACCATGCCGCGGCGCGCAAGCAGGAATAATCGCTCATCCAGCACCGGGATGGCGCTGCGTCCCTGTGTGCTGTCGTTCTGGAACAGCACGGCCAGATCGAGCCGCCGGCCCGTGAGCAGTTCCCCCAGGTTGCCGGACAATCCTTCGACCAGGTGCAGCCGCACATTCGGGTAGCGCTCGGCCATGGCCGCGTAGAACGGCCGGGCCAGCACCGAAGCGGTGGTGGGGCGAAGCCGACACTGACCATGCCGGAGAGCCGCGCCTCGCGCGCTGCGGCCACCGCGTTTTCAGCGTGCCGCAGCGTCAGCTGCGCCTGCCGCAGGAATGCCGTGCCGGCGGGGGTGGGCACCACGCCGGTGGGCGTGCGCACCAGCAAACGCGTGGCCAGCTCGCTTTCCAGGCGGCTGATCTGCTGGCTGAGCGCCGAGGCGACCACTTCGAGCTCGCGCGCAGCGCGGCCGATGCTGCCCAGTTCTGCGACGCGGACGAAGTAGCGGAGTTGGCGAAGTTCCATGGCGGCGGGCTAGAGGCGGAAGAGGGGATAGTAGCTGCCGCAGGCGCGCGCGCGCCGTTTTACCGGCCTCGGGAAAACCAGTCTGACGGTTCAAAGAAATGTCAGGTATCTGACTTTATTCTGAACACCAAACGAAAATTGTTTACACTCTCATCCTCAAAATTCGAGTATGAGCGGGCCGCCGCGGGGGCGGGTGCCGTTCGAGTTACGGGAGAAAGTCGATGCGCAAGTTGCTGTTGGGAGCGGTATTGGCCGCTGCGGTATTCGGGGGAACGGCCCAGGCCGCGGTCGAGCCCAAGGCCGTGGTGGCCACGTATTCGGATCTGGCGCTGGCCGGTTACGAAGACTCGCTGACCTCTGCCAAGGCATTGCGCACCGCCATCGACGCCTTGATCGCCAAGCCCAGCGCCGAAACGCTCAAGGCCGCGCGCGAGGCCTGGCTCGCAGCGCGCGTGCCCTACCAGCAGACCGAGGCTTACCGCTTCGGCAACCCCATCGTCGATGACTGGGAAGGCCGCGTCAACGCCTGGCCGCTGGACGAAGGCCTGATCGACTACGTGGACGCGTCCTACGGCACCGAGAACGACGAGAACGCCTATTACGCCGTCAACGTCATCGCCAACTCCAAGATCTCGGTGGGCGGCAAGACCGTCGACGTCAGCAAGATCACTCCCCAGCTGCTGTCCGAAGTCCTGCACGAGGCCGACGGCAACGAAGCCAACGTGGCCACGGGCTACCACGCCATCGAATTCCTGCTGTGGGGCCAGGATTTGAACGGCACCGGCCCGGCCCCGGCGGACCGCAAGGGCACGCCGCAGGAGCGCCACGCCGGCAATCGTCCGCACACCGATTTCGATCCCAAGAACTGCACGGGCGGCCACTGCGAGCGCCGGGTCGAATTCCTGAAGGCCGTGACCGACCTGCTGGTGACCGACCTGGAAGAAATGGTCGGCAACTGGAAGAAGGACGGCGCTGCGCGCAAGGCTGTCGAGGAAGATCCGAAGGCTGGCCTGATCGCCATGCTGACCGGGCTGGGCAGCCTGTCCTACGGCGAGCTGGCCGGCGAACGCATGAAGCTGGGCCTGATGCTGCATGATCCGGAAGAAGAGCACGACTGCTTCTCCGACAACACCCACAACTCGCACTACTACGACCAGATCGGCATCCGCAACGTCTACCTGGGCAGCTATACGCGCATCGACGGCAAGACCGTTACGGGCGCCAGCCTGTCGGAACTGGTGAAGGCCCGCGATCCCAAGCTGGACGCCGAAGTGCGCGCCAAGCTGGACGCCACCGTGGCCGCCATGCAGGCGATGAAGACGCGCGCCGAAACGGTCGAGACCTACGACCAGATGATCTCGGACGGCAACAAGGAAGGCAACGCCGTGGTGCAGGCCGCCATCGACCGCCTGGTCGACCAGACCCGCAGCCTCGAACGCGTGATCGCCCTGCTGGACCTGGGCAAGGTCGCCATCGAAGGTTCCGACAGCCTGGACAAACCTGACGCCGTATTCAAGTGAAACTCGTTTTAGCCGCCGTACTGGCGGCGTCGGCCCACGCCGGCGCCCCCGCTGCTCCAACCGGGCGCGACGATCTTTCGCCCGAAGACAATAAGCGCGTGACCGCCATCACCGCGCCCACGCGGGACTTCTCGAAGGCCGAGACCTTCGAAACCATGCAGGCGGGGGCAGCCACCACCAACAAGCTCATCAATGCCGACATCTTTTCGCAGCCGTCGGCGAACATGAGCTTCGAGGGGCGTCAGGAGTTCCAGGTCGGCAACGGCCTGTTCCGCAAGGACTGGGTCTCGGCGCCCGCATCCACGCAAGCCTCGGACGGCCTGGGTCCGCTGTTCAACGCGCGGTCCTGCCAGGCCTGTCATACCAAGGACGGGCGCGGCACGGTGCCGGGTTTCGATCCCCTGGAGCGCACCGACGCGGTGGCGCTGTTGCTGCGCCTGGCGGTCCCGGAAGGGCCGGATCGCGGCCACCCGCGGCTTTCCGCAGGTGAAATCGCGGCTTTGCCCGAACCGGTCTATGGCGTGCAGCTGCAGAACTTTGCGGTGGCGGGCCTGCCCGCCGAAGGCCGCATGGAAATCGAGTACGCGCCGGTTCCCGTCGCGCTCAATGGCGGTGAAACCGTCACCCTGATGAAGCCCACGTACCGCATCGAGAACCTGGGTTACGGCCCGATGCGCGCGGACACCCAGATTTCGCCTCGGCTGGCGCCGCCCATGATCGGGCTGGGCCTGCTGGAAGCCATACACGAGGCCGACATCCTGGCCAACGTGGGCGCGGACAAGCGCGATGGCATCGTCGGCAAGGCCAACTGGGTCACCGACGTGCGCACTGGCGCGCGAGCTCTGGGCCGCTTCAACCTGAAGGCTGGCCAACCCACGGTCGAGCAGCAGAGCGCCGCCGCCTTCTCCAATGACATGGGGCTGTCGACGCCCTTGTTCCCCAAGCATTCCGGCGACTGCACGCCCGCGCAGAAGCAATGCCTGGACATGCCGCACGGCGCGCAGCCGCGTTTCGGCCCGGAAGAAGTGCCGGCCAAGCTGATGGACTTCGTCACCATCTATTCCACCAACCTGGCCGTGCCGCAGCGCCGCGATGCCGATGATGCGCGCGTGCTCGCCGGCAAGAAACTGTTCTACGAAGCCAATTGCGTCGCCTGCCACGTGCCCAAGTACGTCACCAGCCGCAACGCCAAGCAGCCTGAGCATCGCTTCCAGCTGATCTGGCCCTACACCGACATGCTGGTGCACGACATGGGCGACGACCTGGCCGATGGCGTGTCCGACGGACTGGCCAATGGACGCGAATGGCGCACGCCGCCGCTGTGGGGCATCGGCCTGACCAAGACCGTGAATCCCAACGCCACCTGGCTGCATGACGGACGCGCGCGCACCTTGTTGGAGGCCGTGCTGTGGCATGGCGGCGCAGGCAAGCCCGCGCGTGACCGCGTGGTGGCGATGACGCCGGAGGAACGCGCCGATCTCATCCGTTTCCTGGAGTCGCTGTGATGGCGGGATTTGCCAAGCATCTGTTGAAGTGGACGGCTGCCGCCGCGCTGATCGGGGCCGCGCCCTGGCCCGTTCTTGCTGCGCCGCCCGCCGATCTGGGCGAGCGCCTTGCGCGCGATTACGCCCGGCCCGCGATGGCCAGGATGGTCGACGCGGCGTCGGCCCTGGATGGCGCGCTGGGCGTCTGGTGCGCGCAGCCCGGCGCCGCCGACGCGGCACGTGTGAAGCAGGCGTTCGAAAACCTCGCTCTGGCCTGGTCCGGCGTCGAGTTCCTGCGCTTTGGCCCGCTGGTACAGGCCAACCGCTACGAGCGCCTGGCCTTCTGGCCCGATACGCGCGGCGTCATGCCCAAGCAGGTGCAATCGCTCATCGCCGCCAAGGATGATGCCTTGCTCCAGCCTGGCGCCCTGTCGGGACGCAGCGTGGCGGTGCAGGGCCTGCCAGCGCTAGAGTATGTCCTTTATGGCGAACCGGCCTTGCTGCGGCGCAACGGCGAACAGGATTTCGCCTACGCCTGCGGCTACGCCAAGGCTGTCGCGGCCAACGTCACGCAGATTTCGCGCGATGTGGCGCAGGCCTGGAGCGCCGAAGGCGATTTCGGTCGGCAGTTTGCGCAACCCAATGCCGGCAACGACCTGTACCGCGACCAGCAGGAGGTCGCGGCCGAGGCCATGAAGTCTCTGTCCACTGGACTGCAATTCGCGCGCGACGTGAAGATACTGCCGGTGTTGGGCGACACCCCGGAAGCAGCGCGGCCCAAGCGCGCTGCATTCTGGCGCAGCCAGTTGTCCACGCGCCTGCTGGCCGCCAACCTGGATGGCTTGCAGGCCTTCTATCAGGCGGGCGCCTATGCCCTGCCCGCGGGTGAGGCTTGGATGGCCGTGTCGGTGCGCGGCGAACTGGAGAGCGCGGCGCGCACGCTGCAGGCTGTGCCGGTTCCGTTGGAGCAGGCACTCGCGCAGGAAGAAGGGCGCCGGCTGTTGACCCTGGCGGCGTTGACCCTCAAGAACGCCAAGGCCATCGTCGACCAGGATCTGGCGCCGGCTCTGGGCGTGACGATCGGATTCAATGCGCTCGATGGCGATTGACCGGCGCCGCTTTCTGTCGCTTGCCGCCGCCATGGGCCTGGCGCCGGCAGCGGCGCTCGCGGCCGCGCCCGAGAACGGCGCAGTCCTGTACTTGAGCGCGCGCAAGCGCGGCGGGCGCGACGAAGCCGTGTTGCTGGACGAGACCGGACATGATCGGCTGGTGGTGCCGATGCCTGCGCGCGGACACAGCTTCGCGATCGACTCCGCCAGCGGACGCGCCGTGGTCTTTGGTCGTCAACCTGGCTTTTTCGCGCTGGCATTTTCCCTGGACGGGGGCGAGCCCCAAGCGCTGCCCATGCATGAGGAACGCCATTTCTTCGGCCATGGCGCCTATCTGGATGGTGGCCGGCTGCTGGCCGCCACGGAAAACGATTTTGAGGCGGGCCGGGGCGTGCTGGGGGTTTATGACGCTTCGCCCGGCGCTGCGTACCGCCGCATCGGAGAGTTTGATACCGGCGGCATCGGACCGCACGAGGTCGTGCTGATGCCTGACGGCAAGACACTCTGCGTCGCCAACGGCGGCATCCTGACGCATCCCGACTACGGCAAGCTGGAACTCAATCTGGACACCATGCGGCCCTCGCTGGCGTACATCGACGCGGCCAGCGGAGAACTGCTGGAGAAGGTCGAGCTGGAGCCGGCCTTGCACCGCCTTTCGATCCGCCATCTGGCGTTGGCCGCGGACGGCTGTATCTGGTTCGGCTGCCAATACATGGGTCCGGCGGCCGACCGTCCCGCGTTGGTCGGGCGTCACCGGCGCGGCGCGCGGCTTGAACTCTTCGAGGGTCCCGCTCAGACGCTGCGCCAGATGCGCAACTACGTCGGCTCGGTGGCGGTGGATGCTGCCGGCGCCGTGGTGGCGACGTCCAGTCCGGTGGGCGGGCAAGTAATGTATTGGGACGCGGCCAACGGCCGGTGCCTCGGTACCACTGCCTTGGCCGACGGTTGCGGCGTAGCGCCGGCGGCCGATGCCGGTTTCCTGCTGAGCAGTGGTCTGGGCGCTATGTTGCGCGCCGACGCGACGGGGGCGGAGACGCCCGTGCTGGCGCCGTCGCGCGAGGTGTCGTGGGACAACCATTTCCGCAAAGTGCCGGCGCAGGCCTGATCCTTTTCGCTTACAAAGCTTGACACAACAGGGCCGCAACGCGGCCCTGATCGCAAGCGTCATCTGATAAAGTTTTCGGCTGTTTTTTTTCAGGCCGCCAGGCGCCCGTCGCGGGGCCGCCGCGCGGCCTCAACTTTTGCGCAGGAGTATCCATGGAAGAAGCCTTGAAAGAATTTAGCGCCTGGGCTCCCAGGCTGGTGGACCTGGGCCTCAATCTGCTTATCGCCTTGCTGATCCTCATCATCGGCTGGTGGGTGTCGTCCCTGCTGGGCAGCTGGGTGCGCCGCGCGGCCACGCGTTCCAGCAAGATCGATCCCACCATCGTGCCCATGTTCTACAGCACCGTGGTCTGGACGGTGCGCATCTTCACGGTGATCGCGGTGCTCGCGCGCTTCGGCGTGCAGACGGCCAGCCTGATCGCCGTGCTGGGCGCGGCCGGCCTGGCCGTGGGTCTGGCTCTGCAAGGCACGTTGCAGAACATTGCCGCAGGCATCATGCTCCTCATCCTGCGCCCCATACGCGCGGGCGAGTACGTGGCGCTGAGCACGGGCGTGGACGGCACGGTGGAAGAGGTCGGCCTGTTCCTGACGCGCCTGGTTCAGGTCGACGGCATTCACCTGACCCTGCCCAACAGCACGGTGTGGAATGCCACCATCACCAACTACAGCCGCAACAAGACGCGCCGCCTGGATATTCCCGTGCCGGTGCGCTATGGCGACGACCTGGAGGTGGTGGTGGCCAAGCTGCGCGCCATCGTGGATGCGCGCCCCGAAACGCTGAAAGACCCCGAGCCGCTGGTCAAGGTGGTCGACTACAAGGAAAACGGCGTGGTCGTGAACGTGCGCGTGTGGACCGAGGCGGCCAAGTATTGGGACCTGCGCTGGGGCTTGTACCAGGACATCCGCAAGTCGCTGGAGGACGCGGGCTTCCAGCCGCCGATTCCGATGCGCGAGATCCAGAACGCGAAGACGGGAGCGGCTGCCTGAAGCTGGTTTTTTCTCGCAGAAACGGAAACGGGCGCCCAGGGCGCCCGTTTTTTTTACCGCTGCCAAAAGCGCTACGCCTGCATGGACAGGCGCGCCAGTTCGGTCTTGATCCAGCCGGCGATTTCGCGCTGCCGTTGGGCCGGCATGCGGTCGATAATGGCCGTCACGCTGACCGCCAGGATCGGCGCGCCCTGGGAATCCAGCAGCGCGCAGCCCACGCCGAGCGCGCCGCGCACCGCGTGATTGCCCACAACGGAATAGCCGCGGGCGCGGGTGTTTTCGATCAGGCGGTACATTTCCTGTGGCGTCATGCCGCCGTACTCGTCCAGCCGGCCGGAGTTGCGCTCGACGATGCCGCGCGCGACGTCGTCGGGGAGGGCGGCCAGCAGGGCCATGCCGCCGGATCCCACGCCCAGCGGCTGGCGCTTGCCTGCATAGGTGGCCAGGATCTGCACGGGATAGCTGCCGATCTCGCGATGCAGGCTGATGGAATCGTCCTCTTCGCGCACTACCAGGAATACCGCGTCGCCGGTACGGTCGGCCAGGCGGCGCAACACGGGCAGCAACTGGCGCACGCGCGGGTCGCGCGAACGCGTGTCCGGGTCCACCGCCAGTTGGGCGCGGTACTTCTTGGTGCCCGTCACGGCCAGCACCAGCCCAGCGTCGAGCAGGGCGGCCAGCAGGCGGTAAATGGTGGGACGCTGTATGCCCGTCAGGCGGGCAATGTCGGTCACGCTCAGGCCGTCAGGACCCTGGTCCCGCAGGGCTGCCAATACCGCCAATCCGCGCCGCAGGGTGCGTGGACCCGCAGCCGCGGCGTCGCTATCTTGCATGAAAATCTCTGAAAACTCGGGTTATTACGGAATATTCAAGGGAAAACCACTGTCCGTGCTGTGGACTCTACCTTGATGTGGTGCCTGTGTATAGCTCAGAATGCAGCATCCAACAATTCAAATCGTCCATTCAATGGACAGTACCCGCACGGAGACACTATGACTACAGGTCAAAAGCCTGGACTGCGGCGCATCGCCGCCACCCTTCTGGCTACCGCCGCAAGCGCATTCGCCCTGGGCTCCGCCCATGCCGCCTACCCCGACAAGCCCGTCCGTATCGTGGTCGGTTTTTCCGCGGGTGGCACCACCGACGTGATCGCTCGCATCATGGCCAAGGAACTGACCGAGAGCCTCGGCCAGTCCTTCGTGGTCGAGAACAAGCCGGGCGCCGGCAGCAATATCGCCACCGACCAGGTAAAGCGCGCAGACCCCGACGGTTACACGCTGCTGTTCGTGGCCGTGACCAGCGCCATCAACCAGACGCTGTACAAGAATGTCAACTTTGACCTGACCAAGGACTTTACGCCTGTGGCCCTGGGCGCCAAGGTGCCGAACATCCTGGTGGTGAACCCCCAAGTGCCCGTGAAGACGGTGCAGGAACTGGTGGACTACGCCAAGAAGAATCCCGGCAAGCTGGCGTTCGCGTCGTCCGGCAGCGGCACCTCCATCCACATGGCGGGCGAGCTCTTCAAGATGAGGACCGGCATCGACGTGCTGCACGTCCCGTACAAAGGCAGCGCGCCGGCCGTGACCGACCTGATCGGCGGCCAAGTGCAATTCATGTTCGACAACATGCCCTCGTCCTGGCCGCACGTGCAATCGGGCAAGCTGCGCGCCCTGGCTGTGACGACCAAGGAACGCTCCAAGAGCGCCCCGGATCTGCCCACGATGCAGGAAGCGGGTTTTGCCGATTTCGACGTGTCCTCCTGGTTCGGCATGATCGCGCCGGCCGGCACGCCGCCCGAGGTCGTGAACAAGCTCAATGCAGCCATGGTCAAGGCGCTGGACAAGCCCGAAGTGCAGAAAAGCTTCGAGAGCCTGGGTGCGGTGGGCGTCAAGACGACGCCGGCCGAATTCGGCCAGTTCATCAAGTCGGAAGTCGAAGGCTGGGCCCCCGTGGTCAAGGCCTCGGGCGCCAAGGTGGACTGATTTACGATTTCCGGGCGGCGAGCCGCCCGGCAAACCTTGCAGGGGACAGGCGCGAGCCTGCCCCTATTTTTTTGTCCCGCCGTTGCGGCGCGCGGTGGCCAGCATGGCGGTGCAGACGCCGCGCATCATGTCCACTTCGTCGCGGCTCAAGGCATGGCGGGAGAACAGATGGCGCATGCGCGGCATCAGCTTCTTGGGATGCGCCGGATCCAGGAACTGCACGCCGATCAGTGCTTCTTCCCAGTGCGCCAGGAAGGCCTGGACGGCTTCGCTGGAGGCCGGCGCCGCGCCGCGCGGCGCTTCTTGCGCGGTGGAAGCGGGCAGCAGCGCCGCGCCCTGGTCCACCAGCAGCGCGTAACGCAGCTCCCAGGCAGCCAGTTGCAGCGCCTGGGCCACGTTCAGCGAGCTGTACTCGGGATTGGCCGGGATGTGGCAGATACGGTGGCACAGCGCGATCTGGGCGTTGGTGAGCCCGGCGCGTTCCGTGCCCAGCACCACGGCGGCCACGCCCTCGGCGGTTTCGCCCAGGTGGACGCGGGCCAGGTCGGCAGCCTGGCGGATATCGCAGGGCGGCGGGCCCAGGTCGCGCACGCGGGCGGTCAACGCGAAAGCCATGGTGACGGGCGCCAGCGCCTCTTCCAAAGTGGCGTGGATCCGGGCATTTTCCAGCACGTCCAACGCGCCGCTGGCCAGCGCCACGGCCTCCGGCTGGCTTGTTACATCTGGAAATTTGGGCTCGACCAGGACCAGTTCGGAGAATCCCATCGTCTTGATGGCGCGGGCCGCCGAACCCACGTTTCCGGGGTGGCTGGGGTTCACCATGATGAACCGAACACGTGAAAATGCTTGAGTCATTTAAAATGGCACGTTTGGCTTAGTGCCTTCCTGGTTTTTTGGGTCGATTTCCCCGGTTGGGGAGCGGCGGACCGGGGGGCGGCAAGCGGCCTACCATCAAGCCAACTCATCGCATTCGTACGGAATTTTATGCACCCGATGCTCAACATCGCCATCAAGGCGGCCCGGCGTGCCGGCACCATTATCAACCGTGCCAGCATGGATTTGGAACGACTCAGCGTGGCTCGCAAGGGGCCGCGGGATTATGTCACGGAAGTCGATCGCGCCGCCGAGGAGTCGATCGTCGAGACGCTGCGCGCCGCGTACCCGGACCACGCCGTCCTGGGCGAGGAATTCGGCCTGCAAGGCCCCGACCAGGCTGAATTCCAGTGGATCATCGATCCCCTGGACGGCACCACGAACTTCATCCATGGCCTGCCCAACTACGCCGTGTCCATTGCGTTGACGCAGCGCGGCCAGGTCACGCAGGCGGTCATCTATGACCCCACCCGCAATGAACTCTTCACGGCCAGCCGCGGCAGCGGCACGTTCCTGAACGACCGCCGCGTGCGCGTGTCGGGCCGCACCCGCTACCACGAGGCCCTGCTGGGCGCCCATTGGCCCAACTCCGGCGACCCGGAGCAAGGCTCCGCGCGTTTTCGCCAGATGGCCGAAGGCAGCACTGGCGTACGCCGCCTGGGCTCCACGGTGCTGGATCTGGCCTACGTGGCCTGCGGCCGCCTGGACGGCTTCTGCGGCGTGGGCCTGAAGTCCTGGGACCTGGCTGCGGGCAGCCTGATGGTGCTGGAGGCTGGCGGCCTGGTCGCGGACTTCGACGGCGAGCAAGGCTGGATGGACACCGGCAATGTGCTGGCCGCCAGCCCGAAGATCTTCACGCAGATGCTGTCTTCGTTGAACCCGCCTTCGGCGGCCTGAAGCGGGGCGCCTCCGCCATAAGGAAACACCGGCCCCGGGGGCCGGTTTTTTCATGGGCGGCCGCTGCGCATGGGCTTGATTCCGAAGACTGAACGCGGCGCGATTGATGTCCATCAATGGCGCTGCGCCGGTGCGGCTCTAGACTTGTGGATGGCGGCGGCGCAGGCATTTGCCTCGCGTGTATGAAGGCCGCGACGTTTACGGAGAAGTTCCCATGCTGGCAAAAGCCACCCTAGCCATCACCCTGTCCGCAGCCAGCCTGCCCGTGTTTGCCGCCCAGTGCGAGGCGACCATCGAGAGTAACGACGCCATGCAGTACAACGTGAGCGAGATGGTCGTCGACAAGAGCTGCAAGCAATTCACCGTGCATCTCAAGCACGTCGGCAAGTTGCCCAAGACCGCCATGGGCCACAACTGGGTGCTCACCAAGGACGCCGACAAGACCGCGGTGGCCACCGAGGGCATGACTGCGGGTCCGGCGCAGGACTATGTGAAGGCGGGCGATACCCGCGTCATCGCGCATACCAAGGTCATTGGGGGCGGTGAGTCCGATTCCGTGACTTTCGACGTTTCCAAGCTGACTCCCGGCGAGGCCTATGCCTACTTCTGCTCCTTCCCCGGCCACTGGGCCGTGATGAAGGGCACGCTCAAGCTCGGCAGCTGATCGTCCTCAGCGCAAAAACCGGCTCCTGGCCGGTTTTTTTTTGCTTTGCGAGATCCGTCCAGGCCCGCAATGCCCTGGTTCCCAAGGCTTAAACCCCGTGTACATCAGGCATACGGAGGGGGCGCGTCACCGGCGTGTCACGGATTTTCCATGTACGATTACCGGTCGTGTAACTTCTGGAGCTCCTGATGGAGTGGCTGCTGGACCCCACTGCGTGGGTCGGCTTGCTTACCCTGGTCATCCTTGAGATCGTCCTGGGGATCGATAACCTGATTTTCATCGCCATCCTGGCGGACAAGCTGCCCCCTGCGCAACGCGACCGCGCGCGGATCATGGGCCTGAGCCTGGCGCTCATCATGCGTCTTGGCCTCTTGTCGGTCATGTCATGGCTGGTCACGCTGACCACCCCCCTGTTTTCCATCGGCCCGCTGTCGTTCTCGGGCCGCGACCTGATCCTGATGATCGGCGGCCTGTTCCTGCTGTTCAAGGGCACCATGGAACTGCACGAGCGCCTGGAGGGCTCCCAGCACGGCGGCTCATCGGGCCCGCGCGTGTACGCCAGCTTCTGGGTGATCGTGACGCAGATCGTGGTGCTGGACGCGGTGTTCTCGCTGGACTCCGTCATCACCGCGGTAGGCATGGTGGACCATCTGGCCATCATGATGATCGCCGTCGTCATCGCCATCGGCATCATGCTGCTGGCATCCAAGCCGCTGACGCGCTTCGTCAACGCCCACCCCACGGTAGTGGTGCTGTGCCTGGGCTTCCTGCTCATGATCGGCTTTTCGCTGCTGGCGGAGGCCTTCGGCTTCAAGGTGCCCAAGGGCTATCTGTATGCCGCCATCGGCTTCTCGGTCGCCATCGAGGCGCTCAACCAGGTGGCGCGCCGCAACCTGCTCAAGCTGGACGCGCGCCGCCCCATGCGCGAGCGCACCGCCTCCGCCGTGCTGCGCATGCTGGGCAAGCGGCCGCCAGCGGACGAGCCCGATCTGCCCAGCGCGGACGGTCCGGCCATTCCCGCCTTCGGGGTCGAGGAACGCAATATGGTCAGTGGCGTGCTGACGCTGGCTGAACGTTCCATCCGCTCGATCATGACGCCGCGCACCGACGTCTCCTGGATCAATATCGACGACGACCCGGAAACCATCCGTCACCAGCTGACCGAAGCGCCGCACAGCTTTTTCCCCGTGTGCAGGGGGTCGCTGGACGAGGTGCTGGGCATTGGCCGCGCCAAGGACCTGGTGGCGGACCTCATCACCGAGGGCAGGGTGCGCCGCAACCGCCTGCGCGACCCCATCATCGTGCATGAGTCCATCGGCATCCTGCGCCTCATGGACACGCTCAAGCGCTCGCGCGGCCAGCTGGTGCTGGTGGCGGACGAGTTCGGGGCGATCGAAGGCCTGGTGACGCCCATCGACGTCTTCGAGGCGATCGCCGGCGAATTCCCCGACGAAGACGAACTGCCAGACATCGTCGCCGACGGCGAGAACACCTGGAAAATCGACGGTGCGGCCGACCTGCACCATGTCGAGCAAGTGCTGGAAACCGAGGGCCTGGTCGATGACGCCCAGGATTTTTCAACTCTGGCGGGATATCTGCTGTCGCGCTTCGGGCACTTGCCCAAGCCGGGCGACGTCTGCGAGTACGAAATTCATCACGAGCATTTCCGCTTTGAAGTCCTGGAAATGGACGGCCGCCGCATCGCGCTGGTGCGCGTGGAGAAGCGGCCGCAGGAAATGCTCGCCGACGACGAATCCCTAGCCAACGATTAACTGGAACCGACCTGCCATCGTGACCGAAAACACTCTATATCTGTTCAAAGCTTTCGTCCTGGGCATCATTGAAGGCCTGACGGAGTTCATCCCCGTGTCCAGCACTGGGCACCTCATCCTGGTGGGCGACTGGATCAATTTCCAGTCCAGCCAGGGCAAGGTCTTCGAAGTGGTGATCCAGCTGGGGTCCATCCTGGCGGTGATGTGGGTGTTCCGCGCGCGCCTGCTGACGCTGATCCGCGGCACGCTGACCGGCGTGCCCAGCGAGGTGGCCTTCACCCGCAACCTGATCATTGCCTTCTTGCCCGCAGCCGTCATCGGCGCGATCTTCATCAAGGCTATCAAGGGCATCTTCTACCATCCCGCCGTGGTGGTCGTGACGCTGGTGCTGGGCGGCCTGATCATGCTTTACGTGGAACGCAAGACCCACCATACGCCGGGCGACGTGCCCGGCGCGGCGGACGATACGGCTTCCGACGAGCGCGCCACGGCTCGCACGCTGGAGCAGATTTCCTGGAAGCAGGCATTGGGCGTGGGCGTGGCGCAATGCCTGGCCATGATCCCCGGCACCTCGCGTTCGGGCGCCACCATCATCGGCGGCATGATTGCGGGCATCCAGCGCAAGACGGCCACTGAGTTCTCGTTCTTCCTCGCCATGCCCACCATGCTGGGCGCGGCGGTCTACGACATGTACAAGAACTTCGACGTGCTCACCCAGCACGACCTGTCGGGCATCGCGGTTGGCTTTATTGCCGCCTTCCTGAGCGCGATGGTCGTGGTGCGCGCCGTGCTGCGCTTTGTCGCTAACCACACCTATCGCGTGTTTGCGTGGTACCGGATCGTGTTCGGCGGCGTGGTCGCGGCCTGGATCTTTACCCGCTGAGCCGGCTGGCGCGCTTGGTGCCAGCAGCAATGACAAGGGCCGCAAATGCGGCCCTTGTCGTTTTTCGGTCATGCGGTGGAGCGCGGGGGGCGCTACGCTTCCGTTTCCAGGTCGTAGAACTGCAGGCCGTCGCGGTCGATGACCAGCCAGCCGCCGCGGGCGGGCGAGACGTGGTCGCAGTCCCAGTCGGGCAGCACCCAGCGTTCACGCTTCTTGCCATCCACTTCCAGCACGTGGCGGGCCGGGCGATGGGTATGGCCATGCACCAGGACGCGTACGCCGGTCTCGCGGAAGACCGACACAATGGCGGCGGCATTGACGTCCATGATTTCCATGGACTTCATCTGGTTGGCCGCCTGGCTTTCGCCCCGGGCCTGCTGTGCCATGGCCAGCCGCTCGGGGATCGTCTTGGACAGGAACTCAGCCTGCCAGCGGGGATCGCGGACCATCTTGCGGAATTGCTGGTAGGCGGCGTCGTCCGTACAGAACTCGTCGCCGTGGGTCAGCAAGACCTGGCCGTAATCCGTTTCCAGCAGCGCCGGCTCGGGCAGCAGCTTGGCGCCCAGGGCCTGGGCCAACTCTTCCCCAATGAGGAAGTCGCGGTTGCCGCGGCCCAGCCACACCGGAATGCGGCTGGCGGTGTCGCGCAGCGCCGTCAGCGCCGTGGCGAGCCACGGCGGCGCGGCGCGGATCACATCGTCGCCGATCCAGGCATCGAAGATGTCGCCCGGCAGCAGCAGGGCGCCGGCTTCCTCCCGCGCGGCCTCCAGGAAGGCCAGGAAGGCCTCCGAGGTGGCCGGCGTGGCCGGCCCCAGATGCAGGTCGGACGCCAGCCAGATGGGGCCGGACAGGGCGATCTTATTCAAGAACTTCGGCCTTCTCGATGATCACGTCTTCGTTGGGGACGTTCTGGTGGAAGCCCTTGTTGCCGGTCTTCACGCCCTTGATCTTGTCGACCACGTCCGTGCCTTCGGTCACGGTGCCGAACACGGCATAGCCCCAGCCGTTGGGCGTGGGCGCGGTGAAGTTCAGGAAGTCGTTGTTGGAGACGTTGATGAAGAACTGCGCCGTGGCCGAGTGCGGATCGCTGGTGCGGGCCATGGCCAGGGTGTACTTGTCGTTCTTCAGGCCGTTGTTGGCTTCGTTTTCGATCGGAGCATGGGTCTGCTTCTGCTTCATGCCGGGTTCGAAGCCGCCGCCCTGGATCATGAAGCCATCGATCACGCGGTGAAACACCGTGCCGTTGTAGAAGCCTTCCTTGACGTAGGTCAGGAAATTCTCGACGGTCTTGGGAGCCTTGGCGGCATCCAGCGTGATGACCATGTCGCCTTGGTTCGTTTGGAGCTTGACGCGGGGGTTGGTGCTCATGGCTTTTGTGCCTTCAGAGGTGGAGGTGGAGGAATTGGCCGCGGGGGCGGCGCTGACGAGCGCTGGGGCGAATGCAGCCAGCGCGAACGAGCACGCCGTCAGGCGCAGCAGGTGTAGGGGGGAGTAGCGGGACATCATTTGCCGTGTTTATCCTTCAGCATGGTTTCGACTTCGCGGACCTTGTCCTGCATACCGGGCACGCCATCGCGGGCGGCCTTCTTGTAGGTGTTCAAGGCCTGCAGAAGTTGCAGGTCGCCCATATTGGCGCGGGCGGCGGCATAGTTGGGGTCGGCGCGCAGGGCCATCGAGAGCGCATCTTGCGCCCGGTCGAGTTCGCCCCGGGCAGCATATAGAGCCGCCAGGTTGTTCCAAGGTTCCGGCAGTTCCGGAAAGCGGTTGGTCATCTCGGTGTAGACGTCGATGGCCTCGTTGCTGCGGTTCAGGGCTGCCAGCGCGCGCGCGTGCTGGAACATCAGCTGCACGTCAGTGCCCCGCTGGTCCTTGATCTGCTCCTGGCGCTTTTCGATCATGGCGAGCGCTTCTTCGTTGTCGCCGCGATTCAGCAGGCGCTCGATGTGCGTCGTGATCTGCGACGGCGAGGGCGTCAGGCGCGTGTCGACGCTGGGCTGGGCCGCTTCCAGCAATTTGGCCAGGCTGTCCCAGCCGCCTTCGGGCGGGATGGGATCCAGGGTGGTGCGGTTGGCGTTGGGATTCGTTCCACCGCCGCCCGCCATCGACTGGGCCAGAGCGGCTCCAACCGGCGCGCCCGCAAGGGCCAGGGCGAGCAGGGCGACGCGAAAGCGCGGCTTGATAGTCACTTGGGCATCCGTTAAAAGTCGTGGCAGGTCGACGCTCACGCGCGCGACCGGGCCGCTTGCTATACTTGACGACCGCCATTTTAGCCCCGGTTGGGTTTTGGCTCGACATTGGGGACGAACCCCGGCGATTCGTCCGTCAGGGCGGGTTTGAAATCCGGCTCGAGCCCGACTTCAAAGCCGGATTCGAACTGAGGGGCTCGGAA
The DNA here is from genome assembly GCF_035282245.1 of Achromobacter sp. D10. Classification (NCBI taxonomy): domain Bacteria; kingdom Pseudomonadati; phylum Pseudomonadota; class Betaproteobacteria; order Burkholderiales; family Alcaligenaceae; genus Achromobacter; species Achromobacter sp. D10. Next base: position 191,515 of record NZ_JAYJLE010000009.1, read on the forward strand.
TGGTCCGCGCCAGTGAGATTATGGCTCGGGGCCGCAATGCGGGATCGAGAGCGGACCCGGCGGTACACGTCGAAGGTATTGTCCTTCGGCAACAACTTTCCGTAACCGCCACGGAAAACTTGGATAAAGTCTATAAGCGCCATGCTGCAAATCTACAACACGTTGTCGCGTACCAAAGAACCGTTCAAGCCGGCCCAGGCCGGTCAGGTGCGCATGTACGTGTGTGGCATGACCGTCTATGACTTCTGCCACCTGGGCCATGCCCGCATGCTGGTGTCCTTCGACATCGTGCAGCGCTGGCTGCGCGCCAGCGGCCTGGCGGTGGACTATGTGCGCAACATCACGGATATCGACGACAAGATCATCCGCCGCGCCGTCGAGACCAACCGCCGCCTCGGCGAAGTCACCGAGTTCTACATCGACGCCATGCATGCCGACGAGCGCGCCCTGGGCGTCCAGTCGCCGGACCGCGAGCCGCGCGCGACCGAGTATGTCGGCGAGATGCTGGACATCATCGGCAAGCTCGAGCAGAACGGCCTGGCCTACCAGGCCGATGATGGCGACGTGAACTACTCCGTCCGCGGCTTCCCGGGATACGGCAAGCTGTCCGGCAAGACGCTGGACGACCTGCGCGCCGGCGAGCGCGTGGCGGTTGGTTCGGCCAAGCGCGATCCGCTGGATTTCGTGCTGTGGAAGTCCGCCAAGGCGGACGAGCCGGACGACACCAAGTGGGAATCGCCCTATGGCCTGGGCCGTCCGGGCTGGCATATCGAGTGCTCGGCCATGAGCAAGTCGCTGCTGGGCCTGCCGTTGGATATCCATGGCGGCGGTCCGGACCTGAAGTTCCCGCACCACGAAAACGAGATCGCCCAGACCGAGGGCGCCTTCGGCGGCACGCTGGCCAATATCTGGATGCACTGCGGCCCGCTCATGGTCGATTCGGACAAGATGTCCAAGTCGCTCGGCAATTTCCGCACGATCCGCCAGACCATCGCACAGGACGAGCCTGCGGCCGACCAGGCGGTCTACCGCGTCAACCCGCGCGAAGCGGAAATGGTGCGCTTCTTCATCGTGCGCAATCACTACCGCAGCCCGCAGAACTACACGCCGGACAACCTGGTCGACGCGCAGAACGCGCTCGACCGCCTGTACCAGGCGCTGCAGAACGTCCCCGCCGATGCCCAGGGCATCGACTGGAACGAGCCGCAAGCCCAGGCCTTCAAGGCGGCCATGGACGACGACTTCAACAGCTCGGGCGCCGTGGCGGCGCTGTTCGAACTGGCCTCGGAGGCCAACCGCAGCAAGAGCGCGCGCAGCGCCGGGCAGTTGAAGGCGCTGGCGTCGCTGCTGGGCCTGCTGCAGCAGGAGCCGGCGGCGTATTTCCAGTCGCCTACCCGCTATTCGGCGGCAGCGATGGAGCAGGGCGACCGCCGCGAGCTGGACGCGGACGCCATCCAGTCCCTGATCGATGCGCGCGCGGCCGCCAAGGCGGCCCGCAATTTCGCGGAAGCCGACCGCATCCGCGCGGAGCTGCGCGAGGCCGGCATCGAACTCGACGACAAACCGGGCGGCGTGACGCAATGGCGTCGGGCTTGAACCCGCAGGATACGCCCGCCATGTCCACCGTCGACCTCGAGATTCCCAAGCCCGAGTATTGGGAAGCCGCCGTAGCCCACCTGATGCGGCGCGACCGCATCCTCAAGAAGATCATTCCCCAGCACCCCGAGGTCTGGCTGACCTCGCGCGGCTCGCCTTTCGTGACGCTGGCGCGGGCGATCATCGGACAGCAGGTGTCCACCAAGGCGGCCGACGCCGTCTGGACGCGGTTCATCGAAGCCGTGGGCAAACGGCCCACGCCTGTGGCCGTGTTGCGGGTGGGCCTGGACGGCCTGCGCGCGGCGGGGCTGTCGCAGCGCAAGGCCGAGTACGTCCTGGACCTTGCCGTGCATTTCGGCGAACGCCGCGTCCATCCCGAGAAATGGGCGGCAATGGACGACGAAGCCGTCATTTCCGAATTGACCGCCATCCGGGGCATCGGGCGCTGGACGGCGGAGATGTTTTTGATTTTCAATCTGCAGCGGCCTGATGTCCTGCCGCTGGATGATCCTGGGTTGCTCAAGGCAATCTCGCTACACTATTTCAGCGGCGAGCCTGTCTCGCGCTTCGAGGCTCGCGAAGTCTCGTTGGCGTGGCAACCCTGGCGTACCGTGGCGACCTGGTATCTGTGGCGCAGTCTGGAACCGACTCCGGTTCAGTACTGACGCACGCCAGGCAGCCCATCTACGGAACCACACTACATGCGCAATACATTTCTGGAATTCGAACAACCGCTCGCCGAGCTTGAGAACAAGATCGAGCAGCTGCGCTACGTGCAGGCCGATTCGGCCGTAGACATCTCCGACGAGATCGGACGTCTGCAGCAGAAGAGCCAGACCTTGGCCAAGGAAATCTACGCCAAGCTCACGCCTTGGCAAACGGCCCTGGTCGCCCGCCATCCCCAGCGTCCCTACACGCTGGACTACGTGCGCGAAATGTTCACCGATTTCCACGAACTGCACGGCGACCGCATGTACGCCGACGACCAGTCCATCGTGGGCGGCCTGGCGCGTTTCAACGGCACGCCCTGCATGGTCATTGGTCATCAGAAGGGCCGCGACACCAAGGAACGCGCCGCCCGCAATTTCGGCATGCCGCGTCCGGAGGGCTATCGCAAGGCCCTGCGCCTGATGCGCCTGGCCGAGAAATTCGGCATTCCGGTGTTCACGTTCGTGGATACCCCGGGCGCCTATCCCGGCATCGGCGCCGAAGAGCGCGGCCAGTCCGAAGCGATCGGCCACAATCTCTATGCCATGGCCGAACTGAAGGTTCCGGTCATCTGCACCATCATCGGTGAAGGCGGCTCCGGCGGGGCCCTGGCCATCGCCGTGGGCAATGCCGTGCTGATGCTCCAGTACGCGACCTATGCCGTGATCTCGCCGGAAGGCTGCGCCTCGATCCTGTGGCGCAGCGCCGACAAAGCGCCCGAAGCCGCCGAAGCGCTGGCCATCATCGCCCCGCGACTCAAGGATCTGGGCCTGGTGGACCGCGTGGTCAACGAGCCGGTGGGCGGCGCCCACCGCGACCCGCGCGTCATGGCCCGCTTGCTGCGCCGCGCGCTGGGCGACGCCCTGCGCCAGCTCCAGGGCATGACGCCCGAGCAGCTCGTGGAACAGCGCGTCCAGCGCCTGCTGTCCTACGGCGCCTACCAGGAAGTGCGCGCCTGAGCATGCTGGGCGCCGGCAGGCCTGCCGGCGCCGCGGCTTCGCGCCACGCGCCCCTTGTTCCATGACCGCCCGCCAAGCGCCCGACACCACGCCTCGGGCCGCGGCGGGCGTTGTTCCTTCCCTTCCCGTGTCGGCCGAGCTGGCGGCGGCCTTGCGCCACGCCTTGCAGGCGCTGCCGGAGCGCGCGCCGCGCATTGCGGTAGCGCTTAGCGGCGGCGCGGATTCGGCCATGCTTGCCGTGCATGCGGCCCCCGTGGCACGCGAGCTCGGCATCGACCTCGTTCTATTCCATGTGCATCACGGCCTGCAGGCCGCCGCCGACGCCTGGACGCAGCACGTCCAGGCGCTGGCCGGGCTGTTGGCGTTGCCGCTGTCCGTGGCGAGGGTCGACGTGGCACAGGCGGCGGGCAAGGGCATCGAGGCGGCGGCGCGTGATGCGCGCTATGCGGCGCTGGCGCAATTGGCGCGCGAGCAGGACGTCACGCATGTGCTCCTCGCCCATCATCGCAACGACCAGGCGGAAACCGTCTTGCTGCGCCTCTTGCGCGGCACGGGGCTGACCGGCATGGCGGCCATGGCGCCCGTGTCCAGGCGCGATGGCCTGGTCTACCTGCGTCCGTGGCTGGATATCGGCCGCGACACGATCCTGCAGGCGGCTGATGCGGTAGCGGCAGCCAGCGGCTGGCGGCCCGTGCAGGACCCCACCAATGCCGATCCCCACTACACGCGCGCCGCCCTGCGCGAATTGCTGGCTCCGGTGCTGGACGCCCGCTGGCCGGGGTGGCGCGGCATCGTCGCGCGGCATGCGCGGCACATGGGAGAGGCGGCGCAAATCCTGGACGAAGTGGCGCGGGAGGATTTGGCCGCGCTCGATCCCTCGGCCGATGGAGCCAGTTTTTCCTTGCAGGCCTGGCGCGGGCTTTCCGACGCGCGGCAGGCGCACGTGTTGCGGTATTGGTTGCAGCAGAATGGCGCGCGCATGCCGACCGACGCCCGGATGCGCGACCTGTTGCGCCAATTGCGCGGGCTGCACAGCCTGGGCCATGATCGCCAGCTGCGGGTGGAGCAGGCCGGCCACGTCATTCGTTGCCACCGGGGCAGGGTCTGGGTCGAACCTCGGCATTGAACGGGAGCAAGCGGGCCGTCTGGCGGCCTGGCGTCCCCGAAATACCGCTGCGCGGACAGAATTTTGCACAAGCTGCGCAATTTTTTACCGTCGCGCTAGAATATACGGCTTTGCCCGTCAACCTTTTGCGGCGGGTTCCCAGCCAGAGTACGAGATGTCCCTGATCGTTCACAAATATGGCGGTACTTCGATGGGCTCGGTCGAGCGCATCAAAAACGTGGCGCGTCGCGTCGCGAAGTGGCACGCCGCCGGCCACCAGGTTGTCGTTGTTCCGTCGGCGATGGCAGGCGAGACCAATCGCCTGCTCGGCCTGGCGCGCGAAATTTCGCCCCAGCCCGATAGCCGCGAACTCGACATGATTGCCGCCACCGGCGAGCAGGCCAGCAGCGGCCTGTTGGCCATTGCCTTGCAAGCCGCTGGCGTGCCGGCCCGCAGCTATGCCGGCTGGCAAGTGCCCGTGCGCACGGATTCGTCCTTCACGAAGGCGCGTATCACGTCGATCGACGACGAGCGCATCCGCGCCGATCTGGACGCAGGCCGCGTGGTCATCGTCACGGGTTTCCAGGGCGTCGATCCCGAAGGCCACATCACCACGCTGGGCCGCGGCGGTTCCGATACCTCGGCCGTGGCCGTGGCGGCCGCCATCAAGGCCGACGAATGCCTGATCTATACCGACGTGGACGGCGTCTACACGACCGATCCGCGCGTGGTGCCCGAGGCGCGCCGCATGGCCGTCGTTTCCTTCGAGGAAATGCTGGAAATGGCGTCGCTGGGTTCCAAGGTCCTGCAGATCCGCTCGGTTGAATTCGCCGGCAAATACCGTGTGCCGGTCCGGGTCCTGTCCTCGCTGACCGACCCGCTTATCCCGCTCGAAGAAGAAATGGTCTCGGGCACGCTGATTACTTTTGAGGAAGACGAAAAAATGGAAGCCGCCGTTGTCTCCGGCATCGCCTTCAGCCGCGACGAAGCCAAAATCACCTTGCTGGCCGTTCCGGACAAGCCCGGCATCGCCTTCTCCATCCTGGGTCCTGTTGCCGCCGCCAACATCGACGTCGACATGATCGTGCAGAACCAGTCCGTGGCTGGCACGACCGACTTCTCGTTCACCGTCAACCGCAACGAGTTCGCTCGCGCCGTCGACCTGCTCAAGCGCGAAGTCATCCCGGCCGTGGGCGCGCGTGAACTGTCCACCGACGAGAAGGTCGCCAAGGTCTCCATCGTCGGCATCGGCATGCGCTCGCACGTGGGCGTGGCCAGCCTGATGTTCCAGACGCTTTCGCAAGAAGGCATCAACATCCAGATGATCAGCACCAGCGAGATCAAGACCTCGGTGATCATCGACGACAAGTACATGGAATTGGGCGTGCGCGCGCTGCACAAGGCCTTCGGCCTGGACCAGGCGCCCGCTGAAAAGGCCTGAGACCAGACTGTGGCACGATTTTTTTTGCGATGAATGCCCCATAGCGGGCAAGAGTGAAAAAAGTCGTGCTAGAATCTCGTTCTCTTCGGAGATGTGCCCGAGAGGCTGAAGGGGCTCCCCTGCTAAGGGAGTATGTGGCTAAAAACTGCATCGTGGGTTCGAATCCCACCATCTCCGCCAGATTCTCTCCGATCTGGCTTCGGCTGGTCCGGAGATAAAAAACCCGCAATTGCGCAAGCGATTGCGGGTTTTTTCATGGGCCGCGGCTTTGTTCATATGGGCGCGCCGCAAGCCCGGGTGCCGCTGCGCGGTCAATCACGCGCCGTGCCCTGACATGAGAGAATTCCAGATTCCCTTTTACGCGCTCCGCCCTTGAAACACCTGCTCGCCACCCTGGACCGGCTGGATGATTTCGACGAAGTCATCGATGTGCGCACGCCGCTCGAATTCGCCGACGACCATATTCCTGGCGCCACCAACGCGCCGGTGCTGAGCAATGAAGAACGCGTGGTGGTGGGCACGTTGTACAAGCAGGTCTCGCCCTTCGAGGCCTCGCGAGTGGGCGCCGCGCTGGTGGCGCGCAATATCGCGGCGCACCTGGACACGACCTTCGCGGACCGGCGCCAGGGCTGGCGCCCGTTGATCTATTGCTGGCGCGGCGGCACGCGTTCCGGCTCCATGACGACGATGTTCAACATGATAGGTTGGCGGGCCCGGCAACTCGATGGCGGCTACAAGACCTATCGCCAGGCCACGCTGGACGCCCTGGAAAGCCTGCCCGCCGGCTTGCGCTACGTTGTGTTGGCCGGCCCCACTGGCAGCGGCAAGACGCGATTGCTGAATGCCCTGGAGCAGGCGGGCGCGCAGACGCTGGACCTGGAGCGCCTGGCCTCGCATCGCGGGTCGCTGCTGGGCGCGTGGGCGGGTGTCGCACAGCCTTCGCAAAAGGGCTTCGACACGCGCCTGGCGCAGCGCTTGCGCGCATTCGATCCGGCGCGGCCAGTATTCGTCGAAGCGGAAAGCCGCAAGATCGGCGCGGTCGCGTTGCCGGCCGCGCTGCTTGCGGCGATGCACGCCAGTCCGTGTGTCGAAGTGAGCTCCAGCCGCGCGGATCGCGCGACCTTCCTGCTGCAGGACTACGCGCACCTGTTCGAAGATCCAGAATCGCTCAAGGCGCAGTTGCAGCGCATGATCGGCCTGCACAGCCGCGAGCGCGTGTCTGGATGGCTGGCCCTGGTCGATAGCGGCGCGCGCCGCGAGCTGGCGCAGGAACTGATAGACCGCCACTACGACCCGGCTTACGCGCGCAGCTGCCATGCGCATTTCAAGCAGTTGTCCCAGGCGCTGCCGCTGGAGTTCCGTCCCAACGACGACGATGTGGTCGAGCAGGCGAGGGCGCTCCTGGCCAGACTGGATATGGCTGGCAGCGCCTGAGCCGCGCTCAGTCGATGCGCACGCCCGTCATGTCGACCAGCTTGCGCCAGTTCTTCACCTCGTCTTCCTGGTAGGCCTTGAGATCCGCGGGGCTGCCCGCGGCCGGAGTCATGCCGATCTGTGCGGACAGCTGTCGCAGCTCGGCGGTGTCGAGTACTTGCCTGACCTCGGCATTGATGCGCTCGACGATGGGGGCGGGCGTGTCGCGCGGTGCGAACATCGCAAACCACACCACCAGTTCATGCCGGTCCAGGCCGCTCTCGGCCACCGTCGGAATGTCGGGAGCGAACGGGGCGCGTTGGGGCGTGGTCACGGCCAGGGCGCGCACCTTGCCTGCGGCAATCTGCGGCAATGAGGGGCCAACGTTCTCGAAGGCATAGGAGATGCGCCCGCTCATGAGGTCCGTCATCATGCCGCCGACGTTGCTGTACAGCACTGTGGTCACGTCGATGTCGGCCATGTGCCTGAGCAGTTCCACCCAGACCCGCGCTGTGGTGTTGCTGGCACCGAAATTGATCGCGCCCGGTTGGGCCTTGGCTGCCGCGACCAGCTCGGGAAGCGTCGTTGCCTTTGCGCTGGCATTGCCGATCAGGATCATGGGCAGGCGGCCCATCAGCGCGATGGGGGCGAAGTCCTTGACCGGGTCATAGGGCAGGCGTTGATACAGGCTGGCATTGGCCGCCATGGGACCATTGGTGCCCATCAGGACGGTATAGCCGTCCGGCGCGCTGCGGGCCACGTACGCGGCGCCTATGCCGCCGCCGGCACCTGGCTTGTTTTCCACCGTGACCGGTTGTCCCAGCCGTTCGCTCAGGCCTTTGGCAACGCCGCGCGCCAGCGTATCGGTCGCGGATCCGGCGCCGAATGGAACGACCATATTGATCGGTTTGTCTGGGAAGGCGGCGCTCGCGTTCAGACAGGCCGCGCCCAGCGCCAGCGCTGCGGCGATTTGCTTCATCTTGTTGGACATTTGTGGGTCTCGATTGTGGGGATTCAGGCGACGGTCGGACCGATGTCCTGCACCGTCGCGCGGCGCATCGATCGGCGATACTTCTCGTCGAAGCCGGCGCCCCGGTGCATGGTGCAGCGGTTGTCCCAAAGAACAAGATCGTTGGCGCGCCAGCGGTGCCGGTACACGAACTGGGGCTGCGTGGCGAAGGCCATGAGTTCATCGATCAGTTCGCGGCTTTCGTCATCGTCCATGCCTTCTATGCGGCTGATGTGCGATGCGATGTAGAGGGATCGGCGGCCGGTGCCTGCATGCCGGCGCACGAGGACTTGCCGCACGGGCGGCTGGAGCTCGCGCCAGGCGTCAGGCACTGAACCCACGTCGAAATCCGTCAGTCCGCGCGAGTGAAAGTAGTCATGCACCGCGATCAACGGAGCCAGGCGTTGCCGCCGTTCTTCGCCCAGGGCGTCCCAGGCCGCCCGCATGTCGGCGAATTCGGTGGCGCCGCCGACGGGCGGGATTTCCTGGGCAGACAGCAGGGATACGCTGGCCGGCGTGCGCTTGAAGGAACTGTCGGTGTGCCAGAGCTGGTTGCTCAGGTTGATAAGGCGGCGAATGTCGCCTTTGTCCAGAATGCCGCCGCGTTCATCCAGGTTGGAGATGTCGGAAAGCTCGGCGTGGTTCAGGCGGCGAGGGCGGTGCGCGTTGTAGACCGATGCGCCCACCGATGTCTCCAGCGGACCAAAGTACCGCGCCACGGCCATCTGCCCGGCCTCGTCCAAGGGCTGGTCCGGCACGACCAGCACGGCGTAATGATCCAGGGCGCCGCGCAGCGCTTCGATGTCCTGCGCCGATAGCGGCGCGCGCAGGTCGATATTGGCCACCTCGGCGACAAAGCCCGCGTAAACGGGGGTGAGTTCCATCATTTTCGTTCCTCCGATGGCAAGCCACTGATGCGCAATCGCATCCTGGTGTGCTATTATTTTTCGACTATCGAAAATTATTTCTTCTGTCGAAATAATCATGCCTAAGATTCCGAGTGAACGAACTTGGGGTTTACCCAAGGGCGGCGATCAATTCGTCGAGGCTTTTGCGCGCGGCCTGGCCGTTATCCGTGCATTCGGCCCTGGCCACCAGGCGCTGACGCTGAGTGAAGTAGCGCAGCGCGCCAACCTGACGCCGGCTGGCGCCAGGCGCTTGCTCTACACGCTGGTGACGCTTGGCTACGCACGCACCGAGGAACGCAGGTTCAGCCTGGCGCCGGCGGTGCTCGAACTTGGCTATGCCTATTTGTCGTCGCTGTCCTGGCGCGATATTGCGCGGCATGCCGTCGAGGAGTTCATGCGCGACACGGGCGAGATCTGCACCGTGTCGGTGTTGGATGGCGAAGACGTGGTCTATGTGGCCCGCGCGGAAATGCCGAGTCCGCTTTCACGGCGCCTGGGAGTTGGAGAACGTCTGCCGACCCACGCCACGTCCAGCGGCCATGTGCTGTTGGCGGGCGCGAGCGTTCAGGAGCGGGAGCTGTTCATCGCCAAGGCGCCGTTCGCGCGCCATACACAGCACACGCTGGTTGAGGCTGCGGAGTTGCGCCAGGCGATCGAAGACGCAGCAAAGGCGGGGTATGCGCTGGCAAGCGAGCATCTGGAGCTGGGCATATGCGGCCTGGCCGTGCCGATCAAGGACGAGAGGGGGCGGGTGGTTGCAGCGTTGACCACCAGCTTGAATCTGGCAAGGCACGAGCGCGCCGAAATCGTGGGCAAGTTCCTGCAAAAAATGCGCGGCACGGCGGAGCAGATCAGCGTGGCACTGGCGTGAACCGATGTGCCCGGAGCGGATGCGTCACTTGCACGCTTTGCGAAATAACGCTATTATTCAAGGCTTGCTTTTAAACGCAATGCGAAACGCAAATGCGCCCGTAGCTCAGCTGGATAGAGTACCTGGCTACGAACCAGGGGGTCGTAGGTTCGAATCCTGCCGGGCGCGCCAAGTTCGATTCGCATTGAACGTCTCGTTTAAGTAGCGAGAGCAGTGAAAAGTAAAAGCAGTAAAAACAGAGCAGTAAAAACAACGGCAAGATTTTTCTGATATAATTTTGCCTCTTTGCCGGAGCGCCCGTAGCTCAGCTGGATAGAGTACCTGGCTACGAACCAGGGGGTCGTAGGTTCGAATCCTGCCGGGCGCGCCAAGTTCACTTGGTCAATACAGCAAAGAAAATGGAAAGGCCTTTGATCATGCATCAAAGGCCTTTTTGTTTTGCGCGTCGCCAACGCCGCCGCGACGGATCGCTGGATCATTGGCGGAGCAGGCCTGTCAGAAGCGGATCGTCAAGCCCGCCATCGGGCCTTGGAGCACGGCGTCGAACTTGAATCCCCCGCTGCTGTAGTCCACGCCCAGGGCGCGATAGCCTATCGCCGCCGAGACGTTCTTGCTGATGTTGTAGCCAATGCCCAGGCCGACGTCCCAGTCCGCTTCCGCGCCGCCCGCGCCGATCAGGCCCCAGCCGGTGAGGTAGTACTTGGAGCTGAGGACATAGTTTCCGCGCACGCCTACCAGGCCGTCCACCCACGTGGCGCCGTCGCTGCGCGTCCTGCCATTCAGGTGAGCGCCCTTGAGCGTGATGTCGGTGTCGACCGACCAGACCCGCAAGCCCGCCACCACATCCAGCTGGTGCGGCGAATTCTCCAGCACGGAATACCCCATCCCGAGCAGTCCCGCGAATGTGGATGTCTTCACGTCCGCGCTGCTGGCCAGCAGGCCGCGCGGTGTGTCGCCTTGGGTGCCGATCTTGGTGTAGATCAGGTCGCCGAATACGCTGTAGCGTCCTTTGCGCGCATCGCCGATCAGCATGGCGCCGAAGTCGAGGTTGTCGAACAGTTTGTCGAAGTCGGCATGGATATCGATGACTGGCGAACGCGATTGGGACACCTTGCCGGACAGGCCGGCAGCCCAGAAGTAAGGCGTGACCGCGAACTGCCATTCATTCGAGGGCAGGGAGGCGGGGGCCGAAGCGGAGTCCGCTTCGGCCCCCAGTGCCGCCGCGGCATGGAGCAGGCCGCAAGCCAGGCAGCCCGTGATCTTTTTTTTCATTGCAAACCCTTCCCAAACTGCAGGCGCGACGGATCGGATCCGCCACGCCCGCGGTGAGCGCAAAGCCGGCCTCGGGCCGGCGGGTGCCACGCCGGGATCAGGTGACCCTTCTTACCGGAGGGATGGTCCAGGAGCCGTCGATGATGGATGGGTTGCTTTCGTTGGGCCAGTACAGGCGCATCATCAGGATGAATTTTCCCTTGGGCGCCGGCAGCCAGTTCGACTCCAGTTCGGGGCCGGGCGATTCATGCTGTATGAGCAAATCGATCGACCCGTCCGGCTTTGCCTTCAGGGGTTGGCGCGCGCTGATCGAGTAGCGGTTCAGCGGGTTGTCGACGAAGAAGTAGGCCGCGTCATACATGGTCAGCGACCAAAAGCCCGAGACGGGAGGCGTGAGGCCTTTCTTGAAGGTCAGCACATATTTTTCGGATCCGTCATAGAGACGTTTGATGGCGCCGGTATCCGATTTCAGGGAGGTGGGGTAGATGGCGTCCTGCGGGCGGTTGGCCCCCAGGCCGATCGCGGTCACCAGCGCGCGTTGGAGGTAGTTGGTGCCATAGATGCCGGTCTTGGTTGTGAAGCCCCAGCCGTCGATGTCCTGTATGTCGCCGCCGCTGGACTTGAAGTGCGTCATGATGCGCCCAAAGCCGACTTGGGGAACGCGCTTAGCAACGGCAGGGTCGAGCAGAGTCTTGTCAAAGTCCTGGCCGGGCACGATCCCTATCGTGGCCATCTTCGCGACGATGGGCGCGTCGGCCGCGTTGGGCGGGTTGCGCTTGAGCAACTGGGCAAACAAGCTGAAGTACTCGACCGCGTCCATGTTGTTGACCTGGTCGCGCACCGAGGTCTTCATGTCGATGGCGGGGTCGACCTTGCCTGCGGGGGGATTCCAATCCTTGCCCCAGGCGCTCAACGGACAGAGCTTCACTTCATCCTGCAGCTTGTGGACTTCCGCGTAGTCCTCCTGAGTGCCGGTGCAGTAAATGCGGCCCAGCAACCAGACGATGCTGGTCGGCGATTTGTACTGGGTCATGCCTGGTGGAATCGCGCCCTCCCAGCCGGGGCCGGTCACCACGAAGGTTTGCGGTCCTGTACCCGTCGTGCGTTTCCCGGGCACGTCGAACACCGTCGTCCAGCCATCCAGCATCGGAAACAAGGCATAGCGTCCGTTCATGTCCGGCAGACTGACGACCCAGGGCTCATCGCCGACGTCAAAGAAGGACGTGGTGTAGAGCGTGTCGGCATTGGGCGCCGTCACGTCCCGGAACTTCGCATCGGGATACTGCCGCAGCTTGATGAGATGCCCCATCGGCGCTCGTGTCCCCTTGGGTTCCGCCACGTTGGTGATGACACGCCTGGTCATCTCCATCGTCACCAGCGGGTAGGCGTAGACGTAGACATCGGTGGCCACGCCGAATTGCTCGTCGCCTTCAGGCAAATCCGCGACCAAGCCATCGGCAGCCCGGGCGGGCCTGCGCAGGGCGCTGGTTGCGAGCAGGGCAAGAGCGCCCGTGTTCAGTGTGCGGCGTGTCAGCTTCATAGGATCGCTCCAACGGAATCATGGTTTGAAAATCACGAAGGGCCGCAGCACAGCCAGCGCTGTGCCGCCCGATACCTTGCTTCACCGTTCCCGGACGTACTTCCCGATTTCCTGGGCAGCGCCCGTAGTCCATTCATCTATCAGCGGTTGCAGCTTGGACAGGCGGACGCCGCCGGCGCCTTGGGTGGCGTTGGCGACCTTCTCGCCCGTGCCGCCCCGCACGGACGCATACAGCAATTCGTCCGTCATGCTGTCCGTGACCCGCGCCTCGATGGCGACGGTCGCGTTGCGCGCCATGCCTCCTTCCATGGCGGCCTTGGCCTCGGTCATGACCAGGGCGATAGGGATGTATTGATAGGCTCGCAGTGCCTGCGCAGAGGTGCCTACCGCCGTGATCGCGATGCGTATATGGGCGACGCCCGGTTCGGCGCGATCGACCAGCCTCACCCGCTCGCCCACCTTGCGCCTGAGCGTTTCGTTGACCGCATCGCGTATCTCCGTGAGGGTTTCCAGGGAAACGTCCGCGGAAGGCTGGGGCTCGGGGTAATACATCACGGGATCGAGCCAGACCGCGGTGTAGCGCGACGGGTTGAATGCGGGGTTCAGGTAAACCAGCCGGGTGCCGCCGTCGGGGGCCGGCGCTTGATGCAGAAGCGAGTAATCAGGGAGGAAGCCGGATTCCGCTGGTTGTGGGGCGGTGGAACAGCCCGTCGACAGAATCGTGGCCGCAAGGCTCAGTAGAAGCGCGCCCGAGGAATGCTTGATGTTCATGCAAGTTCCTTCTGACAGTTAGGGGGCGATGAGAGCCCCGGCTGCTGGCGTCGGCGAGAGGTCCCGTACAGAAGCTGCTTTCCGCTCGTGGGCGCATGTTTTGACCTAAATGCACAGGAAGCCAATTATTTTTCTAACGCTGGAGTTTCGCAATGCGGACGCGTGAACCGGGCTTTCTGAACTATTTTCTTTGCGCGTGTTTTGTGGAAGGAACTACCGCCACAGGGCGACTGATTTGCGCAGCCTTTATTATTCATGGTATAAACACGCCTCTTTCGGAGCGCCCGTAGCTCAGCTGGATAGAGTACCTGGCTACGAACCAGGGGGTCGTAGGTTCGA
>NZ_JAYJLE010000010.1:0-236458 GCF_035282245.1 Achromobacter sp. D10
GTTGGTCTGGAAGGCAATGCCATCGATGACCGACACGATCTCGGAAATCTTGCGCGAGCTGGCGGAAATGCCTTGCATCGTGCTTACCACTTCCGACACTGCCGAGCCGCCACGCTCCGCCACGTCCGAGGCGCTGGCGGCCAGTTGATTGGCCTGGCGGGCATTGTCGGCATTCTGCTTCACCGTGGAAGCCAGCTCTTCCATCGACGCCGCGGTTTCTTCCAACGAGGCGGCCTGCTCTTCGGTACGGCTGGACAGGTCCGTATTGCCTGCGGAAATCTCGCTCGAACCGACGGTGATCTCGTCCACGCCGCGACGCACCGCCGATACGGTGCGCGTCAGGCTCTCCTGCATGCGCTTGAGAGCGGCAAAGAGCTGACCGATTTCGTTGTGCGAACGCACTTCAACGCGGCTGGTCAGGTCTCCGGCGGCAATCTTGTCGAAATGCTGGCCAGCCTCCACCAAGGGGCGCACCACCAGACGACCAAACACCAGACGGGCAAGAATCATCAACAACACCGCCAGGCCGACAGCGACGCCCACCGCCACCATGGCGAGGTTGAAATTGGCTTCAGCTTCGTCAATCGTGGCTTGCTGTTGATCGCCGATGTACTTGCCGAACTCACTGATCGCTTCGATGAATGCGGCGCTTCGCGGCGTGCCGTACTCGTTGTTCACCATGTAGAAGGTGGAATAGTCTTCGCTGCGCAACGCCTCGACCATAGTGTCCACGCCATCATCGATGTACGAGCGATAGCGGCGCACCAGGTTCATCGACAGCTGGCGGCCCGTGTCGTCCTGCAGCATGTTCTTCTGGAAATCGGCGAAGCGGCTACGCACCCCGGTCAGCAGGTCGGTTGCCCCCTTCAGTGCCGCGGCCGCATCCCGGGCCGAGTTCTCCCCGCTGCCCCAGCCGGATTCCTGCAGGTGGCGCGCCGCAACCATCAACGCAACGCGCGCGCGCAGCATGTCGCTATTGATCACCTCGACCTGCTTGGAACGCTCGGTCAGCGCATTGACCTCGCGGATCGACTCATAATTGCTCTGCAGGAAATATGCGGCCAGGCCGCCAACCGCCGCGATCAATACCGCAAAAAACGCCATGACCCACAGCAGCATCGTGCCGACGCGGGCATCGCGCAACCGCAGCTTGCGCTTTACCTTGGGCGCGCGCGCGGCCTTCTTCTTGCCGACCTTGCCGGATTTCGCACCGGATTCGAGACTCGCTTCCATATTATTTCCCCATCCCTCAGGAACTACTTTGACCAAATGAAAAACCACCCGGTGGACATGCCTTGTTACACAGGGCATGCACTCCGGGCGACGTACATCGCGGCGCGCGCCGCGATGCTCCCCGCTGGACTACAGGGCCTTACTTGCCCTGAGGCTGCAACCCGGTCGGTTCACCCGGACCCGGAATGTAGATGGTCTGCACCTCGGGCGCCGCTGCGGGCGGCACCCACTCCTGACGCATGTCAGGAGCAGGCGCGGGTCCCAGCAGCTTCTGGCGTTCCCAGGGTTCCAGCAAGATATTGGTGCTATCGACGAGGCGCAGCAGACGGCCGTCCTGGCCGAACTGCAACAGCGCTTCCTTGCGGCTGTACAAGCCGTCGGCGACGAAAGTGATTTTGTAGGCCCAGAGCGCGAGGGTCGTGCCGTCGGTCTGCTTATAGAGTTTGTCGGGCGGCGCGGTGAGCGCGCGCGAAGCCTCTTCCAGCGTCGTCTGCCCCGGAGTCAGCGTCGACAGCTTGTCCGGGTCGAAGTTGTGCCCCGCCGCCGTGCAGGCGGCCAAAAGCACCGCAATCGCGGCCGCAGCCAGAAGATGTATATAACCTCGCATACCCTACCCATTTACCGGCCAGGCCGGTGTCAGAAAGATTCCCAATCGTCATCCGAGGGCGCAGCCCTGCGGCTGGATGCCGCGGCAGGCTTGATCTCCGGCGTGGCCGCGGCACGCACCGCAGGACGGCGCAGCGGTCTTGCCGCGGTCGCGCCTTCGGCCGATGCCGGCTTGGCACGCGTGGAGTGCGTCAAACGTACGGCGGGCGCGGCCTTTGCATCCGCAGAGGGCGCTTCCGGCTGCGCGGCGGGCGTCGCCGGAGCCATCGGAGCGGCCACGCGCGGCGCGGGGCGCCGGCCAGCAAGTTGATGTGCGGGGACTTCGATCACTTCACCCGCGTTGATCTTGAACACCGCCACCGCTTCGGCCAGGCGTTCCGCCTGTTCCTGCAGGGAGCCGGCAGCCGCAGCCGCTTCTTCCACCAACGCCGCGTTCTGCTGTGTTACCTCGTCCATCTGCGACACGGCACGGTTGACCTGATCGATGCCGCTGGACTGCTCTTCGGACGCAGCCGAAATCTCGCCCATGATGTCCGTCACGCGCTTCACCGATGCCACGATCTCCTGCATGGTGGCCCCGGCACGCTCGACCTGCTGCGAGCCCGCCCCGACCTTGGCAACGGAGTCCTCGATCAGGCCCTTGATTTCCTTGGCCGCCTGCGCGCTGCGCTGCGCCAGCGAGCGAACTTCGCCCGCCACCACCGCAAAACCCTTGCCCTGCTCACCCGCGCGCGCCGCTTCCACCGCGGCATTGAGCGCCAGGATGTTGGTCTGGAATGCAATGCCGTCGATGACCGAGACAATCTCGGAAATCTTGCGCGAGCTGGCCGATATCTCCTGCATCGTATCGACCACTTCGGACACTGCCGAACCGCCACGCTCGGCCACGTCCGACGCGCTGGCCGCCAGCTGATTGGCCTGGCGGGCGTTGTCGGCATTCTGCTTTACCGTGGAGGCCAGCTGTTCCATCGATGCCGCCGTCTCTTCCAGCGAAGCCGCTTGCTCTTCCGTGCGGCTGGACAAATCCGTGTTGCCCGCAGAGATCTCGCGCGAGCCCACGTTGATTTCGTCCACGCCGCGACGCACCGCCGATACGGTGCGCGTCAGGCTTTCCTGCATGCGTTTGACCGCCGCCATCAGCGTGCCGATTTCGTTGGTGGAGCTCACCTCGACGCGGACGGTCAGGTCGCCGCCGGCAATCTTGTCGAAACTCTCGCTGACCGCGCGCAAGGGACGCAGGACCACGCGATTCATGAACAGGAACGCTGCCAGCCACACCGCGACGATCACCACCGCCAGCACGGCATATACGACCGCCATTGTGGCCGCCTGCGAACGGGCAGACGACACCATCTCTTCGCTATAGGAGGTAATACCCTGTGCGAACTCGGTCAGTTGTTTGGAAAATGCACCGCTTGCGGCACCGGCCCGCGTGTTCTTCAGGTCCAGGTAGGCAGCCGAATCGCCCTTGTCCAGCGCGGACATCATGGCTTGCAGCGCATCGGCAAAGCCATTGAAAGACGAAATAAGGTCGCCTTCCGTGGTCTTGCCCAGCGCCGTGGTCTTCGGAATGGCCTTGAAGGTTTCCATCTTCTTCTTGGCGTCGGCAACCAGTTGCTGCACCGTGCGCGTGTTCTCGCTGGCGCCGCTGGCGTCACCAGTGGCGCGTTGCGCAGCGGCAATGTCAGCGCGTATGGTGGCGCGCAGCATCTGCGTATACGCGTCCTTGATCAGGGTGGCCTGCTGGACGCTCAGAGTGTCCAAAGCGTTGATCGCCTCGGCATTGGACCGCATGCTGTTCCACCCGAGGACGATGGCGACAAGCGCCGCCAGCGCCACAGCCAACTGAGCGAGCATCAAGCCCGTGCGCACCTTCAGATTGCTAAACATTTCTATTTTTTCCGGTAGTCGTCCTGGCGGTATTCATGTGGCCAAGCCGTAAATAGGGGTAGCTTTACTGCTGTGCTGCGCTGACGGATCACTCCGTCAGAAAGACTCCCAATCGTCGTCCGACGGCGGTGACCGTCGGCTCGCCGGCGGTGCCGCAGGTGCGGCGTCCGTGGCGCGAGCGGGTCGGCTGGCCGACCGGCGTAGCGGACGAACCGTGGTCGCCGCTGCCGCCGCGGGTTTGGGGCGGGCAACTTGCGTCAGGCGTGGGGCGGGCGCTGCCTGTGCAGCGGATTCCGCCGGCTTCGGCGATTCCGGCTTCGCGGCTTCGGCTGGCGCTTGGCCAGCCGCCGTGGCAGACGGGGCCGGCATACGCGGTGCGCTGCGTTGGGCCGCCAGTTGCTGCGCCGAAACCTCGATGACTTCGCCCGCATTGATCTTGAATACGGAGACGGCCTCCGCCAGGCGTTGCGCCTGCTCCTGCAGGGAACCAGCAGCCGCGGCCGCCTCTTCCACCAGCGCCGCGTTCTGCTGCGTCACTTCATCCATCTGCGACACGGCACGGTTGACCTGATCAATGCCGCTGGACTGCTCCTCGGACGCGGCCGAGATCTCGCCCATGATGTCCGTCACCCGCTTCACCGAGGCCACGATTTCCTGCATGGTTGCGCCAGCGCGCTCGACCTGTTGCGAACCCGCGCCCACCTTGGTGACGGAATCCTCGATCAGCCCCTTGATTTCCTTGGCCGCCTGGGCGCTGCGCTGTGCCAGCGAGCGGACCTCGCCCGCCACCACCGCAAAGCCCTTGCCCTGCTCGCCCGCGCGCGCCGCTTCCACCGCGGCATTGAGCGCCAGGATGTTGGTCTGGAAGGCAATGCCATCGATGACCGACACGATCTCGGAAATCTTGCGCGAGCTGGCAGATATTTCCTGCATGGTGCTCACCACTTCCGACACCGCCGAACCACCGCGCTCGGCCACATCCGACGCGCTGGCCGCCAACTGGTTGGCCTGGCGGGCGTTGTCGGCATTCTGCTTCACCGTCGAGGCCAACTGCTCCATCGACGCAGCAGTTTCTTCCAACGAAGCAGCCTGCTGCTCGGTGCGGCTGGACAAATCGGTGTTGCCCGCGGATATCTCGCGCGAGCCCACATTGATCTCGTCCACGCCACGGCGCACCAGCGCCACAGTGCGAGTCAGGCTTTCCTGCATGCGTTTGATCGCGCCAAACAATTGACCGATTTCGTTGGTGCTACGTACCTCGATGCGACCAGTGAAATCGCCGCCGGCAATTTTCTCAAAGTGATCCCCCGCTTCACGCAGCGGCCGCAGCACGGTCCGGCTGATGAAAAGCCAGCACCCGAGCGCCAGGGCCAGGGCGATCGCCAGCATCACGATGGTGACGGTGCGTGAAACGCCGTGGGCCGCTTCGGCCTGCACGACCAGTTCGTCAGTGCTGGAATCTATGTGCGCGAGCACGCCGCCTACGGCCTCACGCAGCGCCGTATTTGCAGCGCTGCCAGCATCGTTCAGATCCAGGTATTCCTGTACGGCCATGGTCGACAAGGCCGCTGCCTGACGCCGGACTACGTCGTCGAACTGTTTGTAGGCGCCTTCCAGCTTTTGGTTCAACGCCTCGGACCCTTCCAGACGCGGAGCTTTGCGGTATGCGTCCAGGGCCTTGGCGCCTTCCTGCATCAAGCCTTCAGCGCGTTTGGCCTGCGAGGTCGCCTGTTCGGTCTTTCCTTGCTGCAGGTCCATCAGAGACGTCGCCAATAGCAAGCGGCCGCGCAGGAACAGGATATAGGCGCGGTTCAACTGCGATGCTTGCGTGGAGTAGGCATCGTTGACCCGTTCCAGCTTTTCATTGCTCGAGTTCAGCCCCATCCATGCAACACCGTTGGATATGAACATGGCGCCCGTAAAGAGCAGCAACACCAAGACTAGACAGGTGCGGACTTTCAAGTTGACAAGCATGGAATACCTGAACGTTAAGCGATATGAAACGACTATTTCCTACCCTGCACGCACACACGGACGCCCCGGCTCCTGGCCAGCAGCGTCCGCAACGGCGCAACTATCCGCACCCAATGGCGCGTTTTTGAACTTGCCGAACGACTACTTACGGCTGAAAAGACTCGATCCCTGAATGGTCATGAAAGCTGCCGAAGCCGCTTGCAACGCAACCTGGCGCAGCGCAAGCTGGCTGGCGCCCTGGTAGTAATCCAGATCTTCCAGATCCGACAGCGACTTGGAATACGACAGCCCCTTTTGCGTACCGGTAGCGTCCAAGGCGTCCAATTCGTTCATGCGGGCGCCGACCGAGGCTTGCACCGTCAGCACGTTGTCGTAGGTGTTCGCCAACTTTTTGTTGGCGGTGGCGAGAGCATTATTCAATTTTGCAGTCGCCACCGGATCGCCACTGCTGGGGGCTTCTAAGGCAGCGATAACATTGTCCAGCGTGGCGAACACATCCATATCGATGTTCTGAACGCTCTCAACATTGATCACGTCGCCGCCTTGAGGAGCTCCCTTGATGGCCACTGATACGCCGCTGCCCAAATCGATCGTGGCGCCATCGGCATAAGCCGTTGCTGGCGCTCCGGCAGCCGGTACGGTCGCACTGGAACCATCAGGATTCGTGGTAGTAACTCGATATCCGATCGCTCCGGTGGTCGCATCGGTTTCAAACTGCACCGCGAATTTCTTACCCGTGTTAGTCGAGCCCGGGGTCACGGATGCCGAGCCGAATTCGGCTGTTCCGGTGTTGCCGCTGCCAGCAGAGGTAACAAATGCCTGCGAACCCGGGTTGGCGCGGCCGAAGATATCCTTCCCCAAATCGCTCGTCGAAAGCTGCCGGCTCTGATCAACCTGGATGGTACGTTCGCCGACGGAATTGCTATAGATGATCTTGCCTGATGCATCCTTGGAATACGGCATCACGCTGCCGTCATTGCCCGAGAACAGATACTGGCCATTGCCGTCGGTCGTGTTTGCCAGACCCAGCAATGCATCGCGCGTACTCTTCAGTGCCGTGGATAGTGTCTGGCGGTCGCTGTCAGACAACACCCCGCCAGCTTGGACGATGCGGGTCCGCGCTTCCTGCAAGGCATTCGTCACTGCGGTCAGCGTATTGCTTTCCTGGCCCAGATTCGTATTGGCCGTCTGGCGATTCATGCCATACGTGCTGTTCATGCTCTGCGTCTGCGCCACGCTGATAGCTTGCGCCGCCGCCAAGGGGTCGTCCGCCGGGCTCAGGTTCTTGCGCCCGCTGCCGACCTGTTCGACCAGGCGGTTCATGTCGGATTCCTGAGAGAGAACGCCTTTCAGGCCGTTCGAGTACATCATTGAGGTGCTCAGGCGCATGGTGAAGCTCCGATATTTTCTTTATTGGTCACGATTCAATAATCCGATCAGCCGCGCAGGCCCAGCAGCGTGTCGAACATGGTGCTGGCCACATCAATGATGCGGGCGCTGGCCTGGTACTGCTCCTGGTACAGCGACAAGCTGACGTACTCTTCGTTCAGGTTGACGCCCGAAACGGCCTGCTGGGCTGCCAGTTTCTGCGTGATCAGATTGGCCTGCGCGGTGGCCGCGGACTTGAGTTGCTGCGTCTGAACGCCTACCGTGTTTACTACCTGCCCGAACATGTCGTTCACGCTCATCGTGCCGTTGCCCAGCACCTTGCTGTTCTGCAGCTGCGCCAGCTTGAGCGCGTTCTTGCCGTTGGCGTCGCCACCTTCCAAATCGGCCGCCGCCACCTTGTACGGATCGCTGATCAACACGGTCAGGTCGCGCGCAGCATCACGTGTGGGCGCCAGCGACCATTTGTCGCCGGCCTGGGGCGGCGCGCTGATGGTCAGGGTCACGCCCATTTCGCTATCAAGATTCAGGGTGCCCGGCGTCCCGGTGGCCGGACCGTTATAGACCTGCGAACCTTCGGGCATGCGCAGCACGCGGTAGTTCGTGCCGTCGAACGAGACTTCGTATTCTTTGGCGTTGATATTGTTTAGGTTCGTGAACTCGCCTGTGAGCGTCGCGTTGCTCTTGTTCTGGGCATTGGGCACGCCTTGAGGCGACCCGATGCCGAAGAAATCGGTGCCCGGATTGCCGTTCTGGTCCAGGCCTTGCTTGTGCTGCTCGTTGAAAGACAGCGCCAGACCGACGGCCATCTGGCCCAATTGGCTTTGCATCACGTCCAGCGACGAGGAGCGGAACTGCAACAGGCCACCCAGCGAACCGCCAGTGACTTCCGCATCATTCAATTCCACCGCGACCGTCTTGCCCGAACCCGCGGGCAGCGTATAGGCAATGGCCGTGCGGCCAGCATCCTTGGCGGACGCAACTGCCTGCAGCGGATAGATGGTATTGCCCGACAGCAGCGCCTGGCCGCCGTTGGCGAGCGAAATATTGATCTTGTCGCCCTGCTCGTAGGTGGTGATGCCTACCAGCTGGTTCAGCTCCATGACCGCCTGGTCGCGCTGATCAAGCAAATCGTTCGGGGGGCTGCCACCCGCCTTGCGCGTTGCCAGCGAGATCTGCTGATTCAGGTCGTCGATCCGGGACAGGTAGCTGTTGACCTGCTCAACCGTCGTGGTGATCTGCGTGTTCAGGCCGATGCGCTGATTCTGCATTTCCGTGTAGGCGGAGCGAATCTGGGTAGCAAGGCTGTTGGCCTTGCCCAGCAGATCCTGGCGCGCTGCGGGGTCGGCGGGCTTGCTAGCCACCGCATTCATGCTGGTGAAGAAGTTGGTCAGGCCCGGGGCAATGCCCACCGTGCGATCCGCGAACAGGTTGTTGATCGCCGAAACCTGGTCGTACTGCGTCTGGAGTTGAGCGCCGCTGCCTTGCGCACCGACCAGTTGCTTGTACAGGAAACTGTCGTAGCTGCGCACGACCGTGTCGACCTGCACGCCACGACCAATGTAGCCGTTGCTGGTAGCCTGAGCGCCAGCCGTGGAAACCATGACGCGCTGGCGGTTGTAACCGACCGTGGTGGCATTGTTGATATTGTGGCTGGTGGTGGCCAGCCCTGCCTGAGCGGCGTTCAGCCCGCCCAGCGCCAATTTATACATATTCATGCTGACAATGCCCCGTATTTAACCGCAACTGATATACCTGGATACTCCATTAACGGCAGGAGATAGTCCGAATTTAGAGTCCTTCCAACATCTGGCGAGAAATTTCCACGTTGGACGCCGCCCCGCGCAATTGGCTCATGACGCCGATCAGTTTCTGCGCATACTTGGGGTCCGTCGCATAGCCGGCGTCCTGGATCCTGCGCGCCGCCTCGATCTCGTTGCGGGCTTGCGTGACAGCTTCGTAGCGCGGGCTGTTGCCGATCAGGCGCGCATAGTCGGCGAAGGATTCCTCATAGGATGCATAGGCCCGGAACGGTTGCGTCACCTTTTTCGCGACACCGTCCTCGTACTCGGTGGTAAGGACGTTGACGACCCTGCCCTTCCAGCTGGCCCCAGCCTTGATGCCGAACAGGTTGTAGCTGGTGCTGCCGTCCTCATGTTTGATCTCGCGTTTGCCCCAACCCGATTCCAATGCCGCCTGGCCCATGATCAGGCGCGCGGGCACGCCGCTTTGTTGCGATGCCAGATTGGCAGCGCGCGACATCTTGGATACGAACGCGACGACATGATCCGGTGCGCCTTCCGCCGCGGCCAAAGCCCGGCTTTGGGCGCTGTTATTGCGCATCACGTTCAACAATGCAGAGACTTCACGCGAGCCGGCCGAACGGAAATCAAGATCCGCGCCCTCGCCTAGACGCTTGACCGTGTCTGCCCCGAGATCGCCCGGCTTGCCTTGCTGCATCTGCGCCAAAATGGCGCCGGACAGCCCAATGCCAGGCGATGCAAGATGCAGCGCAAGTTGCTCGTCCGCCATGGATTGCAGCATCTGCGTCTGTTGCGAATCGAACAACCCTTCTTTGGGCGTGGCCTCGCGCATGCGCTTGACCATCATCTGCAGGAACAGGGCCTCGAACTGCTTAGCCACCTGCTTCTGCTGCTCGGTACCTTCGGGGTCCTTCTTGACGTCGCGTTTCAGATCCGACAGGCGACCCATGTCAAAGACCGAATCCTGGCGGCTGGCGCCCCGCGCCGCATCATTGGTGTACGCCATGGCCGTCAGATGATTTCCAATTCGGCGCGCAACGCGCCGGCGGTCTTCATGGCCTGGAGGATCGCCAATAGATCCTGCGGCGTCGCACCCAGGGCGTTCAGGCCCTTGACCACATCGGCCAGATTGGCGCTGGTACTCACCCGCTGCAAAGACCCGTTATCCTGGCGCACCTCGATCTGGGTATTGGGCACCACCACCGTCTGCCCTTCCGTGAAAGGCGTGTCAGGCTGCGACACCTGGTTCTGGCGGTTGATGATGACCGAAAGGTTGCCGTGCGCCACGGCCGCTTCTTCGATCATGACCGTGCGATTCATGACCACCGATCCGGTGCGCGCATTGATGATGACCTTGGCCACCGTGGGCGCACGCGCCACCTGCAGGTCTTCCACTTGCGACAGGAAGCGCGCCTGCGAGGCCTGTTCCATGGGCGTGCGCACCTGCACCACCCGGCCGTCCAACGCGGTCGCGGTGCCTTGGCCAAACTTGCGATTCAGCGCCGCGACGACATTCTGCGCGGTGCCGAAATCCGTGTTGTTCAGTTCCACATAAATGTAGCCATCGCGCGAGAACGTCGTGGGCACACCGCGCTCCACGATGGCGCCCGCACTGATGCGACCGCCGTTCAACTGGTTGATCTGCACACTGGAACCGCCGGCCGAAGCGCCTGCACCGCCCACCAGAATATTGCCCTGGGCGATGGCGTACACCTGGCTGTCGGCCCCCTTGAGCGGCGTCATCAGCAGCGTGCCGCCGCGCAGGCTCTTGGCGTTGCCCATGGAAGACACGACCACGTCCAGCGTCTGGCCCGGGCGAGCGAATGCCGGCAAGGTGGTGGTGACCATGACGGCCGCCACGTTCTTCAGCTGCATATTGCTGCCCGCCGGCACCGTGATACCCAGTTGCGACAGCATATTGGTCAAGCTTTGCTGCGTGAACGGCGTCTGGCGCACTTGGTCGCCGCTACCGTCCAGGCCGACGACCAGCCCATAGCCGATCAGTTGGTTGCCCCGCACGCCCTGGATCGATGCCAGGTCCTTGAGCCGCTCGGCCTGAGCAGCCCCGGCGGCGCCCAGCAGGCTGGCGGCGACGCAGACGCGTGCCAACATACGAAAGAGGAAAGCGGAGTGTTTCATTTCAGAAGGGCGAAGCGATCAGGAAGAAGCGTTGCAGCCAGCCCATGGTCTGGACTTCGTCCATGACGCCTTTGCTGCGGTATTCGATGCGCGCGTCGGCCACCTGCGTCGACGACACGGTATTCGTGCCGGTGATCGAGCGCGGATCCACCACCCCGGAAAAGCGCACGAACTCGCTGCCTCGGTTGATGGCTATCTGCTTTTCGCCCGCGACCTGCAGATTGCCGTTGGACATCACCCCTACCACCGTGGTGGTGATGGTGCCAGTGAAGGCGTTGTTTGCGGTGCTGTCGCCCTTGCCCTGGGACACATTGCCGCCTTTGGCGTCGGTGTTCAGGTTGGCGTTGGCCCAGCTGTCCATGAAGGACGGCGCCGCAGCGATGCCCAGACTGGCGCTGCCGCTGCGATTGGTGTTCGTTGCGACGTTCTTCGAGGCGTTCGTCTTCTCGTTCAGGACGATGGTGACGATGTCTCCCACGTTGCGCGGACGGCGGTCCTCGAACAACGGATAGTTGCCGTAGGTGGTCGGCTGATAGATTGAGCCCGTGGGCTGCGCCATGGGCGTGGGCGGAGGCGGCGGCGCAGCCGTGGTCGGCCCGGTCACGATGGGCTCGGGCGGGATCATGGCGCAACCGGCCACCAGCAAAGCCAGTGCCGTACTCGATACCAGGCGCAGGACAGACATGGACATCACAGTTGGGTCAGGCGGGCCAGCATTTCGTCCGAAGTCTTGACGGCCTTGCTGTTCATTTCGTACGCGCGTTGAGTCGTGATCATGTTGACCAGCTCTTCCGCGACGTTGACGTTGGAGGTTTCCACATAGTTCTGCATGATGGAGCCCGCGCCGTCCACGCCCGGCTGGAGCAGGTTCGCAGGACCGGAAGCGTCGGTTTCCAGATACAGGTTTTCGCCTACGCTCTGCAGGCCCGTCGGGTTGATGAACGTGGCGATCTGCAATTGGCCGATCTGCACGTTAATGCCGGCGGCGCCCGGCTGCGTCACCGAGACCATGCCGTCCTTGCCGATCGTGATGGTCAGCGCGTTGTCGGGGATGTTCATGGGCGGCTGGATCACGTAGCCGCTGACCGTCGTCAACTGGCCGTTCTGGTCGCGCTGCAACGCGCCATCGCGCGTGTATGCCTGGGTACCATCCGGCAGCTCGACCTGCAGGAAACCGCGGCCGTTGATGGCGATGTCCATCTCGCTGCCGGTGTTGTTCAGGTTGCCCGTGGTGTGGATCCGTTCGGTGGCGGCAACACGTGCGCCGGTACCAAGTTGCAGGCCGGACGGCAGTTGGGTGGCATCACCCACCTGCGCGCCAGGCTGGCGCAGCGTCTGATACATCAGGTCCTGGAACACGGCCCGGCCACGCTTGAAGCCGTTGGTGGAAACGTTGGCCAAGTTGTTCGAAATCACGTCCATGGAGGTTTGCTGCCCCTCCAGACCTGTCTTGGCGATCCACAGCGAACGCATCATGATGAAATACTCCTGGTGGCGCGGCCCGGCCGCGCGCGAAAAATTGATCTAGGTTCAGTTGCCGTATCAGGCGCTTACCGACAGGATGCCGTTGGCGCGTTCGGCATTGCGGTCCGACTGCTGGATCACCTGCATCTGCTGCTCGAAGCGGCGCGCGTTGGCGATCATGCCGACCATCGCCGCCATCGGATTGGTATTGCTGCTCTCCAACACACCCGACAACAGCCGCAGGCCGGGGTCAGCAGGGGCCGGAGGCGCCGGCTGGCCATTGACCGGCGCCAGGCGGAATACACCGTCGTCGCCATGCACCAGTTGCTCGTTGGGCGGGCTGGCCAGCTTGATCCGGCCCAGGTTCAGGATGTTGTTCGGCGCATCTCCGGCACCGATGGCGGTAATGGTGCCATCCGACGTGATCGTCAGCGCGGCTTGATCCGGCACATCGATGGGACCGCCTTGATCCGACAGCACCGGCTGGCCCAGCGACGTCTGCAGCAGGCCATTGATCCCGACCTGCAGGCTGCCCGCCCGTGTGTACGCCTCGCCTTGCGGAGTCTGAACGGCGATCCAGCCGCGTTCGCTGGACAGCGCCACGTCCAGATCCCGGCCCGTGGTCTGCATATTGCCCATCTGGAAGCTGTTGCGAGGCGTGGACGCCACCGTCGAAACACGCGTGGGCAGACTCACTCCGTCCGTGACCGGTACCGAGCGGTACAACGCGATCTGCTCGCGAAAGCCCGGCGTGTTCACGTTGGCCATGTTGTTGCTCAACGCGGCCTGATGCTCCGTGATGCGTGCCGCGCCGTTCATCGCGGTGTAGATAATCCGATCCATTTCCTATCCTGTCGCCATCGTCGTCGAACATGCACCCAATGCACCCAAGCCAACGCTCCCACAGGAGCGAGGCGCCGCGGATCCGGCTTCGCCGGTCCGCCAGCGCGCCCCCTCGAGGGGGAAGCGCCAAGGGCGCTTCGGGGGTGGGTTCACCCCTATTTCAGGTTCATCAGGACTTGCATGATTTCGTCCTGGGTCTTGATGGTCTGCGAATTGGCCTGATAGGTGCGCTGGGCGATGATCATATTGACCAGCTCCTTGCTCATGTCGACGTTGGACGCCTCCGTCGCCTGGCCAACGACCTTCGACATGCCGTTGCTGCCCGGCTGCCCCAGGATGGGCTGGCCCGAGGCCGAGGTTTCGGTCCAGGCGTTGTTGCCCACGGGTTGCAGGCCCTGCAGGTTGGAGAAGTCCGCCAACACGATGGTGCCCACGACCTGGGTCTGGCCATTGGTATAGCTGGCCACCAGGCTGCCGTCACCGCCAATATTGATGCCGCTGAACTCGCCAGAGCTATAGCCGTCGGGCTTCGCCACCAACTTGTATGCGCTGCCGTACTGCGTAGTGCCGGTGTAGTTCATCGCGATACTGATGGGATCGGCCGGGGTGGTGGTACCACCGGGATTGTCGAATTCAAGTGTCACAACAGGAGCGCTGGTCAGCGTGCCCGCTTTGTTAAACGTAAACTGAGCCGTTGTGGACCACGTACCTGCGGCATCGACGCTGCTGGGACGCATGGGTTCGCCATCAATCGTGTAGTACACATCATAGGCACTGTTTCCCGCAGCGTCGGCCGGACGCTTCACGAAGTACTGCATGACCTGGTGGGAATTACCCAGCGAGTCGAACACAGTCATGGGCGAAGCATTCGTATAGGTCGTACTCAACTTGGGGTCAAACGGCCGACCCGGCTCGATGACGGCAGCCGTATAGTCCTTGTAACCAGGCATCTTCGACAGATCACCGGCGGTCACAACACCGCCAGCACCCACGGTAATGCTATTGCCACCTTCGGTAATGACTCCGGGTGCCGGCGGCTGGCCCGTCGTCAGATTGACGAGCATCGCCTGACCCGCGCCATTGCGACTAAATTCATACGCCACACCGCCCATAGTGACCGTCCCCGGCACGGGATCAGCCGTCTGCGTATCTGTCAAATAAACGACCTTGGCGTTAGCATCCAGGTTAGCCACGGTGGTCCCCGAAGAAGTCGCCTGGGGCGCCACGTTGGCCATCGGCAGTTGCAACTCAACCGGGTTCGCGCCGATCGCGCCGGCCGGATAGCCCGTCAGGCGATAGCCCTGCGCGTTGACGATGAAATTGTTCTTGTCGACCAGGAACTCGCCATTACGGGTGTACATCACGGCACCGCTCTGGTCAGTGACGCGGAACATGCCCTTGGCGCCGTCGATCGCGATGTCGTATTCGCCGCCTCCACCATTCACCGTACCCACGGAGAAACGCTGGCTGATGGCGGCTACTTTCACGCCCAGGCCCACGCGCGAGCTGGCGTAGACGTCGGCGAACGAAGCGGTCGACGACTTGAAGCCGACGGTGCCGGAGTTGGCGATGTTGTTGCCGATGACGTCGAGGTTCTGCGCCGCGGCATTCAAGCCGCTCAATCCTTGTCCGAAACCCATGTTTTTTCTCGCTAATCTTTAACTAGGGAAGCCGCCGCGCCTGCGCCGGCACCGATACATTGCGTACGCCCGCCTCAGGCGCCGATCACCTTGCGCACGTCCAGCATGCTGGTCTGGCCTTCCAGGCCCAGATCCAGTCGCAGGCCGTCGGTCGAGTAGGCCACGCTCTTGACCATGCCGTAGCTCAATACTTCCGCGTTCACCTTCTTGCCATCGGCGTCGGTGGCCAGCACCGAGACGGTGTAGGCGCCCGGCTCCAGCGCGACTCCGTTGTCGTTCTTGCCGTCCCAATCCAGCGTGTAAACGCCCGTCTTCTGATCCACCGTTTCAATCGTGCGCACAACCGCGCCGTTTGCGTCGGAAATGCGGATCTGGACCTTCTGCGCATCGCCCTGCAGATCCAGGCCGTAGGGAGTGACCACGCGCGCCGCGGGATCGTCGGCGTCCACCCCGACCTTGATCTTCGAACCCGGAATGAGGACACCCTTGCCAATCATGGAGACGGCGTTCATCGACTGGGACACATCGATCTGCCCGCTGATGGCGAGCATCGTGTTCTTCAGGTTGGTGATGCCTTCGACCGTGGAGATCTGCGCCAGCTGCGAGGTCAGCTCGGCGTTCTGCATCGGGTTCAGGGGATCCTGGTTCTGTAGCTGAGTCACCAGCAGTTTCAGGAACTGGTCCTGAAGGCCTTGCGCCGTGCTGCTGCTGTTTGCGCCGGTCTGGGCCAGGCCCAGGCCAGTCTTGCTGGTCGATTGATCGATAGTGGTCATGGATTCACGAGCTCGGGAAATTAGGACTGGCCGATGGTCAGCGTCTTTTGCATCAACGCCTTGGCGGTGTTGAGCACTTCGACATTCGCCTGGTATGAACGCGACGCCGCGATCATGTTCACCGTTTCGGCGACGGGATCGACGTTGGGCATGCTGACGTAGCCCTGGGCATCGGCCAGCGGATGCTGCGGGTCGTAGACCTGCTTCAAAGGCGATTGGTCTTCAATCACGCCAGCCACGCGCACACCACCGATCTCCTGGCCGGGGGCCTGTCCGACCGGCGGATTCACCTGGAACACGACCTGGCGGGCGCGATAGGGCTGGCCGTCGGGGCCGACCACGCTGTCGGCGTTGGCCATGTTGCTGGCCGCCACGTTCATGCGCTGCGATTGCGCGCTGAGCGCCGAACCGGCGATATCAAAAATGCTCAACAAGGACATTGCCTGCCGCTCCGTTTAGAAAATCAGTCCTGAATTGCGGCCATCATGGTCCGGATGCGGCCAGACAGCATCTGCATCGTGCTTTGGTAATGCAGGGTGTTATCCGCGAATTGCACGCGCTCGATATCCATATCCACCGTGTTGCCGTCCAGGCTGGGCTGGTAAGGCAGGCGATAGAGGAGCTCCGTCGGCCCCTGCGACACGGCCTTGGCCGGGATGTGGCGGGTGGAGGTCAAGGTGAGCGAGGTATCGGGCAGGCGCTTGCTGCCTTCCATGGCGGTAGCCATGGCCGTCTTGAAATCGAAGTCTCGCGCCTTGTAGTTGGGGGTGTCGGCGTTGGCGATGTTCGACGACAGCACTTCCTGGCGTTGCGCGCGCAGTCCCAGGGACTGCTGGAAGAACCGGAAATCTTCGTTAAGCCTGTCTAGCATCGTGGTGCCTTGGTGCGTTGCAATTCGGAAAGCAAGGGACGCCGGACAGACCGTTATCCCATTGGATGACGGCATCATAGGGGCCGGGGGCTAAACCCAAACAGCCAAATAACCCGTTATTTCTCATCCAATTCACGTATTGCCGAATGGAGCAGACTCCTACAATTCACCCATCATGAAAATCTCCGCTAGACGACTCCGTGCGCGCGCAGCCTGCCTGACAGCCCTGTTGCTGCCCCTGGCTGCCGCACAGGGGCAGGAAGCTGCCACCCAAGCTCCAGAGGCAATCGCCCTGGCCGCGCAGACTTACCTGCTCGACCAGTTGGCCGGCTTGCCCGGACAGCCGTCGATCGCCATCGACCCGCCCCGGGTCGAGCGCCTGGCACCTTGCGACGCCATGTCCCCATTTATGCCCTCAGGCATGAAACTGCGCTCGCGCATGACGGTGGGCGTGCGATGCAACGCCCCCAGACCCTGGACGACCTACGTACAGGCGACCGTGAGCGTGCCGGGCTACTACTATGTCGCGACCCGCATGATCGCCGCTGGCCAGGCCCTGACGCCTGATGATCTGACGCCCCGTGACGGCGACCTGGTCGCCTTGCCTCCGGGCGCGGTAACCGATCCGCAAATGGTGGTCGGCATGACGGCGGCACACAGAATCAATGCGGGACAACCGGTAAGGGGATCCTCGCTGCGCAATGCGCAATCCGTCGTACGCGGCGCCAATGTCCGCATCAATGCGCGCGGCAATGGCTTTGTGGTCAGCAGCGAAGGCCAGGCGCTCGAGAATGCGGCGCCCGGCGCCACCGTGCAAGTACGGACGGCGGGCGGTCAGGTCGTCAGCGGCGTGGTGCGTAATGCCAGCCTCGTGGAAATACAGCTGTAACCGCTGTTACATGTCGTATTGCACCCTTGCGCCGCTCTCCCCTAAAGTTCCGACCGGACCTGTCGTTACAGAGGCATAAGTAGGCGAATCCGTCGCACAACCGACCCAGGACGCCCTGCGGAGATAATCTTGAAGATCAATTCCACCACCAACCGCCCCCTATCGGCCGACGCCGTAGCGCCTCGCGCTGACGCCGCGGTTGCTCAGGCTTATGGCGCCGGCAGCGCCAGCGGCTCCAGCAGCTCGCAGGTGGCGCTGAGCTCGGCATCACGCAAGATGCTCGCGCTGCAGGACGGCTCCAATGACATCAACGTCGAACGTGTTGCCGCCATTCGTGCGGCAATCGCCTCGGGTCAGCTCAAGATCGACACCGGCCGCATCGCCGACAGCCTGATCGCCAGCGCCCGCGACCTGCTGAAGTAACCCCGCAACATTCCGATCCGAGCAGCATGACCATGAGCACTGTCGATTCCCTGCAATCCTGCATGCGTCAGGAAGACGCCCTGATCACCGAGTTCTCTTCCATCCTGGAAGAAGAGACCGAGGTGCTGGTGGGCCTGGGAAGCGTCGGCACGCTGCAGGAAATCACGGAACGCAAGGGGGACATTGCCCGCAAGCTGGTGGATCTGAGCCAGGTCCGCGACTCCTTGCTTGCCGAAATCGGTTTGCCCGCTGGCCATACCGGCACCGAACAAGCAGCTGTACTGCATCCGCAGCTGTCCGGCGTCTGGCAGGCCCTGCTGAGCAAATCGGCATCCGCCAATGAAATCAATATGCGCAACGGCGCACTGATCGACGTGCACCTGCGCTACACGCAGCAATCGCTGGACGCCCTGCGTAGTATGGGCGCAGCCGGAGGCGCCCTGTCCACTTACGACGCTCGCGGCCGCGGCGCACGCAGCGCCCCGGGCCGCAAGCCCATCGTGGCCGGCTGAAGGCCGGAACCCGGGGCTGGCGCCCTACGGGAACCCAAGCAACAAGCTCCCGCGATCGGCACCTCGCCCATCCGTCAAAGCTTGCGGTCAAGCTCCCGTCATTTCCAGCATCGCATACATCTTCAACAAGGCCACCGGCAACATGCGGCCGGACAGCTTGCGCTCGGTGCCCATGACGCCTGACAAGGGCCCTCTCAGGATCTGCGCCGCGGACGTGTGCGCCAGCTGCCAGCATGCGGCGCCCATCTGGCCCGCCATCAGCGATTGACGCGCCAGCGCATGGGCGCCGTCCACGGCCGGCAAGGCTTGCCAAGCGTTCGCCATGTAGCGGAAGCCGGCCTTGGCCTCTTCCTGCAAGACCAACCAGCGCGCCACGGTGGCGGCATCCGCCTGGGAAGCAGGCAGATTCGTCAGGCCGAACAGCTGTCCGGACACCTCGCCGCTGACCGTGTCGATCAGGCGCGCGCAGACCAGCCGCACAGGTTCATTCCCGCCCTTCCCTCGCAGCGTCACCTCGGTACCCGAGGCCCACAGCGCCAGGGGCACACGCTTGCCACCCTGCACGCTATGCAATCCCGGCATGTCGCCGGGTTGACCAACGGGAAGGTAGCCCACGCTCTTGCCGACCGCATTCAGATTGGTCGGGCAATCGTCCTGGACCACCCGCAGGCTTCCGGCACTACGTGCCACCCATGCAACACCTTGCTCGCTCAAGGGTTGCCACAAGGCCGGCGTGCCCGCATCCAGCATGTGTACGACCGGCACTCGCGCCAGCTTTTCAGTCAGCCAAGCCACACGCGTGTGCAGCGCAAACGCGGGATCCGGCTGGGCCGGCGCCGTCGGCGCGAATGCGGACAGCATGCCGTGCGGCAGAACCAGTTGCTGCGCAGGCGCGGCCAGCGCCGTACCGCGATCGCTCATCAGCAGCGTGCCCAGCAACGCTCCGCCGGGCAGGCCGTCTCCGTTCATGGCCGCCTTGCCATGCATGGCAAGCAGATGGCGTCCGCAAACGGAAGAGAACTCGCGGCGCGCCATTGCAAGTGGCTCGTCGCCCAGCCCAACCAGGCTGGAACCCGAACTATCGCCGACGTAGTCGCGCCAGGACGCCCGCGCCTGCACGCATGCGGGATCGCTTTCCAGCCAGGCAATGGCATCGTCCAGGTTTTGCGCGGCTTCCACCGAGCTTGCGCCGCCCTGCGGGCGCAGGATGGCCGAAGCCAACAACTGCCGCTTGCGGGCGGGATCGACGTTCTCGGATTCGCGCGAAGCGGGCATCAGCGACGCCAAGTCGGCTTCGCTGGGGGTATAGAGGGCGCGGGCGCGCTCTACCATCGAGAAAGCGCGGTCGATCAGCACGTCGGCGCGAGCCAGCTCCATGTGTTCGGGCACTTTCTGCCCTACTGACATATAGTGAATCGGCAAGCGATGGCGGATTGCGGTGTCCAGCGCCGCGCCCAAACGGGTGGCCTCGTCGAGCTTGGTAATGATGCAGCCAGCCACGTCCTCGCCCACGCCGTTGCGGTAGGCGTGCGCGACTTCATCCAGCGTATCGCCCTGGCTCGCGGCATTCAGCACCAGCAGCCGGCGGACCGGCTTGCCTGCGTTGCACAGCATCGCCGCTTGTTCCGCCACCTGGCGGTCGCGCTGGCTGATGCCGGTGGTGTCGATCAGCACGATCTTGCGGCTGCCCAATTCGGAAAGGATACGTCGAAGTTCGCCGGCATCGCGCACCGAATGAGCAGGCACGCCCATCAGGCGACCGTAGATCTGCAACTGCTCCAACGCCCCGATCCGGAAGTTGTCGGTAGTCAGCATCGCGACCTGGTCGCGGCCCTCGCGCGCCACGCAGCGCGCGGCCAGCTTGGCCAGCGTGGTCGTCTTGCCCACACCGGTCGGACCAACCAGCGCGTACACCCCGCCCGCCAGAAATTCATCTTCGGACCGCAGCACAGGCAGGTGAGTTACCAACTCATTGCGCGCCCAGCTGATCGCTGCTTCCGGCGTCATTCCTTCCGGCAGGCGTTCAACCAGCGTGCGTACCAGCTTCGTGCTGAATCCCGCATCCATCAGGCTACGGAACAGCGCCGCGCCTGCAGGCTCCCGTCCAGGTCCCTGGCGCCCCCCCCAAAGCAGGCCGTCCATGCGGCTTTCCAATGCACCGCGCAGCGCACTGATGGCGTCCTGCAAGCCGGCTGCGGCATCCGAGGGCAAGGCGGCGGACGGCGCCATCGGCGGCTGTCTCAGCGGAGCATCCGGCGTGCGGGCCATGGAAGGCACGGGTGATGGCTGAGAGCCCGCAGGCACCGCCGCCGACGTGGCCGCCTGCAGCACTGGCGCTTCGCGCAGCGGCGGCAAGGAAGGCAACTCGACGCGCACAGGTGCGGCGGGCGACGGCACAGCGGCTGCCGGCGGCGCTTGAGGCGCCTCGCCTTCCTCTTGCATGGACGAGGCGTAGGCGGTCTGGTAAGCCGCGATCGACCGCGACGGCGCCGGATAGGCGCCCTGCGGCAAGGCAGGCGCCGGCATCGGCGGGCGCGCCGCGGAATCCAATGCATCGAAGCGCATGCCGGCCGGCGAGCCGGCAGGCATCTGCGGGCGAGTATCAGTCGGCCGGGAATATCCAGCTTCCTGGCGCGGCGCCGCCTCCTGAGCGGCCTCGTCAAAAGCCCCCTCGACGGTGGCCAACACCTCCACGCCGCCATCGACGCTGCGGTTTGACACGATCAACGCGTCCGGCCCCAACACCTGCCGGACCTGGCGCATCACATCACGGCTGTTCGCGCCAAAAAAACGGCTTATTTTCATGCCCCGTTACCTCCGCCGATCAGCGCGGTCACACGCACCATGCGCTCATCGGGAATTTCCGTATTCGACAACACGCCCAACTGCGGCAAATGATGCCGCAGGAAGCGCGACAAAGGCGCGCGCAAGACCGGCGAAACCAGCAGCACCGGCGCGTTGCCTTGCGATTCCTGGCGTTCGACAGCCGCTTGAGTTTCGCGCAGCAAGGTATCCGCGAGCCCTGGCTCCAGGCCGCCGCTGGTCGTCATCGCCTGGGACAACACGCGCTCCAGCTTCACATCCAGGCCGATCACCCGCAGCTCGCCCTCGCCCGGGAACCATTGCTGCGTGATCGCGCGGCCCAGCGAACGGCGCGTCAGGGCGATCAGTTCGTTGATATCGGGCTGACTGCCCGAACCGGCGGCAAGCGCGGCCAGGCGCGGGCCGTGTTCGGACAAGGTATCGATGATGGTGCGCATGTCGCGGATCGGCACTTCTTCCGACAGCAGGCCTTGCAACACCTTCTGCAACGCCGTAAGCGACAGCGTCTTCGGTACCAGATCCTCGACCAGCTTGGGCGCATCGCGGCCAATACGGTCCAGCAGTTGCTGAACTTCCTGGCGGCCAAGCAGGTTGGAGCCATGGCGGTGCATCAGGTGATTCAAATGCGTTGCGACCACGGTGCCGGCATCCACCACCGTATAGCCCGCCACTTGCGCCTGGTCGCGCAGGCTGCCGTCGATCCAGAGCGCGGGCAAGCCAAAGGCGGGATCCGTAGTGGGCGTGCCCTTGATCTGCATGGTCACGCCGCCCGGGTCAATGGCCAGCCACTGACCCGGCATCGCCACGCCATGGCCGACTTCCACGCCGGACAAGAGGATACGGTAGTCGTTCGGCTTGAGTTCGAGGTTGTCCCGGATATGCACGACCGGGGGAAGAAAGCCCACGTCCTGCGCGAATTTCTTGCGCAGGCTGCGGATGCGATGCAGCAGCTCGCCGTTTTGCGCATGGTCCACCAGCGGGATCAGGCGGTAACCCACCTCGAGGCCCAGCTGGTCGACCATGGACACGTCGTCCCAACTGGCCTCGGCCGCGGCAGCCTGTGCCTGGGTAATGGCTTGCGGCGGCACTTCCGCTGCGGCCGCCGCCGCGGCCGACTGCCGTTTGTGCAACATCCAGCCTCCCCAGCCCAGCGCACCGGCCAGTGTGAGGAAGGCGACGTGCGGCATATTGGGAATCAGACCCATGATGCCGACGATGCCAGCAGTCAGGAACAGCACGCTGGGATTCGAGAACAACTGGCTGAGAATCTGCTGGCCAATGTCCTGGTCCGTCGACACGCGCGACACCACCACGCCGGCGGCGGTGGAGATCACCAGCGCGGGAATCTGCGCCACCAGGCCGTCACCGATCGTAAGCAGCGTATAGACGCGCGCCGAGTCGCTCATCGACATATCGTGCTGGGCCACGCCGACGATCAGGCCGCCGATGATGTTGATCGCCATGATGAGCAGGCCCGCGATGGCGTCTCCGCGCACGAACTTGCTGGCGCCGTCCATCGAGCCGAAGAAATCGGATTCCTGCGAGACTTCCGCGCGGCGCTTGCGTGCCTCATCCTCGCCAATCAGGCCGGCGTTCAGGTCCGCGTCGATTGCCATCTGCTTGCCTGGCATTGCATCCAGGGTAAAGCGCGCGCCCACCTCCGCAATACGGCCTGCGCCCTTGGTGATGACGATGAAGTTGATGATCGTCAGGATCACGAAGACGATGATCCCCACAGCGAAATTGCCGCCGACCAGAAAGTGGCCGAAGGCTTCAATGACCTTGCCCGCCGCATCCGGCCCAGTGTGGCCGTGAAGCAGCACGACGCGGGTAGAAGCGACGTTCAGCGACAGGCGCAGCAGCGTGGCAAACAACAGCACGGCCGGAAACGCGGCGAAATCCAGCGGTTTGCGCGTGAACATGGCGACCAGCAGGATCATCACGGACAACGCAATGTTGAAAGTGAACAGCAGGTCGAGCAGGAACGTGGGCAGGGGCAACACCATCATGCCCAGCACCATCACGATCAGGATGGGTCCTGCCAGAAGCCGCGCATGCGTGGCCCCGCTACTCTTCAACATGGTGAGCAAAGCGCTCATTCCTTAAGCTCCTTGTGCTGCGGTTTTGGCTTGCGGGTCCAGTTCGGCCGGCACGGCCAAGCGGGTCGGGGCCGTCGGTTCGGCGCCCCAACCGGCTCGCCAGGAGCGCAGCTGGAAGACCCACGCCAGCACTTCTGCCACCGCGGTATAGAGTTCGGCCGGGATTTCCTGCCCCAGCTCCACGTGTTGATGCAATGCGCGCGCCAGGGGCGGCGCTTCCAATGTCGGGATGCGGTTCTCGGCCGCCAGTTCGCGGATTTTGGCGGCGATCAGGCCTGTGCCCTTGGCCAGCACGCGCGGCGCTCCGCTCTTTTCCTCGTCGTACTTCAGGGCGACGGCATAGTGCGTGGGGTTGGTCACCACGACGTCCGCCTTGGGCACTTCGGCCATCATCCGGCGCCGCGCCGCCTGCCGCTGCTGCTGCCGGATGCGCGCCTTCACGTGCGGGTCGCCTTCGCTTTCCTTGTGCTCCTGGCGCACGTCTTCCTTGGACATGCGCAACTTCTTCAGATGGCTCCAGATCTGCCATGGCACGTCGAGCATGACGATGATCATCAGGGAGGCCACGATAAAGGCGCAGCACAGCGCCACCAGCGTCATCGCCTTGATCAGGGCCGCCGAAGGCGCCACGTGCATCAGGCTCAGCATATCGTCGTGATAACGCCAGATGACCCAGACTGCCACACCCCCGACCAGCAT
Organism: Achromobacter sp. D10; assembly: GCF_035282245.1. Classification (NCBI taxonomy): domain Bacteria; kingdom Pseudomonadati; phylum Pseudomonadota; class Betaproteobacteria; order Burkholderiales; family Alcaligenaceae; genus Achromobacter; species Achromobacter sp. D10. The sequence continues at coordinate 24,028 of NZ_JAYJLE010000010.1, forward strand.
CGCCTTGGCCAGCGCCTTGATCAGTTCCACCACCGTCTGTGACGAGAACATCCGTTTCAGGCCGGACACCGGACTGAGCTTGGAAAAATTGAACTGCAGCGGCTTGCCCGAAATGACGATGCCGCCCAGCAGCACGCTGGAGAGCACCGCAATGACGGCCAGCAAGCCGAAGATCGGCATAAGGACCAGCAAGGCCTCGCCGAACCCCTCGACCGCCCGCTCGACCATCACCCCGGGATCGGCGACGATACGCTGGTCGAAACCCAGACCGTTGCGCAATACGCCGCTAAGGGTCCGGTAAAGCGACCCGCCGCCGACCCAGATCGCGCCCACGCCCGCAGCCAGCATCATGAACGTTCCCAACTCCCGGGAACGCGCAATCTGCCCCTCCTCGCGCGCCTTTTCCAGGCGCCTGGGAGAGGCGGCTTCGGTTTTTTCGAGGTCGCTTTCTTCGGCCATGCTCTGCGGTGTTGTCGCGGCTCGCTGATTTCTGGATTGACGAGCTGCCCGCCGAGATTCTAGGGGTACCCCAGCCTTGGCGATAAGCCAAGAAACGGGGGGAAAGCGGCGCTATTCCCGGATGCACGGCAGGCCGGGTGCGACGGCCCGGCCAGGAATGCCTCGAGGCTCAGGAAGGCCCGTGGTTTCACCCCACTGTGGCGACTTGACGGCCCCCGGCGTCCCGTTCTTCCAGCGCGGCCTGAAAGCGTCCATAGTCCAGGCCTATCCGCACCGCGCCCCAGTGTTCCGGCCCCAGATATACCGGAACGGAAATGTCGTTGACGATCTCGCCCGTATCCCGCGAGTAGGTCTGGAACAGCATAGTGCCAGTGTTCTCGGCCAGGCGCCGGCCCACCGGGTCATCGAAAATGCGTTTGTGCCGCGTCCGCGCGATATCCTGCTTAGGGTCGCCCGTGGGCGCGTGGGAAAAGCGGCTGTTATGAGCCGGCGCATAGCCCCGGTTGTCGACCAGGATGGTATAGATCCCTCCCGGCACGCTCTCCAGCACACTGTCGAGCAGACGGGTCAGAGGCTCGTCGATCCCCCGGTCGTACCCCGTGTGGTAGCGCGCAGGCTCACTACCGGGAATGCGCTGGTAATGGCGGTCGAACACATCCGCTCCGCGCGCCCTGGCATCTTCCAACAGGTGGACGGCTGCATCACGGAAGGCCTCGACGGCATCGCACAAGCCGTCAAAGGCTGTCTTGCCGGTACGCACGTCGGCCAAAACCTCCTGTACGCTTTCCGTTTGGCGACGGATGCGGTCGATTTCCGCGGACATGCTGGCCACGCGCTCCAGCACGTTGGCGCTCAGGGCCGCGATCCGGCTTACTTCCTCGCTCATGCCATGATTGGTGGCGTCCACCTCGCCCACGGCTTGGACTACCTCGCCCACCTGGCGGTTCATACTGTCAAAATCGCGCACAAAGCGCTCGAAACTGGAGCAGGTGCGCTCCAGCACGCCGCCGGACGCGTTGACATCCTCACGCAGGGTTTCCGTTTGGTTCTGAGTCGTATCCACCAATTCCAGCATCTCGGTGGTATGGCGGCCGATATCGGTGGTGGCCGAATTCACTCGCTCGGCCAGACGCCCGACCTCGCTCGCCACGACGGAAAAACCACGGCCCGCATCGCCAGCCCTGGCCGCCTCGACCCCGGCGTTCAAGGCCAGCAGCTGGGTCTGCAAAGCAATGTCTTTGATCAGCTTGCTGATGGCGCCCACCGATCGCGCGCGGGTCGTCAAATGGCTGACCACTTCGGTGAACGCCGCCATCTCCCGCGTCATGCGTTCCACTCTTTCTTTGACATCAGCCAATTCGGCCTGCGCCTGTCGCGCCGCGAGCAGATTCTGACCCGACACCTCGGCAATTTCGCGCGCGTGGGTGGAAGTCGCCCCCGACAAGGCCGCGATCTGCGCCCCGCTGGCCGCCAATGCCTGAGCGGCGCGAGCCTGCTCCTGCGCCAGCATCGAACAATGTCCTGCCTGGAATTGCGTGCGCGCGGCATTCAGCGCGATTTCTATGCTGGATTGCCGCACGGTCATGATGCGGCCGCGGATGCGCGCCATGAACCGGTACAGCGGCCAAATGGCCGGACTGATGGAAAAAGTACGCTCCGACAGCGTCGCGTCGCCGCGATTGAGCCGTCGCAGCAACCGCCACATGCCACCCAGGCGGAATACGGATCTGGCCACGATCAACCTCCTTGTGCCGGCCCGGATCGCCTTCTCTGGGCATCCGTTGCCTGACGCGCTGCGCGCGCCATGTTTCGCTGCAAGGCCCCTGCTTGTTATTCTGGCGGGAAGTCTATCGGTCGGAGGTGGTTCGCGCCCTTAGGGAATACGTTCATGCGCAGGCTGAGCGGTCGAACCCTGCGGCCGCAGGAACGCGCACCGCCGGAGGGCATATCCGGCGGTGCGGTAGAGGCCTAGAAGCCCAGGCTGGCCAGCAGGTCGTCAACCTGATCCTGGCTGGTGACGACGTCGGTCTTGCCTTGGGGACTGATCTGCGGTCCATTGAGCAGGCTGTTGGCTTCGTCGCGGCGCTCTTGCGGTACGTTATCCAGCAGCACCTGCAGCAGTTCGCGTTCGATCGCGCCCACCACGTCCATCATGCGCATGATGACTTGACCGGTAAGGTCCTGGAAATCCTGCGCCATGATGATTTCCATCAGCTGGGACTGCGTCTGCTGCGCCTGCTTCGGTACGTCCTGCAAGTACGCGCGGGTGTCCTTCACCAGTTCGCGAGCCTCGGGCAGTTCCAGGGGCTGGTCATACCATTGCTGCCAGCGCGCATCGAGCGCTTGCGCCGACCGTGACAGGCCATCCTGGATGGGCCCGGCCTGCTCGGTGGCGTTCAGCACGCGATTGGCGGCCTGTTCCGTCATCTGCGCGACATAGCGCAGACGGTCTCGGGCGTCCGGTATGGCGTTTGCGGCATCCTTGATGGCCTGATCCAGGCCCAGCTCGCGCATACTATCGCGCAACATGCGCGTCAGCGATGCGATGCGGTGAATCAGATCGGGGGAATCGCCCGGGCTCTCATGTTCCGTCGTGCTCATGGCGCACCTCAACCGGCGATTTTCTCGAAGATCTTATTGAGCTTCTCTTCCAGCGTTGCCGCCGTGAAGGGCTTGACCACGTAACCGTTGGCGCCAGCCTGGGCCGCAGCAACGATGTTCTCTTTCTTGGCTTCAGCCGTCACCATCAGCACCGGCAGCGAGGCCAGCGCCGCGTCGGCGCGGATCTGCTTAAGCATTTCCAGGCCATCCAGGTTAGGCATGTTCCAGTCCGACACAACGAACTGGAAGCCGCCGTTGCGCAGCTTCTCCAGGCCGATGGCGCCGTCCTCGGCTTCATCGACGTTCTCGAAACCCAGCTCCTTGAGCAGGTTGCGGATGATCCGCCGCATCGTGGGGAAGTCATCCACCACCAGAATTTTTATGCCCTTGTCTACCATCTTCTACTCCAGAAAGAATTTGCCTTGGACCGATCGGGGAACCTTCCGCGTCAAACGCGGTGCCCACGGTCGCCCAGGCGAGTCAGAATGCGTTCGCTTATCGCCGACAACGAAACCACTTCATCCGCCGCGCCTATGGCGATAGCTTCGCGGGGCATGCCGAAGACGACGCAGCTGGCCTCGTCCTGCGCAATCGTGTGGGCACCTGCCCGGTGCATGGCCAGCATTCCGGCGGCGCCGTCCTTGCCCATGCCGGTCAAAATGACCCCGATGGCATTCTTGCCCGCGGCCACGGCGGCCGAATGGAACAACACATCTACCGACGGACGATGGCGATTGACGGGTTCGCTGGCTTCGAGTTCGATCACGTAGTTAGCACCGCTGCGCCCCAGACGCATATGGGTATCGCCGCCCGGCGCCAGGTACACATGACCCGGCAGTACGCGGTCGCCATGCACGGCTTCGCGGACAGTCACGGCACACAGCGCATCCAGGCGCTGCGCGAAAGAGCGCGTGAAGCCAGCGGGCATGTGCTGGGTGATGAGTATCGCCGGACTGTCCGGCGGCAGCGGCTGCAGGACTTCCCGGATCGCCTCGGTGCCGCCCGTGGACGCGCCAACGATGACCAGCTTTTCCGAGCTGGCCAGCGGCCGACGCAACATAGGCGCGGGAGCGGCGGGCGCTGCGTGCGCGGCCGGCGCCCGCAACTTGGCGCGCGATGCCGCGCGTATCTTGTCGGCGATGATCTCTGTGTATTCCAGCAAGCCGTCCCGGATGCCGAGCTTGGGCTTGGTGACAAAGTCGATGGCGCCCAGCTCCAGCGCGCGCAGCGTGATTTCCCCGCCGCGTTCGGTCAGGGACGACACCATGACCACCGGCATCGGCCTCAGGCGCATGAGCTTTTCAAGGAAATCCAGGCCGTCCATGCGCGGCATTTCCACGTCCAGCGTCAGGACATCCGGGTTATGACGCTTGATGAGCTCGCGTGCCACCAGGGGATCGGGCGCGGTCGCAACCACTTCCATATCAGGCTGGCTATTGATGATCTCGGTCATCAGGCCGCGCACCAATGCCGAATCGTCCACGCACAAAACACTAATTTTCTTCATTTGTTGCTGCCTCGTCCTGCTCAGGACTTGCCCGCGCATTCATAGACGGTCTGCCCGCGCAGACGAAAATCGCGGCTGATATAGGTAAAGTTTTCGGAATGTCCGGCGAACAGCAGGCCGCCCGGCTTGAGCAGCGGCACGAAACGCTCCAGGATCCTTGCTTGCGTGGGCTTATCGAAATAGATCATGACGTTGCGGCAAAAAATCACGTCGAACTGTTCGTTGATCGGCCACGCCGGCGCCAACAGATTCAGGGTTTCATAGCGAACCATGTCGGCGATCTCGGGCCGCACCCGGACCTGCCCCGTGTTGGCGCCCCGCCCCTTCAGGAAAAAGCGTCGCAGGCGCTCGCCGTCCATTTTTTCCACGCGTTCGGCGGGGTAGACGCCGGCGCGCGCGCGGCTGAGCACGTTGGTATCGATATCGGTGGCCAGCACCGAACACGCGCTTGCCCGCGGGCCCAACGCTTCCACCAGCGTCATCGCAATGGAATACGGTTCTTCGCCGGTGGAGGCTGCGCAACACCACACCGATACCGGGCCGCCGCGCCGCTTCGCGAAGTCCGCAAGAATGGGAAAGTGATGTGATTCGCGGAAGAATGCGGTCAGGTTGGTTGTCAACGCGTTGACGAAATCTTCCCATTCGGCTGCATTCGGCTCGTTCTCGAGCTGATCCAGATAGCTGCCGAAATCCTGCATGCCCAGCGCGCGCAAGCGCCGCGCCAGCCGGCTGTAGACCATCTCGCGCTTGTGCGTGCCCAACGAAATGCCGGCGTGAGCATGGATCATCTTGCGCACGCGCGAGAAGTCCGCGTCCCGAAAATCGAATTGGCGGTCCACCGAAATGGAGGGTGCCTGGTTTGCCGCTGATGTAGCCACTACCGCCCTCAGTGCCCAAGCGCAAGCGCATCAGGCGCTTGCAGACGTGCATCGGTGTCGGACGAACGGGCCGATGACAGACGATGGGCGGGAATCTCGATGACTTCGCCCGCGTTGATCTTGAACACGGCCACTGCTTCGGCCAGCCGCTGGGCCTGCTCCTGCAGGGAACCCGCCGCCGCCGCCGCCTCTTCCACGAGCGCCGCGTTCTGCTGTGTTACCTCGTCCATCTGCGAGACGGCACGGTTGACCTGGTCGATACCGCTGGACTGCTCTTCGGACGCAGCCGAAATCTCGCCCATGATGTCCGTCACCCGCTTCACCGATGCCACGATCTCCTGCATGGTGGCCCCGGCGCGCTCGACCTGCTCCGAACCCGCGCCAACCTTGGTCACCGAATCCTCAATCAGGCCCTTGATTTCCTTGGCCGCCTGGGCACTGCGCTGCGCCAGCGAGCGGACTTCGCCCGCCACGACAGCAAAGCCCTTGCCCTGCTCGCCCGCGCGCGCCGCTTCCACCGCGGCATTGAGCGCCAGGATGTTGGTCTGGAATGCAATGCCGTCGATGACAGACACAATCTCGGAAATCTTGCGTGAGCTGCCAGAAATCTCCTGCATGGTGCTCACCACTTCCGACACCGCCGAACCACCGCGCTCGGCCACGTCCGACGCACTGGCCGCCAGCTGATTGGCCTGGCGGGCGTTGTCGGCATTCTGCTTCACCGTCGAGGCCAACTGCTCCATCGACGCCGCGGTTTCTTCAAGAGAAGCCGCCTGCTGCTCGGTGCGGCTGGACAGGTCCGTATTGCCAGCGGCGATTTCGTGCGAACCGACGTTGATTTCATCCACACCGCGGCGTACGGATGCCACGGTACGGGTCAAGCTTTCCTGCATGCGCTTGAGCGCGGCGAACAATTGGCCGATCTCGTTGGTATTGCGCACGTCCACGCGGGCGGTCAAGTCTCCGCCAGCGATACGATCAAAGTGATGCCCCGCTTCCTTGAGCGGCAACAGCACGCGACGACGCAGGAAGACGTAGGTGGCAAACACCAGCAACGCCGCGATCACGCCGCCTGCGCCTACGGCCATCAGAACGAACTGATAGCGCACCTGCGCAACTTCATGGGCATCCAGCGTCTTGCTGGCACGCCAGAAATCGAAGCCCTCGATCGCTCGCGCATAACGTCCCTCCAGCGCATCCTGGACCGTCTGGACCTGTTTCTGGTATGCGGGCATGTCTGCCTTTTCCAGGGCAGCCACCAGCGGCGTCAGTCCTTGCCGGACCAGCGCCTCGTAGGATTCGTCGATTTCCTTCAGGGTCTCGGCCGCTTCGGCCGGCCGCGCCAGGCTCTTGTAGTACTCGTATTCGGCCTGCCCCTTGTTCATGGAGGCCTTGGCGCGCTCCAGCAAACCGGCCGCATCGGACGAAAGCCCCTGGGTGAGCAACGTGGGCTGTCCGACGGACTTCACGATGTCCGCATAGTTGGCCGCCGCCGCGCGGCCCAGGCCGGTCATGGAGTCCTTGTAGCTGGAAACGACGCGGCCCACCGCGTCATCCAGTTCCTGCGATTGCTTGATCTCCGCCAACGTGCCATTGCTGATGCGCAGAGACAGCACACCCAGTGCGGCTCCGATCACCAACATGAATGAGAAAAACGCCAGCACCCACAACAGGCTGCTGCGTATCGTCATGTTCGCGAGAAACTTGCGCATCACAAGAACCACTCCCAGATTGAAGTCATTAAAGGAAAGCGCCACATTGGGTTCAATATGGCGCTTCTACCTCCCGAGCTGGCCGATCCGATCAGGATGCGACCTTCTCCACCAGCGCCATTTCATCGCTGGTCATCATTTTTTCGATATCCACCAGGATCAGCATGCGTTCGTCCACCGTGCCCAGGCCGGTCAGGTATTCCGTGGACAGGGTGGCGCCGAATTCCGGCGCCGGACGGATCTGGCCCGAATTGAGCATCAGCACGTCGGACACGCCATCCACCACGATACCGACGACGCGGCGGTCGAGGTTCAGGATGATGACCACGGTCTGCTCGTTGTAGTCGACGCGGCCCAGGTTGAACTTGATACGCAGGTCGACGATAGGAACGATGATGCCGCGCAGGTTCGTGACGCCCTTGATGAACGGCGGAACATTTGCAATGCGGGTCACCGTGTCGGCGTCATAGCCACGGATTTCCTGAACCTTCAGGATATCGATGCCGTACTCTTCGTCGCCCAGCGTGAACACCAGGAACTCGCTGCCGACATCTTCGTTGCGCGCGGATTGCGCTTGCGGTTTGGCTGCCATGAGGTTTATTTCTCCATCAATTCAGAATGGCTTCGGGCTGCGACCAACGCTCGCGGTTGGCGCGCGCAAGCGCAAATACGTCGACGATCAGGGCCACGCTGCCATCGCCGAGGATGGTGGCTGCGGAAATCCCTGGCACCTTGCGGTAATTCGATTCCAGATTCTTCACCACGACCTGATGCTGACCGATAAGGTGATCCACCAGCAACGCGAAACGGCGGTCCTCCGCTTGCATGATGACCGCGATAGCCTGCGTGGGATCCGTCTGGGCATCTTCCACCGAGAACACACGGTGCATTTCGACCAGCGGCAGGTACTCGCCGCGCACATGCATCACACGTTCATTGCCCGCCACCGAATAGATCTGGTCGTTGGTGGGCTGCAGTGATTCAGTCACGTGGTTCAGCGGCAAGATGAAGGTTTCCTCGCCTACGCGCACCGACATGCCGTCCAGGATCGCCAGCGTCAACGGCAATACGATGCGCGTCGTGGTGCCGTTGCCCGGCTCGCACGAGAGCTGCACGTGGCCGCCCATGTCCTGGATGTTCCGACGCACCACGTCCATGCCCACGCCACGCCCGGAAATGTCCGTGACCTTTTCGGCCGTGGAGAAACCTGGCGCGAAGATCAGCTGCCAGATTTCATCGTCCGGTGAATTTTCATTGACCGCCAGGCCTTGCGCGATCGCCTTCTTCAGGATTTTTTCGCGGTTCAGGCCGCCACCGTCATCGCTGACTTCGATGACGATATTGCCGCCATTGTGCTGAGCGGACAACACCAGTTGTCCGACCGGATCCTTGCCTGCAGCGATGCGTCTTTCGGGTGTTTCGATGCCGTGATCCAGGCTGTTGCGCACCAGGTGCGTCAGCGGATCGATGATGCGTTCGATGAGACTCTTGTCCAGCTCGGTCGCGCGGCCATGCGTCTGCAGTTCGATCTGCTTGCCCATCTTGCTGGCGATGTCTCGCACCAGGCGCGGGAAGCGGCTGAAGACGTAGTCCATGGGCATCATCCGGATGGACATGACCGCTTCCTGCAAGTCGCGGGCATTGCGCTCCAGTTGCTCCATGCCGTTGAGCAAGCGATCGTGCAGCACCGGATCGAGCGTGGACGCGGTCTGCGCCAGCATTGCCTGCGTGATGACCAGCTCACCCACCAGATTGATCACCTGGTCGACTTTCTCGACGCCTACACGGATCGAGGTCGACTCCTTGTCCGCATGCGCAGGGGCTGCGGCGGCTGGACGGGCGGCACGGGTCGCTTGCGTGATCGCCTCGGCGGCAGCCGCGGACTCGGCCACTGCGGGTGCCTGCGGAGCCGGAGCCGCGGCAGGCGCAGGAGTGGCGGCAGGCGCGGCGGCCGCCACCGGCGCAAGGGCCGCGGCCGGAGCAGCTTCGTGGCCGATTTCGAGCTGGTCGCCGTCGACGATGAAGCAGCAGACGGCCTCGATATCATCCGGCGTGCAGGTACTGTCCATCCATACGGTCAGCGCGCCATCGGCGCGCTCGCTGGCTTTGACGTTGCCGAGATTGCCCATTTCCTCGAGCAAGGAAGCTGCGTCCTTGTCCGAAACCTTGGTAATGCGCACGCGCAACGGCAGTGTGCCGGTTTCTGCGGCCTGAGCCTGCGGCGCGGCCGCGGGTTCGGGACTTGGCACCGGAGCCGCCTGCGCCGGGGCCTGAACCTGAACCGGCGGCGGGGTCGCAGGCGCGGGAGCTTGTGCCGGCGCGGATTCTGCGGCGGGATCCTTATGCTCCAGCGCAAGCTGCCTCAACACGGCGCAGATACGCTCAAACACGGCTTCATCGGGCTCTTCGGAGGCCCGATAGGCATCCAGTTGGCTTTTGAGCACGTCTTTCGTTTCCAAGAAAATATCGATCATGTCCGTGCGCAGCGCCATTTCGCCACGACGGATCGCGTCCAGGAGGTTTTCCAGCAAGTGGGTCGTGCCCGCCAGCTGCGTAAAGCAGCCGAACGTCGCCGCCCCACCCTTGATCGAGTGGGCCGCGCGGAAAATTGCGTTGAGCTGTTCGATGTCGGGCGCGCCCACATCGAGCTCAAGCAGCAATTGCTCCATTTGCGCGAGCAGCTCATCGGCCTCGTCGAAAAAGGTCTCGTAAAACTGACTGAGGTCCAAACCAGAACTCATGACCCGTACGCCTTCAAAAATGAACCTGCTTACGCGCCGGCCTGCTCGTCGAGCAGTTCAGACGCCAATTCCACCAGCACGTCGGGATCGACGGGCTTGGACAGCCAGCCGCAAACCCCAAGATCCCGGGCAGCCATCTTGCTATCCACGTCGTCTTCGGTGGTCAGCACCAGTACCGGCACATCCACGTATTCGTCTTCCTGGCGCAAACCCTGGATCAGCTCCAGCCCACCCATGACCGGCATGTTCCAGTCGCTGACCACCAGGTCCACGGGATGGCTGCGCGCCATTTCCAGCGCTTCCTGACCGTTGCCGGCCGTAAGAACCTTCCACCCCGCGCCCGTCAACGTCGCCTGGACGATCATCCGCATCGTCGCCGAGTCGTCCGCCACAAGAATCGTTGCCGCCATTGCTATCGAACCCCTTCCGCGGACGGGTTGTTCTCCGTCTCGCCTGGTTTGGTTGCCGTCGTGGCCTGGGCCGCGGCTCGCGCCGCTTCCACCGCCGTTCCCACCTCGCGAGCATCCTTTGCGCTGACATCCGCGGCTGCGGCGTTCTCGCTTTCGATGCGCCGTTGGGTGCTCAGATTGAGCACCACGAGGCTGATACGTCTATTAACGGCCGCGTACGGGTCATCTTTAACGAGGCTCATGCTGGACGACAGCCCCTGGATACGCAGGACCTTGCTTTCGTTCATGCCGCCGGCCACCAACTCCTGCCGCGACGCGTTGGCACGGTCCGCCGAAAGCTCCCAGTTGCTATAGGCGCGTTCGCCGCGCGCATACTGCGAGGCGTCGGTGTGCCCCGAAATACTGACCTTGTTGGGCAATTCGTTCAGCACCGGCCCAAGTTCCCGCAGGATGTCACGCATGTATGGCTGCACTTCCGCACGGCCGGTAGCGAACATGGGACGGTTCTGGTTATCGATAATCTGGATACGCAAGCCCTCAGTGGTGAGGTCGATCAGCAGTTGCGGCCGGAAAGTCTTCAGCACAGGGCTGGTTTCGATAACGTTTTCGAGGCGCTTTTTCAAATTCTCGAGGCGATGCTGCTCGCGGCGCTCGGCATCGCCCATGGGCTGAGCCTCGACCCGGTTGCCCTGCGCGCGGCGCACATCGCCTTCGCTGCGCAAGGGGTCGCTGCCGCCGCCCGGCACCGCACTGGTTTCGGCCGAACTGCTGGGCCCGCCCGTGATGGCCACGCGCAACGGCATGCGGAAGTACTCCGCTATACCCTTGAGCTCTTCGCGCGGCACGATGCTGACCAGCCACATCACCAGAAAGAACGCCATCATCGCCGTGATGAAGTCGGCGTAAGCGATTTTCCAGCTGCCCCCGTGATGCCCGCCGCCATGGACCTTCTTGCGGCGGATCACCACACGGTGGTTGTTTACCGTGCTCATGGCCTGCTCCGTCAGGCCTTGCCGGGGGTCGCGGACTTGGCTTGCCGGACGTGCTCTTCCAGCTCACCGAAGGTCGGACGCACCGCGGAGAACAGCACCTTACGGCCAAACTCGACCGCCAGTTGGGGCGGATAACCGTTCATGCTGGCCAACAGCGTGGTCTTGATGCATTCCAGAATCTTGGTGGCTTCGTCGCTGCGGCGCTCGACGCGCGAGGCCAGCGGACCCACGAAGCCGTAAGCCAGCAAAATCCCGAGGAAAGTGCCCACCATCGCCTTGGAAATCAGGTCACCCAGGATAGCGGGGGGCTGATCCACGGCGGCCAGCGCCTTGATCACGCCCAGCACCGCGGCCACGATACCGAAGGCCGGCAGGCCGTCGGCCATCTGCTGCAGGGCACGCACAGGCACCTCGCGTTCATGGCGGTAGGTCTCGATTTCCTCGTCCATGAGGGTTTCGATTTCGAACGAACTCATGTTGCCGCTGATCATGATGCGCAGGTAGTCCGTGATGAACTCCATGAGCTTGGCGTCTTTGGCGATGCGGGGATATTCACTGAAGATCGGGCTGGATTCAGGGTCCTCGATATGCGATTCGATCGCCATGAGGCCTTCGCGGCGCGCCTTGTTCAGCAGCACGTACAGGAGCGCCATCAGCTCCATGTATACGTCCTTGCCATAGCGCGAGCTCTTCAGCGTGTCCGGCAGCGCGGCCTTGACCAGCATCAGTGACTTCTTGCTGTTGCTGGCGAGGAAAGCTCCGAAGGCCGCCCCGAAGATCAGGGTGAGCTCGAACGGCTGGTACAGCGCGCCCAGGTGGCCGCCCAGCGCTATGAAGCTGCCGACGACCGACACGGCCACCACGAGAAAACCGATAACAATCAACACATCAGGCCCCTGCCAACGAAGTCAAAAAAAAGCCCCCACGCCGCGCCTTCGGCTTGCTGCCCCCCAAGGGGGCGTTTTTGCCTTGGGACGGCCCGGCGGCAAAAATGCCCCCACGCCGCGCCTTCGGCTTGCTGCCCCCAAGGGGGCTTTTTGCCTTGGGGCGGCCCGGCGGCAACAATGCCCCCCCCACGCCGCGCCGTCGGCTTGCTGCCCCCAAGGGGGCTTTTTGCCTTGGGGCGGCCCGGCGGCAACAATGCCCCCCCCACGCCGCGCCGTCGGCTTGCTGCCCCCAAGGGGGCTTTTTGCCTTGGGGCGGCCCGGCGGCAACAATGCCCCCCCCCCACGCCGCGCCTTCGGCTTGCTGCCCCCAAGGGGGCTTTTTGCCTTGGGGCGGCCCGGAGGCAAAACAACGGCGTCAATGATCCCCTGTTCCCCCCGGGCCAAAAAGGCGGGTTACGGGGGGTTTTCCAGGGCTTTTGATGTATTTGGATACCGCAGGTCAGAGCCGGGCGGTATTCGCAGTGGGCGCGGCACGGGTGCCGGCGCGCGCCTTGGCCGCGGCGCGTGTCTTGCCGGCGCGGGGTGGCGGACGGCAGATCGCGCACACGAAATCCGACTGGGGATCGTGGGCATGGGCGATGAAATGCCCACCGCACTGGCGGCAGGCGGACATTTGCAGCATGCCGCTATCGAAAAATCGCACCAGCATCCAGGCGCGGGTGAAGCTCAGGACGGGCTCCGCGCCTTCGGCGGCATCGGTACCGGCGTTCTCGAGATAGAGGCGATACGCGTCGATGGTGGCGCGGATGCCCTTGCTGCTGGTGCGCGTATTCAGGAACGAATACACGTTATAGAAGAGCGAGGAATGGATGTTCGGCAGCCAGGTCATGAACCAGTCGACCGAGAAAGGCAGCATGCCCTTGGGTGGCGAGCAACCGCGGATTTCGCGGTACAGGCGCGCCAGGCGGTCGTGGCTGAGACTGGTTTCAGCCTCCAGCACCTGCAGCCGGGCTCCCAAAGTGATCATGGAGCTGGCAAGCAGGATGTCATCCGCTTCCTGCGAAACGCTCTTGGTGGCCATTACATGTGTTCCGGATGGAATGATCAGGCCGTCAGGCCAATTCTTCGACCGGCTGCTTGGCCAGCAGGATGGTTGCATGCGCTTGTTGCAGCGCACCACCCAGGACGTCATGGGTCAGGGCGGACAGCAGGCTGTAGTCGTCGAAGCGGAAGCGGCACAGAAGCGAGCTGGAGCTGGCGAGCTTGACCAGTTGGGCCGGCGATAGACGCATCAGGATGTCCGCGACTTCATTGCTGAACCCCAAGCGGAACATCGATGCCGCGTAATCGTCGCGCAGCATGCGTTGTGCCAGTAACAAATATGACAGATTCACTTCACGAATGTCTGTCAGCAATGAATTTTCGACTTGTTGCACGCCCAACTCCCTATTCCCTATCCCGCCGATGGGGGCTTGTGTAAGCAAAAGCTCGGGAAATCCCGCCGCTTTTGCATCCGATACACCTCGCATTGATGCGAAATGTATCATTTGTTCGCAATTTAAGTAAAATTTACCACAGGTGATGTCATTTTCTATGACTTATATGACAAAACTTTGTTGATGTTGCGCAACTTACCGTTTCAGATACAGCTTGACATAAAAATTTCAGACAAATTTACGTCAATTTGGCAAATAAGCATTCAAAACATTGCGTACTTTGAGGAATGAAATGCCCTTATTTGCCGACAATGGCACCTTGCAGATCACTCAATCCAGCTAGCTTTAGCGCAGCCGCGCGTTTGTCGACAATGTCGCGAATTGACAACAACCGACAACGCGTCACGATGGACACCGCCAGACATTCCCGCAATGCCCCACGCAGATGACAGCCTGGTCGAATATGCCCCGCTAGTGCGGAAGCTGGCCCTGCAATTGCTCGCCAGACTACCGGCCAGCGTAGAACTCGACGACCTGATACAGGCCGGCATGATCGGCCTGTTGGACGCCGTGCGCCGTTACCAGGAAACCGCGGACGCCCAGTTCGAAACGTATGCCACCACCCGCATCCGCGGCGCGATGCTGGACGAACTCCGCGGCCAGGACTGGTTGCCGCGCAGCGTGCGCGCCAAGGCGCGCAAGATCGAGCAGGCGATCCAGCAACTCGAACAGCGTTTGATGCGCGCGCCCAGCGAAGCCGAGATCGCGCAACAGCTCGCCATGCCGCTGGACGAGTACCAGACGCTACTGCACGACGCCCAAGGCGTGCAGATCGTGCATTACGAAGATTTCACTACTGAGTCCGACGCTGCCGGCGGCCCGTCCGACTGGGCAGCCACCCTGAACCATGGGGCGGCCGGCGGTAATCCACTGGACTCGCTCTTGGCCGGCGACTTCCGCCAGGCGCTGATCCATGCGATAGACGCCCTCCCCGAGCGCGAAAAACTGTTGCTGTCGCTCTGTTACGAACAAGGGCTGAACCTGAAGGAAATCGGCGCGATCCTGAACGTGACCGAGGCGCGGGTGTGCCAGCTGCGGTCCCAGGCGACGGCGCGGATCCGGGCGAAGCTCAAGGAGCAGGCCTGGCAGGAATTGCCGCAGGATGGACAAATCGCGCAGGTGATTTAGGCCTGAGCGCATCCGCGCGCACCAGCAATCTGCTGCGCGCAACCGCCGCCACTAAAGAAGTGCCAGCAAAACGGACGCAACGAGCGTCCGTTTTGCTTTGGGTGCCGAAAACGTTTTGCTTTGGTTGCCGAAAACACATCGACCGTTCCGGACGACGCCTGCCTACTTTCCTCCGGGGACAACGAGGATGGATGGCCCTATAGAGGGATGCCCCCCGTAGATGGGTAGCCCTATACCCAGCAAAGGGGTAGTCCCATACATAGCCACCCAATATAGCCGCCCCGACTTGGTCCCCCGACATGGGGGTCGGACCTCACCCGCTGAGGCATGACCAGCGCGCCCGGGAAGAACAACAAGGTGGAAGAAAAATTTCGACTTTCGCGAAATAGCGCTAAAGATTGATTTTGGAGTGCCGTAATCCTGGCAACGGAGAGATTCCTAGACACCAAGTCGACGAACTTTCCCGTTAACACCAGTGGGCGGCCTTGCTGCCCAGTTTGAAGAAGCCTTTCTCTCTTGGGAGCCTGAACATGGCTGCAGTTATCAATACCAACTACCTCTCGCTGGTTGCTCAGAACAACCTGAACAAGTCGCAATCTTCCCTGGGCAGCGCCATCGAGCGCCTGTCGTCGGGCCTGCGCATCAACAGCTCCAAGGACGACGCCGCTGGCCAAGCCATTGCCAACCGCTTCACGGCCAACGTCAACGGCCTGACCCAAGCCGCCCGTAACGCCAACGATGGCATCTCGATCGCTCAAACGACCGAAGGCGCACTGAACGAAATCAACAACAACCTGCAACGCATCCGTCAGTTGTCCGTGCAAGCGGTCAGCGGCACCAACTCGGATTCCGACCTGCGCTCGATCCAGGACGAAATCCAGCAACGTCTGGACGAAATCGACCGTGTGTCGACCCAAACGCAATTCAACGGCGTTAAGGTCCTGTCGGCCGACAACAAGCTGACGATCCAAGTCGGCGCCAACGACAACGAAACCATCAGCATCGATCTGAAGCAAATCACCGCCGGCACGCTGGGCCTGGGCAGCTTCAGCGTCGCGGGCCCGACTGTCAACGCATCTGGCGCGATCACGAAGGCAGACGGCACTGCCGCCACCTCCGTGGGGGCGGCCGAATTCAAGAAGGTCTTCGGCAACGATACCCAATTCACGGCATCTGCGGTCAGCTTCGGTAGCGGCGCTCAGGCTGACTTCGCCCAAAAGCTGGGTGTTGCCTCGGGTAGCATTTCGCTCGGCGCTGATCTGAAGTCCGATGGTCGTGGCAACTGGTATGCCACCGTGACCGTCACCCCCTCTACGGCTACTGAAGTCGAAAACTTGGCCAGCCGCGGCATAACGGTCGGCGCGGATGGCAATGCCCTGGCATCTGGGGCCGCCTCCCAGTTCTACATCGCCGTGAACCCGCAATCGACCACTTCGACGGGTACCGCTACCGCCGCGTACACGCTCACCAGCAGCGACCTCAGCGTGGCCGCCATGACCACCGGCTCCACCGCCAACCCGCTGGCCAAGCTGGACAAGGCGCTGTCGGACGTCGACTCCCTGCGCGGTGAACTCGGCGCGGTCCAGAACCGTTTCGAATCGACGATCGCCAACCTGAACAACACCATCACCAACCTGTCCGCCGCCCGTTCGCGTATTCAAGACGCCGACTACGCCACGGAAGTGTCGAACATGACCAAGGCCCAGATCCTGCAACAAGCTGGTACCTCGGTTCTGGCGCAAGCCAACCAAGTGCCGCAAACGGTTCTGTCGCTGCTGCGTTAATCACGCCGCAACGCCTGACGCTCGGGTAGACGCAGAGCTGAAAGGCTTTGCTCTCCAGGCACCGACCGAGGGCCCTCACGCCCTCGTCGAGACTAACAAGCCGGCATACGCCGGCTTGTTTTATTTTTTTAGGTACGGCACCCAGTTTGCATGGGCCCTATTTGCTCACGACGGACATGAGCAACGAAGCCGCCAAGTCCGAGGTGTCCGGGCACGGTATTCACCCGCGTCGCAATCTAGCCCCATTTTTTCGGACTGTTCTCCCTTTTCACGCGGTCCATTTGGCTCATACTCCCGATTGCACGCCTTTGTATCCATAGTTTTCCAACATGACCGCGACGCCCTCCGATCCACACGCTACGCAGCACGGCAGCACCCCGGATCCAGATACCCAGGCGCCGATGGATGCGCAGACCCAACGTCTGCGCGACGAGAACCGCGCGCTGCGCGAATTACTTGTTGCCCAGGCGCAGGCCACGCCCTCCCCGCAGGAGCCTGGCCCGCTGCGGCGGGTGATTTGGTGGTTGATTTCCGCGCCCGGCGCCGCGCTCGTCGGCTGGCGCGCGTTGGTCGGACGCGAAGACGGGCGACCTCTCACGGGCAAACGCGTGGGGTATGCCACGTTGACGGTGCTGTACACGCTGGCGATCTACGGAGCGCTGGTGCTATTGGTAGTGTCTTGGAGTTCGCCGAATACGACGTCTTCCAGTGCTACGACAGCTAGTCCGGTACGAGTACCGCTGCTCCCTCCGCCCCTTAACGGGGAATCCGTGTCGACACAGCCAGAGTCGGCACCGGTAGCCCCGTCGTTGCCGGCTGCGAAGTCGGAACCGGAGCCAGCAGCCTCGATACCCAAGTCGGAAGCCACACCCACCGAGCCACGCGTCGCCCCGCCTACGCAGCCTGAGCATGCGTCCATGCAACGTGTAGCCACGAACGCGGGCGACGATCCTGGCACCGCGCCCAAATCCATCCTGCGCGTGACCGAGATCCCCGCAGAAAACCCTATGGCCTGGATTGACGAGCTGAAGAAGGAGTTAGCACGTTGCTCAACGATGGGCTTTTTCGAGCGTCCAGACTGTTCGTGGGCCGCACGCAAGCAATTCTGCGAACCTAACCACGCATGGGGCACTATCAACGAGTGCCCAAACCGGCCCTGAGGGTACGAGCCTTCGCTAAGGAATCGCGTATGAGGGCAAACTTACTGAGTCTGAGCGGCGCTGAACGACCCTGATTCTGGCTTTCGCTAGCGGGTGAAAAGCCACACCGATCAACGACACACAAATAACCGACGTCCAGCGCGCCAGTGCTGAAATCATCCCTATCTGCGGGCACGTCGGGTCATGAACACCCCTATCCTGTCTGCTGCCCGGCTTTTTACGCTACGCAGACATGGACCTCACACACCGCATATATCTCCAGCCTCCACCGCAGCGCCGAGTCGTTCCGGCGGTCATTCAACGCACTACAGCGAATGTTCAAGCATTGCTATTTATATCCGAACGGATATAATAATGAACAGAAAGCTGCTGTACTGGGAGGGCTCCGCCAAGAAGGACTTCAAGAAGTTCCCGATTGAAGTCCAGAAAGACATGGGCGTGGCACTATTCGTCGTTCAGCTTGGAGGCGAACCGGTTTCGGCCAAGGTCTGGAAAGGACTGGGACCGCGGGTGTATGAGATGGTCGACGACTATCTTGGCGATACCTTCCGGGCGGTCTATACCTTGCGGATGGGTGATGCGGTCCACGTGCTGCATGCTTTCCAGAAGAAGTCCAAATCCGGCATCGCCACACCGCAGCCGGATATCGAACTCATCGAAAAACGCTTGAAGGCCGTATTGGCCCGGCATGAGTCCGGCAGGAGTAAGCAATGACACGTAAAGACCATTCCCACGGTACCGACAACGTCTTGGAGGACCTGGGGTTCGAAGACGCCGCCGAACTATCCGCCAAAGCGGCGTTGGCGCTCAAGCTAAATAAGCTGATCGACGAGCGCGGGCTCAGCCAGATCGACGCCGCTACGCTTACCGGCATGACCCAGCCCAAGGTCTCGCAGGTTCGGCGCTACAAGTTGCAGAATATCTCGTTGGAGCGCCTGATGCGGGCATTGGTGTCACTGGACCAACACGTGGAGATCGTGGTGGAGCCGGCGCGACGGACGCATGCGCCAGGTATTACCGTCGCCGCCTGAAAATCGCATTTCTTTGCCAAGAATTCCGTGCATTAAGATGCGCTCCACGAGATAATTCGGCGTCGGCCTGTACCGCCTTCTACACACTAGGACACCCCCAGCATGGACGCTTCGATCAGCAGTACCGTCAATACCGCCCTGGCCTTGAATGACGCGAACCTCATGCAGGAAGTGCAGGCGCGCGTGCTGAAGAAGGCGATCAATGCGCAGGCGGATACGGCCCTGACCTTGATGCAGTCGCTACCCGTGCTGGCCGTGGATGCCACGCTGGGGTCGCGCATCGATACGCACGCCTGAGCGCAGCGCAGACCTGAACGCAGCGCACGCCTGAACGCAGCCCACAAAAAAAAGCGCCGGTCCCTATCCAGGGCCGGCGCTTTTGCTTTACCGGGCAGCAGCATGGCTGCCCGGCGCTTTACTTCTTCTTCATCGGCGGCAAGTCGGTGCAGACGCCTTCGGCCACTTCGGCCGCCATGCCTACCGACTCACCCAGGGTCGGGTGCGGGTGGATGGTCTTGGCGATGTCGACGACGTCGGCGCCCATTTCGACCGCCAAAGCCAGTTCGCTGATCAGGTCGCCAGCGTGGGTACCCACGATGCTGCCGCCCAGGATGCGATGCGTTTCGGCGTCGAAGATGAGCTTGGTGAAGCCTTCGTCGCGGCCATTGGCGATGGCGCGGCCGGAGGCGGCCCAGGGGAACACGCCCTTCTCGATCTTGATGCCCTGCTTCTTGGCTTCGTCTTCGGTCAGGCCCACCCAGGCCACTTCCGGATCCGTGTAGGCCACCGACGGAATGACGCGGGCGTCGAAGAACGACTTCTGGCCTGCGGCGGCTTCGGCGGCGACGTGGCCTTCATGCACGGCTTTGTGGGCCAGCATGGGTTGGCCGACGATGTCGCCGATGGCGTAGATGTGCGGCACGTTGGTCCGCATCTGGCGATCGACTTCGATGAAGCCGCGGTCGGTCACGGCGATGCCTGCGCGGTCGGCGCCGATCTTCTTGCCGTTGGGGCTACGGCCCACGGCCTGCAGCACCAGGTCGTAGCGCTGCGGTTCCTTGGGAGCGCCCTCGCCTTCGAAGGTGACGTAGATGCCGTCCTTCTTGGCTTCCGCGCCCACGGTCTTGGTCTTCAACATGATGTTGTCGAAGCGGTAGGCGTTCTTCTTCTGCCATACCTTGACCAGGTCGCGGTCGGCGCCCTGCATCAGGCCGTCCAGCATTTCCACGACGTCCAGGCGCGCGCCCAGCGTGGAGTACACCGTGCCCATTTCCAGGCCGATGATCCCGCCGCCGATGATGAGCATCTTCTTGGGCACTTCACGCAGCAGCAAGGCGCCGGTGGAGTCGACGATGCGATCGTCCTGGGGCAGGAACGGCAGCTTCACCGATTGGCTGCCCGCGGCGATGATGGCTTGCTTGAAGCGCAGGGTCTGGGTCTTGCCGTCGGCGGCCTTGACCGTCAGGTGGTTGGGGTCGGCGAATTCGCCGACGCCATGCACCACGGTGACCTTGCGCGCCTTCGCCATGCCAGCGAGGCCTCCGGTCAGCTTGGCGACCACGCTGTCCTTGTAGCCACGCAGCTTGTCCAGGTCGATCTTGGGCTCGCCGAAGCTGATGCCGTGGGCAGCCAGTTCGCGGGCTTCGTCGATGATGGCGGCGTTGTGCAGCAGCGCCTTGGACGGAATGCAGCCCACGTTCAGGCAGACGCCGCCGAGCGTGTCGTAGCGTTCCACCAGGACCACGGACAGGCCCAGGTCGGCAGCGCGGAAGGCGGCGGAATAGCCGCCGGGACCGGCGCCCAGCACGAGCATGTCGTACTCGCCGTCGGCCGTGCCCTTGAAGCTTGCCGCTGCAGGCGCTGCGGCCTGGGCGGCCGGAGCCGGGGCGGCCGGCTTCGGCGCCTCGGCGGCCTTGGGAGCTTCCTTCGGAGCTTCCTTGGCTGCCGGCGCGGCAGCGTCCGACGCTTCCACTTCCAGCACGACCGTGCCTTCGGCGACCTTGTCGCCGACCTTCACGTTGATGGACTTCACCACGCCGCCCTGGGACGCGGGGATTTCCATCGAGGCCTTGTCGGACTCGACGGTGATCAGGCTTTGTTCGGGCTTGATCGTGTCGCCCACGGCGACCAGCACTTCGATGACTTCGACTTCCTTGAAGTCGCCGATGTCCGGCACTTTGATTTGAACGGTATTGCTCATGGGGCTCCCCGTTTACAGCGCGATGCGGCGGAAGTCGGCCAGCAAGGCGCCCAGATAGGCGTTGAAGCGCGCGGCCGCGGCACCGTCGATGACGCGATGGTCGTAGGACAGCGACAGCGGCACGATCAGGCGCGGCACGAACTGCTTGCCGTCCCAGACGGGCTTGTGCGAGGAGCGCGACACACCCAGGATGGCCACTTCAGGAGCGTTGATGATGGGCGTGAACGAGGTGCCGCCGATGCCGCCCAACGACGAGATCGAGAAGCAGCCGCCCTGCATTTCGGCGGGCGAGATCTTGCCTTCGCGCGCCTTCTTGGACAAGTCGGTCATTTCCTGGGCGATCTGCAGGATGCCCTTCTTGTCGGCATCGCGGATCACCGGCACCACCAGCCCATTGGGCGTGTCGGCGGCAAAGCCGATGTGGTAGTACTGCTTGAGCACCAGGTTGTCGCCGTCCAGCGAAGCGTTGAACTCGGGGAACTTCTTCAAGGCAGCGACCACGGCCTTGATCAGGAAGGCCAGCATCGTGACCTTGATGCCCGACTTCTCGTTTTCCTTGTTCAGCGTGACGCGCAGCGCTTCCAGGTCGGTGATGTCCGCTTCGTCGTTGTTCGTGACGTGCGGGATCATGACCCAGTTACGGTGCAGGTTCGCGCCGGAAATCTTCTTGATGCGCGACAGCGGCTTGGCTTCGATGGGGCCGAACTTGGTGAAGTCGACCTTCGGCCACGGCAGGAGGCCCAGCGCGGCGCCATCGGCGGAACCGCCCGCGGCGGCCGCGGCCGGGCCGGCAGCCAAAGCCTGCTTGACGAAACCGCGCACGTCGTCGGCGGTGATACGGTCCTTGGGACCCGAGCCCTTGACCTTGCTGAGGTTCACGCCCAGTTCGCGCGCGAACTTGCGCACCGAAGGCGAAGCGTGGGGCAATTGGCCGGGCT
The DNA here is from genome assembly GCF_035282245.1 of Achromobacter sp. D10. Taxonomy (NCBI): domain Bacteria; kingdom Pseudomonadati; phylum Pseudomonadota; class Betaproteobacteria; order Burkholderiales; family Alcaligenaceae; genus Achromobacter; species Achromobacter sp. D10. The sequence continues at coordinate 45,952 of NZ_JAYJLE010000010.1, forward strand.
TGAGGTTAGCGTCTTCCAGCGCGGCAGCGGGTGCCGGACGCTGCGCGGCGGGCGCAGGCGCTGGCGCGACCTCTGCCTTGGCAGCGGGCGCGGCGGCAGCTTCGGCCTTGGCGGCAGGCGCGGCAGCGGCGGGCGCGGCGCCCTCCACCACGACGACGACCGAGCCCTTGGCGACCTTGTCGCCTACCTTGACCTTCACTTCCTTGACGACGCCGCCTTGGGAAGCGGGGATTTCCATCGAAGCCTTGTCGGACTCGACGGTGATCAGGCTTTGCTCGGCCTTGATCGTGTCGCCCACCGCGACCATGACTTCGATGACTTCGACTTCCTTGAAGTCGCCGATGTCCGGCACTTCGATGTTCACCGGGCCGGAGGCGGCAGCCGGTGCGGCGGCGGCTGCCTGCTGCGGAGCAGCCTTGGCTTCGGCCTTGGGAGCCTCTTCCTTGGCGGGCGCGGCAGCCGGGGCGGCAGCTTCGCCTGCGCCCGACGCTTCTACTTCCAGCACGACCGTGCCTTCCGCAACCTTGTCGCCTACCTTCACGCTGATCGACTTCACCACGCCGCCTTGCGACGCGGGAATCTCCATCGAGGCCTTGTCGGATTCGACGGTGATCAGGCTTTGTTCGGCCTTGATCGTGTCGCCCACCGCCACCAGCACTTCAATGACTTCCACTTCCTTGAAGTCGCCGATGTCGGGAACCTTGATTTGCACGATGTTGCTCATGTCTCTTTACCCTCAGGCGTATTGCGGGTTGGCTTTGTTCGGATTGATGCCGTACTTCTTGATGGCTTCAGCCACCTTGGCGACCGGCACCTTGCCTTCGTCGGCCAGCGCGCGCAGCGCGGCGACCACGACGAAGTGGCGGTCCACTTCGAAGTGCTCGCGCAGCTTCGCGCGGAAATCCGAGCGGCCGAAACCGTCGGTGCCCAGCACCTTGTATTCGCGGCCCTTGGGCACGAACGGGCGGATCTGGTCGGCAAAGAGCTTCATGTAGTCGGTCGACGCGATGATCGGACCTTCCGTCTTGGCCAGCTGTTCCGTGACGTAAGCCACCTGCGGCTTCTTCTCTTCGGGGTGCAGCATGTTGTGGCGTTCGGCGTCCAGGCCGTTACGGCGCAGTTCCGTGAAGCTGGTGACGCTCCATAGGTCCGAGGCCACGCCCCAGTCGGCTTCCAGCAGTTCTTGCGCGGCCATGACTTCGCGCAGGATCGTGCCCGAGCCCATCAGCTGCACGCGGTTCTTGCCCTTGCCGTGCGACTTGAGCTTGTACATGCCCTTGATGATGCCTTCCTCGTCGCCCTGGGTCAGACCGGGCTGCGGGTAGTTTTCGTTCATCACCGTCAGGTAGTAGTAGACGTTTTCCTGGTCTTCCACCATGCGCTTCAAGCCATGCTGGATGATCACGGCCAGCTCATGGCCGAACGTCGGGTCGTACGACACGCAGTTCGGGATGGTGGACGCCAGGATGTGGCTGTGGCCGTCTTCGTGCTGCAGGCCTTCGCCGTTGAGCGTCGTGCGTCCGGCAGTGCCGCCCAGCAGGAAGCCGCGCGCCTGCATGTCGCCTGCCGCCCAGGCCAGGTCGCCAATGCGCTGGAACCCGAACATCGAGTAGTAGATGAAGAACGGGATCATGATGCGGTTGTTAGAGGAGTACGACGTGGCCGCCGCGATCCACGAGCTCATCGCACCCGCTTCGTTGATGCCTTCCTGCAGGAGCTGGCCGTCGGCCGCTTCCTTGTAGTACATGACCTGGTCCTTGTCGACCGGGGTGTACTTCTGGCCTTCCGGCGCGTAGATACCGATCTGGCGGAACAGGCCTTCCATGCCGAACGTGCGCGATTCGTCGGCCAGGATCGGCACGACGCGCGGACCCAGTTCCTTGTCGCGCAGCACCTGGTTGAGGATGCGCACGAAGGCTTGGGTGGTGGAGATTTCACGGCCTTCGGCGGTGGGCTCCAGGACGGCCTTGAAGGCTTCCAGCGCGGGAGCCTTGAGCTGCTCGTCGGCCTTGGCGCGGCGGTGCGGCAGATAGCCGCCGAGCGCGGCGCGGCGCTCGTGCAGGTACTTCATTTCGGGCGAATCGTCGGCCGGCTTGAAGTAAGGCAGATCGGCCAGCTTGTCGTCCGGGATCGGAATGCCGAAACGGTCGCGGAATTCGCGGATCGAATCCAGTTCCAGCTTCTTCTGCTGGTGGGTCGGGTTCTTGGCCTGGCCGACATGGCCCATGCCGTAGCCCTTGATGGTCTTGGCCAGGATGACGGTGGGCTGGCCCGTGTGGGTAGCGGCGGCGTTGAACGCGGCGTACACCTTGTGCGGGTCATGGCCGCCGCGGTTCAGGCGCCAGATGTCTTCGTCGCTCATGCGCGACACGGCCTCCAGCAGCTTGGGGTGCTTGCCGAAGAAGTGCTCGCGCACGAACTTGCCGTCATTGGCCTTGTACGCCTGGTACTCGCCGTCGACGGTCTCTTCCATGATCTGGCGCAGGATGCCTTCCTTGTCGTGCGCCAGGAGCGGATCCCAGTAGCCGCCCCAGATCAGCTTGATCACGTTCCAGCCCGAGCCGCGGAAGTCGCCTTCCAGCTCCTGGATGATCTTGCCGTTGCCGCGCACCGGGCCGTCCAGGCGCTGCAGGTTGCAGTTGATGACGAAAATCAGGTTGTCCAGCTTTTCGCGAGCAGCCAGGGCGATGGCGCCCAGCGATTCGGGTTCGTCCATTTCGCCGTCGCCGCAGAACACCCAGACCTTGCGCTTGCTGGTGTCGGCGATGCCGCGGGCGTGCAGGTACTTCAGGAAGCGGGCCTGATAGATGGCCATCAGCGGGCCCAGGCCCATCGACACCGTCGGGAACTGCCAGAAGTCCGGCATCAGCTTCGGATGCGGGTACGAGGACAGGCCCTTGCCGTCCACTTCCTGGCGGAAATGGTTCAGCTGGTCTTCGGTCAGGCGGCCTTCGAGGTAGGCGCGGCCGTACATGCCGGGCGAGGTGTGGCCCTGGAAGTACACCAGGTCGCCGCCGTGGTTTTCGTCTTCGGCGTGCCAGAAATGGTTCTGGCCGCAGCCGATCATGGTGGCCAGCGAGGCGAAGGAGGCGATGTGGCCGCCCAGGTCGCCGCCGTCCGGCGGGTTGTGCTTGTTGGCCTTGACCACCATGGCCATGGCGTTCCAGCGCACGTACGAGCGGATGCGCGATTCCAGCTCCAGGTTGCCCGGGTGGGCCGGCTCCAGGCCGGGGGGAATCGTATTGACGTACGCGGTGTTCGGCGAGAACGGGATATGGGCGCCGGAACGACGCGCTTCGTCGATCAGGCGTTCGAGCAGATAGTGGGCGCGCTGCGGTCCTTCACGATCAAGGACTGCCGCCAGGGCTTCGAGCCACTCCTGGGTTTCAAGGGTGTCTTCGTCGTTGGCGGCCTGTGCGGCGCCAGCCTGGGCGTAAGAGGACATCGTGTGTCTCCTGTTGGGTTTGTTCGTGACCGCACCCGCTTTACTTGTCTACTCGCGGACATTGCATGGTAGCCGGGATCATCCGGGCTACCATGTCAATGCATGGGGTCGGGGTGTTCTAGAGACCTGCTACTGGGTCGGTTCCCTATCAGCGGGCATTCTAAGAAAGAAGGTTAACCGGTCGCAAGAAAAATTTCATGTTGCGGTACGGCATTTCATAATGCGGAAAATTTAAAGCAAGCTGAACGCGTTGGCGTCATACTTTTAAGCAGGTACTCCAAAAGGACGAGTCGATTCCCGGCAAATCCCTGCCAACACGCACTAAAATGCGCGGTCTATCCGGCCCGAATTCCATGTCCAGCGCGCCCAAATCCAATATTCCTACGCCGTTCCACGATCACGCCCGCACTCGCAGACGCGGGGTGTACTGGGTCACGCCAGCCATGGTGCTGATTCTCTATATCTGTGTAATGGCGGTGTTTTTCTGGCTGCAGCGCATCCATGACGACAGCGTCATGTTTGTCACCATTGACCAGGAAATGCGCCAGCAACGCCTGATCTGGGTGGTGCTGGCCCTGTCCTGCGTGATCGTCATCAGCCTCTTGATGCTGTGGCGCTATACCCGCTTCCGCTCGGCGGCCGAAGCCGCCCTGATCGCCGAAACCGGATTCCGCCGCGCCATGGAAAACTCCATGTCCACCGGCATGCGCGTGCTGGATATGGAAGGCCGCATCGCCTATGTGAATCCCGCGTTCTGTCGCATGATCGGCTGGAACGAGGCCGACCTCATCGGCCGCAGCCCGCCCTTCCCCTATTGGGTGCCCGGCCGCCACGAACAGCATCAGCACACGCTGGACGTGCTGATGTCGGGCAAGACGCCCAGCAGCGGCCTGGAAGTCGAGGCACAGCGGCGCGACGGCTCGCGCTTCACGGCGCGCATGTATGTGTCCCCCCTGCTGGACCCCAACGGCAACCAGATCGGCTGGATGACCTCCATGACCGACATCACCGAACCCAAGCGCATCCGCGAGGCCCTGACGGCCGCGCACGAGCGCTTCATGACGGTGCTGGAAGGACTGGATGACGCCATCTCGGTCACCGCCGACACTCACGACGGCCTGGAGCTGCTGTTCGCCAACCGCACCTACCGCCGCGTGTTCGGCGCCCAGACCGGCGGCCACGACGAACTGCTGGCCGGCCGCCGCGGCCGTTTCACCGACGAATCCGTGGAAGTCTTCGCGCCGTCGGTGCAGCGCTGGTTCGAGGTGCACCACCGCATGCTGGCCTGGACCGACGGCCGCCGCGTGCGCATGCAGGTCGCGCGCGACATTACCGAGCGCCGCGTCCACGAGGAAGCCTCGCGCGTGCAGCAGGAGAAGATCCAGCTCACCAGCCGCCTGACCACCATGGGCGAAATGGCCTCGTCGCTGGCGCACGAACTGAACCAGCCGCTGACCGCCATCGCCAACTACAGCATGGGCGCCGTCGCCCTGGTCAAGGCCGGCCACACCAGCCCCAACATGCTGCTGCCCGCGCTGGAAAAGGCGGCCTCGCAGGCCGAACGCGCGGGCAAGATCATCAGCCGCATCCGCGAATTCGTGAAACGCAGCGAACCGCGCCGCCAGCGCGTCGCGATCAGCCGCATCGTCGACAATGCCATCGGCTTTGCCGAGATCGACGCCCGCAAGCGCCGCATCCGGATCGACCGGTTCGTGCCGTCGAATGCGCCGGACGTGCTGGCCGACCCCATCCTGATCGAGCAGGTCCTATTGAACCTGCTGAAGAACGGGCTGGAAGCCATGGAAAAGAGCGAATCCGACGAGCTGAAGGTCGCCGTGATCCTGCATGAACAGCACATCGAGGTTGCCGTGGTCGACCGCGGCCACGGCCTGGCCGAGCCCGAGCGCCTGTTCGAACCCTTCTTCAGCACCAAGACCCAGGGCCTGGGCATGGGGCTGAATATCTGCCGTACCATTATTGAATCGCATCACGGCCGCTTGTGGGCGGATCCCAATCCCGCCGGCGGCACCATTTTCCGCTTTACCCTGCCCTGCGCTGCACCCCAGTCGCAGGCCCAGAACGATCAGTCCGAGGAGTTGCACGCATGAACACGCCCCACCTGTCGAGCACGGTTTTCATTGTTGACGACGACGAAGCGGTCCGCGATTCGTTGCGCTGGCTATTGGAGGCCAATGGCTATCGCGTTCGCGCTTACGCCAGCGGCGAATCCTTCCTGGAAGACTACGACGCCAGCCAGGTCGGCGTGCTGATCGCCGACGTGCGCATGCCCGGCATGAGCGGCCTGGAACTGCAGGAACAATTGATCGCCCGCAACGCCCCGCTGCCCATCGTGTTCATCACCGGCCACGGGGACGTGCCGATGGCCGTGTCCACCATGAAGAAAGGCGCGGTCGACTTCCTGGAAAAGCCCTTCAATGAATCCGATTTGCGCGAGATCGTGGCGCGCATGCTGGAGCAGGCCACGCAGCGCGTGACCAAGCACCAGGCCCAGAAAGACCACGAAGCCATGCTGGCGCGCCTCACCGCGCGCGAGCAGCAGGTGCTGGAGCGCATCGTCGCGGGCCGCTTGAACAAGCAGATCGCCGACGACCTGGGCATCAGCATCAAGACCGTAGAGGCGCACCGCGCCAACATCATGGAAAAACTCGAAGTGACCACCGTAGCTGATTTGATGAAAGTAGCCCTGGCCAAACCCGAGGCGACCGCATGACCGCAAGGATTATCGACGGCGCGGCCCTCTCGGCGCGCATTCGCGAAGAAGCGGCCCAGCGCGTTGCCGCCCTGGCTGCCAAGGGCACCCGCCCCGGCCTGGCCGTGGTGCTGGTGGGTGAAGATCCCGCGTCCCAGGTGTACGTGCGCAACAAGGTTGCCGCCTGCGAAAAGGCCGGCCTGCATTCCGTCAAGGAGCAGTACCCCGCGGACATGACCGAGGCCGAACTGCTGGCCCGCATCGCCATCCTGAATCAGGACCCGACCATACACGGCATCCTGGTGCAGTTGCCGCTGCCCAAGCACATGAATTCCCACAAGGTCATCGAAGCCATCGCGGCCGAGAAGGATGTGGACGGCTTCCACATCAGCAACGCCGGCCTGCTCATGACCGGCCAGCCCTTGTTCCGCCCCTGCACGCCCTACGGCGTGATGAAGATGCTGGAATCGGAAGGCGTGACGCTGCGTGGCGCCGAGGCCGTGATCGTGGGCGCCAGCAATATCGTCGGCAAGCCCATGGCGATGCTGCTGCTGCAGGCTGGCGCCACCATCACCATCTGCAATTCCAAGACGCGCGACCTGGCGGCCCAGACCCGCCGCGCCGACGTGCTGGTCGTCGCCACCGGCAAGCCCGGCATGATCGACGGCTCGATGATCAAGCCCGGCGCCGTCGTGATCGACGTGGGCATCAACCGCGGCGCCGACGGCAAGCTCTGCGGCGACGTGGACTTCGCCTCGGCCAAGGAAGTGGCAGGCGCCATCACGCCCGTCCCGGGCGGCGTGGGCCCCATGACCATCGCCATGCTGCTGGTCAACACCATCGAAGCGGCCGAACGCGCCGCGGCCTGACGGCCGGCGCGCCCGCGGCCGGCCTGGCCGCGGGACGGGTCTTGCGATCTGCCCTTGCGTTCGGGCAGATCGCCCTCACCTGATTCTCATGCCCTTGCCGGCGCCCGGGCGCCGTTCACCCCTTTCCAGCCTGTAACACCATGACCCAGAATCCCCTGCTCGCCCCTGTCTCCGACCTCGTCGACTACGCGGCCGTCAAGCCCGGGCACATCGTGCCCGCGGTCGAGGAACTGCTGGGCATCGCCCGCCAGGCCGTGGACCGCGCCGCCGACCCTGCGCTGGCGCCCACCTGGGAAGCGGTGGTTGAACCGCTGGATACCGCCTCGGAGCGCCTGTGGCGCGCCTGGTCGGTGGCGGGCCACCTGAATGCGGTGGTCAACACCCCGGAGTTGCGCGAAGCCTACAACGCCGCCCTGCCCCTGGTGACCGAATTCTCCACCTGGGTCGGCCTGCACGAAGGCTTGTACAAGCAATATCAGCGCCTGGCCGCCGCCCCCGATTTCGCGTCATGGACGCCGGTGCGCCGCCGCATCGTGGAAATGGCGTTGCGCGACTTCCGCCTGAGCGGCGTCGAGCTGCAAGGCGCCGACCGCGAACGCTACGCCGCCATTTCCGATCGCGAAGCCCAGGCTTCGCAGAAATTTTCCGAGAACGTGCTGGATTCGATCGACGCCTGGTCGCTGCTGATCGAGGACGAAGCCCGCCTGGCCGGCATTCCGGCCGACGTACGCGCCGCCGCCCGGGCCGCCGCCGAGGAAGACGGCAAGCCGGGCTGGAAGCTCACGCTCAAGATGCCGTGCTACCTGCCCGTGATGCAGTACGCCCAGGACCGCTCGCTGCGCGAGGCGCTGTACCGCGGCTACGGCACGGTGGCGTCGGAGCACGGCGACGGCAAGTTCGACAACTCCCCTCTTATCGAAGAACTGCTGGCGCTGCGCGCCGAGGAAGCCGGCCTGCTCGGCCTGGGCACCTTCGCCGCGCTGCGCCTGCAGACCCGCATGGCCCGCGATGCCAAGGAAGTCACCGTGTTCCTGCGCGACCTGGCCGCGCGCGCCAAGCCCTACGCCCAGCGCGACCTGGCGGAATTGAAAGCCTACGCCACCGGCGAACTGGGGCTGGATGACCTGCAGCCCTGGGACGTGGCCTACGCTTCCGAGCGCCTGCGCGAATCGCGCTACGCCTATTCCGAAGATGAGGTAAAGCAGTATTTCACCGAGCCGCGCGTGCTGTCGGGGCTGTTCGAGGTCATCGAAACCCTGTTCGACGTGCGCCTGGCGGAGACGCCGGTGTCGTCCTGGCATAGCGACGTGCGCGGCGTGCGCGTGGAAAGCCCCAAGGGCGAACTCATCGGTTATCTGTATCTGGACCTGTATGCCCGCGCCGGCAAGCAGAGCGGCGCCTGGGTCGACAGCGAGCGCACGCGCCGTGTCGTGGGTGGCAAGCTGCAGACTCCCATCGCCTACCTGACCTGCAATTTCTCGCGCCCCAACGGCGACAAACCCGCCGTCCTGACGCATGACGACGTCATCACCCTGTTCCATGAAACCGGCCATGCGCTGCACGCCCTGCTGTCCGAGGTGGACGAGCCCGGCGCGGCCGCCTTCGCCAGCGTGGAGTGGGACGCCATCGAACTGCCCTCGCAGTTCATGGAGAACTTCTGCTGGGAATGGGCGGTGGTGCAGAAACTGTCCGCCCACGTCGACACGGGCGAGCCCCTGCCGCGCGCGCTCTATGACCGCCTGGTCGCCGCCCGCAACTACCAGAGCGGCATGCAGACGGTGCGCCAGATCGAGTTCGCCCTGTTCGACATGCTGATGCATGACCGCGCCAAGGGCGCATCGATCAGTGAAGTGCTGGCTCTGCTGCAAGAAGTGCGCCAGGAAGTGGCGGTGCTGTTTCCGCCGGCCTGGCATCGCCTGCCGCATGCCTTCTCGCACCTGTTTGCGGGCGGCTACGGCGCGGGCTACTACAGCTACAAGTGGGCGGAAGTGCTGTCGGCCGACGCCTACGAAGCCTTCGAGGAAGCAGCGACGCGCCAGGCGGGCAACGCCCTGGGCACGCTGGACCCGGAAACCGGCGCGCGCTTCCGGCGCGAAGTGCTGGCCGTGGGCGGCTCGCGGCCGGCGGCTGAATCCTTTGCCGCCTTCCGCGGCCGGGCCCCGCGCATCGATGCCCTGCTGCGTCACAGCGGCATGACGTCCACCTGATCATCCGGCCCCCGGTGCTTGACCCGACGGCCCGCCCTAGGCGGGCCGTTTGCTATGGCGAGGCGGCATCGTCAACCGGCCGGCGCGCAGACATCACCAGCCAACGCCCATGCACGGACTGCACGGAGCCGGCCTGCTTCCAGTAGCGGCGGGTCTCCTCGTCTTCCGCCAGCCGCAGCCTGCGCCCGTAGTACAAACGTGATGGCACCGCCAGCACGTGCTCCATCATGCGCTTGGGTTTGTTCTCGTCCACCTCATGCAAGGTGATGTCCGTAAAGCCGTAGTGCTTGAACAGCAAATGCAACTGCGGAAAGTTCCAGGGAAAGTACGTGACGTAGTCCTCGCCGCGCTGCCGCCCCACCATGGGCCGAAACCCCGAATGAAAGCCGCGCAACAGGAATTGCAGGCGCGACCGGAAGTACCAGGTATTGGGAGTCGTGACGATCAGGGTGCCGCCCGGACGCAATGCGCGGTAAAAGCTCTGCATCAGCACGCCCGGGTTGGTCAACAGGTGGATCGCCTCGCAGCAAACCACGGCGTCATACGATTGCGCCACCGCCAATGGCGTTTCCAGATCGTGTTCGGTGAAGCGGCGGTAACCGCCACCGGCCCGGGGAAACTCCCACAGGCCCACTCCGTCGATATCGACCTGGCGGCCGCTTGCCGCCGGCAGCATGTCGCCCAGCCAGCCGAGCCCGCAGGGCGCGTCCAGCACCGTATCGGCGAGACGGCTGCGCAGGATGTCGAGCACGACGGGATAGTACGGATAGTAGGGATAGCCCAAGGAATTCCTGGCCGGCATGTCCATATGTGGCGCCTCTAGACGATGAAATCTGACACAGCCCTGAATGTAGCGGGAGCCATGGCGCCGGATCAGGCGACTTCGCCACTTCCAAACAGTAATCCGACAAAGCTTTACAAGTGGACGGGCGGTCGCGGCATCGCCGCTTGCGCCAGGACAAGCTGCCCCGGATCTGCTCGGCCGCCGCGCGCCGCCCAGCCCTCGCCTTGCGGGTAGAATCAAAAGGTTTACCCCCTACCGGCCCTTGGACTCATGCGACACCTCATTTCCGGCCGCGCCCTGCGCGGTCTGCTGCTGACCCTGTGCGTGTTTCTCGCTGCCTGCGGCGACAGGAACGTCGATTGGACCCTGTACAACGTGAAGGGGCACCTGCCCGACCTGAAGTTCTCGCTGCCCGGCGCGGGCGGCAAGACCGTCAGCAGCGATGATCTGAAGGGCAAGACCGTATTGCTGTTCTTCGGCTATGCCAGTTGCCCGGACATCTGCCCGACCACCATGGCGCAATTGACGGCCGTGCTGCAGAACCTGGGCGACAAGGCCAAGGATGTGCGCATTCTGTTCGTGAGCGTGGATCCGCACCGCGACACGCCGGACATCCTGCAGGCCTATGTCAACGCCTTCAACAACAACGCCATCGGCGTGACGGGCGACGAAAAGCAGATCGCGGATCTGGCGCGCCGCTATCGCGTGGCCTACCAGATCGAGAAGCCCCGTCCGGGAGACGACGCCAACATGTACGAAGTCACGCACAGCCGTGGCGTGTACATATTCGACAAGGACGGCAAGGCCCGGTTGCTGGCGTCCGATACCGACAGCATCGACGCCATGACGAAAGACGTGCGCCAGTTGATCGATCTGACGTCCTGAGCGCCGGCCGCCGCGGCTGGCAATGTTGCCAGCCTGCGCCATACACCAGTTGTTACAACCGCCGTGCGCGGGGCGTGGGTATCATCTAGCCACACTGCCCCCTTTTACTTCCAGCAAGGAGTACGCGCATGAGCATCATCATCATGATCATCGTCGGGTTCGTCGTGGGCCTGATCGCCCGCGCCATCATGCCCGGAGACCAGAACATGGGGATCATCATGACCACCATCCTGGGTATCGTCGGCTCGGTCGTCGCCGGCTTCCTGGGCCAGTCGCTGGGTTGGTACGCCCCAGGCGAACCCGCTGGCTGGATTGGGTCGGTCGTAGGCGCTATCGTGGTTCTGTTCGTGGTGGGCCTGATCGCCAAGAAACGCGCCTGACGCCCTGCAGGGTTGAAATCAAAACGGGCCGATCGATTGATCGGCCCGTTTTCTTTTGCCCTTACTGCTGCTGCGCTTGGGCGGTCACGGTGCGTTCGGTCCAGCCGCCGCCCAGCACCTTGTACAAGGTGACCAGGTTGGACAGCCTGGCCCGGCGCGTATCCACCAGGGCCTGCTGCGCGCTATACAGCGAACGCTGCGAATCCAGCACGCTCAGGTAGTCGTCGATGCCTTGGCGGAAACGCTGGTCCGAGGCGTCGTAGGCGCGCTGGTTGGCGGCCACCAGGAGCCGCTGCGCCTGGATTTGCTCGTCCAGGGTGCCGCGCCCGGCCAGGGCGTCCGCCACTTCGCGGAAACCCGTCTGGATCGACTTCTCGTACTGCGCCACCTGGATGTTCTTCTGCACCTTGGCCAGATCCAGGCCGGCGAGCAGCGAGCCACCCGCGAAGATCGGCACGGTGATCTGGGGCACGAAGCTCCAGGCGCCCGAGCCGCCCTCGAACAGGCCGCCCAGGCTGGCGCTGGCCGTGCCGGCCGAGCCCGTCAGGCTGATGGTCGGGAAGAAGGCGGCGCGCGCCGCGCCGATATTGGCGTTGGCGCCCTTCAATTGATGCTCGGCCGCGCGGATGTCCGGGCGACGGGCCAACAGGTCCGACGGCAGGCCGGCGGGCAAGGTGGTCGGCAGCATGGCATCGTCAAGCATGACCGCGTTGTCCAGCGCCGCCGTCAGCTCGGGCGACAGTGGCTGGCCCACCAACAGGACCAGCGCATTGCGGTCCTGCGCGGCCTGACGCGTGTATTGCGACAGGTTACGCTCGGCGGTGCGCAGCGACACCTCCGCCTGGCTCAGGTCCAGCGCCGTGGACAGGCCCTGGTCGTAGCTCTGCTGCGTGAGCTTGAAGGAATCCTGCTGGCTCTTGAGCGTGTCGCGCGTCAGCCCGACAAGTTCCTGGTCGGCCCGCAGGGTCAGGTAGGCGTTGGCCACTTCGGCGATCAGCGTCAGCTGGGTCGCCGTGCGGGTTTCGTCCAGCGCCAGATAGGATTCCAGCGCCTTGTCGCTCAGGCTGCGGATGCGCCCGAACAGGTCCAGCTCCCAGGCCGACATGGCGGCGCCGACCTGGTAGCTGTGGCTGGTGGTCGCGCGCCCGCTGGCACTCAGATCCGCCGGCGTGCGCTGGGCGGACTCCTGGCCGGCGATGCCGATGCTGGGCATCAGGTCGGCGCGCTGGATACGATACTGGGCGCGCGCCGCCTCCACGTTCAGGGCCGCCACGCGCAGGTCGCGGTTGTTGGCGAGCGACTGTTCGATCAGCTTTTCCAGCAACGGATCCGCGCCGAAGAAATCGCGCCAGCCGATGTCCGCGGTGACCATGCCCCCCGCATCGGCGGGCTGGGCCGCCTGGTAGGACGGACCCGTGGGATAGGCCGCATCGATCGGCGCGTCGGGCCGTTCGTACGTGGGGGCCAGCGAGCAGCCCGCCAGGGCCGCCGCCAGGGAAACAGACAGCAAGGTTCTCATCGGGAATGTCATTGCGGTTGGCCCTCCGTCGAGACGCCCTGCGTGCCATTGGCGCTGGTGTCGTGCTCGTCGACGTTTTCGCTCATGCGCTTGACCTTGAAGACGCGCAGCATGATCACGAAGAAGGCCGGAACGAAGAAGATGGCGAGGAACGTGCCGGTCAGCATGCCGCCGATCACGCCCGTGCCGATGGCGTTCTGGCTGCCGGAGCCCGCGCCCGAGGAGATCGCCAGCGGCGTCACGCCCAGGATGAACGCCAGGGACGTCATCAGGATGGGACGCAGGCGCTGCCGCGCGGCGTGGATGGCCGATTCCGTCAGGCTGGCGCCCGCCTCGTAGTGCTCCTTGGCGAATTCCACGATCAGGATGGCGTTCTTGGCCGCCAGGCCGATGGTCGTCAGCAGCCCCACCTGGAAGTACACGTCGTTGGACAGGCCCCGCAGCATGGTGGCGAGCAAGGCCCCGATGATGCCCAGGGGCACCACCAGCATCACCGCGGACGGGATGGTCCAGCTTTCGTACAGCGCCGCCAGGCACAGGAACACCACGATCAGCGAAATGGCGTACAGCGCGGGCGCCTGGGCACCGGACAGGCGTTCTTCGAACGACAGGCCGGTCCATTCAAAGCCCACGCCTACCGGCAGCTTGGCCGCCAGGCGTTCCATTTCCGCCATTGCCGCGCCCGAGCTGTAGCCCGGCGCCGCCTGGCCCTGGATGTTGTAGGACGGCACGCCGTTATAGCGGTTGAGCTTTTGCGGACCGTAGCTCCAGGTGGCCTTGGCGAACGCCGAGAACGGCACCATATCGCCTGCGTTATTGCGCACGTACCACTTGTTCAGGTCTTCCGGCAGCATGCGCGAGGAAGCCTCGCCCTGCGCGAACACCTTCTTCACGCGGCCCCGGTCGATGAAGTCGTTGACGTACGACGAACCCCACGCAGTGGCCAGCGTGCTGTTGATGTCCGACACAGCCACGCCCAGGGCGCGCGCCTTCTCGCGGTCGATGTCCAACTGGTACTGCGGCGCGTCTTCGATACCGTTGGGACGCACGCCACGCAGGACCGGGCTCTTCGCGGCCTCGCCCAGCAGCTGGTTGCGCGCGGCAAGCAGCTTCTCGTGGCCCACGCCTGCGCGGTCCATCAGCTGGAAGTCGAAGCCGGTGACGTTGCCCAGTTCCATCACGGACGGCGGCGGCACCACGAACAACTGCGCGCGGCGCTCGGTCTTGGCGAAATGCGCGTTGGCGCGCTGCGCCACGGCGCCGGCCTTCAGTCGGGCGTCGCCGCGCTCTTCCCAGTCACGCAGCTTGATGAACAGGATGGACGCGTTCTGTCCACGGCCGCCGAAGTTGAAGCCGTTGACCGCGAAGACGGAAGTGACGGCGTCCTTTTCCTCGTTCAGCAGGTAGCGGGTGGCATCGTCGATGACGGCCTTGGTGCTTTCCGCGGTGGCGCCGGCAGGCGTCTGGATCTGGGCGAACAGGATGCCCTGGTCCTCGTCCGGCAGGAACGCGGTCGGGATGCGAGTGAACATCCAGCCCATGGCGATGACCAGCGCCAGGTAGACCACCATCAGGCGCTTGGTGCGGTTCAACCCGCGCGCCACGCTGTTGGCGTAGCCGTGGCTGCTGCGGTCGAACATGCGATTGAACCAGCCGAAAAAGCCTTTCTTGGAACCGTGATGGCCCTTGGGAATAGGCTTGAGCAAGGTGGCGCACAAAGCCGGCGTGAACACGATGGCCACGATCACGGACAGCACCATGGAGGACACGATGGTGATGGAGAACTGGCGATAGATCACGCCCGTGGAGCCGCCGAAGAAGGCCATGGGAATGAACACGGCCGCCAGCACCATGGCGATGCCGATCAGGGCGCCCGTGATCTGCGACATGGACTTGCGGGTGGCTTGCTTGGGCGACAGGCCTTCCTCGGCCATCACCCGCTCGACGTTTTCCACCACCACGATGGCGTCGTCGACCAGCAGGCCGATGGCCAGCACCATGCCGAACATGGTCAAGGTATTGATGGAATAGCCGAACGCCGCCAGAACGCCGAACGTGCCCAGCAGCACCACCGGTACCGCGAGCGTGGGGATGATGGTCGCGCGGAAGTTCTGCAGGAACAGGTACATCACCAGGAAGACCAGGATGATGGCCTCGATCAGCGTCTTGAACACCTCGTGGATCGACAGGCTGACGAACGGCGTGGTGTCGTACGGATAAACGACGTCCATGCCCGGCGGGAAGTAAGGCTTCAGGTTATTGATGGTGTCGCGCACCGCCTGGGCCGTATCCAGCGCGTTGGCGCCCGGCGCCAGCTTGATCGCCAGGCCGGAGGCCGGCTTGCCGTTGTAGAAGCTGTCGATGGCGTAGGTCTGCCCGCCCAGCTCGATGGTGGACACGTCGCTCAGGCGCACCTGCGAGCCGTCGGAATTTACCTTGAGCAGGATGCGGCCGAAGTCTTCCGGCTTCTCAAGGCGCGAGGGTCCGATGATGGTGGCGTTCAACTGCTGGCCACGCACGGACGGCAGGCCGCCCAACTGGCCGGACGACACCTGCACGTTCTGTTCCTTGATCGCCGTCACGACGTCGACCGTGGTCAGGCCGTAATTGACCAGCTTGGCGGGATCCAGCCAGATGCGCATCGCGTACTGCGAGCCGAACAGCTGGAAGTCGCCGACGCCCTGCGTGCGGCTGATGGGATCCTGGACGTAGGAGGCGACGTAGTCGGCCAGGTCGTCCTTGGTCATCGAGCCGTCGGTGGACACGAAGCCCGCCACGATCAGGAAGTTCTTGGTGGCCTTGGTGACGCGTATGCCTTGCTGCTGCACTTCCTGCGGCAGGAGCGGTTGCGCCAGCGACAGCTTGTTCTGCACCTGGACCTGCGCGGTGTCAGGGTTGGTTCCCTGCGTGAAGGTCAGGGTGATGGACATGCTGCCGTCGGAGTTGCTTTCCGAGGAGATGTACTGCAGGCCGTCCAGGCCGTTCATCTGCTGCTCGATCACCTGCACCACGGTGTCCTGCACGGTCTGCGCGGACGCGCCCGGGTAGGTCACCGCGATGCCGATGGCCGGCGGCGCGATGTTGGGGTATTGGGAGACCGGCAGCTTCAGGATGGACAGCGCGCCGGCCATCATCAGCACGATCGCGATCACCCATGCGAAGACCGGTCTATCGATAAAAAACTTTGCCATGCAAGGCTCCCTGACTACTACTGCTTAGCCGCCGCGGCGGCTGCTTGCGGCTGCTGGGCCGGCTGCGCGGCGGCGCTGGCTTCCGTGGCGACCACTTCCGCCCCCGGGCGCACCATCTGCAGGCCTTCCACGATGACCTTGTCGCCAGCGGCCAGGCCGTCGGTGACCAGCCACTTGTCGCCGATGGCGCGGTCGGTCTTCAGTTCGCGCAACTCGACCACGTTCTTGGCGTTGACCACCAGCGCCGTCGGAATGCCGCGCTGGTTGCGCGTGACGCCGCGCTGGGGCACCAACAGACCGTCGGCGGCAACGCCGTCGGCCAGGCGGGCGCGCACGAACATGCCGGGCAGCAGGCGGCGATCCGGATTGGGGAACACCGCGCGCAAGGTGACCGAGCCCGTGCCCTGGTCCACCGTGACTTCCGAGAACTGCAGCTTGCCGGGCTGGCTGTACTGCGACCCGTCTTCGAGGGTCAGCGTCACCAGCGCGGCCTGTTCGCCATCGGCCTTCTTCAGTTGGCCGCTGGCCAGCGCGTTCTGCAGGCGCAGCAACTGGACGCTGGATTGGGTCACATCGACGTAGATGGGATCGATTTGCTGCACCGCGGCCAGGGCCGTGGTCTGGTTGGCCGTGACCAGCGCGCCTTCGGTCACCGCCGAACGGCCGATGATGCCATCGATGGGCGACAGCACCTTGGTGTAGACCAGGTTGATGCGCGCCGTGTCCAGCGCGGCCTTGGCCGACAGCACGTCGGCGGCGGCCTGGTCACGCGAGGCGACGGCGTTGTCATAGGTTTGCTGGCTGACCGCCCGCGTGGCGACCAGCGGCTTGTAACGTTCGGCCAGCAAGGCGGCGGTCTTTTGCTGCGCCTGGGCGCGGGCCAAGGCGGCCTTCTGGCTGTCCAGGCTGGCCTGGTAGAGCGCGGGATCGATCTGATAGAGCTGCTGCCCTGCCTTGACCTCGCCGCCTTCCGTGAAAAGGCGCTTCTGGACGATGCCGTTGACCTGGGGACGCACTTCGGCCACACGGAATGGCGAGGTGCGGCCGGGCAGTTCGGTGGTCAGAGAAACGGGCTGCGTGGCGAGCGTCACAACCGTTACCTGGGGCTTGCCCGCCTGGGGAGCGTCTTGCTTCTTGCCGCAAGCGGCCAGCGTGAGAGCCGATGCCGTCAGCGTGACAACCGCCGCGCTGCGCCACATAGCGCTTTTCTTATCCATAGATTGCATTCCCGATTTCAACAAAAAAAAAGCCCGCCCCGGATCGCATCTGTGCGTTCCGCGCGCTTCGATTGGGTGGATTTGCCTCGAACACGCAGGCTGGGCTTTGTCGCATTGCTGCATTGCAGAACTCGCATTCTGCGTTATCCCGCCCCAGAAACAAAGAGGCATGTTGAGAAAACATCATTCCATTTATGGGACAATGGCATCACCATTGAATATGACAAAATTCCGGCATGAAACGCTTGCAAGGCATGGAACTTTTCGTCGAAGTCGCTAAAACGCGCAGCTTCAGCCGCGCTGCGGCGATGCTCGGCGTACCGAAGTCGACGCTGTCCCGCCAGGTGGCCGAACTGGAGCGCTCCGTCGGATTGCGGCTGCTGAGCCGCACCACTCGCAAAGTCGAGCTGACCGATGCGGGCCGGCTGTATTTCGAGCGCTGCCAGCGCATCGTGGCCGAAGCGCAGATCGCCCATGAAGAACTGCAGAAGCTGGTCGATACGCCGGCCGGGCCCCTGCGCGTGAACATGCCCGCGGATTTCGGCACGGACTTCCTGGCTGAATCGTTCATGGAATTTTCCGGCCGCTACCCCGACGTCACGTTTTTCCTTGATCTGGCCAATCCGGACCACGCGCAGCGCGTGTTCCAGACCTGCGATATTTCGATCGAAATCGGCGAACTGCCCGATTCGACGCAGATTGCGAGGTTGCTGGGCATGCTTCCCGCCCATCTGTACGCCTCGCGCGAATACCTTCAGAAGCATGGTGAACCGCAGCATCCCAGTGACTTGACCCGCCACGAATGCATCGAGTTCCGCGCCAAGGGCGCGGGGCAGGTCACGCGTTGGCCTCTGACCGACGGCCGCCAGCACATCGAATTCACGCCTGGCAACCGCTTTTCCGTCAACGGAGTCGCCATGGCGCGCCGCCTCGCCACGCTGGGCGCGGGCATCGTGGTGCTGGTGGGTGGCCAGCCGGCCGAATTGCAGGCCGGCCAATTGCAGCGCGTGCTGCCCGGCTGGCAACTGGGTCCGTTCCCGGTCTATGCGGTAACGGAGACGCGGCTGCTGCCCGCCAAGACCAGGATCTTCATCGAATTCCTGATGGAGCGCCTGGGCGACATCGGGCAAGCGAAGGATACTCCTGCTTTCATGAAATAAGCGGGCGTCGGAAACAGACTGAAAAATTTAAGCTGGGCCGACAACACCTGTCGGCCAATTCGGCTAATCCAATGCCGGAAAGCGCGTCAGAAGCGCTCGTCCTCGCGCAGGTAGCGCCACTGTCCCAGCGGCAGGTCGCCCAGCGAAACCCGGCCGATGCGCACGCGCTTCAGGCCGATCACCTTCAGTCCGACCAGCTCGCACATGCGGCGGATCTGGCGTTTCTTGCCTTCGCGCAGCACGAAGCGCAGCTGGTCGCTGTTCTGCCAGCGCACCTGCGCCGGCTTGAGCGGCTTGCCGTCCAGGGACAGCCCGTGGTTGAGCAACGCCAGCCCGTTTTCGGATAGGTTGCCCTGCACCCGCACCAGGTATTCCTTGTCCACGCTGGAATCTTCGCCGATCAGGTGCTTGGCGATGCGGCCGTCCTGGGTCAGCACCAGCAAGCCTTGCGAATCGATGTCCAGACGGCCGGCCACGGCCAGCCCGTCCAGGTGCGCACGCTCGAAACGCTGCGGCGCGCGGTCGCCCGCAAAGCGCGAACGGGAGTCGATCAGGGCCACCGCGGGCGTGTAGCCTTTCTCGGCTTGCCCCGACACATAGCCCACCGGCTTGTTGATCAGTATGGTGACGCGCGAAGTCTGGCGCGCCTGCGCGGCGCGCTCCAGCGTGATGACCTGGTCGGGGTAGGCGCGAGCGCCGAGTTCGGACACCACGATGCCGTCCACCCGGACCCAGCCGCGTTCGATATAGGTGTCGGCCTCGCGGCGCGAACACAGTCCACGCTCGGACATGAGCTTGGAGATACGTACTTTTTCCATGGCCGGTATTGTATGCGGACGCCATCCGGCCCAGTTCCATCCGGCCCTTTTCTTTACCCAGCGGGGCGGTAGTCCGATGGCGCCATGGCATCCAGCGGATACAGCGGCCGGCTGCGGCGCTCATAGGGAAACAGCGCGAAATCCGAACTGGTGACGCCCGCGCTGGCGCACTCCACCAGCGCCTGCGATATCGGCTCGAACACCGGCCTGCAGTACATGCGGGACTTCACCAACACGAAACGGGCCCGCCGCGGATCCAGACCCATGCTCTCGAACACCCCCAGGTCCCAGGGCTCGTGGGTTCTCTCGGTGATCACCAATTGCGCCGCACCGATGTCCAGCACCGCGCTGCGGCCCATGCATGCCGTCTGCCCGGTGTAGGTCGGGCCGGTAATGACGTATTCGCCGTTGGTCACTGCGCGGACCACGCCCCGCAGCCGCACGGGCGCCGCCGGCCGGCCTATGGCGGGGATCGGCAGTTTGTTCCCCACCGGCAGCTCCACCTGGCTGCCCTCGCCCGCCGCGGCCAGCGCCTCGACGGCTTCGGGATCGCAATACAGGCCCGCGATGATCCCCGTCAACCCGGCCTCCACCGCCGCGACCAGCACTTCCATGGTGTCACAGGTGCCGCCGGACATGCAGTTGTCGCCGTGGTCGAGCAAAAGCACGGGTTTATCCGCGCCGCGCGCCAATTCGGCCGCCCGGGCCAGCGACTCGCCCAGGGGTTCGCTGTCGTAAAAATAGCCGTCGCGCTCGGCCCAGATGGTCGTGGCCATCGCGGCCGCGGTCCGTTCCGCCTGCTCCTGCGTCCCCGAACCCACCACGACGACGCTCAGGCAGGGATCGGGTATGTCGGCCAGCGCAAAACCCGCCAGCACGGACACGCCCAGGATGCCGCCCTCCTCCTCCGCGCGGCGCGCCGCCCGCACCGCGTTGCGCATGGCTCCCTGGCCGGTGGCGCTGCGCAGGGTGTGCGTCATCAGCGGCAGGCGGCGCCAGGCCATCACCGGACGCGGACCGCCATTGAGCCAGTCGTACAGGATGCGGCCCGCATGCTCGCCGGTCTCGTACATGTCCACGTGCGGATAGGTCTTGAAGCTGATGATGACGTCGGCGTTGGCCATCATCTTGGGCGTGACATTGCCATGCAGGTCCAGCGCCACCGCGATGGGCACGTCCGGCGTCTGCCTGCGCAGGCGTTCGAGCAGGTCGCCCTCGCCATCATCGGTGGTCTCGGCCACCATGGCGCCGTGCAGGTCCAGCAGGATGGCGCCGCAGCCCCGCGCGCCGGCCACGATCGCGTCGCACAGCTCGCGATAGGCCTGCGCCGACACCCGGCCGCTGGGGTAGGCCGTAGCGGAAACCGGCGTAACCAGCGTCGCGCCGTTTGCCTCGGCGATATCGATGAAGGCCGACATCGCCGTGCGCTTGCCTTTGTTCTCGTCGTAGGCCCGATCGCCAAAGGCGGGACCGTCATTGCCAAACGCGGACAGCGGCGTGGGCACCGGCGAGAACGTGTTGGTCTCGTGGTTAAGGCGGGCGATCATGACCTTCATTGTCCGGCTCCTTGCGGCTCAGTTGTTCTGCGATGGCCCCGGGCGCAGGCCGCCCAGGCCGAGTTTTTCCATGGCCTCGCTGGCCTCGATGATCATCGCGGCCACTTCCGCCACACTGACGCGCAGGCCCGTCGCCCGGGTCCGCATGTGTTCATAGGCGGCGCGCTCGTCCAGGCGCTGGTGGTCCATCAGCACGCGGATGGCCTTTTCGATGACGCGCCTTGCCTTGATCGTGCTTTCCAGCTTGTTGATCTTGGACTGCTGGCGGCCCTGGAACTGCTTGGCGGAGCGCGCCAGCACCAGGGTGCTGAGCACCCCCGCCGAGCGGAAGGGCCGCGTCAGCACCCCGTGCGCATTGGTCTTGAGCAGCTGCTTCAGCGTGGTCGGGGTTTCGTACTCGGACAAGGCGATCAGGGTGGCCTCGACCTCGCTGGCCGACCAGGCGGCGCTGTTCCGGCCGCATTGCGACACCTGGAAGAAGATAACGTCCACCCCTGCCGGCGGAACATCCGGAAACGGCCAGTGCAAATGGATGCGGCACCCGATGCGCTTGAGTTGTTCGACCAGCACGTCGCGGTCCTCGCCCGGTGGATACACCACCGCGACGGCCACGCTGCGCAAGTCCTCGTAAAGGCGGCGTAGGCTATGGTCCATGGCTATTTCAACCAGAACTCGTCCAGGCCGAACGCGGTGAGGTAGGGGTCAGGCTTCACCGGTTCATCGCTTTCCCAGACGATATCGAAGCGTCCGTCCTCACGGCACACGCCGATGCGCGGCGTCAGCACGCTATGGTTGTTTTCCGACAGCACGGACATCAGCCCGTCCGGCGCGTCGAACTGCACCTGATGCACCGCCTGCACGAGCTTGCGGGTGTCCATGCTGCCCACACGCTGCAAAGCGCGCGCGAAAAGGTGTATCTGGCTATAGCAGGTTTCCGCGTAGACACTGGCCGGATGATCGCCGAAGCGCGCGCGCCATCGCGCCAGGAAGTGCGCATTGGCCGGCGTGTCCACCGTGTTGAAGTACGTGGCGGCCGTGATGTGTCCCACGCAGCGCCGAGGCCCGATCTCCGCGACCTCGGATTCCGCCATCGTCAGGCTGGCGATGGGGATATGCGCGGTTTCCGTACCCTCGGCCTGGCAGACCTCGTGATAGCGCTGGTAGAAACGCTGGGCGTCCGCGCCGATAAGAGTGGAAAACACCACGTCGGGCTGGATGCGCCGGATGTCCGCGACGACATCGTTGATCTCGCTGTCGTCGCAGCCCAGCGGCAGATAGGTTTCGTCGAGAATCTCGCCGCCGTGTTCCTCGACGGTTTCGCGCATGATGCGGTTGGTCTCGCGCGGATAGATGTAGTCCGCGCCCACCAGGAATATGCGCGAGCCGCAATTCTGGATCAGGTAAGCCGCCAGCTGCATGCTGCCCTGGTTGGGCGCCGCACCGGTATAAATCACATTGGGAGAATATTCGAAGCCTTCGTAGACCGATCCATACCACAGCAGGGAATTGCTGCGCTCCACGACGGGGAGCATCGCCTTGCGGCAATGCGAGGTGCAACCGCCGAAAATGACGCTGACTTCGTCGTCCAACAGCAGGCGGGCCGCCAGCCGGCGGTATTCCTCGGCATCGCTGCGCGGGTCGTACACCACCGGCGCAAGCGGCCGGCCCAGTACGCCGCCCAGTTCATTGATTTCCTCCACCGCCAGCACCGTGCCGAAGAAATGCTGCGATTCCGTGGTGCCGGTGACACCGCTGCGCGAGTAGAGCACGCCGATGCGCCAGCCTGGCCGGTCCTGGTCCTGGGGCGAGGTCATGATGAGATCCTTGAGCGGGTATTGCGCATGTGCATCATTGCAAACTCCGGCCGCGTGCGGTTCATACTTTCAGATGAGCAATGATATTGCCCGCGGCCTCGGGCGCGCCAGCCACCCCTTCGTCGACGATACTGCCCTGCTTGAGCACCAGATAGCGGTCTGCCACGTCCAGGGCAAACGCCACGTTCTGCTCCACGATGAACATCGTCGTGCCGTGCCGTTCGCGCTCCCAGGTCAGCGCGCGTCCCAAGCGCTCGATCACCGAAGGCTGCAGCCCTTCGGTGATTTCGTCCAGCAGCAAAAGCGCGGGCCGCTGCATCAGCCCGCGCGCCACCAGCAGCATTTTCTGCTCTCCGCCCGACAGAGTGCCGGCGTGCTGGCGCAAGCGGGCCGTGAACACCGGGAACAAATCGGCGATCTCGGCAAAGCGCTCGTCGAACAGCTGCTCGCGCGCCAGGCCCAAGCGCAGATTGTCGCGGATGCTCAGGTCGGGAAACAGCGGCTGCTCCTGCGCCGCATAGGCAACGCCGCAGCGCGCCACTTCGTGCGGGCGCAGCCGGGTGGCGTCCACCCCGCCCACGCTGACGCGGCCCCGCTGCTTGGGCAGGTAGCCCATGACGGTCTTAAGCAGGGTGCTCTTGCCCATGCCGTTCTTGCCCAACAAGGCCACGCAGGCGCCGCGCTCGACCGTGAGCGACACGTCGTGCAGCACCATGGCCCGCTTATAGCCGCTGGACACCTCTTCCAGGCGCAACGCCGGCGCCGCGATGCTCGTCATTGCCCTGCTCCTTGCGCGGCCGGCGCGCTGCCGGCGTAGATGGTACGCACCAGTTCGGACTCCACGACCTCGCTAAAGCCCCCGTCCATGACGATGCGGCCCTGGTGCAGGACCACGATGCGGGTCGCGATTTCCTTGACGAAGTCCAGGTCATGCTCGACCAGCAGGCAGCACAAGCCATAGCGGTGAGCCAGCGACGAGAGTATGCGGCCTATCTGCAGGCGCTCGGCTTTGCTGAGGCCGGCCGTGGGTTCGTCGAGCAACACGATGCCCGGCTCCAACGCCAGCACCATCGCCAGTTCCAGCGCCTGCTGCTGTCCGTGCGACAGGTCGCGCGCCACGCTGTCCAGGCACTGGTCCAGCCCGGTCACGCGCAGGGTTTCCAGTGCATAGGGTGGCAGGTCCAGCGTGGCTGAACGGCGCCACCAGGACGGCCGTTCGCGCAGCGTGGTCGCGATACGCAGGCTCTCGGCCACGGTCAGCGTGTCAAAGACATTGGCGTTCTGGAACTTGCGCCCCAGGCCATGGCGCACGCACTGCTCGGGGCCGTCGCGCTGCACCTCATGGCCATAGAGTTCGAGCCGCCCGCGGGAACGCTCCGCGCCGTCGGCAATGCAACGCATCAGCGTGGTCTTGCCCGCGCCGTTGGGGCCGATCAGCCCCACCAGTTCGCCACCGCTGGCTTGCAGGTCTATCCCTTCCAGCACTTTCAGGCTGCCAAAATGCTTGGACACGCCCGCCAGGTCCAAGGCCCGGACAGCGCCGCCGGATGGCCGCGGCGCCGTGGCGCGTTCGCCCAGCGCGGGCGCCGCCGGCCTTGCGGCGCGGCCGCGCCAAGGCGACGTCAATAGAGGCAGCAGGCCGCGCGGCAGCAGCAGAATCACCAGGACAAAGGTCACGCCCAGCAACAGTTGCCACACGAACGGCATGTTGCCGCTGAGATAGGAGCCTGCCACATTGATCAGAATGGCGCCCAGCACCGGGCCCCAGATGGTGCCGCGCCCGCCCAGCGCCACCCAGATGATCAACTCCGTGCCGAAGACGAAGCCCGTGAGTTCTGGCGCCACCACGCCGCTGAACGCGCCATAGCCGAATCCCGCCAGACTGGCTACCGCCCCGCAGACCACCAGCAGCGCGATCCGCCAGTGGGCCGTGTTCAGCCCCAGATAGCTGCAGCGCGCCTCATTGTCGCGCAGCGCAACGAGAATGCGGCCGCCGTCGCTGCGCACCACCGCCCAGGCCATCAGCGCGACCGCCGACAGGCCTCCTGCCGCGATCACATACCAGGCTTCCAGCGACAGATCGAAGGTTTCGTAGCCGGTCAGGCCGGAGGACGAGCCGGTAAAAGTGCCGCCGGACAGCACCAGCTGCATCAGCACAATGGGCAGGACCAGCGAAATCACCGTGGCGAAGAACGGCGAAGCCCCGCGATAGAACGACAGCCAGCCGGTCACCAGCGCCAGCACCATCGCGGCGCCCACCGCCGCCAGCGCGGCCAGCACCGCGATGGCCGGCGAAAACCCGTAATGCGTGAAAGCGAGCCCGGCGGCGTAGGCGCCCACCCCGAAAAAAGCGGACTGTCCGAAGGTAAGGTAGCCGGTATAGCCCCACAGCACATCCACGGTGACGGCTGCCACCGCGAAGAACAGCGCCTTGATCAGGACGTTCAGGAGATAAGTGTCAAAGAGCCACGGCCCCGCAGCCGTCAGGACCAGGCACAGGCCTGCCAGGCCCAGCAGACTGCGGCCACGCGAGGCGCGTGCCGAGGCGCCGGTATCGCCGCCGGCCAGCGTTTGGGGAATCAATGCGCGTTCAGTCATGGGCGAATCCTTGGGGACGCAGGCGCAGCGTCAGAGCGGCCAGCACGGCAATGGTGACGCCGCCCAGGATCGGGCTGACGTAGACGCTCACCAGCACCTGGCAGGCGCCGTAGACCAGGCAGGTCAGCATGAGCGCGGTGATCGAATGGCCCGACACCATGACCAGCATGAAGGCGCTGACCAGCCACGGCAGGCCCATGTTTGGATCCACGCTGGACAGCGGCGTGATCAGCGCGCCGGCCAGCGCCCCCAGCCCCGCGCCCAGGCCGAACGTGGTGAAACGGATGCGCTCGGCATTGATGCCCAGGCCGCGCGCCAGGTCTTCGTTCATGATCACGGCCCGGGTCCGCACGCCAAAGCGCGTGCCGTTGAGCAGCAAGCTCATGGCCGCATACATCAGCAGCGCGCCGGGCACCAGGAAAAGCCGGTACGCCGAATACTCCGTGCCCAGGAAAGACACGGCGCCCTGCACCGGCGAATCGACGAACTGCACCTCGCGGCCGAAGGCCATGGTGATCAGTTGGCCTATCACGATACCCAGCCCCCAGGTGGCCAGAATGGCGTCCAGCGGCCGTTTATACAGCGGCTGCACGATCAGGCGTTCCACGCCCATGCCCACCAGCACGCCCACCGCCAGCGCGAAGGGCAAAGCCAACCAGGGATTCAACCCCAGCTGCGTCACCACCAGGCTGGCATAGCTGCCCAGCGTAAGAATGGCGCCGTGCGCGAAATTGACGATCTTCATCACGCCAAAGATGATCATCAGGCCGGCCGTCACGATGAACAGCATGGCGGCCGTGCTCAGGATGTCCAGCAGCAAACCCATATCGCTCTCCGGCGCCGCCGGCGGGACCGGCGGCGCGTGTCATGGCATGGCCGTCATTTCAGGTCCGGGCATTGCGCGCCCGGATCGACCTTGTCGAAGGTCTGCAGGATCTTGATGGAGCCGTCCTGCTGCACCTGGCCCAGACGCATGGTGAGCGCCGCATGGCGCTGGCGGTCCATGGTCACCGGGCCGCGCGGGCCCTCGAAGGTAACCGTGCTCAGGGCCTGCACCACCTTGGGCGCGTCGGTGCCGCCGGCCTTTTCAACCGCGGCCTTGTACAGGTAGAAGGCCTCATACTGGGGCGCGGAGAACTCATTGGCGGTCTTGGCGTCATTGCCGAACTTGGCCTTCAGCCCGTCCAGGAATTTGCGGTTCTGCGGCGTATCGATGCTGGTCAGATAGGAGGCCGACATGTACATGCCCACTGCCGTGTCGCCCATGGTCTTGGCGGTGCCCTCGTCGATTGCCAGGTTGCCATAAGGCATGGACAGGCCCGCCGCCTTGACCTGCTTGGCCAGGCTGACATTGGGGCCGCCGCCCGCCGTCGAACTGATCAGCGCATCCGGGTTGGCGGAACGTATCTTTGACACCACCGGCGTCCAGTCGGAGCCATCGATGGGCAGGTATTCCTCGCCCACGACGCGGCCGCCCTGTTTTTCGATGTATTCCCGCGTGAACTTCAGCATGCCGCGGCCAAAGGCGTAGTCGCTGCCGACCAGGAAGAATGTCTTGGCCTTGCGGTCCTGCATGAAGTGGTCCACGACCGGCGCAACCTGCTGCTCGGGCACCCAGCCATTCACATGCAGCCACCGGTTGCACGAACGGCCTTCATAGAACGAGGTGTAGATATAAGGCACCTTCCCGCGCGAAACGATGGGCAGCGCCGCATTGCGCGCCGCGCTGGTCTCCATGGCGATTATGGCGTCGACCTTCTTCTGGAACACCAGGGTGTCGTAGGCCTTCTGCGCCCCGACCGCACCGGAGGCATCGTCGGCAATCTCCAGCACGACCTGCCGGCCCAGGATGCCGCCGGCCGCGTTGATCTCGTCGGCCGCCAATTGCGAGGCCTGGACGACGCCAGGCGCGACCACGCTATTGGCCCCGGACAGGCCGACAGGCACGCCGATGCGCAGCGGTTCTGCGGCATGCGCGCCGGCCAGGCCGGCCAGCAAGGCGACAAACGACAGGGGGATCCGGCAGCGGTTGAATAGGTTTTTCATGGGTTTTCTCCTTGGGGGGAACGGCCGAGGACGGTCGCTCAGCGTTGCCGCAAGCTTGCGGCGGCGCCCAACTGCTCGTCATAGATATCGCGGCGCCTGTCGCGCAGCACGTGGTTGAAATCGTTCAATTGGCGCGCCCGGCGGGAGGCCCTGACGTCGATGGGCGCGAGCAGGACTTCCTCCTGGTCGATGCTGGCGGGCCCCGCGGCGGTCCACCCCTGTGAACCCACGATCAGGCTGCGGCCCACGAAGGGCTGGCCACGCTCGGTGCCGACCCGGTCGGCGCATACGACCGTGAGGCCATTGCTGTGGGCCCCGCCCATGGTCAGTGCATGCGCCATGACGGGTCCGTCGCGCGTCTGTCCGGGCATCGGCACCCAGTTGGTCGGCACGGCCACGATGTCCGCGCCGCGCACTGCCAACAGCCGGTACACCTCGGGGAACCAGCCGTCGTAGCAAATCGCCACGCCGATGCGGCCCAATTCGGTATCGAACACCGGCAGTCCCAGGTCGCCGGCTTCGAAGTACAGGTTTTCGTCGCCCCACAGGTGCAATTTGCGATAGGTCCCCAGATAGCCCTCGGGCCCCGCAACCAGGGCGGCGTTGTAGAGGCGGCCGCCACTGCGCTCGGCGATGCCGGCCACCAGATAGACGCCCAGGCGTTGGGCCGCCGCAATCCACGCCTGCGAGCTGGGGCCTTCGGGCACCGCTTCGGCCAGGGCGTAGGCTTCTTCGCGGCTTTCGAACATGTATCCCGTGTTGGCCAGTTCAGGCAGGACCACCAGCCGCGCGCCCTTTGCGGCGGCCTGCTCCACCAATTCGATCGACCGTGTGATGTTGGCGGCGACTTCACCAATGACGGGCTCCATCTGCACGCTGGCCACCCAGGTCACAGTGGCGGGGGAACGTTGCGGGTCCGACGCTTGCATGCGAGCTCCATACTCAGAAATTGAAAACGAAAAAGCCCCCGACCACGCGTTGCGTGCAAGTCGGGGGCTTTCATAGCCAGACTGAATGTTCGGGCAGCAATTATTGCTGCGGGGTACTGCAAGCCTTTCCGGTCTATGCTGACCGTGTGCGAATAATAGGGAGGCGCGGGTTCCCGGGACAATAAGTGCTTTCCCGGACGATGCGCCGGCCTGTCCGGGCGCGGAATGGGCGCGATCGGCGCGCTGCGTCATTGCGACGCATTGGGCCGTCCCGCCCGCCTTGGCATAATACGCAGCCATGATCAAACCCGCAGCACATCATCCCCCTCTCGCCGCAGGCTGGCTGGCCAGCGCGCCGCCCATCCTGCCCCCTGCTCCGCGCCACTGGCTGTTCCGCCCCGGCGCGCTGACCGCCGGATTGCGCCAGGTTGGCCAGGTGCGCCTGCGCGTGCTGGCCGAGTATGCCGATGGAGCGCCGCTGGACGAAGCCCGGGCGATGGGCATCCCGCCCGGCACGCCGGTGTGGATACGCGAGGTGCTGATGTCGGTGAACGGCGTGGACAGCGTGCCGGCACGCAGCCTGACGCCGCTGGGCGCATCCCACGGCGCCTGGCAAGGCATGCGCCGGCTCTTGACCCGCCCGTTGGCCGACATGCTTTACCACGACAGCACGGTCGTGCGTTCGCCGTTTGCCTGCCGCCGGCTGGCCTCGCCGGTACCGTTCCATGGCACCGCACTGGGCGTGTTGCCCGCCGCCCGGCGCGACTGCGACGGCGGCCGCATCTGGGCACGCCGCTCGGTGTTCTGGCGCCAGGGCCAGCCACTGCTTGTGGCCGAGTGCTTCCTGCCGGCGTTCTGGGATCTGGTTGCCGAACAGCCGGTGCCGCCGCTGGTGCCGCACCAGCGCACGCCGCGCTGAAGCGGCGTCCTCAGCCCTCGTAGCGGCGGCCGAGCTCCAGCAGCTCGGGCGTGCCGATCACGGCGTTCAAGCCGTCGAAATCCAGCATGCCCGCACGCCATGGCGCGGTGGTGCCGTGGGTATGCAGACTGGCGTAATAGCCTTGCAGGGTATGCGCCACGGCCCGCG
Organism: Achromobacter sp. D10; assembly: GCF_035282245.1. Classification (NCBI taxonomy): domain Bacteria; kingdom Pseudomonadati; phylum Pseudomonadota; class Betaproteobacteria; order Burkholderiales; family Alcaligenaceae; genus Achromobacter; species Achromobacter sp. D10. The sequence continues at coordinate 75,167 of NZ_JAYJLE010000010.1, forward strand.
CCGTGCCCCCGGGGAAAATGACGATGCGGAACCCCAGCGCGGTCAAGGCATCGGCGCTTTGCACCGGGGTTTTCCCCCCTTCGACCATATTGGCAAGCAGAGGCACGCGATGGGCGAAGCGGCTGCAGGCCGCCTGCATCTGTTCGGGCGTGCGCAGCGCCTCGATGAAAAGCGCGTCCGCGCCCGCCTCCAGGTAGGATTCGGCCCGGTCCAGCGCGGCATCCAGTCCTTCCACGGCCAGCGCGTCGGTGCGCGCCAGGATCAGCGTCGAAGTCCGCGCCCGAGCGTCGACCGCAGCCTGCAGCTTGCCACGCATTTCCGCGGCGGGAACCACGGTCTTGCCGTCCAGATGGCCGCAGCGCTTGGGAAAGGTCTGGTCCTCCAGCTGGATCATGGCGGCACCCGCTCGCTCCAGGCCGCGCACGGTGCGCTGCGTATTCAGCGCGTTGCCAAAACCCGTATCGGCATCCACGATGACCGGCGTGGCTACCCGCTCGGTGATGCGGGCCAGCGTGTCCTCGACTTCGCTGTACGTGGTGAGCCCGATATCCGAACGACCCAGCCGCGTATAGGCGATAGACGCGCCAGACAGGTACAGCGCGCCGAAACCCGCCTGTTCGGCGATCAGGGCGGACAAGGCGTCGTAGATGCCGGGAGCCAGCACGGCGCCCGTAGCCAACTGTGCTTGCAGATTCAGGTTTTGCATGGTCTGAAAGATCCTAGGAAAGCTGGCGGCCCAGTAGCGATGCAGCGGTTGCCGCAGCGATATGGCCGCCCGCCACGGCACTGAGCAAGCCATTGCCGGACAGATAGCCGGACACATCGTTGCCCGACACGCCGCGGGCCGCGCCGCCCGCCGCCAGCAGATTGGGCAAGGCGTTGCCCGACTGGTCCAGGACGCGGCAATGCGCGTCGATGTCCAGGCCGCCTTGCGTATGAAACAGCGCGCCGGTGACCTTGATGGCGTGGTAAGGCGCTTGCAGCACGCGTTCGAAGCGGCGTCCATGCGCATCGGCCAGGCCCGGCGCTACTCCCGCGAGCGTCGCGCGCAGCGTGTCCGCGTCGCAGCCGATCATTGCCGCCAGCGCCGTAGCGTCCGCGCAGGTCCTGAGCGCGTGACCCGCCTCGGCCTCGACGAAGTCCGGAAAGCCTCGGGCCAGCGCCAGCGTGCGATCGTCGAATACATTCCAGGCCACGCCGCCTGGCTGCGCCAGCACATGCACGGCGGCCTCGGAATAGCCGTGGGTTTCGTCGTGGAAACGGCGTCCGGCGCCGTTGATCTGGACGCCGCCGTCCATCATCACGGCCCATGAAATCAGCGCGCCCTGCGGCGTGGCCCAGGAACCGTGGCCCTGGTACCCGCCCAGATCGGCCAGCCGCGCCCCCAGTTGCGCGCCCCACTCGATGGCGCTGCCATCGTTGCCCACATGGCCGCCATAGACGGCCCCGCGCATGGCCGGCAGATACTTGTCCACCATCTCCGAATTGCCGCCAAAACCATTGCACGCCAGGATAAGCACGTCGCACCCGATCACATCCATGGACCCGTCCGGCCGCTCGCAGCCCACCGCCGTGATGCGACCGTCGCCATCCGTCCAGATCTGCCGAGCCAGTGCGCGGGTCAGCAGATAGGCGCCGGCGCCAGTCGCGGCGCGCTCCAGCGCGGCCACCAGGGCCGCGCCGGTGCGCTCCGGCAACGTATGCATGCGACGGGCGGAATGGCCCGGGTACAGAAAGCCGTCCAGTACCTCGAAGACCAGCCCGTGGCTTGCCAGCCCATCCATCGCGGCCGCGGCCGCCTCCGTGTAGGCGGCAACCAGATGCGGGGCGGCCGCGCCGCCGGCCTTGGCCTGGATGTCGTCGGCAAAACGCTGCGCGTCGTCCTCAATGCCGGCGGCTCGCTGCACCGCCGACCCCGCCGCAGGAATGAAGCCGGACGACAGCGCGGTGGAGCCGCTGGGCGCGGCGTCGCGTTCGATCAGCACCGTCTCGATGCCGGCGTCGGCCAAACGCAGTGCGGCGGTCAAGCCGCAGGCGCCAGCGCCGATGATCGCCACCGGCACATGCATCTCATCCGCGCCGGGCGCCTTGCCCCGCAGGACCTGCGGCGCGCTCACGAGGCCAGCCTGTCCAGGAAGTCCTGGCAGGACAGCACGTCCGCTACGGTGCGCAAGTCAGCCAGGGAGGCGTCGTGCATTGCCGGCGTGGGCGCGGCGCAGCCATCGGCCAGCACCGCCACGTGATAGTCGCGCATATGGGCGTCGCGCGCCGTGCTCGCGACGCCGCCGTTGGTGACGATGCCGGCAAGCACCACGCTGGAAATGCCGGCGCGCCGCAGCACCCAGTCCAACTGGGTATTGAAGAAAGCGGAATACGCCACTTTCCAGACCGATACATCCACCAGCCCGTCCAGTTCGGCCACATTGGCCTGCCCTTTGGAGCCGGCGACGAAATCGCCCTTGCGCAGGAAGGGCCGCAACTGGCGCAGATGCGGCGAGATCATGGGTTCGCCATGTGCGTCCGGCCACAGCGTGAATTGGCTGGCTGCCACGAAACCGCCCCGTGCCTTGAGCGCGCGGGCCACGGGCGCCACGCGCGCGGGCAAGGCGCGTGCCTGCGGGCTGACCGCGCCACCGCGGTCATAGGCGCCGCCGGGCGCCAGGAAGTCGTTCTGCAGGTCGATGATGACCAGCGCGGTGCTGCGGGGATCAAAGGCCGACATTGGCGCTCTCCGGGGAAGGCTGGCGGGCAATCAGCAGATTGCCCAGCGAATCGACCTGGCCGGCAAAGCCCGGCTCGATCCATATCGTGGTGTCCGGCTGTTCAAGAATGGCGGGACCGCCCACTTCGGCGCCCACCGGCAGGTCCAGCCGCGCATAGCGCACGGCGTCGTGCCACTGGCCGCCATGAAAGACCGCCTGCGTTCCCAGCGCAGCCGGCATCTCGCTGCGAGTCGGCGCCAGCAGCGCCAGGTCGAACTTGGGTCGCTGGCCGATACGCGCATAACGCAAGTTCAGGATGCGCACCGCGATACCGTCCAGGCTGCGCCCGAAGGCGGCGCGGTAGGCCCGGTCAAAGGCGGTTTCGATCCCCGCGCGGTTCAGTTCGTCTCGGCCGATTTCGACCCGCACGGTATGGCTTTGGCCTACGTACAACATGTCCAGCTCGATGCTTTCGCGTATGCCTTCAAAGCTCACGCCCGCGGAATCCAGCCGCTCCTGGCAAGCCTGGGCCAGGCCGTCGATGCGAGCCAGCAGGTCCTCGGCATCCAGTGCGCTCAGCGCCACGTTCAACGTCTGCACGCCGTCGTGCCGCATGTCGGCCATGACGCAGCCCAGGGCCGAGGTCACGCCGGGGTAGCGTGGCACGATGCCGCGCACCGCATCCACTTCGTTCATCATGGCGCAGACGTGCAACGCGCCGCCGCCGCCAAAGGGCATGTAGGCGAACTTGCGCGGGTCATGGCCACGTTCGATGGACACGACGCGGATCGCGCCGGCCATCTTGGCATTGGCCACGGTAAGAATGGCTTCGGCCGCGGCATGCACCTCCAGGCCCAGCGGTTTGGCCACGTGCTCCTCGATGGCGGCTCGCGCCAGCGATACGTCCATGGTGGCCAGCAGACCGCCGCCCAGCGGACGCTCGGCCGCGATGCGGCCCAACAGCACGTTGGCGTCGGTGACGGTGGGCCGGGTATTGCCCCGGCCATAGCAGGCCGGCCCCGGCACGCTGCCGGCTGACTCCGGGCCCACCTGGAGCAGGCCGCCCGCATCCACGCTCGCGATCGAGCCGCCGCCCGCGCCTATGGTTTCGATCTGGATCATGGGCGCGCGCACCACCATGCCGAAATCGATGGCGGTCTGGGCCGAGAGCGAAGCCTCCCCGTCCGCCACCAGCGACACGTCGAACGAGGTGCCCCCCATGTCGCCGCTGACCACGTTGGGAAAGCCGGCGGCCCGCGCGATGGCGGCGCAGGCGATCACGCCCGCGGCCGGACCGGAAAGCGCCGTGCGCACCGGCACGTCGCAGGCCGTCTGGCGCGACATCACGCCGCCATTGCTCTGCACCACCAGCAACTCTCCGCCGAAGCCGTTTTCCTTCAGGTCCGACTCCAGCCGGGTCAGGTAACCGCCCACCACCGGCTGCAACGAGGCATTGAGCACCGCCGTGGAGCAGCGTTCGAATTCACGGATTTCCGGCAGCACCTCGGTGGCTGCCGTCACGTTGCCGTTGGGCCAAAGCGCGCGCACGCAGGCCGCTGCCTGCGCCTCGTTGATCGGGTTGGCATACGCATTGACAAAAAACAGGCAGACCGCGTCGCACCCCTGCTCCAGCAACTGGCGGGCCGCGGCCTCGACCTGGGCGAGGTTCACCGGCGTATGCACGGTGCCGTCCGCCAGCACCCGCTCTTCGACTTCCAGGCGCAGATCGCGGGGAACCACGGGCTCGTAGTTGCCGCGCAGGCCCCAGGTCTGCGGCCGGTCGCGCCGCCGCATTTCCAGCACGTCGCGAAAACCCGCGGTGGTGATGATGCCGGTGCGCGCCACCTTGCGCTCCAGCAATGCATTGGTGCCCACCGTGGTGCCGTGCACGATGGTGCCGATGGCGTCGGCCCCGTCGGCCACGCGGGCAATGCCGTTCATGAAGCCACGCGCTTCCTCGCCACGCGTGGAAGGCACCTTTACCACGCGAGCGGTGCCGCCCGCCTCGTCCAGCACGAATATGTCGGTGAACGTGCCGCCCACGTCCACGCCCACCACCAAGCCTTGTGCCGCGCTCATGCCGCCTGCTCCTTCAGATTGCCGCTTACGTAACCCATTTTGCGGTCGTGCTCGCGCGCTTGCTGCGTGCGCGCGGCGGGCTCGCCATAGCCGCCCCCGCCGGGCGTTTCCAGGCGCACCCGATCGCCGCGCTTGAGCTGGATGCCCAGCATCTTTGAACTCATGGGCGGAGAATGCCAACCGCCGTCCTGCTGATAGCGGAAGACGTTCAGCGCCGCCTCCTTGCCGCCGGCAATGCCCTTGGGCGCGCTCTTGCCGCGTTCACCGAAGATGAATGCCTCGGCGCTGTCTTCCAGCAGTTCGATTTCATAGATTGCGCCCAATCCGCCCCGGTGCGCGCCGTCGCCCGCCGAATCCGGACGCAGCGCCCATTGCGTGAAACGCACCGGGTAGGCCGCTTCCAGGATTTCCAGCGGCGGGATGGTGGCCGTGGAGATCGGCGCGTTGCCGTGGCTGAGGCCGTCGCCATCGGAATGGCCGCCGTGGCCGCCGCCAAAGAAGCTGAACATCACCCAGCGCTGGCCGCGCCGCGCGGGATCGCTGCGGTAGCCGGCGATCGACAAGGCATTGATGGTGCCGTAGGCCTGGGCCAGCGCGCGCGCCGGCTCTGCCTGGGCCATGGCGCAGAAGATGACGTCGATCATGCGCAGGATGGTCTCCGTATAGCCGCCGACCGGGCGCGGACGGTCCGCCGAAATCACCAGGCCTTCCGGCAGCACCACCTCCACCGCATCCAGCACGCCGGCATTGGCCGGCACATCCGGGAACAAGTGCTTCAACGCGACGTAGCACGCCGCGATGGCCGTGGCGCGCGAAATATTCACCGGGCCGGCGCAGGCCGGCGAAGTGCCGGTGAAGTCCAGCATCAGGCGGTCGCCCTGGACCTTGAGCTTGAGCGCGATGCGCAGCGGCTCATCGCGCACGCCATCGTTGTCCAGCATGTCCTCGAAGGCGTACTCACCGTCAGGCAGCCGCGAGATGTGATCGCGCATCAGGCGGCGGGCTCGTTCCCGCAGCGTGTCCAGGGACTCCAGCACAGTGGCGTCGCCGTACTCGTCGAGCAGCCCGTCCAGCCGGCCCGCGCCCAGTTCCAGCGCCGCGAGTTGCCCGTTCAGGTCGCCCCACAGGCTGTCGGGCAATCGAGTGTTGGCTTTCAGGATAGCCAATACGTCCTGGTCCAGCACACCCGCGCGCACGATGCGCACCGGCGGTATCTGCACAGCCTCCTGCCAGCATTCCGTGGCGGCGGGGTTGTAATTGCCGGGCACCGCGCCGCCCACGTCGTGCCAATGGGCCGCCGACGCCAGGAAGCAGAACAGCCTGCCGCCGCGGAACACCGGACGCACCAGCTTGAAATCGTTGGCGTGGGTGCCGCCTTCATAGGGGTCGTTGAACAGCCAGACATCGCCGTCGACCATGCCGCCCCGCTCGGCGGCCGCCTTGGCCGCGGCCTTGACGGCAAAGGCCATCGCGCCCACGAACACCGGCAGCCCGGACTTGCCCTGTATCAGCGTGGCGCCGGTGGCCGCGTCGTACATGCCATGGCACGCGTCGTGGGCTTCGGCAATGATGGGGTTGAACGCGCTGCGATACAGCGTGGCGTCCATTTCGTCGGCGATCTGTTCCAGGCGGCCCTTCAGGACCGCAAGTGTGACGGGATCAAGCATGATGTGATTCCTAATGAGTCTTGCGCTGTTTCAGCAGATTCAGCAGTCCGCCGGCCTGCACCATTTCCAACAGGAAGCCGGGCACGGTGTCGCACTGCAACGCCGCGGATCCGCCCGTGGCGCGGCGGATCCGGCCGGCGGCGGGGTCCAGGACGATGCGTTCGCCCTCTTGCAGGGTTTCGGCCTGCTCGCAGGTCAGCAGCAGCAGGCCTACGTTGAAGGCATTGCGGAAATACAGGCCGTTGAAGGACGGCGCCACCACCGCGGCAATGCCCAGGCGCACGAGCGCCGCGGCAGCCTGCTCGCGCGAGGAACCGATGCCGAAGTTGGGACCGGCCACCAGCACGTCGCCCGGCCGCGCGTTGGCGGCGAATTCGGGCCGCACCCGTTGCAGGCAATGGCGGGCAATCTCGTCGATGCCGAATTTCATGTAGGCGCCCGGCGCCAGCGCATCGGTGTCGATATCCGCGCCCACCCGCCAGACGCGGTGCGTCGTAGACTGCTCGGTCATGCCATGAACTCCCGGGGATCGGCGATGCGGCCGGCGACGGCCGAGGCTGTCACCGTATAGGGCGAGGCCAGGTAGACCTGCGCCGTCTCGGAGCCCATGCGTCCTTTGAAATTGCGCGCCGTGGTGGAAATGACGTTGGCACCATCGGGAATCGAGCCGCCGTAGCCCGCGCAGGCGCCACAGGACGTGGCGAACACGTCCGCGCCAGCGTCGCGCAGCACCTGCATCACCCCTTCCTGTTCGGCCAGGGCCTGATCCTTCTGGCTGGCCGGCGCCACCATCAGGCGCATGCCGGCAGCAAGCCTGCGGCCGCGCAGCACGCTGGCCGCGGCGCGCAAGTCCTCCAGCTTGGCCCCGGTGCAGGCGCCGATGTAGGCCACCTCCACCGGCACATTGCCATACTGGTCCACGTCGCGCGCATTGGCCGGACTGTGGGGCGCAGCAACCTGCGGCGCCAGCGCCGCGGCATCGAAATCGTGCCATTCCGCCTGCGCGCCTTCGTCGCTGCGCCAACGCCCCAGGTCCAGCTCGCCGGTAACACCGGCCTCCCGCAGATACGCGGCGGTGGTTTCATCCGGCGCGATCAGGCCGACCTGCGACCCGAGTTCCGCGCTCATGTTGGACAGCGTCATGCGCTCCTGCATGGACAGCGCGCGCACTGCCTCGCCGCAGAATTCCACCGCCTGGTAACGGCCGCCGTTCATGCCATAGCGGCCGATCATGCGCAACATCATGTCCTTGGCCGTCACGCCCGCGGGCAGCCGGCCGTTCCAGCGCATCATCAGGGTCTGGGGCACCTTCACCCAGATCTGCCCGGTGACGGCCACGCCCAGCATTTCAGTGCTGCCGATGCCGAACATATAGGCGCCGAAGGCGCCGCCAGTGGGCGAATGCGAATCCCCGCCGACGCAGAACATACCAGGACGGATATGCCCATGCTGCGGCACCACCACGTGGCAGATGCCGACCGAGTCATACACATTGGGCAGTTGCTGCCCCGCCGCCCAGTTGCGGGCAATGCGCACGATGCGGCGCGACTCGTCGTCGGATTCGGGCACATAGTGGTCAATGACCAGCACCACTTTCGAGGGATCCCACAACGTCGCGCCCAGCTCCTGCAGCATGGGCTGCAGGCGGCGCGGACCGCTGGAATCATGGAACATGGCCAGGTCTACCGCACAGGTGACGATTTCACCCTCGGCGACGGAAGAACGGCCGCAAGCCGCCGCAATCAGCTTCTGGGCCAGCGTTTGAGGCTCAGCCATGGCTACATCCCGAGGTAAGCGCGGCGCACGTCGTCGCTGGCCAACAATTCCGGACAGGCGCCGCTATAGCGCACCGCCCCGTTTTCCAGCACATAGGCGCGCTGTCCCGTTTCCAGGGACTGGCCCACATTCTGTTCGACCAGCAAGATGGCCAGCCCCTCGCCATGCAGGCGTCCGATCAGGCCGAAGAGCTCTTCGACCATCAGCGGCGACAAGCCCAGCGAGGGCTCGTCCAGGATCAGCAGACGCGGCTCGGCCATCAGGCCGCGCCCGATCGCCAGCATCTGCTGTTCGCCGCCCGACATGGTGCCGGCCAGTTGCCCCAGGCGTTCGCGCAAGCGCGGGAAGATCTGCAGCACCTTGTCCAGGTTGGCCGCGCGCCGTTCGCGCGCCCGCGTGAAGGAACCCAGCTCCAGGTTTTCGCGCACGCTCAGGTTGGGAAACACCCGCCGCCCTTCCGGCACCTGGATCAAGCCCGCCTTGACCACGTCGCGGTAGTGGCGGCCGGTCAGGTCCTGGCCCTCGAAGCGCACCGCGCCGCCCCAGGGCCGGCAAAGGCCGCACACGGTGTTGTTCAGCGTGGACTTGCCAGCGCCATTGCTGCCCAGCAGCACCACGATCTCACCCTCGTCCACCCGCAGGTCGACGCCGCGCAGCACTTCCATGCGGCCGTAGCCGGCGCGCAGTCCCTGGACTTCCAGCAGCGCGCTCATGCCGGGGCCCCCTGCGCGGCCAGCCTGGCCGCCGCGCCCTGGCCCAGATAGGCCTCGACCACCGCCGGGTCGCGAGTGACCTCGCCCGGCGTGCCGGAGGCGATCAAGCGGCCCTGCGCCAGCACCCACACATGTTCGGCCAGGCTCATCACCGCGCGCATCACGTGTTCGATCATCAGCACGGTCACGCCGTCGTCGGCCAGCTTTTTCACCACCGGTATCATCTCGTCGATCTCGCTCGGATTGAGCCCCGCCAGCACCTCGTCCAGCAGCAGCAGGCGCGGCCGCGTTGCCAGAGCGCGCGCCAGTTCCAGGCGCTTGCGTCCCGCCACGGTCAGGTCCGCCGCCGGCCGGTCCAGCAAGGACTGCAGGTTGACCCGCGCCGCGACGGCCTCGGCCGCTTCCAGCGCCTCGCGGCGGTTGCCCAGCCGCAAATGCGCGCCCACCGCAATGTTCTGCCGCACCGTCTGCGCGCCGAAGGGCTGCACGATCTGGAAGGTGCGGGTCAGCCCCAGCCGGGCTGACTCGTGGGGCGGACGGCCGGTAATGTCGCTGCCCGCGAAATGCACCGAACCGGAACCCGGCTTGAGAAATCCGGACAGCAGGCCGAACAACGTGGTCTTGCCCGCGCCATTGGGACCGACCAGCGCGGTCAGCGAACCCTGGCGCACGTCCAGGCTCACGTCCTGGACCGCCTTCAGGCCGCCGAATGTGATGGAAAGATTGCGCGCTTGCAGAAGGATCTCAGACACGGACGCGCTCCTTTGCCCGGAACAGGCCGCTCAGCGCCTGGCCGCTGCCAGTAATGCCGCGCGGCAGGAACATCACGATCACGATCAGCACCACCCCGTAGATGACCATGCTGATGCCCGGCAATTCGCCGAACAGGTTGCGCGTGAGGTCGCTCAACGCGTGCAGGGTGACCGCACCGAGCACGGGTCCCCACAGGGTGCCCAGTCCGCCCACGATGGCGCCGACCAGCGCTTCTACCGACACCGCCGAGCCGAAGGCGATGCCCGGGTCGATGTACTGGAACACCTGCACGTAGAAGGCGCCCGCCGCGCTCATGAAGGCCGCCGACAGCGCGATCCCGCCCAGCTTGACGCGCAGCGGATTCACGCCGACGGCGCGCGCCGCGTCCTCGTTGTCGCGCACGGCCTGCAGATAAGCGCCAAAGCGCGAATGACGCAGCCAGGCCGTGACGGCCAGCGCCAGCAGCACGAAGGCCAGCAGCAGATAGATGTAACCCCGGCGCGAACCGAACTGCATGTTGGCCAGGCCTTCCTGCAGCGGCACCATCAGTCCCACCCCGCCCCCGGTGAACGACACCGACAGCGCCAGGATGCGGAACACTTCCGCGAACGCCAACGTCACCAGCGCGAAATAAGAGCCTTTCAGGCCGTAGCGGAAGGTCAATCCGCCCACCGCCAGTCCGACCAGAGCGCCCAGCGCGATCGCCATGGGCAGCGCCAGCCAGGGATTGATGCCGAGGTTCAGCTGCCCCAGTGCCTGCGCATAGGCACCCACGCCGAAGAACAGCGCATGGCCGAACGACAGCTGGCCGCCATATCCGCCCAGGATGTTCCAGGCCTGGGACAGCAGGGCCGCGTACAGCGACATCATCACGAACGTCAACGCCACGCCCGATTCGGTCAAGGCGGCCGCGGCCGCCAGCGCCGCGCCGAACAACGCGATAGTCAATAGATCCTTGCCCATGGTCAGCCCCTCGCCCCGAACAGCCCCTGCGGGCGAAACAGCAGCACCGCGATGAAGATCGCGAATATGCCCATCTGGCCCAGCGAGTCGCCCAGGAACAGGCCCCCGATGGATTCCACTACCCCGATCAGCAAGCCGCCGACCAGCGCGCCTACGAAACTGCCCATGCCGCCCAGCACCACAATGGTGAAGGCCACCAGGACGAAACCGCCGCCTACCTGCGGATTCACGTAATAGGCGGGCAACAGGAAGCACGCCGCCGCTCCCAGGCAAGCCATGCCGATGCCGAATGACAGCGCGTAGACCTTTTCCACGTCGATGCCCATCAGCTTGGCGCCCTGCTTTTCCTTGGCCACCGCGCGGATTGCCCGGCCCAGGTCCGTGCTGCGGATGATCCAGAACAGCACCGCGGCCACCGCCAGCGCGCCGCAGAAGGCGATGATCTTCGGCAAGGCGATCATCGCTGGCCCGATCTCGACGGTAGCAAGCGTGTAGGCCGTGTCGATGGTGCGCGTGTCCGACTTGAACCACACCAGGGCCAGGTTTTCCAGCACGATGGCCAGGCCCAGCGTCACCAGCAGGATGTTCTCGTCCTTGCCGTGGCTGGCGCGGTTGATCACATAGCGCTGCAGCGCATAGCCCAGGACGAACATGCCGGCCACCACCAGCGGCAACGCGGCATAGGGGTCGATGCCCAGGCGATCCTTGAGCAGGTACACGGCATACAGCGCCACCATCAACGCCGCGCCATGCGCGAAGTTGATGATGTGCAGCACGCCGTAGATCAAGGTCAGGCCCAGGGCGATCAGTGCGTACACCGCGCCCGTGGTCAGGCCATTGAGCACCGAGGAAAAAAGGATGGCGGGATCAAGCACGCTCAGGCCTTCAGCGGGAAAATGGCGTCGGCCTGGCGGTAATCGGCAGGGATGACCACCTTGATGTCCCCGCCGATCACTTGCGTCAGCAGGGGCTGCGCCCCTGTGTTCTGGCCGTTCACGAACTTGGTCGGACCGTAAGGCATGAGGTGATCGGCGAACGTGCTGGCAGCCAGCGCGTCGATGATGGCGGCGCGATCGGCCGACTTGGCGCGCTCCAGCGCATCGGCCAGCAACAGCACCGAGGTATAGGTCATGAACACCTCGTAGCTGAAGTAAGCGCCCTTCTCCTCCACGCGCGCCTTCAGGGGCGCCACGCGGGCATCCTTGGGATTGAACCAGTGGTTGCAGTCGAGGATGCCGTTGGCGATGTCGGGGAATTCCTTCAGGAACTTGTAGCTGGAAGCCGCGCCGCCCAACACGGAGTAGATCGCCTTGGGCTGCACCTTCTGCTGCTTCATGGCGCGCAGCAGCAATGCGTATTCGTTGTAGTAGTTGGCCGGGATCACGATGTCCGGATTGAGGGACTTCATGCGCAGCACAATGTTGTTGAAGTCGCGCGTCGGGTTCGGGTGCTTGACCACGTCTTTCACTTCGAAGCCGTGCTGCGGCAGCGCCTTGGACAGCAGCGCCGCGGTGCCGGTGCCAAACAGCGAATCCTCGTGCACGATCATCACGGTCTTGGCCGGCTTGCCCGCCGCATCGTTGAGCGCCGCCAGGTCCGTGATGGCGCGTTCGCTACAGGCGCGGTAGCCCGGGCCGAAGCGAAAGGTGTTCTTCAGGCCGCGCTCGACGATCTGATCCGCCACGCCCACATCCACCACATGCGGCAGGTTGTACTTGGCCGCGGTCTGGGTGGTAGCCAGGCAGATTGCCGATGCGTAGGCGCCGACGATGGCCGACACGCCCGCTTCGTTCATCTTCTCGACTTCGGCGGATCCCGCCTCGGGCCGCGACTGCGCATCGCCCAGCATGGCCTCCAGCGGCGCGCCGCCCAGCGACTTGATGCCGCCGGCCTTGTTGATGTCCTCGATCGCGAGCAGCGCGCCCAAGCGGCATTGCTGGCCCGAATAGGCCAGCGCGCCCGTCACCGGATGCAGGATCCCGACCTTCACAGGCTTGGCGCCCTGGGCGCGGACCACCCACGGCGCCGACACGAGGGCGGCCGCGGCGGCGGATTGATAGAGGAAAGTGCGGCGCGAATTCATGGGCGATCTCCGAGGGTTCAATGGAATTGGGCGGACAGCTCTTCGCTGACCCAGACCTTGGCGTCGATGCTGCCGACGCGTGACAGCTGCAACTGGTACTGATAGCGATCCGGCCGGTACAGGCCCTGCAGCAATTGCACGGGCCGCTCGTCCACATCGCGCACGATGCGCGTCACGGCTAGCAGCGCCGAACCCACGGCCACGTCCAGGTGACGCGCCACCTGCGCATCGGCCAGCCGCGCCGAAATGGTCTGCGTGGCGCCGCCGAACTCCACGCCGGCTGCCTCCAGCAGCATCAGCAAGGGTTCGCGCTCCAGGTCTTCGCGGGTGAAATCGGCCACCGCCTGCGGCACATAGGTAGTGATGTGGGACAACGGGCCGGCCTCGGTGCTGCGCACGCGCAGGCTTTTGTGCACGGGCGCGCCGGGCGCGAGGTCCAGCGCCTCGGCCACGACCGGCGGCGCCGACACCAGGGTGCTGTCCAGAACCCGCACCGAGGTGCGCAGGCCCATGTTGACGATGTTTTCCAGCAACCCGGTCAGATGCGCCTTCTGCTGCGGATTCGATTTAGGCGCGCTGGACGGGCTCGCCGGCGCGCGCAGCGGCCAGGTGCCCAGGCCGGGCCGGCGCGACACCAGACCGTCGGCGACGAGCATTTCCATGGCTTTGCGGATGGTGATGCGGGCCACGTCGAACTGGTCTGCCAGCGCGTGCTCTCCTGGCACGCCATCCTGATCGAAACGCCCCTCCTGCACCTGTTCGCGCAGGACGAGATAGATCTGGTGGTACTTCGGAAGCGGTAGTGAGGTTCCCATGACGGGAACTCTATGAGTGTCCTAATGTACCGTCAATGGAACAAATGCAATTGAGGGTTGTTCTATCGGGAAAACACTGAGGGGGCCGCCTCGATGCGATTGCGCCCGCGCTGCTTGGCGTAATAGAGGGCGCGATCGCTGCGGCTGAGGGCCAGTTCGGCGTCCGCGTCCAGCGTGTGCATGGTCGAAATGCCGATGCTGACGGTCAGGGGGATGTGGCGGTCGTCGCCGAGCGAAAACGGCGCGGCAGCGATGCGTTGCTGCACGCGGGTGGCAAAGGCGTGCGCGCGTTCGATGTCGGTATCCGGCAGCACCACGGCGAATTCTTCGCCGCCGATGCGCCCCACCAGGTCGACCGCGCGCAACTGGGCCCGCAGCGTATTGGCGAAGTGCTGCAGCACCCCGTCCCCAATGGCGTGTCCCCAGGTGTCGTTGATGCGCTTGAAATGGTCCAGGTCGCACATCAGCACGGCAGCGCAATCGCTGCCCTGCCGCTTGATGCGAGCCAGTTCCGCCGCAATGCGCGACATGAAGTGGCGCCGGTTCGGCAGCGTGGTCAGGGCATCGGTGGCGGCGAGTTCTCGCAATTCGAAATCGGCCCGCTTGCGGTCCGTGATGTCGGTGACGAAGCCATGCCATACGACGGTGCCGTCCGGCCCCTTGCGGGGGCTGGCATCTCCCTGGCGCCAGCGCAGGCCCTGCTGCGGCAGGCAGACGCGGAACTCCAGGTGCCACGGCGTCTGCGCCGCCGCCGCGGCCTGCAGGGACGCGTGATAGGTAGCCAAGTCCTCCGGATGGACGCGCTGCTCGATCGCCGCGGGACTGACGCGCACGTCGTAGGGCGTGAGTTCGAACATGTCCCAGATGCCCGCGCTGACATACAGGAAGCGCGACCCGCCCTCGGGCCGCTGGCCGCACTGGAACACCATGCCCGGCACGGCGTCGGTCAGGTTTACCAACAGGTCGGCCGTGCGCCGCAGGCGCTCGGACATGGCGCGCATGGCGCTGATGTCGGTGGTGGTGCCCATCATGCGCAAGGCCCTGCCCTCGGCATCGCGGCTGACGACTTTGCCCCGGCTGCAGATCCACTTGTAACTGCCGTCCTTGCAAAGGATGCGGTGTTCGACCTCGTAGCTTTCGGTCTTGCCCTCGAAATGCGCCTGCATGGCGGCGCGCACATAGTCGGCGTCGTCCGGGTGCAGGCGCTTGTAGGAGTCTTCGATGCGATTGGTGACTTCGGATTCGGCGTACCCCAGCAACGCCTTCCAGCCCGGTGAGTACGTGATCTCCCCGGTTACGACGTTGCGGTCCCAGATGCCGGTGCCGCTGCCCGCGATGGCCATGGACAGATTGCGCGCCTCGTCCCGCCAGCTGTCTTCCGCTGCCCGTTCCTCCGCCAGGGCCTGGCGCTTCTCCACGGCGGCGGCCGCCAGTTCGGCAAAATCGCGCAGTGCGTCCAGGTCATCGTCAGCGAATTCGCGTGGCGCCCCATGCAGGAGGCGAAACGTGCCCATCTGCCGGCCATCGGCCGCGCGCAGCGGGCAATCCACGGAAAAAGGAAGGGATCCCGGTTCGGCGCAAGCGGCGGGTAGCGCGCCTGCGTGGGCCTGCCAGACGCCATCGGCATCGCTGCAGGCCACCAGCACCATATCCACGCCGAAATGCCGCCTGGCCAGGCGCGCAAGCCGGTCCAGGGGACCGTCGAGCCCGGTTTGCACATTTTCCGCGCAGCCGGCGCGCGCAGATGCAGGGGGAACGTCACCTGGTGTGGGCATTTCTGGACCTGATTCAACACGGATTATCGGTATGGTCATGCCGGTGACCATGACTGACATTCTGTCACGCTCTGCACCAAAATAGCATCATTTTGAACGATATGATCGCCAGCCTATGGAACACCCTATCCGCGTGCCCTCAGGCTGGCTGCAACAGGCCAGGCTTCTGCTCCTGGCCTTCCTGCTAAGCCTCTGTGGCGGCGCCGCCGGCGCCCAGCCATTCGACCTGCAGGCGGAGAACGCCCGCTACCGGCAATGGCTGGCGGACTTCCGCGCCGACCTCCTGCGCCTGCGGCAGTCTCCCGACCCGGCCGCGGCCGATATTGACAGCCTGTTCGCGCGGACCATCGTGCCAGGCTCCCGCGCCACCCAGCTAGTCAAAACGCTGGGCGAGGCGCGCGGCGACTCCACCAGCGGCGAAATCCACTTTGCGGGCTTCGCGCGCGTCTTCCTGGCCGCCCTGGCCGACTCGGTGGTGGCGGGCGACGGCGGCGACTTCCCCGAGACCCAGGCCAAGTACCAGAAACATGTACTGCGCGTCCGTTACATGCATGTGGACGGCGACGGCCGGCTAGAGCCCTATTTCAACAATCCGGAAGTCTTCAAGCCCTACCGCCTGCCCCAGGCCGGCACCCTGGAGCGCAATGCCTATCCCTTCCTGCTGTTCGAGGACCGCGACGGCAAATTGCGGCTGGGCGGCGTATCCAGGGAGTTCTGGGACCTGGTGAAGTTCATGGATGCGCTGCAATATGCTTGAACGCCTTGCCCTTGCCCTGAGCGCCATCGCCTATGCCGGCGGCGCGGCGGCCTGCGGCCCCGCTCCCGTCGATTTCACCGCGTCCGTGGCGCTGAAGGCCGTGCCCGTGTCGGCCGGCCTGGGCGACGACCGCGTCCTGCTGGGCCTGCATGGCGAACGCGTTGCCGCCCGTAACACGCCGGTCTGGGTGGACGAGACCGGCGACCCGCTGCCGCGGACCTGGATGGACAAGGTCGATTGGTCCGCCTACCAGCTGGACGGCGTCGATCAGGCGCCCGCGCGCCTCTATTTCGATGCCGACGGCCGGCTGTGCCGCGCCGAACGTTATGAGCTGCCGCCGCGCAACGCCCAGGGCGCCGCGCCCTTCCTGTCCGGCGGCTACGCGCTGGAATACGACGCCGCGGGCGCCCTGACGCGCGTGGTCGAATACGAGCAGACGGAGTACCGGCGGCCCGCCGCCTACGCGGCAAGCCGCCAGACCTGCCTGCGACGCGACGCCCGGGGCGCGCTGAGCGCCTTCATCAACGAGGGTTGCGGCAGCGCGCAAGAGCCGCAAGGCGGCCGCTTCTATGCGCGCGACGCCGACGGTCGCCTGCTGCGCGCCATCGACAGCACCGCGCAGGGCGGCGCCTTCCGGGTCCAGGCCTATGACGCCGAAGGCCAGCCGCAGCAGCGCTATCTGCGTCGCTACTCTCCCGGGGAAAGCGACAGGTCCTATGCCGATATCGAGACTGCGGCGCGGGACTCCCGCCCCTACGCGCTGAAACGGGAAGAACTGGGCAGCCTGTCAGCCGAGGTTCCGGGCAACGAGTGGCGCATCGTGCGCATCGCCGACGAAATACCGGTGAACGACTCGGACATGCAATCCTGGGATCCCCGCACGCAGACCATCCTGGCCCAGGGCGTAACCGACCCCAAGGGCCGCGCGCCGCTCGCGGCGGACGTTCAGGCACGCGTGTGGCAGGCCATGAACGACAAGCCCGGCCGGATCTTCTGGTATTCAGACCCCATGAGCCGGGTGCTGCTGGTGCCCGCGATGGACGAGGCCCGCTGGCGGGCCTGCGCGGATCCGGCGAACCCGTCCGCCGACGCCTGCGGCTGAGGCGGCCGGCGCGGCACGCCTAGCGCCAGGTTTCCGGCTCGATGCTGACCTCGCCCTTGTCGGCCGAGAAGTACACCACGCCATCGGAGATGTTGGCGTTCAGCCGCATGGTGCGCTCGGCCAGCTGGGCCAGGGCCTTGCTCTGGTCGGACGGCAGGTTGACGATCTTCAGGTTGCGGGTGCGTTCCAGCTTGTTCTTCACACCGTCCCACCAGATCTTGCTGGCGGAGCCGCCGTAGCAATAGACGATGACTTCCTCGGCGCGGCCGCAGGCGCGCAAGATGCGGCGCTCTTCGGGCTGGCCGACTTCGATCCACAGCTTGACCGCGCCGGTCAGGTCCTTGACCCACAGGTCGGGCTCGTCGGTGTCGCTCAGTCCCTTGGTGAAGGCCAGTTCCTCTTGCGCATGCAGGGCGTAGGCGACCAGCCGCACCATCATGCGCTCGTCGGTTTCCGAGGGGTGGCGGGCGACCGTCAGCGAGTGGCTGCCGTAATAGTGGCGGTCGGTGTCGGCGACGTTGAGCTCGGCCTTGTAGATGGTGGCGCGCAGGGCCATGGCAAAAATCCGTTGAATGTGGCGAATTGCTGAAGGCCGCCATGATAACGCCTGCCGCACCGTACCCGATGGCCGCGCGCGCCCTCGCTGCGGCGCTACACTGAATCTCTGCGTTTCGCCCCCCTTGTCACCGGACCCCGCCCATGACTCCCAACGCCGCCCTGCTCGCCTTTACGCTGGCCGCCGCCATTCTGACTATCACTCCCGGCATGGATAGCGCCCTGGTGTTGCGCACCGCGGCCGTGGAAGGCAGCCACCGCGCCCTCATGGCGGGACTGGGCGTCGCCACGGGCTGCCTGGCATGGGGAGCGGTGGCCGCATTCGGCCTGGGATCGCTGCTGCTGGTATCGACCCTGGCCTACGATGCGTTGCGCATCTGCGCCGCGCTGTATCTGTTCTATCTGGGCGTGAAATTGCTGTGGGGCGCGCGGGCCGGCAAACAGGCCGCCCATGGCGCCGCCGCCCGGCCCGCGCCGGCCGCGGCCGCCAGCGCCAGCGGCTGGTTCATGCGCGGCTGCCTGACCAACGCCCTCAATCCCAAGATCGGGATTTTCTACATCACCTTCCTGCCGCAGTTCATTCCGGCGGGCGCGGACGTGCTGCGCTTCAGCCTGCTGCTGGCGGGCATACACGCCGTGCTGGGCATTCTATGGTTCGCCGTGCTGGTGGCCGCGACGCGCCCGCTGGCACGCTGGCTGTCGCGGCCCGCCGTGATGCGCGGCCTGGACCGCATGACGGGCGCGGTATTCATCGCCTTCGGGCTGAAGCTGGCGCTGGAGAAGCGCTAGCCCGCTGGCCCGACATGCCGGCGCGGCGCCCGCCGGCATGCCTCTCCCTGCCTCAATACACCCCGATCGGGTGGCGGGCCACGAAATGGCCCTCGCCCACCGCGACCAGCGGCTCCACCAGGGGATCGTCGCCGAGCTTGCGCATCGGGCTGGGGATCTCGTCCACCAGCAAGGACCGCTCGCGGTGGCGGCGCTGCGGATCGGCGATGGGCACGGCCGCCATCAACTTCTTGGTGTAGGGATGCTGCGGATTCTCGAAAATGGCCCGGCGCGGGCCGATTTCGACGATCTGCCCCAGATACATCACCGCCACCCGATGGCTTACGCGTTCAACCACCGCCATGTCGTGGGAAATGAACAGGAACGACACGCCCAGCTCGCGCTGCAGGTCCAGCAGCAGATTGACGATCTGTGCCTGGATCGACACGTCCAGCGCCGAGACGGACTCATCGGCGATCACCACCTTGGGGTTCAGCGCCAGGGCGCGGGCGATGCAGATGCGTTGGCGCTGGCCGCCCGAGAACTCGTGCGGATAGCGGTCGATCATTTCGGGCAGCAGCCCGCATTTGTCCATCAGCCAGCGCACACGGTCCTGCGCCGCCTTGCCGCGGGCCACGCCGTGGATCAGCAAGGGCTCCATGATGGAATAGCCCACGGTCATGCGCGGGTCCAGCGAGGCGAACGGGTCCTGGAAGATGAACTGGATGTGGCGGCGCAGCGTCTGCATGGCGCTGCCGCGCAAGGCGCCGATGTTCTTGCCGTCGAATTCGATGCTGCCGGCCTTGCTCTTGACCAGTTGCAGGAGCGAGCGGCCCGTGGTGGTCTTGCCGCAGCCGGACTCGCCCACCAGCGACAGGGTCTCGCCCGGATACAGGTCGAAGCTGACTTTCTCCACGGCGTGCACCCGCTTCTGCACCCGGCCGAGAATACCGCCGGTGATATCGAAACTGGTCGTCAGGCCGCGGACTTTCAGCACCGGACCGTTCTCGCGCCGCACGGTGGAAGCCGCCGCCACCGGCTCCGCGGGCGCCTGCGGCCGGGATGCGCCGTCGTCCACGCGCAGCAGCGGAAACGGCGCGGGCTCGTCCGTGCCCTGCATGGCGCCCAGGCGCGGCACCGCCGACAGCAGCGCGCGCGTGTAGGCATGCTGCGGACGCGCAAAGACTTCGTCCGAACCGCCCTCCTCGACCTTGTCGCCGCGGTACATGACCAGCACGCGATCGGCCACTTCGGCCACCACGCCCATATCGTGCGTGATGAAGATCACGCCCATGTCCATTTCCTCCTGCAACTGGCGGATCAATTGCAGGATCTGGGCCTGGATGGTCACATCCAGGGCCGTGGTCGGCTCGTCGGCGATCAGCAACTGGGGCTTGCACGACAACGCCATGGCGATCATGACGCGCTGGCGCATGCCCCCCGAAAGCTGGTGCGGATAGCGGTCCAGGATGGCGCGGGCCTCGGGGATGCGCACGCGTTCCAGCATGCGCAGCGTCTCGGCGCGGGCCGCGGCCGCGTCCAGCCCCTGGTGCAGTTGCAGGGCCTCGGCAATCTGGTTGCCCGCCGTGAAGCTGGGATTCAGCGACGTCATGGGCTCCTGGAAGATCATGGCCACGTCCGCGCCGCGCACACGCTGCAGCGTGCTGTCGGGCGCATTGAGCAGGTCCAGCACCTCGCCGTTGCGCCGGCGCAGCAGCATGCCGCCATTGACGATCCGGCCGCCGCCGTATTCGACCAGGCGCATCAGCGCCAGCGACGTGACCGATTTGCCGGAACCGGATTCGCCCACGATGGCCAGGGTTTCGCCGCGGTCGACGTGGAAGGAGACTTTGCGCACCGCTTCCACGGTGCGTTCGGGCGTCTTGAAGCGCACGGTCAGGTCATTGACCTGGACGACGCGCTTGGGGTCCATTGTTGTTGCCATGGTGATTACTTTTCCTGGCGCGGATCAAGCGCGTCGCGCAACCCGTCGCCCAGCAGATTGAAGCCCAGCACCACCAGGAAAATGGCCGATCCGGGGAAGATCGACATCCAGGGCGCCTGGGTCATGAAGTTCTTGGCCGTGTTCAGCATCGACCCCCAGGACGGGTTCGGGGGTTGCAGCCCCAGGCCCAGGAACGACAGGCTGGCCTCGGCGATGATGGCGGTGGCGATGGTGATGGTGGCTTGCACGATCAAGGGCGGCATCACGTTGGGAAACACGTGCCGGCCGATGATGCGCAGGTCGGATGCGCCCAGGGCGCGCGCGCTCTGCACGTAGTCCTCGTTCTTGACCGCCAGCACCTGCCCTCGCGTGAGCCGGATGAACTTGGGCGCGGCCGAGACACCGATGGCGATCATGGCATTGGTCAGGCTGGGGCCGAGGAAAGCGGCCAGCGCAATGGCCAGGATCAGGAACGGAATCGCCAGCAGCGCTTCCGTGGCGCGCGAGATGACGCTGTCGGTCCAACCGCCGAAATAGCCGGCGGCCAGGCCGAACGGCACACCCACCGCCAGCGCGATCAGGACGGACACCAGACCCGCCATCAGGGAAGCGCGGGCACCATAGACCATGCGGCTGAAAATGTCGCGGCCCAGTTCGTCCGTGCCCAGCCAGTACGATGCCGAGGGCGCCTTGCGGATGGTGGTGAAGCTGGTCTGGAAGGGATCGTGGCTGGCGATCAGCGGCGCCAGGATGGCCACCACGACAAAGAACAGCACGATCCCCAGGCCCAGCATGGCGATGTGATTACGTTTGAATTTGGCCCAGGCGCGATTGCGGCTGCGGGGCGGCGTGACGGCAGCGGCCGTTGCAGGAATTGCGCTCATGAGTGCCTCAGGCGGGGATTGACCAGGATGTAGAGGATGTCGGCCAGCAGGTTCATGATGATGAAGCCCACCGCCACGCAGAGCACCACGCCCTGCACCACCGCGTAGTCGCGCGTAAAGACCGCGTCGACCACCAGCTTGCCGAAGCCCGGAATGGTGAAGACTTGCTCGGTCAGCACGGCGCCGGCCAGCAATTCGCCGAACAGTAGCGTCACGAGGGTGACGATGGGCATCAGCGCATTGCGCAAGGCGTGGCGCAGCACCACGCTGCGCGGCGACACGCCCTTGGCGCGCGCGGTGCGCACATAGTCGGCCGACAGAGCTTCAAGCATGGCCGACCGCGTATGTCGCATCAGGTAGGCGGCGATGGCCGTGGACAGGACCAGCGACGGCATCAGCATGGTCTTGATCGACAGCCAGAAATCCTCCGAGGGCGACACATAGCCCGAGGCCGGCAGCAGCTTCCATTGCACCGACACCACCATGATGAGGATGATGCCGAGCCAGAAGTTGGGAATGGACATGCCGGATAGCGCGGCGATATTGGCGCCCATTTCTACGGGCTTGCCCTTGCGCACGGCAGCGATGATCCCCATGGGAATCCCGATCAGCAGCGCGAAGAACATGGCCATGGCGGCCAATTGCAGCGTGACCGGCAGCTTCTGGCCGATCAGCGTGGTGACGGGCACGTCCGTGCGCAGCGATTTGCCTAGGTCGCCCTGCACAACCTGGGCGGCCCAGGCGGCGTACTGCACGGGCAGCGGATCGTTGAGACGGTATTTTTCCCGCAGGTAGTCCAGGACGGCCGGATCGCGTTCTTCGCCGGCCAGGGTCAACACCGGATCGCCGGGCAGGATTTTCTGCAGCATGAAGACGATCATCGACACCAGTATCAGTGTCGGTATCGCGACGATCACGCGGCGCAAGATGAGTTTAAGCATATGAGAAACCGTAAGACAGGAACGGCGGACGGGGGCCGGAGAATAAACCGCGGCGCCCCGCCGCCGCAAACGACAACCGGACGCGCAAGGCGCGTCCGGCTGGCGCGGCGCGTAACTGCCGCGCCACGATCACTTCTGCGCGAACGTCACGCCTTTCAGGCGGATCATGCCGTCGGGATAGGGAGTGAAGCCCTTGACCTTCTTGGCCATGGCGAAGGGCCAAGGCTGGTAGTAGTTATACACCCCGGGCAATTCGTCCTGGATGATGACTTGCGCCTGGTCGTAGATGGCGCGGCGCTTGGCCTCGTCCGGCACGGTGCGGGCTTCGTTCAACAGCTTGTCCACTTCCGGGTTGCAGTAGTGGCCATCGTTCAACGCGCCCTTGCAGGTGACGAAAGCATGGATGTTGCCGTCGGGATCGACCCGGCCCGACCAACCCAGCATCACAACCTGGAAGTTGCCGCCGGCCGATTCCTTCTGCAGGGCAGCGTATTCGGTCGGACGCAGGGATAGATCGAAGCCCGCCTCGGACGCCATGGCCTGCACGATCTCGGCGATCGACGAGGTCGTGGTGTTGTTGCCGAACATGACCTCGGCCTTCACGCGTTCAAAGCCCGCCTGCTTGAGCAGGGCCTTGGACTTGGCGACGTCGCGCTGGGTCGGAGGGAATTTGTCGCTGTGGTAGGGACTGGCCGGAGGGAACGGCTGCTGGGCCGGATCGAAGATGCCGCCGCCGGCCACTTCACTGATGGCCTTGCGGTCGATGGCGTACTGGAACGCCTGGCGCACCAGCTTGTTCTTGAACGGATTGTCTTCCGCGCGCTTGCCATTGGCCACGTTGAACATGAACTGCTGGAAGCCCAGGCCCGCCACCGGTGCGAAGGTCAGGCTGGCGTCGGACTTGACCTGCGGCACGTCGGATGGATTCAGGCGTTCCAGCATGTCCAGGTCGCCCGCGCGCAAGTTGGACAGGCGCACGGTGGTATCCGGAATCGGCAGGAAGGTCACGCGCTTGAAGGCGAAATCCTTGGCATCGTAGTACTGGTCGAATTTCTCGAGCACGATACGATCGTTCTGGATGCGTTCGACGAACTTGTAAGGCCCGGAGCACACCGGCTTGCGGCCCACGGCCGCGACGTCGTCCGAGAACGTCTTGGGCGAAAGCATCATCCCCGCGCGGTCGGACAGCTGGGCCAGCAAAGTGGCGTCGGGCTTTTTCAGCGTCAGCACCAGGGTCGTGGCGTCGGGCGCGTCGACCTTTTCCACCGAAGCCAGCTCGCCCTTGCGCAGGCTGTCCGGCAAGGACATGGCCCGCTCCAGGTTGGCTTTGGCGGCAGCGCCGTCGAACTTGGACCCATCGTGGAACAGCGCGTCCTCGCGCAGCTTGAAGGTCAGCACCTTGTTGTCCGGGCTGAATGACCACGAGGTGGCCAGCTGCGGCACGAAGTGCAGCTTGGGATCGATATCGATCAGCTTGTCGCAAAGCGACGTGAACACGATGCGGCCCACATACGTGCGCGCCCGGTGCGGGTCGAGCACGTCCGGATCTTCCTGCAGGCCGATCCGGATGTTCTGGGCAGAAGCCGCGCCCGCGGCCAGCGCCAGCAGGCTGGCGCCGAAGGTCAAGGTCAAGCGCTTCATTGTGTTTATTCCCCTTGTGGTTGCAGTGCGTACATATTTTGCCGCCGGGCCGTCCCAAGGCAAAATGCGCCCCCTTGGGGGGCAGCTAGCCGAAGGCGCAGCGTGGGGGCTTATTAGAAGCCGACCGCCTGACCGTCGCGCCGGCTGTCGCTGGCGGCAACGTAGCCAAGCTCGTTGTCGTTTTCGGACATGCGCCAGATGAACTGACCCGCGCCGAAATCCATGTACGGATCGTCGACCGACTTCAAAGCATGCCCGAGGTCTTTCAGGCCCGCAATGGTGGAAGCCTTCATATTGGTTTCGATGTCGAGGGTGAAATCGCGGTTGACCTTCCAGCGCGGAGCGCAGCAGGCGGCCTGCGGATTCTGGTGGTAATCCAGCATGCGTACCACGGTCTGCATATGGCCTTGCGGCTGCATGTCCCCGCCCATCACACCGAAGCTCATGACCGGCTTGCCGCCGCGGGTGAGGAAGCCCGGGATAATGGTATGGAACGGACGCTTGCCGCCTTCGACCACGTTGGCCGACTTCGGATCCATCGAGAAGCCCACGCCGCGGTTCTGCATGCTGATGCCGGTGCCCGGCACCACCACGCCCGATCCGAAGCCCATGTAGTTGGACTGGATGAACGAGATCATCATGCCGTTTTCATCGGCGGCGGTCAGGTAGATGGTGCCGCCGGCATGCGGACGGCCGGCCTCGAAATGCGTGGCGCGGTCCAGGCGGATCAGCTTGGCGCGGCTGTCCAGGTAGGCGTCGGACAGCATCTGTTCCGGCGTCACCTGCATGGAGCGCGGGTCGGCCACATACTTGTACAGGTCGGCGAAGGCCAGCTTCATGGCCTCGATCTGGATGTGCTGCGACTGCACCGAGTCCACGGGGATGTCGGCCATGTCGAAGCGTTCGACGATGCCCAGCGCGATCAGCGCGGCGATGCCCTGCCCGTTCGGCGGGATCTCGTGCAGCTCATAGCCGCGATAGGACTTGGAGATGGGCTTGACCCATTCCGGACGGTAATTGCGCAGGTCTTCCAGCGTCATCGCGCCGCCGCATTCCTTGCTGAAGGCGGCGATGCGTTCGGCCAGTTCGCCTTCGTAGAAGTCGCGGCCCTTGGACGCGGCGATGCGCCGCAGCGTGTTGGCGGCATCGGGGAAGCGGAAGTGTTCGCCGACCTTGGGCGCGCGGCCTTCGGGCAGGAAAGCCTGGGCATAGCCCGGTTGCGACTTCAGTTCCTCGGCCGCGGCGGCCCATTTGTGCGCAACCACCGGCGGCACGGCGTAGCCGCGCTCGGCGATCTCGATCGCGGGTTCAAACAATTGCTCGAACGGCAACTTGCCCAGCTTTTCGTGCAGCGCAGCCCAGCCGGCCACCACGCCCGGCACTGTTACTGCATCCCAGCCGCGCTTGGGCTGGATCGCCAGGCCGTCGGCGCCCACGCCGTGCTTGCGTTTGAAGTATTCCGTGCTCCAGGCAGCCGGAGCCACGCCCGACGAGTTCAGGCCGTGCAGTTCCTTGCCGTCCCAGACAATGGCGAAACAATCCCCGCCCAGCCCGCAGGACACGGGTTCGACCAGGACGATGGTGGCGGCCGCAGCGATGGCGGCGTCCACGGCGTTGCCGCCCTTGAGCAACATGCGCAGGCCCGCTTGCGCCGCGAGAGGATGCGACGTGGACACCACGTTGCGGGCAAACAGCGGAATGCGGACGGAAGGATACGGGTTGCCCCAGTCGAAGGATTTCATGTGGGTAGTCTCATAACGGTTAAGCGGCCGAAGTTACTCCCGTGGTTTAATTAAATCAATTTGATTTTTTGTTCCGTCATAAAAGAATTTTTTATGAGTACGATCCGCTTCCTGCGTACCTTTCTGGCGGTCGCGCACCACGGTTCCTTCTCGGAAGCGGCCGAACAGGTGGCGCTGACGCAGGCCGCCGTCAGCTTCCAGATGCGCTCTCTGGAAGCCGAGCTGGGGCGCGAGCTTTTCGACCGCAGCGGCCGGCTCGCCATCCTGAATGCCGCTGGCCGGGAATTATTGCCGGAAATCAAGCACTTGCTGGATCTTTACGACCGCATGCGGCTGCCGCGCACCGTGCCTGGCGAGCTGGCCGGATCCGTCGCCGTCGGCAGCATCGTGTCCTGCATGGGCACCCTCTCCAAGGTCGTGTCCGGCCTGAAGATGCGGCACCCCAAGCTGGACGTGCGGATCCTGTCGGGCAAGGCGAGCGAGCTGGCGGGCAAGGTCGAAGATGGCGAGCTGGACGCGGCATTCCTGGTGGAAGCGGGCCGCAAGATGGCCAGCACGCGGTGGACCGCGCTATATGAAGAACAGTTGGTGGTGATCGCTCCGCACTCGGCGCCGGGCGGGGACGCCCGCCAGGTGCTCGCGCAGAACCCCTTCCTGCGCTTTGACCGGACCCAGCGTACCGGGTTGCAGATAGACCGGCTGTTGCGGCGACTGGCCGTGCCGCTGAATGAATTCCTGGAACTCAACGCTATTGAAACGCTGGTCGAGCTGGTGCGCCAGGAGGTCGGCGTCACCCTGCTGCCGCTGATCAACGGCTCCAACTGGCAGCACAGCCCGGAGCTGCGGATTCTGACCCTGCCGCCAGACCTGGGGCCGATGTCGCGCGCCATCGGTATGCTCGAACGGCGCGAACACGCGCGCCAGGGCATTACGGCGGCGATCTGCGCGAGCTGTACCGCTGTGTTCCGTGAACGCGACGGGCAGACTGCCGCCTGAACCAGGCTGAACGTGAACCGCGAGCCAGGGGTGCCGGCCAAGGAACGAAGGGCCTGACACTGATGGCGCCCAGGTTTTCTGGACGCAACCCAAGTCTCCATGCGCTTCATCAAACCGGGATTTCCGCCCCTTTTTCAATAGATTGACTAGGGGCTGCTTTTCCTATACTGCATCACGAAATTTTGAGCCGACTCCCGGCCCTTCCAGATGCCTCGCGCGCTGACAGGACGGGGCTCCTTCTTGAAAGGCATTGACGTGAAGGCAGTTATTTTGGCCGGAGGCCTGGGCACCCGGATCTCCGAAGAAACGCATTTAAAGCCCAAACCCATGGTGGAGATAGGCGGAAAGCCTATCCTATGGCACATCCTGAAGATGTACTCGCATCATGGCATTCAGGACTTCGTGATCTGCTGCGGCTACAAGGGCTACGTCATCAAGGAGTACTTCGCCAACTACTTCCTGCATATGTCGGACGTCACTTTCGACATGAGCACCAATCGCATGGAAGTTCACCAGAGGCACGCCGAACCTTGGCGAGTGACGCTGGTCGACACTGGGGAAAGCACATTGACGGGCGGACGCTTGAAGCGTGTGCGCGACTACGTCAAGGACGATGCCGCTTTCTGCTTCACCTATGGAGACGGCCTGAGCGACGTGGATATCGGCGCGGCCATCCGTTTTCACCGCGAAGCCGGCCGCCTGGCGACAGTAACGGCGGTGCAACCGCCGGGACGCTACGGGGCGCTGAAGCGCGAGGGCAATCTGGTGACGGGATTCACGGAAAAGCCCCGTGGCGACGGCGGCCTGATCAATGGCGGCTTTTTTGTGCTCTCTCCCGCTTGCCTGGATCGAATCGAGGGGGACCAGACCAGCTGGGAGGGCGACCCACTGACTTCGCTTGCGCGCGACGGCCAATTGATGGCGTTCGAACATGAGGGCTTCTGGCAACCCATGGACACCTTGCGGGAAAAGAACCTGCTGGAGGACCTATGGGCGTCGGGTCAGGCTCCGTGGAAGGTCTGGGCGTGAAACAGCCGGACGATATCGTCTTGGCTAATCCCGACCCCGCCTTCTGGCAAGGCCGGCGGGTACTGCTGACCGGGCACACAGGGTTCAAGGGAAGCTGGCTCACCCTATGGCTGCATCGCCTGGGCGCCCAGGTAACGGGTATTGCGCTGGCTCCGGCCGGCGAAACAACTCTGTACGAGTTGGCGGGGATCGACGATATATGCGACAGCCACTACATCGACATCCGCAACGCCAACGCCTTGGCTAGCCAGATCCGTCAGTCCAGACCCGAGATTGTTTTTCACCTGGCCGCGCAAGCACTGGTGCGAACCGCGTACGAGGATCCACTGGAAACTTACGCCGCCAACGTCATGGGCACCGCACATGTGCTTGATGCAATGCGCGGCTTGGAAAGCGTAGGAACCGCGGTGATGGTGACGACGGACAAGGTCTACCGCAACTTGGAACATGCCTATCCTTACCGCGAGGACGATGTGCTAGGCGGGCGTGACCCCTACAGCGCGAGCAAGGCGGCCAGCGAACTGGTGATAGCCAGCTACCGCGACACCTGGCTGTCCCCCCAGGGTGTCGCAATGGCTTCGGCGCGGGCAGGCAATGTAATCGGCGGTGGCGATTGGGCGGCCGACAGGTTGATTCCTGATGCGATCCGCTGCTGGCAGTCAGGTCAAACCTTACCGATACGCCGCCCTCAGGCGATTCGGCCATGGCAACATGTATTGGAGCCGGTAAGCGCCTACCTGCGCCTGGCTGAGCGCCTTCATGCGCGGTCAGCGCCGGCTACCGCATACAACTTTGGCCCGCACACGCACGAGGCGGCTACGGTGCGTCAGGTGATCGCCCTGGCGCGACAGGCCTACGGCCGTGGAGACATCCATTGGGGCGACGGCACCGAAGGGCCGCACGAGGCTGCC
This sequence comes from Achromobacter sp. D10, assembly GCF_035282245.1. Taxonomy (NCBI): domain Bacteria; kingdom Pseudomonadati; phylum Pseudomonadota; class Betaproteobacteria; order Burkholderiales; family Alcaligenaceae; genus Achromobacter; species Achromobacter sp. D10. The sequence goes on from NZ_JAYJLE010000010.1 coordinate 103,764, forward strand.
TGGCTGGCATTGGAGATCGCCAGGGCGCGCGAAACACTGGACGTATACCCGCGCTGGGACTTGGATACTTCGATCCACAGAACCATGACTTGGTACCGCAACCAGCACGCGGGCGAGAATGCCCGTGCGCTATGCGAGACCGACATTCAGGCTTTCGAGGCACTGGGAGTAGCGCCATGAGTCGTTTCACGGTCACCGAAACCGGCATCGAAGGCCTGCATGTCGTCGAGCGCCAGCGCCTGGGGGATGAACGAGGCTTCCTGTCACGGTTGTTCTGCGCGGGGGAACTGGCCGCGGCCGGCTGGCGCATACCCGTTGCTCAAATCAATCACACCTGGACCAAAATCAAAGGCACGGTGCGAGGCATGCATTTCCAATGCTCGCCGCACGCCGAGATGAAGCTCGTGAGCTGCCTGCGTGGCGCAGTATGGGATGTGGCGCTGGACCTACGGGCCGGGTCGCCCACCTTCATGCAATGGCGCGCAGTCGAACTATCGGCCGACAACGGCCGCGCCTTGCTCATTCCCGAGGGATTTGCGCACGGTTTTCAAGCACTGAACGATGACTGCGAACTGCTGTACATGCACTCCGCGCCATTTGCCGCCGTTGCCGAGGGAGGCATATCAGCCACGGACCCTGCACTCGCAATCGAATGGCCCCTACCCATCGCCTTGCAATCTGAGCGTGATCAGATGTTTCCCAGGCTGCCCACGGGCTTTACCGGATTGGACCTGATTCAATGAATTGCCGTCATTGCGACGCCGTGCTGCGTCATGCATTCCTCAACCTGGGCTTCGCACCGCCCTCCAACGCTTACTTGAACGCCGGGGATCTCAATCAACCCGAGACCTATTTTCCGCTGAGCACCCGCGTCTGCGACCAGTGTTGGTTGGTGCAAACCGAGGACTACGCGAAGGCAGATGAGCTATTCGGCCCGGACTACGCTTACTTCTCCAGCACGTCCAGCGGATGGCTGGCCCACGCGCGCGAGTATGTGCAGGCCATGACCCAACGTTTCGGACTGCATAAAGGGAGCTTTGTGATCGAAGTCGCCTCCAACGACGGCTATCTGCTCAAAAACTTCGTCGCCGACGGCGTTCCCTGCCTGGGCATCGAACCGACGGCCAGCACGGCGGCCGTGGCTGAAAGCTCTGGCGTGCCGGTGCTGCGCGAGTTCTTCGGCGAGACATTGGGCCGTCAGTTGGCCAGCGAGGGGCGTCGGGCCGACCTGATCGCGGGCAACAACGTATATGCCCACGTGCCCGACATTAACGATTTCACGCGGGGCCTGGCCGCCGTCCTCAAGCCCGAAGGCACGATCACGCTGGAGTTTCCGCATCTACTGCGCCTGATTCAGAACAACCAGTTCGATACCATCTATCACGAACATTTCTCATATCTGTCCATACATGCGGTACAGCGGATATTCGAAACCTACGGGCTGCGGATCTACGACATAGAGGAACTGCCCACGCACGGCGGCAGCGTGCGTGTCTACGGTTGCCACGCCGCAGCAGCGCTTGAACAACGGCCCGACGTCGAGCGAGTGCTCCAAATGGAAATCGAAGGAGGCATGCTCGACCTGGCCACCTATCAAGGCTTTCAGGCGCGCGCCGACCGGGTCAAGAACGATCTGCTGGCTTTCCTGATCGAGCAGAAACGCCTGAACAAGACCGTAGCGGCCTACGGTGCGGCGGCCAAAGGCAATACTCTGCTGAACTACGCAGGCGTAAAACCCGACCTGCTGTCCTTCGTATGCGATGCAGCACCTGCCAAGCAAGGCATGTATCTACCAGGCAGTCACATCCCAATTCTTGCGCCGGAAGCGCTGGCCTTGCGACGGCCCGATTATGTGCTGATCCTACCGTGGAACATCGCGGCGGAAGTCAAGGAACAGAACCGCAGCCTTGCCGAGCAGGGAACGAAGTTCGTATTGGCAGTGCCGCAATTGGAGATTGTGTGAAATCCCGCATCTACTACACCAAGCCGTCCATTACCGAACTAGAAGTGCGCTACGCTACGGATGCCGCAGCTCATGGCTGGGGAGATCGTTGCTACGAGTATATCGGGCGATTCGAGCACGCATTCCGGGAGCATCTGGGAGTCGAGTATGCGATTGCGACCTCAAGCTGCACCGGAGCCATGCATCTGGGAATGGCAGCGCTTGGAATCGGTCCGGGAGATGAGGTCATCATGGCCGATACCAACTGGATCGCAACGGCTTCGCCAATCGTGCATTTAGGAGCCAGACCGGTCTTTGTCGACATATTGCCCGATACCTGGTGCATAGACCCGGCCGCAGTGGAAGCCGCCATCACCCCTCACACCCGCGCCATCGTGGCGGTTCACTTGTATGGCAACCTTTGCGACATGGATGCGCTGCTGACGATCGGCGCGCGCCACGGCATCCCCGTGATCGAAGATGCCGCTGAAGCGATCGGGTCTATTTATCATGGCAAGCGTGCCGGTTCGATGGGGAGTTTTGCCTCATTCTCGTTTCATGGCTCCAAGACCATGACAACGGGCGAAGGAGGCATGCTTGTCACTCGGGACGCCGATTTGTACGAACGCGCTCTAACATTGAGCAATCATGGCCGCGCACGAAGCGAGACGAAACAATTCTGGCCCAGCGAGGTCGGATACAAGTACAAGCTCTCCAACATTCAAGCGGCTCTCGGCTGCGCGCAAATGGAGCGCATCGACGAATTGATCGCACGCAAGCGCGAAATCCTGGCGACATACCGAAACGGGTTAAGCGGGCTCGACGGAGTATCGATGAACCCAGAGCCTGCTGGCACGATCAATGGCGCATGGATGCCGACAGTGGTCTTCGACGAAGGCACCGGGGTCGGTCGGGAACAACTGCAAGCCTCCCTGGCCGCCGAGAATGTGGACGCGCGAGTGTTTTTCTGGCCGCTATCCAGTCTGGAAATGTTCAAATCCGTACACGATAATATCCACGCGTGGTCCATCCCGCAGCGCGCGATAAATTTGCCCAGTTATCACGATATGGATTCCGCGCAGATGGCGCGGGTAATCGACGTGCTCCGCCGGATGCTCCGATGAAGGCCGAGAACGCCGGTTACCTTATATGGGGAAGCGCGGGCCACGCGCTAGTGCTAGCTGATTTGCTTTCCTTGAAGGGTGAAAGCGTCATCGCCTTGTTTGACAACAATCCAGATGCCTCATCCGTGATCGACGGTGTGCCGCTTTACCATGGGGCGCAGGCCTTGAAGAAGTGGGTTGAATCGCAGGACGCCCTTCGAGGAGGCCAGGCAGCCGTCGCCATCGGAGGAAGCCGAGGACAGGAAAGGCAGAGCATCTCGGATCTATTACGAGACACTGGCTTCACGTTGCCCTCTTTGATCCACCCGACCTCTTATGTCGCGCCTTCGGCGCAGATTTCGGATGGCTGCCATTTGCTGGCAAACAGCATGATCGGATCTGGCGTGCGCATGATGCGCGACTGCATTATCAACAGTTCCGCAAACATCGATCATGAATGCATGCTCTCCCGAGGGGTGCATATTGCCCCAGGCGCAACGCTGTGCGGCTGCGTTTCGGTGGGTGAAAACACCATGATTGGAGCAGGCGCGTGCATTCTCCCAAGAGTGAGGATCGGGGCCCATTGCATCGTTGGTGCAGGCTCCGTGGTGCTAAAAGACGTACCAGATTTTTCCGTTGTGGCCGGCAACCCGGCCAGAACCATTAAATACACCCGTAAACAATAGACAGATTATCAATGGACGATTCAGCAATTTTCAGAGCTTCACGCACCCAAGAAATTCAACGAATGGGAGAAGATTCGGATCTTGGAAGAAAAACATCTTCGTGGCTAATGACCGCAAATAGTCAGAAGTACTCCTATCACTTCGATTGGATGGGTTTGCCGATCATTCAATACCCCCAGGATATCGTGGCAATGCAGGAATTGATTTGGGAGGTCAAACCAGACCTGATCATAGAGACTGGCATTGCGCGGGGAGGATCGCTGGCGTTCAGCGCGTCCATGCTTGCTCTGCTGGACATGGCGGACGCCATCGAAACCGGCACGATGATCGATCCGAAGCAGTCAAAACGAAAAGTACTTGGGGTGGACATTGACATCCGCGACCACAACCGAGCCGCCATCGAGGCTCACCCCTTGGCATCGCGCATCCAAATGATCCAAGGTTCCAGTATCGCCTCTGAAACGGTGGCGCAAGTGCTTGCGGCCGCTGCGGGCTATAAACGGATCTTGGTATGCCTGGACAGCAACCATACGCATCAGCACGTTCTTGCGGAGCTGGAGGCGTACGCGCCCTTGACCAGCCCCGGCAGCTATTGCGTCGTATTCGATACCGTAATCGAAGACCTGCCCGCCTCCATGTTTCCTGATCGCCCCTGGGGTCCTGGCGACAATCCGAAGACGGCAGTATGGGAATATCTTAAGTCGCATGCTGAATTCGAGATCGACCGAACAATTCCCGACAAGTTGCAGATTACCGTGGCGCCGGACGGCTTCCTCAAGCGCCGCTAAGCATTTTTCGCAAGGGGCGCCAACTCAAGCGAACTGCTGAGTTGGCGCTGAAATGCGGCGACCGATGAGGTCATGAAGCGAATTCTGGCGCGCAGGCCTTCGCCAGGCAACGTGTGCTCGCTTCACGCACCTGCTCGCTTTTCAGCCCAGACGGCAAACATTTCACGATAGGCTGCTTCCAGCTTCCCAATGAAAGCGGTCTGATCCATGAGATCGCTCTTCATGAAGCGCTCCGGTAAAGTTCGGCGTATATCAGCCAGCGCTTGCACATCGGACGCCAGCGCTACGGCCTTTTGCACATAATCCGCGTCATCCGCCGCGATCCATTCAGTATGGCCAAGGCTATGTAGGGGCGCAGATCCTATCCGTCCCACGCTGGGCCGATCAGCCAAGGTAACATAGGGAACCCCCGCGCATAGCATATCCAATAGGGTAGTGCCAGCATTGTGCGGGAAGCAATCGAGCCCTATGTCTGCATGACGCAACGAATGCCAGGGGGGACTTGTGTAACTCATCAGCAGCCGATGCGCCGGAATGCCCTGCTCGGCGAACTTTGCCTGCATTGTGATGCAGGTTTCCGGGTCTGCGAAATCCGAGCTATTGAGTACCAGTCGCGACCGAGGAACGGCAGCTAGAATCCGAGCCCAGCAACGGATCACATGTTCGTTGATGCGAATGATGCGCGAAAGGCTGATGAAGGTAATGAAACCCTCTGTCGCCGCTGGCAGCGGGCCCGGCTCGGGTATATCGGCCCAATGCGGCTGGTAGACAGTCCAGCTGCCCTGCAGGCGCCAGATCTTTTCGGCAAATAATCGCTCCGAACCTTGAGGACACAGCGCTTCGTTGCCCAGAAAATAATCGATGGCCGAGACACCCGTGGTGCAGCCGTAGCCCAGCCAGGTCAACGAAACCGGAGCAGGTTTGCGGGCGAAAACCCCCAAACGATGGCCGCCCGTGTGGCCAGACATATCCACCAAGATGTCGATGCCGTCATCTCGAATGCACTGGGCGGCCTCATCATCCTTCATTCCGTAGATGGACACCCAATGATCGGCCATCTTGCGAAAGCGCGCGGTGGCGGAGTCCTCCACCCCCATATTGGCATAGGCATAGACTTCAAAGTCCGACTTGTTATAACCGGCAAAAATCGGCTCCAGAAACCTCGCAACTGCGTGGTCTCTAAAATCCGCGGATACATAGCCGATCTTTAGCTTTCTTTTCAGGCTGCGTGAATTCCGGTGCGCTTTCCAGCTTGTGTAGTGCGGTCGGCAGAGCTCGTTTTCGAATGCCTGGTAGTCCTGGAAAATCTGTTCGGCGCTGCGGTCGGGATCGTAATTACCAAAGAACAAGAGGTTGTGGTAAATCGCTGCCCGGTAATCGCCGACCGCGTCGGCACGGTTCAGTAGCTCGCGGCAATGGGCGATGCCCTCGCGGATCTTGCCCTGGCGCGTATAGACGGCAACCAAATTGACGCCCATTGTGCGAAATGCCGGATCAGCTGCGATCCCATGGGTCAGATACTGCTCCGCCGCCGCAATGCGAGCCGAGTGCAGGCAGGCCAGCGCGACCGCATTGATCAGTTGTCCCGAACTGGGCAGCCCATGCATTGCGAGCCGGCCTACACGGATGGCTTCATCGTTATAGCCAGCCCGCGACAGCGCAATAGCGAGCTGCTCCCCATAGCATGGATCTGCCCGAAAGCGATCACGCATCTGGTTGAGGATGCCGAGCGCTTCGTCGTGCCGTCCCAGCCCCGAGAGGCTGCGCACCAATGCCGTCCAGCCTTCGACGCGAGCTGGCCGCTTTTCAATCTCGCGACGGGCCAGCGATTCGACCTGGCCGTAGGCCAATTCATCCAGCAGTCTTTGCAGACGATCCAGCCGCGCCTGCTCCTGCGGCGTGCCGGGTTCAGAAGGAACCTGCAGTGCGCAATCGGCCAGGCAGGCCTGGAAGTAAAGCGACCAGCAGGCAGACTTCCCGTGGTGTACATCGAGAGTCCGTCCGAGCAGGTCCAGCCATGCGACTTTCGAGCCGGCCAGCAGTCCCGATTTCCAGAGTTTGGACAGGACTCCGGTACGCACAACTTCTTCGACGCTTACGAAATCAGGCAAGCCGTGAGTGCCCAGTTGAACCCGATCGAAGGTTCCGGCGAGGAATGCGTCTGCGTCGATCCGCCCAGCGCAGCCGGCCACGTACCCTCGCTCATGATCCGACAACTCAGGATCGACCGCAACGCCCCAGAAGTTCCACTGTGGCAGAGCCGGCGTCGAACCGCCGCTGCCCTCTGCCAGGTCATCGGTTAGAGACGGGTACCCGTGCACCAGCGAGGGCGCCAGATACAGGCGCCTGTCTTCCAGCCCGTCGCAGGGGCCGGCGCCGAGGCAGTAGTGCAGCATGTCCGCGGCGAACAGTGGACGCAGGAAAGACAGTACCTCGCTGCGGGAAAGCCCGGAAGCATTCGACCATTGTTCAACCGACAGGCTGCGCGGCCAATTGGCAGCCAGCGTTTCCAATAGCCGGGCGTCATTGGCGCCAGCGATTGTCCAGGCGCGTCCCTGATAATTCCGGTAGATCTGGCCGGCCTGGGCCGGCCGCCAATCGCAGGGCTCGAAGTAGCCTGCCCAACGCAAATCAGCCAGGCGTTCCAGGTTTGGTTGAGTCCGAATGCCGGTCCCAAGATCAGCACGCACCAGCAGCGTATGGCGCCGGGCACGCCCACTGGCGAAATCCAGGTACTGTTGTCGGGTGGCATCTGCCTGGCCAAGCCCCAGCAAGCTGTTGGTAGTCCGCACGCCATCGCCCCAATGTCGGGCCACGTCCAGCTGAGGATGGGCATCGCCTACGCTGACCAGCCCTGCCTGAAGGGCGCGTTGAGCAAATTCGACGAAGTAGCTTCCCACCGCTGTGGGACTATTGAGTATGACTTCCAGACGGCCGCGCTGGATGTCAGCTTTCAGGGTGTCAGCTGCCTCGCGCAGCGCCGGCGCCAACGGATTCGCACTAGCCAGGCCGTCTTCGAACAGGCTCAGAGCCGCCAACGCCTGATCGCGCAGCAACTCCTGGGAGGCGTCTGATGAGGTGTTGTGCAAATGCAGCAGCACTGCGTCGCGCACAATCTCGAATGCTTTGGCGCCGGGATAGACGGGATATCCCATGCAGGCCAAACCGAAGGGCGAAAGCAGGCCCTCGCAAGTTTGCAGCAGGAAGGTGGCCGCCTCTGCGGGAAGGTAGCCGTACAGCTCGGGGACGAGAATATAGTCGAATCGGCCCAAACGCCCGTCGATCTGGTCCAGGCTGGTGAACAGGTACCGGAGGTTGTCCGGCGCGGCATAAGCTGTGGCGGGTTCGGACGCGCCGATGCTTACTATCAGGAATTGCGCCAGCGGGTACGTCAGGGCGAGCGGCGTCAACGCGGGCTCGGATCCCATGCCGATGCATAATACGCGCGCCTGATCTATTGCCGGGGCTTCGATGCCATACAGGTAGGCAGCTGCGCGCAATCGATCCAGGCTGGGTAAGGTGGCAACGGGTGTCGTGGGCATGATTCGTGCATCACAATAGAAATACGAAATTCCGAACGATGATACAGAGCAGACCACTCGGAGAAAGCCTTGAAAAGCGGCCTAAGATAGGTGTTCGGCATGCAATCGAACATTGGCAGAGGCGTTGCGCTTTATCTGGCGATGCCGAAGCGCACCCGGCTTAATGCCTATAGAGGCACCAAGCCGGGCTGGCCAGAGCCACGGCTAGCAAACCCTTCAATAGCCGCAGGCTTAAAGCCCCATCGCCGGATCCGTCACCGACGGGCGGCCGGTTTCGACGCGGCCGGCAAAGCGGCGCAGGTAGGCCGGGTCTTCGGCCAGGCGCGCCGTGAAGTCGTACCAGCCCTGGCTCCCTTCCAGCGGCCAGTGCTGTTCGACCTGGCCGCCCGCGGGCACCGTGAACTTCCAGCGCTCGTGGTTGGCATAGTAGGCATTGGGCGCAACTTCGAAGGTGCAGGGATCCTTGCCGCCGTTGATGAAACTGACGTAGACGTCGCCCTTGGCGATTTCGTAGCAGACGCGGATCTCCGGGGCCAGCACCGATGTGCGGGCCAGGGCCAGATCGCCCGCGAAATGGCGGTGGTAGCCATTGGGTCCCAGCACCCACAGATCGTACTTGCCGCCATCGGCGGCCGTGTCCCAGCTGCCCTCGAGCTGCTTGTCCGGTTCCACTGTGTAGCGGCGCGGCAGACGGTCCAGATGCAGGCGGTCATAGACGTGGAACACCGCCGCCTGCTTGCCCGTGTTGGAGAACACGAGGCGCATGGCGCCCGTGCCGGGCTGCGCGCGCCCGCTGGTGTGCAGCTCGTAGGGCAAGGCGCGGGAGTAACGCACGCCCTGCTCCTGCACCGGCTTGGCCTGCGTGCTGGGATCCGGCAACGGCACGGCGTTCAGCGCTTCCTGCGCGCTGCGCTCGCTGTCCGATCCGGCGCGGGTCAGCAGATTCAGGTCGGGCAGCTTTTCGTTGTTGGGCGTGGCGAAGTTGAACGCCGAGGTCAGGTCGCCCAGCACCGCGCGGCGCCAGGGACTGATGTTGTCTTCCGCCACGCCGAAGCGGGCTTCCAGGAAACGCAGTACGGACGTGTGGTCAAAGGCCTGGGAATTGACCCAACCGCCGCGGCTCCACGGCGACACCACGTACATGGGCACCCGCGGCCCCGGACCGTAGACGCGGTCGTCCGCGGCGTCCTGGGCGGAAGCACGGGTGTGGCGCTCCAGGTCGGTGTTGACGGTGGAGGCGCCGGCCATCGAGCCGTCCGGGTTCAGCGAGGGCGCCGCGGGCGGCGGCACGTGATCGAAGTAGCCGTCGTTCTCGTCGAAGTTGATCAGGAGCACCGTTTTGCTCCAGACCTCCGGGTTGGCCGTCAGCGCATCCAGCGTTTCCTGGATGTACCAGGCACCCTGGATCGGGCTGGATGGGCCGGGGTGCTCGGAGTACGTGGCCGGGGCCACGATCCACGACACCTGCGGCAACGTGCCGTTGACGGCGTCCTCGCGCAGGGCCTTCAGGAAGCCGCCATCGGGCATGGTGTTGGCCGTGCCCTTGTAGAACGGATTGGCGGCGTCCATGGACGGCGTCCAGGCCGGATACGGCGCGCCGTTGGCGCTGTTGCCGGCCAGTTCATTGGCCCGGCGGTACTGCTTGAAGCCCGCCAGCGGGTTATCGCCGAAGTTCTCGGGCAGGTTCTGGTAGACCTTCCAGGTCACGCCAGCTTCCTGCAGGCGCTCGGGATACGTCTTCCAGGTCCACCCGGTGGACGAGGCGCCCAGGCTGTCCCACTGGTTGCGGGTCGAGGGGCCGTTGCCCAGGGCCAGCGGATCATTGGTGCCGGTCCAATGGAACAGGCGGTTGGTGTTGGTGCCGCCGTGGGTAGAACAGTGGTAGGCATCGCACAGGGTGAAGGCTTCTGCCAGCGCGAACTGGAACTCCACCTCTTTCTGGCGGTAGTAGCCCATGGACTGGTTCTGCTTGTAGCGCGGCCAGTGGTCCATGCGGCCACCGTCCCAGGCCATTTGCGCGTCCAGGTAGTCATGCGGCGTGCCGGCCACGCGCTGGGCGTTGCCCTGGGTGCTGTCCAGGTGATACGGCATCACGACGCGGGTGCCGTTGCTCTGCTCCCAGACCGAACGCTGCTCGGGCAAGGGGATGGTGATGCGGTCGCCGAAGCCGCGCACGCCCTTGAACGTGCCGAAGTACATGTCGAAGGAGCGGTTTTCCTGCATCAGGATGACCACGTGCTCGACGTCGTTGATGGTGCCGGTGCGGTTGTTGGCGGGAATGGCCAGCGCGCGGCGGATGGCCGGCGGGAACATCGACAGCGCGGTCAGGCCCGCGGTCGAGGCGGCGGCATTGCGCAAGAAGCGGCGCTTGCCGGCGTGGACCTGGTCTTTATCGAACGTCACGGATTCTTTTCCTATGGATCTGGAGGGAACGCGGCTCAGGGCGCGCAACGCAATTCAGGTTTCACCGGCTCGGGCTTCGGCGTTTCGGGCTGGCCCGTGCCAGGGTCCGTGCCGCTGTCGCTATCGCCGTCATCGCCGCCGCAGGCAGCCAGCGTGACGCTCAGCATCAGCACTGCGCCCAGGCGCAGGAAACCGCGCAAGATCATGGACATGCTCATTTTTTTATCCTCGGTACATCAGCGGAACAGTTCGGAGACGGACTTGCCGGACAGCGCGAGCGACTTCACTTCGGCTTCGGTGAGCGCGCGCGACCAGTAGGCCAGGTCGTCGAAATACATCGTGTAGGGACCCTTGGTTCCAGCGCAGCAGATACCGTAGGTGCCGCGTCCGTCTTCATTCAGGCCCAGGTGCGGCCCATAGACCCCGGCGATCTTGCTCAGGTCGACCGAGCCCGTGCCGATGGTGCGCTGCGAGAACCCCAGCTCGCTGTCATAGACGGAAGCCGTCAGGGTCTTGGCAGCCTTGTCCACGGTCATCGCGATATAGACAGGCTTGTTCGGGGTGAACTTCACGTTATTGATGTCCACCCGCGAACCACCGCCAGCGAGGTTGAAATACAGCACCGGGCCTGCCCATTGGGCGATGGTGATGCCGGGATTGCCGCCCGAGTTGTAGTCTTTATTGCCCAGGATGGAGCGGTCGTTGGCGTTGCCGTCGGACTGGTACCAGAAGCCGATCGTGAAAGCCTGGGCCGCGTCCAGCATGCCTGCGGGATAGTCCAGTTTGAACCCGCCCAGGGGCGCCGCGCTGCGGTCGTTCTTGAACATCTTGCCGAACACGCCCACATCGGCGTAAGCGGGCGCCTGGGTGCCGTCGAACGGCGTGATGGCGCCACCGCCCGCGGCGACGTCCGTCATGTTGCCTTCGAAGGGGAACAGCATCGCCAGGCCGGTACGCAGCGACGCCAGGAGCGGCAAGGGCTTGCTGTAGGCCACGGTGGTGCGCGCGGCGCTGACCGCGCTGCCGACCGCTACGCTGTAGTTCAGCGCATGCACGCCCTCGGTCTCGAACGTGAAGCCGCGGTCGACGTATTCGGCGGCCGTGCCGGGCAGGCGCGCGATCTCGGCGCCGTCGCGGCTGATCACGATGTCGCCTGCCGGTTCGCCCACGCGCACCCAGCTCAGCGTCACGCTCTTGTTGTCGGTCGAGGTGCGGGCCGCGGTGTGGCGCAGCGCCAGCTTGCCGGTCAGGGTAGTGCCGGCCATGTCGTAGTTGGCGGCGGCGGGCAGGACCTTCAAGTGATCCAGTACCGTCGGCGCCACGTCGGCAGCGCTGGGCAGCGCGTACCAGTTGCTGTCCCACAAGCCGTCGAACGAGGCGTCGTCGGCGCTGCCGCCCAGCAGCGCCGGCTGGTTCGCAGCCAGCAGAATGGTCTTGTTCGAGGACAGCGGACGGCCATCGCTGGCGCCGTTCTGGCCCAGGCCATGGCTGGATGCCACAACCACCAGCCAGTTCTCGCCCGGATGCTCCGCCTTGCGGTCGGCGATCTGCTTGGTCAGCGCGCCGATGGCCGCGTCGGTCTGGCGGATCACGCTGTCGTAGGATGAGCCGAAACCGTTTTCCGAGGCCGCGCGTTCGGGCGCGCCGAATTGCGCCACCACCACGTCATAGCCCTCGGCGATGCGGTCGCGCGCCTGCGCCGCAACGCAATCGTCCCCGCCGGCACAGTCGGTCAGCGACTGCAGATAGCCCGCGTCCCGATCGCCGGCGATCAATCCAGCCAGCAGGGTCGAATTGAAGGCGGCGGCGGTGCGCGCCTCGGGGCGCGCCTGCTTGACGCGCTGGAACAGGGTCGGAGATTGAAGCGCGGCCGCTTGCACGCTGTACCGCACGCCGTGCTGGTCGGCCCACTGCCCCGTCAATAGCGTGGCCCAACCCGGCGCCAGCAGCGTTGGCTGCTGCGTCGGCGCGTCCGTCACGCCGCCGGTCCACGCACGCGTGGCATTCAATTGAGCGATGTTCGACAACGACTTGTCGGCCACGCCTCGGCGCATCGCGTCGTAAGTGAGGCCGTCCACGCCGATGAACAGCACCTTGTCCGCGGGCGTCGTATCCGGTTCGGTCACCGGGGGCTGGGTCGGCGGCGCTTCGGTATCGTCGTCATCATCACTGCCCCCGCAGCCCGCCAGGGCGCTGGTCGCCACCACGGCCGCGCACCATCTTCTCCAATTCAATGCTTGCATGCTTCTCTTCTCGTGTCATGAACAGGGTTTACGCTGGGCCACATGATGGCCAGCGAAGGTGAAAGCCCCGTGAAACAAAGAAGAGAAACCTTGATCGACGGATCAGGATTCTTTTGCGCCGGACGCGCAAAAAAAAGAGCGGCTTCCGAGAAGAAGCCGCCCCGCGGCGTGGAATGGCGTGACGGACCCGCGAGCCCGCCGCGTGCTTCAGGCGCCGATCTTCACGCCGGTCAGATAACCCACCGACGCGCCGAAGCCGTCCTTGTAGTTGGCCTTGACCAGGGGCTCCAGCGTGGGACGCACCACCGAGTGCACGCTGCCCCAATCGGCCGCGTGCTGGAAGTTGCTGGTGATATAGGTCCAGCCATTGATTTCGTCCACTGCCTGCAGGCCCGTCGACTCCGCGGCCACCGGGCATGACAACAGGCGCGACAGCTGCTTGGTGTCCACGTTGTAGGCCCACAGGAAATTGTTGACGTGGCCGCCGCTGTCCTCGCCTACGAACAGGGTGCGCAGCTTCTCCGAAAACTTTAGGTTGTCCGGGTTGGATATCTTGTCGGCGCCGTGGGTGTTGCCCAGCGCATCGCGCGCCGCCAGCACGTCACCGATCAGTTCCGGCACCGCGGCCATGTCCACCGGCACCCAGGCGCTGTCGATGGCGTTGCCGTCGGTATCGACCTGGCCTTCCTTCATGTGCAACTGGTAGACCGCGCCGGCCGCGGGGCCTTCCACCTTGAAACCGGGCGACAGGCCGTCGGTCATCGAGCTGTCCACGCGGGACATCGCGCTGTAGGCGATCTTGTCCTTGATGTTGACGGTGGTGCCTTCCATCTTGGAGAAGGCGAGCGTGCCGCCCGCCAGGGCCGCGTAACGGTGCGTTTCCAGGAAGGCCGCGGCCACGTTGCGGCCGGACTGCAGCTTGACCCAATTGTCCTTGCCGGAGTAGCGGATCTTGGTAAAGGCGGCATCCAGCGGGTCGGTCGTGCGCACGTCCATGATGTCGGCCGACGTCAGCTGATCGGCCAACGCTTTCACTTCGGCGCTGGTCGCATGGCCCAGCTTGATCCAGGTCAGCGTGCCGGCGCCGGGTCCCGTTCCCGAAGTCTGCGCCCACTTGGCCACGTACAGCGTGCCGGCGGACAAGTCCGCCTTGCGGTCGGCCACGAACATGAACAGGCCGCCATTGGTGGCATCGTCGCCCATGAGCGCGGTGCGCTGGTCTGGCATGACCTGGACCAGTTCATGCGAAATACGGCCCATGCAGTAGTGCTTCTTGATCGTGCCGGTGCCGTCCGGATTGACAGTCACTTCGGGCATGTGGCCGTAGTGGTACGGATTGGCCTTGGCTGGATCGCCGTACACATTCTGGCTGTAGGTCTGGAACGATGAGGAAGCCTTGGCCGTGGTGGCGTCCGGTTCGTACTCTTCGCTGGACAGGTGCGTGTTCCAGGGCGACAGGCTGGCGCCACAGGTGATCCACAGGCCATGCACGGAAGACGTGTCCACGGTGTGGTACTTGACCAGGCTGAGTTTGCCCGTATTGGGGTCTTGCGACAGCGTCAGCACCGCGATCTGCGACGGCAGCAGGCCATACATGTCCTTGCCGGCCTGATCCATGGACTGGTATTCGAACTGCACCACTGCGTACAGGGCATTGCCGGCCACACCCGCCACCTTGGTCGGTTCCGACAAGGACAGCAGCGACATGCCGTCCGGACAGTTCGAGAAGAACTGCCGCGCCTTCGCCGGCACCGAGTTGTCAATGATGGGCGCGCCCGCCAGGTTGAAGTATCCGCCGGCAATCACCGTCCCGCCCTTGCCGTCCGGAACCGCGTCGCCCGTCATGAAGAAAGGCTCGTAGCCCAGCTCGACGCTGCGCTTGGAGCCATCGCTGAACGTCAGCTCCAGCGCCGAGGCAACGGTGGTACGCGCCATCAGTTCGGGCTGCGACAACGAAGGCGCGGCCATGGACGTGAAAGAGGCGGACTGGAACGTGACCGGCGTGACGGGCGGCTCGCTGCTATCGTCGTCATCGTCGCTGGAATTGCAGCCGGCCAGCAGCGCGGCCAGGCTGACGCCGCCGATCGGCAGCATCGGCGCGCCTCCCAGCATTTTCAGGAGTCGGCGGCGATTGGCTTGGTTCAGGTCTTGCATGCGGGTGGTCCCTGTTGAAGTGGAGGGCTGTCCGGCTTGGGCATCCGGACCTCAGCGCATGCTAGACACGAGGCATGTACGAACGATGACAGGGACTGGCGCGGCCGTTGCGGCGCGCGGCGCGTCGGCTGGCGATCGCGCGCCTGTCACATAAGGCCGATATAGTCGGCGCGGTTGCAACCCTTCCCGCTCGTTCCATGCCCTTGTCCCTGCGCCCGAACCTGCCCGCCGCCTTCCGCATTCTTGCCGTGCTGGCCCTGGCCGCCGGCCTGGGGGTGTGGGCCTCGATCCTGCTGGCGCCCAGGCCCGCCGTCCTGCCCCCCGCCGTGTCGGCAGCCACGCCGCGCGCCGCTGACAACACCCCCGTGGCCCTGTGGTTCGGCAAGGACGAAGCCATGCGCACGCAAATCACGGTGCTGGGCGTGATCGCCTCGGGCGCGGGCGGCGCCGCCGTGCTCAGCGTGGACGGCGGCCCGCCCCTGGCCTGGCGCACCGGAGGCGAAGTGGCCCCCGGCATCGTGCTGCGCGAGGTTGCCGCGGACGCGGTGACGGTGGAGCAGGCCGGGCGTGCAAGCCGCCTGCCTGCGCCCGCCTCCCTGCCTGCGCCCGCCGGAATCTCGCGCGAAAAGTAAGCGGCGTCGGCGGCGTAAGTATTGCTGTCATATTTCATGTCCACAATCCTCCGCTTCTACTGAAAGACCGGAGTCATCAAGTGCGTCAGCTACCGCGCGGGCTTGCCCGCCAGCAAGGTTTCACCCTCATCGAGATCATGGTGGTGATTGTGATCATGGGGATACTTGCGGCGCTGATCGTCCCCCGCGTGCTGGACCGCCCCGATCAGGCCCGCCAGGTCGCCGCGCGCCAGGACATCGCGGGCATCATGCAGGCGCTGAAGCTGTATCGCCTGGACAATGGCCGCTACCCCACCACCGCCCAGGGCCTGCGCGCCCTGGTGCAAAAACCCGAAGGCGTGAACAACTGGCGCGGCTACCTGGACAAGCTGCCCAACGATCCCTGGGGCCACCCGTACCAATACCTGAGCCCCGGCGTCAAAGGCGATATCGATGTGTTCTCGTTCGGCGCCGACAACAAGCCCGGGGGAGAAAGCGGCGATGCCGACATCGGTTCCTGGGAACTCTGAGCGCGGCTTCACGCTGGTCGAAGTCCTGGTCGTGCTCGTGATCGTGGCGATCGCCGCCAGCATGGTGAGCCTGTCCGTCGGACGTGGCGAAAACAGACTGCGCGGCGATGCCCAGCGCCTGGCGGACGCTTTCACGGTGGCCCAGAGCGAGGCGCGCAGCGATGGCCGCCCCATCCGCTGGCTGGCCAGCGGCCAGGGCTGGTCCTTCGAACGCCAGGGACGGCTGCCGGGGCTGAGCGCCGAGGAAGACAGGCCTCTGCCCCTGGACCGCATGGAACGCGACGAGGTATTGCGCCCGCAGTCCTGGTCGGCCGCGCCGGTGGAACTGCGGCTCGATCCGGACCAACCGCTGGTGTTCAACACGGAATGGGTCGCCGCGCCCATCACCCTGACACTGAGCGCGGGCACGTCCCGCGTCATCCTCCTGCGCGACGCCGCGGGCCGCTATGAGATCCGCTGAGCCGCCCCGCCCGCCCGGCCGACAACGCGGCTTCACGCTGATCGAGGTGCTGGTGGCACTGGCCATCATCGCCGTCGCCATGGGCGCAGCCCTGCGCGCGACCGGCGTCATGGCGGAGAACAACCGCGCCCTGCAGGACAAGACGCTGGCATTGCTGGCTGCGCAGAACGCGCTGACCCAGCTGCGGCTGGAACAGGTGTTGCCGCGCGCCGGCACACGCAGCGCAGCCTGTCCGCAAGGCGGCCGGGCGCTGCAATGCGAAATGGAGTTTACGAATTCGATGAACCGCAGCTTCCGCCAGGTGTCGATCAAGGTGCGCGATGCGGGCGCCTCGCGGACCGGCGCCGTGCTGCTGCAACTGGACGGCCTGTTGTCCAGCCTGCGATAGCCATGCGCCGCCCTCTCCCGACCCAAGCCGGCTTTACGCTTATTGAAGTGCTGGTAGCGCTGGCGCTGATGGCGCTGGTGAGCCTGATGGCCTGGCGCGGCCTGGCCAGCGTGTCCGGCGCGCGCGAGCGGATCGAGGCGCAGGCCGATGACATTGACGCCATCGTCCGCACGCTGGGCCAGATGGCGCGCGACATCGAACTCTCTTACAGCGGCCCCGGCTTCGACCCCACGGGACTGGACGCGCAGGCCTACACCAGCGGCCTGCGCCTGCTGCGCCGCGCGGGCGGGGGACCGGTCTTCGAGATCCTGCGTCCCGACCCGGACGGCAACGGCCAGTGGCAGCGCGTGCATTGGCAGGTGCGCAAGGACGGCCTGTGGCGCGCCAGCGGGCCGTCGGCGGCCCGCAGTCCCCTGCCGGCCGCGGGCGACGGCATACTTCTGCTGCCCGGCACGCGGACCCTCGCGCTGCGCGCCTGGGTGCCCGGCACGGGCTGGGTCGACGGTGCAGCCAGCCTGGCTGCCCCCCCCACCGGCCTGGAGATCACGCTGGAACGCGGCTCCTCCGCCTCTCCCGAACGCTACACCCGTGTGCTGGAACTGCCATGAACGGCGTCCGCGAATCCCGGCGCGAGCGCGGCGCCGCCGTCATCAGCGCGCTCATCATCGTTGCCATCGTCGCTGCCTTGACCACCGGTCTGTTCCAGCGCCAGACCGCCAGCACGCGCCGCGTGGAAAACGAAATGGCGCGGGTGCAAGCCCTTGCCATGCTGGCGGGCGGCATAGACTGGGCTCGCCTCATCGTGCGCGACCACGGCCGGCGCGAATCTATCACGCGCGGCGACCAGATCTGGGCCACGCCGGTCCTGGATACACGCATCGAGCGGCCTGGCGACGAACGCATCGCCGTGTTCTCTGGTCGCGTTCAGGACGAGCAAGGCAAGTACAACCTCTACAACCTCGCCACCAATGGCGTGCCTCAACCCGAGCAGGAGCAGGTATTGCGCCGACTCCTGAATGCGCTGCAATTGCCGGACACCTTGGCCGCGCGCATTGTGGAGGTGATGTCGGCCGCGCAGCCCGTGGCGCCGCCAGCCGACGTTCCCTCCGCGCCGCCGGGGCGCCCTGCCCCCGAGGCGCGCGCGCCCTTGCCGCGCGGCGTGGACGAAGTGGCGGCCTTGCTCGCATTGGATCCGTCGGTACGCAATGAACTGCGTCGCACGATGACGGTGCTGCCTGTCTCCACCAGTGTCAACGTCAATACCGCGCCCGCCGAGGTCATTGCGGCTCTGGTGCCCGGCCTGTCGCTGAGCCAGGCCCGCACTATGGCGGGCGAACGCGACCGCGGCAACTGGTTCAACAATGGCGGCGACTTCGCCAACCGTCTGACAGGCGCAGGCATCAAGGCGCCCGCGCCCACGGTGGTCACCACCAGCGCATGGTTCCTGGCCAGCGGCACCGTGGTCTATGAGCGGGCGCGCATCTCGATGCAGGCGCTGCTGCGCAGCTCGCCGCCGGCAGCCCCCGACACCTTATGGACTAGAGAAATTCCTTGAAGAACATTCTGCGCATCGCGTTGCCGCCGCTGGACGAACTCAGCGCCGGCTCGCTCCTCCCCTATGCCTGGTTCGACCGCCGCGGCCGCTGCGCCCGCCAGGGTGAGTTGACGCTCGAAGCGCTGGGCCATGCCTATCCCCACGCCGCCTGCGAAGCCGTGCTGCACCCCGACGACGTGATCGCCGCCAGCGTGCAGATCCCCGCGGTGGCGCGCGCCCGCTTTGCGGCCGCGGTGCACAGCGCCCTGGAGCCGCTCGTGCTCAGCGACCTGGACGCGCTGGCCATCGGCCACGGTCCGCGCTCGGCCGGCGGCACGGTGCCGCTGGCCTGGGCCGCGCGCGAACCCGTGCGCCGAGGCTGGAGCCTGTTAAATGCGCAGGGTTTGCGCACGCAGGCGCTCATCGCGCCACAGGCGCTGGGGGCCGACACCACGGCGCCGCTGCGCGACCCGACCGACCCGCGCTGGCTGGCGCCCACGCCTTCGTGGTCGCTGGCCATGCCCCAGCTGGCGCCGGCCCGTGTCTCGGCCTGGCGCCCCGCCTGGCGCTGGGGCGCGGCCGCGGCAATCGTCTGGATAGGCGGGCTGAACCTGTACGCATCGCAACTGCAAGCCGAAGCCGACGCGTTGCGCAACGGCATGCATGCGCAGGTCCTGGCCGCGTTCCCCGACCTGCCAGTGGTCCTGGACCCGCCGCGCCAGGCGCAGCAGGGCCTGGACGCCCTGCAAGCGAACCGCGGCGCGGCCAACGCCGCCGACTTCCTGCCCCTGGCGCGGGCCGCTGCCCAGGCCCTGCCTTTCGCCGCCGACAAGGTGGCCCGCCTGGGCTACGCCGACCAGGCGTTGACGCTGCAGCTGGCCGATGCCGGCGAGCAATCCCAGCGCGTCGCCGAAACGCCCGCGCTGATCCAACAAGCCGCCGCCCTGGGCCTGAAGCTCGAACGCGGCGACAACGACACCACCTGGCGCATCGTGCGCGCGCAACCATGAAACTCCTCGAAGCCTTGCACGCCGGCAGACAATCGCTGGCCAAGCACCTCACGCCCGTCCTCACGCTTGCCGGCCAACGCTACCAGGCGCTGGCCCCTCGCGAACGACGGCTGCTTGCCTCTGCCGCAATGCTGCTGGGAGCAGCCCTGGTCTTCGTCAGCCTGATCGAGCCGCCCTTGAACACACTGCGCAAGCTGCAATCCGAATTGCCCGCGCTGCGCGGCCAGGCGGCCACGGTCGCGGACCTGACCGCGCAGGCCGCCGCCTTGCGGCGCAAGTCCGCCACCCCCTCCGGCGTCATGCCCAACGCCACGGAACTGGGCGCTTCGCTGGAACGCGCCGGACTGTCCGCCGAACTCTGGGTGCTGGAGCAGCCCGAAGCCAGCGCCGGCGTGCTGCTGACCTTGAAGCAGGCGCCTTCCTCGGCGCTGCTGCGGTGGCTGGACGGCGCGACGCGCGACTGGGGCCTGGCTGTAAAGCAGGTGGAACTCACCCGCGCCGCCAACGCCAACGGCAGGCCGCTGCCCGGCCAGGTCAATGGCAAGGTCACCCTGACGGCGCCGCAAGCGGAGCGGGGCTGAAATGTCCGGGTTCCGCCTCTCCAAACGTTCCGCCGCGCTGTGCCTGGCCTGCGCCGCCTGCGCAGCCGCTGCGGCCCTCGTCGTCCTGCCCGCGCGCTGGCTGCTGGCGGTGCTGCCCGACCAGGCGCCGGTCACGCTGGGGGACGCCAGCGGCACCTTGTGGCGCGGCAGCGCCTGGATCGCGCTCGGACCGCCCGGCGCGCGCCGCATGCTGCCGCAGCCCTTGCAATGGCAGTGGCGCTGGGACGCGCTGGCCTTGGAAATCTCGCACCCCTGGCTGCAAGGCCCCTTGCGCGCCAGTCCCGGCTGGAACGGCCTGTCGGTGCCCGCTCAGTCCCTGCGCGCGCCCGCCTCCATCCTGGCTGCGCTGGGCGCGCCGTGGAACACCATCGCGCCCCAAGGCACGCTGGAAATCAGCTGGCAGCCGCTGCGTTTGGGCGCGGCCCTCCCCGCCGGCGCCCTGGCTGAACTGCGCTGGCGCAACGCCAGCACCGCACTGGCCCCCGTCGCGCCGGTGGGGACGTATCTGCTGCGGGTGCAAGGCGGCAAGTCCGGCGCCACACTGGCGCTGAGCACGGAAAGCGGCCTGCTGGATGTGACCGGCCAGGGCAGCGCCAGCGGCCGGGGCGGCCTGAAATTCCAGGGCCAGGCGACCTATGCCGGGTCCGCCCGCGAAGCCGAGCGCGCGGCCCTGGACGGCCTGTTGTCGGCGTTGGGTAGGCGGTCGGGCGACGTGACGACGTTCGGCACCTGATTCCGGATCGTTGGGCTTCGGATTTGGCCGAAAAATGTACGTTTTTAAGTGCAAAATCTAGCCAGGGAGCCTGCCATGGCCACCCGCTGATCGACGGTTTCGCTTCGTGACCGCCAAACCCGCCATCAAGCTCACAGCCCACTTCGAGCGCAAGCTCGAGGAAATCGAAGCCTTCCTCACCGGGGCCAAGGTTCCACACGCTTTCGACGCGCTGCTGGACGAGTTAGCCGATGTGGTCATTCCGAATCTCGCAGCCTTTCCCGCCGCCATGGGGCGCTCGTTCCTGGAACGGCCCGTGCGTTCCGTGGAAGCCGCCAATGGAGTGGCTCGCGTGGCCCGGCAGCTCAGTACGCTTTCCGAGGATGCCGAACTGCGCGAGTATGTCTACGCGCAGTACCTGACTCTATACGCCAGGGTCGGGCATCGAATCTTCCTGCTCTCGATCCGGCATCACCGCCAGCTGTCGTTCGATTTTCCGGATCACTGGCGAGGGTAAGAACTAAGCGTCCCGCGTCACCCGCAGGATCTCCTCCGGCGAGGTCTGCCCGCTCTCCACCCAGCGCTGCCCGTCCTCGCGCATGGTCCGCATGCCTGACGCGGCAGCCGCGCGGCGCAGTTCGCGTTCGTCGCGTCCTTCGTGGATCAGCCGGCGCGCCTCGTCGTCCACCGTGAAGAGTTCGTGGATGCCGGAACGCCCGCTGTAGCCGGTATGGTTGCAGGCGTCGCAGCCCACCGGATGAAACACGCGCGCGCCGTCCTGCAGGGCGGGCTTTTTGCACGCCGGGCAGAGCTTGCGCACCAGACGCTGCGCCAGCACGCCCAAGAGCGATGACGCGAGCAGGAAGGGTTCCACGCCCATGTCGGTGAGCCGGGTCACGGCCGACACCGAGTCGTTCGTGTGCAAGGTGGCCAGCACCAGGTGGCCCGTCAGCGATGCCTGCACCGCGATCTGCGCGGTTTCCAGGTCGCGGATTTCGCCGATCATGATCACATCGGGATCCTGGCGCAGGATGGCTCGCAGCGCCAATGCGAAGCTCATGTCGATCTTGGCGTTGACCTGGGTCTGGCTGATGCCGGGCAAGTCGTATTCGATCGGATCCTCGACTGTCAGGATATTGCTGGTGGATGCGTCCAGGCGGCTTAACGCCGCATACAGCGTGGTGGTCTTGCCGCTGCCGGTGGGTCCGGTTACCAGCACGATGCCGTGCGGCTGGCGGATCAACCGGTCCAGCTGTCCCAACACGCCCCCATCCATGCCCAGCTTCTCCAACTGCAAGCGCCCCGCTTCCTTATCCAGCAGCCGCAGCACGGCGCGTTCGCCATGCCCGGTCGGCAAGGTGGAAACGCGCACATCTATCGGCCGCCCGCCCACGCGCAGCGCAATGCGCCCGTCCTGCGGCAAGCGCTTTTCGGCGATGTCCAGATGCGCCATGATCTTGATGCGCGAGATCAGCGCGGCATGCAGCGCCTTGCGCGGCGACACCACGTCGCGCAAGGTGCCGTCGACCCGGTAGCGCACCACGGAGTGCGTCTCGAACGGTTCGATGTGGATATCGCTGGCGCCGTCGCGCGCGGCCTGCGCGAACAATGCGTTGATCATGCGGATCACGGGCGCGTCGTCCTGGGCCTCCAGCAGGTCCGCCACCTCGGGCATGTCCTGCATCAGGCGGTCCAGGTCGATCTCGTTCTCGGCCACGCCCATGACCGATGCCGCGTCCTCGGAATGGCTATAGGCCGCGGTCAGCAGGGTTTCCAGCGCCTCGTCCTCGACCTGAGCCAGTTCAATGTCGCCATGGCAGCGCCGGATCTCGCGCACCGCCCATTCCGGCGTGCGCGGGCTGACCGTCAGGCGCGCCTGTCCGCCGCGCAGCGACAGCATCGCCCGTTGTGCGCGGGCCCAGGCATATGGCAGGGGATGCGCGCTCATAGCAACGTATCAGGGTCCACGGCCACGCTGTGCATCAGCGTGCGCGACACACGGATGGCCCCGGAAGCATCGCGGCCCTGCTCCATGCCGGGATACTGCCGCACCGCGAAGGACTGCGCCGTGACGGGCGCCGGCCGCCGCAGCGTTTCCGCCTGATGTTCCGGCCGCAGGTCGTACGCATTGTTCGAGACCGAGGGCGCCGAACCGGGCTGAGGCAGCATCGGCGCCTGCATGTCCGGCAGCAGCCAGTGCTGGCCGGGCTGCACCGCGCCCTGCGCGCGGCGCATGTAGTCGTAGCGGTCCATGGTGACGCCGGCAGTGCGATTGGCGTCGCGCACCACGTAGGGCCGCAAGAACACCATCAGATTGGTCTTGGTGCGTTTGCGCGAGTCGTAGCGGAACAACGAACCGATCACGGGCAGCGAACCCAGGCCGGGCACGCTGTTGGTCGTAAGCGTCACGTTGTCTTCCAGCAGGCCGCCCAGCACAATGATCTGGCCATCATCGATCAGCACGCTGGTGTCGATGGCGCGTTTGTTCGTGACGATGCCGGTGGTGGAATTGGAACGGCTTTCATCGATGCTGCTGACTTCCTGGTAGATGTCCAGCTTGACCGCGCCGCCTTCGGAAATCTGCGGGCGGATATTCAGCTTCAGGCCGACGTCTTCGCGTTCGATGGTCTGGAACGGATTGGTGCTGCCATTGCTGCCCGAAGTCACGTACTGACCGGTCACGAACGGCACCGTCTTGCCCACCAGGATACTGGCCGATTGGTTATCCAGCGTCAGGAGGTTGGGCGTGGACAGGATGTTGGCCTCGCCCGAATTTTCCATCGCGCGCGCCAGCACGCCCAGGTTGATCACCTTGTTGCCCAGCACGTCGACGGTGCCCTTGACCACGCCCAGGCTCAGGCCGCTGCCCAGGCCGTCGATGGTAGTGGGGCCTTTGCCGGTAATGCCGCTGCCGCCCAGATTGGTGCCGCCGATGAAGCTGGTGCCGTCGCTATTGATGTTGCCGGCGCCCGTCATCCACTGGATGCCGAACTCCGCCGCCTTGGCCTCGCTGACTTCCACGATCAGGCTCTCCACCAATACCTGCGCGCGGCGCTGATCGAGCTGATCGATGACCTCGCGCAAGCTGCGGTAAAGCGGTTCAGGCGCCGAGATGATGAGTGAATTGGTCGCGGGATCCGCCTGGATGGTGGCCCCGCCCGCCGAGTACGACACGGCTTGCGAACTGTTGTCTTCGCGGGCGATGCGCTCCTGCTCGCCCGACAATCCGCCCTTGGACGACGCGGACATGCCGGACATGCCCTGCACTGCCTGGCCGGCCATGCCCGCCGACGCGTTCTGTGCGCGTGCGCCGCCCTGGGCACCGGCGCCGGCGGCGGCGCCCCCCGTGGCGCCCGGCGCGGAATTCGCCTGCCCGGTCAGCAGGCCGCCCAAGACCTCGGCGATGCGCGTGGCTTGCGCGTTGCGCATGTAGACCACGTGCAGATTGCCGGCGCGGTTTTGCTGCGCGTCCAGCTTCATGATCAGGTCGCGCGCAAGGCGCGTGCGCGCAGGGCTGCCGGAACGCACCAGCACGCTATTGCTGCGCGGGTCAGCCACCACGGCAATGCGCTGCGTCGGGTCGCTGCTTTGCGTATCCAGCAATTGCGAGGCAAGAATGGCGATGTCGGTCGCGATGGCCGAGCGCACCGGCACCACGTCCGTGTCGATCGAGCTGGGGACGTCGATGCGCGCAATGACCTGCGCGATCCGTTCCAGGTTATCGGCGTAGTCCGTGACCACCAGCGTGTTGTTGCCGGGATAGGCGTTGATCGGATTGTTCGGCGGCACCATGGGACGCAGCACCGGCACCAGGTTGGCGGCGTTTTCGTACTTCAGCGGAAACACGCGCGTCAGCATTTCCCCACTGCTGCCCTTGGCAAACGCGGCGACGGGCACCGGCCCGCGTCCCGCGCCGCCAGCCGGCGCGCCGCCCACGGCTTGCGCGGGTCGTCCATTGCCCACCACCGCGCTGCCCTGCAGCTTGGCATCGGCCTCCGGCACCACGCGCGTCACGCCATCGACGTCGACAATGGCAAAGCCCTGCAGACGCAGCGCGCCCGTTAGCATGGACAGCGCCTGCGCGCTGTCCACGGGGCGGTCCGACACCAGCGTAAGCTTGCCCTTGACCCGCGGGTCCACCAGGAAGTTGCGCTGCGTGAACAACGACAAGGCGCGCAGCACGGCGGGAATGTCGGTGTCGACGAAGTTCAGACTGACGCGGTTGTCGGTCTGTTGAGCATGAACCGTGGTGGCCGCGGGTCCGAGCTGGCTCGCGGCAAGCAGTACCGCGAGGCTGAATTGCGCAATTTGACGCATGACGGGATAGGTGCCTGAGACGTGAAATCGTGTGAAAAAACGTGAAAGCGCGTCGGAGTATACGGGGTGACAGTGCAACACTACGGTCATAATCCGCAGGCATCGTAGCGGCCTTGAAACCCTTTAAATTCGGGGCTTTGCGCGTTTTGCAAATGCGCGCGGCCCGTGCTTTGCAAATGCCTTCCTTCCGATACGAAGCCACCGACGCGTTGGGAAAAATCGTGCGCGGCACGATCGACGCCGACAGCGAGCGCGGCGCGCGCAACCAGTTGCGCGGCCGCGGCCTGCTGCCGCTGTCCACGTCCCTGGCCGCGCGCGCCGAAGGAATCGGCGCGTCGCTGCGCACACGCCTGTCGGACGCCGATCTGGCCTGGCTGACGCGTCAACTCGCCAGCCTGCTGGCCGCTAGCCTGCCGCTGGACGCCGCCCTCAGCGCCACGTTGGAGCAGGCTGAAAAAAAACACATCGCCGCCACGCTGGGCGGCGTGCGCGACGACGTGCGCGCGGGGCACAAGCTGTCCACCGCCCTGGCCGCGCGGCCACGCGACTTCCCGGAGATCTACCGGGCGCTGATCGGCGCCGGCGAAGAATCGGGCGACCTGGCGCAAGTGATGGAGAAGCTTGCCGACTACATCGAGGAACGCAATGCCCTGCGCAGCAAGGTGCTGACGGCGTTCATCTACCCCGCGGTAGTGGCGTGCGTGTCGGTGATCATCGTGATCTTCCTGCTGGGCTATGTGGTGCCCCAGGTGGTGTCCGCGTTCAGCCAGGCCAAGCAGGAACTGCCGCTCTTGACGCGCATCATGCTGGCGCTGTCCGACTATGTGCGGGAATGGGGCATGGCGACGGGCGCCGCGCTGGCGGCTGCGGTGGCGCTGTGGCGCTACGCGCTGCGCGCGCCTGCCGCGCGGCGCGCCTGGCATGCGCGATTGCTGCGGCTGCCCTTGGCCGGACGTTTCGTGCTGGGCGTGAACGCCGCCCGCTTCGCATCCACGCTGGCCATCCTCTCAGGGAGCGGCGTGGCGCTGCTGACGGCATTGGAAGCGGCGCGCCGCACGCTGGGCAACGATGTGCTGCGCCAAGCGGTGGACGAAGCCTCGGCGCGGGTGCGGGAAGGCGCGTCGCTCTCGGCATCGCTGGGCGCGCAGAAGGTATTTCCGTCGCTGCTGGTGCACCTGATCGCCAGCGGCGAAAAGACCGGCCGCCTGCCTGAACTGCTGGACCGCGGCGCGCAGAACCTGTCGCGCGACCTGGAACGGCGCGCGATGGCCATGACCGCCCTGCTGGAGCCGGCGCTGATCCTGCTGATGGGGGGATTCGTGCTGCTGATCGTGCTGGCCGTGATGAGCCCGATCCTGGAAATGAATCAGCTCATCAGGTAGGCCGGAAAATGCGTTCGCGGCTGCCGGCGGATCCGGCCAGCCACAAATGCCTTGGAACCTACAGCGCCTCTTCGTCGCTTTCGCCCGTACGGATGCGTATGGCCTGTTCGACCGGCGTCACGAAGATCTTGCCGTCGCCGATCTTGCCGGTGCGGGCGGCCTTGACGACAGCTTCGATGGCGGCTTCGACCTGGCTGTCGGGCAGCACCACTTCGACGCGGATCTTGGGCAGGAAGTCCACCACGTACTCGGCGCCGCGGTAGAGCTCGGTATGGCCTTTCTGGCGGCCGAAACCCTTCACTTCGGTAACGGTCAGGCCGCTGACGCCGACTTCGGCCAGCGCTTCGCGGACTTCGTCGAGCTTGAAGGGTTTGATGATGGCGGTGACTTGTTTCACGTTGGTCGTCCTGGGTTTTTGATCTGTAGCGGCGCCCTGGCTCGGCATGGCTGCAGGGCACGTTGGATAAGAGAATACCACCCGCCAGGAAGCCCGAGCGCCGGGCCCCTCCTGGCGGGAAAGCCCGGTTCAGGTTTCGTCAGGAATACGCTCGGCGTCGCGCATCCACACCGCCGACTCGGAGTCGCTGGGCGCCCGCCAGTCGCCGCGCGGCGACAGCGAACCGCCGGAGCCGACCTTGGGCGCATTCGGCACGCAGCTGCGCTTGAACTGGCTGAGCCGGAAGAAGCGGTCCAGGAAGATCTTCAGGTTGCGCTTGATGGCCGCCAGGTCGTACTGGTTGCGGGCCACGTGGCCTCCCTCGGGCCAGGCGCCCGCCTCCCTGTCGCGCCAGGCCGCCAGGGCCAGGAAAGCCACCTTGGTCGGCGCGAAGCCGTAGCGCAGCGTGTAATACAGGTTGAAGTCCTGCAGCTCGTAGGGACCGATGGAGTCTTCGCTTTTCTGCACCGGTTTGTCGTCCGCGCCGCCCGGCACCAGCTCGGGGCTGACATCGGTGCCCAGCACGTCCAGCAGGACTTCAGCCCCCTCCTCGCCCAGGCGGCCGGATTCGGCCACCCAGCGCACCAGGTGGGTGATGAGCGTTTTGGGCACACTGGCATTGACGCTGTAGTGTGACATGTGGTCGCCTACGCCGTAGGTGCACCAGCCCAGCGCAAGCTCGCTCAGGTCACCCGTGCCGATGACGATCGCGTTGTTGAAGTTCGCGATGCGGAACAGGTGGTTGGTGCGTTCGCCGGCCTGCACGTTTTCGAACGTAATGTCGTAGACCGGCTTGCCGTCCGCGTAGGGATGGCCCAGGTCCTTGAGCATCTGCAGGCAGCTGGGCCGGATATCGATCTCGGATGCCGTGCACCCCACCACCGCCATCAGCCGGCGCGCCTGCTGCAGCGTGCGGGAGCTCGTGGCGAAGCCCGGCATCGTGACGGCCAGGATGTTGGAGCGCGGCAGGTCCAGCGCGTCCATGGCCTTGGCGCAGACCAGCAGGGCATGAGTGGAATCCAGTCCGCCGGAGATGCCGATGACGACCTTGGACATGCGGCTGGCCGACAGGCGCTGGACCAGGGCCTGGACCTGGATGCTGTAGACCTCTTTGCAGCGGGCATCGCGGCGCTGCGGATCGGCCGGCACGTATGGGAAGCGGGCCACGCGCCGCTCCAGCGCCAGCTCGGCGTCTTCCAGCGGCGGATCCACGGGAACGGCCACGCTGCGGAATTTGCGCACTTCGTCCTGGTGGCGGCGCACGGACTGGCCGAAGGTGGTCTGGCGCATCCGCTCGCGCGAGAGGCGTTCGAGGTCCACGTCCGCGAACAGCAGATGGGAATGGCCGAGGAATCGTTCCGATTCGCCCAGCAGTTCGCCGTTTTCGTAGATCAGCGCCTGGCCGTCCCAGGCCATATCGGTCGAGGACTCGCCCCGCCCCGCGGAGGTATACATGTAAGCAGACAGGCAGCGAGCCGACTGTTGCGCCACCAGCTGGTGGCGGTATTCGGACTTGCCGACCACGATATTGGAGGCCGACAGGTTCACCAGCACGGTGGCGCCAGCCAGCGCGGCGAAGGAGGACGGCGGAATGGGCACCCAGACGTCTTCGCAGATTTCAACGTGGAACTGGAACAGCGGCAGCTTTTCCATCTGGAAGATCAGCTCGGACCCGAAAGGCACGGTCTGTCCCAGCAGGTTGATCTCGGAGGCGGTGGCGCAATCCCCGGCGCTGAACTGGCGCGCTTCGTAGAATTCGCCATAGTTGGGCATGTAGCTCTTTGGCACCACGCCCAGCACGCGCCCCCCCGCGGCAACCACGGCGCAATTGAACAACTGGTGGGCCACGCGCAGCGGCGCGCCGACCACGACGGCGATATCCATCTCGGCGGTTGCCGCCACCACCTGCGCCAGCGCCGCCTCGCACTCGTCCAGCAAGGCCTTCTGGTGGAACAGGTCGTCACAGGTGTAGGCGGACAGACCCAGTTCGGGAAACGCCGCCAGCACCGCTCCGCCCTGGGCGGCCTGCTGCGCCAGCGCGATCGTCTGGGCGGCGTTGAACGCGGGGTCGGCGACCTTGCATTCGGGCACGCCGACGGCTACCCGGGCAAAGCCGTGGGAATAGAGGTTGAAGAACGGGTTCGACATCGGGTCTATCGCCTGGGATTTCAACGCCTGGATTATCTCACGGGGCTCCCCGCCAGCCCCGCCCCGGCGCCCGCCCGCGCCCGCGGTCCCTCAGCGCGGCATCTTCGCGTCCGTCAGTCCGTGCCCGGACGGCGCGGCCAGGCCCGGGCGGCCGCCCTCGACGGCCAGCGCCGCCTGCAAGGTCCCTTCGCGCAGGTGGGTACCCATCGCGCCGATGTCGGCGCCGGACGGCTGCTGATACAGGCGCAGGCCGAGTTCGGGCAGGATCGCCAGCAAATGGTCGAAGATGTCGCCCTGGATGCGCTCGTATTCCACCCAGGCCGTCACGGCGGTAAAGCAATAGACCTCGACCGGAATGCCCTCGGAAGTGGGCTCCATCATGCGCACCATCATCGCCATGTCCTGGCGGACCTCTGGATTCTGCTTCAGGTAGGCCAGCGCATAGGCCCGCAAGGTGCCGATATTGGTCAGGCGGCGGCGGTTGGCCGGCACGCTGGCAAGTTCGCCCATGGTCTGGTTGGCCTGGGCGATGTCGTGGGTCTTGGCCTGCAGGTAATCATGTAACAGGCGAAAGCGCATCAGCTGGCGGGCCTCTTCGTCGCTCAGGAAGCGCACGCTGGCCGCGTCGATGCGGACGGTGCGCTTGATGCGTCGCCCGCCCGATTCGAACATGTGCCGGTAATTGCGATAGCTTTCCGAAAACAGCTTGTAGGTAGGCACCGTCGTGACGGTGTTGTCCCAGTTCTGCACCTTGACCGTGTGCAGCGCGATATCCTTCACGAAGCCATCGGCGTTGGATTGCGGCATCTCGATCCAGTCGCCGATGCGCAGCATGTCGTTGCTGGTCAGCTGGGTGCTGGCCACCAATGACAGCAGCGTGTCCTTGAATACCAGCAGCAAAACGGCGGACAGCGCGCCCAGGCCGGAGATCATCCACAGCGGCGAGCGGTCGATCAGGATCGAAAGCACCAAAACGGTGCAAACCGCCATCAGGATGAGCTTGCTTATCTGGATATAGCCCTTGATGGAGCGGGTCTGCGCGCGTGTGGTGGCGGAATACGTGTCCTGCCAGGCGCTCAGCACCCCGGAAAACGCCACGAACACGCAGATCCAGGCGCCGGCGTGCGCCAGCCGCCCGACGATGGTGACGGCCCGTTCCACATGCGGCACCAGGCCGATCCCCATCGACACCACCGCGAACGGCACGGCGTACCAGAGGTTCTGGTACGCGCGGCGGCGCTGCAGGGCCTTATCCCAGTCCCCCCTGCCGCTCAGCACCAGCACCCGGTGCGCCAGCAGCAGCACGACCCGGGCCACGACCCACTGGACGAACAGCGCCGTCAGGATCAAGGCGGCGATCCCGATGAGCGTCTGCGCCCAGGCTTCGCGCGGCAGATGGGTATCCAATTGGGTGACCAGCTCTTCCCATTCCAGGGGCATAGACTCTCTTCCTGCTCTAAGGTCTTGAAACTAATCCAGGATTATCCGACAACTGGCCCGGCCTGGAGGTTCACCGCCCGCGGACCGGCGCCCGCCTTCGCCCTCCGCGCGCCAGGCCCTATAATTCCGCCCATCATGGCAAACACTCCCTCCCCCGATCAAAACCAGTTCGCCAACAAGGCGCAGGCCTGGTCCGCCCGGTTCTCGGAACCGGTTTCCGAACTCGTAAAGCGCTATACGGCGTCCGTGGATTTCGACAAGCGCCTGGCGCGCTACGACATCCAGGGTTCCCTCGCGCACGCGGACATGCTGGCCGCCCAGGGCATCATCGGCGCCCAGGACCTGGCCGACATCCAGCGCGGCATGACTCAGATCCTGTCCGAAATCGATGCAGGCAGCTTCCAATGGCTGCTCGACCTCGAAGATGTGCACCTGAACATCGAAAAGCGCCTGGTTGAACTGGTGGGCGACGCGGGCAAGCGCCTGCACACCGGCCGTTCGCGCAACGACCAGGTCGCCACCGACATCCGCCTGTGGCTGCGCGCCGAAATCGACAACCTGCTGGACCTGCTGCGCCAGTTGCGCCGCGCCCTGGCGACCGTGGCGCTGGACAACGCGGGCACCATCATGCCCGGCTTCACGCACCTGCAGGTCGCCCAGCCCGTCACGTTCGGCCACCATCTGCTGGCCTACGCCGAAATGTTCGGCCGCGACGCCGAGCGCCTGGCCGACTGCCGCCGCCGCGTGAACCGCCTGCCGCTGGGCGCCGCCGCACTAGCCGGTACGTCCTACCCGATCGACCGCGAGCGCGTCGCCAAGACCCTGGGCTTTGACGGCGTCTGCCGCAATTCGCTGGACGCCGTGTCGGACCGCGACTTCGCCATCGAATTCTGCGCCGCCGGCGCGCTGATCATGACGCACGTCTCGCGCCTTTCCGAAGAGCTGGTGCTCTGGATGAGCCCGCGCGTGGGCTTCATCGACCTGGCCGACCGCTTCTGCACCGGCAGCTCGATCATGCCGCAGAAAAAGAACCCCGACGTGCCCGAGCTCGCCCGCGGCAAGACCGGCCGCGTCAACGGCCATCTGGTCGCCCTGCTGACCCTGATGAAGGGCCAGCCCCTGGCCTACAACAAGGACAACCAGGAAGACAAGGAAGGCCTGTTCGACACCGTCGACACGGTGCGCGACACGCTGACGATCTTCGCGGACATGGCTGGCGGTATCAAGGTCAAGGCCGACAACATGCGCGCCGCCGCCCTGCAAGGCTTTGCCACGGCCACCGACCTGGCCGATTACCTGGTCAAGCGTGGCGTGCCCTTCCGCGACGCCCACGAAGTGGTCGCCCACGCCGTCCGCGACTGCGAACAGCGCGGCTGCGACCTGGCCGATCTGTCGCTGGACGAGCTCAAGGCCTACCACGCCAGCATTGGCGACGACGTGCATCAGGTCCTGACCCTGGAAGGCTCCGTGGCCGCCCGCAAGCACGTGGGCGGCACCGCCCCCGAGCGCGTGGCCGAGGAAGCCAAGCGCGTGCTGCAGGAAACGGCGAAGTAAGCCTGCGTTCCACAGGAAAAAAATCATCGGCCCCGAGGAATCGGGGCCGATTTTCATTGCTGCGCCGGACTGGCGGAGCTCGCGATCTCAGGCAATCGAAACGTCCAGACGGCGACCCAGCTGCCCGAGCGCTGATTCGACTTGCTCGATCCGGGATGCATGCCGCACATTCAACAAACGGTCCACTTGTGGCATGTGCACTCCCATGCGCCGCGCCAGCTCCGCCTTGCGCACGCCCTGCAGAATCATCTCGTTCGACAGAAAAACCTTGCTGGTAATCAACACAGGTAAGGTTACGCCCCGCTGGCCCGTAGCAGGCTTGGAGGGCATGGGAATGGGGCGGCGCGCCTCGAAATAGATCTCCAGCGCAGCTTCGAGCGCCTCTTCCGCATTGAGCGCGGCCTCATCCACGTCCTGCCCCACGGTGAGCGCTTCAGGAATATCGGGAAACTGGACTAGCCACGTATCGTTGGTGTCGCGAGTCAGGATGTAGGGATAGGTCAGCATTCAGGCTCCGTGTGATCAAAGTGCCGGGCACGGCTATCGGCGTGACGGGCATCCTGCGTGGGGCGCAAAACGTCATTTCAGACCGAGCTGCTTCTTGATTTCGTTCACTAGATGTTTTCCCATCCGTCAGCGTAGAGAGGGCCAGGACAATACAGGGCCGGACTGCCCCATTTATCGGACCAGGAGATACAACGGTCTGCCGCTAGACGATCCGCAGCGATTCGCCCAGCATCTCCAGCACCGCGTCCACCTTGGGCAGCAGTTGCTTGCTCAGCGGCCAAAGCAAGTACAGCGGCAATCCCTCGGTAGCCAGTTGCGGCAGTACCTCGACGACCCGGCCATCGCGCAAAGCGTCAGCCGCCAACCACGTCGCCAGTTGCGCGATGCCGAGCCCTGCGGCCACGGCATCGACCTGGGCTTCGGCGCTGTCCAACACCATGACACCCTCTATCGGTCGCAAGCTGACCGGCCCCGCGCCTTGGACTATCCGCCAGGATGCCGGCTCCCCGTCCGCGCGCCCGTATGCCACTGCGTCATGGCGCATGAGATCGTCGGCGGTTTGCGGCACGCCGCGGCGCGCCAGGTACTGGGGCGACGCGCAGAAAACCACGCGTTCCGAGCCCAGGTAACGATGCCCCAGACCGGGCGCCCAACGCTGCGGCCCGCCGATGCGCACCGCCACGTCTATGCCCTCATCGGCCAGATCGACGAAGCGGTCCGTGAACGACACTTGCGGCCGCAACTGCGGATGCCGCTGGGCGAACTGCAGCAGCAGCGGCAGCGCCACGCGGCGGCCGAAGGTCGCCGGCAGATCCACACGCAGCCGCCCTGCCGGCTCCTGCCGCTCAGCCGCCAATACGGCTTCGGCGTCCTGCAATTCAGCCAGCACGCGCACGCAGGTGCGGTAGTAAGCGCGACCCGCGTCCGTCAGCGCCAAGCGGCGGGTGCTGCGCTCGAACAACCGGGTTCGCAGCCGGGCCTCCAGCCGGGCCACGCTCTTGCCCACGGCCGAGGCGGTGAGGCTGAGCCGGTCGGCAGCAGCGGTAAAGCTGCCTGCGTCTGCCACGCAGACAAAGGCTTCGATGCCTTTCAGTCGTTCGGAAGGAATCATCGGGCTACCAATTAAGGAATCTAGTTCCTTAATATAAGGAAAAAATACCGTAGATAAGAAATTTGATCTCCAATATCGTACAAGGCTCTCCAGCCTTCTACGCATTCCATGACTGAATCTTCCTTGCCTTCGGCCTGCGCCCCAATCCGCTCGGGCACGCTGGCTATCAGCATCCTGGCCGCCGCCGCCTTTGTCATTGTGTCCACGGAGTTCCTGATCGTCGGGCTGCTACCCGAACTGGCCCGCGACCTCTCTATCTCCGTATCGGCCGCCGGCCAGCTCGTCACCCTGTTCGCCTTCACCGTCATGTTGGCCGGGCCGCTGTTGACGGCAACGGTGTCGCACTGGGAGCGCAAGCGCCTGTTCATCGCCATCCTGCTGCTCTTCGCCGCGTCCAACGCCTTGGCTGCGGCAGCGCCCAACATCTGGGTACTGGCACTGGCGCGCTTCATTCCGGCGCTGGCGCTGCCGGTGTTCTGGGGGACGGCCAGCGAAGCGGCAGCGCAACTGGCCGGCCCGCGCCGCGCCGGCCAGGCGGTGGCGCGCGTCTACCTCGGTATTTCCGCCGCGCTGCTGTTCGGCATTCCATTGGGCACGCTGGCGGCTGCGTCCATCGGCTGGCGCGGCAGTTTCTGGGCGCTGTCGGGGCTTTCGCTGGCATTGGCGGCGCTGATGCTTACCTGCATGCCTGCCCTGCCGCGCCCACCCCGTGTCGGTTTGCGCGAACAGGCGCGCATCCTGCGAGACCCACGCATGCTGGCCCACATCGGGTTGTCGGTCGCGGTGTTCACTGCGATGTTCGCTTCCTATACCTATCTGGCCGACGTGCTGGAACGCATCGCCGGCGTACCGCCTGGGCAGGTGGGATGGTGGCTGATGGGGTTTGGCGCGGCCGGCCTTGCCGGCAACTGGCTGGGCGGGCTGGCGGCAGACCGTCATCCTCTGGCCGCGACCCTGGCGTTCACGCTGATGCTGGGCCTGGGCATGATGGCAGCCGTGCCCCTGGCGTCCACGCCGGCCGGCCTGCTGCCGGCGCTGGCCGCCTGGAGCATCGCCAACACGGCTCTGTATCCGGTTTGCCAGGTGCGTGTGATGAAAGTGGCGCCCCACGCGCAGGCCATGGCGGGAACCCTGAACGTATCGGCGGCCAATGCCGGCATTGGCGCCGGCGCAATGCTGGGCGGCTTGGCCATCGCGAAATGGGGCCTGGGCAGCGTGGGCTACGTGGCCGCGGCCATGGCGCTCCTGGCGGCGCTGGCGGTTCCGGTCATTGCGCGCCTGCGACCCTCGCCGGCGGCGCCTTGATCAGGAATTCCTTCAGGCTCGCCACGTTGTTCTTTTTGAAGATGCGGTTTTTGTAAGTGACCACGGTGGTGGGCGACAGGCCCAGCTCGCGACCCACCTCCTTGGCGGTATGGCCCTGGCGCAGCAGGTCCGCCACCTGGATTTCGCGCAGCGACAAGCCGCTGCACCAGGACGCCGCGCGCGGCGGCTCCGCTTGCGCGCGGCACAACTGATGGTGGCGGCGCGCAAGCGCGATCAGCAAGGGCGCGCGCCCGCGCAGCAATTCGGTCACGTTCGGCGAATGCGTGCGCGAAAAATACAGGTTCAGGTAGCTGATGCCTTCGCTGCGAGACCCGATAAGCGAAATCTTGCTGGCAAACCCCGGACGCTCGAACAGCAGGCGGCGGTACTCGTCGTCCATGATCCGTTCGGGAGACGCCGTCTGGACGACCAGATCGGGATGTTGCTCCGGCCGGCATGCCATGTCGCGCAGCAAGCCGTAATTCGGATCGCGCCGGTAGAACTCGTTGTCCACGAATACGTTGGTGGTCCACTCGATCAGGGACTGGTTCAGCAGGCTGGCCGCCGACGAATACTGCACCGAGCCCTCGTGGCCGTAGAACACGTGCGACACATGGTCGGCCGCCACCGTTTCGCGCAATGCGAGCAGTAGCGCGGCATGGAACATCGGGCCGCCAAGATCCATGACGGCGGACTCGGCCCAGCGGTCAGGTCCCCCGCCCGCGGGCATGGGGTTGCTTGTCTCTTCCATGGTGTCGTTTTCCCCGCTTGCGCGTGTTTTCCCGATTCTAAGGTCATCCTCCGCCGCCGCGGTGTCCTCTTCCGTGAGGACATGACGGGTCCGCGGCGCGCTCCTAGAGTGGGGGCTGCAACAAACCTCATCGAACTAGGGAAAACGATGAAAGAGCTTCCCATCTATCCATACGTCAGGCCCGACGAAATGGACCGTCCCCGCCGCGATCCGCATCCGGTGGCCGTCGTCGGGGCCGGATTGACCGGCCTCACGCTGGCCCTGGATCTGGTGCGGCGCGGCATTCCCGTTGTCGTGCTGGATGACGACAACACCGTAGGCGTGCGCGGCTTGGCCTCGCGCGGCATGGTCTGGGCGCAGCGCACGCTGGACATCTTCGACCGGCTCGGCATGGCTGGCGACGTGGTCGGCAAGGGCGTGCGCTGGAACGTGGGCCGCGTGCTTTGCCGCGACCTGGCGGTGGCCTCCTTCACGCTGCAGGACCAGCCTGACATGCGGCACAACGGCTTCGTCAATCTGCAGCAGTACTACCTGGAAGCCTTCCTGGTCGAGGCGCTGATGCGCGAACCGCTGGCGCAACTGCGCTGGCTGAACCGCGTCGCTGGCGTCGAGCCGCAGGCTGACGGCCCCGCCACGCTGCACGTGGAAACGCCCGATGGCGCCTATCGTTGCCGCGCTCAATGGGTGGTCGCCTGCGACGGCGCCAAGAGCGCGGTGCGCGGCATGCTGGGCCTGAGCCCACGCGTGTACGACCAGACCGAAGACCGCTGGATCATCATCGACATCGTGCTGCGCGACACCACGTGGCCGGAAGAACGCTGGACCTGGCTGGACGCCGGCAGCAACCACGGCCGCGCGGTCTGGCGTCACAAGATGGCCGACGACACCTGGCGGCTGGATTTCCAGTTGCGCACGGACGAAGACCCCGCCGAGGCAGCCACTGACGCCGCCATGCGCCAGCGCGTCTGGGACCTGCTGGGCGAACGCGTGGAATTCGACATCGCCTGGCATGGCGTCTGGGCGTACCGCCATGAATGCCTGGACAGCCTGCGCCACGGCCGCGTGCTGTTTGCGGGCGATTCGGCTCATCTGGTCGCTCCCTTTGGCGCGCGCGGCGGCAATGGCGGCATCCAGGACGCCGACAACCTGGGCTGGAAGCTGGCCCTGCACTTGCAAGGCCGCGCAGGCGCATCCCTGCTGGATACCTATAGCCTCGAGCGCAAGCACGCGGCGATGGAAAACATCCGCCAGGCGCGCCGCTCGTCGCGCTTTGTCTACCCGGGCGCAGCGCGCTCGGCCGCGCTGTGGCGCGACGCCATCATCGACCTGGCGCCGCGCCACCCGGTCGCGGCCCGCATGATCAACACGGGCCGCCTGTGCATGCCAGCCGTCTATCCCGCATCGGCGTTGTCGCTCGGCACCCACGCATTGGCCGGGCGCGCGTTGCCCAATATCGTGCTGCGGCAGGCGGATGGCCTGACCCTGCATGGGCTGCTGGGTCCCTGGTTCACCGTCCTGGTCTTTGGCGATGTCTTGCCCGCCGGCGCACAGGAAGGCGATGGCCTGGTGCGCTGGGTCGCCGTTGCGCCGCTGTGCGATGAGCGCGGACGCGCCGCCCTGGCGCATCAGCTGGGACTGGCGCTGGACGGCCAGGCGTGGCTGCTGCGTCCCGACCAGCACGTCATGGCGGCCGCCACTTCCGAAACGAGCGATCCCCGGGCCGTGCTGGCCCGGGTCGCCGCCGCGCTGGACGCCGCCGGCGCCTGTCCCGTATCCCCGCCCGAGGCCCGCGGCCTCTACCGATCAACCGGAGGCGCCAGCCATGCCGCTATCCCAGCAACAGCTTGATGACCTGCTAGAGCGCCTCATCGCGCTGACCAACGTGCCCGATCCCGCGGCCCAGCGCGACAGCCTTGCCCGGCTGTCGCTGCTGCTCATCGAGGCAGTGGACGACGCCGCCCGGGTGCAGGACGCCGTCGACGAAATCCTGGCGGCCCAACCGAATGCGCCCGCCTTGAATATTCCATGAACCACGGAGACGGCGCCATGACGCTGACACAACCCCAAACCCACCCGACCATCCAGGGCCTGCACCACTTCGCCTGGCGCTGCCGCGACGCGGAGGAAACCCGGCGCTTCTACGAAGACATCCTGGGCCTGCCGCTCGTGCACGTCGTGAAGGAAGAACGCGTCCCCTCCACTGGCGAGCATTGCCCCTTCGTGCACCTATTCTTCGAATTCGCGGACGGTTCGCACATCGCCTTCTTCGACCTAGGCGACAACGGCCTGACCCAGCCCGATCCCGGAACGCCGCGCTGGGTCAACCACTTCGCCATGGAAATGCACGGCGAAGCCGAGCTGGAACGCATGCGCGTACGGCTGCAAACGCATGGCATCGACGTCGTGGGACCGACCGACCACCACTTCATCCGCTCTATCTACTTCTTCGACCCCAACGGCATCCGGCTGGAGCTGACCTCGCGCCTGCCCGTGGACGACTACGTCGCCCGCAAGCGGCGCAGCGCTCACGAGGAACTTGCCGCCTGGACCCGCGACAAGGCCGCCGGGCTAAGGCCCGGCGCCACCGGCACCAGCAGCCAGCAGCGCAGCCAAGCGCATGCCGACTGAACCGCCCGACCTCTCATCCCATAAAGGAACCCCATGAGCAAACCCTTCGCCTCCCAGGCCGACTTGGCGGAAAAGAAAATCTCCTTCGAACGCCTGTCCGACAATGCCTACGCCTACGTGGCCGACGGCGATCCCAATTCAGGCGTGATCATCGGCGACGACAGCGTCATGGTCGTCGATGCCACCGCCACCCCAGCCATGGCCCAGGGACTGATCCGCGCCATCCGCGGCGTCACGGACAAGCCCATCCGCCACGTGGCGCTGACCCATTACCACGCGGTGCGCGTGCTGGGCGCATCCGCGTTCGCGGCCGAAGGCGCCGTAAACGTGTTTGCCAGCCGCGGCACCCATGAGCTCATCGTCGAGCGCGGCCAGGCCGACATGGATTCGGAGATCGGCCGCTTCCCGCGCCTGTTCCAGTCCGCCGAGACCATCCCGGGGCTGACCTGGCCCACCGTGGTCTTCGACCGCGAGCTGACCGTGTTCCTGGGCGGCCTGGAGGTACGCATGCTGCATCTGGGGGCCGGCCATACGCGCGGCGACTCCATCGTCTGGATTCCGTCGCAGGGCATCTGTTTCTCGGGGGACCTGGTGGAGTTCAACGCGGGCGTCTATACGGGCGACGCCTATCTGGCCGACTGGCCGGCCACGCTGGACGCGCTGCAGGCCCTGGAGCCACGCCAGATGGTGCCCGGCCGCGGCCCGGCGCTCACCACGCCGGCTGCCTGCCGCGAGGCCATCGGCTACACGCGCAGCTGGGTGGAAACGCTGTACGGCTGCGCCCGGCAAGGCGTGGAGCAAGGCAAGAGCCTGAAACAGGTCTACGAAGACACGCGCCGCGTGATGGACCCCGAGTTCGGCCACGTCGTGATCTATGAACACGCGATTCCCTTCGACATCTCGCGCGCCTACGACGAGGCCAGCGGCATCGTCGACCCGCGCGTCTGGACCGCCCAGCGCGACCGCGACATGTGGGCCGAGCTCACCGCCTGAACCTTCTTCCCCATAAGGAACAACTGAAAATGAAACTCGCCACCCTGAACAATGGCGCCCGCGACGGCGTGCTGGCCGTCGTGAACCGGGACCTGACCCGCATGCGCGCCGTGCCGCACATCGCCGCCACGCTGCAACAGGCGCTGGACGACTGGGCCCGCAGCGCACCGCTGCTGCAGGCCGAGTACGAGGCGCTGAACGCCGGCGACGGCGCCAGCCAGCCCTTCGATCCGGCCGGCTGCGCCGCGCCCCTGCCGCGCGCCTACCAGTGGCTGGACGCATCCGCCTACCTGAACCACGTGGACCTCACACGCCGGGCGCGCGGCGGCGAAATGCCGCCATCGTTCCTGACCGATCCCCTGATGTACCAGGGCGCCTCCGACGACTTCATGGGCCCCTGCGAGGACATCACGGCGGCCAGCGAGGAACTGGGCGTGGACCTGGAAGCGGAGATCGTCGTGGTGACCGACGACGTGCCGCTGGGCGTGGACGCGGACACGGCGCTGGCGCACGTGGCGCTGCTGGGCCTGGTCAACGACGTCACCCTGCGCAATGTGGTGCTGCCCGAACTGGCCAAGGGCTTCGGATTCCTTCAGGGCAAGCCTGCCTCGGCGCTCTCGCCCGTACTGGTCACGCCCGACGAACTGAAGCCCTATTGGCGCGGCGGCAAACTGCACCGCGCCATGCAGGTATGGCTCAACGGCAAGCAGATCGGCCAGCCCCAGGCGGGCGAGGAAATGCAGTTTCATTTCGGCGAGCTGATCGCGCACGCGGCCCGCACGCGCCGCCTGGGCGCCGGCACGTTGGTAGGCAGCGGCACCATCTCCAACGCCAGCGACGCCGCCGGCGTGTGCTGCCTGGTTGAAGCGCGCGTACGGGAAAAGCTGCGCGACGGCGAAATGCGCACGCCTTTCCTCAAGCACGGCGACCGCGTGCGCATCGGCATGCGCGACGATGCCGGCCACAGCCTGTTCGGCGACATCGACCAGCAGGTCCGCATCCCGGGCACGAGGCCCATGCCCTGCGCCGCGTCGCCCGCCCCGCGCGAAGCCGCCACCGCCTGAACGGGAGTCCCTCATGGCTGAATCGCCCGCCCTCACCTTGCACAGCTATTGGCGTAGTTCCGCGGCCTACCGCGTGCGCATCGCCCTGGCCTTGAAAGGCCTGCCGTACCGGCAGGTCACGTGGCACATGGTCAAGGGAGAGCACCAGCAGCCCGCCTACCGGTCGATCGCGCCGTTCGGCCTGGTGCCCATGCTGGAGATCGACGGCCTGCGCCTGCAACAGTCGCTGGCCATCATCGAGTACCTGGATGAGCGCCATCCCGGCACGCCGCTGCTGCCGGCAGATCCGGCGCTGCGCGCCCAAGCACGCGCGCTGGCGCAACTGATTGCGTGCGAAATGCACCCGCTCAACAACCTGCGCGCGCTCAAGCGCCTGCGCGCGCAGTTCGGCGCGGACGACGAACGGATCCACGACTGGTACCGCCATTGGTGCGCGGAGGGCTTCCAGGCCTTCGAGGCGGCGCTGCCCTCGGCGCCCAGCGGCGCGTACGCGTTGGGCGCCGCCCCCACGCTGGTCGAGTGCACCCTCATACCGCAGGTCTACAACGCCTTGCGCTACGGCGCGGATCTGGAGCCCTATGCGCGCGTGCGCGCCATCGTGCAGGCCTGCGCCGCCCTGCCCGCCTTCGAACAGGCCCGTCCGGAAAACCAGCCTGACGCGCCGCAAAGCGCAGCAGCCCAGGCGGCGCCATTCCAAAGCGACAGCCCCCCAACAAGAAGCTGAACCCGCCGCATACCCCAAGGAGACAAACATGCAGACAGACATTCCCGCCGACGGCGCCGCCGTCGCGCCAGCCGGCCGCTCCGGCGCGGCCGGCCCGCTGGTCAGCGCCGACGACCGCAAGGTACTCGCCGCCACGCTCGTCGGCTCGGCCATCGAGTGGTACGACTATTTCATCTATGTCCAGGCCGCGGGCCTGGTGCTGGGCTCGCTCTTCTTCGCGCCATTCGCCAAGGAAAACCCAGAGCTGTCGCTGATCCTGTCTTTCGCCACAGTCGGCGTGGCCTTCCTGTTCCGGCCGCTGGGCGCCATCGTCTGTGGCCACTTGGGCGACCGCTACGGCCGCAAACGGGTGCTGGCCGCCACGCTGATCCTGATGGGCGTGTCCACCGCGCTGATCGGAGTGCTGCCGACCTATGCGCAGATCGGCGTGTGGGCGCCCGTGATGCTGGTGACGCTGCGCGTGCTGCAAGGCTTTTCGGCTGGAGGCGAATGGGGCGGCGCGGCGCTCATGGCGGTCGAACATGCGCCCGAGGACCGACGCTCGCTGTTTGGCGCCTTCCCGCAGATCGGGGTGCCGCTGGGCATGATTGTGGCCACCGGCGTGCTGTGGTGCATCACCGCCGCCGTAGGCCCCGAGAACTTCATGGCGTGGGGCTGGCGTGTGTCCTTCCTGCTGTCCATCGCGCTCATCATTGTCGGCGTCTTCATCCGGCGCGCCGTAGAGGAATCCCCCGTGTTCCTGCAGATGCAGTCCCGGCGCAGCCATTCCTCGGCGCCGCTGGGCACCCTGCTGCGCAAGCATCCGCGCCAGATCCTGCTGACCACGCTGATCTTCGTCGGCAACAGCACCGCGGGCTACCTGCTGGTCGGCTTTTTCATCAGCTACGGGAGCCGGGCCTTGCACATGCCGGCGCAACAGGT
Organism: Achromobacter sp. D10; assembly: GCF_035282245.1. Classification (NCBI taxonomy): domain Bacteria; kingdom Pseudomonadati; phylum Pseudomonadota; class Betaproteobacteria; order Burkholderiales; family Alcaligenaceae; genus Achromobacter; species Achromobacter sp. D10. The sequence goes on from NZ_JAYJLE010000010.1 coordinate 145,753, forward strand.
GCTGATGATCTGCACCCTGGCCGCAGCCTGCTGGCTGGGCACCACGCTGCTCGGTGGCTGGCTGGGCGACCGCATCGGCCGCGTGCGCACCTTCCAGCTCGGCTATGTGCTGCTGGCGCTGTGGGCCATACCGATGTGGTCCTTCATCGAGTCCGGCGACGTCAGGCAATTCGCCTTCGCCCTGGCCGTGCTGTCGGTGCCGCTGGGCCTGACCTACGGCCCCCAGGCCGCGCTGTACGCCGAGATGTTCCCGGCCGACGTGCGCTATTCCGGCGTGTCGGCGGGCTATGCGCTGGGTTCGATCCTGGGCGGCGCCTTCGCCGCCATGATTGCGCAATCCATCATCACCGCCACGGGCCAATCCTGGCTGGTGGGCGTCTACGTCATCGTCATGGCGGCGGTGTCCTTCGTGGCCGTGACCCTGGTCCGGGACCGTCCCGGCATCACGCTGCACGCCGAATGACCGCCGTCTCTCACGCCACCGCCCGACGCACGCCATGAGCACCATCATCCGCCAGAACGATCTGACCGAATCCATTGCCAGCGCGCTCCAGTACATCAGCCACTACCACCCGGCCGACTACATCGCGCACCTGGCCCGCGCCTACGAAAAAGAGGCCAGCGCCCCGGCCCGCAACGCCATGGCGCAGATCCTGGCCAGTTCGCGCATGGCCGCCATCGGCCGGCGGCCGATCTGCCAGGACACCGGCATCGTCAATGTGTTCCTGGAAGTCGGCATGGACGTGCGCTGGGAGGGCTTTACGGGCAGCTTGGAGGACGCCGTCAACGCCGGCGTGCGCCAAGCCTTCCTGGACCCGGACAACCCCTTGCGAGCCTCGGTGGTGGCGGATCCGCTCTTTGGCCGAGGCAACACCCGCGACAATACCCCCGCCGTCATCAGCATGCGGATCGTGCCGGGCGCGAGCGTAGCGGTGACGGTGGCGGCCAAGGGCGGCGGCTCGGAGAACAAAGCCCGGCTCGCCATGTTGAATCCGGCCGACAGCGTCATCGACTGGGTGCTGGCGCAAATCCCCGCCATGGGCGCGGGCTGGTGCCCGCCCGGAATGCTGGGCATCGGCGTAGGCGGTACCGCCGAGAAAGCGGTACTGCTGGCCAAGGAAAGCCTGATGCAGCCCCTGGACATGCATGACTTGCAGGATCGGGTCCGGCGCGGCGGCGCGCTGGCGCCCGAAGACGCCCTGCGGCTGGAACTTTACGACCGCATCAACGCGCTGGGCGTGGGCGCGCAGGGTCTGGGCGGCCTGACCACCGTGCTGGACGTAAAGATCAGGACCTATCCCACACACGCCGCCGCCAAGCCCGTGGCGCTGATTCCCAACTGTGCGGCCACGCGCCACGCGAGCTTCGTGCTCGACGGCTCGGGTCCCGTGCATCTGGATCCGCCGTCGCTGGAAATCTGGCCCGAGCTGGGTGCGGACCGTGAGCCCGCCGCGGGCCGTCGGGTCAACCTGGACACCCTATCCCGCGAAGAAGTCGCGTCCTGGCGCGCGGGCGAAACGCTGCTTCTGAGCGGCAGCATGCTGACCGGACGCGATGCGGCGCATCAGCGCATCCGCGAGATCCTGGCCCGCGGCGAGCCTTTGCCAGCCGACTTCCGTGGCCGCGCCATCTACTATGTGGGCCCCGTGGACGCGGTGCGTGACGAAGCCGTGGGCCCGGCCGGCCCCACCACCTCGACGCGCATGGACGCTTACACGGACATGATGTTGGAATGCACCGGCCTGCTGACGATGATAGGCAAGGCCGAACGCGGCCCGCAGGCGGTCGAGGCGATCCAGCGCCATCGCGCGGCCTACCTGATCGCGGTGGGCGGCGCCGCGTATCTCGTTTCCCGCGCCATCCGCCGCGCCCGCGTCGTCGCGTTCGAGGACCTGGGGATGGAGGCGATCCACGAATTCGAGGTCACCGACATGCCCGTGACCGTGGCGGTTGACGCCCACGGCGGAAACCTGCATGTGTCCGGACCGTCGCAATGGCGCAGGACGCCTGAGGCCAGGCCCTTGCGCGCCTTCAAGCCAGCTTGAACTCCACCACCGCCCCGCCGCTTCCGTACAACGGCGCATACTCCAGCACATTGGCGCCCTGGAATTGCTCGCCCAGCGCGCCCAGCAGCCAGGACATGTGCTTGAAGCCCATCTCGGCCTTGGCCTGCCCGGCGTACTCGGGCATGAGCGCGCGCAGTTGCCCGGCATCGCCGCATTCCAGCAAGGCAAGCATGCGACGGTTCCAATCGTCGTCGCTGCGGGAAATCACGTGGTCCGAGTCCGGCGGCACCGGCTCGCGGAACATGGTGTTCGACAGCCCGCCTATGCCGATCACCGCCGCCCGTTTGTTCTGCATGGCCGCCGCCTGCACGGCGATGCGGCTCAGTTGCTCCGTCTGCGCGTTGTCGTGGTAAAGGTTGTTGGCCGCCAGTGTCACCGGCAGCGCCTCAGAGCCGAAGCCCATCAGCGAGCTGACCGTGATCGTGCCCGTGTCGATGGGAAACTGGTCATAGTCCACGCCGCGCGCATGGATGCCGGCAGCGCGGCAGTCTTGCACGCACGCTTCGGCCAGGCCCGTGTCGCTGGCGATGTCGAACGACAGTTCCCCGAACTCGTGCCAGTTCTCGTCCACATGCACGCCCGTGCTGCGCTGGCGCGTGATCCATAACTGGTCCAGCACCGCCATCCACTGCGTCGAATACACCAGCACCACGTCGGGGCGGGACGCGGCCAGCGCCATGCCGGCCTTGCGCAGCGCCTGATTCAGGCGTCCCCAGGGCGCCACATCGCTGCGCAGCTGGGGCAGCGGGCTGCCGGGAACGAGGAATGCGGAAACGATGGCCATGGAATGTCTCCTCGGGATCTAGGACGCTACGCCGGCGGTTTCTTCAAGCCGGGACAGACCGGCCTCCCGCAGATTCCATTCCATGACCGCGTTGCCGGTTCCGATCACGGTGCCGTACCCATGGAACTTGCCCGCCAGCTGCGGATAGCCCATGGCCGCGTGCATCCACGTGAAAGCGCCAGACTTCACTTCGGCGAACGCCTCGTCGATGAACTGCGGCAACAGCTCGAAGACATCTGCCATCCTGCCCTTGCGCATCAGTTCGATCATGCGGATGTCCCACAAATAGCCGTCGTAGCGCGCCGGATGCTCCTTGGACATGTCTTCAGGCACCTCGGGCTGTTCATGGAAATGCCAGTGCGACAGGGTATTGCTGGCCAACAGGACCGCGCGCCGCCCGCTCTTGCGTATGGCTTCCCGGGTGGCCTTGCCCAGCAGGTCCATTTCCTTGAGCCCCTCTTTGGTGTCGAGGTAGTACGGCGTATTGTTTGCCGACAGCCCGACCACCGGAATGTCCCACTGTGGACGCACCATGTGCAGCGTGGTGATGGTGCCGTAGTCCACCCGGAACTTGGGGTTGCGCATCATCTTTGTGACGAGGCCCAGCTTGCGCCCTTCCTCGCAACACGCCTCGGCCAGTTCGACGTCCACGTCCATGCCGAAGTCGTAGCGGAACAGGTCGGGAAAGATAGGATCCACCGAGCGGCCCGCCAGGCGCGGCACTCCCAGGAAATGGTGGCCGACCTGCGTGATCCAGTGCGGCGAATGCACCAGCAGCACGTCGGGCCGCAGGCGTTCGATGCTCTCGCGCACGTGGTCGTAGGCCCAGCGCAGGCTTTCCCAGCCGCCGCGCGAACGCGGCTCGTTCTGCGGCGGATTTTCGCCATAGACAAGATGTGGCGGATGGGGGGCCAGGAATCCGGAAAGAATTTCGCCGTCCTTCATTGCCTACTCCTTTGCGAGCGCAGTGGGAACCCGATTTCGATCGTTGCGGTTGGCATGCCGATTTGTACGTATACGTACTTGATTTCAGTATCGATTCGACCTGGTCCGCTGTCAATCCGCCATGCGTGTTCAAAGGCTAGGGAGTTTCCCGAGCAGGCACAAAAAAAGAGCAGCAGTTGCTGCTCCTTGAAAAAGGCCCTCCGATAATCCCCCCCATCAGGACAAGCCTGGATGGCCGGGATTTTCGTGGCGCCGGCGGGGCGATTAAGCCTGGGCGGTATTTAACGGCAAGCCTTGCCAAAAACATATCCCTGAAATTGGGTATTTCGCGCCGGCGGCGGCACGCCTCGCCGCAGCTCGGCAAGCCGCCCGGCAACGCCAATCCATAATTAGCCACATCCTGAAACAAGCAGGGGCATGCAGCCGGCGCGGGCTCCGATATCATCGCGGCTCTCTGCGCCCCGCAAGCCTGTTCATGAATCCCTTGCCTGCCCCACGCCGCGTGTCCTCCCGGCGCCTGCCCCGCCTGATCGTCCTGGCCACTCTCGGCGCGCTGGCCGCCGGCCTGGGTCCCGCCGTTCATGCGCAGACCGCGCGCAAGCCCTCTCCGTACGAAAACGCCCGTCCATTGAGCGCTGATGAGCGCGCCGCGCAGCAGGCGGAGGATGCCAGGAAGGCCGGCCCCGCCTACCTGAGCCAGATCCGCACGCAGGCCGAGTTCCAACAGCTTGCGCGGATCTACAACCCCGGCACGCCGCTGGAGATCCCGCACGTGCTGTTCGTGATCGACAGGAAGCAGCGCGACCGGATCTACTACGTCAATACGCCGCGCTATTCGCTGCACGAGAACTTCGCGCGCGAACATCGCCTCCTGCCCGCGGGCGACAAGGCCACGCTCATCGCCCAGTACAAGGACCCGCAGCGGCGCCTGCTGTTCGGCACCTTGAGTTGGCAACGCGACCTGCCGGGCTACACCTATGAATTCTGGGAAGGCGACCGCCTCACCCCCGAACTGCTCAAGCTGACGGGCGAAAAGCTGCAGGCCAGTTTTTACGAGCCGGTCCGCTTCAAGGCCAATTCCACGCTGCACGAACAAATCGCGCAACGCGCAGGCCTGGACGCCGTGACGCAGGAAGCGCTGCTGCGCGAGCAGACCTTCCTGCCGCTGAATACCGGCCAGGCCCAGGGCCGCCTGCGCATCGTGGCGTCCGTGGACGACACGCCGGATCTGGCGCCCACGGACATCCTCGTGCTGGACGAAGTCCCCGTCGCCCTGCCGCCGGTCGCCGGGCTGGTCACGCAGCGGCCCTCCACCTTGCTGTCCCACGTCAACCTGCTGGCCAAGGGCTGGCGCATTCCCAATGCCTATGTGCGCGATGCCGTGGCGGCGCTGCGCGAACATGACGGCCACTGGGTCGAGCTGACGGTCACCAGCACCGGCTATCAGTTGCGCCGCATCGCAAAGCCCGAAGCGCCGCCGCCCAAGGCTGCCCTCCCGCTGCCCAAGCCCGATCTGACCGTCAAGGCCATCAAGCCGCTCACCGGCATGGTCACCCGCGACAGCCGCCATTGCGGCGTCAAGGCGGCAAACCTCGGCGCGCTGAAATCCGCGCTACCGCCCGCAGCGGTGGTGCCGGACGGTTTCTGCATACCCTTTGCGCAGTACGCGGCATTCATGGCGCAGCTGCACGTGCCGGAACGCATCGCGGCGCTTGAGCAACGGCCCGACTTCGCCCGCGACGCCAATGTGCGCCGCGCCGAACTGGCCGCGCTGCGCCAGGACATCATTCAGGCGCAGCCCGGCCCTGCGCTGGCGGCCGCCTGGCGCGAACGCTGGCAGAAGCAATTGCAGGGGCGCGGCGTGTTCGTGCGCAGCTCGTCCAATTCCGAAGACCTGCCGGGCTTCAGCGGCGCCGGGCTCTACACCACCGTTCCCAACGTGACGCAGCCCGAAGCGCTGACGCAGGCAGTGCAAACCGTGTGGGCGTCGGTCTACAACTATGAAGCCTACGAAGCCCGGCGCGCGGCCGGCATCGGCCAGGACGGCGTGGTGATGGCGGTGCTGGTGCAGCAGGCCGCGGCATCGGAAAGTTCCGGGGTGATGATCACGCGAGATCCCTTCGACGCCTCTCGCCGCTACGTCACCTACCTTTCCGCCAAGCGCGGCCTGGGCATCAAGGTGGTGGAAGGCAAGCGCCAGGCCGAGCAGCTGATGTACTCCAGTTGGTCCAAGGCGGTCCAGGTGCTGAGCCGCTCCGCCGAAGACACCCAACTGGTGGCGGACGCCGCGGGCGGGGTGCGCGAGGTGCCGATCGAAGGCTCGCGCCAAGTGCTCAACGATGCCCTGGTGGCGCGGCTGGCCGCCGTGGGCAGCCATATCAAACAGCGCCTGGGCGGCGTGGACCAGGACATCGAATGGGCCGTGCAGGGCGAGAACATCCTTATTCTGCAGGCCCGCCCATACATCGACGGCAGCCGCTGAGGCGTCAGTCCGGGCTGGCTCCCGACGCCTGCACCACCTGCTTCCACTGCATGAACTCGGCCTGTTGGCGGGCAGCCAGTTCGGCCGGGCCATCATGCATCATTGTGACCCCTAGCTGGTCGAACTTCTGTTGCAGCGCCGCGTCCGCCAGGACTTTGCGTATCGCCTGGTGCAGGGTGTCGATCGACGCGCGGGGCGCTTCTTTCGCGCCGTAAAACGCGACCCACAGATCGCCGCGGAACCCCGGTATGGCTTCGTTGATGGCAGGAACGTCGGGCAGCAGCGCATTGCGCTTTTCGCTGCTGACGCCCAACGCGCGCAGTTTGCCGGCCTTGATGCCTTCAACCGCCGACGGCAGGCTGGCGAACAGCATGGGCACCTGATTGCCCATCACGTCCGCCATGGCGGGCGATACGCCGCGATAGGGAATGTGCTGCATGCGCAGTCCGCCCATCTGGTCCAGCATGACGCCGAGCAAATGGTTCAAGGTTCCCGCGCCGGCCGAGGCGTACTGGTACTTTTCCGGATTCGCCTTCACCAGGGCCATGAACTCATTCATGTCCTTTGCCGGAAACGCCGGGTTCACGCACAGCACATTGGGCACTTCTCCCACCGCGGCGATCGGCGAAAAGTCCTTGATAGGGTCGAATTTCGCCTCTTTATAGACCCAGGGCACGATCAACTGGTTGCTGTTCGCCGTGAACAAAACGGTATAGCCGTCTTGAGGTTCGCGCAGGAATGCCTGCGTGCCCACTACCCCGCCCGCGCCCGGCTTGTTGATGACCACCACGGGCTGACCGAGTTCTGCTCCGAGCTTTTCCGCCATGATGCGCGCTACGATGTCCACCGTGCCGCCGGCCGCCGTGGGCACGACGACATTGATCGGCCGGTCAGGAAACGCCGCATGCGCCTGCCCCCAGCCCGCCACGGCCGCGGCGGCGCACAGGGCCAGCATGCCCTGCTTCACTCTTTTGAATCCCATTTCACTCCCCTTGCTGCGTCAGCAGCTGATGTAGTTTGCGGCCAGCGTCGAGCAAGGCGGCATCCTTGCCCAGATCACCAACCAATTGCATGCCCAAAGGCAGTCCCGCGCGGTTGAACGCGGTAGGCAGGTGCAGGCATGGCCATCCCAGCACCGACCAGATCTTGTTGTATGAAGCGTCGCCGGTATGTTCCAGCCCATGGGGCGCGGGTCCTGGCGTGCTGGGCGTAAGCACGAGATCGGCGCCGCCGTACCACGCATGCCAGTTGCCGCGCAGCGCCGACTGGACCGCGCGCATCTCGTCGTACTGCCCGGCTCCGATGCCCAGGCCATGCGCCACCGCCTGGCGCAAGGCGCCGCTCAGCGCGTGCCCCTGGCGTTCCACCACCGGCGCCAGGCTGCGCGCGAATTCGTAATGCATGATCACATCGTGCGCCTGCAACAGGAGCGCGGTTTCCCGCTCGGCTTGCACCGGCAGGCACTGAACGCCATGCGCAGCCAGTACGGCCAGGGCGCGTTCGATCTCGGCGCGGCTCTCTTCGCACAGCGCCGCTCTCGGGTTATGCAGCTGCACGGCCACGGTCAGCTGCCGCTTGTCCGCGGCTTTCTCCGCGGCCGGTGCTCCTGTGCCGCCGATGAGCACGTCGGCGATGGCCTGCGCATCCGCCACGCTGTTCGAATACCAGCCTATGGTGTCCAGCGATTCACAGGTGAGCTTCATGCCGTCCCGGAACACGCGGCCGATGCTGGGCTTGAATCCCACCACCCCGCAATACGCCGCGGGACGGATCATCGAGCCCCCCGTCTGCGTGCCCAGGGCGGCGGGCACCATGCCAGCCGCCACCGCGGCCGCGGAACCGCTGGAAGAGCCGCCGGGCGTGTGCGTCGGCGCGTGAGGATTGCGAGTCGGCCCCGGTGTCCTGAAGGCAAACTCGGCGGTCACCGTCTTGCCGACCGGAATCGCGCCGGCCGCGCGCAGCATGCCCACGCAGCAAGCGTCGAACGCCGGCGAGCCCGGGGTCAAGGAAGGCGCGCCGAAACCGGTGGGCATGCCTGCCACGTCTATGACGTCCTTCACGCCTATCGGCACGCCAGCCAGCGCGCCAACGGCGCGGCGCTCCGGCTCCATACGCTCCAGGGCCGCGGCGGACAGCACGTGGCTCCACGCGCGCACGGCGGGCTCTTGCCGCTCGATGGCGGCCAGGCTCTGGCGCGCCGCCGCGTGGGCCGTCGTCTCGCCGGCCCTGACCCCTTGGGCAATGGCAATGACTGAAGCGGGAAAGGGAGCGAAAGACATGAGGCGAATCCGGGATGCCGGCAGAACGAATCGATGCGGCATCTTAGGAACTCGACTAATCTCTGTCCAATTGGTAATTTGGCGTTGATTATGTCGAAATCAGAATTAATCTTTCTGGACGGCCGGCTACTGGTCCTGTTCTGCACGCTGGCGGAAGAACTGCATTTCGCGCGGGCCGCCGCGCGCCTGTTCATGACCCAACCGCCCCTGACGCAGCAGATCAAGCGGCTGGAAGCGATTGTGGGCGTGCCCCTGTTCGAGCGCACCACGCGCTCGGTCGCGCTAACACCCGCCGGCGAAATCATGTACGAACGGGCCCGCAAGATCGCCGCCGATACCCAACTGATGCTGCGGCAGGCTCGCCGCACGGCCCGCGGCGAGACCGGTACGCTGGTAATCGGCATCACGCCCAGCGCTGCCAGTTCGCCGCTGGTATCGGCGCTGAGTCACTATCGCGATGCGCACCCGGAAGTCCGGATCGACCTGCGCGAGATGAACTCCGTGGACATGGAGGCCGCGCTGCGGTCACGCGTGGTGGACGTGGCGCTGATGCGTCCGCACCCCCTGGACGCTGATATCCTGACGCGCGTCATCTACGAAGAGCCCTTGCGCGTGGCGTTGCGCCGCGACCATGCGCTGGCGCACCAGCGGGATGTTTCGCTGGAAGAACTGCTGGAGTATCCACTGGTCGGCTATCGACAGGACATCTCGCCCTACTTCCGCAACATGATCCAGGCGCTGTTCGCGCGTGCTCAACTAAAGCCCGAAATCGCGCAGGAAAGCGTCATTCCCACGCTGCTGACATTGGTGGAAGCGGGCATCGGACCGGCGCTCGTGCCCCAATCGTTGTCCCGCATGCGATCGGACTCATTGTGCTTTCTGCCGTTGCGCGACGTGGCGGGCGCAATCGCGCAGGTCGTGGTGGCCGCAATGCGCAAGCAAGGCAACCCCGCGGTCGAAGGATTCAGCGCGGCATTGGCGCAGGCCGTGGGCCGGCGCTAAACCCGGCCGGAAGGCACAACGGGACGCCGCGCAAACGCGGCGTCCCGTTGCGGCGTTCCGCCCTGCTCAGATATGCAGCGCGTGGCCCAGTGCCTTGAGCGCGGCTTCCTGCACCGCTTCGCCCAGGGTCGGATGCGCATGGATGGTGCCCGCCACGTCTTCCAGCGTAGCGCCCATTTCCAGCGACTGCCCGAAAGCCGCCGACAGTTCCGACACGCCACGCCCCACCGCCTGCCAGCCCACGATCAGGTGATTGTCGCGGCGCGCAACCACGCGCACGAAGCCATCGGTCGATTCCAGCGTCATCGACCGGCCGTTGGCGGCAAATGGGAAGGACGCCGTCAGGCAGTCCAGCCCCGCGCTTTCTGCCTCGGCCGGCGACAGGCCCGCCACAACGACCTCAGGATCGGTGAAGCAGACCGCCGGGATCGCGGCGGGCTGGAAGTGGCGGCGCTTGCCCGCCACCAGCTCGGCCACCATTTCGCCCTGCGCCATGGCGCGATGCGCCAGCATCGGCTCACCCGCGATATCGCCGATGGCCCAGACGTCGCGCATGGAGGTACGGCACTGGTCGTCGATGCGCAACGCGTTGCCCTTGCGGTCCAGCTGCAGGCTTTCGAGCCCCCAATCCTGCGTGCGCGGGCGCCGTCCCACCGCGATCAGCACGCGATCGGCAGGCAGCAAGGTCTCTGCGCCCGTGGCATCCTGCACCCGCACCGCGTTGCCGGCGCCATTCAGGCCCAGCACTTTACGGCCCAGGTGCAAGGCCACGCCCATTTTCGCCAAGGCAGCGGCCACGGGCTTGGTGAGTTCCGCGTCGTAGGTCGGCAGGATGCGATCCTGCGCCTCCACCACGGCGACTTCCGCGCCGAGCTTGCGATACACCGTGCCCAGCTCCAGGCCGATGTAGCCGCCGCCCACCACCACCAATTGCTTGGGAATGCTGGAGGGCGAGAGCGCCTCCGTGGATGACACCACCATGCCGCCAAACGGCATGGACGGCAGCGGCGTCGGCTCGGAGCCCGCCGCCAACAGCAGATGTTCGCATTGGATGCGTAGGGCGCCGGACTCACCCGCGTCCACTTCCACCGTCTTGCCATCCAGCAGCCGCGCCCACCCGCGCACCACTTCCACGCCATTCTTTTTCAGCAGGGCGGCCACGCCGCCGGTCAGCTTGCCGACGATGCCGTCTTTCCAGGCGACGGTCCGGGCCAGGTCGATGGCGGGCGCCGATACGGAAATGCCCAGGTCCGAATTGCCCGCGTAATGGCGCGCCTTGTCGAATTCCTCGGCCGCGTGGATCAGCGCCTTGGACGGTATGCAGCCAATATTCAGGCAGGTGCCGCCCAATTGCGCGCCTTCGACCAGGATGGTCGGCACGCCCAGTTGACCTGCGCGGATGGCGGCCACGTAGCCGCCGGGACCGCCACCGATCACCAGCAGGGTCGTAGTCTTTGTGATCTGGCTCATGCTCACTCCACGAAAAGCAGCGCGGGTTGTTCCAGCAGCGCGCGCACCGCCTGGATGAAGCGCGCCGCGTCCATGCCGTCCACCACGCGGTGGTCGAAGGACGACGACAGGTTCATCAGCTTGCGCGCGACCACGGCGCCATTGCGGATGGCCGGCCGCTCGACGATGCGGTTCACGCCCACGATGCCGACCTCGGGATGGTTGATGACCGGCGTGGTGACAATGCCGCCCAAGGGCCCCAGGCTGGTGATGGTGATGGTCGACCCCGACAGTTCGTCGCGGCTGGCCGCTCCCGTGCGCACCGCCTCGGCCAGCCGGACGATCTCGGCCGCCATGGACCAGAGATCCCGCGCTTCGGCATGGCGCATGACGGGCACCATCAGCCCGCCGTCGCTCTGCGTCGCAATGCCGATATGGACCGCGCCATAACGCGTGACTACGCCGGCCTCGTCGTCGTAACGCGCATTGATCTGCGGGAAATCGCGCAGCGCCACCACCATGGCGCGCGCAAGCAGCGGCAATAGCGTGAGCTTGCCGCGCGTGGCGCCCCACTTCTGGTTGAGGCTGGCGCGCAGGTCTTCCAGTTCGGTCACGTCGATTTCCTCGACGTAGCTGAAGTGCGGAATGCGGCGCTTGGACTCCGCCATCTTCTGCGCAATCTTGCGGCGCAGGCCGATGACCGGCACGTTTTCCTCGTCGTTGCGTTCGGCATAGGCTACGCCGCCCCGAGCCTGGCCGCCCGTGCCCTGGCCCTGCAGATAAGCGTCGAGGTCTTCGTGCAGGATGCGGCCGGCCGGGCCGCTGCCGTGCACGTAGCGCAACTCGATGCCCAGGTCCCAGGCGCGCTTGCGCACGGCAGGAGAAGCCAGCGGCTTGTCGCCCGGTTGGCGCGCCACCGCTGCGGGCGCCTGGCGTGCTGGCTGTGCCGGCGCCGCGGGCGCGGGTTTTGCCGGCGCCACGGGCACAGGCGCCTCGGCCTTCGCGGCCTGCGCGGGCTCGGGCGCGGGCGCCGACGCAGCGGGCTGCGCCGCTGCGGGCGCTGCGGCCGCCTTGGCTGGCGGCGAATCCCCGCCCGGCTTGAGATTGCCTTCACCTTCCACTTCCAGGCGGATCAGCTCGCCGCCCACGGCCATGACCTGGCCTACTTCTCCGCCCAGCGCGACCACGCGGCCGACCACCGGCGCGGGAATCTCGACCGTGGCCTTGTCCGTCATGACGTCGGCCAGCGGCTGGTCCTCGGCCACCATGTCGCCGATCTTCACATGCCAGGCAACCAGTTCCACTTCCGCGATGCCTTCGCCGATGTCGGGCATCTTGATGACATGAATACCCATCTCTCAACCCTCCATCGCGCGCTTGAACGCTTCGCCGACCCGGCGCGGGCCGGGGAAGTACGCCCATTCCTGCGCATGGGGATACGGCGTATCCCAGCCGGTCACGCGCTCCACGGGCGCCTCCAGATGATGGAAGCAGTGTTCCTGCACCAGCGAAATCAGCTCGGCGCCAAAGCCGCAGGTGCGCGTGGCCTCATGCACCACCACGCAGCGCCCGGTCTTTTTGACCGAATTGACGATGGCGTCCAGGTCCAACGGCCACAGGCTGCGCAGGTCGATGACTTCGGCGTCTATGCCGGTTTCTTCCGCGGCGGTCAGCGACACATGCACGGTAGTGCCGTAGGTCAGCACGGTGAGCGCATTGCCCGGCCGCACAATGGCGGCCGTGTCCAGCGGCACGGTGTAGTAGCCGGTGGGCACCACGCTGCCCGGCCGTCCGGTCCAGGGCGTTACGGGCCGATCGTGATGGCCGTCGAACGGGCCGTTGTACAGCCGTTTGGGCTCCAGGAAAATCACGGGATCGTCGTTCTCGATGGCCGCGATCAGGAGACCCTTGGCGTCATAGGGATTGGAGGGCATCACCGTGCGCAGCCCGCACACTTGCGTGAACATGGCTTCGGGACTCTGGCTGTGCGTCTGCCCGCCATAGATGCCGCCGCCACAAGGCATGCGGATGGTCATGGGCGCGACGAACTCGTTGACCGAGCGGTAGCGCAGGCGAGCGGCCTCGGACACGATCTGATCCGAGGCGGGATAGAAATAATCGGCGAACTGGATCTCGCAGACGGGACGCAAGCCGTAGGCGCCCATGCCCACCGCCACGCCGACGATGCCGCCTTCGGAGATGGGCGTGTCGAACACGCGCGAGCTGCCGTACTTGGCCTGCAGGCCCTCGGTGCAGCGGAACACGCCGCCGAAATAGCCGACGTCCTGCCCGAACACCACGACATTGTTGTCGCGCTCCAGCATGACATCCATGGCCGAGCGCAAAGCCTGGATCATGGTCATCGGCGCGGAGGCCGGACCAGCGTTGTTATCGATAGCCATGATCACACTCCGAGCTGCTGACGTTGCCGGCGCAGATGCTCCGGCATGTCCTTGTACACGTCATCAAAAATGCTGGCGGCGCTGGGGACGTGGCCGTCCACCAGCGTGCCGTAGCTTTCCGCTTCCTTCTGGGCCGCCAGGATCTCGGCGTCGAGTTCGGCCTTGACGGCTTCGTGCTCTTCGTCGGACCAGATGCCCAGCAGGACCAGGTGTTTCTTGAAGCGCGCTATCGGGTCGCCCAGCGGGAAGTGGCTCCAGTCATCGCCGGGGCGGTACTTGGAAGGATCGTCGGACGTGGAGTGCGGGCCGGCGCGGTAGGTCACCCATTCGATCAGAGTCGGCCCCAGGTTGCGACGGGCGCGCTCGGCGGCCCATTGCGATGCGGAATAGACCGCCAGGAAATCGTTGCCGTCCACCCGTAGCGACGCGATGCCGCAGCCCACGCCGCGGCCCGCGAAGGTCGCGCCTTCGCCGCCGGCAATCGCCTGGAAGGTGGATATGGCCCACTGGTTGTTGACCACGTTCAGGATGACCGGCGCGCGGTAGACGTGCGCGAAGGTCAGCGCGGTATGGAAGTCGGCTTCGGCCGTGGCGCCATCGCCGATCCAGCCGGAAGCGATGCGCGTGTCGCCCTTGATGGCCGAGGCCATGCCCCAGCCCACCGCCTGGATGAACTGCGTGGCCAGGTTGCCGGAAATGCTGAAAAAGCCGCGTTCGCGGTCCGAATACATGACCGGCAGCTGACGGCCCTTGAGCGGATCGCGCTCGTTGGACATCAGCTGGCACATCATCGTGACCAGCGAGGCGTCGCGCGCCAGCAGGATGCTTTGCTGCCGGTAGGTCGGAAAGCACATATCCCCCTGCTCCAGCGCCATGGCGTGGGCCGACCCGATGGCCTCCTCGCCCAGGCTTTGCATGTAGAAGGAGATCTTCTTCTTGCGCTGGGCGGTCAACATGCGCGCATCGAAGAGGCGTGTCTTCAGCATGTTGCGCATGCCGGCGCGCAGTTGCTCATGGCTGAGTTCCGGCGCCCACGGTCCGATGGCGCTGCCGTCGTCGGCGATCACCCGGACCAGGCTGTAGGCCAGTCCGCCGGTATCGACCGCGGCAACATCAATGGGGGGTTTGGGCACATCGCCGGGCGGCGACAGGTGCAGGTAGGAAAAGTCGGTCTTGCAACCCGGGCGCCCTGTCGGCTCCGGGACGTGCAACTTCAACGGCCCATATTGGCTCATGTATTGTCTCCACGCTTGATCGTGTCATGCGCATTCTTCTTACCAAGACACTGCCCAAGGGGATGACCTCGGACATTGCCATCGTCGGCCGGGCAAAGGGATGAACATGCACGACCGGCAGCCAGAGTATCACAGGGGAACGCTCTATACTTCCTGTCCCTGATTCCCTGGAAACCGACGTGCCCGGATTGACCGCCTCGAAATGGTTCAGCTGGACCGGCATCGCGTTCGCGGCGCTGTATCTCGCCATCGTCATCCTCTGTGTCGCCGGCGCGCTGTCGGCCGACAGCGACGACAAGGGACGATTCGTGCTGCTGCAACTGCCCCTGGCGCTACAGCTCGCGCTGCTGCATGACCTGAACATGGACCACCTGCTGGGCGACCTGTCGTGGGTCGGGGGCTACCTGCTGATCGGACTGCCCACGCTAGCCCTCTTCTACTTCGCAGGCTGGTGCCTGGAACGGCTGCTGCGCTTGGCCTTCCGGCCGTTGCCGGGACGCCGCTAGGCGAAGTTCCATAAAAAAACCGGCCTATGGCCGGTTTTTTCACTTGGATTGCGATGTCCGCATCAGACCGGACCGGTCCATTCGGTGACGAACTCGCGATAATCCGGGCGGTTGGCCGGCGGCACGGCGCAAGCCGGGGTGCCGATGGCCAGGAAACCCAGGAAGCGGTAATCCAGGGCATCCAGGCCCAACGCATTCTGCACATCTTCCACGTAGGTGCCGATGCCCGTGCTCCAGAACGCGCCATAACCCAGCATGTGCACGGCGTTCAGCAAATTCATGGTGGCCGCGCCGGTGGCGAGCAACTGCTCCTGCTCGGGGATCTTGGTGTTGTCGTGCGCGATCTTCTGCGCCACCGCGATGAACAGCGGCACGCCGGCCATCCATTCACGCACGGACTTTTCCTTTTCGGGCGTCATGCGCGGATCGCCGCTGCGCTTGACGGCGTCCAAGGCCAGATCGGCCAGCTTGCCGATGGCCTCGCCCTGGATCACGACGAAACGCCATGGACGCAGGGCGCCATGGTCGGGCGCCGACATGGCCGCCTGCAGGATCTGTTCGAGTTCCTCGGGCTTGGGCGCCGGGGCACGGAGAAACTTGAAGGAACGGCGCGTGTTCAGGGCGTGCAGCGGGGTGGCGGTCGGGCTGGCGTTCTGGGTGGTGGTCATCGGATCAGGCGTCAATGAGAAAGAAACACAATTCATATTACGCCACTCCGCCGACGCGGACCGTCATCCCCCCGAGCCGCCAGAGGTCATTCAATCTGGATGCCGACTTCCTTAATGACGCCCGCCCAGCGCGCAAGCTCCGCGTTGACGAACTGGCCCAGTTCGGCCGGGCTGCTGGCGCCGGGCGTCGCGCCCTCGCCCTTGAAGCGGGTCTGCAGGGCCGGCACGGCCAACGACCGCGCCACCGCCTTGTTCAGCACGTCCACCACTGCATCGGGCGTGCCCTTGGGCGCCATCAATGCATTCCAGGTGTTGATCTCGTAGCCCTTGAACATCGGGTCCTCGGCCACGGTGGGCACATCGGGCAGTTCCGCCGACCGGTCCCGCGTGGTGACGGCGAGCGCGCGCAGACTGCCCGCCCGCACCTGCGGCAAAGCCGCGGGCAAGGTAGCGAAGCTGAACTGCGTCTCGCCGCTCATGACGGACGAATTGGCCAGCGAGCCGCCCCGGTAAGGCACGTGCTGGATCTGCACCTTGGCCTCGGAGGCGAACATCGCCCCCGCGACATGTACGGGCGAGCCGTTGCCGCTGGAGGAATAGTTCAGATCGCCCGGCTTCTCGCGCGCAAGCTTCACCAGGTCCGCCACCGACGCCACGGGCAGCTTGGGATTGGCGACCAACACCAGAGGGATGGAGGCGATCATGCTGACCGGCGTGAAGCCGCCCACCGGGTCATAGCCCAGCGACTTCTTGTATACGACCGGATTGATGCCGTGGCTGGACACGGTGGCCATGAACAGGGTGTAGCCGTCTGGCGCGGCCTGCTGCACGGCGGCCGCGGCGATGTTGCCCGCGGCGCCGGCTTTGTTCTCGATGATGACAGGCTGCTTCAGCTCCTTGCTCAGCTGCTCGCCCAACGCCCGCGCCAGGATGTCCGTGGTGCCGCCGGCGGCATAACCCACCACGATGCGCACCGGCTGGCTGGGATATGTGCCCTGCGCGTGCAGCGGCCCCGCGCATATCCACACCGCCAGGCCCGCCAGGCCTGTCCTCAGATGAACCGCTTTCATGTCTGTCTCCTCGTCGCCGCGCTTGCTGCGCGATCTATGGCCGGGCCGTCCGCAATGGGATCGGTGGCCGGGTTGATCCGGTCCGGACGCGGATTCAGGACGCAAAGCCTCTCCCGGCCGCGCCGGCATCGGCGCGGACCTGCAAGCCGCGTAGGGAATCCGGCCCGCGGCCGGAGATCAGGTGCCGGTAAAGACCGGCGCTCTCTTTTCCGCAAATGCCTTGCGGCCTTCGCGGTAGTCATTGCTTTCGAAACACTGCAACACCAGGCGCCGCATGGCCTCCACGTCCACCTCCGGCCCCAGCTGCTGAAGCTGGCGGATCATCTTCTTGCCAGCCCGCAGCGTGAGCGGCGCGTTGGCCTGGATCTGGGACAACATGGTTTCCAGCACCTGGGGCATCTCGTCCGCCGGCGCCGCGCGGCGGATCAGCCCCAGCTCCTTGGCCTGGTTCGCGTCGTAGCGCGCCGCCGTCAGGAAGATCTCCAGCGCATTGGCCGGGCCTACCGCGGTCACCAGGTTGCGGATCGCGGTCAGGCGGTAGCCCAGGCCCAGCTTGCCGGCGGGAATGGCGAACGTGCTGTTGTCGGACGCGATGCGGATGTCGCAGCACAGCGCGATGTTCAGCCCGCCGCCGATGCAATAGCCCTGGATGTACGCAATCGTGGGTTTGTCGTAGTCATACAGCGCCAGCTGCGCCGCTTCCGCCACGCGCTCATACTCCACGACGGCGTCTTCGCCGCTGCGCAGCGTGTCGAACTGCGAGATGTTCGCGCCGCTGACGAACGCCTTGCCGCCCGCGCCCTGCAGTACCACCGCCCGGATCTCGGGGTCCCGGCGAAAAGCTTCCAGCACGACCGGCACCGCTTCCCACATCGCGAAGGACACCGCGTTGTGGCGCTGCGGATCGTTGAATGTCAGCCAGCCGATCGCGCCGCGCTTTTCAGCCACGATGTTGTCGGTGATGTCGCCCTGCAGGATGCGTTGGATGGTCACGGTTGCTTTCCTTGTATGACTGTCTGGTGCCGTTGAATGCCATTGGTCAGGTGCACGCGCATGGCAAGGCGCGCGGCCTCGCTGTCGCCGGCGACGATGGCGTCGAAGATGCGGTGGTGTTCACGTTCGATCTCAGGCACGCGCTCGGTGCCAGCGCTGGTGTAGCGCAGCGTGCGCACGGCGCCGCGAAATACGTGTCGCAGGTGCGCCAGCAGACGCACGAAATACGGGTTATTGGTGGCCTCGCCCACGGCCATGTGGAAGTCCAGCGCATGGTCGGCGCCGGCCTGCCAGTCATTGCCCGCGGCATCGACCCGTTGCAGGGCCTGGCGCAGGGTTTCGATCTGTTCGGGGGTACGGTGCAGCGCCGCCTGCGCCGCCGCGCCGGACTCCAGTTCGACCCGCAGCTGGAATATGTGCGCCAACGGTTCGGGCTGGAGCAGATCCTCGGGCGCGATCTCGAAATTACGCGTGCCCACGTCCTGCGCCACAAAGGAACCGACGCCACGCCGCGTGTCGACATAACCGGACAGCTTCAACCGCGCGATCGCCTCGCGCACCACGTTGCGGCTGACGGCGAACATCTGCGCCAGCTCGAACTCCGTGGGCAGGCGCTGGCCGGGCTCGAATTCGCGCAGCACGATCTTCTGGCGGATCTGCGAAGCGATCTCGTCCGGCAGGTTGTCGGGGCGTCCCAGGCTGGAAAAGACCTGGTCGGCAGCGGCGTTGGATGGGGCGTTCATGTGGGGCTGTCTCCGTCTGGGCCGCTGGATACGCTGGCGGCCTTGGCGGCGATATTATCCTCGGTGCCTGGGCGTCGCCCTCAAATCACGCCTTCGCGCGCCAGTTGTTGCAGGTCGGCGGGCGCCAGGCCCAGCATGCCGCCGTACACGTCGCCATTGTGCTGGCCGCGCTCCGGCGCGGGGGCCATTTCCCCGGGCGCCGATCGGCTCAGGATCATGGGCTGCCCCACCACCGAAATCGCCCCCAGCGCAGGGTGCCGGATCTCGCGGCTGAGCTTCAGGTGACGCACCTGCGGATCCTCGAAGGTCTGGTCCATGCCCAGGATCGGGCCGCAAGGCACGCCCTCCTTGTTCATCAATGCGATCCACTCGGCGGTGGGCCGGGTGGCGGTGCGCGCGCCGATCGCCGCGTTCAGCGCGGGACGGTTGCGCGCACGCAGCGGCACCGAAAGAAAACGCTCGTCCTCGATCAGTTCGGGCAGTTCCAGCACGCGGCACAGCCGCGCGTAGATGTCGTTGCCCATGGCCGCGATATTCATATAGCCGTCGCGGGTGGGGAACACGCCGGTCGGGCTGCTGGTGGGATGGTCGTTGCCACTCTGGCCAGGCACCTCGCCATTCATGAGCCAGCGCATCGCCTGAAAATCCATCATCCAGACCTGCGATTGCAGCAGCGAGGTCTGCACCCACTGGCCCTGCCCCGACACCTCGCGTTCCAGCAGCGCGATGAAGATGCCTATGGCGCAAAACAGGCCCGAGGTCAGGTCCGCCACCGGAATTCCGGCCCGCATGGGTCCACGGCCGGGTTCGCCCGTGACCGACATCAGTCCGCCTATGCCCTGCGCGATCTGATCCAGCCCCGGCCGGCCGGCATAAGGGCCGTCCTGCCCGAAGCCGGAGACGCTGGCGTAGACGATGCGCGGATTGACCTCGCGCAGCGTCTCATAGTCGATGCCCAGCTTGAACTTGACGTTCGGCCGGTAGTTTTCAACCACCACGTCAGCCTGGCGCACCAGGTCCAGAAACAGCGCCCGGCCCTGCGGATGCTTGAGGTTCAGCGTGACGCTGCGCTTGTTCCGATGCGTGTTCTGGTAGTCCGCGAACTGGGCGGAGCCGCCCGGCTTGTCGTCCTGCTCGTCGCCCGGCTCTTCTATCTTGATGACGGTGGCGCCCCAATCCGCGAACTGGCGCACGGCGGCGGGGCCGGAACGCACCCGCGTCAGGTCCAGAACGGTAAATCTGCCCAATGGCTTGGAATCCATGCTTGTCTGCCTCTCTGCCCGGCTCCCCCATGGTGTGAATCCGGGATGCCTGACCATTATTTGTTGGATGTTGGACATCTTACATGCTGAGATCAGGCACAACAAGACACCGCCGCGCGTTTGGCGCGGCGGGTTTTCCCTAGGGCCTGCTCCAGGCCCTTTTACCGTCAATAGGTTGTGCGGGGGCGCGGAAGCCGCCGTTAAGGGGCTTTCCCCGGATCCGCCATGCTCAGCCCAGGTGCGTGTGCCGCTCCTGGCGCTCTTCGACCTGCATTTCGCTCAGGCCGTGCAGAATGCCGCAGTCTTCCGTGTCGGGCCTCGCCGACAGGCAGCGCTGGCGCAGGTCGGTCAACTGCGTCTTGAGCTGGGTCAGTTCGGCGATGCGCTCGTCCACATGGGAGATGTGTTCGTCGAAAAGCTCATTGATAGGACCGCAACCGCTCTGGTGGTTATCCGCCAGCGACAAAATGGCCCGGATTTCGTCCTGCGTCATGTCCAGCGCGCGGCAATTGCGGATCAGGCGCAGCCGCTCCAGATGGGCCTGTCCATAGCTGCGGTAGTTGTTCAGGCCCCTGTCCGGGGCCGGCAACAGCCCTTCTTTCTCGTAATACCTGACGGTTTCGACCGTGGTTCCGGCCGCTGTGGCCAATTCGCCGATACGCATCGCTGCCTCCCGGATCGCATCCGATTGATATAGGGGGTTGACCCTATAGTAACTCCAAGGTGTGGAATAGCTACACCACCTTATTTCAAGGCAGAGGACGATGTCTTTACCTCCGGTCAAAAAACACGAACATATGCCCGACGGGCAAGACGGCGCCTGCTGCGCGCACGACACCTGCGGCGCGCCTGCCGAGAACGAACGAGTTCACGCCGGCCACGACCATGCCGCGCATGACAATGGCAGCCACCACCATCACGACGCACACGCTCACGCCAGCCACGATCACGCCGGCCACGACCACACGGCCCACGGTCACGATCATCCCCACGCCCATGCCCACGGCCACGCCGCCGGAAGCTGCTGCGGCCACGGCGAAGGCGGCCAGCCCTTCAGCATTTCCGGTTCCGGCGCGGCCACGCTCACCGCCGGCCCCGGCCAGGCGCTGGCACGCCTGCGCATCGGCCAGATGGACTGCCCCACCGAGGAAACGCTGATCCGCAAAAAGCTGGACAACCTGGACGGCGTGCATGCGCTGGACTTCAACCTGATGCAGCGCGTCCTGACGGTGGTGCACGCCGAAGGTGCGCTGGACCGCATCATGGCCGCTATCAAATCGCTGGACATGACACCCGAGCCCCTGGCCGATAGTGTTCCCGGCACGCCCGCTCCCGCCGCGAAGCCCGTGAACTGGTGGCTCATCGGAGGCGCGGGCGTCCTGGCCGCGCTGTCGGAACTGTCCCACTTCGCGGGCTGGCCGCTAGGCGTCACCGCAGCCCTGGCGGTGGCCGCCATCCTGGCCTGCGGCGTCAGCACCTACCGCAAGGGCTGGATCGCCGTGCGCAACGGCAACCTCAACATCAATGCCCTGATGAGCATCGCCGTCACCGGCGCCGTGCTGATCGGACAATGGCCCGAAGCGGCCATGGTGATGTTCCTGTTCAACGTGGCCGAACTGATCGAAGCCCGTTCCCTCGACCGGGCACGCAATGCCGTGCGCGGACTGCTGGACCTGGCGCCGGAAACGGCCACCGTGCAGCAGGCAAATGGCCAATGGCTGGAAGTGCCCGCCGCCAACCTGCAAGCGGGTGACATCGTCCGAGTGCGCCCGGGCGAGCGCATCGCCGCCGACGGCATCATCGTCAGCGGCAGCTCTGCCGTGGACCAGTCCCCCATCACGGGCGAAAGCCTGCCGGTGGAAAAAACGCAGGACGATCCGGTCTACGCGGCCACGGTGAACGCGGCAGGCTCCTTCGAGTACCGGGTCACCGCGGCAGCGGGAAACACCACGCTGGCGCGCATTATCCATGCCGTCGAACAGGCCCAAGGCGCCCGGGCGCCCACGCAGCGCTTCATCGACCGCTTTTCCCGCATCTATACGCCCGCCGTGGTGGGCATCGCGCTGCTGGTGGCGGTGCTGCCGCCCCTGCTGTGGGACCAGCCCTGGTTCGACGCCATCTACCGCGCCCTGGCGCTGCTGATCATCGCCTGCCCCTGCGCCCTGGTCATTTCCACGCCGGTCAGCATCGTCAGCGGACTGACCGCCGCGTCGCGCCGCGGCATCCTGGTCAAGGGCGGCGTGTACCTCGAAGAAGGCCGCAACCTGAAATGGCTGGCGCTGGACAAGACCGGCACGCTCACGCATGGCAAGCCGGTGCAGACCGACATCCAGGATTGGGACGTGTCCGACCAGACCCGCCATCCGGCCGCGCTGGTCGCGGCGAGCCTGGCGGCGCGTTCCGACCACCCCGTATCGCTGGCCGTGGCCAATGCCGCGCGCGACACCGGCGCGGCATTGCTGGACGTGCAGGAATTCACCGCCCTGCCCGGCCGCGGCGTCAGCGCGGCACTGGACGGCGTGACCTTCCAGCTGGGCAACCGCCGGCTGATGCGCGAGCTGGGCGTGTCCAGCCCCAAGCTGGAAGCGCGCCTGGACGAGCTGGAACGCCAGGGCAAGAGCGCCATCGCCTTGAGTGACGGCAGCCGCGTGCTGGCCGTGGCCGCCGTGGCCGACACCGTCAAGCCGACCAGCGCCACCGCCATCGCCGACCTGCATGCGCTGGGCGTGCGCACGCTGATGCTGACGGGCGACAACACGCCCACGGCGCAGGCCATTGCGCAACAAGTCGGCATCGACGAAGCGCGCGGCGATCAACTGCCCGAAGACAAGCTGGCCGCCATCGAAAGCAAGCTGGCGGCGGGCGGCCGCGTGGGCATGGTGGGCGACGGCATCAATGACGCGCCCGCCCTGGCCCGCGCCGACATCGGCTTCGCCATGGGCGCGGCGGGCACCGGCACTGCCATCGAAACGGCCGACGTGGCCCTGATGGACGACGACCTGCGCAAGATCGGCACCTTCCTGCGGCTGTCGCGCGCCACACACCGCGTGCTGGTACAGAACATTGTGTTGGCGCTGGGCATCAAGGCCGTGTTCCTGGCCCTGGCCATGACCGGCAACGCCACGCTGTGGATGGCCGTCTTCGCCGACGTAGGCGCAAGCCTGCTGGTGGTGGCCAACGGTCTGCGGTTGCTGCGGGCGGCGCCTGCCGCCCACTGACACCCGAGAAGCCTGCGCCCTTGCGGCGCAGGCAGCGCGCCGGCCTCAGCCGGCCTGTTCTTCTTGCGGCCAGTCGCGCAGCACCGGCGCATCCGGGGCACCAGGCCCCACATCACGCAGATGGTCGCGCTGCAGCAAGGCCATGCGATAGGCATCGCGGTAGGCGCCGTTGGAGAAGAACTCTTCCTTCAGCAGGCCTTCGATCTGGAAGCCGCAGCGTTCGTAGATATGCACGGCCGCGGTGTTGTCCTTGTCCACCACCAGATAGACCTTATGCAGGTTCAGCACGCGAAATGCGTAGCCAACCGCAATGCGGGTCGCCGCCTTGGCGTAGCCACGGCCCTGGTAGCTGGGCGCGATGATGATCTGGAACTCGGCGCGACGGTGGATGTAATCGATTTCCACCAATTCGACCAGGCCTGCCGGCTGGCCGGTGTCATGCTCGATGATGAAACGCCGCTCGTTCTGGTCATGCAAGTGGCGGTCATACAGGGCAACGAGTTCGTCGTAGGCCTCGTAAGGCTCTTCGAACCAATAACGCATGATGACGTCGTTGTTGTTGATCTTGTGCACGAAGTGCAGGTCGCCGCGCTCCAGCGGGCGGATTTTGATATCGGAAATGACCGACATAGATACCTCCAAACGTGTATCTATTTTATTCGCAGTGTCTCCCCCCTCTTTCGGAAATGTCCTATCGCTCTACTGGGAGCGATGACGCATCATGTTTCCAATATTCGCTATTTTTTACTAGTTACGAGCTTCAGGCGTTCCCGTTCCGGCGCCGGCCGCACGCATGAGGAGGGCTGACGCCATGGAACTCAAGGAACGGGATCTTCTACTGACTCTGGCAGACACTGTGCACAAGCTGGCTCACGCCGTCGCTCTCAGCCATGCGCAGCTGGAAGCCCTGCGCACCGTAATGATCGGCGTGCACGCCGCGCTCTACCGCGTGCCCGAACTGCAATCCCATATCGAGCAATCGCTCTGCGGCTCCATCGAAGGCGATTTCGTCCAGGCTCTCGGCACGCCCCAAGGCGACGACATCCTGCAACAGCGCGAAGCGTGGCTCGCCTCCCTTATTCCAGCCGACATCTGGGAAAAGGTGCGCCCCCGTCCCCATACCTGACCCGCTGCCGGCACGCCGCCAGCATTCCCGCGCAGACGCCACCGGCGTCTGTTTTTCCATAACGAAACGTAATGCTCCGAGACTTGAAAGTGCGCACCTGCATACTCGCACTGCTCTTCCTGTTGTCCGGCACCATGCTGGTGTCCAACGGCACCTCGTGGCTGAGCCTCAGCACCAGCAACCGCAACCTGGCCCACGTCAACGACGCCTACTCGCTACAGGCCACCGAGCTCAACAACGCCTACCTGCTGTTGCTGCGCGCGCGCGTGCTGCTCGCCAACAGTTTCATGGACCTGGAACAACAGCACCACAAGGACGCGGCTGACGAACTGAAAGCCTCGATCGATCTCCAGTCCGATGCCAATGCCCGGCTGGATGCCTTCATCCGGGATCCCCATCTGGAAGGCACCGACAGCCTGGTTGCCGAACTTGAAAAAGCCACGAAAAGCTACCGCGACGTGACCAATGCGCAAATACGCGCGCTCACGCTCCGCGATCTGGAGGCCTACCGCTCGCTGGAAGCGGACTCGCGCAGCGTCACCCTCACCTTCAACGCCGCGGCCATGCGGTTCCTGGATTTCCTCGACAAGGCGACCACCACCATGGTCGATGATGCCCAGGTCGACTACAAACGCGCCCGCACGGTGGTCCTCACCATGATTGCGATTTCCCTGGGCCTGACACTGCTGGCCTGGCTGTTCATGCGCGGCGTGGTCTTGCGCCCCCTGCAGGAAGCCGGCGCCTGCTTCGAGAAAATCGCCGAAGGCGATTTCACCGGCCGCGTCGACGTTCGCAACAGCAACGAAATCGGACAGATGTTCGCGTCCATCAAGCGCATGCAGGAAAGCCTGACCCGCACCGTGTCCGCAGTCCATCGCGGCGTGGAAGAAATCACCGTGGGCGCGCACCAGATCGCCGCCGGCAACCAGGACCTGTCCAGCCGCACCGAACAACAGGCCGCCTCCCTGGAGGAAACCGCCGCCTCCATGGAAGAACTGGCAGCCACGGTCAAGCAAAACGCGGACAACGCGCGCCAGGCGAACCAACTCGCAGCCACCGCCTCCGACGTGGCGCAGCGCGGCAGCGCCGCCGTGGCGGAAGTCGTGCGCACCATGCAAGGCATCACCACCAGCTCGGGCAAGATCGTGGAAATCGTCTCGGTGATCGACGGCATTGCCTTCCAGACCAACATCCTGGCCTTGAACGCCGCCGTGGAAGCCGCCCGCGCGGGCGACCAGGGCAAGGGCTTCGCCGTGGTCGCAGGCGAGGTGCGGTCGCTGGCGCAAAGCAGCGCCCAGGCCGCCAAGGAAATCAAATTGCTGATCACCGATGCCGCCACCGCCGTCGAAGCGGGGTCCGGCCAGGTGGAGCAGGCCGGCTCCACCATGCAGGACATCGTCTCATCCGT
This sequence comes from Achromobacter sp. D10, assembly GCF_035282245.1. NCBI lineage: Bacteria > Pseudomonadati > Pseudomonadota > Betaproteobacteria > Burkholderiales > Alcaligenaceae > Achromobacter > Achromobacter sp. D10. The sequence goes on from NZ_JAYJLE010000010.1 coordinate 171,391, forward strand.
AAGCCGCGTGGCCGACATCATGGGCGAAATCAGCGCCGCATCCGAAGAACAGGCCACCGGTATCGAACAAGTCAACCGCGCGGTCTCGCAGATGGACGAAGTCACCCAGCAGAACGCCGCACTGGTCGAACAGGCCGCAGCGGCCTCCGGGTCGCTGGAAGAGCAGGCGGAGGGGCTGCGCAAGGCGGTCAGCATCTTCAAGATCAACGCCTCGGACGTCATCGATGTGTCCGCGCAACAAGTGGGCAGATCCACCTCTGCGGCGTTACACCACGCCGCCCCGGCCAAATCCGCCGCCAGTGAGCGCCCGGCCCGCAGCCCGCGCGCAGCCACGCCAGCCCTGAGCGCAGCTACCGCGGGCAAAGCCGAAGATCCCGACTGGGCCTCGTTCTGAACGCCGCTCGTCTCAGGAGCCGGCAAACGCCGGCAGGCGCAACTCGATCCGCCGCGCCACTTCGTTCGCGGCGGACGACAGCGGACGGCCCAGCCGCAGCAGCATCTGGCATTCAGGCGCGCTCAAGATCGGATGCGCGATGGGCAGCGCTACCAGCTCGCCGCTTGCCAGTTCATGGTGCACGCCCAGGTTGGGCATCAAGGTCACGCCAGCCCCCGTCATCGCATACTGCTTGAGCACGCGCAACGAATTGGTGGTGAGGCTGGGCGTCAGGTGTATGCGCTCCGTGAATTCCAGCAGGTCCACCGCCTGGCGCAAGCCATAGGGCGCGGACATCAGGGCGAAGGGATACGGCAGGATGTCCGCGATGGTCAGCGGGTCTCGCCGCGAGGCCAGGGCGTGGCCTCGGCCTGCCAGCAGGCACACCGGATGCTTGCGGCTGGCGCGACAGCGCAGCCGCGGGTCCACCGGCGGGTTGTAGGCCAACCCGATGTGGGCTGCATCCGTCGCCACCGCTTCGACCACTTCGTTCACAGAGCCCACATTGACGCTGATGTTGATCTGCGGATACTCGATGCAGAACGGCCCCATCACGTGCTCCATCAGGCCGTCGATGAACCCCTCGCTGATCATCAGCTGCACATTGCCGCGCTGCATGCCGCGCAATTCCTGCAGGCGCGCGTTCAGATGCTCCTGCTGGGCGCGGCACCCGCGGTGGTATTCCAGCAGCATGTCGGCCGCCTCGGTGGGCGTCAGCCCGCGCGAACGCCGCTCGAACAGCTGCACGCCCAGCTCTTTTTCAAGCAGCTGTATCTGCCGACTGATGACGGAGGCCGCCGTATCCAGCTTGTCCGCGGCGCCTCGTATCGAGCCGCAGGCCATGACCTCGTTGAAGTACTTCAGGCGAACCTGGCTGATGTCCTGCATATCCCGCGTTCCTGGGGCGCTCGTCGGCGCCGGTTGAAGATGAACCCAGCGTTGCCTATAGGGCAACGATAATTTATCACCCTGGTCATTGTTCGGAACGCCGCAGTCTTCCAATAATGGCGGCCCGGCAGCCATCGGGCTGCCAGCGCCAACCCCAGCAACCGCGGGCGCCAGACCCGCGCGAGGAGACATTGCAATGCCACATCCGACCACGCCGGGCGCGGACCCGCGCCTGGCACCGCTATACCGCAAGATCACGTGGCGCCTGCTGCCCTTCTTGCTGCTTTGCTACGTGTTCGCCTACTTGGACCGCATCAACATCGGCTTCGCCAAACTGCAGATGCAGCAAGACATCGGGATTTCCGACGCCGTCTACGGCCTGGGCGCCGGCATCTTCTTCCTCGGCTACGTGCTCTTCGAAGTGCCCAGCAATCTGCTGCTGACCCGCATCGGCGCGCGCCGCACGATCAGCCGCATCATGGTGCTGTGGGGTCTGACCTCGGCCTCGATGCTGTTCGTGCAGGGGGAATGGAGCTTCTACGTCCTGCGCTTCATGCTGGGGGTCTTCGAAGCCGGCTTCGCGCCCGGCATGATTTTCTACCTGACCTACTGGTACTCGCAGTCGCGCATGGCCGGCGTCATGGCGGTGGTGATGCTGGCGGGTCCGATCGGCGGTATCGTCGGCGGCCCCGTGTCGGCCTGGATCATGACCGCGTTCTCTGGCGCGCACGGCCTGGACGGCTGGCAGTGGATGTTCCTGCTGGAAGGCTTGCCCTGTGTGCTGCTGGGTGTGATCGCCTACCGCTACCTGGATGACAAGCCCACCGAGGCACGCTGGCTCAGCGCCGAGGAAAAGGCGCTGCTGGCGGCCGACCTGGAGACCCGGGGCACGCACCAGAAGCATGCCTTCAAGCAGGTACTGCGCGACCCCGTCATCTACGGCATGGCCCTGACGTACTTCTGTCTGATCTGCGGCATTTATGCCGTCAGCTTCTGGCTGCCCACGCTGCTCAAGCTGGCGGGCGTGCAGGACACCATGGAGATCGGCCTGTACTCCGCCATCCCGTACATCGCGGCGGCCATCTTCATGCTGTGGTTTGCACACAGCTCCGACCGCATGCAGGAACGGCGCTGGCACACGCTGGTGCCCGCTCTGCTTGCCGGCGTGTCCCTGTGCATCGCTACCGCGGCGCCGACGCAATTCGCGCTATCCCTGACGGCCATCACACTGGCCACGGGCTTCATGTGGGCCTCTTACACGGTATTCTGGGCGATTCCTTCGCAATACCTGAAAGGAGAGGCTGCGGCCGGCGGCATCGCCCTCATCAACAGCATCGGCCTGCTGGGCGGATTCCTCAGCCCGTCGATCATCGGCTGGTCCAAGGAGGCCACCGGCACGCTGGCAGGCGGCCTGTATGTGATTTCCGCCTTGCTGGTGGCGGGAGCCTTGCTCCTGCTGGTCAATCGTCCGCCCCGTTCCGCGCCCGCCCGCGCCTGAAGTCCCCACCCACAGGAAACGATCATGCATATTCTGGTTGCTGGCTTCCAGCATGAAACCAACACCTTCGCGCCCTCGAAGGCCGGCTATGAAAACTTCGTGCGAGGCGAAGGCTTTCCGGCCATGGTGCGCGGCAAGGACATGCTGGCGCTGCGCGAGGTCAACATTCCCGCGGGCGGCTTCATCAACGCGGTGCTGGCCGAAGGCCATACGGTGGAAACCGTCATCTGGGCGGGCGCGAGCCCCTCGGCGCACGTCACCCGCGATGCCTACGAACGGATCGCCGGCGAAATCCTGGAAGCAGCCCGCAGTGGCTCCTACGATGCGGTCTACCTCGACCTGCACGGCGCCATGGTCGCCGAACACGTGGACGACGGCGAAGGCGAACTGCTGGCGCGCATGCGCCAGATCGTCGGCCCCGATGTACCCGTGATCGCCAGCCTGGACCTGCACGCCAACGTCACCGCGCAGATGCTCCAGGAAGCCGATGGGCTGGCCGCGTTCCGCACCTACCCGCACGTGGACATGGCCGCGACCGGCGAGCACGCGGCGCGTCTGCTGCAGGCGCGCATCGCAGCCGGCGACCACTGGCGCCGCAGCCAGCGCCGCCTGCCGTTCCTGATTCCGATCAACGGCATGTGCACGATGCTGCAACCCTCGCAAGGCGTGTATGAACTGCTCGAGCGGCTGGAGCAAACGCCGGGCGTCGCCTCCATCTCGTTCGCTCCCGGCTTTCCGGCGGCGGACTTCCCCGAATGCGGTCCGGTAGTGTGGGCCTACGGGACGGATGCGGCGGCGGTCGAAAGCGTGACCGAAACCCTGTATCAGCGCGTGCTGGAACTGGAACCGCAATGGTCGCCCGACTTCCTCGAACCCGCCGAAGCCGTGCGGCGCGCGCAGGCGCTGGCGGCGGGCGCGTCGCGTCCCGTCGTCATCGCCGACACACAGGACAATCCGGGCGCCGGCGGCGACGCCAACACCACGGGGATGCTGCGCGCCCTGGTGCAAGCCAATGCCCAGAACGCCGCCCTGGGGCTGTTCTACGACCCGGAAGCGGTGCGCCAGGCCCGCGCGGCCGGGGTCGGCAGCAAGCTGCGGCTACGCCTGGGCGGCCAGTCGGGCGTGGCGGGCGACTCGGCTTTCGAGGGCGAGTTCGAGGTGGAAACGCTGTCACCTGGCAAGCTGCGCTTTGACGGGCCGATGATGAACGGCATGGACGTGGATCTGGAAGCGGTGGCGGGCCTGCGCATCGGCGGCGTGCGGGTAGTGGTCAGCGCCACCAAATCGCAGATGCTGGACCGCAACCTGTTCCGCGTGGGCGGGGTGCAGCCCGAAGAAATGGCGATACTGGTCGTGAAGAGTTCGGTGCACTTCCGCGCGGATTTCCAGCCCATCGCCCATGAGGTCCTGGTGGCCAAGGCGCCCGGCCCCATGCAGGCCGATCCGGCCGACCTTCCCTGGACCCGGCTGCAACCGGGAATCCGCGTGCGTCCGCAAGGCAAGCCGTTCTCCTATTGAGTCCAGCCAAACCGCGCGCCGCCGCGGTTTGGCTTTCGGGCGTTGCGGTGGCAGACTGGCGGCATGAAGAAGCTCTTCACACTTGCCTACCCCTGCCTCGGCGCGCCGGACTCCGAGTTCATCGAAGAATTCCGGCGGCAGCATGATGGCCAGCACCCGCTGGCCAAAGCGCATTTCACGATGGCGTTTGGTTGCGCCGGCATCGACGAACAGGCCTATTTGCTGCACCTTGAAGAAGTGGCCCGCAAGCAAGGTCCTATCAGCTTCGCATGCCGCTACGCCATGCTGGGCGCGGACGCGGCGCACGCATATGCGTACCTGGTTCCCGACGAAGGCTACAGCTCGCTGTCGCGCCTGCACGATGCCTTGTACCGCCAGGTGCTTGCGCCGACCCTGCGCCTGGACATTCCCTATGTGCCGCACATCACCATTGGGTCTTCCACCAACCGCGCGCTGATGAAATCGCTGTGCGACGAACTGAACCAGGGCGGGCTGGAAATCCGCGGCTCGGTGGACAGGTTGACGATGGTCGCGCTGGAAAACGGCGTGCTGACCGACCTGACATCGGCACGGCTTTCCGGCTGACGGGCGGCGCGCCGCCCCTTTGGGCGCGGCGGCTTACTTGAGCTTGGGTTGCGGGCTGACGAAATCCTCCAGCGTCAGGCCCTTTTCCTTCAGGATGGCTTCCAGCAGCGGCTGCAGCTTGCCCAGGCTTTCCTGGACCGTTTCGCGCACGGTATCAACCACCACCTGCGTGCTGCGCTCGATCTCGATATTGACGAAATCGCCCACCTGTTTGTCTTCGAACACCGTCATGCGGCGGGTTTCGGGAATCAGCCAGACCTCGAACCAGCCTTCGGCGCGATTGACTTCCGACACGGTGAGGCTGGCGCCATTGATGGCGATATAGCCCTTGGCGAACACGTACTTGCGGAAAGCCTCCGGAATGCTGAAGCGCATCAGTCGGTTGGTATCCGAGGACTTCACCATCACCACTTCGGACGTGAAATCGACATGGCCGGACAAGGGATGGCCGCCGATCTCGGCGCCGTCCTTGGCGGCGCGTTCCACGTTGGCGCGGTCGCCCTCGTGGTAGCTGCCCAGGGTGGTAATGGCCAGGCTTTGCAGCATGACGTCGAAGGTCGCCTGGTTCTCGGACAGGATCTCGGTGACAGTCAGGCAAACGCCATCCGTCGACACGCTGGCGCCAATGGCCAGGTCCACGCAGAAACCAGGGGGGAAATCCAGAGTGAAAGTGCGCAGGCCTTCGCGATCCGCGATCTTGGCGATCTTCGCGGTGCCTTGAACAATACCGGTGAACATACGGATCCTGAATGCGGGGCGGCGCGCCCCTGAAGCAAAACATCAACGTTAACCGATATTTTGCCAGGGGCCGCGCGACCCGCGCGCCAGGATCAGTGGCGGATGGCGATCGTCTTCAGGGTGGTAAAGCCATACAGCGCTTCAAAGCCCTTCTCGCGGCCGTAGCCCGATTGGCGCGAACCGCCGAAGGGCAGTTCCACGCCGCCGCCGGCGCCGTAGTTGTTGACGAACACCTGGCCGGCGCGCAGCTTGCGCGCCAGGCGCAATTGACGGCCGCCGTCGCGGGTCCAGACGCCAGCCACCAGGCCATACAGCGTGCCGTTGGCGATTTCCAGCGCCTCTTCCTCGGTGTCGAACACCATGGCGGCCAGCACGGGGCCGAAGACTTCTTCCTGCGCCAGGCGGCTGTTGGGCGGGACGTCGCGGAACAGCACGGGCGGCTGGTAGAAGCCGGCCTCGGGCGTGCCTTCCTTGAGCTTGCCGCGCGCCGCAACCTTCAGGCCGTCGGCCTCGGCTTCCGCCAGGAAACCGCGCACGCGGTCCTGTTGGCGGGCGTTGATCAGCGGACCCACGTCCAGATCGGCCGCGGCCGGACCGGTGACAGTGGCCGAGAATGCGTCGGACAGGCGCTTGAGCACGGTCTCGTATACGCCGCGCTGGATCAGCACACGGCTCCCGGCCGAGCAGGTCTGGCCGGCATTCTGGATGATGGCGGCCAGCAGCACAGGCATGGCGGCGTCCAGGTCGGCATCGTCGAACACGATCTGGGGCGACTTGCCGCCCAGCTCCAACGTTACCGGCACGTGGTTTTCCGCGGCGGCGTGCGCCACCATCTTGCCCGTTTGCGGGGAGCCAGTGAAGGAGATGTGGTCGATGCCCGGATGGGCGGACAGCGCCGCGCCGGCTTCATGGCCATAGCCCGTGCAGATGTTCAGGGCGCCGGCGGGCAGGCCCGCGTCAGAGGCGATTTCCGCCAGCTTCAAGAGCGACAGGCAGGCATCCTCCGCCGGCTTGACCACGCATGCGTTGCCCGCGGCCAGCGCCGCGCCCACGCTGCGGCCGAAGATCTGCAAGGGGTAGTTCCACGGCACGATGTGGCCGGTGACGCCGTGCGCCTCGCGCACCGTCAGCACGGTGAAGCCGGGGGTGTAGGGGATGGTTTCGCCGTGCAGCTTGTCGACCGCGCCGGCATAGAACTCGAAGTAGCGGGCCACGGCGGCGGCGTCGGCGCGAGCCTGCTTGATGGGCTTGCCCGTGTCGGCCGACTCCAGCTGCGCCAGCTCTTCCTGGCGGTCCAGCAGCGCGAAGGCGATGCGCATCAACAGGCGGCTGCGCGCGGCGGGGGCCATCTGGCCCCACTCGCCCTCAAACGCTTCCCGCGCTGCAGTGACGGCGCGGTCCACATCCGCGGCGCCCGAGCGGGCGATCGCCTCGAAGGGCTTGCCATCGGACGGGTTCAGGACGGGAATGGTTTCACCGGTGGCGGCGGCCACCCATTGGTTGGCGATAAAGTTCTTCTGAGTCACGATGTGCGGAGTAAAGTAGCGGCCGGACGGCCGGTTGCGGGATGGATTCGTCTCCAGGCGTGGCTGCCGGCCCGGGGCCGCAACCGCGCCGCTCGCGGTGTCGCGCGAGTCGCGTTTTGGTATCGAGCCAAGGTACGGGAGCGGCCCGCAACTTGTCAATTGGATTGACAGCTTTTGTCCCAAGAGTCAGGATATTTTCCAACGACCTGGGGTAATCCCTAATAATTCAGCGGGCTTACTGCCACCCCGCGCCACCCCGGATTTGTCATGGCGACTGACAAGCCCGGCTAAATGAGTAGGAGCGCCGATGAGCAATGTGCGTGATCCGCAGCTTGAATCGCTGCTGGAAGCCGTGAACCGCCCCCGTCCCGAATTGGACGTGCTGGCGGAAGTGGCGTCGGGCCTGGGCTATGTGCGCGCCGAACGCTTTGCCGAACGCGTCTACGAAAGCCTCTTCTATGCCATCGCCACCGGCAAGATCGCGCCCGGCAACAAGCTGCCCACCGAGCTTGAACTCGCCGCGCTGTTCGAGGTGTCGCGGCCCGTCGTGCGGCAGGCCCTGGACCGGTTGCGCGAGGACCAATTGGTAGATTCCATCCGCGGCTCGGGTACCTATGTGCGCGCCAAGCCGGAACTGATGGGCGGCATGCCCGCGGTGGACCCCGCGCGCCGCGTCGGCCACATCCTGGAAGGCCTGGAGCTGCGCATGGTGATCGAACCCGAATGCGCCTTCCTGGCCGCCCTGCGCCGTACCGACGAAGACTTGCGCGAAATGGACCGCATGCTGACCGGCTACGAAGAGGCCGATGCCTCAGGCGCCATCGCCCACCATCACGACTACGGCTTTCATCGCGCCATTGCGGCCGCCACCAGCAACCAGCGCTTCGTGCAAGTGCTGAAATCGTTGGAGTACGACGTCAGCCACGCCGTCAACGTCATGCGCCATCTGGTCCACAGCCAGCCCTGGAAGCGCACCCGCGCCGCCATCGAGGAACACCGCCACATCTATCGGCTCATCCGGGAACAGGATGCCGAGGGCGCGCGCAATGTCATGCGCGCCCATATCGAAAAAGCCCGCAGCCGCATGCTGAACAGCGGCTCGGAACATTAAGCAGGAAGCCTTTTGAACATGTCATCGCAACGCCCATCCCTGAACCTGGACCAGCAACTCGTCATCGTCACCGGCGCCAGCCGCGGCCTGGGCGCAGCCATTGCGCGCGCCTTCCTGCGCGAGGGCGCCAAGGTGGTCATCAACTATCTGAACAGCGCCGACCGCGCGCAAGCCCTGGCGGCGACGGCGCCCGAACGCGCCCTGGCGGTACAGGCGGACGTGCGCGACCCTGCTGCCGTCGCCGCCATGTTCGCCCAAGCCAGCGCACACTTCGGCCAGCCCGTGGGCACGGTCGTCAATAACGCCCTGCCCGCCTTCCAGTTCAATGGCGACGCTCGACCGCACGCCGACACGTTGGACTGGACGCATATGAATGCGCAGCTGGAAGGCAGCGTGCGCGCCGCGCTCAACACCACTCAGGCCGCTTTGCCCGCCATGCGCGCCGCGGGCTATGGACGCATCATCAATGTGGGCACCAATCTGGTCCAGAATCCGGTGGTGCCATACCACGACTACACGGCGGCCAAGGCCGCGCTACTGGCTTTCACACGGACGCTGTCGCACGAACTGGGCGCGGACGGTATCACCGTGAACATGGTGTCGGGCGGCTTGCTGCGCACCACCGACGCCTCCGCGGCAACCCCTGACGTGGTTTTCGACATGATTGCCACGGGCACGCCGCTGCGCGAAGTCACGACGCCCGAGCAATTCGCCGACGCCGTGCTGTTCTTCGCCAGCCCCTGGTCGCGCGCGGTGACGGGCCAGAACCTGATCGTCGACGGCGGGTTGGTAAAGGGCTGATTGGTAAAGGGCTGATCCGTCAGGCCTGAAGGCGCCGCGCGCTGATTTCGACGGCGGCGTACTTGATGCCCTTGAGCGCGGCGTCCTCCGTCACGAAGGTGGAGTCACCCACGCCTATCCTGGTCCAGTCACGGCCAGGCGCGGTGCGCACCCAGGCCTCGTAACCTTGCTGGGCGGCCAGCGGCCTGAGTTCATATTCGAGTTGGTGGCCGTTGAGCCTGATCACTCCGGTTCTCATGATGGACTCCCTTCGCGCTAGCGCCGGCCTGCAATGGCGCAGGCGTGCGCCACGCTACGTCCCGGGCCCGTCATGGGCGCCCCCCGGTAATCCTGCGCCCGCACCACCTCTGATACGCGCTGGCCGTCCGCCATCCATTGGCGGGCGACGCTCACGACATCCGTGAATTCGGGTTGCGGCCCATCCAGCAGCCAGCCAACGATGGGGGCGCCGGGCATGCCGGCCGCGCCAGGAGAAACCTGTTCCAAATCAAGGGGCTTCATACTCCTCTCCGTTCAGGGAACTGTTAGCGCAGCGTAGAGGCCCTTCGACGCCCAGTCATTAGGAAACCGCAAAAAGTAGAACATTTTGTATACCAAGCTATATCGCTCTCCGACGGGATCGCTCCAGCATGGGCCACAGGTCCACTGGACATAGACGCTCACATATCAACGATTTTTCGGCGCAACTTGAGGCAGGCCGGCTTGCCCGGAAATCCGCGCCTCGCGGGTCGCCAACCATAGCCCCGCTTACATCTTTATCAAATGGGCTGCTACACCAAAAGACTAGGCCGCCCTAGAATCCGCTCATCGCCCCAAGGGCTGAGCAGGAGCCATCCATGAGCCGCATGATCGCCAAGAAAATCCTCACCGCAGCCATCTGCTGCATGTTCGTTGCCGGCGGCGCCATGGCCGCCCCTCCCGAAGGCAAAGGCAAGCCTGACAATGCCGGCCAGGGACAAGGCAATGGCAAAGGCAATGGCAAAGGCAATAGCAACGGCAACAAAGGCGGCGGCTCGGGCAAAGGCAATAGTGGAAATGGCAACTCGTCCAAAGGAAGCGGCAGCAATTCCGGCGACGTCAATGTGAGCTTGCGCCACGCCGGCATCACCATTTCGACCGCCCGAGGCTACGCGCAGGAGTATGGGTTGTCGGGCTACGGCTCGCTGCCGCCAGGCATCCGCAAAAACCTCGCCCGCGGCAAGCCTCTGCCCCCGGGAATTGCCAAGAAAATGGTTCCGGGCCCCATGCTTGCACGGCTTCCCGTCTATCCAGGCTACGAGTGGCGAGTCGCGGGGTCGGACCTCATTCTGGTCGCGGTGGCCACCGCCGTGGTGGCCGATGTGCTTTTCGATGTATTTGACTGACCCCGGCCGCGCATAATCAAGCGCAGTCATCGCGGCGCTGGGCAACCAGGCCGCGCTATTGCGTTGGGCTCCCCGCTTGTTTCATACTTTCCGTGCATTCATCTACTTTTGGAGGGATCACAAATGTATGACGACATCCAAAAGCTGGGCGCAAAAGCCGCCCGCGATGGGTTGACTCTTTGGGATTGCCCCTTTTACCGCGCCGAGGCCATGCCGGGCCATACTGGCGAATCGATCACGGAGTGGCGGCTGAAAATCGACGCATGGGAATGCGGATTTCTAAGAGCAGTCGAGTCGCGCAGTCCTCTCCCCAGTTGCCGTCCTCCGCCTGCTCGCCGGCCGCATGCGATGTAGCGCATCCGGCCGCGCGGCACGCCGCTTGCTACGCCCCCTCTGCTGCAGCGCTCCGTTGCTTTCTCGTGCACGACCGTGGCAACGGGCGGTCTGACGCCTGGCGCGGGATCTTTACCCTCGCCAGGGCGCTGCGGCACATGCGCGAAAAACGTTCGCGCGTTCCGTTGACCGCTCCCCTGGAGGCGAGCCTGCAAACGACGAGGGTCCGCGACATGCCAAAACACTACTCTCATACCGATGCCGACAAGCTCCGACGCGGCCAGCCCACGGCCGACGCGCCGCCAGGCGGGCCGGAGAACCCCGACCCGGATACGAATTCCGGCTATCCCGCGGGCGGAAAGGAGTTGCCCGAAGGAAAGGACGCCTATGGGCGTGACCGCAAGACGCAGGAACAAGCCGGAAAAACGAGACCGGAGGGCAGCCCCCCTGGCCGGCGATCCACCGCGAGCCGATAGTTTGGAACCGGACGCGAACGAGTTCAGGAAACACGCGTAGACAGTCGATGGGTGGCTGGCTCATGGGTGGCTGGCTCGTGGGCGCCGACCTCAAGGCGCAAGGGAGCAAGGCGACACGACCGGGTATCATCTGGCCTTGTCCCTGGCGCCCGCCAACCATGCCCGGACAGGCAGCCAGATCAGTCGCTGACACGGGTTTGGGTAGGCAGCCCACGAGCGCCGCATCAATAACCGGTCTACGCGAAACATGAAATTAGCCACTTGGAACGTGAACTCCCTGAACGTGCGCCTGCCGCAGGTGCTGGACTGGCTGGCCGCCAATCCCGTTGACGTCCTGTGCATCCAGGAACTCAAGCTCACGGATGACAAGTTCCCCGAGGCGGCCTTCACCGAAGCCGGCTACCACGCCGTCTGGGCTGGCCAGAAGACCTATAACGGCGTCGCCATCGTGTCGCGCATGCCTGGCACGTCCATGGCGCGCAACATCCCCGGCTACGAAGACCCGCAACAGCGCGTGCTGGCGCTGACCTTTCCCAGCCCCGAAGGCGATGTCCGCGTCGTCTGCGCCTACTGCCCCAACGGCCAGTCCGTGGGCTCCGACAAGTACGCCTACAAGCTGGACTGGTTCGAAGCCATCCGTGGCTGGCTGGCGGAGGAAATCAAGCAGTACCCCAGACTGGCGGTGCTGGGCGACTACAACGTCGCCCCGGCCGACGAAGACGTGCACAACCCCGAGAAGTGGGAAGGCCAGGTCCTGGTATCCGAACCCGAACGCAAGGCCTTCCGCGCCCTGCTCGACTTAGGGCTGGCCGACTCGTTCCGCCTGTTCGAACAACCCGAAAAGTCCTTCAGCTGGTGGGACTATCGCCAATTCGCCTTCCGCCGCAACGCCGGCCTGCGCATCGACCACGTCCTGTTGTCGCCCCCCCTGGTCAAGCGTTGCGTGGCCTGCGTCATCGACAAAGAGCCCCGCCGCAACGAGCAGCCCTCCGACCACGCCCCGGTCGTCGCCACCCTGGAATTCGCCTGACGTTTTTATTCAACGGCTTATTGCGCGCGCCGGGAATATTCCTGTATAGTTTTGGTCTTGCTTGATTGGGGCGGTAGCTCAGCTGGGAGAGCGTCGCGTTCGCAATGCGAAGGTCGGGAGTTCGATCCTCCTCCGCTCCACCAAAATCCTGGCACGGGATATTCATGCATGGATGTTCTTACATGAATGGATGTTCTTGCATGACGGCCTTCGGACCTGTCCGCCAGACGATTTTGAACAAGCACTGAAGCAGTACCTGCAGAGCCACGGCGGCTCTGGCCGGAAGAAAGCCAACTTGAAGAAGTTGGCTTTTTTTTTCGCCTGAATGCCCTGGCGCGAGCGAAACCGTCAAAGGTTTGCGTCGGTGCGCACCACGGTTGCCGCCTCGCGCAGCGCATTCAGGAACAAGGAGGCGGCGGCTGCCGCGCGCGCATCTCGCCGGGTCATGATGCCCACCGGATGCAGCCGTGCCTGCAATGCCAGCGGCAGGATCGCGAGCTGCCCGTTTTCGGCAAGCGCTCGCGCCACCCGCAACGGGATGGCCGACAGCAGCGAGGTCCGCTGCAGCAAAGACACAATGGTCAAAATGGCGCTGGATTCGATGGCGACCTGCGGAAAGCCCGCTCCTCGCGCCGAAACGGCGGCGGCAACCATGCTGTAGAGGGCGGCATTGCGCGATGGCAGCACCCAGCGGCAACCGTCCAGGGCGGCGCCGCTCAGCCGGCTGCGCGAGGCCAAGGGATGCGCCGGTCCGCAGACGACCGCGGTCGCCTCGTCATACAGGATCTCGCATTGCAGGTCCGCATCCGCGCCCTCCACTCCCAGCCGTCCCACCACGCAATCCAGTTCGCCCGCGCGCAAGGCTGGCAGCAACTGCTTCTCCAAGCCTTCGGACAATTCGATGCGCAACGCCGGGTGGCTTGCCTGCAGGCGCTCCACCGCCAAAGGCACCAGCAGGTGCGCCACCACCGGGAAAATACCGGCCCGCACCTTGCCCGTCGCGCCATTGGCCGCGGCAGCGAGTTCGGCATGGGTCGCATCCAGCTCGTTCAGCAGCAAGCGCGCGCGGTCGATCATCAGCAGGCCCAGCGCCGTCGGCACGACCCCATGATGCGAACGTTCGAACAGGGCCTGCCCGGCCAGCGCCTCGGCTTCGCCCAGCAGCTTGCTCAGCGCCGGCTGGCTGAGGTGCATCGCCTCGGCCGCGCGGTGCAGATTGCCCACCCGCCCCAACTCGTCCAGCAACACCAGATGGCGGATACGCAGGCGTGACCGCAGTTGCTGCAAAGTGGGGATTTCCGACATGGGTTGGATCCGGAAATTGGTTATCGATTGATAAGGAATCGCAATTATCCAGTTATCGCCAACATGCCCATACTAGGGTCATCCCGCTAGCCGGGCCATATCCAGAAAAAGGGGAATAGCCATGTATCGTCGTCTTGCCGCGCTGGCGCTGGCCTGCGCCCTGGCGCCTTGCGCCGCCCTCGCCGACATCCGCATCGGCGTGATCGCCAGCAGCACCGGACCCGGTGCTTCCATGGGCTCGCTCTACCGCAGCACCGTGCCGCTGCTGCCCAAGACGCTGGGCGGCAGAGCCGTGGAATACATTGCCCTGGACGATGCGACCGACCCGTCCTCCGCGGTCAAGACAGCGCGCAAGCTGGTCACCGAGAACAAGGTGGACGCCATCATCGGGCCGAGCAATGTGCCGACCTCGATGGCGGTCACGGAAGTCGCTCGCGAGGCGCGCACCCCGCAATTGTCCCTGGCGCCCATCGTGCTCAGCCCGGACCGCGCCGAATGGATATTCGTGGTGGCGCACGGCATCGACCTGATGGTGGATTCGCTGACCGCCGACATGACCAAGCGGGGCGTGAAGACGGTGGCATACATCGGCTTTTCGGACGCCTGGGGCGACGCCGTGTATCGCGCGCTGCAGGAGTCGGCCGCCAAGCGCGGCATCAAGGTGCTCAGCAATGAACGTTATGCGCGCACCGACAACTCGGTCACGGCCCAGGTGCTGAAAATCGTATCGCTCACTCCGGACGCGGTGCTGGTGGGCGGCTCGGGCACGCCGGGCGCCCTGCCCCATCTGTCGCTGCGCGAGCGCGGCTACCAAGGCGTCCAGTACAACACCCACGGCGTCATCAACAAGGAGTTCCTGAAGCTCGGAGGCAAGGGCGTGGATGGCGTCATCGTGCCCAGCGGCCCGGTGCAAGTGGTTGAACAACTGCCCGCCGACAGCCCGATCAAGCCGGTGGCCGGCCGTTACGCCCAGCAGTACGAATCAACCTACGGCGCCGATTCACGCAACGCTTTCGCGCCCTATACCTACGACGCCTACCTGCTGCTGGACGCCGCCGTCGCCAAGATCCCCGCCGACGTCCCGGCCGGCACTCCAGCCTTCCGCCAGGCATTGCGCGACGCGCTGGAAAGCCTGCAAGGCACGGTGGGCACCCAGGGCATCTACATGATGTCGCCCACCAACCACAACGGCCTGGACGAGCGCGGCGTCGTGCTGATGCAAGCCCGCTCCGGCGCCTGGCAGTTCCTGCCCTGAACCGCCTCTTTTGCAGCAGGAGTCCGCATGACCGGCGTACACATCCCCTACGGCGTGTATTGGAGCACCCCGTTTTCCCGTTGGCAGGGCAGCCTGTCACGTCTGCACAGCCTGCGCTTCGCGGCCTGGACCGCGCGCCGCGAACTGGAACGCCGGGGCATCGCGCCCACGGCGCTGCAAAGCGCGGTGCTGGGCTGCTCGGTGCCGCAACAGGGGTCGTTCTACGGCCTGCCCTGGGTAGCCGGCATGCTCGGCGCGCCCCAACTGGCGGGACCCGTGGTGTCGCAGGCCTGCGCCACTTCCGTGCGGGGCCTGGCGACGGCCGCAGCCGAACTCATGCTCGGCAACGCCGAGACGTCGCTGGTCCTGATGGCGGACCGCGTGTCGAACGGCCCGCAGCTCTACTATCCCGACCCTGCAGGCCCTGGCGGCTCGGGCACGCACGAAAACTGGGTGCTGGACAATTTCTCGCACGACCCGTGGAGCGGCCTGTCCATGCTGCAGACTGGCGAGCGCGTGGCCGAGCGCCATGGCATACCCACGGACGAACAGAATGCGGTCACGCTGCGCCGCTACGAGCAGTATGCGCAGGCCTGTGCCGATGGACTACGGTTCCAGCAGCGCTACATGACGCTGCCCTTCGAAGTGCCCGATGCGCGGTACGCAAAGATCGCGACGGTGATGGAAGGCGATGAGGGCATCCACGCCACCACGGCGGACGGCCTGGCGCGCCTGGCCCCGGTACTGCCTGGCGGCACCATCACCTACGGCGGGCAGACGCATCCGGCAGACGGCAACGCAGGCATGATCCTCGCGACCGCCGAGCGTGCCCGCGAGCTGTCGCGCCGCCCCGAGATTGGCATCGAGATTCTGGCCTTCGGCCAGTCGCGTACCGAAAAGGGCTACATGCCGCAAGCCCCCATCGAAGCCGCCAGCCGCGCGCTGGCGCGCGCCGGCCTGGCGGTCGCGGACTTGCATGCCGTGAAGACACACAATCCCTTCGTGGTCTCGGACATCGCGTTGGCGCGCGCCACAGGGTTCGACGCCATGGCCATGAACAACTATGGCTGCTCGCTGGTGTGGGGCCACCCCCAGAGCCCGACCGGGCTGCGGTCCGTCATCGAACTCATCGAAGAACTGGCCGAACGCGGCGGCGGCCTGGGCCTGTTTACCGGCTGCGCGGCCGGCGACAGCGCCATGGCGGTGGTGCTGCGGGTGGACGCTGCGGGAGGCGCAAAATGAGCAGCGTCAATCTGGAAAATGTGCCGCGCATTCCGGCACTGCTGGCGCGCGCGGCCCGCGACCATCCCGAGCGCACCGCGCTGGTCTGCGGCACGCACCGCGTCGGCTACCGGCGCTATGCGACGCAAACCTGGGCAACGGCCCACCGCCTGCGCGAGACAACGCGCTTGGGCGACCGGGTCGCGACGCTGCTGGGCAATTCCGACCTGGCCTGCGTGATGACGCTGGCGCTGCAATGCGCCGGCAACCAGCACGTCCCTCTCAACCCTCTTTATACGGCCCGCGAACTGGAATTCATCCTGCGGGACGCGCAACCCGCGCTGCTGGTCGCCGACGGCCCTTGCTCTGCCGTGGCCGCCCCGCTGGCGGCGGCGCTGGGCATCCGACTGGTCCTGGAAGATGAGGCCCGCGCGTGGATGAAGCCAGAGCCCGGCATGGCGGACACGCCCGTGGACGACGCCGATGCCCAAGCACCGGCCTTGCTGCAATACACCGGCGGCACGACCGGGCAGCCCAAGGGGGTAATCCTCGGGCGCGACGCCATCGCCACCAATGTGCTGCAGCGGGAGCTGGCCTTGCCCACCCGATACGGCGCCGACAGCGTGCTTTGCGCCATGCCGCTATTCCATTCCTATGGCATGGCCATGGGCCTGTTCCTGGCCGTCAGCGCCGCGGCGACACTGGTGGTGCTGCCGCGCTACCGGCCGGACGATGTCTGCGATGCGATTGAACGCGAGCGCATCACCTTGTTTCCCGGCAGTCCCACCATCTATACCGGCCTGCTTGGGCATGCGCGCTTCGCGCTCACCGACTGGTCCAGCGTGCGTGTCTGCTATTCCGGATCCGCGCCATTGGCCGAAGAGGTGCATCGGCGCTGGGAGGCAGCGGTGGGCGCGCCGATATACGAAGGCTACGGCCAGACCGAAGCGGGCCCCATCCTCACCTACAACGGCCCGGCGGGAACCCGCCACGGCTCCGTGGGCACGCCGGTCGCATGCACCGAGGTGCAGGTGGTCGATCTGGAATCGGGCACGATGGTGCTGCCACCCGGCCAGCGCGGCGAAATCCGCGCGCGCGGACCGCAGATCATGCAGGGTTACCTGGCCAGGCCCGACGCCACTGCCGAAGCCCTGCGCGACGGTTGGTTGTACACGGGCGACATCGGCGAATTCGCGGAGGACGGCTTCCTGTACATCCGCGACCGCAAGAAGGACCTGGTGATTTCCGGCGGCTACAACATATACCCGCGCGAAATCGACGAGGTGCTGTACCTGCATCCGGACGTGGCCGAAGCGGCGGCGGTGGGCTGGCCGGACAGCTATCGCGGCGAGGTCATCCGCGCCTTCGTGGTCCTGCGGCCGGGCGCGGCCGTTGACGAACCCGGCCTGATCGCGCACTGCCAAGCCAACCTGGCCCGTTACAAAGTGCCGGCGGTCATCAGCATTCTCGACGCCCTGCCCTATACCGGCGCCAACAAGGTCGACAAGAAAGCGCTGCGCGCCGCCTAGCGTTTCCGCGGCCGGCGCCCTCAGCCGGGGCGCCAGCCCCTCAAACCGGATCCTGGTCCAGCCTGCGCACTGCCGCGCTCAAGGTCGAGAAATCGAATTCCTTGCGCCCACGCAGCAGGCAGCGCATCAGCACCGTCGTAATGACGGGCACCACCGCGGCCAGCAGGAAGGACTCCAGCAGGAACGAGGGCTTATCGCCCGGCGCCGGGAAGAAGAACAGGCCGGCCGCGAGGCCGGAGATCGTGGCAACGGTGGCGGTCAGGCCGTCGTGCTTGCGGCTGAACAGGCCGTAGAACACCGGGAACGCGGCGGCGGAGCAGAGCAGATCGGCCAGCAGGAACAGGTACAGCACGCTGTAGCCCTGCGAGGCCACGATCATGACCGGAATCGCCATCAGCAGCACCAGCCAGCGCGCCAGACGCTTCATGGTCATGGACTTGGCGTTGGGCATCAGGCGCCGCAGATCGACCGCGATAATGCTGGAAACCGCGCTGATCGCCGTGTCGGCCGTGCTCATGACCAGCGACAGCCCCAACGGAATCAGCGCGATCACGAACCATGCGGGCGCATGCGGCATGATGACGCTGAACAGCGCGATGGAACTGTCGCCCTGGGGCGCGAGGCCGACGAAAGCCAGGCCGAACAGCCCCATCAGGAAAATGAACGGCGCAACCAGCACTCCGCCCAGCAGAAAACCGTTGCGCATGGACCGGGCGTCGCGCGCGGCGTAGATGCGCTGCCAGTTGCCCTGGTGGAACACGCCGGTCAACAGAATGGCAACGAAAAAGGTCAGGCCGGCCTTGATGCCCACCGGATCGGTCAGGTCCAGCAACTGCGGCGCCTTGGCCTGCAGGGCCTCGATGGTGGGCATGGCTCCGCCCGCGGCCTGCCAGCCGACCAAGCACAGAATCACCAACAGCGGCACGATGACCATCATCTGCACCTGGTCCGTGAAGATCGACGAGCGCAGCCCGCCGTAGGTGGTGTAGAGCAAGGTGGTGCCCATCACGATGGCGGCGGTGGCCCACAGCGGCACGGGCGCCAGCATGGTGACCAGCTTGGCAATCGCCGTGACTTCGGCCGACAGCGCGATGAAGAGATAAAACAGCATGATGAACAGCGCCAGCCCGTACATGGGACGGCCGTAGCGCGCCATCAGGAACTCCGTCAGGGTGTGCCCATGCGGGATCAGTTCGCGCATGCGCCGCCCCAGGGGAATCATGACCAGGCGCGGCGACATCGATCCCAGCGCGTAGCCGATCACTGCCGCCAGCCCTCCCCAGGTCGCCGCCTGCGCGGGCGAGAACAGGATCCAGGCGCCCAGCGTCGAGGCCATCAGCGTCAGGATGGTGCCAAAGGCGCCCTGGCTGTTGCGGGCGACGATGTAGTCCTCCAGCGTGCCGCGCTTGCGCCGCGTATACAGCACGCTGGCCAAGGCGAAGCCCCCCGAGAACAGCAGCAGCCACATCAGGGCGGTTGATTGGGTCAACATGGAATCGGTCCTCCCGCTGCCGGCTGGCAGCCGGACGCGCAACGCCGCGGCCCACGCGTGGCGCGCAAGCCGCAAAATGAATGAAAGTCTAGGGAGGGCGCGCGGACTGCGCGATGTCCTTCCCTTCGCCGGCATTACCCGGATCAGGTTCAAAGGGTTACCGCGATGACGCGGAATCTCAGCCCTTGCAGGGCTCCCCCAGGAATTGCCGCAAGATTAGGAGAGCGGCACGGCAATGTCAACGCGCGCGGCACGGACGCCGGCGTCGGCTTTTGTGCTAAGTTCGCCCGCGAGCGGCGTCCGTTTGCCTGTGCGCCGCTGGAATCGTAGAGCCCGACCATGTCTATCGCGTCTTTCACCGCCTCCGCCCGCACCGAACCGCCATGCTGCATCTGAACCTGTTCATCTTCGGCTGCGGCCACCATCGCGCCGCCTGGCGCCACCCCGATTCCGCCGCCGAACGGCTGGGCGACATTGCCTACTACGAAGAACTGGCGCGCACCGCCGAGCGCGGGAAGCTGGACGCCATCTTCTTCGCCGACGGGCAATCGGTCGACAACATCGGCGACGGCCCGCGCTGGTACCTGGAACCCTTGACCGCCATGGCCGCGATCGCGCGCGCCACGTCCCGCATCGGCTTGATCAGCACGGTTTCCAGCACCTTCTTCACACCCTTTCACGCGGCGCGCATGGTGGCTTCGCTGGACCACATCTCGGGCGGGCGCATGGGCTGGAATGTGGTCACCTCCATGTTCGACGCTGAAGCGCGCAACCACGGCTACGAGTCCATGCCCGGGCACGACTGGCGCTACGCGCGCGCCGAAGAATTTGTCGACGTCGCGCTCAAGCTGTTCGACTCCTGGGAAAAAGACGCCTTGGCCATCGACCGCTCGGGAGACTACGGCGTGCCTGCGCGCGTGCACAAGATCGCGCACCACGGCGAACACTTTCTGGTCGACGGCCCCCTGACGGTGCCGCGTCCGCCGCAGGGCCGCCCGGTGCTGTTCCAGGCAGGCGCGTCGGACCAGGGCCGAGACCTCGCCGCGAGGCGCGCCGAGGCGATCTACGCAGTCGCCTACGACCTGCCCGCGGCGCAGGCCTATTACCGCGACATCAAGCGCCGCGTACAGGCCGCCGGCCGCGAGGATTTCGTGCCCATCATGCCGGGCCTGGTCACCTACGTGGGTTCGACCGAGGCCGAAGCCCGGGCCAAGCAGCGCGAACTGGACGTCCTGCTGCCCAGCGACGCGTCGCTACGCCAGCTGGGCATGTTCGTGCTTCAGGACTGCTCCGCCTGGGAACTGGACGCGCCCGTGCCCGTCCTGCCGCCCCTGTCCGAGTTCACCGGCCCCAAGGGCCGCTATGCCACCATCCTGCGCATCATCGAAACCGAAAAGCCCACAGTACGCCAGCTGCTTGGCCGGCTTGCGGCCGGTGGAGGTCATTGCACCATGGTGGGGACGCCCGAACAGATCGCGGACAAGATGGAACACTGGTACCGGAACGAAGGCGCCGACGGCTTCAACCTGATGCCGCCATCGCTTCCCGGCGGCATCGACGATTTCGTCGAACACGTCATCCCCGTGCTGCAGCGCCGGGGCCTGTTCCGGACCGAATATCAACATCGGACATTGCGCGGGCACCTGGGCTTGGACGGCGGGTGAAAGCGGCGTAGGCAAGCCGCTGCGGCGTTACAGATGCAGCGCCACAATTTATCCAAATGTACGGAATTGGCCACCAACATTTTCTTCATACATATCAAGGGAAACTGCGGTGGCGCGGGCCGGATAAAAAAAAGAAAACGCTCTCAACGTTGTACACAAGCAATGAATCGCAGGTTTTATTTTGTGTATTCCGTAACAAAATAAACGCCGTTAAGTCTTTCGTCAGAGAGCCGATAATTTAATTCGACCCCAATATCCATATCCCGAACCATTATGTAGTTTTCAGTTTCATTTCACCCCGCTCACATGCCTAAGGTTACGTCTGGGCTGTCTTCATCGGTACAGAAGGCAGGCGATTCAAGCCATAGAACGGGATTTATTATGAAACTAACAAGAACTTTGCTTGCTGGCGCCATTCTGGCTGGCATGGCTGGCACCGCGTACGCAGAAACCTCGGTGACGCTTTATGGCGTGGTCGACCTGGGCATGACCTACCAGCGCGGCAAGGTCGGCACCACCGATTCCAACCGCGGCCTGTATGGCGGCGACTATCAGTCCCGCATCGGCATGAACGACGGCATCCAGAATGGCTCGCGTTGGGGCCTGCGCGGCGTTGAAGATCTGGGCGACGGCCTGTCGGCCGTCTTCACGTTGGAAAGCGGCTTTACGGCCAACAACGGCAACCGCTCGCAAGGAGGCCGCATGTTCGGCCGCCAGGCAACCGTCGGCCTGAGCCACACCGAATGGGGTCTGCTGGAATTGGGCCGCCAGACCAACATCGCGTCCAAGTACTTCCGCAACATCGATCCGTTCTCGCTGGACTACCTGAACGCCAACATGGGCATGGCCTTCAGCGCGGCCAACACCGTCCGCTATGACAACATGGTCATGTACCAGACCCCGAACTGGAACGGCTTCCAGGGCGGCGTGGGCTACTCGTTCTCGACCGACGACGTCGAAGGCCCCACCGGCTTCAAGACCAAGGAAAACAACCGCGCATGGACGGCCGGTGTGAAGTACGACAACGGCCCCCTGAACGTGGCCCTGACGTATGACGTGCAGTACCGCAAGCCGAACCAGCCTCAGCCGCAGCAGTTCATCATCGGCGGCGCGTACGACTTCGAAGTGATCAAGCTGGCGCTGGCCTACGGCCGTTCCGAGGACGGCGTGTTCGCCGGCCAGGACTTCGCCCTGATGGGCGGCCGCCAGCAATCCGGCGGCGTCGCCCGCGGCCTGGGCTACACCAACGACCGCTTCACCTGGGACGGCCTGCGCATCAACTCGTACATGGTCGGCCTGAGCGCTCCGATCGGCGGCGCAAGCAACGTGTTCGCCTCGTGGCAACGTGCCGACCCCAACAAGAACCTGTACGCGATGGACGTGTACAGCCTGGGCTACACGTACGATCTGTCCAAGCGGACCAACCTGTACGCCTTGGCGTCCTACGCTGATGGCGCCGCCTTCATCAAGGGCGACAAGATGAGCACGGTGGGCTTCGGCATCCGCCATCGCTTCTAAGCAGGTCATGGACTGCCCCAACTGAGCAGAGTCGGGGCGTCTCCTCTTTTGGCCATCCGTGCATCGGGTGGCTTTTTTTTTGGCCGCTTCCAGCTTGGGGCTATCTGCCCTTGCCTGCCCGCCTGGCGCGCTATCCGGGCAAGGATGCGGGGTCGCGACGCTCGGCCCGCGCCGCGGCACGGCCACGGGACGCGGACCGCTTTCTGGAGCGCTCCGTCACGAACCAGTCGTAGAGGATGACGCCGGGATGGCGCAGCAGCGCCGCCCCCAATGCGCAAATGCCGATAGCCGCCAGGCCAATTGCGATCCAGTGCATCAGCGCCCCCCCTGCTCGAGCTGCAAGCGCAGGATGCGCCTGAGTTCCAGGATGGCTTGCGGCGTCTCTTGCACGCTGTGCGAGAAACTGATGATCTTCTCGGATTCGGCGCCGTCCAGGTGCGCGCTGCGATACGGGACGAGGCCGTCGTCGGAATCTTCCAGCGCCACGCCAGGCGTGTTGTTCGCAATGATGCTGTGGTAACGCACCGCCGGCGAAATCGGCATGGTCGCGGTCAATCTCACGAATCGGTCCTTTTCGCTCAGGTTGTCCACGCCGTTGGGCACCCGGATCGAGGATTCGGGCCGGGGCGGCCCATCGGTGTCGGCCAACCGGTTGAGCTTGGCGAACTGCCTGACCACCGTGGCAGGCAGCGTGATCAAGTTGGACAGCCAGCGCGACAAAGTGTTCTCGGCAAAAGGCGTGCCCCGGTGCGGAGCCGCGATGAACACCGCCCGCGTAATGCCGGGAAAGGCATCGAAGCTCAGCACCGGATCGAACTCGGCGTGCGCCTGGGCGAGCCGCGCTTCGTCGAGATTGGCATGGTCGCGCAGCGCGTCCCACAGCACGGTGCCGGACGAGGACACCAGCAGCCGGCTCAACACGCCGCCCATGCTGTGCCCGATGACCACCATGTCGCGCGACGCCTGCGCCGCGCCCGTGGGATCGAAATGTTCGAGCGTCTGGCTCAGCGCGTCGCGGATGGCCCGGTTGTTCAGCGCCAGGGGCGTATTGGTGGGGTAATAGACCTGCCAGATCTGATAGTGCTGGCGCAGGGTTTCGTCGCCCAGCACCTCATTGGCGACGTTGATCCACGCCTCGGGACTGCTCGCCAGACCGTGCAGCATGATGATGGTGCGGCGGTCCGGATCGTAGGGCTGCAACAGGTAGACGTGCGGCGCCTCGATGCCCTCTTCCTTGCCCAGCACGTTGCGCAACGCCTGCGTGGCGAAGCCCGACCGTGCCAGCCACAGCCCGTAGCCGGAGGTGAAGTTGGCGGCCAGGGGCACCGTCGTGCCAGCCAATGCCACCGTATCCCGCTTATAAGGGTCGTAGGCAGCGAGGGTCGCTTCGCGCGTGGCCATGACCTGTTCCAGCGTGGCGCCGGGAAAGCCCATGATGACCGTCACCGCGGGAAATGGCGTTTCGCTATAGGGCGTCTTGAAGGTGTCGGCATCGTTCACGCGGCGCGCCGTCACCGCCACCAGCTCGGCGCCGAAACCGTCGCGCCGGTACATGCTGCGCAGGCCCTGAAACGTCAGGGTAGACGCCGGCACCAGCTCGTGCGGGAACTGCTTGCCGCCAGGCAGCTTGACGTCCGACATCTCGCCCAGCACCTGCCACGGCCCCGCCGCCATCCTGGCTCCAGGCGCCGGCGGGCGGCCGCGATGCTGCTCGAACAGGCGAGTGACGGCCTGCTGCACCGCATAGTTGTAGTAATCCCGCACCTGGGTCTGGCGATCCTCGAAGGCGCGGTCGCTGGGGGAACGCGGCGTGAAAAACAGATAGGCATAGGCGGCCCGCGCCGTCTGCAGATAGGCATCCAGCAACTGGTCCTGCTCGTCCTGACTGGCGGGACGCTGCTTTTCCGTCGCCAGCGCCTCCATCAGCCAGACCTCGGACAAGGTGGCCAGGCGCCGTTCGCTGTCCAGGCCCTCCATGGTGGCCAGCGAGCGGGTGCACGCGTCTCGGTCCTTGCGGCAGTCCTGCGCGTTCAAGCCCAGCACGGCCATGGACTCGCGCGCGGAGGCGCTAAGCCGCCCGGTGGTGAGCACGTCGCCGCGGCGCTGGGCAATGTAGTCCTGCGTGCTGACGGAAGACACTTTGACGCCCGCGCAGCCCGCGCACACGGCAAGTCCCAGGATCGCGCAGGCTTTTGCGCCCGCTTGCCAGAGGCCGTTCATGGCGGGGTTCCCGCCGACTCCGGCAAGCGGATGGCCCGCGAAAACACAACCGGATCCGACCCGGGCAAGGCGGGCTTGCCGACATAGGCCTGCTCACGCAGCGTGGAAAGAGGCTTGCTGGTGTCCAGCCCGCCATGCTCGTAGAGATACTCTGGCAAATAGCCGGACAGGAGAATGCGGTAGTCCATGGGCAGGCCCGGCACGATCGCGCGCACCATGCGGTAGACCAGCGTCGTGCAATTGGCGGTTACCGTGTGATAGAAGCGCGGCTCGTCGGCCAGTTCATTCGCGGTGCGCACATAGGACAAGAACAATTCGCGCATGGCAGGCACGGGCATGTCGACGGCGTAGCGGTACACGCGCTCGTCGCGCGGTCCGGCTCGCACGTAAAGTATGTCGCGCTCCTGCGCCGCGATCACGCTCAGCTCGAACTGCTTGAAGAAGCCGCCGATCTCGGAAAACTGCTCGCCGCGCTCCTTGCGGATCTCGACCGAGAACACAACCTGGCGGCCGTCCGTGAAGCCAAATGAGACCAGCGTATGGGCGATGGCCGGGCTGCCCCAGTACGACAGCACCATGTCCACCGTGGCCAGCTCGTTAAGGTTGTACTGCTGGACTTCCCAGCGGGGCGTGTAGCGCGTGTCCGTATCGGCCTGCCAATCGAAATTGCGCACGCTGTCCAACGTGACGATGGACCCGGATATGCTACCGCGCAGCGTGCGCGCCACGTCGTCCGCCCAGATACGGTCATTGGACGGCGCCAGGGTCTGCCACCAAATACACAGCGCGGCCATGCCGATCAGCCAGGTCCCGATGGCGCGCCGGGTACGCCCGCGCCACAGCACCACGGCCGAATATAAGCACAGCGCGGCCCAGGCCAGTGCGGCCGCCCCTTGGAGGAACGCTCCGCCCGGCACGCGATAGGCCAACGCCAGGCAGCCCCACGCCGCGGGCAGGATGAGCAGCAGGCTTAACGCGATGCGCCAGGCGATCGTCCGCCAGCCGCGCCGGGCAGGATTACATGCCGCCATGCTGCTGCACGATTTCCAGGACGCCGTTGATCACGAACTGCACCGCCATGCAGACCAGCAGAAAGCCCATGATGCGGGAGATGGCCTCCACCCCGCCCTGGCCGATCACGGCCACGATGCGCCCGGCCGAGCGCAGACATATCCAGAACAGCAGACCCAGCAGGGAAAACACCACGATGGGCGTCACCGCGAGCACCCACGGGGAATAGGCCTGCGTCACCGAGGCGTCAAGCGTGGCCGCGCCGCTGATGATCATGGCAATCGTGCCCGGCCCCGCCGTACCCGGCATCGCCAGTGGCACGAAAGCGATGTTGGGCGTCTGCCGATTGGCCTGCGCGTCCGCCACGTCGGCTTCGGCGGCGGTTGACGGCGCGGAGGGAAACACCATGCTGAAGCCGATGCTGGCCACGATCAGCCCACCGGCAATGCGCAGCCCCGGAATCGAAATGCCGAAGGTGTGCATGATCCAGGCGCCGGCATAGTAGGTCACCACCATGATGCCGACGACATAGAAGGCCGCCTGCTTGACCTGGCGCTCGCGCTCTTTGTAGGGGATCTGCTGGCCCAGCGACAGCAGCAAGGTCATGGAGGTCAGCGGATTGGCCAGCGGCAGCATCAAGGCCAGCCCCAGGCTGACCAGCTTTCCCAATTGAACCAGGTCGTCAGTCATAGCGAATTGCGCGGTGTGCGGCGCGGCGCGTCACGGCGGCTCGGATGATGTAGCAATGGTGTAATGTACTATACATTACACAATTTCAGCCAGAATCATGGCCGGGCGAAACGCCAGGGCCATGCCGCGACAAGGGGGCGAAATGAACTCGATTCAAAACGATACGGCGCCGCGCGCGCTGACCAGCCGGGGCGAAGCGCGCCGGGAACGGCTGCTGGAAGCCGCCACGCAATCCTTGCTGGAGCACGGCTACGCGCAGACGTCCATCCAGCGCATCGTGCGCCAGGCGGGCGGCTCGGCGGCCACCGCCTATCAGTTGTTCGGCAGCAAGGAAGGCTTGCTCGTCGCCGTGCTCGAACACGAACTGAACAGCATGCGCGCAGCCGTGTTTCCGCCGGCCTTGCTGGATCAGCCCGTCGGCCCGGCCCTGCATGAACTGGCGCGACGGCTGCTGAGCTATGCGCTGCAGCCCAAATCGGTCGCGCTGTACCGCTTGATCGTCTCGGAATCGCATCGCCTGCCACAACTGGCCGAATCATTGCGGCTGGCGGTAGCCATGCAACTCCACGCGCCGCTGGAGCAATGCCTGAAGCAGGCCTGCGAACGCGGCGAACTCCGCATCGACGATCCGCGGCTGGCCGCGCGCACCCTGGGCAACCTGATCAATGGCATTGCCTCGCACGCGCGCTTGACAGGCGGCCGGGCCGAGGGCCCGGACGACGAAGACCTGGCCACCTGCCGCTATGGCGTGGATACGCTGTTGCGCGCTTTCCGGGCGTAGGAGCGACGCAATTCGCCCCACCCCTGGCGCGCCAGCAGCGTCGCCGGCCACAGCATGCAGGCCGCCGCCAACCACAGGTTGGCCCGCAGTCCCAGAGCGTCCACGCTGGGCACGCCCAGCAGCGAACCCGCGGCAATCCCCAGGTTGAACACCGCGACGAAAAGCGAGGTTGCGGCTTCCACGGCATCCGGCGCCGCCTTCATCATCCAGGTCTGCAACGAAACGGACACGGCGCCATACGCCAGCCCCCACAGCAGCAGCAAGACCGCGGCCGCCGGGCGCAATTGCCCCAGCCCGCTCAGCAATAGCAGGATCGACAGCAAGCTGGCAGCGATCACGAGCAAGGTCGCCGCGGGGCGCCGGGCGGCTGCGGCGCCGCCCAGGAAATTGCCGGCCACGCCCGCTGCGCCGTAGGCAAAGAGCAGCGGTCCGATCCAGCCCTCTCCGAAGGCCGCATGGATTTGCAGCAGCGGACGGACGAAGGTATAGGCCATGAAATGGCCGGCAACCAGGAACAGTGTGATGAGCAGGCCGCGCCTCAGGCCCGGATTGGCCAGTTGCGACGCCAGTTGGCGTGGCTGCAGCGAGCGCGCTGCGGGCAAGGCCGGCAGACCCAGCAGATTCAGCAACAGCACCGCGGCGCACAACGCGGCCATGGCGCCGAAAGCCGCGCGCCAGCCGGCCAGTCCGCCAAGGAAGGCGCCCAGCGGAACCCCCAGTACCGACGCCACCGCGACGCCGCCGAAAATGATGGACGTGGCCAGTCCCACGGCGCTCGGGCCGACCAGCCTGCTCGCCAGCCCGCCCGCGATCGCCCAGACGCCGCCGATGCAAAAGCCCACCAACACCCGAGCCGCCAGGAACCACGGCATGCTGGGGGCCCACGCGCTGGCTGCGTTGGCGCAGACCAATAGCGCCAGCAAACCGCAGAGAATGACGCGGCGGTCGGCCCCTTTGGCGCCCAGGACCACAAGCGGGGCGCATAGCGCCGCCAGAATCGCGGGCACAAACAGCATGAAACCGCCCATCCCCACCGACACCTCGAGCGCGCCAGTGATGGGAACGAACAGCCCCACCGGCAGCATTTCGGTCGTGACCACGCAGAAAGTCGCCATGCCGACGGCAATGACGCCAAGCCACGCGCGCCAGGCCGCCGGCTGGTTGCTGGAAGAGTCAGGGATGGCGCTTTCTGGCGCTGGGCAACTGCGGGTCATTGTGTAGGGTCCTGATAAGGGCTCATGCCGAGCCGACCCCTAGGCAGTCTACTGTTTCCAATTCGCTGATAAAGTAGGACATTCAATAAACAATAGGGACGAATCGTGCGCAATTCACCCTCTCCGATGGCCCGCTTGGACCATATCGGCGACCTGCTCGCCTTCGTGCGCGTGGCCGACACCCAGAGCTTTACCGCCGCGGCCGAAAAGCTGGGCCTGTCGCGCTCGGCGATAGGCAAGTGCATCGCGCGCCTGGAGCAAGGCCTGGGCGCGCGGCTGCTCCATCGCAGTACCCGCAGCGTCAGCCTGAGCGATGAGGGCCGTGTTTTCTATGACCATGCGCAACGCATCCTGTCCGAGGTGGACAACGCCACCGACGCAATGGCCAGCCGCAAGCTGGCGCCGCGGGGACGGTTGCGCATCGACCTGCCCGTTTCGCTGGGACGGCTGTACATCATGCCGCTGTTGCGCGACTACCTGCGCGAATGGCCCGAGGTCGAGGCGGACGTCAGCTTCTCGGACGACTATATCGACCTGGTGCGCGACGGCGTGGATGTCGCCATCCGCATCGGCGGCGAAACCGATAGCCGGCTGGTGCGAAAAGTGCTGGCGCCGCACCGCCTGATCACGTGCGCCTCGCCTGGCTACCTTGAGCGCCATGGCGCTCCCGCCAGCCCGGACGATCTGGCCGGCCACCAGACCATGGCCTACACCCACGCTGGCGCGCTGGTGCCGTGGCGCTTTGCGGTCAACGGTCAGGAACGCGGCGTCCACGTCGCCGGACGCCTGCGCCTGGGCAATACCGAGGCCCTGCGCGACGCCGCGCTGGCGGGCGAAGGCATCGCCCAACTGGGCGCTTTTCTGGTCGGCGAAGACTTGCGCGCAGGCAGGCTCGCACCGGTGCTGGAATCGGCGGCGCCTCCCGGAGCGCCGGTCTGTGCGGTCTATCCGCACCGGCGCCACCTGGCGCCCAAGGTGCGCGTGCTGATCGACAGCCTCGCGAGCGCCTGGAGCCGCGGCGCGCCCTGGGCCGTCGACGCACCGCGGCGGCCATGGACAGGCGCCTGATCCACTATGATTGCCGGCATTGCCCCGCAAGGCGCAATACCGGATACCCAGGGACGCTGCCAGGCACGCCCTTGCCTGCGCCCCGCCATTTCCCCCGGAGTTTTACTTGAGCGACATCTATCAATTCAGCCGCGGCACGGCCCCGCTGCTGATCTCCATCCCCCATCTGGGCAGCATGATCCCCGATTCGCAACGCGCGCAGATGACGCCGCTGGGCCTGCAATCGGGCGACACCGACTGGCACCTGGACACGTTGTACAAGTTCGCCGAGACGCTCGGCGCTTCCGTCATCGGGGCGCGCTATTCGCGCTACGTGGTGGACCTGAATCGCCCGCCCAACGATGAAAGCCTGTATCCCGGCCAGACCAAAACCGGCCTGTGTCCCACCCACACCTTCCGTGGCGACCCCCTCTACCGCAACGAGGCCGTCCTGACCGACGCCGAACGCGAACACCGGCTGCAGGCCTACTGGAAGCCCTACCACGCAAAGTTGTGCGAGGAAATCGACCGCATCAAGGCCGAGCACGGAACCGTGCTTCTGTGGGAAGCGCACTCGATTGCGAGCGTGCTGCCGCGCCTGTTCGAGGGCAAGTTGCCCGACCTGAACATCGGCACCGCCGACGGCGCGGCCTGCGCGCCAGACATCCTGGCGGCCGTCGAAAGCCGGTTGTCCGGCAATGCCGCCTACACCTGGGCCGTGAACGGCCGCTTCAAGGGCGGCTATATCACGCGCCACTACGGCAATCCGGCAGACAACGTGCACGCCATCCAGCTGGAAATGTGCCAGTCCACCTACATGGACGAGACACATCCCTACGCCTACCGCCCCGAACTGGCCGGCCGCGTCATCCCGCTGGTCGAAAGCATGGTCGAGTCCGCCCTGAATCAGACCCAGGCGCGCCAGCGCTGACCGCCAACCGCAAGGCGCCGTGCGCGCCTCGGCCAGCCGTCCCTTTCCGAAAACCGCCCCAGGCGCCCGCGTGGCCCTGGGGCGGTTTTCTTTGCTGGCCGCCCCGGGTATACCCCAATTTTTCACATCACAGTCTCAAACGTAGTATCTCAACAGCGCTACGTAAAACATTACGAGCCATAATGAAAAATACGTGGAGACAAATAATGAAGACATGGAGACCCGCCGCCTACGGCGCGCTGGCGTTGTGCGCCCTGTTCACGACAGGCGCGCGCGCCGCCGATCCCGACACGTTCAAGATCGGCGGCGTGGTGTCGCTGTCGGGTACTTACGGCATCTTTGGCGAAGACATGCGCAAGGGCGTCACCATCGCCATCGAACAGCGCGGCGGCAAAGTGCTGGGCAAGCCCATCCAGGTCACCTGGGAAGACGATGAGACCAAGCCGCAGCCAGCGGTGCAGAAAACCACCCGCCTGATCTCGGACGGGTCGCAGATGATCTTCGGCGCGGTCAGCTCGGCCAGCACGCTGGCCATCATGAACATTGCCAAGCAGCGCAAGATCCCCCATCTGGTCACCATGTCGGCCGACGACAAGATCACGGTGCCTGGCGGTTCGCGCTACACCTTCCGCACCTCCAACACGCTAGGCATGGAGCAGCGCATGGCGCTGGCCTACTCCAAGGAGCAGAAACTCAAGCGGGTCTACGGCGTGACGGCCGACTACCAGGCCACGCGCGACAGCTGGGACTGGTACCGCCGCGAAGCCGAGAAGGCCGGCATCGAGATCGTGGGCGCGGACTTCCCGCCGCTGGGCAATCGCGACTATTCATCCATCGCCGACAAGATCGCGCGTTCCAATGCCGATGGCGTGGCGCTGTTCATGACGGGTTCGGACGCGGTCACGATGGTCAAGCAGGCCGGCCAGATAGAACTGGGCAAGACGCGCAAGATCTTCGGCCCGGTCATCGCCGACGAGACCATGGCCGCCGGCGTCGGGCCCACCGCGGTCGGCGTGCAATCGGGCGTGAGATATCACTTCACGGTCGAAAACGAAGCCAACAAGGCCTTCGTCGCGGCGTTCCGCAAGAAGTACAACGAGTTCCCCTCGGCCGCCGCGGGCGAAGCCTATGACGGCATGAGCTGGTGGCTGGACGTGGTGGACCAGACCGGCACCTGGGACAAGGAAAAGTGGGTCGAGGCATTTGCGGCCAGCGTGCGAGACAACTCCGTGGAAGGCAAGAAAAGCATGCGCGCCTGCGACCACCAGGCGATGCAGAACGGCCTGTGGGGCGTGGTCGATACGGGCAAGCCGCCGCAACCGGCCTACGTCATGGACATCGTCAAGGTGTTTCCGCCGGAACAGGTATTCGAACCCTGCGCGGGCTGAGCCGGTCGCGCCATGTCCTCGCCGGTCCAGCGGACCGGCGCCCCCGGCGCGCTCGCGCCGCCTGACGGATTTCTGCCATGTCCACCGTGATCATCGGCCTGAGCCTGGGAATGCTGCTGTTCCTGCTGGCATCCGGCCTTACGCTAATCTTCGGCATGCTGGGCGTCATCAACTTCGCCCATGGCGCCCTGTACATGCTGGGCGCCTACCTGGCCTTCGACATCCAGTTGCGCACAGGTTCATTCATCGCCGGCCTGATCGTCGCAACGGCGGGCGTCGGGCTCGCCGGCCTGGCCATCGAACGGCTGGCGCTGCGGCCGCTGTACAGCCGCCCGCATTTCTACCAGCTGATCCTGACTTTCGGCTTCATCCTGGTCATCAGCGAAGCCGTGAAGTTCGTCTGGGGCCTGGGGTATCAGGAAACGCCGATGCCGGCGCTGCTGTCGGGCACGGTCGACCTGGCCGGCAGCACCATTCCCGTCTATCGCCTGTTCGTCATCGCCTTCGGCCTGCTGGTATCGGCCGCGCTGTTTTTCGTGCTGGAGAAAAGCACCTTCGGCATGCTGGTGCGCGCCGCCAGCAGCGACGGCGAAATGGTGCGCATCCTGGGGCTGCCCGCCGCCACCATCCGCAGCGCCGTATTCGGCGTGGGCGCGGCGCTGGCCGGACTGGCGGGCGCCATCTCCGCCCCGCTGTTCCCCATTGAGCTGGGCATGGCCACCAACACCATCATCGACTGCTTCATCGTCGTGATCCTGGGCGGGCTGGGCAATATACGCGGCGTGGTCGCCGCATCGCTGCTGATCGGCATGGTCCGCGCGGTGGGCTACACCTTCATGCCCAGCTGGGTGGACATCCTGACGTTCGCCATGCTGATCGCCACCCTGCTCACCCGTCCCCAAGGACTGTTCTCCCGTCAAGCGAGGCTGGCATGACGACTTCCCGCCAAGATGCCGCCATGGCGGCCGGCGTGGCCGCCGCGGTGATCGCGGTGCCCTTCTGCACGCAAAACGATTTCCTGTTGAACCTGAGCATCCTGATCATGGTGTGGTCGATATTCGCCGTGGGCTTCGACCTGGTGTTCGGGCTGCTGGGCATGGTGTCCTTCGGTCATGCGGCCTTCCTCGGCACGGGCGGCTATGCGCTGGCGCTGGCCACGCAGCGCTACGGCCTGTCGTTCGAGGCCGGCCTGGCGCTCGCTATCCTGGCCGGTGCGGCCTGCGCCTGGATCTTCAGCGTTTTCGCGCTGCGGGTCTCGGGAATCTTTTTCGCGCTGGTCACGCTGGCGCTTTCGCAGCTCATGTACATCCTGGCCGACAGCAAGCTGCGTGAATGGACCGGCGGCGCGGACGGCCTGCCCGGCATCGGCCGGCCGGAACTCGCCGGCATCGACTTCTTCGACACCGTGAACTTCTATTGGTATGTCGCCGCCGTGTTTGCACTGGTGATGGCGCTGATGGCCATGCTGCGCGCATCGCCCTTCGGCCGCGCGGTGGCAGGCGTGCGCCAGAACGAAATCCGGGCGGCCCAACTGGGCTACAACGTGCAACGCCTCAAGCAGATTACCTTCCTGGTGTCCGGCGCCGTCGGCGGCCTGGCGGGCGGGCTGCTGGCCGCGGTGCTGATGTACATGAACCCCCAGATGTTGCACTGGACCACGTCCGGCGACGTCATCATCATGACCTTGCTGGGCGGCGCCGGCACGCTATGGGGGCCGGTGGCGGGTGTACTGCTGTTTGAAGCCCTGAAGGAATGGCTCAGCGGCTGGACGCCCTATTGGTACGGCATCCTGGGGCTGGTCTTCATCCTGGCCACGCTGTATTTCCCGCAAGGAGTACTGGGCGCCCTGCAGGCCCGCTGGAATCGCAAGCGTCCCGCGGTGCCCGCGCCTGCCAGTCCGCCCACGCCCGGCGTGCCGCTGACCCCGCGCGAAGGGAGCCCCTCATGAGCAACGTCGCCCTGCAGTGCGAACAGGTCAGCGTGAACTTCGGCGCGCTGCGCGCCATCGAGGACTTCAGCTACGCCTTCGAGACTGGCCGCGTCTACGGCCTGATCGGCCCCAACGGCGCGGGCAAGACAACCCTGCTCAACGTGCTGTCCGGCAACCTTCCCGGCCACGGAGGGCGCATCCGGTGCCACGGCACCGACATCTCGCGCCTGCGTGCCTATGAACGCGCCAGGCACGGCATCGGCCGCAGCTTCCAGATCACCAAGATCTTCCCCGAGATGACGGTGCTGGAGAACCTGCGCATCGCCGCGCAGATCAGCCACTCTCACCTGCTGCCCTTCTGGCTTGCGCCGCGCTATGACCGCCGCCTGGCATCCACCATCGACGCCATGCTCGAACTGACCGATCTGGCAGCTTGGCGCGACACCGTGGCGGGTACTTTGTCGTATGGCTTGCAACGCGCACTGGAACTGGGCCTGACCCTGCTGCCGAACCCGCGCATCCTGCTGCTGGACGAGCCCCTGGCCGGCGTCGGCCACCACGAAATCGCCGCCGCCACCCGCCTCATCCGGCATGCCGCCACCGGCCGGACGGTGCTGCTCATAGAACACAACATGGACGTGATCATGACGCTATCGGAACACATCGTGGTGCTGTCCAACGGCCGCAAGGTGGCCGAGGGGCCGCCGGCCGCGATCCGCGACGACGCCACCGTGCGCGCGGTCTACCTGGGCGAAGAGGTGGCGGCATGATCGAACTGCAGCATGCCAGCGTCCATTACGGCCAGGCGCTGGCGCTCAAGAACATCGGCCTGCGCGCCGCCCAGGACGAAATCGTCGCCATCGTGGGGCGCAATGGCGCAGGCAAGTCCACCGTGCTCAAGACGCTGATCGGGCTGTTGCCCCTGTCCTCGGGCAGCCGCCTGCTTGCGGGCCAGGACGCCACGCGCCGGGCAGTCGAACAGATCAGCCGCGGCGGCATCGCGCTGGTGCCCGACACACGCCGCATCTTCCCCAACCTGACCGTGCGGGAAAACCTGCGCATGGGCGCGCTCGCGCACCAACCAGGCTACTGGACGCAGGAGCGGGTGCTGCAAGTCTTCCCGCGGCTGGGCGAACGCATCGGTTTTCATGGCGACCAATTGTCCGGCGGCGAACAGCAGATGCTGTCGATCGCGCGCGCCCTGCTCGGCAATCCGCGCGTCCTGCTGCTGGACGAGCCGACGGAGGGCCTCGCGCCGCGCATCGTCAACGAACTGATCGAGGTATTCGCAGAGGTCCACCGTCAGGGCACCGGCATCGTGCTGGTCGAACAAAACCTCAAGGTGCCGGCGCGGCTGGCGCACCGCCAGTACGTGCTGGACCACGGCGAAATCGCCTGGAGCGGATCGGCCGCGGACGTCGAGGCCGACCGCCACATCATCGAATCCATCCTCACCACGGGCATCCAAGCATGAGCAACGACACCACCTACATCGCGGGCGTGGGCATCACCCGCTTCGATAAACAGCCGTCCAGGAGCGTCAAGGATCTGGTCAGCGATGCGGTCACCCAGGCATTGGCCGATGCGGGCTGCGATGCCGCCGACCTGCAGGCGGCCTACTTCGCCACCGCCGGCCAGGGTTCCATCGAGGGCCAATACATGGTGGCAGGCCAAGTGGCGCTCAAGGCCATGGGCATCGTCGGCATACCCGTCATCAACGTGGAAAACGCCTGCGCCAGCTCCAGCACCGCGCTGAACGCCGCGCACCTGTACGTGGCCTCGGGCGCGGGCGACATCTGCCTGGCCGTCGGCGTGGACAAGCTGTATTCCGAAGACAAGGCCAAGAGCTTCGCCGTGTTCGACGGCGCCTGGGACGTGCATGACGCGCCGGCGCAGATGTCCCGCCTGCTGGCGCTGGCGCCCGACGTGACGCCGCCGCCCGGGTTCGAGGAGCCGGGCAAGCGCAGCGTGTTCATGGACATCTACGCGAGCCTGGCGCGGCTGCACATGAAGACCTTCGGCACCACTCAGCGCCAGCTTGCCGCGGTGGCCGCAAAGAACCACATGCATTCCACCCGCAACCCGCTGGCCCAGTTCCAGTACCCGATGACGATCGAAGAGGCCCTTGCCGCGCGGCCCGTGTCCTGGCCGCTGACGCTGCCCATGTGCGCCCCCATCAGCGACGGCGCCGCGGCCGCCATCGTCTGCAACGCCCAGGGCTTGAAACGCCTGCAGCGCGCCCGCGCCGTGCGCCTGCATGCGAGCGTGCTGCGCACCGCCACCGATCGCCCGGCTGACCGCTACGACCTGCACCTGTGCCACCTGGCCGCGCTCGAAGCGTACGAACACGCCGGCGTCGGCCCGCAGGACATGTCGCTGGCGGAAGTCCATGACGCTACCGCGTTCGCCGAAATCCAGCAGACGGAGGCCTTGGGCTTCTGCGCATTCGGCGAAGGCGGGCCGATGGCCGAATCCGGCGCCACCAGCCTGGGCGGCCGCATTCCCATCAACGTGTCGGGGGGCCTGCTGTCGCGCGGGCACCCCATTGGCGCAACCGGCCTGGCGCAAGTCCATGAAATGGTGATCCAGCTGCGCGGCGAGGCCGGCGCCCGCCAGGTCGAAGGCGCGCGCTTCGCCATCGCCGAAAACGGCGGCGGCTTCAATGGCGTGGAAGAGGCGGTGACGTGCATCACCCTGCTTGGCCGCTGACCCGCGTTCCCCATCAATCCAGAGACCGCCATGCATCTCAGCTCTCTCTTTCACCGCAGCGCCGCCACCTACGCCGACCAGCCCGCGCTGGCCGCCGGCACCCGTGATCCCCTCAGCTACGCCCAGCTCCAGGCTCGCGTGCAGGCGTTGGCCGGCTGGCTGCGCGGCCCGCTGGGCCTTACGCCCGGCCAGCGCGTCATGCTGGCGTTGCGCAACCATCCCAGCTACATCGAATCGATGCTGGCCATCTGGCACGCCGGCCTGTGCGCCGTGCCCGTCAATGCCAAGCTGCATCCCAACGAACTCGAATACATACTGCGCGACTGCGATGCGCGCCTGTGCCTGTCCCAAGGCGAGCTGCTGCAAGCGCTGGCTCCCGTTGCCCGCGGTCTCGAAGCAACGCGCGTAATCGACGTGGAATCCGCGGATTACGCGGCGGGCGCCATGGGCCCGCCACGGGCGCTGGAAACGCGGCCGTCGCAGGAACTGGCCTGGCTGTTCTATACCAGCGGCACTACCGGCAAGCCCAAGGGCGTGATGCTCAGTCATGCCAACCTGGTCGGCATGTGCCTTAACTTCTACGCCGACGTGCAGTCGGTGCAGCCCGGCGACACCATGGTGCACGTGGCGCCGCTGTCGCATGGCGGCGGTCTCTATAGCATTCCGTACTGGCTGCATGGCGCCTTGCAAGTCGTCCCCGACAGCGGCGGCCTGGACGAGGACGAGCTGTCCGGGCTGCTGGCGCACTACCGCAACGTCAGCCTGTTCGCCTCGCCCACCATCGTGCAGCGCATGGTGCGCCACGCCCGCCAGGCAGGCGGCCCGCCGCCCGGTCTGCGCACGCTGATCGTGGGCGGCGCGCCGTTCTACGTCGAAGACATCAAGGACGCCGTGACCTGCTTTGGCGCTCGCGTGGC
Organism: Achromobacter sp. D10; assembly: GCF_035282245.1. NCBI lineage: Bacteria > Pseudomonadati > Pseudomonadota > Betaproteobacteria > Burkholderiales > Alcaligenaceae > Achromobacter > Achromobacter sp. D10. The sequence goes on from NZ_JAYJLE010000010.1 coordinate 208,514, forward strand.
GCAGATCTACGGACAAGGGGAAAGCCCCATGTCTATCTCTGCACTGTCCGCGGCCCAGGTGGGTGCCGCCGTGGCCTGCAACGACGACGCGCTGCTGGGCTCGGTTGGCTATGTGCAGTCGTCCATGGAGGTGGAACTGCGCAACGCCGCCGGCCATAAGGTGGCTCCAGGCGAACTGGGCGAAGTCGCCGTCAGCGGACCGACCGTCATGCAGGGCTATTGGAACAATCCACGCGCCAGCGCCGACACGCTCGTGGATGGCTGGCTGCGCACGGGGGATATCGGCATCCTGGACGAACGCGGGCTGCTGCACCTGAAAGACCGGTCCAAGGACGTCATTATCAGCGGCGGAACCAACATCTATCCGCGCGAAGTGGAAGAGACGCTGATGCGCCACGAAGCCGTGCAGGAGGTATCTGTGGTCGGCAGCCCGGATCCTGAATGGGGCGAATCGGTACTGGCCTTTGTGGTACTGAAGCCGGGCGCCCAGGTCTCGGACCAGGAGCTGGACCGCCTGTGCCTGGCGTCCATCGCGCGCTTCAAGCGGCCCAAGCGCTACGTCTTTCTGGAGGAACTGCCAAAAAACAGCACCGGCAAAGTGTTAAAACGCGAACTCCAACAACGCGTGCTTCCGACTCCATGACCCAACCCTCGCCCCTCTTTGGCCGCACGGCTGTCAGTCAAACCGAAAAGGCCTATTGCGCCCTGGAGGAAATGATCGTCACCGGCGAACTGCCGCCGGGGAGCCAGTGGTCGGAAACCACCCTGAGCGAGCGCGTCGGCATCGGCCGTTCGCCGGTGCGCGACGCGCTGCAGAAACTGGCATTCCAGCGCCTGGTGGAAATCGCGCCGCGCCAGGGCATTTTCATTTCCGAGATCGACTACCAAGGGCAGTTGAAGATCATCCAGGCGCGGCGCGAGATCGAGCGGCTGATCGTGGCCCAGGCGGCGCAGTGGGCCGACGACGCCGAGCGCGCCGAACTGGCGCGGCTGGCCCGTGAGCTCGAAGACCTGAAAGCCGTGAACGACATGCGCATGTACATGCGCCTGCATTTTTCCCTGACCAGCCAGATCGGCGCCGCCTCGCGCAACAGCTACGCGGCCGAGTTCCACGCCATGCTGCAGACGCTGGCCCGCCGCTTCCTGTACTTCCATCAGAAGCGCCATCCGGACCTGGTACAGATCTGCGAGCTGCACATCCAGCAGATCAACGCCATCGTGGAGGGCTCGGTGGAACGCGCCATCGCCACGGCGGAAGCGCGCAATGACTATGCCGAGAATCTGGCCCGCAACATCCTGATGGAGCTGATCGTCACTTCGGCGGTCACCATCAGTTCACCGCCGCGCGGCCGCGGCGGCTCCGACTGAGCCGTCAGCCTGGCCAGCGGCCTCAGCGCGCCGCTTCGGCCTGGTGCTGCCACGCGCCGGTGCTACGCCCCTCTTCGGCCAGGAATTCCACCAGCGTCGGCAAGGCGGCGTCCATCGGGCGGTTGGCCTGGATGCGCATGACGTAGCCCCAGGAACCGGGCATGCGCAACTGCGGCACCAGGGGCACCAGCCGACCGCTGGCCAGTTCCTCGTCGATGAGCGGCGCGCGCCCCAGCGCGATGCCGACTCCGGCGGCAGCCGCCGCGGCAACCGTGCTCAGCCCGCTCAGCACCATGGGTTCCTGCCAGTCGGTTTCGGCCAGGCCCAACCTTGGACTCCAGGTCCGCCAGTCGGTTTCGGGGCTGTCCACGTGTTTTTCCTCCAGCCAGCGGTGGCGCAGAAAGACGCTGGGGTCGCCACGCTCGGCTGGATCCACCAGCGCGGGGCTGCAGACGGGCACCACTGTCTCGGTCATGAGCGGAATGTCGCCAGGTTCGGCAATATGCGGCCCCATGGCGCGCACGTGCAGGAATGCCAGGTCGATGTCCTGGCTTTTCCAGGCCGGGTCCTGGCTGGCATGCAGATACACCTGGATGTCGATGCCGGGATGCAGCTCGATGAAACGTCCGATACGGGGCGCCAGCCACATGGCGGCCAGCGAGGGATTGGCGGAAACGTTCAGGGTATTGCGCCGTTTGCCCCGGGCGGAAGCCCGCACGTTGCGGCAGGCGGTCTCCAGCAGGGTCAAGGCCTGTTGCACGGAAGCCAGCAGGTCGGCGCCCGCCGCAGTGGTTTCGGCGCGGCGCACCGTCCCCCCTCGGCGCAGCAGCGCAACGCCCAGATCGGCCTCCAGCGCGCGCAACTGATGGCTCACGGCGCTCTTGGTGACATGTAGCTCGGCGGCGGCGCGGCTCAGGCTGCCCAGACGGGCGACGGCCTCGAAGGCGCGCAGGGCCGCCAGGGGTGGGGTATGGTTGGGGAGATCGGCCATGGGTCAAGTCTAGCTCAACCCATGATTGAAAAACTATCGCTTTCGCCAGGGCGCGGGATCAGTGACCATGCAAACACTGAAAGGAGTTTGCTATGTATTTCGATTCGCGCCTATGGCAGTTGACGGCGGGTTTGCGCGCCGGCATGGCGGGCGGCATTTTCCTGGGACTGCTGGCGTTGGCGGCCGGCATCGCCCGCTACGTGTTCCTGGGCCAATTGCTGGCCCGGGTGTTCGATGGCGCCGCCTGGCAGGACTGGATCGCGCCCGCGCTATGCGCCGCCGCCATGGTGCTCTTGCGCGCCTTCCTGGACCACTGGCGCACCGTGCAGGCCAACCGCTGCGCGGCCACGGTCCAGCATGCGCTGCGCGCCCGGCTCTATGACCGGATCGTGGCCCTGGGGCCGGCCTGGTTCGCCAACCAGCGCACCGGCGGCGTGATGCTGACGGTGGTGGATGGGGTCGAGCAATTGCAGGCCTTTTTCGGCCAGTACCTGCCACAAGTGGCGATTGCCGCCGCCGCCCCCTTCGCCATCTTTGCCGTGATTGCGTTCTGGGACGTGCCCACTGCGCTGGTGTTCCTGGCGGCGGCGTTGTTTGCGCTGTTCGGCCCGATGGCGGTGCACATGCTGGACCGCCGCGCCAGCCTGGCCCGCACGAAGTCGCTGAATGATTTCGGCGAGGACTTCCTGGATGCGGTTCAAGGCCTGCCGACCCTCAAATCCTACGGTCAGGGCAAGGCCTGGGGCCAACGCCTGGCGGCCCGCGCCCGCAGCCTGTCGAACAACACGTTCTGGGTGCTGTCGGTCAGCCTGCTGACCCGCGGCATCAGCGATCTGGGCGTGGCGCTGGGTGCGGCGCTGGCGCTGACGCTGGGCGCCTGGCGCGTGGCCCACGGGGACATGAGCGTGGAAGCGCTGTTGATCGTGCTGATGGCCGGCACCGAGATTTTCCGACCGCTGCGCGACCTGCGCTCGGTGCTGCACCGGGGCATGCTGGGCCAGTCGGCAGCCGCCAGCATCCATGCGCTGACGGACGCCCAGCCCCTGACGCCCGCGCCCACGGTCGGCGGCAAGGCGCCCGCGCGGCTCGCCCCCACCATCGAATTCGACAACGTAGCCTTTTCCTACACGCCTGACCGCCGCGCCCATCAAGGCCTCAGCTTCCGCATCGCCGCAGGCGAACGCGTCGGCGTGGTCGGCCCCAGCGGGGCCGGCAAGTCCACCATCGTGCGCCTGCTGCTGCGCGAATGCGTGCCCCAGTCGGGCAGCATCCGCATCGGCGGCCAGGACGTGAACGAACTCGACACGCAGGCGTTGCTGTCGCATATCGCGCTGGTCAGCCAGGACATCACGCTGTTCCACGGCACCATCGACGACAACCTGCGGCTGGGCCGCCCCGACGCCACGCCTGAGCAGGTGCGCGCCGCCGCACGCGCCGCCAACATCGACGACTTCATCATGGCGTTGCCCGACGGCTACGCCACCCGCATCGGAGAACGCGGCCTGCAGCTGTCCGGCGGCCAGCGGCAGCGCGTGGCGATTGCCCGCGCCCTGCTGCGCGACGCGCCCATCCTGATCCTGGACGAAGCGCTATCCTCGGTCGATACGGAGAACGAAGCGCTGATCCAACAGGCGCTGGACCGCCTCATGGCGGGCCGCACCACGCTGATCCTGGCGCATCGGCTGGCCAGCGTCATCGGCGCCGACCGCTGCCTGGTGCTGGACCAGGGGCGGATCGCGGAATCCGGTCCGCACGCCGAGCTGATGCGTCAAGGAGGCCTGTACCACCGCCTGATGCACGAACAGGCCGCGGCGCACCGCAATCCCTCGGCAGGATCCGCCGCCGCAGCGACAGCCGTTACCACGGCGGCGCCGGACCGCGACGGCACCGGCCAGGAGTCCGGCGCGCAAGGCCCTGCCCTGCGCGCGCTGGACGAGGATGCCGCCCAGGTCGGCTGGCGCGCCACCCTCGGCACGCTGCTTTCCGTGGTGCGGCCATGGCGCGGCACCCTGACGGCCACCATCCTGCTGGGCGTGGCGCGGGTCGCGGCCTACATCGGCGTTGGCGTGTTCAGCGCGTTGATCGTCGCGGCCATCCGCGACGGCCGCGACTGTTCCGCCCTGATTGCTGGCCTGCTGATCGCCGCGCCCCTGGCCGCCTTGTTCCACTGGCTGGAATCCTGGCTGGCGCACGCCATGGCCTACCAGTTGCTGGCCGATATGCGGGTCAAGCTCTACGACAAGCTGGAACGGCTGGCGCCGGCGTACCTGCTGCAGCGCCGCTCCGGCGACCTGGTCGCGCTGGCCACGCAGGATGTGGAGATGGTCGAGTACTTCTACGCCCATACGATCGCGCCAGCCATCGTTTCGGTGCTGGTCCCGCTATCCGTGCTGGGCTTTCTGGGAATCTACAGCTGGCCCGTGGCGCTGGCGTTGCTGCCCTTTCTTGCCTATGCCCTGGTGTCGCCGGTGCGCGGACGGCGCAAGGTCGATGCGCTGGGAGACAAGGCGCGCGAGGCCTTGGGCGAGATGAGCGCGCACACCACCGACACCATCCAGGGCCTGGCCGACCTGACCGCCTTCCAGGCCACCGGCCGCCGGCGCGACGAGTTCCTGCGTGTGGCGGATCACTACCGGACGCGCCGCCTGGACATCCTGGACGATCTGTCTCGCCAGACCGCGGGCTTCGAGATCGCGATGGGCCTGGGCGGCCTGGCGGTAGCGGTCGTGGGCGCGCTTCAGGTATCGGCAGGCGTGCTCTCGGCCGGCATGCTGCCCCTGCTGGTGCTGATCGCTCTGGCCACCTTCTTGCCTGTGTCGGAGATTTCCCAGGTCAGCCGGCAATTGGCCGACACCATCGCGGCCACCCGCCGCCTGCACGTGGTCGCCAACGAACCCGAGCCCGTGGTCGACGGGCCGCGGCCAGCGCCGGTCTCCGCGCACGGCCTCTCGCTCGCCTTCGAGCACGTCAGCTTCGCCTATCCGGGCAAGCGCGACGACACATTGCGCGACCTGAGCTTCAAGGTGCCCGCGGGCGCCACCGTGGCCGTGGTGGGCGCGTCCGGCGCAGGCAAGAGCACCGTGGCCAGCCTGCTATTGCGCTTCTGGGATCCGCGCTCCGGCCAGGTGAAGCTCGATGGCGTGGACCTGCGCGAAATGCAGCTGGACGGCCTGCGCGAGCGCGTGGCGCTGGTAACGCAGGACACCTACCTGTTCAACGACACGCTGGAAGGCAATATCCGGCTGGCGCGGCCGGAGGCCAGCCCCCAGGACCTGGCGCGCGCCCTGGAACAGGCGGCGCTGGCCGACTTCGTGCGCACCCTGCCGGACGGCCTGGCCACGCGCGTGGGCGAACGCGGCATGCAACTGTCGGGCGGCCAGCGGCAACGTATTTCCATTGCCCGCGCCTTCCTGAAGAATGCGCCGGTGCTGATCCTGGACGAAGCCACTTCGCACCTGGACACCTTGTCCGAGATGCAGGTACGCGGCGCACTGGACGTGCTGATGCGGCACCGGACCACGCTGGTCATCGCCCACCGCCTGTCGACGATCCGCGATGCCGACCTGATCCTGGTGCTGGAACGCGGCACCCTGGCGGAGGCCGGCACGCACGACCAATTGCTCAAGCGGCAAGGAGTCTATGCGCGGCTGGCCAGCCACCAGGGTGGCTACGCCGTCAGTACCGCAACGTCTCTACCGACTTAGCGTTGGCGCGCACTTCCGCATCCGTGAACCAGACCCGCTTGCTGCCGAAACTGGTGTAAAGGTCGAACTGGTCGCGCGCGTGGGGTGACGGGGTGCCGTCCGGGGCGACAAAACCGCTTTGTCCCGGCGCAACCACGTCCACCGCGCGCACGCCCTTGCCATCGAACACCGTCATGTTGTTCTCGGTGCCGCGGTTCTGGGTGGCCGGGAAGCTCAATACGGCCTTGTCGTCCGCCTGCGGCACGCCCAGGAAGTTCTTGGGCGCGAACACCATCGGAGGCGCAGGTATGCGCCACTGGGCGGGATCCTCGCCGTAGGCCTTGCGCAAAGCCGCCAGCGCGTCGTCCAGGGCCGCCAGCGTTACATCCTGGGGTCGTTGGCCGTTGAAGAAATCGTACTGCTGCGGCACGCCCGCATCGCGACCCGCCAGCGCATTGAACAACACCTTCACCCCCACCGTCAGGTTGACCGACCCGGTAGCAGGCGCCGCCTGCGTCGGATAACCGGTGGCGCTGTACCACTTGAAGAAATCGGCGGGCATCTCGTCGGCCAGCGTGCGCTTGAGCATGGCGCGCAGCCAGGCGTCCATCACCGCGGGACCCGTGTGGTCGTAGTAACCCGGTTGCTTGTCGCTGGTACCCATGCCGTCCCACGATGCCAGCCCGGCAACCAGCCGCGCCCGCGCGTCATCCGCGGGCAGCCCTTGCACCGCCTGCTGCAGGAACGGCAGGAAATGGCGGCGGTTCACGTCGGCATAGCTGGTCGTGCGGATCAGGTCCCACATCTGTTGCGCGCTGACCTTGCCGCCATTGGCTGTCATGGCCTTCAGGCGCGTCTCGATCTCGGCGTAGCGATCCGCCTGGCCCCATACGATGGCGAACAGGTCGGTGGAGGGATAGCCGCGCATGGGCTGGTTATTCCAGTTGGCGATAAAGCCCTGGCGCGGGTTGTACACCTGCGGGTTGGTCGAGAAAGGCAGCATGCCGTCCCAATCCATCTCGCCGGTGCCAGGCACGGGCAGGCGCGGATCGTGGCCCGGACGGCGTTTGGGGTAGAACCCCGTATGCGCGTAGCCGATATTGCCCTTGTCGTCCGCGTAATACCAGTTGATGGTCAGGGCGTGGCGCGCGGCCTGCTGTTTCCACTGGTCCCAGTTGCGGGACTGCGCCTTGTGGGTCCAGGCCATCAGCGATTGCAGCTCATAGCCCTCCCAGGCGCGTGCCTTGGCGTAGGCCACGCGCTGCTTGTCGTCGAACTTCGTGACGATGCCGTGCACCGTGCGGTAGACATCCATCACCACCGGCTGCGCGTCCTTGACCTCGATGAGCTCGGTGCGCTTTTCCATCGTCTTCCAGACGCCATCATGGAAATAGCGGGTGCGGTCGTTGGGATCCAGCTTTTCGGCGTAGATGTCCACGTCATCGCCAAAGCCGGCAGTCGAGCCCCAGGTCACGTGCGCATTGTGGCCGAACAAGATGCTGGGATAGGCAAACGGCGTATTGCCGACCACGTCGAATCCGGCCCCGTGCAACCCGATCCCGTAGGTATACGCCGGGTTCCACCAGCCGAACTGCGGTCCGTTCAGCAGGATGGCGCGCGCGTCCTTGGCATGGTCGCGGCCCACGATCCACATGTTGCTGGTCGTGGGAAAGCCTGCGATGCCCGGTTGCCCCGATTCCGCAAACTGGGCCAGCAGTCGCGCCGGCAGCGCGGCAGGCGCTTCGTCCAGCACACCGCGGGTTTGCGGATCGCGCGCCACGCGTTCCAGCATGGGCGGCGTGCCCTCGTAGCGCGGCAACGCATAGGAGAGCCTGGCGGAAGGACGAGCGGCGTCCGGTTGGTACACCCCCTCTTCCTCCGGCACGGTGGTGGGCGCGCGGCTGTCGGTCATCCAGCGCAGCTGGTTGAAGATCTGCATGGCGCGCTCATCGCCGTGCTTGTCCTTCAGCGCGGTCAGCAGCGCCAAATTGTCGATCTCGCTATTGGCGTCGGAGAAGCGGTTGGCCATGGTGCCCACGAACACCATCGCCACGTCGTAGGCCGTCCAGTCCGCCGGCTGGAAGCGCAGGTCGTTGAATTCCTTGGGCATCAGTCCGCCAGGCTCGGCGCGCACCCGCGCGATCCAGGCATTCATGCCGGCCGCGTAGCCGTCCAGGATCTGGCGCTCCGATGCCGGCAACGCCGCGAGCTGGCGCTGGATGCGCTCTGGCGAGAAATTTCCCCGGATGGACTTGTCGAACGCTACCATGGGCTGTCCAAGCACTTCAGCCACGCGGCCCTGGGTGCTGCGCCGCGCCATCTCCATCTGGAACAGGCGATCCTGCGCCACCGCGTAGCCATAGCCATAGAAAATGCCATACACGGTGTTGGCGTACACGTGCGGCATGCCATAACCATCGCGCCGTATCGTGACCTGTCCGCTGGTGGCTCCAGCGGGACGCGCCGAGGCACCGGCCTGCGGCGAAGTCTTCTGCGGGATTTCCTGGGCCTGGGCATGAGCGCCCACGGCCGCACAGGCCGCCAGGATGGCGGCCGACAACAAGTGCTGCTTCATTTGAATCTGTCTCCGTATTTGACGAGCCGCGCGGCGGTGCGAGTCCCGTGCGCGGCGTAGCGGCGCCTCTTGCGGGCACCGTCTGCGGCCCATCATACGAACAGCACTTCTATAATTCCAATGCATTTATTTCATAATATTTATGCGGCACGAACATGGATTTCCAGAAACTCAAGCACTTGCTCGCGGTGGTGGAGCACGGCACCTATTCGCGCGCCGCGGAGGCGGTCAACCTGTCGCAGCCCGCGCTCAGCCGCAGCATCCAGGCACTGGAAGCCGAATTGGGCTTGCCCCTGCTTGACCGCGACACCCGCCGCGTGCGCCTCACGCCCTATGGCGCCTGCGTGGCCGAACGCGCGCGCCGCATGCGCTATGAAGAAGCGGAATTGCAACGCGAGCTCAAGGCCCTGCACAGCGGCGAATCGGGAACCCTGTCTATCGGATTGAGCCCGGCGCCGGCCTCCCTGCTGCTCTCCCCTTTCCTGGCCCACATGGCCGAGCGCCATCCGCAGGTGCGCGTCGGTGTCGAACTCGGCTCCACCGCCGCGCTGCTGGCAATGCTGCGAACAGAACGCATCGACGCCATGGTCTGCGACGCCCGCATGCTGTATGACGCGGCCGACCTCGAAACCCGTTCCCTGCCTCCGCTGCGCGCCGGCCTGGTCTGCCGCAAGCGCCACCCCATCCTGGCCCACAAGCGGCCCGGCATCGAACAGATACGGCAGTACCCGGTGGCCTCCAGCACGCTCAGCCCCGAAGTTTCATTGCGGCTTGCGGAAACGCTGGGACCCGGCGGCGCTCCCGAACAGATGGTCACCCACCGCTGCGAAAACCTGGACGCGCTGGTCGAGCTGGCGCTGCACTCGGACGCCCTGCTGCTGGGCGTGATCTGCGTCACCCGCCAGCAACAGAAGGCCGGGCTGCTGGTCGAAGTGCCCATTCCGCCCGACCCGCAGCGCCAGGGCCACTATGCGCTGGCGCGGCTGGCGGGGCGCACGCCATTGACCGCGCAGGACGCGCTATATGAATTCACGCGGGGGTATTGGGATGGGTTTGTGTCGCAGCCGCAAGAACGATGATCCTATACAATTAGAAATCATTCCCATTAGCGTTTGAACGGAAGCCCCCTTGCGCCCTGCCGACCTTGCGTCCTCCGACGATTTCGTCAGCCTGTATCGAGAGCATCACGGCTGGCTCGTGCAGATGCTGCGCCGCCGGCTCAGCGGCAACGCCGAAAACGCCGCTGATCTGGCGCATGACACGTTCGAACGCGTCATGCGCAGCGAATCGCGCGCCGCGTTTGCAGAACCCCGCGGCTTCCTCACCACCGTCGCCAAGCGTCTCTTGATCGACCAGTCTCGCCGCCGCGCCGTGGAACAAGCCTACCTGGAAACGCTGGCCTCGCGCAGCGTGGCCGTCGAACCCAGCCCCGAGACCCACGCCCTGGTGCTGGAGGCACTGAACGCCGTATGCCGCATGCTGGAGCAACTGCCGCCACGGGCACGCCGCGTCTTCGTGCTGGCGCAGGTGGAAGGACTGCCCTATCGCGACATTGCCCAACAGCTCGGCGTTTCAGTGGCGGCCGTGCAGCGCGACATCGTCAAGGCCTGGGAACATTGCTACGCGGTGCTGTACGCATGAACGCCGCCCAAGCCGAACGGCTGCATCCCGACATCATCAAGCAGGCGGCGCGCTGGATGATGCGAACCGGGGACGCCCCCGATGCGGCCACCCAGGCCGCCTGTGCGGCATGGCGTCAGGCAGACGCGCGCCACGAACTGGCTTGGCAGCGCCTGCAGGGTATCGGGCGCGAGGTCAATACCATCAATGCCAGCAAGGTGTCCGAGGGCGCCGCCAGCCAGACCATCCTGCGCTACTGCGAGCAGCGTTCGCGCCGCAGCGTCATGAAATGGGCGGCGGGCGGCATTTGCCTGGGCACGCTGGCATGGGCGGGCGCCCGCGAAGGCTGGTGGGACGGCAGCACCGTCTATCGCACTGCCACCGGCGAGCAGCGGACCATGACGCTGCCCGACGGCACTGTCCTGACCCTGAACACCGACACCGCAGTGGCGCTGCGCTACGACGCGCAGCAGCGTCGGATCAAGCTGCGGAGCGGCGAGATCCTGATCGCGACGGCATCGGATACCGCGGGGCGCCCCTTCCGCGTGCAGACCCGCAACGGCCTGCTCACGCCGCTTGGCACGCGCTTTGCCGTGCGCGAGCTGGACGACAGCCGTGGTTCGACGCGTGTTGCCGTCTTTGAAGGCGCTGTCCGCATCGAATCCGCCGCGCGGATCGTGCACGCAGGCGAACAGACGGACTTCGACGGCCGCACGGCATCCCCTGCTTTCACCGTCGCCGGCAAGGAGCCCGCCTGGGCTACCGGCATGCTCGTCGCAAACCGCATGCGGCTGGATCACTTCCTGGCGGAACTGGGCCGCTACCGGGTCGGCGTCCTGCGCTGCGCCCCCCAGGTGGCGAACCTTGAAGTCACCGGCGCCTTCCGGATCGACGACACCGACAAGGCGCTGCAGGTGCTGGCCGGCGTGCTGGACCTGAGGCTGCGGTACCGCACACGCTACTGGGTCAGCGTCGACCGCGCCTGACCGGGCGACACGGTCCGCATGGATCCCGGGCCGGCAGAAAATTTGTAACGACGGCGAAGATTATCGGATGTGGTTCGTTAGACATAGAGACAGACCCGAGGCGCCCGCGGTCTGGCCCGATCAATCGACGAACCAGGAAGCTCTCATGGCAGCACGCCATACATCCTCTATTCTTGCCGCGCCCCAGACGCCCGGGGCGGGTACGGCCCGCTTGCGCCTAGCCGTCCATCTTGCATTGGCCGCAATGGCCTCGCTCGCCGCGCCCGTCACGTCCTGGGCTCAGCCCGCCACCGCGCAGGGGATCGCCTTCGCCATTGCGCCCACGACGCTGGACGCGGCGCTGGGCCAGTTCGGTGTCGCCGCCAACGTCACCGTGGCCGCGTCGCCAACGCTGACCCTCGGAGTGATGACGCAAGGCCTCACGGGCCGCTACACCGCCGAACAGGGCCTCGTGCGCCTGCTCGCGGGCACGGGACTGCAGGCAGTGCCCAACGCCAACGGAGAAGGCTATCACCTGCGCCGCATTGCGCAGGGAGAAGCGACCACGCTCGCGCCGGTCACGGTAACGGGCATGGCCGATCCCGCCGTCACCGAAGGCACGGGCAGCTATACCAGCGGAATAGTGACGATAGGCAAGGGAGAGCAGAGCCTGAAAGAGATTCCTCAGTCGGTCACGGTGGTGACACGCCAGCGCATGGATGACCAGAACGCCAACACGCTGGACGACGTGTTGGCCAACAGCACCGGCATGACGCTCTACAAGAGTCCGATGGGTGGCAACTACGTGTTCTCGCGGGGTTTTCGCGTCGACAGCTATCAATTCGATGGCGTCAACCGCGCGTTCTACTACCCCCAGGCCAACAGCTTCACGAGCAGCACGGTGATTCTGGACCGCGTGGAGATCATTCGCGGCGCCACCGGCTTGCTGCAAGGCGCCGGGTCGCCCAGCGCAGCGGTCAACCTGGTGCGCAAGCGCCCGCTCGCCGAAAACCAGGTGCAGCTGATGGCCAGCGGCGGCTCGTGGAACAACTACCGGGCCGACATCGACGCGACCGGCCCGCTGAATGCATCGGGCTCCTTGCGCGGCCGCGCCGTGGCCAGCTACAACGACCGCGATTATTTTTACGACAACGCCGACAGCCGCACCGGCGTGCTGTATGGCGTGCTGAGCTACGACCTGGGCCCCGCCACCACCTTGACCGGCGGCGTCAGCTACGAGGAGCTGCGGTCCACGCCGTTCTTCCACGGCCTGCCCCATTACGCCAACGGCGACGACATCGGGTTGAAGCGTTCGACCTCGCTCTCGCAGGACTGGAACCGCTGGAACGGCAAGCAGACGACCGTGTTCGCCGAGCTTGCGCATCGCTTCAACCAGGATTGGTCGCTGAAACTCACCGGGACTTCCACCCAGGAGTCCAACGATTCCAAATACGCCTTCACGGAAGGCGCGGTCGATCCGGCCACCGGGCTTGGGCCGACGATGTACGCGGGCATATTCGATTTCTCGACGCACAACAAAGCCCTCAACCTGGACGTGGACGGCGCCTTCGAGGCCCTGGGCCGCAGGCATTCGGTAAGCGTCGGCGCGAGCTACAACGAACTGACCAGCAAAAACGATTTTGCGACAGCGCGCCTGAACCGGGGCGTGAACGTGTGGAATCCGGATCATCACGTGCCCGAGCCTACCGATCAGTGGTTGCGCGAGAACGCCTACCGGGGAGCCGCGACCATCATCAAGATGAAGCAGACCGGCGTCTATGGCGTCGGCCGGTTCCAGCTGGCCGACCCGTTGACGCTGGTGGCGGGCGCCCGCGTCAGTTGGTATGAGAACACCGGCAATTACCGGGATGGCGGAGACCGCTACACCGATCCCTATAAGGAGAATGGCGTCGTCACGCCGTACGGCGGCCTGATCTACGCCTTCAATCCCCAGTGGTCGGGCTACGTCAGCTTTGCGGAAATCTTCGAACCGCAAAACGCCGTGGACGCGTCGGGCCAACTGCTCGACCCCATACTCGGCAAAAACTACGAAGCGGGCATCAAGGGCGAACTGCTCGACGGCCGGGTCAACGCCTCGCTCGCGCTCTTCCGCGTCGACCAGAAGAATCGAGCCCAGCAGGACCTGGTCAGCGCGTGCACGGTGGGCGATATCTGCTATGTGTCCAGCGGCAAGGTGCGCAGCCAGGGCGTGGACGCCGAAATCAGCGGCGAGGTAGCGCCTGGCTGGCAACTGTTTGCCGGCTATACGTTCAATACCCTGAAGTTCCTGAACGACACTGAAGTATCAAGCACCAATTTTGGGCGCACGGTGACACCGAAGCACATCCTGCGGCTCTGGTCGGACTACCGCCTGCCAGGCGAGTGGTCGGCATGGACCTTGGGCGGCGGCGTCAACTACCAGACCGGCAGCTACACGGAAACCCGATCGGTCCGCGTGTCGCAGGCGCCCTACGCCGTCTGGAATGCGCGCGTCGGATACAAGATCAACAAGCACTGGTCCGCGGCGCTGAACGTGAACAACCTGTTCGACAAGACGTACTACCAGACCATCGGCGCGCCGGGATGGGGCAGCTTCTATGGCGAGCCCCGCAATGCAACGCTGACCCTGCGCGGAACCTTCTGACACGCAGCGCCCGCTTCGCTCATTCTTCGGGGTCCTGCCAGGCCGCCTGCGTAGTCAACCAATGCGCAACGGCCTGGACCGGCGCCGAGGGCGGCCGTCCGGCGTACATGGCCAGGTGATAGGTGTGCCCGTCTATTACCGGGCCGAAGGGCTGCACGAGATGGCCGGCCTCCAGTTCCTCGGCAACCAAGGCCAGGCTGACCAGCGCAACGCCGTGGCCAGCGACGGCCGCTTGTATTGCATGCCCTTCATCGGAAAAGCGCAGCTGGCTCGCCTGGCGAGGCTGTGCCCGCTCGGCGGCCGCAAACCAACGTTCCCAGGTTGGATTCTCCGGCCTGCGCCGCTTCCAGTCGAAACAGATCAACGGCACACGAGCCAAATCGTCTGGCGATCCGATGCCCAGCCGTGGATTCGCCACGGGCGCGAACCTGTCGGTGAACAGGGGCTGTGCGACCAGCCCCGGATATGGCCCTCGGCCGTAGCGGATCGCGATATCCACCGCCGTCGACCGCAGGTCGACGATGTCATCGCTGGCCTGCAACTGCAGGTCGATACCAGGATGCCGGTTGCGGAAATCGGCCATGCGCGGCACCAGCCATTTCACGGTGAATGCGTTTGTCGCGGAGATGGTCACCTGGACCCGCGCGCGCTGCTGGGTCAGCCGCGCCAGTGTCGCCTCGAAAGCATCGAACCCGTCGCGCAGCACGGGATAAAGCTGCGCCCCCGCGTCGGTCAGCGACACCCTGCGCACATGGCGATCGAACAGCGCAAGGCCGGTCTGCGCCTCCAGAGCGCGGATCTGGTGGCTGACGGCAGTCGGCGTGACCGCCAGCTCGCGAGCGGCGGCCTTGAAGCTACCCAGTCGTGCGGCGGCCTCGAATACGCGTAGTCCGGAAAGCGGCAGGGATCGGCGTTGCATGATCGAGATTACAGATGAGTTTTTCTCATCTTATAGCTGACAAATGAACCTTTGTCACCATGCTCGCCCGTCCCTACAGTGTGGGCATGGATTGGCGATTTTCACACCGGTCCTCTCATCAACCATAAGTGAAGGAATTCGCATCATGCTACAGCGCGTCATCACCCAGCCCGACAACTACGAGCCCTTCCTGCTGTCGCAGGGCATCCAATTCGGCAACCTGTTGTTCATCTCCGGCCAGGCGGGCGCCGGCGACGATGGAAAGATCGTCGACGGCGGCTTTCTCGCGCAAGGCGAGCAAGCATTCCTGAATTTGCGCCGAGCGCTGGAAGCAGGCGGTTCAAGCTTGAAGGACGTCATCAAGGTCACCATCTTCGTCACCGACATGGGGTATTTCAAGGACGTGGTAACGCTGCGCCGCCGCTTTTTCTCGGCTCCCTACCCGGCCGACACCATCGCCGAAATCAAAGCGCTCTACGACCCGGCAGCCATGATCGAAATCGAGGCGATCGCGGCCGTGCGCCCTCAGGAGGGCCGCTGACATGAGCACGCACACAGGATTGTTCGCGCCGCTGCAGCTGGAACGCGGGCTGGGGCTGCCGAATCGACTCGCCGTCGCGCCCATGACTCGGGTCAGCGCCACGGCCGATGGCCGCGCCACCGCCCTGATGGCCGACTACTACGCCGCCTACGCTGCCGGCGGCTTCGGCCTTGTGATTACGGAAGGCATCTATACGGACAAGGCCCATGCGCAGGGCTACCTGTTCCAGCCCGGCCTGGCCGACGACGCGCAACGCGATGCGTGGCGGACCGTGGTGGATCGTGTGCATGCTCATGGCGGCCGGATCATCGCGCAACTCATGCATGCGGGCGCGTTGTCGCAGGGCAACCCCCATCGCGCCACCACGCAAGGCCCGTCCGCTGTACTACCCAAAGGGCAGCAGATGACGTTCTATCGAGGCACGGGGCCGTACCGGATGCCCGAAGCGATGTCGGAAGAAGATATCTCCGTAGCGGTAGCCGGCTTCGCGCAGGCAGCGCGTCGGGCGCAGGAAGCCGGGTTCGACGGCGTCGAGATACACGGCGCCAACGGATATCTGCTGGATCAGTTCCTCACCACCTACACCAATGCGCGTAACGACCGCTACGGTGGCAGCCTGGACAATCGCCTGCGCCTGACCCTGGACGTGATCCAGGCTGTCCGAGCGTCCACCGCGCGGCACTTTGTCGTGGGGGTGCGCAGTTCGCAAGGCAAGGTGAACGACTTCACGCACAAATGGGAAGGCGGCGAGGCCGATGCCGCGCAGATCTACCGCGCATTGGACGCGCAGCCCATCGATTATCTGCACACGACGGAGTTCGAGGCCTGGCGTCCCGCTTTCGGTGCACAGGGTCCCAGCCTGGCCGCGCTGGCGCGGCGGCACGTGCGCGTTCCGGTGTTGGCCAACGGCTCGCTGCATGATCCGATCCAGGCCGCCGGCATGATTTCGCGAAAGGAAGCGGATTTCGTGTCGCTGGGCCGCGGCGCGCTCACGCATGCCGACTGGCCCGCCAGACTGCGCGCCGGCCAGGCGCTGGAAGCCTTCGATCGCGGATTGCTCGCGCCCATCGCCGACCTTGCCAATGCGGCGCGCCATCGCGGCAAGCTGCAATTCGCCTGACATGAGCGGCGGTCGCCTGATGCACCCTGGCCACGTCCGGCGAACCATGCGGTCGCGGGCGCGCCTAGGGCGCGACCGCAATCGCGATTTTTCCGCGGATGCCGTTGTTGGGGCTTTCCAGCCGGGCATGGGCCAGCGGAACATCGGCAAGCGTATAGACGGCGCCCACATGCGGCCTCAACTGCCCCCGGGCGACCAATGCGCTCAACTCATCGAGCTTGCCGCGGTTCTGCCTGGTGAAGACGAAGTGATAGCTCGCGTTTTTACCCCAGGCCTGAATCAGCCCCTGCGGCTGCGCAATGTCGACGATCGAGACCACCCGGCCCAGTTGGGCAAGTGAGTCAGGACTGCGCGACAAGGTGGCGCCGCCGATGGTATCGAACACAACGTCCACGCCGCGGCCTCCCGTCATCCGCATGATGGCGTCGGCATAGTCTTCGCTTTCGTAGTCGATCACGACATCGGCCCCCATCGCCCGCGCGAACTCGGCGTTTGCCGCGCGCACGGTCGTAAATACCCTGGCGCCCATGGCTTTCGCGAGCTGGATTGCCACGTGGCCAACGCCTCCCGCGCCGCCATGCACCAATATGTCCTCCCCCACTCGCAGCGCCGCGCGCACCACTAGCGCCTCCCACGCCGTCCCGCCAACCAGGGTCAGGCTTGCGGCCTCCAGATGGCTCAGCGAGGGAGGCTTCATTCCGACAATGCTCTCTGAGGCAACGTGATATTCCGCATAGCTTCCCGACCCTTCGAAGATTTGCGGCGTGTACCAGACCTCGTCTCCCGGCGCGAATGCCGTCACGCCGGCGCCGACCTCTTCCACAACGCCCGATACGTCGTGCCCAGTGATGGCGGGCAGTGGCACGAGGTCGGGATAGTCCCCGCGCCGCACCTGGTAGTCCAAGGGATTGATGGAGGTTGCGTGGACTCGGACCAGGACTTGCCCGGGATTTGGCACGGGAGTGGGCACATCGCGCAGCTCGAACGATTCCGGGCCGCCAAATGCTTTAAGTACGATCGATTTCATTGGGATCTCTCATTTCGGTAAATAGGGATATCGGGATTTTCCGATATTGTGGGGCAAAAAAATTACAACTCTTTCCCGATGACCTGGGCCAAGGCGCTGATGGCGCCTTCGTTGCGCTTGTAATAGGTCCACGATCCGATGCGCGTGGCTTCGACCAGTCCGGCTCGCTGGAGCGTGGCAAGGTAATCGGAGACGGTGGATTGCGACAATCCGACGCCTTCCTGGATGCTGCTGACGCACACGCCCACCGTATGAACGTCGCCCTCGTCCTGCGGGGGAAAGCTGTTCACGGGGTCCTTCAAGCCTTTCAGGATTTCAAGGCGTGTGCGGTTAGAGAGGGCTTTGAAGATTTCAAGCAGATCCATGGGCGGATTATATCGGGAATTCGCGATATATCAATTTGCGTCCACCGACCGCATGTCGCAAGTCGTCTCGGACGAGGAGCAGACGCCACGGAACCACGCCCTCCCCCGCGTGCGGTCCTTGGGCGCCAGCGGCTCGAATTTGTCGCTGTTGCGCATCTCGTAGTCCAGCAGCAGCCAATCGCCCTCGCAGGCGACTATGCCTCGCAGCGTGGCCCTTTCGGTAAGCCAGTCGTCGCCCAGATCGAGCAAGCGCTCACTGGCGGCATCCGGACGGGCATATCCGCGCGCCGACTGGATGCCGACCTGGGCATCCGCGGCCTCGATCCAGCCCTCTCCCCGGTATACGGGGCGCGGGCGGCCGGATTCACCGGCCGTCATGTCGTCGCTGGCGTTCCTGATCCTGAGCCAGCCGTCGCGCGCTTCGGTCACGTCGAAAGTGACGCTGTAGTAGTCGATCTCGGGATCGGGCCCCTCACCGCGCGTGGTCGGCAGCTCGCCCACCACTTCGGCCTGGGCGGAAGCCTCGGCGCGCACCGGGATGCCGGGCTTGTCGTTGGTCGTCCAGCCGGAAAAACCGCATGCTGTCGGAGCCGCAGGGGTCCACGCAGCTACGCCCGGAGCGGCTTGAGCATGGATGGCGGGGGAAAAGCTCAGCATGGCAAGCGCCAGCAGCCTGCTGCGAGCAATCATGAAGTTCACTACCGGCTCCTGGTCGAGTTCAATTGCGATTGATCCAATCCTGCGTGTCCTGGATGAACCAGGGCAGATTCAATTTTTCTCCTTCGCCGGACTGTATGGTCAAACGCTGATCCGCGGAGTCAGGAGCCCTGTGGGCGCCCGTTGCTGAGGAAGGCGGCCGGCTGCGATATTCCAGGTCGGTCCGCTCGGGCGGCTTGCTCGCGCAAGCGGCGATCAACGCGCACGCAGCCGCCACTAGTACGAGCCGCGGCGCTGGACTAAGGATCTTCATGATGTGCTGATTCCTGCTGGGGTAGCACGGGCCAGTGTGCCGGAAATTCATGGGCTGCAGCCCATACCTTACTCGCAATGAGCGGGATGCGCCGGCGCCTGCAGCGGCATATTGAAGTAGACGACCCGCTCCGTCTCCGTGAACCCGAGGCGCGAGTGGGCCGCCTGGCTTACCGCGTTGTCCAGCTGCGTGTCCGAGGCCAGCTCTTTGCAGCCCCTGTCCCGCGCCCAGCCGCGCACAGCGGCGATCAAGGCCCTGGCCGCGCCCAGCCGCCGGGCCTCGGGCACGACGTATAGCCCTTCCAGAAAGGCGACGGGGCTGGAATTCGTTCCATTGACGTAGTCGGATCGGATTGAAGCCTCGGCAAGACCGACAGCCTGCCCGGCGTCGGATCGCACCAGGAACTGCGCGTACCTGGTCGGCGACGAGACCTGATCGGCCATTTCCTGCAGATGCTCGCTGGCCGAGGCGTCGGGCCAGAGCGCCATGCGCAGCGCGAGCCAGGCGGCATCCTCGGAGGAAGTGATTGCGGCAGCTTTCATGGGGAGAGTCCATATTCTGCGTAACGCGCCAGAATGTAGCATCTCCGCGCTTCTACTCTTGCACCGCCACTGTGTAGTTCAGCGCCAGTCTGCCGCCATCCGCGTAAACGGTCTGCCCGGTCACGTAGCTGGCGTCGTCGCTGGCCAGGAACACTGCGACCTTGGCGACTTCGTCGGTCGACCCCAGCCGCTGCATCGGGATGCGCGACAACACGGTCCTGCGCGCCTCCGGATTGCTGGTGATCGTGGCCAGGATCTCTGTATCGATGCTGCCGGGCCCGATGGCGTTGACACGGATGCCGTGCGGGGCCAGGGACAGCGCCATCGACTTGGTCATCTGCCGCACCGCGCCCTTGCTGGCGCCGTAAGCCAGCTGATCCGGCATGGCCAGCTCCGCCGTCATCGAAGACAGCGTCACGATGGCGCCGTTGCCACGGCCGCCCGCGACCATGGCGCGCGCTGCGGCCTGCGCCACCAGGAACGTGCCGCGCACGTTCACATTCATGACCGCGTCCAGGTCCTCCAGCTTCAGGTCCAGGAAGTCAGCCGCGCGAATCACGCCGGCATTGCAGACGCAGATGTCCAGGCCGCCCCAGCGCCGCACGCACTCGTCGGCCAGCGCCCGGGCATCGGCCGGGTCGGTCACATCGGCCACCATGGCCGCGGCGCGTTCTCCCAGCGAGCGGGCCGCGGCCGTCAGTTCGGCCTCCTTGCGGTCGGCCAGCAACACATAGGCGCCCTCAGCCACGAAACGTCGCGCGATCGCCAGCCCGATACCTCCGGCGGCACCGGTGACCAACGCCACCTTGTCCTGCAATCTCATCTCACACTCCTACGTAGGCGGCCACCAAGTCGGGCCGGTCGGACAGTTCCGCCGAGCTGCCGCGCCAAACCGTCACGCCCTTGTCGAGGATGACGTTGCGATCCGACAAGCGCAGCAAGGCCGTGGTGTTCTTGTCCACCACGATCATCGACAGGCCTTCGGCTTTCAATTGCGCCAGGACGCGCCAGATCTCCGCGCGCACCACGGGCGCCAGACCTTCAGTGGCTTCGTCCAGCACCAGCAGGCTGGGGTTGGTCATCAGCGCCCGGCCCAGCGCCAGCATCTGCTGCTCGCCGCCGGATAGCTGGGTGCCCAGGTTGGCGCGTCGTTCGCGCAGGCGCGGAAACAGTTCGTACACGCGCTCCAGCGTCCAGGCGCGGGAGCCGCCACGGCCGATGGCGGTGGCGATGAGGTTTTCTTCCACCGTCAGAGTCGGGAAAATCTGGCGTCCCTCCGGGACCAGCGACAGGCCCATCCGGCCGATCCGGTACGGGGCCAGTCCGCGCAAGGAGCGCTCGCCGTAGCGTATGCTGCCCTGGCTGGCCGGCAGCAGGCCGAACAGGCATTTGATGACGGTGCTGCGGCCCATGCCGTTGCGGCCGATCAGGCCCACGACCTCGCCCTGGCCCACGTCCAGGTCTACGCCGAACAATGCCTGGCAATGCCCGTAGGCCGCCGTCAATCCGCTGATGCTCAACATGGCGGCTCCTTATGCGTCGGCGTCGTCGCCCAGATAGGCGCGGCGCACGTCCGGATGGTTGCGTATCTGGTCCGCGCTGCCGGTGGCGATGATCTTGCCGTAGACCAGCACGCTGATACGGTCGGCCAGCGCGAACACGGCGTTCATGTCATGTTCGACCAGCACGATGGTGTAGCGGCCTTTCAGGCTTTGCAGCAAGGCGATCACGCCGGCGCTTTCCGCCGCGCTCATGCCAGCCATGGGCTCGTCCAGCAACAGCACGGAAGGCTCGCCCGCCAACGCCATGGCAATCTCCAGCTGGCGACGCTGACCATAGGCCAGGCTGTCCACCTGGGCCTCGGCCACGTCCTCCAATCGGCAGGCCCGCAGCGCCTCTTTGGCAGCGTCCACGACGTCGGCGCAATCGCGCAAGCCGGTCCACGCCGACAAGCGCCGGCGGCGCTTGCGCAGCGCCGCAAGGCAGGCGTTGTCCAGCACCGTATAGCTGTCGAATACCGAGGTCACCTGGTAGGACCGCAACATTCCCTGGGCCACGCGCTCCTGCACCGTGGCACGGGAAACGTCGGCGGCGCCCAGGCGCACGGACCCGCCGTCGGGGCGAAGCTCGCCCGACAGCAGGTTGATCAGGGTGGTCTTGCCCGCGCCGTTGGGGCCGATCAGCGCGTGCAGTTCGCCGGGCGCCACGTCCAGCGATACGCCGTCCGTGGCCTTGAGGCCGCCGAAGCGGCGCACCAGGTCCTGCGTGGACAGTCCGGCGGGTCCGGCGGCAGTTTGCATATTCATGCCGAAGCCTCCTTGGCCAGCGCGTCCGGCGGACGACGGTCCTTCTGACCCTCCGCGGTCGGCGGCTGGACCGTCGGCGCGGCGGGCGGGGGACGCCGCAGCCAGGAAAGGGAATTGGAGTAGCCGCCCTTGGCCACCATGGCGATGATCACCACCGTCGGTCCCATCAGCAGCATCCAGTGCTGCGTCATGCTCTTGAAGGCCTCTTCCAGCAGCAGGTAGGCGACGGCGCCGAAGATCGGGCCCAGCACACTCCCCAGCCCGCCTATCACGACCATGACGATAAGCTCGCCCGACACCGGCCAGGACATATAGCTGGGCGATGCGAAGGCGGTCAGGTTGGCCAGCAGCAGCCCGGCCACCCCCGTCAGCACGCCCGATGCCACATAGGCAGTCAGGCGCACGCCAAACACCGAATAGCCCAGTGCGTCCACGCGCCGCGGATTGGCATGGGTGGCGCGCAGGATCATGCCGAAGGGCGAGCGGCGCAGGCGCAGCATTGCCAGGCTGGATGCCAGCAGCAACCCCCAGGCCGCCCAGTACACGGGCTGGCTGCCGCCCAGGTCGAACAGGCCGAAGGAACTGGCTTCGTAGATGTTCAACCCGTCGTCGCCGCCATACTCGCGCAGGCTCACTGCCAGGAAATAGAACATTTGCGCGAAGGCCAGCGTGATCATGATGAACCCTATGCCCGAGGTTCGCAGGCAGACCGTGCCGACAATCAGCGCCACCAGCGCGCACACCGCGATGCACACGGCCAGTTGCAGCCAGCCGTTGCCGAAACCGTGATAGCTGAGGATGCCCACGGCATAGCAGCCCAGGCCCAGGAACATGGCGTGACCGAAGCTCACCAGTCCGGCGAAACCCAGCACCAGGTTCAACGCCAGCGCGGCCAGCGCATAAATCAGGATGCGCGCGCCCAGCGTCACGTAGAACGGTTCGCCCAGCCATTGCGCCACGAAGGGCACGCCGGCCAGGACCAGGAACAGCAAGGGCAGCACCCAACGCCGGTTGTTGTGTTCTTGCATGATGATCCAACCTCAGGACAGGCGCGCGTCAACGCCGCGCCGAGAAGACCAGGCCTTGCGGCCGGAACGCCAGCACGACCGCCATCAGGACGTAGATAAGCATGGAGGCCAGGGCCGGCCCGACCGCATTGGCGACCGACGCATCGAACACGGCGCGCAGCATGTCGGGCAGGAAGGCGCGGCCCAGCGTATCTATCATGGCGATCAGCAACGCCGCCACCAACGTGCCGCGCACCGAGCCGATGCCACCCACAACGATCACCACCAGCGCCAGGATCAGGACCGGTTCCCCCATGCCGGACTGCACCGACAGGATGGGGCCCGCCAGCGCGCCCGCCACGCCGGCCAGCACCGCGCCCAGCAGGAACAGCAGTGTCTTCTGCAGGTCCACGTTGGCGCCCAGCACGCTGGCCATGGGGGCATTGCTGGCCCCCGCGCGGATCAGCATGCCGAAGCGGGTGCGCTGGATCAGGAACCAGGCGCCCACGGCAACCAGCGCGCCAACGCCGATGATCATCAAGCGATACACCGGATAGTCGTTGCCGAACAGGCTGACGGCACCTTCAAGCCCCTGCGGCACGGCCGCGTAGTAAGGCCGGCGGCCCCAGATGACCGAGGCCAGCTCGTTGAAGAACATCATCAGCCCGAAGGTGGCCAGCACCTGGTAAAGATGGTCGTGCTTGTAGAGGGGCCTTGCGATCAGGCGCTCCAGCGCCACGCCGACCAGGCCGCTGCCCGTGACCGCCGCCAGAATGGCGAAGGCGAACGAGCCACTGGCGTTGTAGGCGGTGGCGCCCAGGAAGGCGCCGATCATGTACAACGAACCGTGCGCCAGGTTGATGAAGTTCATGATGCCGAAGATCAGGGTCAGCCCCGAGGACAACAGGAACAGCAAGGCGCCCAGCTGCAGGCCATTGAGCATCTGCGACAACAGCAAGGATCCGTTCATGGGGCGTCTCCCGGGACGATCACTTCAGCGGGCAGTCCGCCACATAGGCGTCCTGGTGGTCGGTGAACACCTTGGCCAGCTGCTTCAGGCCCACGCCCTCGCCTTCCTTCACGACCTGATAGGCATACAGATCCTGCACCGGCATATTGTTGGTGTTGAAGCGGAACTTGCCGCGCACCGAGGGGAAGTTGGCGCCGGCGGACTTTACCGCCGCCGCCAGGGCCTTGCTGTCCCCCACCTTGCCGCCCTGTTGCTTGATGGCTGCGTCCAGCAGGAAGGCCGAGTCATAGCCGCCCACCGCATACTCCGAAGGCAAGCGTCCGTATTTGGCCTTGAAGGCCTCGACGAACTTGCGGTTCTGCGGATTGTCCAGCGTGGTGGCCCAGGGCGTGCCGTAGATCGCCCCCACCGCCTGTTCCTTCAGCGCGGTCAGCGTGTTGGAATCGATCAGGCTTTCCGAGAAGAACGGCAGTTTTTCCATCAGGCCGGCCTGGCGCAGCTGGCGCACGAAGTTCACGCCCACCCCGCCGGTATAGAACACGAACAGCGCGTCGGGCGAAGCCGACTGCATGCGCGAGATCTCGGCGGAATAGTCCAGCTGTCCCAGCTGGGTATAGATTTCGTCGGCAGGCGCCGCGCCATAGAAGCGCTTGAAGCCCGCCAGCTTGTCCTTGCCCGCCTGGTAGTTGGACGACATCAGGTAGGTGCGCTTGTAGCCCTGGTCCTTGACGTACTTGCCCATGGCTTCGGACATGCTGTCGTTCTGCCAGCCCAGCACGAACAGATTGGGCAGGCACATGCGGCCGGCGATGGGCGCGGGTCCGGCATTGGTGGACAGCGCCACCACGCCCGACTCCTTGATGCGGCGCAGTTCGGCCATCAGCACATTGGAGAAGCCCAGGCCGACGATCACATCCACCTTGTCTTTCTCGATAAACTTCTGCACGATCTGCGCGCCCACGTCGGGCTTGAGCTGGTCGTCGTCGCGGATCACCACGGCCTTCTGGCCGCCCAGGCTGCCGCCGAGTTGCTCGATACCCAGCATCAGGCCGTCATACTGGTCCTGGCCCAGCGCCGCCTGGGGCCCGGACAACACTCCGGTAAAACCGATGCGGATGTCCGCCATTGCGGCATTGGCCGCCGTCAGGGCCACGACCGCGGCCAGCGCGGACAATCCGCGTGCGTATGCTTGCATGCTATGTCTCCTTGGGGGATGGGCGGCGGCGCCGTTCTGCGCGGCGCCTGCCGTATTGGCTTCAGAGCTTCACGCAGACATTGCGCAGCTCCGTGTAGAACTCCAGCGAATGCACTCCGCCCTCGCGGCCGATGCCGGACTGCTTGGCGCCGCCGAAAGCCGTGCGCAGATCGCGCAGAAACCAGGAATTGATCCAGCAGATGCCCACTTCCAGCGCCTGTCCCATGCGGTGGGCCGTACCCACGTTGCTGGTCCAGACGGAAGCCGCCAGGCCGTAGGGCGTGGCATTGGCCAGGGCAACGGCTTCTTCCTCGGTGTCGAACGGCGCAATATGGCAGCAAGGACCGAAGATCTCCTGCTGGATCACGGCCGACGTTTCCGGCAGGCCGGTCCATACCGTGGGCTGTATCCATGCGCCGGCGGCCAGATCGTCGGGCATGTCCGGCACGCCGCCGCCTGCCACCACCGTGGCGCCTTCTTCGCGGGCGCGGGCGTAGTAG
Organism: Achromobacter sp. D10; assembly: GCF_035282245.1. Lineage (NCBI taxonomy): Bacteria > Pseudomonadati > Pseudomonadota > Betaproteobacteria > Burkholderiales > Alcaligenaceae > Achromobacter > Achromobacter sp. D10. The sequence goes on from NZ_JAYJLE010000010.1 coordinate 233,822, forward strand.
CCCAGCACCTTGTCGCGGTGACGCTGCGAAATCAGCGGCCCCAGGTTCACGCCGGGATCCTTCGGGCGGCCCAGCTTGAAGCCTCGGGCCCGCTCGCCCAGCGCGGCGACGAAGCGCTCGAAGATCGGCCGCTGCACGTAGACGCGCTCGGTGCCCAGGCAGACCTGGCCGGTATTGTCGAAAGCGGCGCGCGCAATGCCCGCCACGGCCTTGTCGAAATCCGCGTCGGCGAACACGATGCCGGCGTTCTTGCCGCCCAACTCGAAGGACACGGGCCGCACGCCCACCGCCGCCGCCTGCATGATGGCTTCGCCGGTGCGGGTCTCGCCCGTGAAGGTGATACCGTCGACCAGCGGGTGGCGGGTGAGCTTCTCGCCGGCGGATCCGGGGCCGCGCCCATGCACCACGTTATAGACGCCTGGAGGCACGCCGACCTCGTTCATCACCTCGCCCAGCAGCGTAGCCGTGGCCGGGGTGTCCTCCGACGGCTTGACCACCACCGTGTTGCCGCAGGCCAGCGCCGGCCCCACCTTCCAGGTCATCAGCAGCAACGGCAGATTCCAGGGGCAGATCACGCCGATCACGCCGCGCGGCACGCGCACCCCGTAGTTCAGCGCATGGCCGCCGTCCGGCGTTTCCAGATCGAAAGTCTCGTTGGGAATGTTGCGCACCAGGTCGGCAAAGATCTTGAAGTTCGCCGCCCCCCGAGGAATGTCCAGATGGCTGGCCAGGTCATAGGGCTTGCCGGTGTCCGCGATTTCGGCGTCCACGAAGTCGTCGAAGCGGCGGATGATGCCGTCCGCCACGGCGTGCAGCAGCTCCACGCGCTGCTGCGTCTTCAACTTGGCCCAGGGACCGCGCAACGCCGCCTTGGCGGCACGCACCGCGGCATCGACTTCGGCGTCGCCTGCCTCGTGGATGCGGCCGATCAGGCGGTTGTCGACCGGATCCCGGTTATCGAACGTCTTGTCGGTGGCGACCCATACGCCGTTGATGAAATTGCGGAAATCGGTCATTGCGTCCTCGGTTGTGACAGGTCTGCCAGCGCCGCTTCCGGGTCGCCGGCGGTCAGGTATTCCCACATGCGCTCGTAGATGCGGCCCGTGCCCACGGCGCGGGTCGCCGCCTCTTCGGGCGAAAACGTGGGCGCGCCGTCGGCCAGGCCGGCCGAGCGCAGTTGCCATTCGATGCGCGCGGCGTCCTCCAGGTACCAGGTCAGCACCACGGCATGCATCAGGGATTCTGCCGCCACCACCGCGCCGTTGCCGCGCATGGCGACGGCGCGCGCCGTCCCCATGGCCTGCGCCACGCCGCGCGCCTGGGCATCGCTGCGCACCAGTTGCGGATCGTCCCAGAGCGGCACGGCGGGCGAAAAATACGACCCCATGCCATGGCGCGGCTGCGGCGTCACCCGCGCCGACGACAGCGTCATGACGGTGGGCGGCATGGAGCGCACCACTCCGCCCACTTCGGGCCGCATGCGGTAGATATGCTGGTGGATGCGGACCTCGCCCAGCACGCCATCGGGCAGTTCGCCATGCACCGGCACGACCGTGCCGGCTTCCCCGGTCTCGATCAGGCCCATGGGCCGCGCCGCGCATACCAGGAAGTGATCGGCGTCGAGCCGGCTGCTGCAGTGACCATAGGCGTGGACCAGGCCGGCGCGGGCCAGGCCCCGCGCCGCCACCCGCACCAGGGCCTCCTGGCCCGCGGCGGCTTTCATCTGTGTGGCGCTCACGTCTTGAACTCCGGAATATCGGGCCTGGCTCCCCACATGCAGAATGAAGACGGCACGGCCGGGAAACTGCGCGGGCGATAGGTCTTTTCGTCTTCCGCGGTGATCAGCCGCACGCCAGTGGAATATTCATAGATCATGCCGTCGGGCCCGTCGAAGTACAGGAACATGGCGCCCGAGGTCGGATGCCGCCCGGGACCGAAGCGGATCGGCACGTTCCATTCCTTCAGTTGGTACCAGGCGCGCATGATGTCGTCGATGCTTTCGACCTGGTGGTTGATGTGCTGCACGCCTGGGTAGCTGGAAGGAAACAGCGCGATCTTGTGGTGCACTTCGTCAATGCGCAGCAGCGGCGCTTCGCCGATGCGGTCGCTGACCCGCGCGGACAACAGGCCAGTCCAGAAGGCCTCGTCGCGCCGCGCATCCAGCGTGCGCAGGCCGATGTGCGAAAACCCCGTTACGCCCGCATCCCGGCTGGGAAAATAGCGGCGGCCGCTGTGATGCGGCGCATGCACCAGCTCGATACGGTTGCCCGAGGGGTCGATAAAGCTGAGGAAATCGCGCACGTAGCGCTGTTCGGCGTCCTCGCGCTTGCCCGCGGCAACCTGGTAGCCGCTGCGCTCCAGCACCGCGCCGGCGTGCTCCAGTTCTTCGGGGGTATCCACCTCGAAGGCCGTGGTGTGGTCGCGCGGATCGCCTTCGAAATAGCACAGGGTGTGGTCGCGGGAATCGGACTTGAAATAGACCGCGCCATGCTCCTTGCGCTCCACTTCCAACCCCAGCACCGCGGTCGCATAGCGGACCGCGGATTCCAGATCGCGGGTACCCAGCCGGACGTACCGGATGTCGTGTAGCCGTATCACTGCTTGTCTCCTGGTGGCGCCCGCCGCCGGCTTCATGCC
>NZ_JAYJLE010000011.1:0-222467 GCF_035282245.1 Achromobacter sp. D10
GCCAGCCGAGGACCCCGGAGCCATACGAAGCGCAGCCCCACCGGGGCGAGCATCGGAATGGCGTAGGGCAGCCTCGGCGGCTAAAGAACTCTGACATCCACAAGCTCGAAGCCTTGCCGTACCGCGCCACCCCAGGAAACTGGATTTACGTCCCACTTCCTGGGGGCGCTTCAATCGGAAGGGTTTTTCGCCCTGAAGCCGCGCGCCCTACAAAAGTTGTCAGGGCTTTCGATAGGATTTATTGCGAATTGTGACGTTATAATTCCCGGCTGCTTGCATGGGGACGTTCCCCAGAAAGGAGCTCCCAGCATGGTAATGATGTTGCCTTTCCTGACTGGCCTGGTCGCAGTGTGGTTCGGAATGCTAGGCAGGCGCCGTCCTTGCGTGACCTTCTGGCTGCTGACGCTGGCGCTGTTTGCCGTCTGGTGCCAGTACCACATGAACAGCCCGCTCGCATTGTCGTTCTGAGGGCGGGGGCGATGATCTTCTCCCGCAATCCCGCGCGCGGCTCGCGCATCCTGAACGGCCTGGCGCTGCTGGGTATCACCGGCGCCCTGGCCATGGCTTTTTTCTGGCAGATCGCCTACGACGAGCTGCCTTGCCCGCTGTGCCTGCTGCAGCGCGTGGCGCTCTTGCTGGCAGGCGTGGGCTTTCTGCTGAACATGCGCCTGGGCCCTTCGCCCATGCACTACGCGATGAGTATCGCGGCCGCGCTGGGCGGCATGCTGGCCTCGGGCCGGCAGGTGCTGCTGCACATCGCGCCCGGAGACCCAGGCTACGGTTCACCGATGCTGGGCCTGCACTTCTACACCTGGGGGTTCATCGCCTTCAGCGCGATCATCGTGTTCTGCACGGCAATGCTGGCCGTCGACCGCAAATGGGGTGACAACATGCTGCGCAAGCCCGTCTCGCTGCTGGGTGTGCTGGTCATGGCCCTGTTTTTCCTGATGGCGCTGGCCAATGTAGGCAGCACCACGCTGGAGTGCGGTTTCGGGCCTTGCCCGGACAATCCCACCAGCTATCAGTGGCTGGATTCCGCCGCCGCTACCTAGGCGTGTTCCGGCGCCGGGTAAAATACCGGGTTTCGCGGCATCCGTCCGCGGTCCTTTGACTCTCCGCGGCGTTGTGCCGCGGTCTCAACTCTTTGACACCGGTTATGACAGCCAAGACTTCCGCAGCGGCAGAGGCCACCCCCGTGGTGGGCGTGATTATGGGTTCTTCCAGCGATTGGGAGGTCATGAAGCACGCGGTCACCATGCTGGAGGAATTTGGCGTTCCCTACGAGGCGCGCGTGATTTCCGCGCACCGCATGCCGCAGGACATGGCTGACTATGGCGCCGCGGCGCATGCCCGCGGCCTGCGCGGCATCATCGCTGGCGCCGGCGGCGCGGCGCACCTGCCGGGCATGATGGCCGCCCTGACCGAAGTGCCGGTGTTCGGCGTGCCGGTGCCCTCCAAATACTTGCGCGGCGAGGACTCGCTGCTGTCCATCGTGCAGATGCCCAAGGGCGTGCCGGTGGCCACTTTCGCGATTGGCGAAGCCGGGGCCGCCAATGCGGCGCTGCACGTGATCGCCACCCTGGCTGGCACGGACGCCGGCTTGCATAAGAAGCTGGTGGCGTTCCGCGCCCGCCAGACGCAAGCCGCGCGCGACATGAAGGTTCCGCCCGAGGCCTGATCAGAATGACTCAATCGACTCCTTTCATGATTGCTCCCGGCGGCTGGCTGGGCCTGCTGGGCGGGGGCCAACTGGGCCGCATGTTCTGCCACGCGGCCCAGAGCCTGGGTTACAAGGTCGCGGTGCTGGATCCGGCCGCCGAATGTCCGGCGGGCATGGTGGCCGACCTGCACATCCAGGCGGCCTATGACGACGAGGCCGGCCTTGAGCGCCTGGCGCATACCTGTCAGGCCGTCACCACCGAATTCGAGAACGTGCCCGCTGACAGCCTGCGCACGCTGGCCACGCGCTGCCGCGTCAGCCCGGCCGGTGATGCCGTGGCCATCGTGCAGGACCGCATCGCCGAAAAGACCTTTATCGCCGCGCAGGGCATCCCCGTGGCGCCGCATGCGGCCATCCGCAGCGAGGCCGATTTGCGCGCCGCGCCGCAGGGCTTGTTCCCCGGCATCCTGAAAGTCGCCCGCCTGGGCTATGACGGCAAGGGCCAGGCCCGCATCAGCACGCGCGAGGAGGCGCTGGCCGCCTTCGCCGAGTTCGGCGGCGTGGCCTGCGTGCTGGAAGCGCTGATGCCGCTGGACTACGAAATCTCCGTGGTCCTGGCACGCGGCTTCGATGGCGCGAGCGTCGTGTTCCCGGTGGCGCGCAACGTGCATCGCGACGGCATCCTGGCAGTATCGACCGCCGCGCCCGTGCAGCAGGACGCGGCCCATGCCGAACGCCAGGCGCGCGCCACGCAGGCCGCCCAAGCCATCGCGCAAGGCCTGGGCTATCACGGCGTGCTGTGCGTGGAGTTCTTCGTGCTCAAGGACGGCAGCCTTATCGTTAACGAGATCGCGCCGCGTCCGCACAATAGCGGCCACTACACCATGGACGCCTGCCTCTCCAGCCAGTTCGAGCAGCAGGCGCGCGCCATGGCCGGCTTGCCGCTGGGCGGTTCCGACCTGCTGGCGCCCGCGGTCATGTTGAACATCCTGGGCGACATCTGGTATCCGTCGGCCACCGCCACGACCCAGCGCGAGCCCGATTGGGCCGCGGCGCTGGCCGTGCCCACGGCCAAGCTGCACCTGTACGGCAAGCGCGAAGCGCGCCGCGGCCGCAAGATGGGCCACATCACCATCGTGGCGCCCACCCTGCAACAGGCTCGCGACGACGCTGCCCGCGTGGCCGCGGCGCTGGGCATGCAGGCTCCGGAGTAGGGCGCCGCGATTCCATGACCTCCTTGTCCCCGTCAGCTTCCGCCAGCGCCGCGGAGATCGCCCACGCCGCGCAGCGCATGCTGGACGGCGAGTTGGCCGCGTTTCCCACCGAGACCGTCTACGGCCTGGGCGCGGACGCGGAGAATCCGCAAGCGGTCGCCAAGATCTATGCGGCCAAGGGCCGGCCGTCCAATCACCCCGTCATCGTGCACATCGCGCCGCAAGGCGACCTGTCGTACTGGGCGGCGGAAGTGCCGCAAGAGGCGCGTCTGCTGATCGACGCGTTCTGGCCAGGTCCGCTGACGCTGATCCTCAAGCGCGCGGCGCATATCGCCGACACGGTCAGCGGCGGCCAGGACAGCATCGGCATCCGCTGCCCCTCGCATCCCGTGGCGCAGGCACTGCTGGCAGCGTTTGCCGCAGGCAAGCCCAACGGGCAGGGCGGCGTCGCCGCGCCCTCGGCCAACAAGTTCGGCCAGGTATCGCCAACGCGCGCCGAACACGTGCGCAGCGAATTCCCCGAAGAAGTCGCGGCCGGCATGCCCGTGCTGGAAGGCGGCGCGTCGGAAGTGGGCATCGAATCCACCATACTCGACCTGTCGCGCCTGGACCGCGGCGCGGGCCCGGTGCTGCTGCGTCCTGGCCACATCAGTGCCGCGCAGATCGAAGCCGTGCTGGGCGTGCAGGTTTTTGCCCCCGACGCAACCGCACCGCGGGCCTCGGGCACGTTGAAGGCGCACTACGCGCCGCGCACGGCGCTGGAACTGGCGAGTGACGCGCGCCTGCGCGACGTGGCGCAAGGACTGGGCTTGCCCGAAGGCAAGGTCGTGGTGGTTGCCTACGGCGATCGGCCGGCTGCGCTGGACGCCCGCGTGCAATGGCAGCCCGTGCCCGCCGATCCGGCGCGCTACGCCCAGGCGCTTTATGGCTTGCTGCGCGATCTGGACAAGCAAGGTTATGCGCGCATCATCGTGCAGGCGCCACCCGCCACCGACGACTGGCACGCCGTCAATGATCGCATCGGCCGCGCCGCCGCGGCCTTCACGCTGGACACGACGGACCTGTAAGTCCAGGGGCGGCGCGCGGGCTTGCCCCGTCCGTGGCCTCAGGCCACCAGGAACTCTCCGATTCTTTCCACGGCCTGCCGCAAGGGCGGCAGGAAGTCTTCCGTCAGGCGGCTCAGCGGCACCCGCGCCGCTTTGACGCTGACATTGACCGCGCCGCAGGCCTTGCCGCTGGCCGAACGCACGGGCACCGAGATGGCACGCACATTCAATTCCAGCTCCTGGTCGACGACCGCGTAGTCCTGTTCGCGGATGCGCGCCAGTTCGGCGCGCAGCTTGTCCTCGGCGATGACGGTGAATTCCGTGTACGGCTGCAGCTCCGTCGCCGCGAAATAGCGTGCCAGCCCCGGCTCCGGCAACTGCGCGAGCAGCACCCGGCCGATGGACGTGCAATAGACGGGCAGCCTGCTGCCCAGCCCCATCGACGTGGCCAGCAGACGGTGGACTTCCGAGCGCGCCAGATAGAGCATCTCGTGGCCTTCCATAATGGCCAGGGCGCAGGTCTCGTTGACCGTTGCGCTCAGCTCCTCCAGCACCGGCTGTGCCAGCGATACGAAGGGCGTGGAGGAGAAGTAGGCGTAGCCCAGGCCGAGGATGCGCGGGGTCAGCACATAGAGCCTGCCGTGCTGCTCGGCAATGCCCAGCAGGATCAGCGTATGCAGGCAGCGCTGCACCACCGCTCGGGGCAGGCCCGCGCGGCGGCTCAGTTCGGCCGCGGTCTGGGGATGGCGGCGCGTGCCGAAGGCGCGGATCACGTGCAGGCCGCGCGCAAGCGTCAGCATGTAGTCCGGATCGCCGCGCAGATGATCGGGATGATCTTCCGCCGCAAGCGGCGCGGCGTAGCCGGGCGGAGGAAGATTGGGCCGCATCAGGCTGCGCGCAATGGCGCGCCGGTGCGCGCCTGGAGGGCTGTCAGGGTCATGCCGTCGATCATATCCCGAACCAGCAGCCCGTCCGGCGTTACCTCGATGACGGCCAGGTCCGTGTAGATGCGATCCACCACGCCGGCGCCTGTCAGCGGATAGGTGCAGCGTTCGACGATCTTGGGTTCGCCGCTCTTGGAAGTGTGCTCCATCATGATGTAGACGCTGCGCGCGCCGACTGCCAGGTCCATTGCGCCGCCCACTGCCGGCGCTTCTCCCGGCTTGGCCAGCGACCAGTTGGCCAGGTCGCCATTGGCGGCGACCTGCATGCCGCCCATGACGCAGATGTCCAGGTGTCCGCCGCGCATCATCGCGAACGAATCCGCGTGATGAAAGTATGCGCCGCCTGCCAGCAGGGTAACGGGCTGCTTGCCTGCATTGATCAGGTCCAGGTTGATATCGGCTTCGGCGGGGGGCGGCCCCATGCCCAGGATGCCGTTTTCGCTGTGCAAGATGATCTCGCGGCCGGCGGGCAGATGGGCGGCCACCAGCACGGGCATGCCGATGCCCAGGTTGACATAGCTGCCGTCGGGAATGTCCTGGGCCAGGCGGCGCGCCATGGCCTCGCGGGTCAGGGGTTGGAACATGTGGACTCCTTCTGGGTTCGGGGGCTGCTAGCTCGAGAACGCCGCGTTGGCCACTTGGGTGACGCGCTGGACGAATATGCCCGGCGTCACGACGGATTCGGGGGATAGCTCGCCCAGCGCCACCTTGGCGCGCACTTGCACGATGGCGGTCTTGGCCGCCATGCACATGACGGGGCCGAAGTTGCGCGCGCTCTTGTTATAGGTGAGGTTGCCCCAGCGGTCGGCCAGGTCCGCCTTGACCAGCGCGAAGTCGCCGTGCAGGGGCTCTTCGAAGACATGGCCGCGGCCACCGATCATGCGGGTTTCCTTGCCGCGCGCGAGTTCGGTGCCGTAGGCCGTGGGGGTGTAGAACCCGCCCAGGCCGGCGCCGGCTGCCCGCAGGCGTTCGGCGATGGTGCCTTGCGGCACGCATTCCAGTTCGATGCGGCCTTGGCGGTAGAGCTCGTCGAAGACCCAGGAGTGCGAGGCCTTGGGAAACGAGCAGATGACCTTGCGCACCCGGCCGGCCTTGACCAGCGCGGCCAGGCCAGTTTCGTGGTTGCCGGCGTTGTTGCTGACCACGGTGAGATCACTTGCGCCTTGCACGATCAGTGCGTGGATCAGTTCCGTGGGCATGCCGGCGCCGCCGAAGCCGCTGATCAGCACGGTGGCGCCGTCGTGGATGTCCGCGACGGCAGACTCGGGCGTGTCGTAGAACTTGTCGATCATGGTTGGGCTCCGCGTTCAGTCCACGCTGATGCGCGCCTGCTTGATGATCTCGGCGTAGCGCGCCGAGTCGGTCTTCATCAGCGCGGCGAATTGCGCGGTGGTGCCGCTGGCCGGCAGGAATCCCGCGTCCAGGAATTTCTGCTTGACGTCGGGCTCCTTGACGATCTCGCTGATCTCGCGCGCCATGCGTTCTATGATCGGCGCGGGCGTGCCCGCCGGCGCCATCAGGCCAGCCCAGGAGCCGGTGACAAAACCGGGCAGGCCGGCTTCTTCCATGGTCGGAATGGAGGGCTCGGTCGGCCAGCGTTGCTTGCCCGTGAACGCCAGTGCCTTCAGCCGGTTCTGTTTCACGTATTGCATGGGAACCAGGATGGGATCGAAGACCATGGAGACTCGCCCGCCCAGCAAATCAGCCAGGATGGGCGCGCTGCCCTTGTAGGCGACGTGGGTCATCGTGATCTTGTTTTGCAGCGCGAAGTCGGCGCCAGTCAGGTGCGCGCTGGATCCGTTGCCGCTGGACGCATAGGTGAGTTTGTCTGGATTCTTGCGCGCATAGTCGACCAGTTCGGCAACCGTTTTCACCGGGATGTCTTCGGCGACGAACAGGAACAGCGGCAGGTCCGCCATCTGCACCACGGGCGTCAGGTCGGCCGGGCGATAGCCCAGCTTGTACAGATGGAAATTGATGATGTAGGCCGGCAGGATGGACAGGAAGGTGTAGCCGTCTGGCTCCGCTTTTGCCGCCACGGCCGAGCCCACGCTGCTGTTGGCGCCGGGCCGGTTCTCGATGATGATGGTTTGCTTCAGGCGCGCGCCCAGCTTGTCCATCACGATGCGGGTGACGATGTCGGTCGACCCGCCGGGCGTATAGGGCACGATGATCTTGATCGGCTTGCTGGGCCAGGCATCAGCGGCATGGCCGGTACCGCTGGCCAGTCCTGCCGCCGCCAGCGCGGCGGCCAGCAGGGTCTTGAAGATATCGCGGCGGGACTGCAAGAGGCTTGCACGGGTCATGGGTGGGTCTCCTCCATGAGTCGGCCGGTATCCACGCCCGGCCGTATTTTTGAGAGATCGCGGCTCCGGCAGCAGTGGGCCCGGAACGCGAAAAAAGTATGGCACGCAAGGCAAGCCCTCATCGGCGGCGGGCGAGAGGATAAAGTTCGTTCACCGGACAACGCCGGCATGGACTGGAAAGCCGCGCCCCGCTCCGGGTTTCCACTAGGCGCCGCCGCGTTGTTCACGCCGTGGACATCGCTTAATCTGGCGGCCGGCCCAGTAAGGCAGGGCTCGGTTTCAAACGCAGCCGGCTTACAAGCCGGCGCGGGCATCCATCTCAGGAGAAGTGATCATGAAGCGGTCCATCTTGTTTGCAGCCAGCGCCATTGCCCTGGCTTGCGCATCCCAGGCGGCGGTGGCGGGGCCCACCCTCGATGCCGTAAAGAAAAAGGGATACGTGCAGTGCGGCCTGACCGACGGCGTATCCGGCTTTTCGGCGACCAACAGCAAGGGCGAATGGGAAGGCATGGACGTGGACATCTGCCGCGCGGTGGCGGCGGCCGTGTTCGGTGATCCGACCAAATTCAAGGGCACGCCGCTGTCCACGCAGCAACGCTTCACCGCGCTGCAATCCGGCGAAGTGGACGTGCTGCTTCGCACCGTTACGCTGACGCAGACTCGCGATACCTCGCTGGGCCTGGCGGCCGTGGCCGCGAGCTTCTACGATGGCCAGGGCATCCTGGTGAACAAGAAGCTGGGCGTGAAAAGCGCCAAGGAACTCAATGGCGCCACCGTTTGCGTGCAGCCCGGCACCACCACCGAGCTCAATCTGGCCGACTGGTTCCGTACCAACAACATCGAGTTCAAGCCGGTGGTGATCGACAAGGTGACCGAAGTCGTGCGGGCCTTCGAGTCGGGACGCTGCGACGCGTTCACCGATGACGCTTCGCAACTGGCCGCGGTCCGCGCGACGCAGGTCGCCAAGCCGGACGACTACGAAATTCTGCCGGAACGCTTCTCCAAGGAGCCGCTGGGCCCGATGGTGCGCCAGGGCGACGAAAACTGGCTCGGGATCGTGCGCTGGACCTTGTTCGCGCTGATGGAGGCCGAGGAATACGGCATCACACAGAAGAACGTGGACGAAATGCTGAAGAGCAACAATCCCAATATTTCCCGCATCCTGGGCGTGACCCCGGGCGCGGGCAAGAACATGGGGCTGGACGAGAAGTGGGCCTACAACGCCATCAAGGCCGTGGGCAACTACAGCGAAGTGTTCGAACGCAACGTCGGCAAGGACAGCAAGCTGGGCTTGCAGCGCGGCACGAACGCGTTGTGGAACAAGGGCGGCGCCATGTATCCCTGGCCGATCCGCTAGAGCCGCACGCCAGTCAAGACGGCCCGGTATGCCGGGTCGTTTTTTGTCGCCGGGCCGCCCCAAGACAAAAAAGCGCGGCATCGCCATGCGATACGTTCGCACCGTAATGCGGTACGCTATGCGCTTTCCATTGGACGCCCCACGCGCCATGACGCAAATCCGAAACGCCGAGGATTCCCCTTTGTTCATTGCCGCGCTGGCGCGCGGCGTTTCCGTGCTCCGAGCCTTCAGCGAGGGCCAGCCTGCCATGACCTTGCCGGAACTGGCCGATGCCACTGGCCTGAGCAAGAGTTCGGTGCAGCGCTTCGCCCATACCTTGTGGACCTTGGGTTATTTGCGCAAGGATCCTCTGAGCAAGAAGTTCTCGCTGGGGCCCTGGTCGCTGGAACTGGGCATGAAGTACGTCCAGACCAGCCCGCTGGTGCTGGGCGGCAATCCGTTCCTGCACTCGCTCAACCGCAACAGCCAGGAAACTTGCAGCCTGGCCGAGCCCGACGGTCTGGACATGGTCTATGTGGCGCGCTTTGCCACCCACAAGGAAATGTTCGTGAACATGCCGGTGGGCATGCGCCTGCCGCTGTATTGCACGGCGGCGGGCCGCGCCGTGCTCGCCAGGCTGGATCCAGGGGTGGCGCGCGACCTGCTGGAGCGCTGTGACCGTAAGTCCTACACCGCCGCCACGATCACCGAAATGGACGCGTTGCTTGCGGAGCTGGACTTCGCGCGGCGCCACGGTTATGCGCGTTCGGACGGCGAGTTCTATCCCGGCGACATCACGGTCAGCGCCGCGGTGCTGGATGCCGGCGGCACGCCGGTGGGGGCGGTCAACGTGTCGGTGCCGTCCAGCCGTTGGTCATTCGAGCAGGCGCAGGCGGTGTTCGGCCCGCAAGTGGTGGAAACGGCGCACGCTATCAGCGCGTCGCGCACGTTGGGACGGTCGCGCCCGTTCTATGAAATGGAGCCGCCGGGCGGCGCCTTGCGCGACGCGATGCCGTTCGCAAGCGACGAGGGTTGATTCGCGGCTGCATTGCCGGGGCATCGCGCGGGCCGCTTTGCGGACTAATTTCATACTAAATAAGTAGGGTATTTATAAATCCGATTAGGGGAAACTCCCTAATTGGCCGGATGCTTGTACGCACGCTACTCTTATTTCGACATGATCATATCGCACAGCGATTTGATCGAATCTAAATAGTGATACAAACCCGGTTCGAGAGGACGGGTCGTCACACAGGAGCCGAGTTGTGCAGCAGCCAGCCGAAGTCTGTTTTCATCCCGTCGCGGGGTTCATGGGCCTGCCTTCCGCCCGCGCTACGGGCACGGGCGCGGCGCGCGCCTGCGTAGTGGGCATTCCGTTCGATTGCGGCACGCACCCGTTCCGTGTCGGTTCGCGCCAGGGACCGGATGCGATCCGCGAGCAATCCCGGCTGCTGCGGCCCATCGACATCTTCCGGCGCCATGGCATCGACAATCCGCCGGACTTCCTGCGTGCCATCGATGTCGGCAACGTGGCCTGCCATCCGGGCGATCCGGATGCCTCCTATCCGCTCATCGAGGCTGGCATCGGCTCCATTCTGGATGCGGGCGCCATTCCGATTTCCATGGGGGGCGATGGCGCGGTCACGCTGCCGCAACTGCGGGCCGTGGCGCGCCGCCATCCTGATTTCGTGGTGCTGCATTTCGATTCGCACACCGACACTTACCCCATACCCGGGTACAACACGGCGACCACGTTCACGCGTGCCGCCGAAGAAGGATTGCTGGACGTTGCGTCCAGCTTCCACGTCGGCACGCGTGGCAGTTCCTTCATGCCGGGCGTGCTGGAGTTCGGCCGCGAGGTCGGCTACACGATCCTGCCCTACGACGATTTCGACCAGGACCAGAAGGGCGCCCTGGCCGAGATCAAGCAGCGCATCGGCCAGCGGCCCGTGTACCTGTGCTTCGATATGGACATCTTCGATCCCTCCTGCGCGCCGGGCGTGTGCACGCCGGAGTGGGGCGGGCTTTCCGCCAAGGAGGGGCTGGCGCTGCTGCGTCAGCTGGCGGGCCTGAACTTCGTGGCGTTCGACGTCAACACAGTGTCGCCGCCGCAAGACGTGCAGGGGGCCACGGCCTTCCTGGCCGCCACCGTCATGCAGGAATTCTGCGCGCTGGCGGCGGTAGCGGTGCAGCAGTATCCGCAGGGGCGTCCGGCCTGAGCCGGCGCAAACCCTCCGATGACTTCATTCAAGGGGAAAACGATGAAACTCAAATCCATTCTGCTGGGTCTGGCCACTGCCGGCCTGCTGGCCCAAGCCGGTGCGCAGGCGCGCACGCTGGAGGAGATCCGCGCGGATCAGAGCCTGAACGTGGTGACCACGGCGTCCGCGCCGCCGCACGGCTTCAAGAATCCGAAGTCGAATCAGCTCGAAGGCATCATGGTGGACGTGGCCGCCGCCGTGGCCAAGCACCTGAAGGTCTCGGACAAACTGTCCGACGTGCCGTTCTCCGGTCTGATTCCCACACTGACCTCGGGGCGAGCCGACGTCATGTCCGCGCCGCTCTTCATCACCGAAGAGCGTGCACGCGCCATCGATTTTTCGGCGCCGGTCTATGAATGGGGCGAGGGCATCGTGGTCAGCGACAAGGCGGACAAGAAGTACGCCAAGTTCGAGGACATGAAGGGCCAGCGCGTCGGCGTGCTGGTGGATTCGGTGCAGTTCAACATGATCAAGGACATGCCCGGCACCAAAGTGTCGACCTACCAGGACTACTCCACGCTGCTGGCCGACGTTCGGGCTGGACGCATCGACCTGGGCATCGTGGATCCGCCCAGCATCATCTACCAGATCAAGACCAAGAACATCCCGGGCGTGAAGCTCGATACGGGCTACCAGCCACAGCGCAAGTGGCAGGTGGGCATGGCCGTGCAAAAGGGCAATGCCGCTTTGCTGGAGGCAGTCAACGGCGCGCTGGCGCAAATGAAGCAGAACGGCGAACTCGCCGCCATCGGGCAGAAGTGGGGTGTTGCCGACCTGATGAGCAAGTGACGCGGCAGCGGCACGGATAAGGAGCACGACGTGGATCTCGAAACCCTGCGCATGTACCTGACCCCTCTGGCCGAGGGCACGGTCTGGACCCTGGCGCTGTTTTTCTGTTCGGCATTCCTGGCGGTGGCCCTGGGCCTGCTCGTCTGTCTGTGCCGCCTGTCGCCGTCGCGGCTGCTCAGCCGGGGCGCCCGCTTCTACATAGATGTGATACGCGGCACGCCGCTACTGCTGCAGCTGTTCTACATCTATTACGGCCTGCCGGAAATGGGCGTGGTCATCAACGGCTTCGTCGCCGGCGTGCTGGGCCTGACGCTGAATTTCGGCGCCTACCTCGCGGAGCTTTTCCGCAGCGGCATCCAGTCGGTGGACTCCGGCCAGTACGAGGCGGCGCGCGCGCTGGGGCTGGGCAAGGTGCAGCGGCTGCGCCGCATCGTGTTGCCCCAGGCATTGCGCACCGTGTTCCCGGCGCTGGGCAACTACGCGTTGGTGCTGATCAAGGAAACGTCGCTGGTTGCCGTCATCAGCGTCTATGAACTGATGCGCGCCGGCGAGATGCTGGCGGGAGCCACCTTCCAGGCGCTGACCGTCTACACCATGGTGGGGATCATCTATTTCGCCATGTGCAGCGTGCTGTCCTACGTGTTCCGCCGTTCCGAAAAACGCCTGACCGTGCCGGGCTATTGGAGCGGCGCGGGCGAAAACCATGACATTTCCAAGGCCTGATGCGATGGATGGATTGAACTACGCCGCCCCTATCATCACGATGCAGGGCGTATGCAAATGGTATGGCGACTTCAAGGTGCTGGACGATCTTGCGCTGGAAGTGCTGCCGGGCGAGAAGCTGATCCTGTGCGGACCGTCAGGTTCCGGCAAGTCCACCACCATCAGGCTCCTGAACCGGCTGGAGGAACACCAGAAAGGGCGCATTGTGGTGGACGGCATCGAGCTGAACGACGATCTGAAGAATATCGAGCGCATCCGCGCCGAGGTCGGCATGGTGTTCCAGCACTTCAACCTGTTCCCGCATCTGACGGTGCTGGAGAACTGCACGCTGGCCCCGATGCTGGTGAAGGGAGTGCCGCGCGAGGAGGCCGAGTCCCGGGCCATGGAATACCTGGAACGCGTAAAGATCCCGCAGCATGCAGCCAAATATCCGGGCCAGTTGTCAGGCGGGCAGAAGCAGCGCGTGGCGATTGCCCGGGCCTTGTGCATGCGGCCGAAGATCATGTTGTTCGATGAGCCCACTTCCGCGCTGGATCCGGAGATGGTCAAGGAAGTGCTGGACACCATGGTGGCGCTCGCCCGCGATGGCATGACCATGGTGTGCGTGACGCACGAAATGGGTTTCGCGCGCGAGGTCGGCGACCGCGTGGTCTTCATGGACCAGGGGGCGATCGTTGAATCCGACACGCCCGACAACTTCTTCCGCGCGCCGCGCACGGAGCGCGCGCAGGCGTTCCTGGGGCAGATCCTGGCCTGAGGCCGCCTGCGAAAATTCCGCGTGGCGGAACCTGTGGAATGGTTCCATGACGGCGCCCTGAAATGGCTCTAGCCGGTTTCGGCTACGCTACCTATCATGCATGTCACGCGGGCGCGCATGCGCCCATGCACCGCCAATGGAAAATGATCAGGGAAAAACGATGAACGGCGCTGATAGTCTTTGCGATACCTTGCTTGCCAACGATGTGGATGTTTGCTTTGCCAACCCCGGCACATCGGAAATGCACTTTGTCGCGGCATTGGATCGCAAGCCCAAAATGCGCTGCGTGCTGGGCCTGTTCGAAGGCGTGGTGACGGGCGCGGCCGACGGCTACGCGCGCATGGCCGACAAGCCCGCCGCCACCTTGTTGCACCTGGGGCCGGGCCTGGGCAACGGCCTGGCCAACCTGCACAACGCCAAGCGCGCCCGCACGCCCATGGTCAACATCGTGGGCGATCATGCTACCTACCACGTCCAATACGACGCACCGCTGACGAGCGACGTGGAGGGCGTTGCACGCCCGATGTCGCACTGGGTCAAGCGCACGATGAAGGCCGCGGACCTGTCCGCGGACGCCGCCGAGGCGGTAGGGGTGGCGCGCCGCTCGCCGGGCAACATCGCCACGCTGATCCTGCCGGCCGACACGGCCTGGACGGAACTGCCCGCCAATGCGAGCGCACCGGTACTCGCCAGGCACGAGGCCTTGACCCAGACCTCGGCCGAAGCGGTGCGCGCGGCGGCTGCCGCGATACGTTCCGGTGAAGTCACGACCTTGATGCTGGGTGGCGCGGCGCTGCGCGAACGCGCGCTCAACGCCGCTGGCCGCATTGCGCGCGCCACCGGCGTGCGCCTGGTGTCGGAAACCTCCAACCGCCGCATCGAACGCGGCGGCTCGCGCACTCCGGTCGACCGCCTGCCGTATCCGATCGACCTGGCAGTGGCCAAGCTGAAGGACGTGCGGCATCTGGTGTTGGTGGGCGCGAAAGCGCCGGTCGGCTTTTTCGCCTATCCCGGCAAGCCCAGCCTGCTGGCGCCCCCGGACGCCAACAAGGTCGTGCTCGCCACGCCCGAGCAGGACCTGGCGCATGCGCTTGAGTGGCTGGCCGACGAACTGGGCATTGCGCCGGACGCCCCGCGCTTGGCTGCGCCGGCCGCCAGCTACGAAGTGCCGCAATCCGGCAAGCTGACCGGCGCCGCCGTCAACATCCTGATCGCGCACCATTTGCCGGAGCAGGCCATCGTCTGCGACGAGTCCATCACCCAGGGCCGCGAATTCCCCATCTATAGCGCCAGCAGCGCGCCCCACGATTGGCTGATGCTGACCGGTGGCGCCATCGGCATCGGCCTGCCCATGGCCACTGGCGCGGCGGTGGCCTGCCCTGACCGCAAGGTCGTCACCTTGCAGGCGGACGGCAGCGGCATGTACACCTTGCAGGCGCTGTGGACGCAGGCGCGCGAGAACCTCGATTGCCTGACGGTGATCCTGGCCAATCGTTCCTACGCCACGCTGCACGGCGAAATGAAGAACGTGGGCGTCATGGAGCCGGGACGCAACGCCCGGCGCATGCTGGATCTACAAGAACCGCACCTCGAATGGACGCATCTGGCGCGCGGCATGGGAGTCGAGGCGGTCAGCGTGGACACCGTGGAAGGATTTGCGCGCGCGCTGCAGGAAGGCCTGAAGCGCCGCGGCCCGTTCCTGATCGAAGCCGTGATCTAAACGCCCAGATAGCGCGTCAGCTGCTCGGGCTGCCGGGCCAGCGACGCGCTGTCGCCGTCTTGCACGATCTGGCCCTTTTCCATCACCAGGCACCGGTCGGTATGTTCCAGCACCGCGCGGTAATTGCGGTCGACGATCAAGGTGGACATGCCGCTGGCGCGGATCTGGCGGATGATCTTCCAGATCTCGGCCACGATCAGCGGCGCCAGGCCCTCGGTGGCCTCGTCCAGGATCAGCAATTCGGGATTGGTCATCAGCGCCCGGCCGATGGCCAGCATCTGCTGTTCACCGCCCGATAGCTGCTGGCCGCCATGGCCCAGGCGCTCCTTCAGCCGCGGAAATACGTCCAGAACCCGGGCATAGCTCCATTCCTGGCGTCCGTCCCTGCCGGCGCGCGCCGCCACTTGCAGGTTCTCGCGCACATTCAGATTGGGAAAAATGCCGCGCCCTTCGGGCACGTAAGCCACGCCCATGCGGGCGATGGCATGCGGCTGTGCGCGGGTGCAGTCGCGGCCATCCACGCGCACGCTGCCCTGGGCGCTCTTGACGTGGCCCATCAGGCTGCGGATCAGCGTGGTCTTGCCCATGCCGTTGCGGCCCACCAGGCCGACGGATTCCCCGGGCGCGATATGCATGTCGACGCCGCGCAGCACGTGGCTGGCGCCGTAATAGACATGCAGGCCGCCGGCTTCGATCAAGGCGTTCATAGGCTGGCTCCATGCGCTTCTTCGCCCAGGTAGGCGGTGCGCACATCGGCATTGGCGCGGATATCGGCGGGCGTGCCGCTGGCGATGGTGGCGCCGTTGACCATGACGGTAAGGGTTTCGGCGACGCGGAAGACTGCGTCCATATCGTGTTCGACCAGCAGGATGGCGTGACCGGGCTTGAGCGTTTCCAACAGTTCCAGGATGCGGTCGGTTTCCTCGGGGCCCATGCCGGCCAGGGGTTCGTCCAGCAGCAGCACCTGCGGCTCGCCCGCCAGGCACATGGCGATCTCCAGCTGCCGCTTGCGGCCGTGCGGCAGCAGGCCGGCCTCGCGCGTGGCCTCGTCCGCCAGACCGGTGCGCTCCAGCGCGTGGCGCGCAAGTTCCGCGCTGTGGCGACATTCCGAGGCGGGGCGCCACCAGTGCCAGAAGCGTTGGCGCCGCGCCTGGGCGGCCAGTCTGCAGTTTTCGAACACGCTCAGCTCGGGAAAGATCGTAGACCGCTGATAGCTGCGGCCCAGGCCCGCGCGCGCCCGGTCGGGCTGGCGCCACGCGGTGATGTCGCGGCCGCCCAGCATGACCTGGCCGCTGCTGGGCGCCAGTTCGCCCGACAGGATGTTGATCAGCGTGGACTTGCCAGCGCCATTGGTGCCGATGACGGCGTGGACCTGGCCGCGCTGCAATTCCAGCGATACGCCATTCACCGCCGTCAGGCCGCCGAAACGGCGCGTGACCGCCTTGGCGGCAAGCAGGATGTCAGACATGCGGTTCTCCCTGGATAGGCAGGCGGGCGGGGGCGGTGCTTGAGGCCGGAGCCGGGGCCCGCCCTGCGCGCCGCTGCCGCAGCTGCGCCGGCAAGCCGGCCAGGCCATTGGGCAACAGGGCCACCAGCGCGATGATGGCCACGCCCAGGGGCAGGTGCCAATGGCGCGCGTATTCGCCGAACAGTTCCTGCGACTGGAACAGCTCCTGCAGCAGCACCAGCGCCACGGTGCCCAGCACCGCGCCGCCCAGGCTGCCCATGCCGCCCAGGATCACCATCAGCAGCACCAGCCCGGACTGTTCCCAGGCCAGCAATTCCGGGGTGACGAAGCCATCCTTCAGGGCGAACAGAAATCCCGCCAGGCTGGCCAGCGTGGCGCCCACCACATAGGCCGCAAGCTTATAGGGATAGGTCGAGTAGCCCGCCGCGCGCATGCGTTGTTCGTTGATGCGTATGCCGGCCAGCGCGGCGCCGAAAGCCGAACGCCGCAACAGCGCCAGAAAGCCCCAGGCCAATGCCAGGCAGGCCAGCACGAAGAAGTAGAATGTCCTGGCGTCGCTCAGGTCGAAAGGCATCCAGCCGCCCACGGACAGCTCTGGGCGAAAGTACAGATAGATGCCATCGCTGCCGCCGCCGATCTTGGTGTCGTGGAACACGTAGTAGGCCATCTGCGAGAAAGCCAGCGTGACCATGATGAAGTACACGCCGCGCGTGCGCAGCGCCAGCGCGCCGGTCAGAAGCGCGTAGGCCGCGGCGGCAAGCAGGGCGGCGGGCAGCAGCCACCAAAGGCCGGCGGCTTCGGATTCGGGCGATAGCAGCGCCGCGGCATAGGCGCCGATGCCGAAGAAGGCGGCGTGGCCCAGGCTGACCAATCCCGCGCCGCCCACCAGCAGTTGCAGGCTGAGCGCGAAGATCGCATAGATCATGATCTTGATCGCCAGGCCGGTGTAGTAGTCGCTGCCGCTCCAGGAAAAGGCCGCCAGGGCCAGCAGCGCCGCAAGGGGCAATAGTCGGTTCAACATGGTCAGCCCTGCTTGAACAGCCCTTCGGGCTTGCAAAGAAGTATGAATGCCATCAGCAGGTAAACCAGCACGCCTGCCGCGGACGGAAACAGCACCTGGCCGAACGTTTCCACCACGCCCACCAGCATTGCGGCCAGGAATGCGCCGCGGATCGAGCCGATGCCGCCGATCACGACCACGACGAAGCAGATGATGAGCACCCCATTGCCCATGCCCGGATAGACGGAAGACACCGGCGCGGCGATGCTGCCCGCCAGGGCTGCCAGCGCCACGCCCGCCGCGAACACCAGGCGGTAGAGTTTGTTGATGTCTATGCCCAGCGAGCCGATCATTTCGCGGTTGCTCGCGCCTGCCCGCAGCATCATGCCCAGCCGTGTGCGCGTGATGACCCAGTACAACAGCAGCGCCACCGCAATGCCCACCGCCGAGATGAACAGCCGGTAGACCGGATAGGTCATCACATCACCCAGCGCGATGCTGCCTTGCAGCCACGCGGGCAGCGGCACACCGTGAACGTCATTGCCAACCAGGATGCTGCGCAGCTCTTCGAAGACCAGGATCAAGCCGTAGGTCATCAGCACCTGCTGCAGGTGGTTGCGCTTGTACAGGTAGCTGAAGAAGGCGGCCTCCAGCAGATAGCCCAACGCGCCGGCCGCCAGCACGCAGACGGCCAGCGTGGCGAGAAAGCCGCCGCCCAGCCAGCGGTCGACGGCCGGGCCCAGGGCGAAGGCCATGTACGCCCCTATCATGTAGAAACTGCCGTGGGCAAGGTTGATGATGCCCATGATGCCGAAGATCAGCGTAAGCCCGCTGGCCACCAGGAACAGCAGCAAGCCGTACTGGAAAGCGTTCAGGCTCTGGATGAGCAGGATGCTGATGTCCATGGGGCCTCCCTGTGGCGGATTGCAGCAGGTGTCAGAGCTTGCAGCCGCGGGCCGGATCGGCCAACTTCTTCACCGCGACGTCCACGACCTTGTTCTCCAGTCCGTCGACGCGGCGCAGATAGATGTCCTGCACGGGATTGCCAGCGCTGGACAGCGTGAAGGGGCCGCGCGGGCTATCCACCGTGGCGCCGCGCATGGCCTTGCGGAAATCCTCTTTCTTGGCGAAATCGCCCTTGACCGCGGTCAGGCCCGATTGCATCAGCTGCGCCGCGTCATAGCCCTGCACCGCATATACGTCGGGCTGCGCCTTGTATGCCTTGCTGTAATCGGCGCGGAAGGCATTGTCACGCGGCGTGTTCAAGCCGTCGGCGTAGTGCAGGGTGGTCAGCAGGCCTTGCGCTGAAGCGCCCTGGGCCTCCAGCGTGCCGTCGGTGAGAAAGCCCGAGCCGTACAGCGGGATGGTCTTGCCCAGGCCGGCCGCATGGTAGTCCTGCACGAACTTCACGGCTCCGCCGCCCGCGAAGAAGGTGAACACCATGTCTGGCTTCAACGCGGCGATCTCGGTCAAAAGCGGCTGGAACTCCACGTTCGGAAACGGCAGGCTCAGTTCCTTCACGACCTTGCCGCCGGCCTTCTCGAAGCCTTCCTTGAAGCCCCCGATGGCCTCGTCGCCGGCCGCATATTTCCAGGTGATGGTGACGGCTGTCTTATGGCCCTTGGCAAAGGCCACCGGACCCATGGCGTAGGCTGGCTGCCAATTGGTGAACGAAGTGCGGAAAATGCCCGGGCCGCACAGCGGACCGGTAATGGCGTTGGCGCCCGCGTTGGTCACGATCAGCGTGGTGTCGGCATCCTTGGCGGCCTTGGCCAGCGCCATCGCCACCCCTGAGTGCACGGTGCCGATCAGCACATCCACCTGGTCTCGTTTGATCAGGCGGTTGGCGTTTTCGGCGGCCTTGGCGGGGTTGGACTCGTCGTCCACCTTGAAGTATTCGATCTCGCGTCCACCCAGCTTTCCGCCTTGCTCGGCGACATACAGTTTGAAGCCGTTCTCGATGGCGTTGCCCAGCGCGGCGTAGGTGCCGCTGTAGGGCAGCATGAAGCCGACCTTGATCTTGTCGGCGGCCTGGGCGCCGGTGGCGGCGAGCGTCAGAGCCGCGGCAAGCGCAGCCCGGGTCAGGGCGTGGTTCATGGTTAGTCTCCGTGCTTGTTATGGGCCGACGCGAGGTCAGCGGGGTTGTGCCAGGCTGCCGACGAAGCCGGCGACGGCCTGGATAACGCGGGCCGGCTGATCCTTGTGCGGCGAATGGCCGCAATCCGGGATCTCCAGCAGTTCGGTCTGAGGCGCGAGCCGGCGGATGCCGCGTATCTGCGCCAACGTGCCGTATTCGTCGTCCAGGCCCTGGATGGCAAGCACCGGACAGGCAATGCGTGACAGGTATTCGTCCAGGTTCCAACGGCGGAAGGCCGGGTCCAGCCAGATGTCGTTCCAGCCCCAGAATGCCGAATCCGGGTTGGCGTGGTAGCGGCCCAGCCTGACGGGCAGGTCTGTCTCCAGATAGGCCTGGCGCGCTTGCGCGATGCTGGCGACCGACACGTCTTCGACCAGGATATGTGGCGCGGCGGCCACCACGCCGGCGACGGCGTCCGGATGCATGGCTGCATAAAGCAGGGCGATCGAGCCCCCGTCGCTGTGGCCGAACAGCACCGGTTTGTCCTGCCTGGCGTCCACCTCCAGGGCGCTCAGCAGCGCGGGCAGCACCTCGCCGGCCTCGCGGTGCATGAAATCCACCGCGCGTTTCTCGTCCGGGCGCAACGGCGTGGACTGTCCGTAGCCTTGGCGAGAATAGACCAACCCGCGGCAGCCGGCGGCTTCGCACACGCGCACGGGCCAGTCCTTCCACATGGACACCGAGCCCAGCCCTTCATGCAGGAACACCATCAGCGCAGCGCCAGGACGGTCGGACCCGATCCATTGGCATTCCAGGCGCAGGTCCCGTCCGCCAGCGTGCAGCTCGGCAAAGACGGTCTCGGCGATGTCGCACGCGCTCATAGCGTCGCCTCTTCCAGCTGGCGCAGGCGAAAGCGCTGAATCTTGCCCGTGGCGGTCTTGGGCAGTTCGTCGGTGAAGTTGATCTGGCGCGGATACTTGAACGGTGCCAGGTGTTGCTTGACGTAGCTTTGCAGCGCGGCTCCGGTCTGCGCGTCGGGTTCGAAGCCTGGGCGCAGCACGACGTAGGCCTTCGTTTTGACCAGGCCGTCATGGTCCGGCACGCCAATCACGGCCGCTTCCAGCACGGCCTCGTGCTGTACCAGGATGTTCTCAACCTCGACGGGCGACACATATTGTCCGCTGACCTTGATCATGTCGTCGCTGCGCCCGGCATACGTGTAATAGCCGTCCGCGTCGCAGATGTATTTGTCGCCGCTCTTGAGCCAGTCGCCCAGGAAGCACTGGCGCGTCTTGTCGCGGTTGTTCCAGTACATCAGGGCGGCGCTCGGCCCCTTGATGTAGAGATCGCCGATGGCGCCGGGCGGCACCAGGGCGCCGCTTTCGTCGCGCAATTGCACTTCGTAGCCCGGCACCGGCTTGCCCGTGGTCCCGTAGCGCAGCTGTCCGGTCTGGTTGGAGATGAAGATATGCAGCATCTCGGTGGAGCCGATGCCGTCCAGGATCTCGCAGCCGAAATGGCGCGTATAGCGTTCGCCGATGTCTCGCGGCAAGGCTTCGCCGGCGGACGTGCAGATCCGCATGGCCACCTGGTCGCGGGAGGGCAGGTCGGGCGAAGCCAGCATGCTGGCGTATAAAGTGGGCACGCCATAGAACACCGTGGGGCGATGCTGGGTAAGGCGCTTGAAGACCGCTTGCGGCGTGGGGCGTTCACCCATCAGGATGACGGTCGCCCCGACCGACAGGGGGAAGGTCAGGCCGTTGCCCAGGCCATAGGCGAAGAACAGCTTGGCGGCGGAGAACACCACGTCATCCTCGCGGATGCCGAGCACCGGCTTGGCATAGAGTTCGGCGGTGTGCCACAGATTGCCGTGGGTATGGACCACGCCTTTGGGCTTGCCGGTGGAGCCGGATGAATACAGCCAGAAGGCGATCTCGTCGGACAGGGTGCGCGCAGCCGGAGCAAGCGGCGCCGCCGCCAGCAAGGATTCGAATTCGCGCGCGGCTTCGGGCAAGGGGCCGGCGGGTTGCGAAACCACCAGATGTTCCACATCGGCGCCGGCTTGCGCGAGCGCTGTCTGCGCCGCGGGCAGCAAGGCGCCCGACACGAACATCGCGCGCACACGGCTGTGGCCGATGATGTATGCATAGTCGTCCGCGGTGAGCAAGGTATTCACGGCTACCGGCACCACGCCCGCGTGCAGCGCGCCCAGGAAGACCACCGGCCAGTCGACGGTGTCCTGCATCAGCAGCAGGATGCGCTCCTCGCGCCGCAGGCCCAGCTGGCGCAGGGCGCCGGCCATGCGGGCCACGCGTTCCGCCAGTTCGCCGTAGCTGATCTGGCGGGTGTCGTCGATGTAGGCCGGCTTGGCGGCGCGCGGCGCATTGAGCGCCGCCAGATGACTGGCAAAGTTGAGTTCGGCGGGACAGGTGTTCACGGTTGTCTCCTGATGTCCTGTGGGTGGGGGCCGCGCTGTGTGTGTTTTTCTGGCGGCGGGGCGGCGCTAGGACCGCGTGAATTCGATGGCGCCGCCCGGCAGCAGGTACAGCACCAGCGCGCGGCCGCCGCTCACGGTCGGGCTGTGCGCGCTGCCGGGGCCGTAGACCAGCCACCCGGCGCCGTGTCCGTCGAAGCGGGCGCCCTCGGTCAGCGGCATGATCATGTCGATCTCGCCATTGGGATGCGCGTGATGGGGGCCGGCCAGATCGTTCATGTCCACGACGTCGACCGAACAGTCCGCCAAGTCCGGCGCGGGCTTGATGACGCGGCCGTAGCGGATGCCGCCGCCTTCCCGGCTGCACATCCAGCCCTCGGTCACGCCTTGCCTACAGGCGGCGTATATCTCCTGGAAGAGGGCGCTGTGCGGTCCGGCTTCGCGATTCAGGCTTTCCTGCAGCGCTGCGTCCAGTGGCTGGCCCGCGGTAAGGCGCGTGACCTCGCGCATCAGGGCATGGAATTGATCGGGCGTGCTCACCTGGCTCCTCCTTTACACTGTCGGCGCTTCAGAATCGATATGAAATCGACTGCTGTTTTTTTGCATATGAGCCGCTTTCGGCTCGCTGAATGGAAAAATAGTGCTTCCATTGATTATGGTCAAGCACTATAGTGCATAAAGCGTGGTAATCAGGGTTTTTGCGGAGTCACGTAAACATGAATCAAGCGCTAGACGCGGCGCCATCCGAACCCAGGCGGGAAGCCTTCCTGGTGGCATTGGGCGAGCGGGTGCGCCGCCTGCGGGCCATACGCGGAATGACCCGCAAGAGCCTGTCGCAGGTAACCGGTGTGTCGGAACGCCACTTGGCCAACCTGGAGCACGGCGTAGGCAATGCCTCCATCCTGGTGTTGCTGCAGATCGCCCGGGCCTTCAACTGCGCGCTGGCCGAACTGGTGGGCGACGTGACCACCGAGTCACCCGATTGGCTGCTGATCCGGGAACTGCTCAGCGGCCGCACGGAATCCGACCTGCAGCGCGCACGCGAGGCCCTGACCCAGTTGTTCGGCGTAGGCGCAGGGGCGCAGCGTCCCAACCGTACCCAGCGCGTGGCGCTCATTGGCCTGCGTGGCGCGGGCAAATCCACGCTGGGCCAGATGCTGGCCGACGACCTCGGCTACCCCTTCGTCGAGCTGAACCGCGAGATCGAACGCGTGGCCGGGTGCAGCATCCTGGAAATCCACAATCTGTACGGTCCCAACGCCTATCGCCGCTACGAACGGCGGGCGCTGGAAGAGGCCGTGCAGATCTACCCGGAAATGGTGCTGGCGACTCCGGGCGGGCTGGTTTCCGAGCCGGCCACCCTGAACCTGTTGCTGGCGCACTGCTATACGGTGTGGCTGCGGGCCACCCCCGAGGAGCATATGGGCCGCGTGATGGCGCAGGGCGACTTCCGCCCCATGTCGGGCAACAACGAGGCCATGGCCGACTTGAAGCGCATCCTGGCCGGCCGCGAGGCCTTTTATGCCAAGGCCGACCTGACCTGGGTTACCAGCAACCTGGACGTGCAGGAAAGCTTTGCGGGCTTGCGGACCCAGGTGCGCAAGGCTTGCGGCCTGCCGCTGTAGGCGGGTTTCGACGCCTGCCAGGCAGGCAATATGCATTTTTGTGCATGCCCCGCTTGACGGGGCTTTTTTTGTCCTCTAATCTGCACAATAATTCATGTAGTGCAGTATTTTTCCTGTTTTGGCAGGCGTACGAGGAGACACACAATGAGCAGCACCCTCAACCGGGTTGATTTCCGGACCGACCCCGAGCAGTACCGCCACTGGCGCCTGAGCTTCGACGGCCCGGTTGCCACGCTGGCCATGGATGTCGCCGAGGACGGCGGCTTGCGTCCGGGCTACAAGCTCAAGCTGAATTCCTACGACCTGGGCGTGGACATCGAACTGCACGACGCCCTGCAGCGCATCCGCTTCGAGCATCCGGAAGTGCGAACCGTTGTCGTGACCAGCATGAAGGACCGGATTTTCTGTTCCGGCGCGAACATCTTCATGCTGGGCCTGTCCTCGCACGCCTGGAAGGTGAACTTCTGCAAATTCACCAACGAAACGCGTAACGGTATCGAGGACTCGAGCCGCCACAGCGGTTTGAAGTTCATCGCCGCGCTCAACGGCGCTTGCGCCGGGGGCGGCTACGAGCTGGCCCTGGCGTGCGACGAGATCATGCTGATCGACGACCGCTCTTCCGCCGTGGCCTTGCCCGAAGTGCCGCTTTTGGGCGTGTTGCCCGGCACCGGCGGACTGACCCGCGTGACCGACAAGCGCCGCGTGCGGCACGACCACGCGGACATCTTCTGCACCCTGGTCGAAGGCGTGCGCGGCCAGCGGGCCAAGGACTGGCGCCTGGTGGATGATGTGGTCAAGCCGGCCCGCTTCGAGGCGGCCGTGCGCGAACGCGCGCAGGCGCTGGCGCAGGGCAGCGACCGCCCGGCAGGCGAGCAGGGCATCGCGTTGACGCCGGTGCAGCGCACGGAAAGCGCCGACGGCCTGTCCTACCGCTATGTGGACATCCAGCTGGACCGCGAGAAGCGCCAAGCCACCTGGACGGTGCGCGCGCCCGAGGGTTCAGTGCAAACCGAACTGCAGGAGATCGTCGCCGCAGGCGCGGCATGGTGGCCGCTGCAGATGGCGCGCGAACTGGACGATGCCATCCTGTCGATGCGCACCAACGAGCTGGACATCGGCACCTGGATCATCAAGACGGAGGGCGATGCCGCGCTGGTGCTGGCCGCCGACGCCGCGCTCCAACAGCATGCGGACCATTGGTTCGTGCGCGAAACCGCCGGCATGCTGCGCCGCACGCTGGCGCGCCTGGACGTTACCTCGCGCAGCCTCTTCGCGCTGATCGAACCGGGCTCCTGCTTTGCCGGCACGCTGCTTGAACTGGCACTGGCCGCCGACCGCAGCTACATGCTGGACAACGAGGACGAATCCGCGCCCGCGCAGATCGTGGTGGGCGAGCGGAATTTCGGCGCCTATCCGCTGGTCAACGGCCAGAGCCGCCTGCAACGCCGCTTCTATGAAGAGGAAGCGCCCCTGGAAGCGGTGCGCGCGCGCGCCGGCCAGCCGCTGTCGGCCACCGACGCGCTGGAGCTGGGCCTGGTCACCTATGCGCCCGACAACATCGATTGGGACGACGAGGTGCGCATGATGCTGGAGGAGCGCCGCGCGCTGTCGCCCGACGCCCTGACCGGACTGGAAGCCAACCTGCGCTTCGGCGGGCAGGAAACGATGGAGACCCGCATCTTCGGGCGCCTGACCGCCTGGCAGAACTGGATCTTCAATCGCCCCAACGCCGCTGGTGACAAGGGCGCGCTCAAGCTCTACGGCAAGGGCGAGCAAGCCGCATTCGACTGGAACAGGGTCTGACGGCCCGGCGACACCGCGCCGCGCACCGCGGCCACCCCCAAGGAACAGGAGCGAGACATGTCTGGCATCAACTACACCGATAAGATTCCCAACAACGTCAATTTGTCCGGCGACCGCACCTTGCAGCGCGCGCTGGAGCACTGGCAGCCCAACTACCTGCAATGGTGGCAGGACATGGGGCCCGACGGCTCCCATGGCTTCGACGTTTATCTGCGCACCGCCGTCAGCGTGCAGCCCGACGGCTGGGCGCACTTCGACCACGTCAAGATGCCGGACTACCGCTGGGGGATTTTCCTGGCCCCGCAGGATGGCCAGCGCAAGATCCACTTCGGCGAGAACATGGGCCGCGACGTCTGGCAGGACGTGCCCGGCGAGCACCGCGCCAACCTGCGCCGCATCATCGTCACGCAAGGCGACACCGAGCCGGCCTCGATCGAGCAGCAGCGCCACCTGGGCTTGACCGCGCCCTCGCAGTACGACCTGCGCAACCTGTTCCAGATCAACGTCGAGGAAGGCCGGCACCTGTGGGCCATGGTCTATCTGCTGCACCGCTATTTCGGCCGCGACGGCCGCGAAGAGGCCGACGCGCTCTTGCAGCGCAGCTCGGGGGACTCCGACAATCCGCGCATCCTGGGCGCGTTCAACGAGAAGACGCCCGATTGGCTGGCTTTCTATATGTTCACGTACTTCACCGACCGCGACGGCAAGTTCCAGCTGTGCGCGTTGGCGGAGTCCAGCTTCGATCCGCTGGCGCGCACCACCAAGTTCATGCTGACCGAGGAAGCGCACCACATGTTCGTGGGCGAATCAGGCATCTCGCGCGTCATCCAGCGTACCTGCGAAGTCATGAACCAGCTCAAGACCGATGACCCGGACTCGGTGCGCGCGGCCGGGGTGATCGACCTGCCCACCATCCAGCGCTACCTGAATTTCCACTACAGCGTCACCATCGACCTGTTCGGCGCGGACCAGTCGTCCAACGCCGCCATCTTTTACGGTTCGGGCCTGAAAGGCCGCTACGAAGAGAGCAAGCGCACCGACGACCATCAATTGAAGAACGACACCTACCGCGTGCTGGCCGTGGAAAACGGCAAGCTCCGCGAGACCGAGGTGCCGATGCTGAACGCCTTGAACGAAGTGCTGCGAGACGATTTCATCCGTGACTCGGTTGCCGGCATAGGCCGTTGGAACAAGGTCATTGAAAAGAGCGGCGTGCCGTTCCGCCTGCAGGTGCCGCACAAGGCATTCAACCGCCAGATCGGCACCTTGGCCGGCATCCGCATGTCGCCCGAAGGCGAGATCCTCTCTGAATCGCAATGGCAGGCCAACAGCCACAAATGGCTGCCCACGCCGGAAGATCGCGCATTTGTCGCGTCGCTGATGGGGCGCGTCACCGAGCCGGGTAAGTTCGCCAACTGGATCGCGCCTCCCGTCATGGGCATCAACCGCCAACCGGTGAATTTCGATTACGTCCGTTTCAACTAAAGCGGGGCGGCGGCCGCGCATGCGGCCGCCTACCGGAGCATGGGGAAGACCGAGATGAACGCTCCCTTACCAGCAGAAGTCCTGAAGCAGCATCTGATCGATCCCGAGATCTGCATCCGATGCAATACTTGCGAAGAAACCTGTCCGATCAAGGCGATCACCCACGATTCGAACAACTACGTGGTGGATCCCGATATCTGCAACGGCTGCATGGCTTGCGTGCCGCCATGCCCGACGGGAGCCATCGATAACTGGCGGCTGATGGTGCGCGCCGAAGCCTATGGTGTGCAGGAGCAGTTGGGCTGGGAGGAATTGCCGGGCGAAAAAGCCTTGCCCGAGACGGCGGCTGCGCTGCCGGCCGACGATGTGCCGGCAGCAACGGACCTGGCCGCGCCGGCGCCATTCAGCGCGCCCGGCGCCACCGTCCCGCCCTGGTCCGCCGCGCATCCCTACGTCAACTTGTACACGCACAAGACGCCGATGACGGCCACCGTGGTCGGCAATTACCGCGTGACGGGCGTCGACACGGAAAGCGACATCCACCATATCGTGCTCGACTTCGGCGAACTGCCATTCCCTGTGCTTGAAGGGCAGTCCATCGGCATCCTGCCGCCGGGCCTGGACGCGCAGGGGCGGCCGCATCACGCGCGCCAGTATTCGCTGGCCAGTCCGCGCGACGGCGAACGTGCCGGCTACAACAATCTTTCCCTGACCGTGAAGCGTGTCACCGAAGACCATGCCGGCGCGGCCGCCCACGGGGTGTGCTCGAATTACCTGTGCGATCTGGCCAAGAACGACAAAGTGCAGGTGATCGGGCCTTTCGGGCATACCTTCCTGATGCCCAACCACCCGCGCGCCAATCTCATCATGATCTGCACCGGCACGGGCTCGGCGCCCATGCGGGCCATGACGGAACGCTACCGCCGCCGCATCGACACCGGCGAAAACGGCCGGCTGCTGCTGTTTTTCGGCGCGCGAACCGAGCGCGAGTTGCCGTACTTCGGGCCGCTGATGAAACTGCCGCGCGACTTCATCGATATCAATCTGGCGCTGTCGCGCGAAACGGGGCAGCCCAAGCGCTACGTGCAGGACCTGATTCGCGAACGCGCGGCCTCGGTACGGGAATTGCTGGCGGATCGCAATACCTGCATTTACGTGTGCGGCCTGAAAGGCATGGAGGTCGGCGTGCTGGACGCTTTGCGCGATGTGACGGTGCAAGGGGGCCAGGATTGGTCTATCCTGCATGATGCGTTGCGCCGCGAAGGGCGCCTGCATTTCGAAACGTACTGAATCCACAAACATGCGTGGCAATCGGCGCGCCGTGGCGCGCCGATTGCATTTGCGGGGGGAATCCACACATGAAGTTCGCCGAGTTCAAGGACGGGATGGTCATCAAGGGCGGTCCGGTCGTCGTGACGGAAGCCGAGATCCTGGAGTTCGCACGCAGGTTCGATCCGCAATGGTTCCACACCGATCCCAAGCGCGCGTCGGAAGGCCGTTGGGGCGGGCTGATCGCCAGCGGCTGGCATACCTGCGCGCTGGCCATGCGCATGGCCGTCGACGCGGCGCTGCACGATTCCGAGTCTTTTGGCTCGCCCGGCCTGGGCGAGGTGCGCTGGCGCACGCCGGTGCGTCCCGGCGATACCCTGCGCCTCGAAGCGCGCGTGCAAGGCGTGCGCCATTCATCGTCGCGCCCGGACCTGGGCATCATCACCTGGGCCTGGACAGTCCTGAACCAGCACGATGAAGGCGTGCTGGAACTGGACGCGACCAGTCTGTTCGATCTCTCAGGCGACAGCTGAAGGCTGGCCGCCAATCAGGCTCTGCACGCTGCCGTGTCAGCCGGCCGTTGGCGCAAGCTTCGCAGAACCAACGCGCCGAGGGCGGTTGCGGTAGCCAACGCGGTGACGCCTGCCCAGCCCCACTGTCCCAGCGCCAAGCTGCCCAGCGCGCCTCCCGCCGCCATGCCGACGAAAACGCTGGTCATGAGCACCGCATTCAGCCGGCTGCGCGCGGCGGGATCAAGACCATACACGATGCTCTGATGGGCGATCAGCGACATCTGGATTCCAAGATCGAAGCCTACGGTGCTGGCGGCAATGAGCCATAGCGCGGCGGACGGGGGCAGCGCGGGCAGCAGCGCCATCGACGCGAACGAAACTGCCGTCAGAGCCGCGCCCTGGCGGGCCAGCGTGACTGGACCATGACGGTCGGCGAGCCGGCCGACAAACGGCGCCGCCAGTGCGCCCACGGCACCCGCCAGGCCGAAGGCGCCCGCGGCGTCCGCGCCTAGATGGAACGGCGCCCCTTGCAACATGACGGCAAGCGTCGACCAGAACGCGCTGAATCCCATGTACAGCAGTCCCTGGGCCATGGCGCTACGACGCAGCTCGGGGTACTGGTGCCACAAGGTGCCCAGCGACCGGAGTAGCGCCCGGTAGGGCAGCCGGCTCGTGGGTGCGAAGGCGGGCAGGCTGCGCCAGAGCGCCAGCGTCAGCAACAGGATCGCCAGCGCCGCGGACCAGAACATCACCCGCCAGCCGAAGTTGGCGGCCACGAATCCGCCGATCACGCGAGACAGCAGGATGCCCAGCAGCAAACCGGTCATCACCGTCCCGACGATGGCGCCGCGCTGTTGTGCGGGAGCCATCGTGGCCGCCGCGGGCACGATGTCCTGCGCCATGGTGGCGGCAAGGCCGACCGTGAAACTGGCGGCCAGCATCGAGCCCATGCCGGGGGCGAAGCCGGCCATCAGCAGGCTGGTGGCAAGCAAGAGAGATTTGATCAGGATGATGCGCTTGCGGTTGTACCGGTCTCCAAGGGGAGCCAGTAGCAATATGCCAAACGCATAACCAAGCTGGGTAAGCGTGGGAATCCAGCCCAGCGAGCTGGGCGTGGCGCCCAGCTCCGCGCCCAGCAGGCCCAGCATCGGCTGGCTGTAGTACAGGGATGCGACCGCCAGGCCGGCGGCGACCGCCAGTAGCGCGATGAGGCCGCGTGCAGGCGCGTTTTCAAGAGTATTCGACGAAGACATGATGGAAGTCCGATGTAGGGTGTGGCGCAGATTGTGGACGTCCCGGGCGCTGTCTGGTAGCCCGTCAGTGGGTAAATCCGTTATACGATGAGCGTATGACCAAGCCCCCATCTCCCGTATCCAGCACCGACCGCGTGCTTCTCATCGAGACGTTCGTGCGTATCGTCGAGGCCGGCAGCCTGTCGGCTGCCGCCGTGCAACTGGGCGGCACACAGCCCACCGTCAGCCGGCGGCTGCAACTGTTGGAGCGCATGCTGGGCGTGCGCTTGCTGCAGCGTTCCACGCACGCCATACGCCTGACCGAGGACGGCCAGCGTTGCTATCAAAGCGCCAAGAATCTCATCGCCGGCTGGGATTCGCTTGAAAGCGAGGTGCGCGGCGGCGGCGAAGAGCCCGCGGGCATGCTGCGCGTGGTTGCCCCTCATGCGTTCGGCCAGCACCAGTTCGTCGAGCCGCTCGCGCGCTATCTGCGGCAGTATCCCCAGATGCAGGTCGAATGGCTGTTGCACGACCGGATGCCTGATTTCATTGCCGAGAACATCGATTGCGCCTTGCGCGTCGGCCCGATCACCGACCCTTCGGTGGTCGCGCTGAAACTGGGCGAGGTGCCGCGCATCGTGGTGGCGGCGCCCGGTGTGCTGCAGTCGATTGAAAGTGCCGATGATCCCAGGCAGCTTGCCGCCTTGCCCTGGGTGGCGCTGCGCACCTTCTATCGCGATGAAGTCGTCCTGACGAATCTGGATACCGGTGAGGTTGCGCGTTTTGGCATCACGCCGCGCTTGTCCACGGACGGGCTGCATGCGTTGCGCCGGGCCGCGGTACTGGGCCTGGGGGCGGGCCTGGGCTCTGCCTGGGCAATGTCCGAGGATATTGCCCAGGGTCGCCTTGTGCACGTGGCACCGCGTTGGCACGCCGAGCCGCTGCCGGTTTATCTCGTCTACCCGCCCTCGCGCTACCAGCCGGTCCGGCTACGGCGCTTCATCGATGTCATGCGCGAATATCTCCCGGCAGAACTACGCATGGCTCAAGGGCCTGCGGACTGATGCATCACGCGGTCCGCGACATTGGCGCCGGCCGCCGTCAGGCGCGTTAGCGTTTGCCTGCCTGCTTCAGGATGGCCGCGGCGTCGGGGCCGGCCGCCGCCTTCCACGCCTTGACGGAATCCGCGGCCGCGTCCTTCAGCGCGCGGCGCACGGGCAGCGGCACCGAGGTATTGATCGCCACGCCGTTCTTGCGCATGTTGGCGTAGTTCTGCTGCAGGCGCCCGTCTATGCGCTTCCATTGCTCGGTCTCGGTCTGGGCTGCCGCCTGGTCGATGGCGCGGCGCGTGCGCGCATCCAGCGCCTGGTAGGCCTGCAGGTTCATGGTCGCCACCGAGATCGGCATGGCGTAGTTGATTTCAGCGAAGTTGGGCAGGTGTTCCCACAACTTGCGGCCCGCGCCGCCGTCGCCCGATGACAGCACCGCGTTCACCTCGCCCGAGGCGATCAGGGGCATCGCGTCCGCGAAGGAGATGTTGCGCGCCTGGGCGCCGGCTTTCTGCATGACGTCCTGCGACGTGGCGTCGTAGGTGCGTATGTTCAGGCGCTTCAGGGCGCCTACGCTGTCCAGCTTCTGCTTGGACCAGATGCCGGATGCCGGCCAGGGCGTGGTGTAGAGCAGTTTTTGTCCATGCGCCGCAAGCAGCTTTTCATACGCAGGCCGGGCCGCCTTGTTCAGGTTGCGGGCCTTGGACAGAGAGTCCGCCAGGAAGGGCAGGGAAGACACGCCGAACAAGGGGTACTTGCTGGCCAGCGCGCCGGCGAAGGCGTCGCCGGCATCTACCTGGCGTGCTTGCACCGCATCTATCATGTCGGCCGACTTGATCCCTTTGGACGCGTCATAGCTGGCATCGATGATCACCTTGCCCGCCGTCTTGGCGCGAACCAGGTCGGCAAAGGTGGACACGCCTTGCCCGGGCATGGATGTGGCCGGGTATTCGGTGGCCATCGTAAGAGTGGTGGCGGCGTACGCGCCGTGGGCGACGAACGCCATGGCGATACCCGCCATCAGGCGGAGGGACGGACAACCTTGCATGCGCGGCTCCTGGTCGAGGGGAAATCCTGGTCTGGACACGCGGAACGGCGCAAGGGGCGCCCGGGCCTGTGCCTGGCCGATGCCGCAAAGCGTACGGCCTGTGCAAGGACTCGCCTATACGGGCTTTCGGCAATGCGCGGACTTTTTTGGGGGGCTGCGGACGCGCGGTATTTACGCGATGGGCAGGCCGTGCATCTTCAGGAAAGACAGCTTGTCCCAGTACCCTCGTTGGAAAACGATCCGGCCGTTGCGCACGGTAAAGAACCCACAGCCGCGCAAGCCCAAGGGATCGCGCCACTCCAATGCTGCGACCTCGCCTGCGTCGTGGATCGTCTCCACGATGCAGGTCATGTCGGCCTGGGCGAACTCCCGTTCGAACATCGCCTTTATGGCATCGCGTCCGACAATCGGTTCCTGGGTGACCTGGTGGTTCACTGCCTTTTCATCGTAAAGCTCGGCCAGGCCGTCGGCGTCGGCGGCATTGAACCGCTCGACCCAAAGTTCGACAAGCTGCCGCGGAGTCATGTGTGTTTCCATTCTGGATAAGCCGGCTGATATTGCGTCGAATGCGGATGGCGCCCACAGGCGCCATGGATGCAGTATCGGGGAAGCCGGCTTGCAAGACCAGCGGAACCGCCAAAAAAAACCGCCCCGAGGGGCGGCTGGCTTTGGCCGGTCAGGCGATCAATAGAACGCCTGGATGCCGGTCTGCGCGCGGCCCAGGATCAGGGCGTGCACGTCGTGGGTGCCTTCATAGGTGTTGACCACTTCCAGGTTCACCAGGTGACGGGCCACGCCGAACTCGTCGGAGATGCCGTTGCCGCCGAGCATGTCGCGAGCCAGGCGGGCGATGTCCAGCGCCTTGCCGCAAGAGTTGCGCTTCATGATCGAGGTGATTTCGACGGCGGCGGTGCCTTCATCCTTCATGCGGCCCAGGCGCAGGCAGCCTTGCAGGGCCAGCGTGATTTCGGTCTGCATGTCGGCCAGCTTCTTCTGGATCAGCTGATTGGCGGCCAGCGGGCGGCCGAACTGCTTGCGGTCCAGGGTGTACTGGCGGGCGGTGTGCCAGCAGGCTTCCGCGGCGCCCACGGCGCCCCAGGCGATGCCGTAGCGGGCCGAGTTGAGGCAGGTGAACGGACCCTTCAGGCCCGACACGCCAGGCATCATCTGGTCGGCGGACACTTCCACTTCGTCCATCACGATTTCGCCGGTGATCGAGGCGCGCAGGCCGACCTTGCCGTGGATGGCCGGAGCCGACAGGCCCTTCATGCCCTTTTCCAGGATGAAGCCGCGGATCTTGCCGTCGAAGTCGCCGCCCACGCACTTGGCCCACACCACGAAGACGTCGGCGATGGGGGAGTTGGTGATCCACATCTTGTTGCCGGTCAGCTTGTAGCCGTCGGCCGTCTTGACGGCGCGGGTTTCCATGCCGCCGGGGTCGGAGCCGTGGTTGGGTTCGGTCAGGCCGAAGCAGCCGATCCATTCGCCGCGGGCCAGCTTGGGCAGGTACTTCTTCTTCTGCTCTTCGCTGCCGAATTCGTTGATGGGCACCATCACCAGCGACGACTGCACGCTCATCATGGAACGGTAGCCGGAGTCGATGCGTTCGACTTCGCGGGCAATCAGGCCGTAGCTGACGTAGTTCAGGCCGGCGCCGCCGTATTCGACGGGGATGGTGGCGCCCAACAGGCCCAGTTCGCCCATTTCGGAGAAGATCGCCGGGTCGGTCTGTTCGTTGCGGAATGCGTTCAGCACGCGCGGGGCGAGCTTGTCCTGCGCATAGGCGTAGGCTGCGTCACGCACCATGCGTTCTTCTTCGGTCAGTTGCTGGTCCAGCAACAGAGGGTCTTGCCAGTGAAAGGAAGGATTCGAGGACATGCTGGGTCTCCGCTATGGATTTCGGAATGCTAGAAAGTTTAAACCTAAAATAATTCGGGCGGCAAGCGGCGGATGGAGCGGCGGGCGCCGCCGCTCCGTCCCGCCTTCAGTGCTGCGCCTTGAGCGCTGCGTCGCGGATTTTCTCCAGGGTCGTGCCCGGGGTGATGGTTTCCGGATCGATGAAGCAGTGCAAGATGGCCGGCTTGCCGCTGGCCATGGCGCGTTCGAAGGCCGGGCCGAATTGTTCGGTGGTCTCGACGCGTTCGCCGTGCCCGCCGAAGGCGCGGGCATAGTCGGCAAAGTCCGGATTCTTCAGCTCGGTCGCGGAAATGCGGCCGGGGTAGTGCTTTTCCTGGTGCATGCGGATCGTGCCGTACATGCCGTTATCCACCAGCACGACGATGATGGGCAGGTCATACTGCACCGCGGTCGCGAATTCCTGGCCGTGCATCAGGAAGCAGCCGTCGCCCGCGAAGCAGATCACGGTCTTGTCGGGCGAGACGCGCTTGGCGCCGACGGCGGCAGGCAGGCCGTAGCCCATGGAACCCGAGGTGGGCGCCAATTGCGTGCCGTAGCGCGTGTAACGGTGGAAACGGTGCAGCCAGGTGGCGTAGTTGCCGGCGCCGTTGGTCATGATGGCATCGGCGGGCAACTTCTTTTCCAGATAGGCCATGACCTGGCCCATCTGCAGCGCGCCGGGCGTCGTGATGGCGCTGGGGTCGCTCCATTTCAGGTAGGACTCGCGCATGACCGGCGTGCCGGCCGCCCAGGCGGGCTGGGCAGGCGCCTTCAGGCCGGCCAATGCCTGCGCGAACGCGGCGGGGGAGGTGTTGATGGCCAGCGTGGGGCGGTAGACGCGCGCCAGTTCGGCGGAATCGGGGTGCACGTGCACCAGCTTCTGCCTGGGCACCGGGATGTCCAGCAGGGTATAGGCCTGGCTGGGGTTTTCCGACATGCGTCCGCCCACGAGCAGGATCAGGTCCGCATCGGCCACGCGCTTGAGCAGCGCCGGATTGATGCCCAGGCCCACGTCGCCGATGAAGCAGGGATGGTCGGCCGGGAACAGCATCTGGCGGCGGAAGGATACGGCCGTGGGCAGCGCGTGGCGCTGCGCGAAATCGGCGAACTGTTGCACCGCGCGGGCGTCCCAGCGCGTGCCGCCCAGGATGGCGACCGGGTTCGTGGCGTCGGCCAGCAGCTTTTCCAGGTCGGCCAGCTGGCCGGCCGTGGGGGCGGAATCGATGACTTCATAGCGGGGCGCGTCGGCCACCTTGGCGGCTTCGACCAGCATGTCTTCCGGCAGCGCGATCACGACCGGGCCGGGGCGGCCCGAAGTGGCGATGTGGAAGGCGCGCGAAACCAGTTCGGGAATGCGTTCGACCTGGTCGATTTCAGTGACCCATTTGGCCTGCGTGCCGAACACGGCGCGGTAGTCCATTTCCTGGAAGGCTTCACGTTCGCGCATGCCGCGCTCGATCTGGCCGACGAAGAGAATCAGGGGAGTGGAGTCCTGCTTGGCGATGTGCACGCCAGCCAGCGCATTGGACGCGCCGGGCCCGCGGGTCACCATGCAGATGCCGGGTTCGCCGGTCAGCTTGCCGTGGGCGTCGGCCATCATGGCCGCGCCGCCTTCCTGGCGGCACACCGTGACCTTGATGTCCGCATCGTGCAGGCCGTCCAGCACTGCCAGATAGCTTTCGCCGGGGACGCAGAAAACATGTTTGACGCCCTGCGCAACCAATTGGTCGACCAGGATGTGTCCGCCAAGGCGGGATTCTTGCTGGGACATGGGGGTGGTAGTCATGATGAGCCGAGGTTAGGACATCCGAGCATAATGTTCCTTGATCGCACAATGCAATTGATAAAATTGCACAATCTATTGACCCACCGGCACGACCTGCCATGCTGCGCCGCGGCAAGAACCGCGCGCCCAGGCGCGGCGGCGCTGCTTGCACCTGGCGGTTCCCGCTCCATGAGAAACGGCATTCCCAACCTGAGCGCCTTGCAGGCGTTTGAAGCTTCGGCCCGCCTGGGCAGCTTTTCCCGCGCGGCCGAGGAACTGTCCCTGACGCACAGCGCCGTCTACCGGCAGGTTGCCAGCCTGGAGGCGCGCCTGGGCGTCCAGCTGTTCACGCGGGTACGGCGGCGCATCGTGTTGACCGACCACGGGGCGGAGTACGCCGGCCGCATCCGTCACCATCTGGACCAGATCGAAAAGGACACCTTCGGCCTGGTCAGCCGCACCGGCATGGGCCGCAGCATCCACATCGCCGTGGTGCCCACGCTGGCCACCACCTGGTTGATACCGCGCCTGGCGGACTTCCAGCGCGAACACGGCGACATCACGGTCAGCCTGTCCGTGCGCACGCTGCCGTTCCAGTTCAAGGACCAGCCCTTCGATGGCGCGCTGTACCACGGGGACGGATTGTGGCCGGGCACGCAGGGCGTGCTGCTGTTTCCCGAACGTGAGCTGGTGCCGGTATGCGCGCCGGAATTGTCGCAGCGCAAGCCGGAACCGGGCGCCAGCGCGCTGGCGGGCATGACGCATCTGCATTTGGCGTCACGGCCGGATGCCTGGCGCCAATGGTATGGGGCTAACAGCCATCTGTACGGTCCTCACGCTGCCGGCGGGCCGCGCTACGAGCTTTTCACCATGGTGATGGCTGCGGTGCAGGCGGGCCTCGGGGTCGGGTTGATGCCGCGCTTCCTGGCCCAGCCTGCGCTGGACCAGGGCACGCTGGTGATGCCTGTGCCGCAATCGCTGTCGGTGAGCCAGGGCTATTACTTCGGCTATCCGCAGCGCAGTGAACGTTCCGAGGCGCTGAAGCTCTTCGAGAGCTGGCTGAAGACCGCCGCCGCGGGCGTGGGCGGACGCTGAGCCGTAGAATCCAGGCATGCCCGAAACCCGTCCGCCGCTTCAATCCCAGGCCGATATCGACGCCTTCATCGATGCCGTATGGCTCGAGGACGGCCTCTCGGCCAATACCCTGGCCGCCTACCGGCGCGACCTGACCGGCTTCGCCCGCTGGCTGGAAGACCCGGAGGCCTACGCGCGCGAAATGGCCGATCGCCATGGCGAGGCCGCGCAGGTTCACGCGCTGCCTGCCGGACCGGCCAAACCCTTGCGCGATGCCGGCAAGGCCGACATCGAAGCCTGGTTCGCCTTCCGCCACGAGGAAACGCGTGCCACCACGGCCAACCGCCGGCTGGCCGCGCTGCGCCGCTTCTATGCCTGGGCCCTGCGGGAGCACCGCGCCGAACGCGATCCCTGCCTGACGCTGATCGCCGCCAAGCAGCCGCCGCGCATGCCCAAGACGCTGTCGGAGCAGCAGGTGGACGCCTTGCTGCGCGCGCCCGACCTGGAGCAGGCCCGCGGCCTGCGCGACCGCGCCATGTTGGAGACGCTTTACGCTACCGGCCTGCGCGTGTCCGAGCTGGTCGGCATGCGCACGCTGGATGTGAGCCTGAACGAGGGCGTGGTGCGGGTGGTGTTGGGCAAGGGCGGCAAGGACAGGCTGGTGCCATTGGGCGCCGAGGCCGCGCATTGGATCGACCGGTACCTGAAGTCTGGACGGCCGGAACTGGCTGCCGGCCGCGTCAGCGACGCGCTGTTCATCACGGGCCGGGCCGAGGCGATGTCCCGCCAGGCGTTCTGGCAACTGGTGAAGAAATACGCCTTGCAGGCCGACGTGCGCGCGCCGCTGTCGCCGCATGTGCTGCGGCACGCCTTTGCCACCCATTTGCTGAACCATGGGGCAGATCTGCGCGTGGTGCAGATGTTGCTGGGCCACGCCGACATCTCCACCACGCAGATCTATACGCACGTCGCGCGCGAACGTCTGAAGGCGCTGCATGCGGCGCATCATCCGCGTGGCTAGCCCCCTGCGACGTTCTCACAATTCTTCTTTCACACATACTCATGAGCAAAGCCCGCCACGTTTCTGAAACCCCCGCCACGCAGTTCCTCAAGCAGAACAAGGTGGCGTACACGGAACACACCTACGATTACGTGGACCACGGCGGCGCGGGCGAAGCCGCCCGTCAATTGGGCCTGGATCCGCATGCGGTGGTAAAGACCCTGGTGATGGAAGACGAGTCCGCCAAGCCCCTGATCGTCGTCATGCACGGCGACCGCGAGGTTTCCACCAAGAACCTGGCGCGCCAGGCAGGCCTGAAGCGGGTCGAGCCCTGCAAGCCCGAGGTGGCGCAACGCCATTCGGGCTACCAGGTGGGCGGCACCTCGCCTTTTGGCACGCGCAAGAAAATGCCGGTGTGGGTCGAGGCTGAAGTACTGGATTACCCCGTGGTCTACATCAACGGCGGCCGGCGCGGTTATCTGATCGGCATCGATCCCAAGGTCCTGGTCAGTCTCCTGGGCGCCAAGGGCGTGTCCGTCGCGCTGGAGTAGCCGCCGACCCGCGTGTTGGCCCTCCGCGTGGTATCCCCATACCACCTCCCAGGCCGGCGGCCGCGCCACAATAGGGGCGTAGATCAAGAACCGGGCCCGGCCACGGGCGCTGAACCGGCTTTCCGCCATCCCTAGGAGACAAACATGAGCAAGCGACTGTTGATGCTGGTCGGCGACTACGCCGAGGATTACGAGACCATGGTGCCGTACCAGACCCTGCTGACGGTGGGGCACACGGTGCACGCGGTATGTCCGGACAAGAAGGCCGGCGACACCATCGCGACCGCGATCCACGATTTCGAGGGCGCGCAGACCTATACCGAAAAGCGCGGCCACAATTTCGCGCTGAACTACGACTTTGATCGCGTCGAGCCGTCGTCGTACGACGGCCTGGTCATCCCGGGCGGCCGCGCGCCGGAGTATCTGCGCCTGAATGAAAAGGTGCTGGACATCGTGCGCGCCTTTGATCAGGCGGGTAAGCCCATCGCGGCGGTCTGCCATGGGGCGCAGCTGTTGGCTGCAGCCGGCATCCTGAAGGGCCGCACCTGCTCCGCGTATCCGGCTTGCGCGCCCGAAGTGCGGCTGGCGGGCGGCACCTACGCCGAAATCGGCATCGATCAGGCCTACACCGACGGCAACCTGGTGACGGCACCGGCCTGGCCCGCGCATCCTGCCTGGATGTCGCAATTCCTGGCGGTGCTGGGCACCAAGATCACGCCCTGATTCTCCAGGAAAAAATGCCCTCGCGCCGTGCGCGATGAGGGCATGCAAAAGCGCCAGGGGCGGCATTTCTGCCGCCCCTGGCGCTTTTGCATCATCGTGTGCCGGTCAAGCGAAGTCGAGCACGACGCGGCCTTCGATCTGGCCGCGGCGCATGCGGTCGAACACGTCGTTGATGTTCTCCAGGCTTTCGGTGGACACGGTGGCGTGGACTTTGCCTTCCTCGGCGAATTGCAGCGACTCCTGCAGGTCCAGGCGCGAACCTACGATGGAGCCGCGGACGGTGACGCCATTAAGCACCATGTCGAAGATCGAGAGCGGGAAGTCTCCCGGGGGCAGTCCGTTGAGCGCCACGGTGCCGCCGCGGCGCACCATGCCCAGCGCCTGTTCGAAGGCCTTGGGAGACACGGCCGTGATCAGCGCGCCGTGCGCGCCGCCGATTTCGCGTTTCAGATAGGCCGCCGGATCGGTGGACTTGGCGTTGACCGTGACCTCGGCGCCCAGGCGGCGGGCGAAGTCCAGCTTGGTGTCGTCGATGTCCACCGCGGCCACGTTCAGTCCCATGGCCTTGGCGTACTGCACCGCCATGTGCCCCAGCCCGCCGATGCCCGAGATGACCACCCAGTTGCCTGGGCGGGTATCCGTCATCTTCAAGCCCTTGTAAACGGTGACGCCAGCGCACAGTACGGGCGCGACCTCGACGAAGCCGACGTTCTTGGGCAGCAGGCCCACATAGTTCGCGTCAGCGAGCGCGTACTCGGCAAAGCCGCCGTTCACGGAGTAGCCCGCGTTCTTTTGCTGTTCACACAGCGTTTCCCAGCCGCCCAGGCAGTGCTCGCAATGCCCGCAGGCAGAGTAAAGCCAGGGGATGCCGACCCGGTCGCCTTCCTTGACATGGGTGACACCGGCGCCCACGGCGACGACGTGGCCGACGCCTTCGTGGCCAGGGATGAAGGGTGGGTTGGGTTTGACGGGCCAGTCGCCTTCGACGGCATGCAGGTCGGTGTGGCATACCCCGCAGGCTTCGATCTTTACCAGCAGTTCGCCCGGACCGGGGCGGGGCACCGCGACTTCTTCGATTGCCAGGGGCTTGCCGAATGCTCGTGCAACCGCCGCTTTCATGGTTTTATCCATCACTGCCTCCGAAGTCTGATCAAGATTCCTTATGCTCGAACGTGGACGCATTCCCGACCATGATTTATATCAACAGGGCCGCTTGCGCATGGGCAGCGGAAACGTGTGGTTTCACAATGAGGCGGCAAGCTGCTGAAGTTCTGGGGCCGTCGCCGCGCCTTGCCGCGGGCGCGTCAACCGGCGTACAGTGAGCCGTAGCTATCCCGGCCCCGTTTCGAGTTCCAGGAGCTCCCATGTGTGAAATCTTCATCCGCGCCAGCGAGCAGTCGTACGCGCCCGAAACCCGTTCGTTGCGGCTGCACGGCGTGGCCACCAGCCTGCGGCTGGAGCGGCTGTTCTGGCAAGTGCTGGAAGAAATCGCGGGCCGCGACGGCATGCGCGTGACGCAGCTGATCGAACGTTTGTACGACGAACTGATCGAGTACCGCGGCGAGGCCGCCAACTTCACTTCTTTCCTGCGCGTG
The DNA here is from genome assembly GCF_035282245.1 of Achromobacter sp. D10. Classification (NCBI taxonomy): domain Bacteria; kingdom Pseudomonadati; phylum Pseudomonadota; class Betaproteobacteria; order Burkholderiales; family Alcaligenaceae; genus Achromobacter; species Achromobacter sp. D10. The sequence continues at coordinate 40,363 of NZ_JAYJLE010000011.1, forward strand.
TGTTGCCTGCGCTATCAGTTGCTGCAGGCAGAGGGCCGCATTCCGCGGGATGCCGCTGTGCCGATCCGCTCGCTCAATCCGCAAGCCGTGTTGGAGGGCCTGCCGCCCACGCTGTATGACACGGAGCCGCTGCGTCCCAAGCGCAAGGCGGCATAACCCGCCGGCGGTCATTCCGGGCTGCGCCGGAAAAAGCAAAGGGCCCGACTTGTCGGGCCCTTTTGCCGAGGTCGCCGCCAACGGCGGTGGGCCTTCAGCCTCCGGACTGGATCGATGCCAACGCGACTTCGTTCTGGACGATGCGGCGGATGCGCACCGCATCGCCGATGCGCGACAGCTTGCCTTGCGAATCCAGCAATACGATGGCCAGGTCGCGGCCGTTGATGCGCGCCAGCATGACCAGGCATTCGCCGGCTTCATTGATGTAGCCCGTCTTGGACACCTTGATATCCCAATCGGGCTTGCGCACCAGCAGGTTGGTGTTGCGGAAGGTCTGCGTGCGGTTGTTGACCTCGACTTCGTACTCGGTGTCGGTGGAGTAGCGGTGGATCAGCGGGCGTTGGGATGCTGCGCGCAGCAGGCGGGCCAGGTCGTGCGGCGACGAGACGTTGTCGCTGGACAGGCCGGTGGGTTCGATGAAACGCGTGCTGGTCATGCCCAAGGCTTGCGCCTTGGCGTTCATGGCGGCCACGAAAGCGGGCAAGCCGCCCGGGTAATGGCGGCCGAGCGCGTTGGCGGCGCGATTTTCGGACGACATCAGCGCCAGGTGCAGCATGTCGCCGCGCGACAGCTTGGTGCCCACGCGCAGGCGCGACGTGGTGTGCTTGAGGCCGTCGACGTCTTCGTCGGTGATCTCCAGCATTTCATCCATGGGCAGGTTGGCGTCCACCACCACGACGGCGGTCATCAGCTTCGAGATGGAAGCGATGGGACGCACGACGTTTTCATTCTTGGCGAAGATGACCGTGGAGGTTTCCAGGTCTTGCACGTAGGCGGTGCTGGAGCGCAGCGCGGCGGCTTCGGCGCGCACCGAAGTAGCGGGCGGCGGCATGGCGGCCGAACCCAGCGCGGCGGCGGCAGCGGCGCGCTGCGCGCGGGAGGGCTTGTTCGGCTTGCCATTCTTGCCGGCGGCGGCGCCCTTCTTGGGCGGAGTGCCCTTGGCTGCGACCTGTTTGCCGCCCTTGGGAGCGGCGGCTTTCTTGCCGGAGGAAGATTTGGGGGGAGCCTTTTTGGCGGAGGAGGCGGCTTGTTTGCCCGAGGCGCTCTTGCCGGAGCTGGCCTTGGGGGCCGGAGCCTTCTTGGCTTGTTGCGCCTTGCAGGCCGACGATTTGGCGTTGGTCTTGCAGGGGTCGGTATTCTTTGCTGCTTGCGCGGCGGGGGGCAGGAGCGCGCACACCGCCAGCGCCGCAGGCGCTATCGCGTTCGCAATCGCACGTTTCCAGGAAAATGCCATGGTTTGAGCTGGCTTGTCAGTCTGTCAGTAAATGTTTCTTAAGCCGGCGTTTCGTCGGGCCAGGAAAAGTCCAGATGAATTAGAGGCTTACGCGTCGAATTTAAACAGCAATTTCAAGTCGTGCGCAAGACGATTCGCTATCATCGTCGAAAAAAATATTAGTGACGTATTGACGTCGCTTCAATTCGTCACAAGACAAGTCCGAGAAGCTAACGGCACGCCGCGCGTGAGCGTAGCCCGGATTAACCCTCATCTGGCTGAACGCGCGGCTTTTATCCCTGGGACCGGGACGGACACGCCCGCGGGCGAGGGATGCGCCATACGGGGGCGCGCTGCGTGCGCGGGGAAAAGAAAAGCGCCGGAATCGACGCTGGAGATGGCCTCGCCGGGTGGAATCGAACCACCAATTGACCCTTAGGAGGGGCCGGTTATATCCATTTAACTACGGCGAGACGATGTGGGATCTGGCGGCAGCGCGGGCCACAGGGGCCATGCCTGCTCACTAAGGCCTTGATATCGCTACGAAACTTCCGGGCCTGAGTTTAGCACTGGCGGCGCGGGCTTCGGCGCAGGACGCAAGTCTATCAGCAGGCGGCGCAAGCCCCAAATCCAGAGCCTCGGCTTCGATGCCCGGACCCGACCTTCAATGGGGATATTCCCGGAGTCCGGACGCTATTTGTATATGATGTCCGAGTCCCGCGCTGCGCGCCGGACCGTCCCGAGGAGGGGGCGACGAACCAAAACAACGAAAAACGGGTTTCATGTCTAGCCAAACCGATACGAATTTCATCCGTACCCTGATCGTGGGCACGCTGGTCGTGCTACTCGCCATGGGGGTGCGGGCCACCTTCGGCCTGTTCATGCAACCCATGGGCCTGGCGCAGGGCTGGGGGCGCGAGGTGTTCTCCATGGCCTTCGCGCTGCAGAACCTGGTGTGGGGGGTGGCCTGTATCTTCATGGGCGTCCTGGCCGACCGCTACGGCTCGGGCCGCACCATCGCCCTGGGCGCGCTGCTGTACATGCTGGGCATGATAGGCACGCGCTTCGCTACCGACGAAGCCACGCTCTACCTGACGGCCGGCGTGCTGGTCGGCCTCGGCCAGGCCGGCACGACCTTCCCGGTGATCCTGCCAGTGGTGGCCCGCGCGGTGCCGCCGGCCTACCGCAGCACGGCCATGGGCATCGCCAGCGCCGGAGGGTCCCTGGGCCAGTTCGCCGTGGTGCCCACCGGCCAGGTCCTGATCAGCGGCCTGGACTGGCCGGGCGCATTGTGGGTGCTGTCGCTGTTCGTCGCCTGCGGCGCGCCTCTTGCCTATTTCCTGCGCGGACGTCCCCAAGCCCACACCGGGCCGCAGCAATCGCTGGCCTCGGCGGTCAAGCAGGCGGTGCGCCACCCTTCGTTCCATTTCCTGTTCTGGAGCTATTTCGTCTGCGGTTTCCATACGGCCTTCATCACGCTCCACCTCCCGGCGTACGTCTCCGACGGCGGCCTGAGCGCGGGGCAGGGCGCAACCGCCATCGCGCTGATCGGGCTGTTCAACGTGCTGGGTTCGTTCTATGCCGGCAAGCTGGGTGGCAAGTACAGCAAGAAGCGTCTGCTGGCCGTGGTGTACGGCATGCGCGCTTTCGGCATCCTGCTGTTGCTGTGGCTGCCATTGTCGCCATGGGTGCTGTACGCGTTCGCTGCGTGGATGGGATTGTTCTGGCTGGGGACCGTGCCGCTTACACAGGGTCTGATCGGCCAGATCTACGGATTGCGCTACGCGGCCACCTTGTCGGGCATTGTCTTCCTGGGGCACCAGCTGGGCAGTTTCATCGGCGTATGGCTGGGCGGGTATGCCTACGCCAAGACCGGCAACTACGACGCAGTCTGGTGGCTGGGCGTGGCGCTTGCCATCATTGCCGCGCTGTTGTGCCTGCCGGTGCGTGAACAGCCGGTGGCCCAGCCCGCCGCTGCCTGATTCCAGGATCGCCAATGAAATCCTCCGCGCATTCCGCACCCGCCTCCCGCCGCCATCGCGGCTGGCGGGTCGCGGGCGTGCTTGCGCTGGCCGCCGTCCTGGGCCTGGCGTTCTGGGGCTACACCCTCCCCGAAATGCAGATCCACTGGGAAAACCTGGCCGCGCTCTGCGGCTTCTAGGCGCATTTTCCGATCTGCCTCGCGGTATCCTACGGCGGTATTTCTTCCATCATTGCGCGCCGCTACTCCGCGGCGCTCCGGGTGCCCATGCAGGACTCATCGCCTTCCTATCCCGATCTATCGCTGCCGGCCATCGGCGGCATGTCCGCCGCCGATACGCTCGTGCTGACGGTGAACAACCGGCTGTCGCGCCGCCTGACGCTGGAGCTGGCGGGGCTGCTGCGCCAGGAGCGCCAGGTCAGCGAATTGCCGCGCATCCTGCCCTTGTCCGCATGGCTGGCCGATGCCGCCAACGAACTTGCGTTCGAGGCAGATGACGAAGTGCCTGCTTACCGGCTGGACAGTTTTGCCACGCAATTGGTATGGACCGAGGCAATCCGAGCCGAAGAGGCCGAACGCGTGTTGCTGGATGCCAGCCAGGCCGCGCGCCTGTCCATGGATGCGGACCTGCTCATGGACGAATGGGAACTGCAGGTGCCTTCGGGGGCGGACACCGATGAGTACCGCGGCTTTGCGAAATGGCGCGCGCGCTATCGCCAAGTGCTGGCCGGCATCGATGCCGAGGACGCCAACCAAGGCTACGCGCGCGTGCTGCGGGCGTTGCAGGACGGGCGCCTGCCTATTCCGCAACACTTGGTGCTGGCTGGGTTCACAGACATCTCGCCGCGATTCCGCCGGCTGCTGCGCGCCTTCGAAGAGCAGGGCGCGGCCGTTGTGCAATGGCGGGATGCGCAGCGGATCGAAACGGCGGCGCGCCGGTTCGAAGCGGCGGATCAAGGCGCGGAATGGCGCGCCGCCGCGGCCTGGGCGGCCGAACGCCTGAAGGCGCATCCTCATGGCCGCTATGCCATCGTTTCGCCGCAGCTGGAGGCGGAGTCGCCTTTCGCCCGGCGCGTGCTGAGTCAGGCCCTGGCCGGACGCGGCGGCGAACCCGCCTTTGCGTTCAACGTGGCGGTGGGCCGGCCTTTGAACGAATGGCCCATGGCGCGCGCCGCGCTCGCATGGCTGCGCGCGTTGGCCGAATGCGCGCCAGGCAAGGGCTGCGGCGTCGAGGTGCTGGGCGCGGCGTTGCTGGGCGGACATTGCGCGGGCGATGTGCGCGACCGCGCGCGGCTGGCCTCGATTGATGCGCGCTGGCGGCGTCAGGCGCAGTTGCACGTCAGTCCGCAGGACTGGCGCAGGCTGTTGGCGGACCTGCCGCTGTTGGCGCCGGCCTGGAGCCAGGCCATGGAGATATGGACGCAGGGAGGCCGCCAGGCCACCTGCGATGTGTGGATGCTGCGCATGAAAGCCGCCCTGATGGCGTTGGGCTTTCCCGGCGAGGGCGTGCTGGATAGCGTCGGCTATCAGGTGATGGGCGCGTTGGGCGACGCGCTGGGCAGCTTTTCCGCGCTGGCGCCGGCCGCCGGCCGCCTTGGGGGCGTGGCGGCGGTGAACCTGCTGGAAAGCGTGGCGCGTTCCGCTTCTTTCCAGCCGCAGCGCGACCCGCTGGCGCGCCTGGACGTGCTGGGTTTGCTGGAAGCAGAAGGGGGCTATTGGGACGGCGTCTGGCTATTGGGCCTGACCGACGATGTGCTGCCCGCATCGCCCAAGCCCAATCCGCTCCTGCCGCTGGCCGTGCTGCGCCAGGCCAAGGCGCCGCGCGCCACGCCGGAACGCGAACGCGAATGGGCCGAGGGCATGTACGCCGCGCTCTGCCGATGCGCGCCCGAGATCATCGTCAGCCATGCCCACATGGATGGCGAACGTGAACTGCGCCCGTCGCCATTGATCGCGCTGGCGGAACTGACGGACTGGACGCCCGCTGTGGCGCAAGCCCAGGCCGTCTTGCCGCAAGAATCGCTGGATGACGCCCAAGGCCCGGCGCTGGCTGCCGGCAATCGGGGCGGCGGGGGGCTGGACGTGCTGGACACGCAGGCGCGCAATCCGCTGTGGGCATTCGTGCGGCATCGCCTGGGCGGACGCGAAATGGCGCCTTATGCCGATGCGGCCACCGTCAACGTGCGCGGCCAGTTCCTGCACAAGGCGCTGGAATTGGTGTGGGGCATGATGCCCGACCAGGACGCGCTGCACGAGATCATGGCCACGGGCCGTTTGCCTGCCTTGCTGGAGCAAGCGGTGGCGCAGGCCGCGGACGAAGAGCTGCAAGACTATGCGCCCGCCTTGAAGACGCTGGAATGCCAGCGCGCCCAGGCCGTGCTGGCGTCCTGGCTGGACATGGAGGCGCAGCGTTTGCCCTTCGCGGTGGCGCAGGTAGAAAAGAACCATCAATGGCAACGTGGCGCGCTCAGCCTGAAACTGCGGCTGGACCGCATCGACACACTGGGCGATGGCCGCAATGTCATCGTCGACTACAAGACCGGCGTGGCGGCAGCCAAGCCCGAACCGGACTGGTCGCGCAGCCGCCCCGTGAACGTGCAATTGCCGTTTTATGCGTCGGTGCTGGCGGATGCGGCTGGCGGCGAAGTGGCCGGCCTGGTGCTGGCGCAGATCCATGCGCGCCAGGTGGCCGCGCAAGGCCTGGCCGATGAGGACCTGGGCGTGCCTGGCGTCACGTTGGCAAGCGAGAGCAAGTACTTCGACGGCCTGAGCTGGGTGGAGATACGGCAGCGCTGGCGCACGGCCATCGAAGCCCTGGCCGACGAGTATGCCGCAGGTCATGCGGCCAACGTGGCGTACCGCCGCGACGATCTGAAATACTGCGATGCATTGCCGTTCCTGCGTTTGCATCTGGACGATGAGGACGCATGAGCCATGGCTGAACAAGAACGCTTGCCGCACGACCACGTGGCGCGCGCCGACGCGCTGGATCCGACGCGCTCGTTCCTGGTGCAGGCGCCTGCGGGCTCCGGCAAGACCGAGCTGCTCACGGACCGGATCCTGGCGCTGCTGGCGACAGTGAACCGTCCGGAAGAAATCGTCGCTATCACTTTCACGCGCAAGGCCGCTTCCGAAATGCATGCGCGCGTGCTGAGCAAATTGCGCCGCGGACTGGACGCGCCGCCCGAAGCCATGCACGAGCGCCGCAGCTGGGATCTGGCCCGCGCCGCGCTGGCGCGCAACGAAGCGCAGGGCTGGCATCTGCTGGATCATCCCGCGCGGCTGGCGATACGCACCATCGACTCTTTCTGCGCGGGTTTGGTGCGCAGCATGCCGTGGCTGTCGGAACTGGGCGGCATGCCCGAGATCACCGACGATGCGCGCGCCCATTACGAGGCCGCCGCGCGCGCCACCCTGGATCTCGCCGACGACTACGAAGCCGTGCGCATCCTGCTCAAGCACCTGGACGTGGACGTGCAGGCGGCCAAGGAGGCCATCGCCAGCATGCTGGGGCAGCGCGACCAATGGCTGCCGCTGCTGCGTCACGGATCCGACAGGACAGGCATGGAAGCCATGCTGGCCGAGGCCATCGGGGAAGACCTTGATGCGCTCTGCGAAGCGATGCCTTATGGCTGGGCCGAGGCGCTCTGCGGCCCGGCGCGGCTGGCCGCCACGAGCCTGCAGGATGTCGAAGGCGAAAACAAGCTGCTGGCTTTGCTGGACTGGACCGAAGAACTGCCGCCGGACGCCGACGCGCTTGATCAATGGCAAGCCGTCGCGCATCTGCTGCTGACCGGCACGGGTACCCTGCGCAAGACCGTCAACAAAAACCTGGGCTTCCCGCCCAAGTGCGCGCACAAAGAACCGTTCGTGGCCTGGTTGGAATCCGCCGACCCCGACGCGGCCTGGGTGCGGCGCCTGCATGCGGTGCGCGACGTGCCCATGCCGCATTTCACTGATGCCCAATGGGAAGTGCTGGGCGCGCAGCTCATGACCTTGGCGTTGGCGGTGGCGCAATTGCGGCTGCGTTTTGCCGACACCGGCGAGGTGGATTTCATCGAGATCGCGCAACGCGCGGCGGCCGCGCTCGGCAGCGCCGACGATCCGGGCGAACTGCTGCTGAAGCTGGACGCCTCGATCCGCCATCTGCTTATCGACGAATTCCAGGACACCAGCCAGACCCAGTTGGACCTGCTGCGCACGCTCACCTCGGGCTGGCAGCAGGGCGATGGTCGCAGCCTGTTCCTGGTGGGCGACCCGATGCAGTCCATCTACCGCTTCCGCAAGGCGGAAGTGGGCCTCTTCCTGGAGGTCGCGGACATAGGCGTGGGCGAACTGCAGCCGGATTTCCTTAACCTCACCGACAATTTCCGTTCGCAGGCGGGCATCGTCGAATGGGTAAACCAATCGTTTGCGCAACTGCTGCCGCGGCGCAGCGATGCGGCGGCGGGGGCGATTGCCTACAGTCCGTCCACCGCCTTTCACGAAGCGCTGCCGGAACCGGCAGTGCGTTTCCATCCGGCATGGTCGCGCGAGGGCGCGGCCCCCGCCGACACACAGGCCGAAGATATCGCGGTGGAACTGGTGCGCCAGGCCCTGATCGATCACAAAGGCGCCAAGCATCCCGTCGCCGTGCTGGTGCGGGCTCGCAGCCACCTGGGCAACCTGACCCGGAGGCTGGCCCAGGAAGGAATACGCTGCCGCGCGGTGGACCTGGTGCCGCTGGCGCTCAGGCCCGTGGTGGCCGATCTGGTGCAATTGGTGCGCGCCCTGTCGCACCCGGGCGACCGCCTGGCCTGGCTCTCTGTGCTGCGCGCGCCGTATTGCGGCTTGACGCTGACCTCTTTGCAGCGCCTTTTCGGCGACGATCACATCACGCCGGTGCCGGTGCTGCTGGAGCGCGCGCTGCGCATCCCGCCGCAGACTTCGTCGCAGGCCGCGCCGCCAACAGCCACCAGCGCGCCGCAGGGGTCCTTGTTCGACGCGGCGCCCGAATCGCCCGAATCGCCCGAAGCGCCATCTGCGCAGAGCGTGCTGGGCGCGGATGAATTCGAGCGCCTGCGCCAGGTGGCGGAAATCTTGCTCGACAAGCGCAATGCCTCGGGCGCCATGCCATTCGCGGCCTGGGTGGAATCGCTATGGCGCCGATTGGGCGGCCCGGCGCTATACGCCGGCCTGTCCGTCGCCAACGACGCGGAAAGCCTGTTCCAGCTGGTCGAGCGCCTGGCGCCGCACGGCGCCATCGACGTGGCGGCGCTGGATGCGGGCATCGCGCGCCTGTTCGCCGCGCCGGACGCGGCGGACGAAGACGCGGGCGCGGTCGAGATCATGACCATGCACAAGTCCAAAGGCCTGCAATTCGAAACGGTCATTCTTTACGGCCTGCACCGCGCGCCGCGCGGCGACCAGGCGCCGCTGGTGCGCTTTGAACAGAGCGGCGGCCGCGTGTTGTTCGGTCCGGTCAAGCCGCGCGCCGAGACCGAGGCGGATCCCTTGTCGCGCTACCTGGGGGCGCGCGAAGCGCGCCGCGCGTCATATGAAATCGACCGTCTGCTGTACGTGGCGGCAACGCGGGCGCGCAAGCGCCTGCATCTGGTGGGCCACGTATCGGTGGACGAGGCCAGCGGCCAGGCCAAGACGCCGTCGTCCTCCAGCCTGCTGGGACGCCTGTGGCCTTGCCTGACCGTGCCAGTCCCGCCGCCGCTGGACGGCGTAGCCATTGCGCAAGCGGAAGACGGCCCCGAGTGGCAGGGCGAGCCATTGCGGCGCGTGGACCGCGATGGCCTGGCGCAGCTGGCGCGCTTGGCGGACGTGGCGGTCAGCCCGGGCTTTGGCGCCGCGGCGCGCGGCGTCTGGGGCGAGGGCGGCGAACATCCCGCCTGGCAACTCGAAGCCGGTTACGACGCGGCCATCGGCACCTTGTCGCACGCGTGGCTGGCGCGCATCGGCCAGGACGGCGTGCAGGCCTGGTCCGCGGATGCGCTGGCCCAGCGTCTGCCCGCCATGCGCCGTCAATTGACGCGCGCAGGCATACCCGCCAGCCAGGCGGACGCGGCCTCCGAAGCCGTGCTGGAAACCTTGCAAGCGACCTTGGCGGACGAACGCGGCCTGTGGCTGCTGTCGCAATCCGGCGCGCGCCGTGAATGGCCCCTGATCGACGCCGCGGGCAAAGTGTCCGTGATCGACCTCGCGCTCAGCACCGAGGACGGCTGGCTCATCGTCGACTACAAGACCGGCCGGCCGCATCCAGGCGAGTCACCGGCAGCCTTCGCCGCGCGCATGCGGCAACGGCACGGCGACCAGCTGTTGCGCTATTGCGCGCAGGTCACGGCATTGGATGGCCGCGCCGCGCGGGCTGCGCTGTACTTCCCGCGGGCTCGCGCCTGGATCGACCTGTAGCGATAGAACCAAGCCCGCATAGACAAAGCAAGCAAGGCAAGCAAAGCAAGCAAGGCAAAGCGAAGCGAGCCAAAAGGACCAGCGAAGCGAAGTCCCACCCCCTCCCCCTCGGGGGGAGGGCCGGGGCGGGGGCGCACATATTGCCCCTCGGGGCCCGCCTGCCGAGATTCGAGCAAGCAAGCGAAGCGCAGCTCTGCTAGAATCTCGGCTGGCGGGCCCCTCCGCATGGTTCGGCGGTGAACCTGGTCAGGTCGGGAACGAAGCAGCCATAGTCGTTTAGGGTCAGTGCCGGAGTAAGGCTCGCCAACCGGATTCTTCAAAGCAGCGTGTCATGTCTATCCATGACGTTGCCGCTTTCAAGGGGGACGGGGTTATTTTCCAAGGATACGTTCCACGGGAATAAGCCCGTCCCCTTTGTGTTTCAGGCCGCGCGGAGCATGAATGCCCTGTTCCCGCGCCGAACCCCGGAAGCTGGACCGGCCATTTCGGGCCAGCTTGCGAAACAGGCTCTACAATCCACCCATGACTTATCTGGTACTGGCCCGCAAGTGGCGGCCGCGATCGTTCGATACCCTCGTGGGACAGGATCACGTGGTGCGCGCGCTGACGCATGCGCTCGACACCCAACGCCTGCACCACGCCTGGCTGTTCACCGGGACCCGGGGCGTGGGCAAGACCACGCTTTCGCGCATCCTGGCCAAGTCGCTCAACTGCGAAACAGGCATCACTTCCAAGCCTTGCGGGGTGTGCCGCGCCTGCACGGAAATCGATTCCGGGCGCTTCGTCGATTACCTCGAGCTTGACGCGGCCTCGAACCGCGGCGTCGAGGAAATGACGCAGCTGCTGGAGCAGGCGGTGTACGCGCCGGGCGCCGGACGCTTCAAGGTCTACATGATCGACGAAGTCCACATGCTGACCGGGCATGCGTTCAACGCCATGCTCAAGACGCTGGAAGAGCCGCCGCCCCACGTCAAATTCATACTGGCGACCACCGATCCGCAGAAGATCCCGGTGACGGTGCTGTCGCGCTGCCTGCAGTTCAACCTGAAGCAGATGCCGGCCGACTCCATCGTCGGGCACCTGCAGGCCGTGCTCGGCCAGGAATCGGTGGGATTCGAAGTGCCCGCCCTGCGGCTGATCGGGCAGGCGGCCGCAGGCTCCATGCGCGATGCGCTGTCGCTGACCGATCAGGCCATCGCCTATAGCGCCGGCAACCTGACCGAAGATGCCGTGCGCGGCATGCTCGGCACGATCGACCAGCGCCATCTGGTGCGCCTGCTGGACGCGCTGTCCACGGGCGATGCCAAGGGCGTGCTCGCGGTCGCGGACGAATTGGCGATCCGCGGTCTGTCCTACGCTGGCGCCCTGGCCGATCTGGCGGTGTTGCTGTCGCGCGTGGCCATCGAGCAGCGCGTGCGCGGCGTGACGCCCGCCGAGGATCCTCTTGCCGGCGACATCGCCCGGCTGGCACAGGCGCTGCATCCCGACGCCGTGCAGCTTTTCTATTCCGTGGCGGTGCATAGCCGCAGCGAATTGACCCTGGCGCCCGACGAGTACGCGGGCTTCATCATGGCCTGCCTGCGCATGCTGGCGCTCAATGGCGAAGCCGGTCCGCAGACCGCGTTGGAAGCGCCCGCCGCGCCCGCCCGCCAGACCGCCGATGCGGCTGCGGCATCCGCGCCGGTCACGGCGGCCGCTATTGTCCCCGCGGTTGCCGCAACACCGGCAGCGCCAGCGGCCGCTGCGCCGGTCCCGGCCTCTGCGGTTCAGGCGCCCGCGCCGGCCGAGGCCCCCGCCGCGCCCGTGATCAGCCCCGAGCAGGCGCCTGTACCGGATGTCGTCCCCGCGGCATCTGAACCGGACGCCGCGGCCCCGCAGACCGCCCAGGGCGATAGCGTGCCTCCCTGGGAAGATCTGCCCACCGCGCCGCCCGCGGCTCCCGAGGCCGACGCCGGCAAGGCTGCCGGCACTGCGGCGCTGGCGGTCACGCCGGCTACCGCCGCCGCTATCGCGCCTGCGCCCCAGGCCGACGACGCGGATGGTCCGCCTGCCTGGGTCGACGAAGAAATCCCGTTCGAAGCGGAAGGCGGTTACTCGCCTGACAGCGGCTTCACGTCGGATCCCGACGACGATGGTTTTGAAACCCTGGCCAGCTCGCCTTCGGCTGCGCCGCCGCCCACGGCCCCGGCTCGCCGCGAAGGCCCTCCGTCCGCGCGCAAGCGGCAGTCGCGCGCCCGCATGGCGGACATGACCTCCGACACCTGGCCTGAGTTGGCCGCGCGCCTGCCGGTCACCGGCCTGGCGGCCGAACTGGCGCGCCAAAGCGAATGGGCCGGCGTGCAGGGCGATGCCATCGTCCTGCGCGTCGCCGTCAAAACTTTGGCGGAAAGCGAAAGCCGCGTCCGTCTGCAGACGGTGCTGTGCGAACATTTCGGCCAAGGCATACGGCTGGACGTCGAGGTCGGCGCAACGGGCGAGGCGACGGCGCATGCCGTGGCCCAGGCCGAACGCGCGGCTCGCCAACAGGCCGCCGAGGACGCTGTCGCCGTCGATCCTTTCGTGCAGGCACTGGTTGCCGATTTCGGCGGCCAGGTCGTGCCCGGCTCGATCCGTCACGTCGATTCCCCCGCTGCCGCTGCTTGAAGCGGCGGCCATCTCTCATTCCCCTCATTCAAGGAAGCATCGATCATGATGAAAGGACAACTGGCCGGCCTGATGCGCCAGGCGCAGCAAATGCAGGAAAACATGAAGAAGGCGCAGGACGCGCTGGCCGAGATCCAGGTCGAAGGCGCCTCCGGTGGCGGCCTGGTCAAGGTCACCATGACCTGCCGCCACGACGTCAAGCGCGTTGCCATCGACCCGTCGCTTCTGGGTGACGACAAGGACATGCTGGAAGACCTGGTCGCCGCCGCGTTCAATGACGCACTGCGCAAGGCCGAGGCGACCTCGCAGGAAAAGATGGCGTCGGTTACCGCTGGCATGCCCTTGCCCCCGGGCATGAAGCTGCCTTTCTAAGCGCAGCCCCAAGGCCGCAATGGACCCGCTATTGCCTGAACCCGAGCCGCTCGTCTCGTTGATCGAGGCGCTGCGGCGCCTGCCTGGCGTGGGCGTGCGCTCTGCCCGGCGCATGGCTTATCACTTGCTGCAACATGACCCGCAAGGCGCGGACATGCTGGGACAGGCGTTGGCGGGCGCGGTGCGGGACCTGAAGCATTGCGCACGCTGCAATAGCTTCTCGGAAGAAGCGGTCTGCGGCACCTGCATCAACCCCAAGCGCGATCCCTCTCTGCTGTGCATCGTCGAGACGCCGGCCGACCAGAACATGATCGAGTCCAGTCACGGCTATCGTGGCTTGTACTACGTGCTGATGGGCCGCGTCGCGCCCCTGGAAGGCATCGGCCCGCGCGAACTGGATTTCGAGCGGGTGATCAAGCGCGCCACCGACGGCGTGGTGCAGGAAGTCATCCTGGCCACCAACTTCACGGCCGAAGGCGAGACCACCGCGCATTTCCTGGGCGAGGCGCTCAGCGAACGCGGCCTGCGCGTTACCCGGCTGGCGCGCGGCGTGCCCGCCGGCAGCGAACTCGAATACGTGGACGCCGGCACTATCGCGTGGGCCCTGATGGAGCGCAAGACCACCTGAAGATTACGCCCTCCGCCTGCTCGCCGGCGCGGGCCCCGTCAGTACAAAATCGTGAGCCTTCGGCAACGCATCGAGGGCCGCCTAAGCAAAAGCGAGGAGACAAACGATGTCAGCGCTGACCGGACTGAAGGTCCTGGAACTCGGCACGCTCATTGCCGGCCCGTTCGCCGCGCGCATCTTCGGCGAATTCGGCGCCGACGTCATCAAGGTGGAAACGCCGCATGGGCCTGACGGCTCGGGCGGCGGCGATCCCATTCGCAGCTGGCGCCATCTGCACGAAGGCAACTCCCTCTGGTGGACGGTGCAGGCCCGCAACAAGCAATCCATCGCACTTAACCTCAAGGACCCGCGCGCGCGTGAAATCGCTCGCCAATTGGCGCTGGACGCCGATGTCGTGGTCGAGAACTACCGGCCCGGCGTGCTTGAGAAGTGGGGCCTGGGCTATGAGCAACTGCGTGCCGTCAACCCTGCGCTCATCATGGTGCGCCTGTCTGGCTACGGGCAGACTGGTCCCATGAAAGACCAGCCGGGTTTCGGCGCCATCGGCGAATCCATGGGCGGTCTGCGGTATGTGTCCGGCCATCCGGACCGGCCGCCCCTGCGCGTGGGCATCTCCATCGGCGATTCCATCGCGGCGCTGCACGGCGTGATCGGCGCGATGATGGCGCTGCGCCACCGGGACGCCACGGGCGGGCGCTGGAACGGCAAGCAGGGCGCGGATTGCCAGGCGGGGCAGGGGCAGATGGTGGACGTGGCGCTGTACGAAGCCGTGTTCAACATGATGGAAAGCCTGGTGCCCGAATACGACGTGGCCGGCGTCGTGCGCGAACGCACCGGCGGCGCGCTGCCGGGCATCGTGCCTTCGAATACCTACACCACCCGGGATGGCCAGAACATCGTCATCGCCGGCAACGGCGACGCGATCTTCCACCGGCTGATGCGCGCCATTGGCCGCGACGACCTGGCGACGGACCCCGCGCTGGTGCGCAACGACGGCCGCGCCAGGCGCGTGGAAGAGATCGACGGCGCTATCCAGCAATGGTGCGGCGCGCGCGGCATCGAGGAGGCGCTGGGCATCCTGAAGGGCGCCGACGTGCCCGTGGGCAAGATCTACAGCGTGGCCGACATGTTCAGCGACCCGCAGTTCCTGGCGCGCCGCATGATAGAGCAACATCGCTTCCCCGACGGCACGCCCGTCAAGCTGCCAGCCGTGGTGCCCAAGTTGTCGGAGACGCCCGGAGAGACGCGCTGGGTGGGTCCGAGATTAGGGGAACATACCGAGGAAGTCCTGAAATCGCTGGGGTATGATTCAGCGGCTATAGAAGAGCTGGCGAAGACCGGCGCTATCGGTCTGCCCGACAACTAGGAGACAACCACATGTCAGTCACTCGCCGTGATCTGCTCAAGATGGCCGGCGCCGCCGGCGTCATGGGCATGGCGCCCGCTATCGTGCGCGCGCAGAAGCTGGAGAAGACCAAGGTCCAGATCGCCGTCGGCGGCAAGCCGCTGATCTACTATCTCCCCCTGTCCATCGCGGAAGCCCGCGGCTACTTCAAGGACGAAGGGCTGGACGTCAGCATTGCCGACTTCGCGGGTGGCTCCAAGGCCTTGCAGGCCGTGGTGGGCGGCAGCGCGGACATCGTATCGGGCGCGTTCGAACACACCTTGTCCATGCAGTCCAAGGGCCAGGCCTATCGCGCCTTCGTGCTGCAGGGCCGCGCTCCGATGATCGGCGTGGGCGTGTCGAAGAAGAACCTGCCCAACTACAAGAGCGCCGCCGACCTGAAGGGCAAGAAGATCGGCGTGACCGCGCCGGGCTCATCCACCAACATGGTGGTCAGCTTCTTCCTGGCCAAGCACGGCCTGAAGGCCTCGGACGTTTCCATCATCGGCGTGGGCGCAGGCGCAGGCGCGGTGACCGCCTTGCGTAGCGGCCAGATCGATGCCATTTCCAACACCGACCCGGTGGTGTCGATGCTGGAAATGCCCGGCGACATCCAGATCATCGTGGACACGCGCACGCTCAAGGACACCCAGGACATCTTCGGCGGCAACATGCCGGCGGGCTGCCTGTACGCGCCGCAAGCCTTTATCGACGCCAATCCCAACACCACCCAGGCCCTGGCCAACGCCCTGGTGCGCGCCGACAAGTGGATCCAGAAGGCCGGCGCCGACGAGATCGCCAAGGTTGTCCCGGAAACCTATCTGCTGGGCGATCCCGCCGTCTATAAGGCCGCCATTGCCAAGAGCCTGGAAGGCCTGTCGCCCGATGGCATGATCCCCGAGGACGGCGCGGCCACCGCGCTCAAGGCGCTGGCAGCCTATCAAGCGGACTTCGACGGCGCCAAGATCGATCCGTCCAAGGTCTGGACCAACGACTACGCGCGCCGCGCCAACGAGAAGTACCCCAATGGCTGAAGCCGCGCTGTCGCTGGAAAACATCAGCTGCACCTTTGTCTCCCGCGACGACCGCTCGCAGCGCTACACCGCCGTCAGCGACACTTCCCTGGCCATCGCGCCGGGGGAGTTCGTGTCGGTGGTGGGCCCGACCGGCTGCGGCAAGTCCACGCTGCTCAACGTCAGCGCCGGCCTGCTGGCGCCGTCGTCGGGCCGGGTGCAGGTGTTCGGACAGCCCCTGTCCGGCATCAACGAGCGCGCCGGCTACATGTTCCAGGGCGAGGCCCTGCTGCCTTGGCGCAGCGCGCTGGACAACGTGGTGGCCGGCCTGGACTTTGCCGGCGTGCCGCGTCCGCAAGCGCTCGAGCGCGGCCGCGAATGGATGCGCCGCGTCGGCTTGGGCGGCTTTGAAGGCCGCTATCCGCATCAGATGTCGGGCGGCATGCGCAAGCGCGCGATGCTGGCGCAGACGCTGATCCGCGACCCTGACATCATCCTGATGGACGAGCCGTTCTCGGCTTTGGACATCCAGACCCGCCAGCTCATGGAGAACGAGGTGCTGGATCTCTGGATGGCCAAACGCAAGGCCGTGCTGTTCATCACGCACGACCTGGACGAAGCCATCGCCATGAGCGACCGCGTGGTGGTGCTGTCAGCAGGGCCGGGCACGCATCCCATTGGCGAATTCACCATCGACCTGCCGCGTCCGCGCGACGTGGCCGAAGTGCGCACGCATCCGCGTTTCGTGGAACTGCACGCCGCCATCTGGGGCGTGCTGCGCGAAGAAGTCCTGAAGGGCTACGCCCAACAAAAGCGAGTCTGAGCATGCCCAAGCTGATCAAACCCGGTTCGGCCAGCCTGCGCTTGTGGCAGTTGCTGCTGCTCGTCGTCATTTTGCTGGTGTGGCATGTCGCGTCGCGCGACCCGAAAGTGGCGTTCTTCTTCGGCGAGCCGCTGAAGGTATGGGGGCGCATCTGGGCCTGGTTCGTCACCAACGCGGACATCTATACGCATCTGGGCGTGACGCTGACCGAGACCGTGCTGGCCTTTTTCATCGGCACGATCGCGGGGCTGGGCTTCGGCCTGTGGCTGGGGCTGTCGCCCGGCGCCAGCGCGATCCTGGACCCATACATCAAAGCCGCGAATTCGATGCCGCGCGTGATCCTGGCGCCCATCTTCGGCATGTGGTTCGGCCTGGGCATCTGGTCCAAGGTGGCGCTGGCCGTCACGCTGGTGTTTTTCATCGTGTTCTTCAACGTCTACCAGGGCGTGCGCGAAGTCAGCCCCACCTTGCTCGACAATGCCAGGATGCTGGGTGCGCGGCGGCGCCAGTTGCTGCGGCACGTGTACCTGCCTTCGGCCACCAGCTGGGTGTTCTCCAGCCTGCACACCTCGGTGGGCCTGGCCTTCGTCGGCGCGGTCGTGGGTGAATACCTGGGCTCTGCCAGCGGCGTGGGCTACCTTATCCTGCAAGCGGAAGGCACGTTCGACGTAAACACCGTGTTCGCGGGCATCATTGTGCTGAC
Organism: Achromobacter sp. D10; assembly: GCF_035282245.1. Lineage (NCBI taxonomy): Bacteria > Pseudomonadati > Pseudomonadota > Betaproteobacteria > Burkholderiales > Alcaligenaceae > Achromobacter > Achromobacter sp. D10. The sequence goes on from NZ_JAYJLE010000011.1 coordinate 57,738, forward strand.
CGCATTTGCGCTGGTGCTGGACGCCGTGGTCGGCATAGGCGAAAAACGCCTGATGAAATGGCAGCCGAGATCCGGCGAAACCGAAAAGATCTGATTGGAGTTGTCATGGCCCGTCTACCGTACGCCGACCTGGCTCACCCTGAAGCGAAGCCCCTGGTCGATCGCATCGTCGCCGAACGGGGCAGCGTGCTGCACCTGTATCAGATGCTGCTGCACAGCCCCGCCGTGGCGGGCGGGTGGCTCAACTACCTCACCTCGATCCGCCAGCTCAGCACCTTGCCCGGCGACCTTCGCGAACTCGTGATCATGCGGGTGGCGGCCATCAATGGCGCACCGTACGAGGCTGATCAGCATGCGCCTATCGCCCTCAAAGAGGGCGTGTCCCAGGCGCAGCTGGACGCGCTGGACTCCTGGGAAAGCTCAGGCCTCTTCAACGACCGCGAGAAGGCGGTGTTGGCCTATACCGACGCCATGACGCGGCACGTTCAGGTGCCGGAACCGGTGTTCCAGGCGGCCCGGGCCGCCATGGGCTCCGACAAGCTCATGGTCGAACTGACCGCGACGGTGGCTGCCTACAACATGGTGTCGCGCTTCCTGGAAGCGTTGCAGGTGCATTCGCACGACCATCGTTAGGTTCCTCTGCGGGGCGCCAACGCCACCAGCGTCAGGATCTCGAACAGTATTTGCGCGCCCGCCTGGGCCGTAAGCGTGGAAGGATCATAGGCTGGAGATACTTCCACCAGATCGCCTCCGATGACGTCCAGGCCCGCCAGGCCGCGCACCAGCGCCAAGGCTTCACGCATCGTGAGGCCGCCCGCCTCCGGCGTTCCCGTGCCGGGGGCATAGGCCGGGTCCAGGCCGTCGATGTCGAAACTGACGTAGACGGGGGCGTTGCCCACCACCTCGCGGGCACGGCGCACAATGGCTGGAATGCCCAGCGCGCAGACTTCCTCCGCGTGGATCACGGTCATCCCCGAGTCATACGAGAATTCCCACAGGTATTCGGAAGAGCCCCGGATGCCGATCTGGATGGTTTTGATCGGATCCAGCACGCCGTCGAGGACTGCCTGGCGAAAGGGGCCGCCATGATGGAAGCGGCTTTGGTCGAACGGGCCGCCGGTGTCGCAGTGCGCATCGATATGCACCAACGCCACGGGCCGGTGCCGACCCAGGGCCCGCAAAATGGGCAGAGTGATCGAATGATCCCCGCCCGCGGATACCGGTATCACGCCGGCGGCGTGGAGCACGCGATAGGCGGCCTCGATGTCGGCGTGCGACTGCTCAAGGCTGAAGCGGCTGCTCAGAGGAACATCGCCGATGTCCGCCACGCGCAGCGCGCGCGTGGGCGCGATCCGCTGGACGTGGTTGTAGGGGCCGATGCGCTCGATGGCGCGCAGGGCGCGAGGCCCGAAGCGGCAACCGCTGCGGTTGCTGATGCCCAGGTCCATGGGGACGCCCAACAGCGCGGCCTCCAGGTCGCCGAAATCGGGCGCAGCCCAGTCGATGTGGCGGATCGGGGCATCCAGTAGCGTGGGGATACCGGCGTAAGGTGCTTGCCGCACCCCGCTCTCGTCGATGACGTCGCGCGCCACGGCGCGAAAATGTCCGTCGTGGATGACGGATTCATTCTCGCCTCCGTACTTGGCGCGCAAGGCTTGCAGGGCTTCAGGACTGAATGCCATGGATAGGTCTCCTTTTCAGACGGGGGAAATCGCTCAGACGGCACTGGCGTTGGCAGGCGCCGCATCCGGCTTGCCGTACAGGCTGACGGCGACAAAGCCCAGCAGTCCCGCAGCCAGCCCGCCATGGATCGGCCAGTTCGAATCCAGCCCGTCGGCGACCATCAGCACGATGGCCGCCGTGCAGCCCAGCATCATGCTGGCGATGGCGCCACGGGTGGTTGCGCGTTTCCAGTAGATAGCGCCCAGCAACGGGACCAGCATTCCGCCCACCAGCAGGTTGTAGGCGCAGGTGAGGGCGCTGAGCACGTCGTCCACCACCAGCGCAATGCCCAGCACGGCGATGCCCGCCAGCAGCGTATACAACCGGTTGGCGCGCACGTCGTGCGCGGCCGGGCGGCCAAGCATCCAGGGCAGCAGGTCTTCCGTGATGGTGGTCGAGGCCGCCAGCAGGGCGGCGCTTGCCGTGGACATCATGGCAGCCAGCGCGGCCGCGATCAGCAGGCCGCGCATACCGTCGGGCAAGGTGGCCCGCACGATGGCGGCGAAGGCGTTGTTGGCATCGGGCAGTTCGGGCAGCAGGACCCTTGCCGCCATGCCGATCAGCGCCAATGCCAGGCCGTACGCGATGCAGTACACGCCGGCCGCTGTGCCAGCGGCCCGCGCCACCGCGCCGCTGCGGGCCGTGAAGACGCGCTGCCAGATGTCCTGCCCCAGCAGGATGCCGAAAAAGTAGATGACGAAATAGGTGACGATGGTGCCCCAGCCTATCGACGTAAAGCCGAAACCGGAGGCCGGCAGCTTGTCCACCAACGCGTCCCAGCCCCCAGCCTTGAGCATGCACAGGGGAAGCAGGATGAAGATCAGGCCGACGGTCTTGATCAGGAACTGGACGATGTCTGTCAGCGTCAATGACCACATGCCGCCGATGGCCGAATACACCACCACGACGCCGCCACCCAACACGATGGCGATCCAGACCGGCAGGCCGAACAGCACTTGCAGCACGGTGCCGATCGCGATCACCGAAGTGGCGGCCAGCATCAGCGCATACGCCAGCATGACCAGCGCGCTGAAGCGCCGGGTTCGCTGGCTGTAGCGCCGTTCCAGCACCTGGGTGACGGTGTAGACCTTCAGGCGCAGGAGCGGCTTGGCCAGAAACAGGTTCAGCACGATGATGCCCAGGCCCAAGGCGGCGCATAGCCAGAAACCCGAGATGCCGTGCACATATCCCAGCCGCACGGTTCCGACGGTACTGGCGCCGCCCAACACGGTCGCGGCCATCGTGCCCATGTACAAGCCTGGCCCCAGGTTGCGTCCGGCCACCAGAAACTCCTCGCGCGTCTTGGCGCGTTTCATGCCGTGCCAACCCAGCAGCAGCATCGCCGCGGCATACGCAACGACGACAACGATATCCAGAATCATGCTTGTTTCCCCATTTTGTTGGCGGGACCGAGGATGCGCCGGACGCGGACATCGATGTCGCGAAAGCGTAGGCCCCGGTTCAAGTGCTTATCGGTATGGCCCGTGGCGTCACGGCGTCGTTACGCGTTAATCGTTCTTAGATTCGCGGGCGCATGGCGGCGGGCAGGTGCAGATCTTAGGAAAGCCGGTTATATCGATCCATGTTCAATTGGCGGTATGAACATGGGCCGTCGCCGATCTTTACCTTGGGTTTTCCTGCATGCTGACTTCGACCACCGACCTGGACATACGGCTGTTGCGCATCTTCCTTGCCATCGTGGATGCGGGCGGCGTTTCGGCGGCGCAGGGCGCGCTGGGCGTGGGCCAGTCGACAATCAGCGAGCAGTTGGCCACGCTGGAAGTTCGGCTGGGATTCACGCTGTGCGAACGCGGGCGGGGCGGCTTTCGCCTGACGGCAAAGGGCGAGCGCTTTGTGCGGATGGCGCGCGGTCTGCTGAATACGCTCAGCGATTTCAGCGCCGAGGCGCGCAACATGGACAAGCAATTGGTCGGACGCCTGACGCTAGGACTGTGCGGCCATTCCACCATGCAGCAGAACGTGCGCATGGCTCAGGCCATCGAGCGCTTTCGCCAGCGCGACGAAGCCGTGCGGCTGTCACTGCGAGTGTGCGGTCCGCGCGAACTGGAAGGGCTGCTGCTGCAGGGCGAGATCCAGGTAGCAATAGGCTATTTCTGGCATCGCGTCCCGTTCCTGGATTACACGCCCTTGTATGCAGAGCGGCAGGTTGCCTGTTGCGGGCCCTCGCATCCGTTGGCGGCGAGGGCGGGGCGGGCGACTCAGGAAGACGTCGCTCAGTGGGAGTGGGCGTGGCGGACTTATCCCGTGCCGGAGGCCGAATTCCCGGACTGGCAGGCGCGGGTCACGGCGGAGGCCGACAACATGGAAGCGGTGGCGATGCTGGTGCTGTCCGGCGCGCATCTGGGATATCTTCCAGAACACTTCTGCAGGCCGTATATCGAGGCGGGACTGCTCCATGCCCTGAACCCCGAAGTGCTGCACTACGACGTCACTTTCCGGATGGTCACGCGGCGGCGCGCTGCCCTGGACGAAGTAACGCGCGCATTCGTTGCCGACATGCGCGCGGGCGTCTAGCGGCCAGGCCGTCGGCGGCGCCGGCGGCCCGGTTCCGTCTCAGGCGCGTTGCGCCTCGATCAGCGCATCCAGCTTGACCGCGTCCGCCACGAACAGGCGGATGCCTTCCGACAGCTTTTCGCTGGCCATCGCATCGTCGTTGAGCAGGGTGCGGAACGTGACCTCGTCCGCTCCGATGCGCGCAATGTTGGCGGGGACGTCGTCGGCGCGCAGCTGCGCGGGCGCATCGCCCTCGGTGCTTGCCAGTTTGGTCAGCAGTTCAGGGCTGATGGTCAGCAGGTCGCAGCCCGACAGCGCCAGGATCTGGCCGACGTTGCGGAAGCTGGCGCCCATGATTTCGGTGGGAATGCCGAAGTGCTTGTAGTACTGATAGATCCGGGTAACGGACAGCACGCCCGGATCGCGAGCGCCCGCGTTGTCGGCCTCGACCCAGGTGGCGCCGGCGGATTTCTTGTGCCAGTCATAGATGCGGCCGACGAAGGGCGAAATCAGTTGCACGTGCGCATCGGCGCAGGCAACCGCCTGCGGCAGCGAGAACAGCAGGGTCAGGTTGCAGCGCACGCCTTCGGACTGCAACGCGCGGGCCGCCTGTATGCCTTCCCAGGTCGATGCGATCTTGATCAGCACGCGTTCGCGCGGCACGCCGGCGGCTTCGTACAGGGCGATCAGGCTGCGGGCGCGTTCGATGGTGGCGCGGGTGTCGAACGACAGGCGGGCGTCCACCTCGGTGGACACGCGTCCGGGGACGATGTCCAGGATCGCGCGGCCAAAGGCAACCAGCAGGCGGTCCATGAGTTCGGCGGTGGATGCGCCGCGGTGTTCGCGCGCGGTCTTTTCCAGCAGCGGACGATAGGCGTCCTGCTGGACGGCCTTGAGAATAAGGGACGGATTGGTGGTGGCGTCGGTGGGACGCAGCGCCTTCATGGCTTCGAAATCCCCCGTGTCGGCGACGACGGTGGTGTGGTTGCGCAGGGCGTCAAGTTGGCTGGACATGGACGATACGGCTCGCAGCTGGCTAGGGTTGAAGGTGTCCTAGCGTATCACTGAGGCCGTCCTGCCGCTGTCGGCCGGACGAGGGAGGGGGGGCAGCGGGGCGCGGAAAAACAGGCCAAAATGCCGTTTCCGGCCTTATTTGGCGCGGTTCGCCGGGAAAAACGGCCGCTCAAGGTATAATCCGAAGGTTTGATTATCGATTCTAAAACCGGGGTTTACTGTGCTGCCGCAACTCTTTCCCGAGGGGATCAACCGCTTCCCTCCTGCAATTCTGGCTCTGGCGGACGGTACCATTTTTCGAGGCGTGTCGATCGGTGCGCCTGGCCATACCGTCGCCGAAGTGGTGTTCAACACCGCAATGACCGGGTACCAGGAAATTCTCACCGATCCCAGCTACAGCGGCCAGATCGTCACGCTGACCTATCCGCACATCGGCAACACCGGCGTCAACGCCGAGGACGTGGAAGCCAAGCGCGTCTTTGCCGCCGGCCTGGTGGTCCGCGACTGTCCCGCCCGCGTGTCGAACTTCCGTTCCACGCAATCGTTGCCTGAGTACCTCTCCGAGCAAGGCGTCGTCGCCATTTCCGGCATCGACACCCGCAAGCTCACCCGCATCCTCCGCGAGAAGGGCGCCCAGGGCGCCTGCATCTTCGTCGGCACCGACGCAGAGCGCGCCGTCGAACTGGCCCAGGGCTTTGCCGGCATGGCCGGCCAGGACCTGGCCAAGGTCGTGTCGGTCAAGGACCGCGCCGAATGGACCGAAGGCACCTGGCAACTGGGCGAGGGCTTCTCCAAGCCCGACCAGTCCAAGTTCCATGTCGTGGCCTACGACTTCGGCATCAAGACCAACATCCTGCGCCTGCTGGCCGACCGCGGCTGCCGTCTCACGGTGGTGCCGGCCCAGACCAGCGCCGAGGAAGTCCAGAAGCTCAATCCCGACGGCGTGTTCCTGTCCAACGGCCCCGGCGACCCCGAGCCCTGCGACTACGCCATCGAGGCCACGCGCGCCTTCCTGGACAAGAAGCTGCCGGTGTTCGGCATCTGCCTGGGCCACCAGATCATGGGCCTGGCGCTGGGCGGCAAGACGCTCAAGATGAAGACCGGCCACCACGGCGCCAACCACCCCGTGCAGGACCTCCAGTCCAAGCGCGTGTTCATCACCAGTCAGAACCACGGTTTCGCGGTCGACGCAGCCAGCCTGCCGGCCAACGCGCGCGTGACGCATGTCTCGCTGTTCGATGGCACGCTGCAGGGCTTCGAGCTCACCGACCGCCCGGCCTTCTGCTTCCAGGGCCACCCTGAAGCCAGCCCGGGTCCGCACGACATCCTGGAGCTGTTCGACAAGTTCATCAGCCTGATGTCCGGCCAAAAGTAAAGATTGCATCATGCCCAAGCGTACAGACCTAAAAAGCATACTCATCATCGGCGCCGGCCCCATCATCATCGGGCAGGCCTGCGAATTCGACTATTCCGGCGCGCAGGCTTGCAAGGCGCTCAAGGCCGAGGGCTACCGCACCATCCTGGTGAACAGCAACCCCGCCACGATCATGACGGACCCGGAAACGGCCGACGTCACCTACATCGAGCCCATCACCTGGCAAGCCGTCGAAAAGATCATCGAGCGTGAAAAGCCCGATGCGCTGCTGCCCACGATGGGCGGCCAGACCGCGCTGAACTGCGCGCTGGACCTGGCCCACCACGGCGTGCTGAAGAAGCACAACGTGGAACTGATCGGCGCCAACGAGCACGCCATCGAAAAGGCCGAGGACCGCCAGAAGTTCAAGCAGGCCATGACCGACATCGGCCTGGAATCGGCCAAGTCGGGCGTTGCCCACAGCATGGAAGAAGCCTGGGAAGTGCAGCGCCGCATTGCGGCCGAAGTCGGCACCTCCGGCTTCCCCGCCGTGATCCGCCCCAGCTTCACCATGGGTGGCTCGGGCGGCGGCATCGCCTACAACGCCGAAGAATTCGAAACCATCTGCCGCCGTGGCCTGGAAGCTTCGCCCACCAGCGAACTGCTGATCGAAGAGTCGTTGCTGGGCTGGAAGGAATTCGAGATGGAAGTGGTCCGCGACAAGGCGGACAACTGCATCATCGTCTGCTCCATCGAGAACCTGGACCCGATGGGCGTGCACACGGGTGACTCCATCACCGTGGCGCCGGCCCAGACGCTGACCGACAAGGAATACCAGATCATGCGTAATGCATCGATCGCGGTATTGCGCGAGATCGGCGTGGATACGGGCGGCTCGAACGTGCAGTTCGCCGTGAATCCCAAGAACGGCCGCATGATCGTCATTGAGATGAACCCGCGCGTGTCGCGTTCGTCGGCGCTGGCGTCCAAGGCCACCGGCTTCCCGATCGCCAAGGTCGCAGCGCGCCTGGCCGTGGGCTACACGCTGGACGAGCTCAAGAACGAAATCACGGGCGGCGCCACGCCGGCTTCGTTCGAGCCCTCGATCGACTACGTCGTCACCAAGGTGCCGCGTTTCGCCTTCGAGAAATTCCCCACCGCCGACGCGCGCCTGACGACCCAGATGAAGTCCGTGGGCGAAGTCATGGCCATCGGCCGCACCTTCCAGGAATCGTTCCAGAAGGCGCTGCGCGGCCTGGAAGTGGGTGTCGACGGCCTGAACCAGAAGACCACCGACCGCGAGAAGCTGCAGGTCGAATTGGGTGAGCCCGGTCCGGAACGCATCTGGTACGTGGGCGACGCCTTCGCGCAGGGCTTCACGCTGGACGAAGTGCACGCCATCACGCACATCGACCCCTGGTTCCTGTCGCAGATCAAGGAAATCGTCGACATCGAGCTGGCGCTCGAACAGAAGACGCTGGCCGATCTGGACTACGCCACGCTGTGGGAACTCAAGCGCCGCGGTTTCTCCGACCGCCGCCTGGCTTTCCTGCTGGATTCCTCGGAATCCGAGGTCCGCAAGCTGCGCCACCAGCTGAACGTGCGCCCGGTCTACAAGCGCGTGGATACCTGCGCCGCTGAATTTGCCACCCGCACGGCCTACATGTACTCGACCTACGAGGAAGAGTGCGAAGCGGCGCCCACCGACCGCAAGAAGATCGTGGTGCTGGGCGGCGGTCCGAACCGCATCGGCCAGGGCATCGAGTTCGACTACTGCTGCGTGCACGCGGCGCTGGCGCTGCGCGACGACGGGTACGAGACCATCATGGTCAACTGCAACCCGGAAACCGTGTCCACCGACTACGACACCTCGGATCGCCTGTACTTCGAGCCGCTCACGCTCGAAGACGTGCTCGAGATCGTCCACAAGGAAAACCCGGTCGGCATGATCGTCCAGTACGGCGGCCAGACCCCGCTGAAGCTGGCGCGCGCCCTGGAAGCCAACGGCGTGCCCATCATCGGCACCAGCCCCGAATCCATCGACGTGGCCGAAGACCGCGAGCGCTTCCAGAAGCTGCTCAACAAGCTTGGCCTGCGCCAGCCGCCCAACCGCACCGCGCGCACGGAAGGCGAGGCCCTGGCCCACGCCGCTGAAATCGGCTATCCGCTGGTGGTGCGTCCCAGCTACGTGCTGGGCGGCCGCGCCATGGAAATCGTGCACGAGCAGCAGGACCTCGAACGCTACATGCGCGAGGCCGTGAAGGTCAGCAATGACTCGCCCGTGCTGCTGGACCGCTTCCTGAACAACGCCACCGAAGTGGACGTGGACTGCCTGGCAGACGGCGAAACCGTCTTCATCGGCGGCGTCATGGAACACATCGAACAGGCTGGCGTGCACTCGGGCGACTCGGCTTGCAGCCTGCCTCCGTATTCGCTGTCGGCGGAAGTCATCGCCGAGATCAAGCGCCAGACCACGATGATGGCCAAGGCATTGAACGTCAGCGGCCTGATGAACGTACAGTTCGCGATCCAGGGCGGTGACGTCTACGTGCTGGAAGTGAACCCGCGCGCCTCGCGCACGGTGCCCTACGTCTCCAAGGCCACCGGCCTGCAGCTGGCCAAGATCGCCGCGCGCGCCATGGCCGGCCAGACGCTGGCCGCGCAAGGCATCACCAAGGAAGTCGTGCCGCCTTATTTCTCGGTCAAGGAAGCCGTGTTCCCGTTCGTGAAGTTCCCGGGCGTGGATACCATCCTGGGTCCTGAAATGAAGTCGACCGGCGAAGTGATGGGCGTGGGCACCAGCTTCGGCGAAGCCTTCGTGAAGTCGCAATTGGCCGCGGGCGTGCGCCTGCCGGAATCCGGCACGGTGTTCATCAGCGTCAAGAACCAGGACAAACCCCTGGCCGTGGAAGTGGCGCGCGGCCTGCACGCCCTCGGTTTCAAGCTGGTCGCCACGCGCGGCACGGCCGCCGAGATCGAAGCCGCCGGCATCCCGGTGCAATTGGTGAACAAGGTCACCGAAGGCCGTCCGCACATCGTCGACATGGTGAAGAACGGCGAGATCTCGCTGGTCATCAACACCGTCGAAGAGCGTCGCAACGCCATCGCTGATTCGCGCACCATCCGCACCCAGGCGCTGGCCGCCCGCGTGACCTTCTTCACGACCATCGCCGGCGCCCGCGCCGCGGTCGAAGGCATGCAATACCTGCGCCAAGGCCTGGGCCTGCAGGTGTATCCGCTGCAGGAGCTGCACGCTTCCTTGCACGGTTAAGCCGGCTGGCGAACAATAGGGCACGCGAGAGCGTGCCCTATTTTTTTGCAACGCGATTCCGCAACGCCACTACAGGCATCAGGCAAACATGGAAAGAGTCTTCATCACCGGCGCCAGCAGCGGCCTGGGACGCGCCCTGGCGCAGCAGTACGCCTCCACCGGCGCCACCCTGGGCCTGGTGGGCCGGCGCGAGGACGCCCTGCGGGAATTGGCCGACAGCCTGCCCGGCGAGCATCGGTGCTACGCGGTCGACGTGCGCGACCGGCAGGCGCTGCATGCCGCTGCCCTGGATTTCATCGCGTTCTGCCAAGGGCGGGTGGACGTCGTCATTGCCAGCGCCGGCATCAGCGCCGGTACGCTGACCGAGCACGGCGAGGACTACGACGTCTTCAAGGCCATCGTCGATACCAATCTGCTGGCCACCGTGGCGACCTTCGAACCCTTCATTGCGTCCATGCGTGCGGCGGGGTCGGGACGGCTGGTGGGCATCGCCAGCGTGGCGGGAGTCAGGGGATTGCCGGGGGCGGGCGCCTATAGCGCGTCCAAGTCGGCTGTGGTTACCTATTGCGAAAGCCTGCGCCTGGAGCTGGCGGCCGAAGGCATAGACGTGGTGACCATAGCGCCCGGCTACATCAAGACGGCCATGACGGCGCACAACCCGTACTCCATGCCTTTCCTGATGGAAGCGGATGCCTTCGCCCGCCGCGCGCGCAGCGCGATCGAGCGGGGCACTTCCTATGTGGTGATTCCGTGGCAGATGGGCATTGTGGCCAAGCTGATGCGCCTATTGCCCAATGCCGTCTACGACCGGTTGGCGCGCAACGCGCCGCGCAAGCCGCGACGCGAGCGCTGAACGCTCAAGGCACGACGTCGTTGCCGACTTCGTCGGCCACGTGGCCCACGTCGCCCCAGTCCAGTACCTGCCACTTGCGGCCCTGAACGCCGACGCGGTTGATGCTTACGTTCAGCAAAGCGGCGTCGCGCGGGCCGTTCAGCGGCACGCCCGAGGCATGGCGCCAGATGATGTCCAGCACGCCGCCGTGCGTGAACATCAGGATACGTTCGTCGTCGTGCCGGCTGGCGATGTCGTCTACGGTGGAAATCACCCGGGACTGGAACTGGCCCAGGGTTTCGCCGCCGTCCAGCGGACGCAGCGGATCGCGGCTTTTCCAGGCCGCCGCGGCCTCGGGGGCCAGCACGTCGATGCGCTCGTGGTCCAGGCCTTCCAGTACGCCAAAACCGCGCTCGCGGATGCCTGGCTCCACACGGACACGCAGCCCCAGCTGTTCGGACACGGGCAGGGCGGTGGCATGGGCGCGCTGCAGGTCGCTGCTGTAGATGGCGTGGATCGGGGTGCGGCGGGCCTCTTCGCGCATGCGCGCGGCCAGCAGGCTGGCCTGGTTGACGCCGAATTCGTTCAGGGGAATGTCTTGCCAGCCTTGCAGGCGCCGCTGGCGGTTCCAGTCGGTTTCGCCGTGGCGGATGAACCAGATTTCAGTCATTACGATCTTGATGCAGGGATTAAAGCTGGGAGGGCGCGATGGGCGCGCGCGGTTTCCAGATGGTTTGAATGATCGAGCTTAACGCGACCAGCGCGGGCTCGCTAGCGCGCTCGTAGGGCAGGATGAATCCCAGCATGGCGTCCACGCGAGCCTGGCCCCAGACGATGAAGTCGTTCGAGGCCGCGCCCGCGAGCGCCGCTTCCTCGCGCAACAGGGCGCAACCGGCGCCGGCGCGCACCAGCGCGTCCAGGTTGGCCTGGTCGTCGTTCTGCATCACGATGCGTGGCGACAGGCCGTGGCGTTCGAACATGTCGCGCAGCAGCAGGTGCGTGTGGCTGCCGGACGGGCCGTCCAGCCAGGGCAGTTGCGCCACCTCGCGCCAGCCGCCGCGCTTGAGTACCGCGGCGTGCTCCCGCGGCATGGCGATCCTGTAGCGCACGCTGCGCAAGGGTTGCCAAAGCACGCCGCGCGGCGGATTGGCGGCGATGATCAGCGCAGCCGGCAGACGGCCCGTGCTGACCTGTTCCGCCAGCGTGGCGGCGGGCAGGGTCTGGGTCTTCAGTTCGACCAGCGGCAGGCGCTGGGTCACCGCCGACGCCAGCTCGCCCAGGCGCAGGAAATCGGGCTTTTCGCTGGGCACGCCCAGCTCCACCGCGCCATGCAGGCTGCCCTGTAGTTGCTGGGCCTCGGATTTGAACTGTGCACCCAACACCAGAAGCGATTCGGCCGTGGGCAGCAGCACCTCGCCAGCCTTGGCCAGTGTCAGCCGGCCGCCGCTGCGATCGAACAGCGCCACGCCCAGGCTTTGTTCCAGCGCCTTGATCTGCGCCGTCACGGCAGGTTGGGTCAGCGACAGCGCCTCGGCTGCCTTCGTCAGATTGCCCAACCGGGCGACCGTGACGAAGGCGCGGATCTGATAGATTTCCATGGGCCCGAGTTTAGGCCGCCAGCAGCCGTATTTGAGTAGGCTCAAGCCCGATGGAGACCGGAGCGCCGACCGGGAAGGCCGACAGCCCGGCCAGATGCGATTGGTCCGCGGTCAGCCGCTGTTCGCCGATCTGGACCTGGTAGCGCGTGAATTCGCCCAGGAATTCGCTGCTTTCCACGATGCCCGGCAGCCAGACATAGCGCGCGTCGCCCAGTCCGTCCGCCATTTCGATCTGCACCGTGTGGGGGCGGAAGCTGGCTGCCAGCCGCGAGGCATCCGGCGCTTCGCCGGACAGGGGCAGGTGTAAATCGCCCACGCCTTCCACTGCCAGCACCACGCTGCCGCTGGTGCGCTCACGCACTTCACCCTCCAGTACGTTCATCGTGCCCACGAAGTTGGCGACGAAGCGGTTTACCGGATAGTCGAACAAGGTGCTGGGCGCGCCGATCTGCTGGACCACGCCGTGGTCCAGCACCGCCATGCGGTCGGCGGTGGTCATGGCCTCTTCCTGGTCGTGGGTGACGAAGATGGTGGTGATGCCGAGCCGGCGCTGCAGGCTGAGCAGGTCCTGGCGCATTTGCACGCGCAGCTTCTTGTCCAGGTTGGACAGGGGTTCGTCCAGCAGCAGCACCTGCGGTTCGATGACGATGGTGCGGGCCAGGGCCACGCGCTGCTGCTGCCCGCCCGAGAGCTGATTGGGACGGCGCTTGCCATACTGGGACAGGCCCACCAGATCCAGCGCGGCCTCCACCTTGGCGCGGATCTCGGCGCGCGGGAGCTTGCGTTCGACCAGGCCAAAGGCCACGTTGTCCCAGACGGTCATATGCGGCCATAGGGCGTAGTTCTGGAACACCATCCCGATATTGCGGTTCCAGGGTGGCGTGCCGCTGATGTCCTTGCCGTCCACCAGCAGCTGTCCCGCGCTGTGCCGGTTGAAGCCGGCGATCAGCCGCAGCAGTGTGGACTTGCCCGAGCCGGACGGCCCCAGCAGCGCGAAGAACTCACCGGGCTCGATGCTGATGTTGACGTCCTTGAGCACTTCCGTCTTGCCGTAGGACAAGCGGATGTTGCGGCATTCGACGCTGACTTTCTTCATGCGGATTCCCCTTCATTGCGAGCCGGCCGCTGGCGCGCCTGGGCGCGTTCCACCAGCAGGTGCGATACATACGTGCCGATGGCCACCGCGGCCACCGCCAGGACGCCGAGCGCGGCGCCCGGGCCCCGGCCCGCCGCGCTCTGCATGTACAGATAGATGCCGTAGCTCATGGGCGCCTGGCTGTCCTTGGTCACCAGCATGATGGTGGCCGACAATTCCACTGCCGCCGTCACAAAGCTGGTCACGAAGCCCGCCAGCATGCCGCCGGCCATCAGCGGCACCACCACGCGGCGTATCGTGCTCATGCGGGTTGCGCCCAGCGATTGCGCGGCTTCCTCCAGCGAGATGTTGATCTGCTGCAGCGATGCCACGCAAGAGCGCAGGGCGTAGGGCAGCCGCCGCACCGAGTACGCGATCATGATGATGATCCACGACGAGGTGAGCAGGGTGCCCGTGCCGGGCAGTTCGATGCCACGGAAGGTGCGCAGAAAGCCGATGGCCAGCACGATGCCCGGAATCGCCAGCGCAGCCGAGGCCAGGAAGTCCAGCCATTGGCGCGCGGGCAGCCTCGTGCGCAGCATCAGGTAGGCGATGGCGGTGCCCAGGATTACGTCCACGCCCGCGGCCAGGCCGCAATAGAGCAGCGTGTTGGCGATCATGCCCTGGGATTCGGAGAACACCGCCGAGTAATGCGCCAGGGTGTAGCCGTCAGGCAGCGGCGCAAAACTCCAGACGCTGGCCAGCGATAGCAGCAGAACGCCCATGTGCGGCGATAGCACCAGCAGCAGCACCAGGATGATCCAGCCATAGGCCAGCACGCTTTCCATCGGACTCAGCTTGCGCTTCTGGATGGAGCTGCCGCCCTTTTGCAGGGTGGAATAGTCGCGGCCCTTGAGCACGCGCGCCGATAGCCACAACGCCAGGATCGAGAACCCGACCATGATGACGCTGATCACATAGCCCAGCGGATCCTCCAGCCCGACCTGCGTGATGCGCAAGTAGGCCTGCGGCGCCAGCATGTTGGTGGTCCCCAGCACAAGCGGCGTGCCCAGATCGTCGAAGACCTTGACGAACACCAGCGACGCGCCCGCTACATAGCCCGGTAGCGCCAGCGGAAAGATCACACGGCGGAACAGGCGGAACCCGCGCGACCCCAGGTTGAAGGCGGCTTCCTCCATGGCGCCGTCGATATTGCGCAGCGCGACGACCAGGTTCATCAGGATGAAGGGGAAATAGTGCAGCGCCTCCACGAAGATGACGCCATTCAGGCCTTCCATGAAGGGGATGGTGAAACCGAACCAGTCGTTGAGCAGCAGGTTCACGCTGCCGGAGCGCCCGAAGATCAGCTGCATCGCGACCGCGCCCACGAAGGGCGGCATGATCAGCGGCAGCACACCCAACGTCTGTATCAACAGGGCGCCGCGGAAATCGAAGCGCACCGTGAAGTACGCCAGCGGCACGGCGATCAGGGACGCCAACAGGGCCGACCAGCCCGCGACGTAGAGGCTGTTGAAGAAGGCCTCCTTCATCAGCGGCTGGTTGAAGAACGCGCCGAAATGGCCCATGGTGAAGCTGCCGTCGGCGTTCACGAAGGCGCTGTAGAACACCGTGCCCACCGGCACGGCCAGGAACAGCAGCAGAAAACCGAACACCAGTAGCGCCGTCAGCAAGGGGCCGACGGGCAGGCGCGAGTGGCCCGAAGAATTCATCGAGATTCCCGAAATCGTTGCCAGGGGGAAAGTCGCGCCGCGCGGACGGGACTGCTCCCGTCCGCTCAACGCGGGTCCAGCGATCGTCCTAGAGCGCGGCGGCCTGTTTGGCGAGCTTTACGGCTTCTTCGTAGTTCGCCTTGGAACGTCCGTTCCATTCGCCTTCCAGCTGGGTGATCTGCTGGTTCACGGCGGCGTCCTTCTTGTTGCCCGCGAAAATTGCCAGGAAGGCCGGATCGGCCGCCTTCTTGCCGTCCACCAGCGGTGCCCAGGTCAGTTTGCGGGCCTGCGCCAGCAGTTCGGCCGCCTTGCCGCTCTTGGCTTTGTCGCCCAGTTTGGCTTCAGCGTCGTAGATGGCCTTGGTGGCGGCCTGCAGTTCTTTCAGGCGGAAAGTGACCGTCTGGTCGTACAGCGATTGCACGACGTAGTAACGCGACTGCGACAGGTCGGCGTTGAACTGCACTTTGCTGCGCTTGGCGATTTCGGCGGGGTCGGGATAGCCCTGCGGAATCTTGCCGGCAAGGGACGAGTAGGGCAGTACCGGCAGGCGCGATATCTTGGGTTCCAGCAGCAGCTCCTGCCCGGCCTGGCTGAGCGTGAAGGCGATGAACTTCTTGCCTTCCTCGGTGTTCTTGGCACCCTCGATCAGCGCGATATTGGCAGGAACGATCGCAGTTTCCGAGGGGTAGACGAATTCCACCGGGAACTTGGAATATTTGCTGGACAGGCCGAAGAAGTCGATCACCGGTCCGGCGCCGAATTGGCCGTTGTTCACGCCGTCCGGCACGCCGAACGAGCGCTCGGTGACGGCGCTGCTGTTGCCCGACATGCGCAGCAAGGTGCTCCAGCCCTCGTCCCAGCCTTCGCCCTGGAGGATGGTTTCCACCGTCAGGTGCATGGTGCCCGAGCGCGACGGCGAGGTGATGCCGACGTGGCCGAACCACTGTGGCGACAGCAGGTCTTTCCATTCCACGGGCGCCGGGATCTTGTGCGCCGCGATATATCGGGTGTTGTAGATGATGCCGTAGCCGGCCAGCGCCTGTCCCAGGTACATGCCGCCCGGATCGTTGATGGGGTAGTTGCCGATCTTGTCCGGCACCTGTTTGTTCGCTACGTCGGCGGAGCTAGCCAGCAGTTTGTCGCGGCCCAGCACTTCGAAGGCGTCGGGCGCGCTGGCCCAGAACACCTCGGGGCGCTGGCCTGCGGGCGTTTCGCGCACATACGCGATGCCTGACACTGTGTTCTTGTTCAGGATTTCCAGCGTGATGCCGGGGTTGGCCTTTTCGAAGGCCGTCTTGTAGGCCTGGGTCAGGTCTTTGGGGAACGACGTGATCACCGTGACGGTGCCTGCGAGGGCAGGGGCCGCGCAAACGGCCAGTACCGCACCTGCAAGGGCTGTGCGCATTGCATGCATGGTTTGTCTCCGTAGTTTTAGATTTGTCCGGAGACAGTACTGGCCGGCCTGGGCAGCGTCCAATCACAAATTTTGATGCGCGCCATCAATGCGGGCGCCCGGGCCGGGGGGGGGGGGGCGCCGTGTCTTGCCCGCTAGGCCCTGGCGGATACGCCGCCTTGCATGGCCCGGGCCTGCTGCTCCATCACTTCGGTGATCTGCTGCTGGATCTGCATCGCCTGGGCATTGAGCGCCATCAGTTGCTGGGCCTTCATTTCGGCGGGCATGCCGCTGGCCTTGACCTTGGCGATCTGGTCCATCACGCGCTTGAGCTGCTTCTGCAGTTCCTTGATCTGGCGCGTGTATGCATCGTCGTTGCTGGAGTCCTCGGTTTCCTTGGCTGCCTGCGTACTGCCCATTTTCAGGCCGCCGGGGGTGCTGACGCGGATCTTGCCGTCCGCGGACACCGTGCTCGCTTCCGCATCCGAGGCGCTCTTGGCTTCCTTGTTGGCCTGGATCTTCTGGGCCCAGAGGTCGGCCAGGCTGTTGATTCGGGAACTGCCGCTGATGGGGTCGATCGCCATGATTGCTCCTGCCACCTGTGAGGATTTCGGGGTTTTCACTAGTACGGCATTCCGGCAGTGAACTTAAGCATTGCCCCCGGTTTGCGGCCCCCTTTACACTGGCGCCCGCTCACACCCAACACCTACTTTGGGATATCCATGTCCAATTCCTACTTTCCGCGCTGGCGCCTGGCGGATGACGCCGAGCCTGGCGTCATCATCGCGCCCGACGAAAGACTGTCCTGGCCCAAGAACGTGGCCATGGGCGCCCAGCACGTCGTCGCCATGTTCGGCTCCACCGTGCTGGCGCCGCTGCTCATGGGCTTCGATCCGAACGTCGCCATCCTGATGTCAGGCATAGGCACGCTGATCTTCTTCCTGTTCGTGGGAGGCAGGGTTCCTAGCTATCTGGGTTCCAGCTTCGCCTTCATCGGCGGCGTGATCGCGGTGACCGGCTACGCGGGCGGCGGGGCGAACGCCAATATCGGCGTGGCGCTGGGCGCCATCATCGCCTGCGGCCTGGCCTATACGCTGATCGGCCTGGTGGTCTGGTACGCGAACGCGCGCGCCGGGGGCGGCGCGAACTGGATCGATACCTTGATGCCGCCCGTCGTCACGGGCGCGGTGGTTGCGGTCATCGGCCTGAACCTGGCGCCTATCGCCGCCAAGGGTGCGATGGGGGCATCGGGTTTTGACAGCGTGATGTCCATGGTCACCATCCTCTGCGTGGGCGGCATCGCCGTGTTCACCAAGGGCATGGTGCAGCGCCTGCTGATCCTGGTGGGCATGATCCTGGCCTGCGTGGTGTACGGAATCCTCGCCAATGGCATGGGGCTGGGCAAGCCGATCGACTTTTCCGGGCTGTCCGCCGCGGCCTGGTTCGGTCTGCCGCATTTTGCCGCGCCTGTGTTCAAGGCCGAGGCGATGGGCCTGATCGTGCCCGTCGCCATCATCCTGGTGGCAGAGAACCTGGGCCACGTGAAGGCCGTCAGCGCCATGACCGGGCAGGACCTGGACCGCTACCTGGGCCGCGCCTTCGTCGGCGACGGCGTTGCCACCATGGTGTCCGGCGCGGTGGGCGGCACGGGCGTCACCACCTATGCGGAGAACATCGGTGTGATGGCGGTCACGCGCATCTATTCGACGCTAGTGTTCGTGGTGGCCGCGGTGATCGCCATCGTGCTGGGCTTTTCGCCCAAGTTCGGCGCCTTGATCCAGATGATTCCCGCGCCCGTGCTGGGCGGCATGTCGGTGGTGGTGTTCGGCCTGATCGCGATTGCCGGCGCCCGCATCTGGGTGGTCAACCAGGTCGACTTCAGCGACAACCGCAACCTCATCGTGGCCGCGGTCACGCTGGTGCTGGGCGCGGGCGACTTCACGGTCAAGCTGGGCAATTTCACGCTTGGCGGCATCGGTACCGCCACCTTCGGCGCGATCATCCTGTACGCCTTGCTGCGCCGCAGGAAATAGCCGGCGCGGCCATGCGCGGGCGCCGTCGCGCCGCGCATGGAGGCCTGGCGCCCCTAGGTGCGCGCCAATCTCGACGCCGGGGCGGCACGCGGCAGTTCCACTGGCGCCGCTTCGATCACCTGTCCCGATTGCGTCTTGAACACCGCGGTGGCCTCAGCCAGGCGCCGCGCCTGTTCCTCCATCGCGGCCGCTGCGGCGGATGCTTCCTCCACCAAGGCGGCGTTCTGCTGCGTCACTTCGTCCATCTGCGTGATCGCCAGGCTCACCTGGTCGATGCCGCCGGCCTGTTGGGCCGAGGCCGCTGAAATCTCGCCCATGATGGCGGCCACGCGCTGCACCGACTCCACGATTTCCTGCATGGTCTGTCCGGCGGCGGCGACCTGGGCCGAGCCGGCGGCCACGGTTTCCACCGAGGTCTCGATCAACGTCTTGATCTCCTTGGCGGCCTGAGCGGCGCGCTGCGCCAGCGAGCGGACCTCGCCCGCAACCACCGCGAAACCCTTGCCTTGTTCCCCGGCGCGAGCAGCCTCCACGGCGGCGTTCAACGCGAGGATATTGGTCTGGAAGGCGATGCCGTCGATGACCGACACGATGTCCGCAATCCGCCGCGAACTATCCGAGATGCCGTGCATGGTGGCCACCACCTGCTCCACGTTCTGGCCGCCGCGCTGCGCCACGTCCATGCTGACCGCGGCCAACTGATTGGCCTGGGAGGCGTTTTCCGCATTCTGTTTTACGGTGACTGCCAACTCTTCCATGGTGGACGCGGTTTCCTCCAGGGCGGCGGCCTGTTCCTCGGTGCGCACCGACAGGTTGGCATTGCCGGCAGCGATCTCCGCGGCGCCCACGTTGATCTCATCGACCCCCTGGCGCACGGATGTCACGGTGCGGGTCAGGCCTTCCTGCATCCGCTTGAGCGAGGCGAAAAGGACACCGATCTCATTGTTGGAGCGAGCCTCCACGCGTTGAGTCAAATCGCCTGCCGCGATGCGGTCAAAGTGTCTGCCGGCCTCCTGCAGCGGACGCAGCACGGCGCGCCGGATGAAGGTCCAGCACAGCGCCGTCAGCAGCAGGGCGGCAGATATCAGCGCGACCGCCGAGATCCGGGCGGTGGAGTAGGTTTGCTCCGAGCTTGCCAGTACGCCGTCGCTGCGCTCCTGGACCCGGGCCAGGAAGGCTTGCATGTCTTTCATGAAGTAGGCGTCGGCCTGGGGAAGCCGCCCCTCGTCCTGGCGGTACTTGGCGGGCGAGCGTTCCTTGAGGTCGGACTCCAGTGTGTCCAGGATGGCGGCGTATGTGGTGAAGCGCCCCTGCAGCGTCTGGGCCAGCTCCTGACCGCGCGGGCTCTTGGGCACGGCCATATAGCGGGCGAAGCGCTCGCGCGCCTGCTTCAGATGGCTGGCGGCTTCCTCGCCGGCCAGCCCGGCCTGGTCCATGCCGCCAGTCTGCATGGCAGCCATGCCCGCGCCGAGCGCCAGCCGCGCGCGCAGCAGGGCTGCGTTGGCTTCATAGAGCGGGTCGACCTGATGGACCGCGACATTGTTGAGGTCCTTGATCTCGGTCACGCTTTTTTCGGCGTTCATCCAGCCCAAGCCGCAAGCCAGCGCCAGGGCGACGACGAAGCAGCCCAGAACCAACAACATTCCAGTACGGACTTTCAATTTTTCCAGCATGAGAGCTCCTCGTTCTCGAACGCGATCCGCCGCGAGCGGAGGCGGCCAAGCCGCCTGTCCATGCGTGGCGGAACGGCGAACGTCGCGCCGGATGGCTGCGATGCGTTCGCCACCACTGCAAACACCCGTAAAAAGACAAGCCCATTGCGTCCGGCTTTTGCTGGGCATGCCAGCGCCAGCGGGACGATCGTTCATTGAAAACCATCGTGTATTAATTTGTTATCAATGACACAATTTGTTGTTTTATCCTGATTCTGGCTGGTATTTCCAGGCATTTTTTCGAGCCTTACCCGAGCCGCGTTGAAAAAAACTATCTGAAAGTAGTTTTTACGCAACACAGGCCGGAGCCGGTCGCGCAGCCGCAAACCATGCCAATGGCGGCATAGGCTGGCTTCGAAAGAATTTGGAAGAAATGACGGGTTTTAGCGGGTTACGGCAGCGAAATGCGGCGAAAACGGCGTTTTCTCCAGCGGCTTGCAATTCCCGTGGACTTTGCCCACAATATGACCTTGATTGCCCCGGTTCCGACCCGAGCCGGGGTTTTGTTTTGGTCGTTCGAGCCGCCAGTCAGTTTCGCTACATCCGATTGCCTGTGCGCGCCCAGGTAACGACCTTCACCGAGAACGCTCCGTCCGGGGCGTTTTCTACTTTTGTTTGGGAAACGACATGTCTGCCATTCCTTTGACCGTGCGCGGGGCCGAGCGCTTGCAAGAAGAGCTCCAGCGGCTGAAAACCGTGGAACGTCCTGCCGTTATCAACGCGATCGCTGAAGCGCGTGCGCAGGGCGATCTGTCGGAAAATGCCGAGTACGACGCTGCTCGCGAGCGCCAAGGCTTTATCGAGGGCCGCATTGCCGAGCTTGAAGGCACGCTTTCCAATGCCCACCTGATCGATCCTACCGCCCTGGATGCCGAAGGCCGCGCCGTGTTTGGTGCTACCGTCGATATCGAGGACCTGGATTCGGGCGATCGTGTGACGTATCAAATCGTCGGCGACGTTGAAGCCGACATCAAGTCGAACCTGATTTCCGTGTCGAGCCCCGTGGCCCGCGCGTTGATCGGCAAAAGCGAAGGCGACGTGGTCGAGGTCAAGGCCCCGGCTGGCATTCGCGAGTATGAAGTCCTGAGCGTCCGCTACATCTGACGCCAACGTAGTAAGCTGGAAACTGTCAAAACACCATAGTCAGAACCGTGCGTTCGACTGAATTCCGCGGTTTAATGCGGATCGCTATGGTGGACCGGGCGCGTAAAGCGCCCGTTTTTGTGCCTGCGCTTACCTTTTCGTCGTCTTGCGGCTGGTGCCGCTGCGTGCGCCGGCCCGCAGGCTGAGCGCGCTGCCGGCGCGGCGGGGAATGCCGTGACCGCTGGCGGAGGCTTTCTTGGTGCTGGGACGCATGGGCTTGCCGTTCTTGTTGAGCTGGTCCTGGGGCACGAAGCGCGTTTTCGGCTTGGGCTCTTCGGATTCGCTGCGGCGCGGACGCTTGGCGAGGGTCTTGCCTTCGGCGGCCAGCTTCTTGGGCGTATGCGGCTCGGAGGCGCGGCGCTTGGCAGGGCGCTCGGGTTCCATGGCGGCCAGCGCGGCGGGCTTGATATTGCCGGCCAGCGGGCGGAACAGGATCAGGGTTTTGCCCAGGTGGTGCACCGGCGCGCAGGAAAGCGTATCGCAGATGGTCGACAGCATTGCGTCGCGGGCCTCGCGGTCGTCGCCGCCGGCACGCACTTTGATAAGGCCGTGCGAGGTCAGTGCCAGGTCGATTTCCTTGAGCACGGCTTCGGTCAGGCCATTGTCGCCAATCAGGACGACGGGGCGCAGAGGGTGAGCGGCGGACCGAAGGTCGCTGCGCTCACGAGAGGTAAGTTCTAATATAGGCATGCGTGGAATTGTACGGTAATGGCCAAGAATAAATTCTCCAAAGACTGGATTCACCAGCACATCAATGATCCCTATGTGAAGCTGGCGCAACAGAAGGGCTACAGGGCCCGCGCCGCCTTCAAGCTGATCGAGATCCTGGACACCGAGAAGCTGATGCGCCGGGGCGATCTGGTCGTCGACCTGGGGTCGGCGCCGGGCAGCTGGTCCCAGGTCGCGCGCGAGCGCCTGGCGGGGCCGGGCGGGGTCGTGGACGGCCGCATCATTGCGCTGGACCTGCTGCCCATGGAGCCCGTGGCGGGCGTCGAATTCATCCAGGGCGACTTCCGCGAAGATGAAGTCTTGAAACAATTGGAAGACATGGTCGGATCGCGGGCGGTGGACCTTGTTATTTCCGACATGGCCCCCAACTTGTCCGGGGTGGGTATTGCCGATTCCGCGCGCATCCAGCATGTGTGCGAATTGGCGATGGAATTCTCCTGCGCCCACCTGAAGCCCAACGGGGCGCTGATCGTCAAGGCTTTCCACGGCAGCGGCTTTTCGCAGATCGTGGAGTCTTTCAAACAGCGCTTCAAGCGGGTGGTCGAACGCAAGCCGAAGGCATCGCGGGACAAATCCTCCGAAACCTTTCTGGTTGCGCGCGATCTGAAGTAGCCCGGGTTCGGGGCGCGTCGCCCTGAATCCGAAAAACTCACAGCCTGCCGGGATAACGACCAGAAAATTCGCGAATCAGACAAAACTTAGAGGGGCTCAGGGATCCCGGGACGCAATCTGGTCTGACAGGGTAGAATGAGCTATTGACATACTTGTGACTGTGCCATATGCGGGTGCGCGGTCGCCGGTCGGAATCGAAAGCAGGAGATCGACCTTGAATAATTCATTTTCGAAAGTCGCTGTCTGGATGGTGATAGCCCTCGTGCTGTTCACCGTCTTCAAACAGTTCGACGGACGCGCTCAGACCCAGGACGGCGTGACCTACACGCAGTTCATGGACGATGCCAAGGCGGGACGTATCCGCAAGGTCGACGTCCAGGGCGACGTGCTGTACGTCACCCCTGATGCAGGCCGTGCGTATACGCTGACTTCGCCGGGCGACCTCTGGATGGTCTCCGATCTGCTGAAGTACGGCGTCCAGGTTTCGGGCAAGCCGCGTGAAGAGCAATCGCTGCTGATGAGCATCTTCGTCTCGTGGTTCCCCATGCTGCTGCTGATCGGCGTCTGGGTGTTCTTCATGCGCCAGATGCAGGGCGGCGGCAGGGGCGGGGCGTTCAGCTTCGGCAAATCTCGCGCCCGCATGCTCGACGAAAACACCAACCAGATCACCTTCGCCGACGTTGCCGGCTGCGACGAAGCCAAGGAAGACGTCCAGGAACTGGTCGACTTCCTGCGCGACCCTAGCAAGTTCCAGAAGCTGGGCGGACGCATTCCTCGCGGCGTGCTGATGGTCGGTTCCCCCGGTACCGGCAAGACGCTGCTGGCCAAGGCCATCGCGGGCGAAGCCAAGGTGCCGTTCTTCAGCATCTCCGGTTCCGACTTCGTTGAAATGTTCGTCGGCGTGGGCGCGGCCCGCGTGCGCGACATGTTCGAAAACGCCAAGAAGCATGCTCCCTGCATCATCTTCATCGACGAAATCGACGCGGTCGGCCGCCAGCGTGGCGCCGGCTTGGGCGGCGGTAACGACGAACGCGAACAGACGCTGAACCAGATGCTGGTGGAAATGGATGGCTTCGAGTCCGGCCAGGGTGTCATCGTCATCGCCGCGACCAACCGTCCCGACGTGCTGGATCCCGCGCTGCTGCGTCCGGGTCGCTTCGATCGTCAGGTCGTGGTGCCGCTGCCCGATATCCGCGGTCGCGAGCAGATCCTGAAGGTCCACATGCGCAAGGTCCCGCTGTCGCCCAACGTCGACGCGACCGTGCTGGCACGCGGCACGCCGGGCTTCTCCGGCGCCGACCTGGCCAACCTGGTCAACGAAGCCGCGCTGTTTGCCGCGCGCCGCAACGGCCGCACGGTCGACATGTCCGACTTCGAAAAGGCCAAGGACAAGATCATCATGGGCGCGGAACGCCGCTCCATCGTGATGCCCGAAGAGGAACGCAAGAACACGGCGTATCACGAGTCCGGCCACGCGATCGTCGCCCGCATGCTGCCCAAGACCGACCCGGTCCACAAGGTCACCATCATCCCGCGCGGCCGCGCGCTGGGCGTGACCATGCAGCTGCCTGAGACCGACCGCTACAGCATGGACAAGGGCCGTCTGCTGTCCACGATCGCCGTGCTGTTTGGCGGCCGCATCGCCGAAGAACTCTTCATGAACCAGATGACGACCGGCGCCTCCAACGACTTCGAGCGCGCTACCGCCATCGCCCGCGACATCGTCACTCGCTACGGCATGACCGACGAGCTGGGTCCCATGGTCTATGCCGAGAACGAAGGCGAAGTGTTCCTGGGCCGCAGCGTCACCAAGACCACGCACATGTCCGAAGCCACCATGCAGAAGGTGGACACCGAGATCCGCCGCATCATCGACGAGCAGTACGGCGTGGCGCGCAAGATCCTGGAAGACAACCGTGACAAGGTCGAAGTGATGACATCCGCGCTGCTCGAATGGGAAACCATCGACGCGGACCAGATCGACGACATCATCGAGGGCCGTCCCCCGCGTCCCCCGAAGACGCCTCAGGGCCCGTCGGACACGTCCGACACGCCGCCCACGGGCCTGGCGGCAGGTGGCAATACGGCTGCCGCTGTCTGAGGCTGCTCATCCTGAGTTATGGCAAATAACTTCCTTTGCGGGCGCTTCGAGTTTGATCTCGAGCGCCCGCTTGTCATGGGTATCGTCAACGTCACGCCGGACTCTTTTTCCGATGGCGGCCAGCACGACGATACGGATTCCGCGGTAGCGCACGCGCGCCAATTGATTGCCGAAGGCGCCCAGATCCTGGACCTGGGCGGCGAATCGACGCGTCCCGGGGCCGATCCGGTCTCCGTGGCCGACGAACTGGCCCGGCTGCTGCCAGTGGTGGAGGCGCTGCGCGATTGCGGCGTGCCGCTGTCCATCGACACATTCAAACCGGAAGTCATGCGCGCCGTGCTGGACGCCGGCGCGGACATGATCAACGACATCTACGGCTTCAGGCAGCCTGGCGCTGTCGAAGCAGTGGCGCATTCGCGCTGCGGATTGTGCGTGATGCACATGAAGGGCGAGCCCCGCACCATGCAGGCCGCCCCGCCCGAGTACACCGACCTGATCGGTGAAATCGGGCTTTTCCTGGGGGCTCGCGCACATAAGCTGCGCGCGGCCTGGATCGATCCTCGCCGCATCGTGCTTGACCCCGGCTTCGGCTTCGGCAAGACAGGCGACCAGAATTTTCAACTGCTGCGCCGGCTGTCCAGCCTGCGCAGCGCCGGTTATCCATTGCTGATCGGCCTGTCGCGAAAATCCATGATCGGCCAAGCTACCGGCCGGCCCGTGGGCGACAGGTTGCCCGGCAGCATCGCCGCAGCGCTTGCTTGCGTGGCGCGTGGCGCTTCCATTGTGCGTGTGCACGATGTGGCGGCCACGGTTGACGCGCTCAAGGTATGGCACGCGGCAGAACAAGGAGCAATCAGTTCATGATTCGACGCAAATATTTCGGTACCGACGGTGTACGTGGCGAGGTCGGCGGTCCGGTGATCAACGCCGAATTCGCCCTGCGCCTGGGCTACGCGGCCGGCCGCGTGCTGGCGCGCGAGCACGCCGTGCGCGGCGGCAGCCGCCCGCAGGTGGTGATCGGCAAGGACACCCGGATTTCCGGCTATATGCTGGAATCCGCGCTGGAAGCCGGCCTCTCGGCCGCGGGCATCGACGTGCTGCTGGCCGGTCCCGTGCCTACGCCGGCCGTGGCCTACCTGACCCGGGCGCTGCGCCTGGTGGCCGGCATCGTCATCAGCGCTTCGCACAATCCGTACCATGACAACGGCATCAAGTTCTTCTCGGCACAGGGCATGAAGCTGCCCGACGAGATCGAGGCCGCCATCGAAGCCGCCCTGGACGAGCCGCTGGGCTGCGTCGCCTCGGAAGCGCTGGGCCGCGCCCGCCGCATGGGCGACGCGCAGGGCCGATACATCGAGTTCTGCAAGAGCACCTTCCCCAACGATCTGGACCTGAACGGCATGACGATCGTGGTGGACGCCGCCCACGGCGCCGCCTACAACATCGCGCCCCATGTGTTCCGTGAGCTGGGCGCCGAAGTGCACGCCATCGGCGTCAACCCGGATGGTTTCAACATCAACAAGGGCGTGGGCGCGCTGCACCCCGAATTGCTGGCCAAGGAAGTCCACGCCCGCGGCGCCCAATTGGGCATTGCGCTGGATGGCGACGCCGACCGCCTGCAGATGGTGGACGGCGAGGGCCGCATCTACAACGGCGACGAGCTCATGTACGCCATCGTCCGCGAACGCATGCAACGCGGCAAGGTGGACGGCGTGGTCGGCACGCTGATGACCAACTTCGGCTTCGAGCGCGAAATGAAGCGCCTGGGCGTCGGCTTTGAGCGCGCCAACGTGGGCGACCGCTACGTGCTGGAACAAATGCAGGCCCGGGGCTGGCTGTATGGCGGCGAAAGCTCAGGCCATCTGCTGTGCCTGGACTGCCATTCGACCGGCGACGGCATCGTGGCCGCGCTGCAGGTCCTGACCGCGCTGCGCCGCAACTCGGTGGGCCTGTCGGAGTGGGTGAGCGATCTGCGCATGTACCCGCAAAAGATGATCAACGTCCCGCTGACGCCGGGCCAGGATTGGAAGACGCACGAGGGCCTGAGCGCCGCGCGCAAGGCCGTGGAAGCCGAACTGGACGGCCGCGGCCGAATCCTCATCCGCGCGTCGGGCACCGAGCCCAAGCTGCGGCTGATGGTCGAGGCCGAGGACGAGGCGCTTGCCGTGTCCTGCGCCGAGAAGCTTGCGGCCAGCCTGGGGTAAATGCCGACTTTCCAATGCCGAAGCAAGGCCACCCGTCGCGCGACGGGTGGCTTTTGTTTGTTCAAGGTCTGTATATTTTTGTAAAGTTTTGTCGATTTCGGCGGGCGATTGATATGTCTGCCCCGAACTAAACTTCATAGTCACGTAACATATTGGTCAAGTCTTTGACATACAGGGCGTCCACACTGACTGGACTCTCTAGGAGCTTCGCGCAATGCTGGAATTAGCACGCATCAATCCGAGCCGTAATGCCGCAGAACCTTGGACCGGCGCCGCCGCCAAGGTGCTGGTGGTGGGCTTGGCGCGCACCGCTGAAGAAATCGAGCAGATTCAACGCCTGCGCTACGACGTCTTCACCGAGGACATGGGCGCGGTGTTTCCCGATGCGCAGGACGGCATCGAGCACGACCGCTTCGATCCGTTCTGTGAACACCTGATGGTCCGTGAACTGGATACCGGCCGCGTTGTCGGCACCTACCGGATCCTGACGCCGGAAAAGGCGCGGGAGGCGGGCGGATACTACTCGCAGTCCGAGTTCGACCTGTCCGGACTGGGCCCGATCCAGGACGAGCTGGTCGAGGTTGGCCGCTCCTGCACGCACGCGGACTACCGCGGCGGCGGCGTCATCATGCTGTTGTGGTCCGGCTTGGCCGAATACCTGCGCCGTGGCGGCTATCAGTATGTGCTGGGCTGCGCCAGCGTCAGCCTGCGCGACGACGGCGTCACTGCCGCCGAAGTGTGGCGCACCATTTCCAAACAGCTGCCGCAAGGGGACGAACCCTGCGTGACGCCGCTGCATCGCTATCCGGTGGAGAAGCTCAACAGCACCTTGCCGGCTCGTGTGCCGCCGCTGATCAAGGGGTATTTGAAGCTGGGCGCCAAGGTCTGTGGCGAACCCGCTTGGGATCCCGATTTCAATGCCGCGGATTTCCCGGTCCTGCTCAAGATGGACCGCATGGACGAGCGCTACCGCCGTCACTTCGGGCTGGACCAGCCCGCCACCGCCACCGCCCAGCGCTGAGCATCATGCGCCGCCTGTTCCGCCGCATGAAGATCAGGCTGATACGGCGGGCTACGCGGCCCTTGCGCATGGAGCTCAAGCGGCTGGATCGCGAAACCGATCTTTCACCGTTCTAGCGTTTGGCGGCGCCGGCCGAGGCGGCTCAAGGGCCGCCCGGCCTGTTGCTCAGAACTCCAGCAGCTCGAACGAAAACCCTACCTTGTTCCACTCGGCTTCTTCCGCGCGCAGCGTGAAGTCGCTCAGGGGATGCTGCGCCAGCCATTCGCGGTTGACCCGCACCACGATGGAGTTGTCGCGCACCGATGCCGTCAGCGGCAGCGGTTCGATTTCGTTGCGGCGGCGGAACAGCAGCACCGCCAGGCGCAGGCTGAGGATGGCCTTCCATTGCGCGCGCGAGCGCACCAACGGTTCCAGTTTGGTCAGCTTGCCTTGGTGGCCGAGCGCCAGCAGCGCCAGCAGTTGCTGGTCCGCGCGCGAGAAGCCCGGCATGTCGGCGTTTTCCAGAACGTAGGCGGTGTGCTTGTGATACGCGTTGTGGGCGATGGACAGGCCCACTTCGTGCAGATCGGCCGCCCAGCCCAGCGCGGGACGCAGCTCGGCGCGTTCCGGGCCGTCCGGGAACATTGCGTCGAACAGGGTGAGCGCGGCGTGGCGCACGCGCCGCGCCTGGTTCACATCGACGTGGTAGCGCTTCATGAACTGGCGCACCGATTCGTCGCGCTTGTCATGTTCGTCATCCCGGCCCAGCAGGTCGTACAGCACGCCCAGGCGCAGGGCGCCGTCGCCGGTATGCATGACGTCGATGCCAAGTTCGTCGAACAGCGCGCTCATGATGGCCAGCCCGCCGGGCAGCACGTCCGCGCGTTCGATCTTGATGCCGGGCAATTCGGACGGAATCACGCGGCCCGACCGCACGATGCGGTCTTTCAGCTTGTTCAGGCCGGCGCGCGTGATGCCTCGGTCTGAAAAGCGGCATTCGGTCAGGATCGCAAACAGCGCCTTGGCCGTGCCGGAAGAGCCGTAGGCCTCTTTCCAGCCCATCTTGCGGTACTGCTTGGCGATGACTTCGATCTCGCGACGGGCAGCCAGCTCGGCCTGCTTCATCTGGTGGGCATCCACTACGCCGTCGGAGAAGAACTGGCGGCTATAGCTGACGCAGCCCATGTAGAGCGAGGACATCAGGCCGGGCTCATGACCCTTGCCGATGATGACTTCGGTCGAGCCGCCGCCGATGTCGATGACCAGGCGCTTATTGGGCGAAGGGGGCAGGGTGTGGACCACGCCCGAGAAAATCAGGCGCGCCTCTTCGCGGCCGGCGATGACTTCAATGGGAAAGCCCAGGGCGGCTTCAGCTCGCGGCAGGAAGTCGCGGGTGTTGCGGGCGACGCGGAAAGTGTTGGTGGCGACGGCGCGGACCCGGTTGGGGTGGAAGCTGCGCAGGCGGTCGCCGAAGCGTTCCAGCACGGCGATGGCCCGGTCGATGGCGTCATCGCCCAGCCGTTTTTCGGAATCCAGGCCGGCCGCGAGCCGGACGGTTTCCTTGAGGCGGTCGATCTGATAGATCTGGGGCGTACCGTCCTGCTGAACGATGCGTCCGATGGAGAGGCGGAAGCTGTTGGACCCGAGGTCCACCGCGGCCAGAAGTTGATCCATGCGGCTCGTAATATTGTCTGTGAGAGTGGCCCGATTATAGATACCCCATGTGACAGCGCCCGGCGATGCGATTTTTTTCTTACGGAACAGTGGCTTGCAGCGCGCAATGGCCCTGCTATATGTCCCGGTTTTAGCGTACGCTACGTTTTTGGCGTTGTGTCATGGAACCGTCACTTTTTTGCAGTAAAACTCCACGCTCTCCCTACGTATGGAATCCGGTATGCCTTCACGCCCTCCTGCCGAGCCCTTGCTTCTGAACCGCGAGTTGTCGCTGCTGAAATTCAACGAACGCGTGCTGGCGATGGCGGAGAATCCCAAGACGCCCCTGCTGGAACGCCTGCGCTACGTGTGCATCGTCAGTTCCAACCTGGACGAGTTCTTCGAGATCCGGATTTCCAGCCTGAAGGAGCAGCAGCGCCAGTCGCCGAACCTGGTGGGGCCGGACGGCATGACGCCCGACCAGGCGTTCGACAACGTCCAGCATGCGGTGCACGAGCTCGTCAACCGCCAGTACAACCTCCTCAATGACGAGATCCTGCCGGCCATGCACGCCGAGGGTATCTCGCTGCACCACGCATCTGAATGGAACCCGCAGCAGCAGGAATGGGCTCGCGAGGTCTTCAACCGCGATGTGATGCCGCTGCTGACGCCGATCGGGCTGGATCCGGCGCACCCGTTTCCGCGCGTCTACAACAAGAGCCTGAATTTCATTGTGTCGCTGTCGGGCGCCGACGCCTTCGGTCGCCAGGCTTCGATCGCCGTTGTGCAGGCGCCGCGCGCGTTGCCGCGCCTGATCAAGATGCCGCAGGAGCTGTCGGGCCAACCCGAAGGCTACATCCTGCTGACCTCGCTGCTGCGCGCCTTCGTGGGCGAGCTGTTCCCGGGGCTGGAGATGCTGGGGTGCTACCAGTGGCGGGTCACGCGCAACAGCGACCTGTTCGTGGACGAGGAAGAAGTCACCAACCTGCGTCACGCCTTGCAGGGCGAACTGTCGCAGCGCAACTTCGGCGCCGCGGTGCGGCTGGAGATCGACAAGCTGACGCCGGTCGAACTGGAGCACTTCCTGCAGCGCGAGTTCTCGCTCAAGCCCGAGGACACCTACCGCGTGCCGGGCCCGGTGAACCTGTCGCGCCTGATGCAGCTGTGCAATTCGGATTCGCGGCCGGACCTGCTGTTTCCCGATTACCGCGCGCCCGTGCCGGCGCCGTTCGACCGGGTGGGCGACAAGCCGGCTGAATTGTTCGAGGCCGTGGCCGAGCAGGACCGCTTGCTGCACCATCCCTATCAGTCCTTCCAGCCGGTCATCGATTTCCTGACCGCCGCCGCGCTGGATCCGGACGTCATGGCGATCAAGCAGACCATCTACCGCACCGGCGAGGATTCCGAGCTGATGAAAATCCTGCTTGCCGCCGCGCGCGCCGGCAAGGAAGTCACGGTGGTGGTGGAGCTGATGGCCCGCTTTGACGAACAGACCAACATCAACTGGGCCTCCAAGCTGGAAGAAGTGGGGGCGCACGTGGTGTACGGCGTGGTGGCGCACAAGACGCACGCGAAAATGGCTGTGGTGTTGCGCCGCGAGAAAGGGCGCTTGCGCCGCTATGCCCACTTGGGCACCGGCAATTACCACCCGCGCACGGCGCGCCTGTACACGGACTTCGGCCTGCTCACCGCCGATCCGAAGCTGTGCGAAGACATGGACAAGGTATTCGCGCAGCTGACCGGACTGGGCGCGCGCCGTTCCCTCAAGGCGTTGATGCAGTCGCCCTTCACCATGCATGACGGCATGGTGGCGCTGATCCGCGCCGAGGCCCGCGCGGCCAAGGCCGGCAAGCGGTCGCGCATCATGGCCAAGATGAACTCGCTGCTGGAAGAGCAAATCATCGAGGAGCTCTACAAGGCCGGTCAGGCCGGCGTGAAGATCGACCTGATCGTGCGTGGCGTGTGCGCGCTGCGGGCGGGCGTGCCGGGGCTGTCCGAGAACATCCGGGTGCGCTCCATCGTCGGCCGCTTCCTGGAACACTCGCGCGTCTTCTACTTCTACGCCGAAGGCGAGGAAACCGTGTACCTGTCGTCGGCCGACTGGATGGACCGCAACTTCTTCCGTCGCGTCGAGATCGCGTTCCCGATCTACGACAAGACCTTGAAGAAGCGCGTGATCGACGAAGCCTTCACCTATGCGCTGCGAGACAACCAGTTGGCCTGGCAGCAACAGCCCGACGGCGACTACGCCCGAGTCAAGAGCCGTCGCGAGCCCTTCAACGTGCACCAGTACCTGATGCAGAAGCTGGGCGTGTAACCACGCCCGCTGCCCCCTCGCAGGGCGGCGACCTGAAACGGGGCCGCTGCTTCCGGCCCGCTCCGTTCCTTTTTCCAGGGCGGCATCCGAGCCTAAAGCGTCTCCTGGCCCGCCCTGTCCCTCTTTCAAGGCCGAATACGGGGGCAAAGCGCCCCCCAAGTCCATTTCCAGCCGGCATTCGAGCCAAAGCGCCTCGCAAGCGGGGCCGCGCGGATCCGGCGGCGCCGGTCCGCCACCGGCGCCCCCTGGGGGGAGGCGCTTAGCGCCTCGGAGGGGATCATGACTGTCACTATCCTGTCATGTAGGGCTTCTAATATTCGAGGGTCGCTGAAAGACAGGCAGTTTTCCAAGCCTGCCAGACTCCTCCAACGAGCACAGAAGGAACCCAGATGTTCAAACGTGTCTTCAAACAAGTTTCCCTGGGCGTCGCGCTGAGCGCCGCCGTGTTTGCCGTCCAGGCCGCCGACGTGACCGGCGCCGGCGCTTCGTTCCCGTACCCGATCTACGCCAAGTGGGCCTCCGACTACAAGGCCGCCACCAACAGCGCCGTCAACTACCAGTCCATCGGTTCGGGCGGCGGCCAGCAGCAGATCATCGCCAAGACCGTTGACTTCGGCGCCTCGGACGATCCCATGAAGGCAGCCGACCTGGAAAAGAACGGCCTGCTGCAATTCCCGGCCGTCATCGGCGGCACGGTGGCCGTGGTGAATATCGACGGCATCGAACCCGGCAAGCTGAAGCTGTCGGGCAAGGTCCTGGCCGACATCTTCCTGGGCAAGATCAAGAAGTGGGATGACGCCGCCATCAAGGCCCTGAACCCCGACCTCAAGCTGCCGTCGGCCGACATCATCGTCGTGCACCGTTCGGACGGTTCGGGCACCACCTTCGGTTGGACCAACTACCTGTCCAAGGTGTCGCCGGACTGGAAGTCGCAAGTCGGTGAAGGCAAGGCCGTGAAGTGGCCCGTGGGCCAGGGCGGCAAGGGCAACGAAGGCGTCGCCGCCTACGTCGGCCAGCTGAAGAACTCGATCGGCTACGTGGAATACGCCTACGCCAAGCAGAACAAGCTGGCCTGGACGCAGCTGCAGAACAAGGATGGCAAGTTCGTCCAGCCGGAGCAGAAGGCTTTCGCCGCCGCGGCCGCCAACGCCGATTGGAAGAGCGCGCCGGGCATGGGCGTGGTCCTGACCGACGAACCGGGCGCCGATTCGTGGCCCGTCACCGCCGCCACCTTCATCCTGGTCCACAAGTCGCAAGACAAGCCGGCGCAAGGCAAGGCCGTGCTGGAATTCTTCGATTGGGCCTTCAAGAACGGCGCAAAGTCTGCCGAAGCCATGGACTACGTGCCGCTGCCGGAAGCCGTGACCAAGGAAATCCGCGCCGCTTGGGGCGAAGTCAAGTCCGCCGACGGCAAGGCTGTCTGGCAGTAATGGGTTGAGCGTGGGGCGGGCCCGGCAGGGACGCCAGCCTCTCCCGCGCGCAATCATCAGCGGCCGCCGCTGGCGTTCCGGACAAGGAACGATAGTGGCGGCCCGCCGCAAGACCTTCGAAGTTTCTCCCCTGGTTTCCTAAGGAAAGTCCATCCATGAGCGCGGTAATGGATAATAGTGTGCCGCTTTCGCCCAGCGGGGCGGACTCCGTGACTACCGGCACGCCTTCGCCTATGAAGCAAAACAACAACGCGCTGATGGATGCGCTATTCAAGAACCTGACCCGCCTGTTCGCCTTCCTGGTGTTCATTCTGCTGGCGGCTATTCTTGTTTCCCTGATCTACGGCAGCCGAGAATCGCTGGCCAAGTACGGCCTGTCGTTCCTCTGGCTGAATGACTGGGATCCGGTCAATTCGAACTACGGGGCCGTGGTGCCCATCATCGGCACGTTGCTGACCTCGGCCATCGCCCTGATCATCGCCGTGCCGGTGTCCTTCGGCATCGCCATCTTCCTGACCGAACTCTCACCGACCTGGCTGCGCCGTCCGCTGGGCACCGCGGTCGAAATGCTGGCGGCGATTCCGTCCATCATCTATGGCATGTGGGGCCTGTTCGTTTTCGTGCCGGTGTTCCAGCAGTACGTGCAGCCCTTCCTGATCGCCACCCTGGGCAGCCTGCCCGTGATCGGCGGTATCTTCGCCGGTCCGCCCTTCGGTATCGGCATTTTCACGGCAGGCCTGATCCTGTCGATCATGATCATCCCGTTCATCGCCGCCGTCATGCGCGACGTGTTCGAGCTGGTGCCGGCGATGCTCAAGGAGTCGGCCTACGGCCTGGGAAGCACGACCTGGGAAGTGATGTGGCGCGTGGTGCTGCCCTACACCAAGTCGGGCGTCATCGGCGGCATCATGCTGGGCCTGGGCCGCGCCCTGGGCGAAACCATGGCCGTCACCTTCGTCATCGGCAATGCGTTCAAGTGGTCCGGCTCGCTGTTCTCGCCGGGCAACTCGATCGCCTCCGCGCTGGCCAATGAATTCAATGAAGCGGGCGGCATACAGAAGTCGGCGCTGCTGGAGCTGGGCTTGATCCTGTTCCTGATCACGACCATCGTGCTCGCCCTGGCCAAGATGCTGCTGGTCCGCCTGTCCGCCAGCGAAGGCAAGAAAACCTGACGCGCCGCGAGCACAAGGAAAAGATCATGGCTGTATCCGTACTCAATATGCAGAACGGCACCTATCGCCGGCGCCGCGTCATCAATCGCGTCATGCTGACCGTGTCGCTGGGCACGCTGTTGTTCGGCTTGTTCTGGCTGTTCTGGATCATTCTGACGCTGCTGCTCAAGGGCGCGCCGGCGTTGTCGTACACGCTCTTCACCGAGATCACGCCGCCGCCGGGGCAGACCGGCGGCCTGATCAACGCCATCTTCGGCAGTGTGATGATGGCCGGCGTGGGCACGCTGATCGGCACCCCCGTGGGCATTCTTGCTGGCACCTACCTGGCCGAATATGGCCAGCGCGGCTGGCTGGCGCCCGCCACGCGCTTCCTGAACGACGTGCTGTTGTCGGCGCCGTCGATCATCATCGGCTTGTTCATCTACGCCGTGTACGTGGCCCAGGTCGGGCATTACTCGGGTTGGGCCGGCGCCATCGCGCTGTCCATCCTGGTGATACCGGTCGTGGTGCGTACCACCGACAACATGCTGCTGCTGGTGCCCAATAGTCTGCGCGAGGCCGCTGCCGCGCTGGGTTGCCCCAAGTGGCGCATGATCACCATGGTGTGCTATCGCGCAGCGAAGACCGGCATCATCACCGGCGTGCTGCTGGCCATCGCCCGGATCTCCGGCGAAACCGCGCCGCTGCTGTTCACGGCGCTGTCGAACCAGTTCATGTCCTGGAACATGAACGGCCCGATGGCCAACCTGCCAGTCGTGATCTACCAGTACGCCGCCAGCCCCTTCAAGGACTGGAACAACCTGGCATGGGCCGGCGCCACGCTGATTACGCTGCTGGTGCTGGGCATCAACATCATCGCCCGCAACATGTTCCGCAAGTAAAGATCGCTTTGCCGGCGCGCAGGGCGCGCCGCAGCCTAGGGAAACCAAATGGAAAACACCGCTACCGCCGTCAAGAACAAGATCGAGGTCAAGAACCTGAACTTCTACTACGGCAAGTTCCACGCGATCCGCAATGTGAACATGTCGATCCAGGAGAAGAAGGTCACGGCCTTCATCGGCCCGTCGGGCTGCGGCAAGTCGACGCTGCTGCGCACTTTCAACCGCATGTTCGAGCTGTACCCCGGCCAGCGCGCCGAGGGTGAGATCATCCTGGACGGCGAAAACCTGCTGACGGCCAAGACCGACATTTCGCTGATCCGCGCCAAGGTCGGCATGGTGTTCCAGAAGCCCACGCCGTTTCCCATGAGCATCTACGACAACATCGCCTTCGGCGTGCGCCTGTTCGAGCGCCTGTCCAAGGGCGAAATGGACGAGCGCGTGGAATGGGCCCTGAGCAAGGCCGCCCTGTGGAACGAAGTCAAGGATAAGCTGCACCAGAGCGGCAACAGTCTATCGGGCGGCCAGCAGCAGCGTCTGTGCATCGCGCGCGGCGTGGCCATCAAGCCGGAAGTGTTGCTGCTGGACGAGCCGTGCTCGGCCCTCGATCCGATCTCGACCGCCAAGATCGAAGAACTGATCGCGGAACTGAAGAACGACTACACCGTCGTCATCGTGACGCACAACATGCAGCAGGCCGCGCGCTGCTCGGACTTCACCGCCTATATGTACCTGGGCGAACTGATGGAATTCGGCCAGACCGACCAGATCTTCGTAAAGCCCGCGCGCAAGGAAACGGAAGACTACATCACGGGCCGTTTCGGCTGATCGCCGGAATTCTGCCGTCCGTCAGAGGGCGCATGACGCGCGGAAAGCGTCATTTGCAGGCTGGCCATAGGCTGCGCGCCCGGTATCTGGTATAGTTGCCACCCTTCGGGGCGTAGCGCAGCCTGGTAGCGCATCTGCTTTGGGAGCAGAGGGTCGTGAGTTCGAATCCCACCGCCCCGACCAAGAAATGAAAGGCCGTTAGTGATAGTACTCACTAACGGCCTTTGTCATTTTCGCCGCCGTGGGGCAACTCATGGGGCAACCATCTCATCCTGCGTGCAAACCGTGCGTTCTGCAGTTGTTTCAACGTTTAGTTACACTGAGCGAAAATTCGATCTTCGGCCCTGATCGGCCGGACGGTCATTATCAAAACGGACGCTGGTGTGCGCGCCGGCATGAACGCGCCGATTGCAGGGTGGACATAAGATGAAGCTAAAGTACTACGCCTATTACTTCGAGGACCTGGCGGGACGACAGAGGATACGAATGTCGCTGCGCCAATTCTTCACGCAGTTTTGCGAGTTTGAGCACTCTGAATTCAAGAAGGGGTTCTCGCACAATGAGGAACGCGTCTTTCTCCTCCCAGTGGACGGGAATTTCTTCTTGTTCGTGAAGGCGAAGGACACGGAGATCGTCAAAGCGATTGATGTCTCCGCAATCGCCTCTAAGGACATATCTGAACGGTTGATGGAGAACGAGAGCCTTGGGTTCTCATCCTATGTCTTTGTCGCCGATAGCTACCTCGCGTTCGCCGCGACGCAGCTCGCACCTACAGTTTCGGCATTCGCGACGTTCGTCAATGAGCTACTCTATAAGATCGGATGTAGAGACCATAAATTCTGCGTGACGGCTTTCACCGAAACTGTAAGCAGAGATGATGCTCTTCGGATGAGCTTCATCGGTGCGACATCGATACGGGTCACTAGGAATAGCGGACTTTTTGAGCAGCTAGGCGGAGTATTTGGCAAGGATATTGACGATCTTGATGCGCTGGGAGCTTTTGAAGTTACGCTTAAGCCAAAGCCGCGAAAGGACATAAAAGCTGTCAGCAAGGCAATTATCGGTGGAAACGTTCAGGGCATCGAGAGGATCGCCATTAGAGCTCGAGCTGAGCTTAATGATCGTTTGACTGACTTCCGCGTGGACGGCCTCGGTGCCATCCACGATGCGGTGTCTCCTCGTGTTGGCCAATCGATACTCGAATCAATTTTTGAGCTGATTCAAGCTAACGATGTTGTTGCTGCGAAGGTGAGAGTCCATGAACAAGATGACGAATTTCAGGCGCGCCGGATTGATGCTATTGCTGAATTCGATAGCGCCGATCATTGGCGTGCTAAGTTGGGTGATCTATAAGTTTGTCGCACGCCAAAGTTGGTTCGTACCTCTGTCCTTGGGACACAAGAAGCTCGAAATATCGACAATGGTTTCGGGCTTTTCGTACACGACATTAGGCTTGCTGGCAGCGGTAATTGCTATTCTGTTCTCCTTTGTTGATCGGCGAACGTTCAAGCGCTACAAGAATCACGGCTTCTTAAGCATTTTCATGTCTCTGTACCTTGTGACGATACTGAGTTTGGTTGCTACTGCCTTTCTCGCGCTATACAACTACTCACCGAGAGAGACTGGGGCAGTTTTTAACCTGATGCTCGTTTTTTTTGCTACTAATGTCATGCAAGCGCTGTTCGTGATAGTGATCATTTTCACCCTAACGTACAAGGCGCTTTCCGACGAAACCCCCAGATCTGCTCCCGTTGGGGCGGGTTGTTGAATGCAACGGGGCTGCTATTGAGCAGCCCCATTCTCACTTTTCCCGTGGCTCCCGTCAGAGGAAGGCTGGGGGATTCTAAGGGTCAGTCTAAGGATGCTCCCTTGATCGTTTGATGGCCTGCGCTATCCACGCTTCGACTTCCGAAGCAAGCCAGACCGACGTCCGCCCGTTCTTGATGCACTTCGGGAATTCTCCAACCTTGATCTGCTCGTAGATCTTGGTCTTACCCATTCCAACCCGACTTTTAACCGCGCTCAGAGGCAGAAGAGATTCGCCATGCTCACGCATCGCTACCTCCTTCGTCTTCGAACAGTGCTTCCAAATTGGAGCGGGCCCGGCGCGCTGCAGCTGGATCCCTTCGGCCGGGTGGGCGATTGGCCGGGTGGCCGTAGGCCGTTTGGGGCAAGGCGGCCGGGATGTCGCTGCCTTCGAGAGGGCTGGCTGCCGCCACGACGCGCCGAGCATCGTCCATAGCGGCATTCCATCCACGCACGTATACGCGGATTTCGGCATCCACATGCTTCGGCAGCAGCAGGCTCCAGACCACATCGTCCTGCTTGGTGAGCTGGTTGCGCTTCGTATGCGCACCGCAGCCTGGCCACTGGCGTTCGAGCTCTTGAATCAGAAGTGCGCGGCGCCTTTGGTTGAGGAGTTCAATGATGGTGATCACCTCGTCCCCTCCATGACGGGGGCGCGTCCCGCAGTGTTCAACAGGTTGCGCGCCGCGGTGGCACTGGCTTTCAGGTGTGGATCAGCCGAGGCCTCGAGGATGCTGGTCGTGATCTCCAGCGCGCTTGCGAGAGTCGCGCATCGCTCGCGCATCGATGCCGCCTCGCCCTTGGCCTCGGACAGTTCGGCCGTGGCCTTGTCGTACAGACGGACGTAGAGCGCCCGGCCGCGGACGGCTGCCGCCAATTGCTCGGTGGGGGTGCGGTGCTTATGCATGGCGCGCCTCCACAATGATCGACAGATGGTTGGCGAGGTCGCGCGCCTTGGCGCTGCCGATCTGGGCAAGCGCGTGGAGCGACACGCCCTCCGCTTTGTCGAGCGGCATGAGCTCGTCCAGAGCGTCAAGCAGAGCTTTGACCTCCCAGGCCATGCCGACTAGATCTGGCGACACGTTCGGTTTGCGTTGATGCGTCATGCTCCACCTCCGGCCTTCAGGGCGTCCAGATTGCTGTCGACCTCCTCAAGGTGATGGCCCAGCAGATCGCGGGTGGCGTCGATGAGGATGTCAAGGTCGGCAATGTCGTTGATGGGCAGCTTGTCGGCCGCATCCAGAATGGCGAGGGCGTGCAGAATGCCCTGGCGAGCCCGATTCAGGTAAGCGATGCCTTTGGGGGTGCTCATGCTTCACCTCCGGCGGCGAGAAGTTCTTCGCGCTCGAGGTCCTCGGGGCCGGCGCGCAAAGGCCTTAGTGTCACGTCCGCGCATGCGAGACGATGAGTCACGAAGGTCTCGCCGTCGCGATAAGTGACCTCAGGAGCCCCATGGAAATCCACAATCCAGTCGCGTCGTTGGGCCTCGGCCAGATCGTCGGGATGCGAAAGCGCGCTCGCCAGCGCGCTGGTGGTGCTGCAGACAATGACTCCGATGCGACCAACGCGTGCGGCGACATTGCTTCGCACGAGCATCACTAGGTCGCCGACTTGGCAGCGATGGGAAGCGTTCATTCTTCACCTCGCTCAGTGCGATGGCGCAAATACACCGCATGCTCAAGAAGCTGTCCGGCTTCCGCTGCGATTGCGCCTAGAGCCGACACGAAGTCGCCCATGACGTCGGCCGGGATCGGCTCCATGCCATCAGCCGGGATGAAGCCAAATGGCGCAGCCAGATCCTTAATGCGTGCAACGCGGTCCGTAGCGGCCGAAATCAAGACCGCCGGCGGGGCAAGGGGATTTGCGGCCAAGGCGTCAGCGGCGTCAATGTCATTGGGGCCGGCGCCCACGCAAAACCGCACGTCACGGCCTTCACTGCGAATGATCAGAGGGGCATTCATGCTGCACCTCCGTTGCCCAGCAGACGACCGGTGACGATCCGATGCAGCTCGGCGAACCGTTCCACGTACCAGTGCGGCTGGGTTTCCCGGGGCGATGCGGGGTTGGTCAGGTTCTTGCCGTAGGCGAGACCCTTCTCGGTGATCACCCAGAAGTGCTTCTTGCCATTCGGAGCGGACGTACTCTTGCGAGTGCGCTCCTCCAGCATGCACGCATCGCGCAGCAAGACGTTGTACGCCGCCACGTTCGTCGTGATGCCGTGTTCCTTGAGCAGGGCCGTCAGGGATGCGGTGGGCATGCTGCTGCCCGCCGGCCCATCGTCCGCAGCATCCACCACGTAGGCAGGGAGGAATGCGCTGCTCAGTCCGTTGTCGCGGGCGATCTGTTCGAGCATGGCGACTTGAGACGACGGAGCGGGGCGCAGGAGGCGAACATAGCATTCCATGATTGCGAGCTCGCCGGGTAGCTTCTCTGTGGCCTTGCTCTGGTAGCCGCCGGTCTTGCGGATGGATGGGAGGACTTCGCCAGCGACCCACTTCTGCATGGGCAACGCCTTGGGCTTGTCGGAACGGTTCAAGAAGAAGTACAGGCCTTGTTCACTGAGAACCGACATTTGCTGGAAGCCGCCAGGGGTGTGAATCCGTTTCACCCCCTTCCATTCGTCCGGGACCTTGTCGATAAGGCGGGCGTTCCATTCATAGCCCAGAGCCTCGGCTACATCTTTGGCGACAACCTTGGCACCATCAGCTTCCTCTACAACCCGAATGGGCGACTTTTCGAAGATGAACGGGATGAGGTGGTTCATTGAGCACCTCCTGCTTGCGAGCGGTACGGGGTGGCGAACTCTTCGAACCGCTCGCGGCCGCAATTTGCGCCGTTGGCTATATCCGAGGCAACATACGCGCCCATAGCGGCCAGCTTGGCAATCCTGTTTAGCTTTATCAGGGGAGTCAAATGCTCCTGTTCCTGGGTGATCCCCTGAATCGCTTTGAGCAATTCCTCAAGCTGTACCAGCGTGTCGACGCAAGTGCCAGTCCATCCCACGAGGTCGCTATCGACAGCGAGCAGTAGCGTTGACAGGTCAATTTGGTTGACAAGGAGTTGACCGTCAACTAAGGTTGCAGGCGTAGAAATCCCCTCCACCCCGGTGGGGCGGATACTTTGCTTGGACATGGATCCCTCCAGTTAGTAGTCCAGGTTCGGGGCGTTGCGGTTGCAGCCGCATGGCCCCAAATTAAGCCCCTGGTGAAAGCCAGGGGCTTTGCTTTTTGAGCACTAGCTTACAAAGCTTAGCTAATGGCTAAGCATTCGTCAACATGTGTCGAAGCTTGGGCTACATAATCACTGAGGCGGGATATCTCCGAAAGCTCCCCAGGGCGGCTCGGTGGGCACCTAGCGCGCGAAGTGAGTTCCTTACTTGTTGCGTGCTCACTGAGCTGGCTGAGTACTATTCCTGATCCCACTGTCGCGTCCAATCCTCAATTTTCTTCGAACTTTGAAGATGGGAGCATTTCGTGAGCATGTCTCGTGCGAACGCGGCTTTACTTGCATACCTCGATGGATCGTTCTTCCATTCGCGCCAGCAATCCTTGATGAATTGCTTCTCCCGTTGTCTTGGGTCGTTTTGAAGGCGGGATAGCGCCCCCTGCAATGCTATTTGCCGGCGAGCTTCCTGCATTCTGTCGGTACGGTTCGCGATTGTTTCCGCGTTGAAAATCGCTTCTGCTGCAGCCAAGGCGGATGAGACCGCATCCCGGCCGTCAAAGAACATTCCTATGTAAGCATTTTCGATTTCGATCAGGGCCGCAAGGCAAAAGGATGTTCTAAACATATCTGCCAGGAACTCGTCACTGATCGGGCCTTTAGCCGTTCCCATGCCCCAGCACATATCCAAGATTTGAGACTCAGGGAGATCTTTGATCCAGTCTGGATTCGCGTCACCTCCATCGGGTGTTACTGCGTGAATTGTGCCTCCGACTATGGATGCATAGATTCCACGCCGTGCATCATCCAGAAAGGCGTTAAATTCCGCTAACTCAGCGTCAAATTGGTCGACAGAAGCCATTGGTTGTAGCAGTGAATACGCACGTTCGCCCAGGCGCCAAAGGGCCGCTGTGTCCGGATTGTCTCCATGAGGTCGACCAACTTGTTGGGCTTCCTTACCTCCGCGGGCCTTAAAGATGCGACCTTCATTCGGCTGCCCGTATGTATAAAACGGGTGGAGCGTTAGGAACTGATATTTCGAAGCTGGGACTGGATTGTCATTCATCCTTGCTGTGCTCCCATTCTTCAATTAGTGCAAGGATTCGTTCTTCGACTCGCCCCTTTATCCGGTCAGGAAGGAGATCGAACCGCTGTTGCGAGATGCTCGTGAATGGCCAAGTTGAGGGGGGCACGTCGGGAGGGGTGTCCATCCAGCCTTGTGGCTTACCCAGGACAGCTTCAATCTTACGGGCCATGGTGGGGCCCATTTCTTTTGGTCGTCCCGTCGCGGAACTTAGAGACCCGTTCAGTATTTGAGAGTACGTGGAGTCGCGCTCCTGTTTGCCAGTGGCGCGATTCAGCGCGGCGATAGATCCGAACTCCTTGACCAACATGCGAAGGCGTTCGAGACGGACTTGAGCGGCAGTTTTCATGCATAAATTATAGCTGCCAGCTAAAGAGTTTAGTCAATAGCTATTGACTAAAAGCTTAGTCTACAGCTAAGCTTTGATTATGAAATTAGCTCAGC
Source organism: Achromobacter sp. D10 (assembly GCF_035282245.1). Taxonomy (NCBI): domain Bacteria; kingdom Pseudomonadati; phylum Pseudomonadota; class Betaproteobacteria; order Burkholderiales; family Alcaligenaceae; genus Achromobacter; species Achromobacter sp. D10. The sequence continues at coordinate 100,549 of NZ_JAYJLE010000011.1, forward strand.
TCTACCCCATGCTTACGTCTACGGAGCGCATAGCCCTCGCTTCGGCTGCTCGTTTAGGAAACGGCTACCTGTGGCAGATCGCAACGCATTGGCGGGGCAAACGCCCAAGCCTCGATGCGATGGTCAGGCTAGCCGACGCTGATCCCAGACTCACCCTGCAAGACCTGGCTGAAGAATTTTCAAAAGGGCCTCAGCGAGCGACTCGCGAGGCCGCTCATGCCTAACGCCGATTCCACCCACATCGGTCCCGGCGAGTCGTGTGTCGCGCAGGCGCCGTGCGGCCTTGAAGCTGCCGCAGGCGTTCGTGAACTCGAACGGGTATGTGACGAACTCGCGCAGGCGTTACTTGAAGATTTTCCCGAAGCTTCGTTTGAGCTGATCCGCGATTTGCTTCTTCGCGCTCTCGATAGCGGAGCCATATGTGCCGGAAGCGCCACAGCCCTTGCAGGTAATGGTGTCGCTGGGCTTGAGATTCGCCTGGACACCGCTTGGGTAGTCGAATTCCTTGCTTCCGCACTTCGCGCAGGACAGGGTAATCGTGTCGCTCATGGTCAGCTCCTTTCGGAAACGGTTGATGTTGATGAGCGCCAATCATATCCGGCTGGGGCCGACCGCCAATTTGACGGAGAGGGCAATGTCTGACGCCTGCTCTCCTCACTACGTCAAAGCTGAGCGTAGACCCGTCGCATGGTTTCGTCTGCTGGTCCGTAGCCCTGGCGCGGGCCAGGGAACGTTTTCTGCCTCTCAACGGCCTGGGCAATTTTCCCAACCTCGAACAGCCGGAATGCTGGCCGATCCATTGGCTTACGCGCATTCGATTGCTGCCAGGCGCGCAATACCAGATTCCCTGCAGTACTCACCCCGTAGCGGTGGGGTTCGATTAGGCGCGGGCCTGTCCCGTCGTACCAAATCTCCAGAACACGGCGGTCTCTAATGGCATTGCGAATCAAATCGTCCCATCTCATGGCCTGCCCCCTTCCGAATGTCGGTGAACTTGAGAGCACCCATTCTAAAGCGCTGGGGGCTGACGACAGCAGCTTGCCTGGACACATCGCGCACATCCCAGGCGACACCATGACCCCGCCGGCGCCAGACGCCATTCCCATTGGCCCGGTGGACTGCTGACATGGCCGCCTTCGACTTCCTCATTCTTGCGCTGGTGCTGGCTGTGCTGGCGCTGGGCAACTGGCCGCCGACGATATGAGCACCGCTATTTCTATCCTGATCTTGGTCGCGTCCTTCACGTGGCTGCTGATGCTGATAACTGGCTGCTGCGTAGTGGGCTGGCTGCTGTGGCGCCGCCGCGGCATGCGGAAGTGGATAGCAGATTTCGAACGCGGCCTGGAGCGCGAAGAACGCGCGCGGGTCAATTTTCAGCGCCGCCACCGGTTCAGACCGTAGGCGGATAGCGGTGTGCACGCGCCCGGGTAGCTCCCGCAAGCCGGACTCCTCCACCCGGCCCGGCGCTGTGCCTTTTTTTGTGGAGTGTTGGAGGCAAAATGCCCGAGCAATTCCTTTTCGACTTCGCCGAACTCGATGGCGGTCGTCTGTCTGTTTATCTTCGGACCCATGAAGACAGGGAACCCTGGATCGTTGTTCGCGACGAGCAACGCCGCCCAGTGCTGGATTTCAGCGCCGCAGCATTGTTCCGGATCCAGATCGCCGGCGAGCAGGTGCGCCAATGCATCGGTGACGGCCCCGAGATTGCCACGCTGTCCGGCAGTCGGGCGTATCAAGCCGCTGAATTGGCCCTTGAGAAGCTCGCCGATTCCCGTAAAGGGGTGTTCCAGGTCGTCTGGGTACCTCACGGTTCTGCGCCGTTTTGAGAGACGCGAATGGCAACTGATGCGCGTCTTGCCGTGGGCTTGGCCACGCACCCGAAGACCAAGAAGCTGGTTCGCCGCCTGGGCGGGGAGGGCGCGTGGCGCCTGGTCTGCCTCTTCCTCTGGTGTGCCGCCAATAGGCCCAATGGGAATCTGGCGGGCCTATCCGATGAGGACATCGAGCTTGCCGTCGACTGGACCGGGGGCGAGGGAGAACTCGTCGCCACGTTGTGCGATGTCGGCTTTCTGGATGGCGATGAATTCCGCCGGACGCTGCACGATTGGGAGGAGCACAACCCGTGGGTAGCCGGCTCCGAGGCGCGAAGCGATAAGGCGCGTTGGGCTGCCCTATGCAAGAAGCATGGCCGAAATGAGGCCGCTCGTCGCATGCCAGAGTATGCCGAACGCATCGGGGTGGCAGGCGGCAAGCATGCACCGGAGTGCCCGGCGCACACTGTTAGCGCGGATCCCGCAGTGCTAGAAAGTGCTAGTAGCACACCTGTAGCAGCGCCAGATAGTGCCAGCAGCATGCCACTAGCGGAATCTAGCACTGCCCCGTCTCTGTCTCCGTCTCCGTCTCCAAATACAAAAGATAAAACCACTTCGTCGGCTGGCGCCGACCTGCCAGCCCGTTTCTCGGAGTTCTGGGCAGCTTGGCCGAACACCGACCGCAAGGTGGCGAAGGCAAAGTGCGCGGAGAAATGGCGCAAGGCCAGGCTGGGCGAAGAGGCTGATTCCATCCTGGCGCACATCCGCCAGGAAAAGGCGAACAACCGGCAATGGCTTGACGGCTTTGAGCCAGCACCGCTGACGTACCTGAACCAGCGCCGCTGGGGGGATCGCTCCCTCGCGGGAGATAGCACCGCACCGGGCGAAGAGGCCGATGCATGGGACGTGCTTGCCGCATTGCGCAGCAGGTTTCCCGGCGCCGAAGTCAAGCTGCTTGGCGACGGTCGCTACCGGGTCGGAAATCGCTTTTTCGGTCCCGACGGCAACCCGGAGCCAGTCCTGTGAAGACCTTCAACGACTTTGGCATCGATCTGCGTGGCCGTACTGGCGTGGAGTTGAAGACCACATGCCCCAAATGCTCGCCGTCGCGTCGGAAAAAGAACTATCCCTGCCTGTCCGTCAACACCGAGAAGGGCCTGTGGAACTGCCATCACTGCGGCTGGGGTGGATCCTTGGGTCACGGCGAAGAGCGCCGGCCCGAGGCCCCGAAGATCTACCGCAAGCCGGAGTATGTGCTAAATCGCACCGACCTGCCCCAGGCAGTCGTGGACTACTTCGCGGGTCGAGGCATCAGCCAGGGCACGCTACTGCGCAACTGCATCGGCTACGGCTCGCAATACTTCCCCCAGGTCGAGGAAGAGCGCACTTGCGTCATGTTCCCGTACCTGGACGGCGACGAGGTGATCAACGTCAAGTACCGCACCGGCGACAAGATGTTCCGGCTGGTGTCGGGGGCGAAACGGGTGTTGTACGGCCTGAACGACGTCGACGCGGTGCTGATCTGGGTCGAAGGTGAAATGGACAAGCTGTCGGTGGAAGAGGGCGGCTTCAAGAATTGCGTTTCGGTGCCCGACGGTGCGCCCACGCCGGACACGAAGAACTACGACAGCAAATTCGATTTCCTGGATTGCGAGCAGTTGGCCAACGTTCGCGAGCACATCATCGCCGTGGACGACGATGCCCCGGGCCGTCGCCTGCAAGATGAACTCATCCGCCGTCTTGGCCGTGACAAGTGCTTGATCGTGACTTGGCCGAGCGGCTGCAAAGATGCCAATGACGTGCTGATCAAGCTCGGGCCTGATGCCTTGCAAAAGTGCATCGAAGATGCGCAGCCGGTGCCGATCGAGGGTACGTACTCGGTGATGGACTTCCGCTCGGAGATTCTGCGCCGCTACGAAGGCGAGACGAGGCGCGGAGTATCCACGGGCTGGGAGTGCATGGACGGGCATTACACCGTGTTGGAGGGCGAATGGACTTTGGTGACAGGCATCCCCGGGCACGGCAAGTCCGAATGGCTCGATGCGCTGGCCGTCCACCTTGCGCAGCATCATGGCTGGAATTTCGGGGTTTTCTCGCCTGAGAACTTTCCGGCCGACTATCACAGCGAGAAGCTGATGGAAAAGTACATCGGCAAGGCGTTCGCCGCCGGCCAGAATGAGCGCATGGATGTGGCTGAGTTGGATATGGCCATGGATTTCCTCGCCGACCACTTCACTTTCATGATGCCCGAGTCGCCGAGTTTGGACGCCCTACTGGAGCAGGCCAGTAGATTGGTGACTCGCAAGGGCATCCGGGGATTGATCATGGACCCGTGGAACGAGATCGAGCACGGGCGAGCCGCAGGCCAAACGGAGACCGACTACATCTCGTTGGCCCTGTCCAAGATTCGGAAGTTCTGCTGGGCACATGGGGTCCACGCCTGGGTGGTGGCCCACCCCGCCAAGCTCTACAAGGACAAGGATTCTGGCGACTACCCCATCCCTACGCCGTATGACGTCTCGGGGTCTGCCCACTGGCGCAATAAGGCTGACAACTGCATCACGGTGTACCGGCACGTCAAGGACGAGAACAAGCCAGTCGAAATCCACGTGCAGAAGATCCGCAAGAAGTTTGTCGGGCGCGTGGGTATGGTCGAACTGCACTATGACCGGGTGACAGGCCGATATCAGGATTACGCGCACTTCACGCGTGCGCCTATCTATTCAATGCAAAAGCGAGAGGCGGCTTAATGGCAACCCGTGCTGTTCGAGTGTCGGCGGAGAAGAAACTCGCCGGGCGCATTCCCAAGGCTCCCAGCGCGCTGGAGGAGCGCTTCGCGCGTGACTTGCGCGCTTTGAAGGTGCTTGAGGCGCAGCGCGAGTACCGGTTCGCGCCCCCGCGCATGTGGCGCTTTGATTTTGCTTGGCCCGAACAGCGGTTCGCGGTCGAGATTGAAGGCGGAGTTTGGACGAACGGGCGCCACACCAGGGGCTCCGGTTTCGTCGCTGACACCGAGAAGTACAACGCCGCGGCCCTTGCGGGCTGGAAGGTGTTGCGCTTTACCGAGAAGTCCGTCCGAGACGGCTCTGCGGTTGAGCTGGTCGCGCAAGTGTTGCGCGTCCCTCCCTACAACCCTGGAATCGTTTGAGGAACTGATCATGCTCGATCAACAAACTGAAGAAGTCTGGACCGAACTATCGCACCAGCTGCCCGCTGTCGCACAGAGAAACGCAGGTTTCGAGCGACCGCGTGCGCTCGACAGCGCGCGCCCCGCCGCATACGGGTGCCAGTGCTGGCGGTGCCAAGGCGGTTGGATCGCCCTGGCCGACCGGCCGGTATTGGACAAGATCCTGGCTAAGCACCTGATGCGCATGAGCGAGTCCGAGCGGGGCGAATGGATGGTCAACTGGGCGGCACAGCCCAAGCATCGGAAGGTGGATCAGGACCAGCTGAACGCCTGGCTGCGCATTGTTGGCGGCAGCGATGAGCCGGCGCCCGTGTATCCGGTCTACTCGGTTCCGGGGGCGGCATGACGGAGCGGACGACACCATTTCCCCGCCTTGCGGTGGCGCTGGCCTACGCCTTCAGCGACGAGCGGCACACCACCAGCCGGCCAGCGATGGCCCGCGCCGCGGACGCGCGGCTGGGTGAGCCTGGGCCGCTGGCCGGCATCGATGGCGCCGCCGAGATTGCCAAGCTCAGGCAATTTTTGGAGCGTGGCCTGAATCCGCTGCACCTAGCGGTGCTGTATGCCCGCTACGGCCAGCGCAAGGCCTACTGCAAGTGCTGCGGTAGCGAGGGGGACCACCCGGACTGGTCGGGGGCGCTCCATCGCATTGCGGGGGCGCTGGGTGCGTATCTTTCGATGCGGACCGCCCATAGCGCACTGCTGTATGCCTTGGTGCGCCGTCATTACGACACGGGCGGAATGCGAACGCTCCAGTCTCTGGCCGATGAATACGGGTGCAAGGTCCGCAGCGTAGAGCGGGCGAGCGCTAGGGCAGGGGACTGGCTGCGGGGCACCCGGGAGAAGAAGGGCGCGGAACCAATCTACGGCGTCGAGCAGGCCGCACACTCTGCAGCGGAGAAACTGCTGCGGGAGGCCGGATTCATCCCGTAGGGTGTTCCTCGTGTTAAAACGAGCCCGCAGGATTAATTGCCATTCCACGGAGTCTGAAAGATGAAAATGTACGAGGTCGAGGTTTCCATCACGGACGGAAATATTTACATCACGCAGCAAGACAACACCAAGGACGAGCCAAATGCTGTGCTGATCACATCGGATCAAGCAGACATGGTTGCTGAGTGGATCAAGGACGCGGCCGCCTCTTTGCGGAAGTCGGAGAATATTCGCCCGCTGTAGTCTTGACTATGCGGAAGTTCGCCGCCATAATCAGCGATAACGGATTTCCTCAGAAGTCCGCCCCAAGAAACCCGCCACGCGAAAGCCGGCGGGTTTTTGCTTTGTGCGATGCCTGAGTGGCCGAAAAGGTGGCTCCAAGATTGCGCAAAGCCTGTTGGGTACAGCGTGGACTCTCGCTACACTTGGAAAAGTTCAAGAGGAAAGGTTCCAGAGTTATGGCGCAGCGGCTGCTGTACTCCGAGTTGTCAGCTAAAGATAGGAAAGTGATAGATCGAGTCATTCGATCTCACGACTACCTCAGGGGGCCAACAGTGAAGCGGGAGCTTTCTGAGCTTGGAATCGAAATCCCGCTTTGGACCCTGTATCGCCGAATGGTTCAGTTGCGGGATATGGATGCTGCGGCGCCTATGGAGTCCGGCGCCATAGTGCAAATCATTGACCGAAAGATGGGCACGATGAAAATCATTGAGGTTGATGTGGCTGCCTCGCGTGTGGAGACCGCCGTGCTTCGCTTGGAGCGTCACGCGAAAGCTGGAAGGTAGCGATTCGATGTACGCATGCCAGAGCCGGGCAAGCCAAACCCGCCACGCGAAAGCCGACGGGTTTTTGCATTTTGCGGGCGTTGGCGCGCTAACTAAATGTGCCGCGTGGATGGCATTGGCAAGCCCTCTGCTGCTGCGAGCTTTTCCATAGCGACCTCCAAGATGGCACGTGCCTGGCCTGCGGCTCGCTGCAAATCGCTGTGCAACTGAGCATCGTCCGCACTGCGAGATGCACATTGGGCGCTGTAGCGTTCAAAGCTTCCCACCATCATCAAAAGGTCCGCCAGATGTTTTGGGCATTCACAAGCCAAGCCACTGCCGGACGCCATGATGGTAAGAAGTGCACTCTCGTCAAACCGGATGTCGGGCATTGGGTACTGTTGGTGTGGAGGAAGACGTTCTCCTGTAAGGGCTGACTGGCACAAGAGCACGAGCTCGTTTACATCGGCTGGAACGCGCGCCACTAAGCAGTCCAGGGCGCGGAGGGCTCGAATAGTCGCGCTGGCGCAGAAGCGATAGAGAACTACAACAGCGACTGCGCCCCAAATATTCTTGACTTTAGCGATCAGCGGGACCGCACTGTCGTGCAATTCTGATTGCTCGATGACTAGAACCTCCACGCCGGCATTTGGCGGCTCCTGCACTGCTTGCTCAAGCTGAGAGCAGCTGTATTCCAGCACCAGATCCGCTTTATCGCGTGCGCTGCCAGAAATGCGCTTCGCAAGGTTGCTGCCAATTACCCCGATTCGAATTGGTCCGACTGTATCAGGTTGCGTGTAGCCAGCATTAGCGAGCTCTTGAAGTTGGCTATCAGGCATCAGGGCGAGCACGCCAATAGCATGTCCCTGATCCACCAATTGCTTCAACATGCTCAATTTGCGGACCTGTTCTGCGGAATACAAGCGTTGTCCTCGCTCGGAGCGCTCAGTATTGGAAAGGTTGTACCTGCGCTCCCAAACACGCAGTGTTTCTGGGGAAAGTCCCGCCAGACGGGCGGCCGCGCCGCTGCGATAGGTCACGTGCTGCTGTTCTGAAGAAGTCTGATGTCCCATATCTACGTTACCCTTTGTTGACCCGATATTGACCCGCTTTGTTTGTATTTTAGCGGGTCATTTTGTGGACTGTAGAGGTTTTGACGCGTAAATTCATCTCCAAGCGGTTCAAGTAACTCACTCGATACCGCGTACCGGGGGGCACCGACTTCATTGTGCAGCCCCCTCATCAATTCAAGGAGTCGATTATGAAGCGCGTCCTGACCACCCTAACGTTCGCTCTGGCACTTGGCACTGCGCAAGCTGCCGACATCGTGGATACAGCGAAGTCTGCGGGTTCCTTCAATACGTTGGTTACTGCGGTACAAGCCGCGGGACTGGTCGACACACTCAAGGGGCCTGGTCCGTTCACCGTGTTTGCGCCGACCGATGACGCATTCGCCAAGATTCCCAAAGACAAACTCGACGCACTGCTGAAAGATAAAGCGGCATTGACCAAGGTTCTTACTTACCATGTCGTGCCCGGAAAAGTGATGGCCAAGGACATCAAGGCGGGCCCAGTGAAGACTGTCGAAGGCGATTCGTTGACAGTGGCTGTGAATGGGGGGCAAGTTAGTGTCGACAATGCCAAGGTAGTGAAGGCGGACGTGGCAGCGGACAACGGAGTGATTCACGTAATCGACACGGTTGTGATGCCCAAGTGACGCGCTTCTAGCTTTGGTGGTCATTGCCCCGAACTCCGCAGCTGTATGTCGGAGCCCGTCAAGCTAAGCGGTAAGCCGTATTTGTGTCCCTGAACGCTGGTTGTTTTTTGCCCTGTGCGAGAAATCGCACGGGGCCTTTTTATTTCCCCTCCCGCTACCGAGGGCCGCACGCCGGGCATGGCGTGTGGGGGTTGGGTCATCGCGCCGGGCGGTGTGCAGTAGGTAGCACCCGGCACCAATTCAAAGAGGTCAACTATGGCACGAGTTCCCGAAAGCACGCCGCCAGCGCCGCCGCCCAGGCTGCGCCAGAAACCGCGCTATGCCATCTCGCATCATGGTGGGCGCACGTCAGTAGAGGTGGACGGTGTACCCGTTCGCCATTTGGTTGCCGTGAATGTGGAATTCGAACAGCAGGCCTTGCCCAGGTTGGACCTGACCTTGTCTCCACTGGGTGGCGTAATCGCCTTGGATGACGCGCAGCTCGCAGTCGATGTGGTGGACCTGCCGGAGCCGGTAGCGCGGGCGCTGTATGAGCATTTGCGCGCCAAGTATCAGCGGGTCCATGATGACGCGGCGCTGCTGCACCCGCGCGAGAAGAAGTAGGAGCACGGCCAATGTACGGCAAGACCGGCAGGATCCGGCAGCGAGGTGGCAGTGCATTCGCGCACCTGTATGGTACGGCGCGCTGGCAGCGGACGCGTAAGGCGCAACTGGACCGCGAGCCTTTGTGCTTGTTCTGCGAGCGGCGCGGCCTGGTGGTCCTGGCCAGCGTGTGCAACCACGCCAACGGGCACCCTGCGGGCGAGACCGAACAGCAGTTCTGGGAAGGCCCATTCAACAGCCTTTGCGCTGACTGCCACAACTCCGATCAGGCCAGGCTTGAGCGCGGAGCGAAGCAGATACGGGGATGCGACGAGGGCGGCTGGCCTGTGCCGTGATTGGGGGTGTAGCCGCCTTTTCCCGGCTCTAGAGCGCGCCCAGAGCCGCGGAAATGCGGCCGCAGAGGCATCGCCCCCCCGGGGGGGGGGCAAAAACATAGGGGCGGCGTCGGCCTAGACCGACCGTTCCCGAAAACACGCGCATCCACAATTCGCCGGACGACCCTAAACGCTCCGGCTTTGATCAACAAATGAGCAGATAAATGGCCCGTTCCCGACTTCCTGTCGACAAGGCTGCGGTGTCCGGCGCAGCAGTGAAAAATCCTGGCCGGCACGCCGGTCGGACCAAGCCGAAAGGCACTCGTCCGCTTGGAGTTCCCTACAAACAGATGACCGCCACGCAGAAGAAGGCGTGGAAGGATTTCGCTGCGGAGATGCCGTGGCTGAACTCCTCGCACCGGGTGCTACTGCGACTCGCCTGCATATGGGTGGCTCGGATGGATGATCCGGACGCTGAGTTCGGCGTGTCGGCAACCCAAGCCCTGAGTTCGATTCTTTCCAAGTTGGGGGCGACCCCGGTAGACGAATCCAAGGTAGCGCATGACCCAGGCGGAGACGAAGACCCGGACGAGGCGTTCTTCAAGCGAAAGTGATCGAACCAAGGCGTACGCCGAGGCGGTCGTAGCTGGAGAGATAGTGGCCGGGCCGCACGTGCGTAATGCGTGCAGGCGCCACCTTCTTGACCTGGAAAGAGGGCACGAACGCGGCCTGTACTTTGACCAGGACGCCGCGGACTACGCATTCCGGTTTTTCGAAGGCGTTCTGCGGCTGTCCGAAGGTCAGTTCGACGGCCGGAAGTTCGAGCTGCAGCCGTCGCAGGCATTCATAGTGGGATCGCTCTTCGGCTGGATGCAGGAGGATGGCACGCGCCGATTCCGGCGGGCCTATGTCGAGCAGGGAAAGGGCAACGGAAAGAGCCCGCTGGCCGGCGGCCTTGGGCTGCTCGGCATGACTGCTGACGACGAGGCCGGCGCGCAGATCTATTCCGCCGCGGCGAAGAAGGACCAGGCGGGCATTCTGTTCGCCGATGCCGTCAAGATGGTCAAGCAGTCGCCGGCGCTAGCTAAGCGCGTGGCGTTCTCGGGAGGCGAGGGCCGAGAATTCAACATGGCGCACCACGCCAGCGGCAGCTTCTTCCGGCCGGTGTCGCGTGACACGGGTCGCACCGGATCTGGGCCGCGTCCGTACTTCGTTCTGGTGGACGAGGTGCACGAGCTGCCCGACCGCAAGATTATCGAAATGCTGGAGCGTGGCTTCAAGTTTCGCCGCGCGCCGTTGCTGTTCATGATCACCAATTCTGGCAGCGACCGCACGTCGGTGTGCTGGGAAGAGCATGAGCATGCTGTGAAGGTGGCCGCCGGCCATACCGAAGCGGTGAACGATCCTACATTTGTCGGCAGCGTCATTGATGACCGCACGTTCAGCTACGTGTGTGCATTGGATGAAGGTGACGATCCGCTGGAGGATCCATCCTGCTGGATCAAGGCCAATCCGCTGTTGGGAGTGACTATCTCCGAATCGTATCTGGCTGACGTGGTAGCGCAGGCAAAGGCGTTGCCCGGCGCGCTGAACGGAATTTTGCGTCTGCACTTCTGTGTGTGGACTGATGCGGAGACGGCCTGGATGACGCGCAGCACCCTTGAACCGGCCCTGGCCGACTTCGATTTGGCAGATCATCACGGCGCCAACATTTTCCTTGGCCTGGATCTGTCGCAGACCCGAGATATCACGGCGCTTGGCGCAGTCGTGAAAACAGGTTCCGTCGATGTCGAAGTGGAAGTAGACGGCGAACGCATGGTCATCGGCAAGCCGACCTACGATGCTTGGGTTGAGGCTTGGACGCCAGGAGATACCGTGGCTGCCCGCGAACTACGTGACAAGCTGCCATACGCGGTCTGGATCCGCCAGGGGCACCTGCATGCACCAATGGGGCAGACGGTCAGCTATCGCCATGTAGCACAGACGCTTGCCGAATACGACAGAGATTTCGTGGTGCGTCTGGTGGCCTACGACCGCTACGCCTTCAAGAAATTCGAGGAAGACGTGGCGGCGCTGGGTCTATCGATTCCCTTCGCGGAGCATCCGCAGGGCGGTTTGAAGAAGGGTAAGCCGCTGGAGGCGGCGGTGAAGGCCGCCGAGCAAGCCGGTCGGGAGCCGCCGGAGGGCATGTGGATGCCAGGTTCGGTGCGGATCCTGGAAGAGGCGCTGCTGGAAGGGCGCATACGCATCCGCAATAACCCGGTGCTGGTATCCGCAATGATGTCGGCGGTAGCTGAGCAGGATAAATGGGGAAACCACTGGCTATCCAAGCTGCGTTCGGTCAACAAGATCGATGCGGCGGTGGCTCTCGCGATGGCCTTGGGCGCCGCGAATGCACTTGTGGAGGATACCGCCGGACTGGATGACTACCTTGAAAACGGATTTTTTGGGCTGATCGGGTAATGACTACATTTCGTTGGTACAACCCGCTGACCTGGCGCATGTTCGGCTACACGGACCCGAAAACGGGCGATTACGTGGAAGTGGATATGTCTGTCGGAGGGAAGCGGACGCAATCCGGCGAGCGGATCACGCCCAAAAAGGCGATGACGGTTCCAATCATCTGGACTTGCGCCAAGATCTTGAGCGAGTCGGTGGGCGGTCTTCCGGCCCCACTGTATGTCGAGGGGACGGGTTTGAAGGCCGCGGGCGAGACCGCGGCAGTGCGGCGCGCGCTGCGCCTGCTGCGTAAGCCCAATCCGTATATGACGCGGCTGACATTCCTAAAAACAGCCGTCGTCAACATGGCGTTGGTCGGCAATTCGTACAACCTCATTGAGCGCAATGCTCAAGGGGATTGGCTGGGACTTACCCCCTTGCCGTGGGATGCGGTCGAGATCGATACCGAGACGGCCGACCTTCTGTACTGGGTCACGCTCAAGGGGCAGCGGTTCCCGGTTTCACCCGAGAACATGTTGCATTTCAAGCTATTCAGCGCGGACGGCATCTGCGGCCTGTCGCCGGTGGAGTTTCAGGCGGAGTCCATGGGCCTGGCCAAAGCGGGACAAAACTGGTCAGCCCGCTTCATGCGCAAGGGCGGATTCACCGGCGGGTACGTGATCTACGAGCAGTTCCTCACGAAGGAACAGCAGGCGCAGGTGATGGCACGTTTCCCGGACGTACGTCAGGGCGATGCCGCCGATATCGGCAAGATGGCAGTCCTGCAAGGGAATCCCAAGATCGTGCCGGCGGGGCTCAGCCAGAAGGACAGCCAGTTCATTGAATCGCAGCAGTTCCAAGAGGAGGCCCTGGCTGGAATCTGGGGCGTGCCGCTATGGCTCGCGAATCGCGCCAGCAAGACTTCGATCATGGGGTCGAACCTGGAACAGCAAAAAGGCGCATTCGTCACATTCGGCCTCAAGCCATACATCGATGCCATTGAGGACGAGATCAACGAAAAGTTGCTTTCCAAGTTGGGTCTGTTTCTGGAATTCGTGGTCGAGGGGTTGCTGCGGGCAGATAGCTCGGGGCGTGCCCAGTACTACCAGGCGGCACTGGGCGGCTCGAACGGCTCTGGCTGGATGTCCGTCAATGAGGTCCGGTGCAAAGAGAACTTGGAGCCTCTCGTCGGTGATGAATACAACCGGGTCACCCGGTGGGAGATGAGTGCAAATGCTCAGCAAACTTGAATGCCCGTTTGAAGTCAAGGCAGTAGATGATCAGGGCAACTTCGAAGGGTACGCCTCGGTTTTCAACAATGTGGACCTCGGTGACGACATCATCCTTCCGGGGGCGTTCATCAAGGTCAAGACCACCCGCGCGGGCCAGCTCAAGCTGGCCCTTTTTCATGACCTGCGCAAGCTCGTCGGCACGGCGGATTTCACCCAGGATTCGCACGGCCTGCACCTCAAGGGCCGAGTGAATCTGAACGTCAGCTACGCAAAAGACGCCTATGAACTGATGCGCGATGGAGGTCCCCTCGACTCCATGTCGATCGGATTCAACACCATCACCGCGGCCTACGAAGAACGCTCGGGCCGCACCGTCCGGGTGATCAAGGAAGCGGAATTGTGGGAAGCCTCCCTCGTGCCGTTCGGCATGAATCCAGAAGCGCAGATCATCAGTGTGAAGTCGGATATCCGGCTTTTTGAATCCGCCCTGCGTGATCGCATGGGCCTTTCCCAAAAGGAGGCGGCAGCCGTCGCCTCCCTCGGCTTTCCCGCCATCCGCCGCGACGGCGCGCCGGCGGCCACGGAGATCGTGGACGAGCTGAAGTCTCTCTCTCAAACCTTTCAAGACATATTTGGAGCGTCGAAATGACCGATGTGAAAGAACTGCGTGATTCGCTGGAAAAGCAGCTGAAGGACGGCTTCGCCAGCCTTCAGCAAAAGTACGACAAGGCGTCGGAATCCATCCAGAAGGGGGAATCCGTCACGGCCGAACTGAAGAGCGCCATCGAGAACCAGAAGGGCGAACTGCAAAAGATCGTCGACAAGGTTCTGGAAATGGAAGAAAAGGGCGTGCAGCTGCGCGGCCGCCAGCCCGAAAAGAAGGGCTTCATCGACTTCGTGAAGGATCACGGCGAATACAAGGCCCTGCGCGAGAACGGCAAGGCTGCCGCCGAGATCGAGGTTTCCAAGGGCGACCTGGCCGCCATGCAGGAAACCAAGGTCACCAGCGCCGGCTTGGTCGTGCCTCAGTTCGACCCCACCATCCAGGCCAACCCTCGCCAGGAACTGCGCATCCGCGACCTGATTCCCTCGGTGCCCGTGACCGGCCAGAGCTACACCTATTTCAAGGAACTGCTGCACACCCGCGGTGCTGCGCCGGTAGGCGAAGGCGCGACCAAGCCGCAAAGCAACGTCACCTTCGAACAGAAGACGGACCTGGTCAAGAAGATCGCAGTCTGGATCCCGGTGTCCGATGAGGCCCTGGACGACGTGCCGCAACTGTTCGGCTACCTCCAGCAGCTGCTGCGCTACGACCTGAAGCTGGAAGAAGAAGAACAGATCCTCAAGGGCGACGGCACGGGCAACAACCTGCCCGGCATCATGACCCAGGCCACCGCGTTCAGCGCCTCGCTGTCCAAGGCCGGCGACACGTCGATCGACACGGTGCGCCGAGCCATCTATCAGGTGCGCAAGCAGGCCAAGCTGGCAGCCGATGCCACGGTCATGACCGAACTGGACTGGATGGACATCGAACTGCAGAAGGATTCGCAGAATCGTTACCTGTTCGCCAACCTGCAGGGCTTCGTGACCCCGATCCTGTGGGGCCGTCCGGTCATCACGTCCGACAGCATGGACGAAGGCAACGGGACGGACACCGGTGGCGAATTCCTGGTCGGCAACTTCCAGCGCGGCGCGACCATCTATGACCGCATGTCCTTCCTGTTCAAGGTGGGCATGATCAATGACGACTTCATCAAGAACCAGCGCGCGCTGCTGGTGGAAGAACGTCTGGGCCTGGCGGTGCGTCGCAACTACGCCTTCGTGAAGGGCCGCTTCGCGGCCTAAGCCACTACCGGCGGGGGGGCGCACTCAGTGTGGCCCCCGCCGCGGATCTATGGAGAGAACATGAAAATCAAGGCACTGTGGGGCTTTCGTGGAGATCCCGCGAAACTCGGCAAAGGCGATGGCCGCGTCCGCGCCGGCGAAATCTTCGACTACGTGAACCCCGAGTATGGCCATGCGCTGGTCGGCAAGGGTTTGGTCGAAGAACTGGACGGTGGCAAGGTTTCGCCGCAGGCGTCCGACCGCATGACACCCGCGCAGCTGAAGAAGGCGTTGACCGAGAAGAACATCGCCATCCCCGAAGGCGCGACCAAAGAGCAACTGGTGGCCCTGCTCGTCGGCGCGGAGGCGCAGTAATGGATATGGACCAGGTGAAGGCGCACCTTCGCCTGGATCCGGGGTTCACTGATGACGATGCGCTCATTCAGGGCTACATCGACGGCGCTGTGGCGCACGTGGAGCAGCACTGCGACAGGAAGATCGTCACGGGGGATCCCTCCGGGCCCGGCGAGATGGCAATGACCAAGGACGTCGAGCAGGCTGTCCTGCTGCTGGTGGGCCATTGGTACTCCAACCGCGAAGGCGTTGTGGTCGGTGCGGTGGCGAACCAGGTGCAGCTTGGCGTCGAACGGCTCCTCTGGTACCGCAAACAGTTCTAAGGGAGGCACCATGCTCCAAGCAGGAAGCTTGAACTGCCGCATCGTCATCTTTCGACGCGACAAGGTGCGGTCCCCTGGTGGGCAGGTCGTTGACGAATGGGTGGAGCACGCTCGCGTCTGGGCGAATGTGGCGAAGCTGACGGGGCTGGGAACGATCAAAGCAGAAGGCGATGTGTCGCTTGTGAAGGCGAGCTATCGCGTCCGGTACCGGCGCGACGTGACCGCGGCGATGCGGCTGGCCCACGATGGCGCGATTTACGACATTAAGGCGGTCCTTCCCGATCACGCACGGCGGGAGTACGTGGACCTAGTGTGTCAGTCCATTCCAGGCGAGACGGCATGAAAATTTCCACCACGATGACGGGCGACATAGAAGGCAGTCTGATGGCGCTGGCCGAATCGCTGGAGCAGCGTGTCGTGCGGCCGGCGGCGCATGCGGGGGCGCTGGTCTTCTACGACCGCGCCCGAGAACTGGCGCCGCTGTATGTCGGCCCGGAAAAAAAGGGGATTAAGCCAGGGCAGTTGAGGGGGGCGATCTACCGAGTGTTCTCGGAAGATCGCTCATCCGACGACCTGAAGGTTTACCAAATCAGCTGGAACCATACCAAGGCCCCTCACGGCTACTGGATGGAGTACGGCAACAGCCGGCACGGTCCTAAGGCCTTTATCCGGCCAGCTTTCGATTTCTACGAAAGAGCGCTGGACGCCTCTCGCATGCGGGCGCGCGAACTGACGGCGGAAATCATCGCGGAGCATTCCCATGGTTGAAGAAGACATTTTCGCGGTACTGGGGCCGCTCGTGAGCGACGAGGTATATCCGGGAGTTGCGCCGCCCGAGGCAAAGTCGCCTCGGATCACGTACCACTGGATAGGCGGGAAGCCGCTGAACTTCCTGGCGGGCGTTCCCGACAAGCGCAATGGCCGGTTGCAGGTTGATGTCTGGGCAAAGCTGGACACCGAGGCGGCCAGGCTCATCCGCCTGGCGGAAGACGCCATCCGTCTGGATCCGCGTCTGCTCGGAATGTCGGAGTCGGGCGCGCAATCCGATCACGAGCCCGACACGGGCCTCTACGCACGCAAACAGACTTTTTCCATCTGGTTCAAAGACTAGCCCGCCCTGGGCTTTCAACACAGCCGCCTCCGGGCGGCTTTTTCTTTTTCAGGAGGCCCAAATGGGCGTGAAACTTCCCAACGGCGCAATCTTCTCGGTTGCGAAGACCTATGCCGCGGTTGCTGGGGTGACTGCGGTGACCAACGCGGTACCGGCGGTTGTGACGGCGGCAGGCCATGGCGCGGCTGATGGTGACATCGTTGAAATGGTGTCCGGCTGGACGGCGCTTGATGGCCGTGTCGCTCGAGCTGATGCCGTGGCGGCCGATAGCCTCGCACTGGAAGGCATCGACACGACGGACACCAAGCGCTATCCCGCTGGCACGGGCGGCGGCAGTGTGCGGCGCGTCATCGACTGGACCCAGATTTCGCAGGTGATGGAGTCGGCGAGCCAGGGCGGCGAACAGCAGTTCTACAACTACTCCTTCCTGGAAGATACCGGCGACGAGCGCCAGATTCCGACCACCCGTAGCGCGCGGTCGATCACCCTCACGATTGCCGACGACGACACGCTGCCGCACTACGCGGTTCTGAAGGCCGCAAACGACGACCGCGAACCGCGCGCGATCCGGTTCCAGCTGCCCAACGGCTCGGTCATTTACTTCCGCGCATATGTCTCGTTCAGCGAGATGCCCACTACCACCAAGAACGAAGCCATGACGCTCCAGGTCACCCTGGCGCTGACCGGCGCCCCGACCCGCTACGCGGCGTAAGGACCAGCTATGTCGAAACAGACCAATGAGCAAGTTTTTTCCCTGGACGCGCCGAAGACTTTTTCGGCCGTCGTAGACAT
Organism: Achromobacter sp. D10; assembly: GCF_035282245.1. Taxonomy (NCBI): domain Bacteria; kingdom Pseudomonadati; phylum Pseudomonadota; class Betaproteobacteria; order Burkholderiales; family Alcaligenaceae; genus Achromobacter; species Achromobacter sp. D10. The sequence goes on from NZ_JAYJLE010000011.1 coordinate 117,953, forward strand.
TCCGCGTCCTGGCGCGGAGCCCGCGCCTTTGCGACTGGTATTCCGTCATCTGACCGGCGAGGGGCTGAACGCCTGGCTCACCGGCTCCAAGGAAGCGAAAAGCGATGCCGAATGGCTGGCGGGCATCGTCGAGGGTTGGGAGGGGGTGAGCGCAGAGTTTTCCGTCGACGCGCTGGCGAAGCTGGTCAACAACTACCACGCGCCGGCCGTCACCGCCATCGTGGACAAGTACCTGGCCGAATTGACGGAGGTGCGGCGGGGAAACTGATCGCGGCGGCCCAGCGGCGGTATTGGCGTCCGCCGCCGCCAGAGGAGTACGCGTGGCTGGGATTGACGCTCCAGGACATCGAGCCGGTGCCGATAGCGCTGCTGCCGGAAAACCGCCTGCCGTTTGATGTGTTCTGCGCCTTGGACACGCAGTGGCGTGTAGGCCCTAGCGGGGCATCCGGTTTGGACTACGGCGTACTGCCTACCGTGTTGCGGCTTCTGGGCGTCAAGCGGTCGCAATGGCCGGAAGTGTGGGACTCGGTGCGCGTGATGGAGCGCGCTGCCCTGGAAGAAATGCACAAGGATTGACATGTCAGACGTTGTAGGCAAAGCCACCCTGGAATTTGGTGCGGACAACAGTGGCGTCAAATCCGCGGTGCAGGAGGTCGGCCGCGAGGTTAGCGGCATGGCGTCCGTCGCTGCCGCTGCTGCTGTTAAGGCGTCGGGCAGTCTCAAGGGCATCGGAGTGGCGGGCGAGGGGGCCGCGCAGAAGCTGAGTTCGGCGCAGCAGCGTGCGCGGCAGTCGTTGGAGCGCTTGGCGAACACCTTGGGCCGCTCTCGCGCGGAGGTGGCCGAGTATCGCGCGCAGGCGGCAGGGCTGCCGCGGGATGTGTATGAGCCACTGGTGGCCAAGATCCGCGAAGCGGAAGCGGCGATGGGCGGCCTTAGTGCCGGTCAGCGTGCCGTGGCGGCTAGTGGGGCCCAGGCAGCTCAGTCGGAGGCTCAGACGGCCGCGCGATACCGGGATATCGGCCAGGCCGCAGTGGAGCGCGCCGCCGCTTTGCAGCGCCAGGTCGAACACGCTCGCGCTGCGGCTGTCGCCGAGCGGGAACTGTCGGCCGCCACATCTGGGGCGCCGCGTGGCCACGGGGCGGGCGCCCTCGCCGGCCAGAATCGCGGCTTCCAGGAACTTACCCGCGATATCAATGAGGTCAATGCCGCGTTGGCCGCTATTGAGCGCGGAGCGGGCTCGCAGGCCGCGATCCAGGCCCAGACCGACAAGCTGGTGTCCCTTTGGAACCAGGGCCGAATCACGGCGGAACAGTATGGCGCCGCCGTGAAGCGCTTGGACGCCTCGGAAGCTGCCTTGGCGCGTTCCAGTGCCCAGGCTGCGGCACAGGGCGATAGATTCATCGCGGGCTTGCGTGAGCAAGCGGAAACCGCCGGCATGACGGCCCGGCAGCTGCTGGAGTACCGCGCCGCTCAGCTGGGCGTGGGCGACCGCGCAGGCCCGTTGATTGCGCGGCTTGCGCAGGTCAACAAGGACCTGGACGGCACCGGCATTTCCGCCCGCCAAACGGCTGCCGCTATGCGGATGGTGCCGGCGCAGATGACCGACATCGCGACCCAACTGGCAGGCGGACAAAATCCGTTCCTGATCATGATCCAGCAGGGTGGCCAGCTGAAAGACAGTTTCGGTGGGCTCGTCCCGATGTTCCGGGCGTTGCTGGGAATGGTTACGCCATTCTCGCTCGCCGTGGGTGGAGTGGGGGCGGCGCTGGCTCTAATGGGCACAGCGTTCTACAAGGGGTCGAGCGAGGTCCGAGATTACGGCAATTCGCTGATCCTTACGGGCAACTACGCGGGACAGACCGCGCAGAGCCTCGTTGACATGTCCCGGCGCGTCGGCGAGGCTCGCAGCACGGTCGGCCGTTCGGCTGACGTGTTGAACCGGTTGGTAGCCTCGGGCCGTGTGGCTGGCAGTTCGTTGGAAATGGTGGCCAGCTCCATCGTCAATATGAGCGAGACAGGCGCCCGGTCAGTGGATGACCTGGTGGCCGAATTCATGCGCTTGGGCGAAAGCCCGAGCCAAGCGGTCGCCAAGATCAACGAGTCCATGCATTTTCTGGACGCTGCCACCTATGACCGTATCCGGGCGCTGGAGCAACAAGGGCAGAAGGAGCAGGCGGTTGCGCTGGCCCAGGCAACTTTGGCCGACGCGACCAACCGGGCTGCCGACCGCGTGCGTGCCAGCGCCGGTACGCTGGAGCGCGGTTGGCACAGCCTGGGCCTGGCCGCGCGCCAGGCTTGGGACGCGATGCTTAACGTTGGCCGACCCACGCCCATAGGCGAATTGCGCAAGCAGCTTGCCGAGCTGGAGCGCCAGGCGGAAGGTCTTCAGAATAACCAGGGCTTCCATACAACCGATGGGGGCGCCGCAGTCGGCGCAGGCAGGAATCGCTCCGCGCAGCAGTTGAAGCGACTGCAAGCTGATATCGCGCTCCGAAGGCTGGAGCTTGAGCGCCAGGAGAGGGCCGAGGCGGTCGCGCGCGGCGAAGCGCTGCGTGGCCATGCCATGCAGGAGGAGATCGCTGCGGGCGACCGTCTGCGCGAATTGATGAAGTCGACCCGTGATCGCGCGCAGATCCGTGCCGACGAGATCAAGCAGATGCAGGACGACGCCAAAAAGGCGAATTGGTCCGCTCAGCAGATAGCCGAGGCCGAGAAGCGCATCAACGAAAAGTACAAGGACCCGAAGGGAGCCGGGGGCGCGTACAAGGACGATGCGGCTACGCGCCGGCTGGCGCAGCTGCGGGAGCAAGAAGCCTCATTGGCCGCGCAGTTGGCCGGAGAGCGAAAGCTGACCGACGCCGGGAAGGCGCGCGCCCAGTTTGAGCAGGAGATTGCCGACCTCAAGGGTAAGTCGATCCTGACGGCTGAACAGCGGAGTCTGCTGGCGAATCAGGACGCTATTCGAGCCCAGTTGGAGAAGAACGAGGGCCTGGCGAAAGAGCTTGTTGCAAAGCAGGAGATAGTCAGGCTGGAGGAACGTTCGGCTCAGATTCAGCAGGCCATGGCGTCCGCTGGAGAGTCGCGCCGCGAGCAGTATGAACGGCAGTTGTCTACGGTTGGTATGGGCCAGCAGGCCCGTGAACGAGCCGAGGCGGAGCGGTCTGTTCGTCAGGAGTTTCGGCGCTACGAAGACCAATTGGCGAAGGCGACGCCCAAGGATCAGCTTGGTTCCGAGCAGTACCGCGAGGCGCAGTTGAAAATCCGCGAAGCCCTACAGGGTGCGCTGGAGGATCAGCGGGCCTACTACGCGCAACTCGATTCTCTGAACGGCAATTGGCGGGCAGGGTACTCGGAAGCGTGGGCGGACTATCAGGATCAGGTTCGTAACGTTGCCCAGCAGTCGCAAAGCGTGTTTGCCAATGCATTTAAAGGGATGGAAGACGCGCTGGTGAACTTCGCAATGACTGGCAAGCTCAAGTTTCGGGAGTTCGCATCGTCCGTCATCGCCGACCTCGCGCGGATCGCTGCGCGCCAGGCAGTGATCGGCTTGGTAGGCAGCTTAGTTGGTGCGCTGGGCGGCGGATTTTCTTCGGCCAAGGTCGGCGGCTCAATGACTGGCAACTTGTCAGGCATGAGCGGGAGTACATGGAACGCAGGGACAGCTGTCCTTGGCGGGCGTGCTATTGGCGGCCCAGTATCCGCCCGCGGGATGTACGAAATCAATGAACGGGGCCGCCCTGAAACGCTGAACTCCGGGGGCAAGCAGTTCCTGCTGATGGGATCACAGTCCGGATTCGTATCGCCGTTGGCTCCGGTATCGGCGGGATCCTCCGCAGGCGGGGAGGGTGTGGCGCCCGTAATCAATGTGAGTGTGACGGTCGCTAGCGACGGTCGAGACTCCAGCGTATCCAGCAATGAAGATATGGGCAGGTCCCTAGGCGATGCCATCGCGGCAACGGTACGGGACCAGATCCATCAGTCCTGGCGCCCTGGTGGGCTGTCCCACAAGCATGCAACCGCGTTGGCTGCCCGGAGGTAATGCATGGCCTTTCAAACATTCACGTGGCGTGTCGTTGGAGACGCGATGGGCACATACACGCCTGCCATCCTCTCTGCGCAGTTCGGGGATGGACTGGAGGCAACGGCGCTTGATGGCCCGCGCCTTCAGGCGCTACGCACTCGCTGGCCGATTACTGTGGTTGGAAGCAGAGACGAGGTGCAGCGCGTCCATGACTTCCTCGCGGACAACATGGCACGCCGATTCATCTGGACCGACCCATTTACCGGCAAGCGGCGCCTCTGGCGCTGTAAGTCTTGGTCGGCCGCCCACAAGGGTGGCCCTACCTGGACTCTGGCCGGCGAGTTCGCCTATGCCGGAGAGCTTCCGGCTTAATCATCCTGGCGCCACTCTTACCGGTGGGCGCCAGCCCCATTCTGGAGCTTTCAATGTCCAAACTCTATGCGCAGGTACAGAAACTTGACGTTGGAGAGCTGGTAGACCTGTACGAAATCGACCTGACGCCGCTGGGCGGCGAGTTGCTGCTGTTCCACGGCTATATGCAGATCGGGCCTATCCTCTTCGCGGGCAAGGAGTACCAAGCCTGGCCAATCGTTATTGAGGGCGTCGAGCAAACGTCCGAAGGTCCCCAACCATCCCCCACGCTGGCTGTGTCCAATATTGGCTCGGACGTGAACGGCGATGCGCTACCTGGCATCGTGTCGGCGCTCTGTATCCAGTATCAAGACATGGTTGGCGCATTCGTCACCATGCGCCGCACGCTGGGGCGCTTCCTGGACGCCGCCAATTTCCCCCAGGGGAACCCTGAAGCTGACCCCTCGCAGCAGTATCCCGCGCAGCGCTGGCGCATCGAGCAGAAGCTGTCTGAAGACAGCAGCGTGGTTACCCTGCAACTCGCCAACGCATTGGACGCTGAGGGGCGGCGCATCCCGGACCTAACGGTCCAGGTGAGCGTGTGCGCCTGGACGCGCAAGGGCGGTTATCGCGGCCCGTACTGTGGCTATGCGGGCGCAGCCATGTTCGACATGGATGACAACCCGACCACCGACCCTGCTAAAGACAAATGCCCCGGCCTGCTCAGCTCCTGCCGCCTTCGTCAGTCCGGATTCCTGGATGGTGTGCTCAATTTTATGGCCTGCCCAGCGGCAGATCGGATTACCTCATGATCACCAAGATAGCCCTTCGTGCCATGCGCGCCCACGCCGAGGCTGAGTACCCGAAGGAAGCCTGCGGATTCCTTGTGCGCGGCGTTGACATGGAAGTCACGTACCGCCCGGCGAAGAATGTCAGTCCTACGCCTGAAGCCAAATTCGAGGTGGACCCGCTTGAAGCCTTCGCCGTGGAGGGCGAGGGCGAGGTTTTGGCCATTGTCCATTCGCACCCTGAAGGCCCTGATGGTCCATCAACCGCTGACCGCGTGGCATGCGACATGGGGTCGATCCCGTGGTACATCGTGCCGGTTTACCTGCGTGGCGGCTCGCCGCGCGCCGATGCTGCAATCGGCATTGCCCCGTCAGAGACGCGCGCACCGCTCATGGTGCGCCCCTTCGTGCACGGCGTCTTGGACTGCTACACGCTAGTGCGGGACTGGTTCAAGCGTGAGCGTGGTGTTGAGCTGCCAGACCACCCGCGCTCTGACGAATGGTGGTTAAAGGGCGGAAACCTCTACGTGGATAACCTGGCCGCTGACGGCTGGCGCGTGTTGGATGAGAGCGAAGCGCTCAAGCCGGGAGACATGATCCTCATGCAGATCGGCTCGCCCGTCCCGAACCACGCCGCTCTCTACTTGGACGATGAGCAGCTGTCCGAAGGGGGATATATGCATCCCATGAAGGGCGCCATGATCCACCACATGCATGGTCGCCCGTCCGAGCGCGCCCTTTACGGCGGAATGTACAAGTACTGCACGGCGCTAGTTGCGCGGCATAAATCGCAGGAGTAACGCTATGGCCATGCTGGCACAAGAAACCATCCACACTATTCGCCTTTACGGCGAAATGGGCAGACTGTTTGGCCGCGTGCATGAGCTGGCTGTGTCGAGCGTGGGCGAGGCGCTACACGCGCTTTGCCAGATGATCGATGGGTTCCAGGCGTATCTGACGAAGGCAGCGGCTGCTAAACAAGAATTTGCCTGCCTATACGGTGAGCGCCGCATTGGCCAGGACGCGATGCGCGAGCATCTGACCGGAGACCTGGATATCAGAATTGCTCCGATTATCCGCGGTCACAAGCGCGGCGGTTTGTTCCAGATCGTGCTGGGCGTGGTCATGGTGGCTGCTGCTGTCTTCACAGCGGGCACGGCCGCGGCTGCGTTCGCTGCGTCTGGCTGGGTCGGCACCGCCGCTTGGATGGGCTCCGCCATGGTCTTGAGCGGCATTGCCGCAGCGATATCACCAACACCGGCCGGCCTCAGTGGTGGTGACAAGGTGGAAAACGGTACCTCCTACGCATTTAACGGACCGGTGAACGGGCTGGCCCAGGGAAACCCTTTCCCGATCGGGTATTCGGATAACGACGGTTTTTTTTGGGCGGGTAGCGCCGTCATGGCACAGGCCATCTATTCTGAGGACACGCAGTAATGACCGAAAAATCCATGCATGCCTATGTGCTGCGAGGTGAGGGTGGAAAGGGCGGCGGTGGCGGCCGCGTGGCCAAGGAGGCGCCTGACAGCCTGCACAGCACGCAGTGGGCGCGCATCCAGGAAGCCATTAACATCGGTCCTACGGGCGGCCTGTATTCCGGCCCTGGAGCCGAGGGGCGCGACGTTTTTCTAAATGGCACGCCGATCATTGGAGAGGACGGCACGGTTAACTGGCCTGATGTTGAGGTCCACTTTCGCCCTGGGACGCAGAACCAAGATCCCATTCCTGGATTCCCAGGTTCCGAGTCGACGACGGCCGTGGGCTTTGATTTGAAGTTCGGCACGCCGTGGACCCAGCTGATTACGGGCGATGATTATGATGCCGTGCGTATCACGCTCTCCACTGACCGGCTGACCGAGCAGAACACCAAAAACGGCGACCTGAACGGCTATTTCATCGACTACGAGATCCAGCGCCAGCAGGCCGGTGGCGCTTGGGAATCCGTCATGACCAGCTCCATGCGGGGCAAGGCCACCAAGCGCTACACACGCACGCACCGCATAGAGCTGCCGCTGCGCACCGGACCCTGGAGTATCCGCGTGCGCCGCACATCGCCGGACTCCACTGGATCCCACATTTCTAGCAAGCTATTCGTTGACGCCTTCACTGTGGTGACGGACCAGCGCATGCGGTTCCCCAACATTGCCATGATGGGGTACAAGATCCCGGCAACGCTATTCTCGTCCCCTCCGGTGCGCGCTGTCCGCGCCCGTGGCCGCGAGATTCGCGTTCCTTCTAACTACGATGCGCGCACTCGAACCTATAGTGGCGCGTGGAACGGCACGTTCAAACTGGCCGTTTCCTCGAATCCGGCTTGGGTATGGATGGACATCGTTCTGTCCGATATTTTTGGGCTTGGAGATCGGATCACGATTAACGAAATCGACCGCTGGAGCCTGTACCGCATCGCGCAATATTGCGATGAGCTGGTGCCGGACGGTCTGGGCGGTATGGAACCGCGATTTCGCGCCGTTGGTCAGATCGGCAGCGCGCAGGAAGCCATCAAGGTTCTGCAGGATATCTCCACCATTTTCCGTGGGGCGACGTTCGCAGGAAACGGGACGGTGCTAACTACGGCGGATATGCCCGCGTCACCGGTTTACACGTACAGCCGCGCCAATGTTCTGGGTGAGTTCCAATACTCCAGCTCCGGCCTGAATACCCGTTACACGACCGCCCAGGTCTCGTATAGCAATATGGATGACTTCGGTCGCCAGAAGGTCGAGCCCGTGGAAGACCCTGTAGGTCTTTATCGTTACGGAGTGCGCCCCACGTCCACTACCGCATTCCTATGTGTCAGCCGCGGTCAAGCGCACCGAATGGGCAAATGGACGCTTCTGACTTCGACGGAGCAGACCCGCGCTGTCACCTTCAAGGTGGGTCTGGACTACGCTGTAGTAATGCCTGGCGCTGTGATAGAGATTGCCGATAACGTGCTTGCTGGCGCGATGATTGGCGGCCGTATTGCGTCCGTGCAGAGTGCTAACGGGTTGACGCTCGATCGCCGCGCACGCGTCAAGCCTGGGGACTTCATCACGGTAAACATGCCCTCCGGATTGTGCGAGACCCAGCGCATCCTGTCCGTTGCCTATGGTGAGGAAACCATCCAACTGACCACCACGCCGTTCAGCGAGCCGCCGCACGCTGAAAGTGGGTGGAGCGTTTCATCTGATGACTTGAAGCCCATGCTCTTCCGCGTCACGAAAGTGGCGCAAACTGGGAAAATGGAAGTCACGATTTCGGCCGTGATCGAGCGCGTAGGCAAGCATGCTAACGTGGACTACGGCACGAAGCTGGATCCGCTGCCTATCACGATTATCCCGAGTTTGCAGATGGCGCCGCCCACTAATCTGCGCGTGGTGAACAACACCAGCACCGACCAGGGCGCGGCCACGAATACTCTGCGAGCGGAATGGGACGGTTCCAAGGAAGCACGCGGCTACTCGGTTCAGTGGCGGCGGGGGAACGGCGACTGGATCGGATTGCCCGATACCACACTCGAATCTGTTGAGATTCCGGGAATTCGTACCGGTGTCTACCAGGTCCGCGTGCAGGCGTTCAGCGCGCTCGAAGTACGCTCTGCTTGGGTTGTATCGGATGCGACAAGCCTCGAAGGAACCCTAGAGCCGCCACCTGTTGTTACGCGGCTGGCGACCACTTCTCGCCTTTACGGTATTGGCGTTGAGTGGGACTTTCCGGAGACCATTAGCCCGCTGCGCGCCACTGAAATCTATTGGTCCGCGGCGCCGGATTTCACTCAGGCGACCTTGCTGTCTGAAGTCTCGTACCCTATCCGTACTCTGGAGCTGCCTGGCCTCAAGGCCGGCACGCAGTTCTGGTTCTGGGCGCGGCTGGTGGATAGTTTGGGCGAGAAGGGAGACCTTCACCCCATAGGCGAGGGGGTGCACGGCATTACGCTGACTGATCCGATCGAATATCTTGAGGCCATCAAGGATCAAGTTGTTGGCAGCGAAGTTGGCAAGCAAATGCTCCAGGATATTGAGCAGCTTGGCCGAAGCATCGCCGAGATTGACTCGGATTTGGTCGCCCAGGGTCAGACCATGAGTGAGCAAGCGCAGAAGCTGATTGAGCTGACGGAAGAGCTGCGGCTTGAAGCGGTTGCGCGGTCCCAGGGTGATCAGGCGAACGCTATGGCCATCAGCGCCGAGTCGGCCGAGCGTAAGCTTCAGGCTGACGCAGCCGCCGCCGCGCTGGGCGCTCGAATTGACGCCCTGCAAGCGGAGGTGGCGAGCCTGGTGGGCACTCCGGCCTGGGAGGATGGCAAGGTATACCCGGAAGGGTTCGTTGTCTCTTGGCAAGGTGGCCTGTATCGCGCCAAGCAGCAAGTGCCGGCCGGCGTGGACCCTCGCTACTCCGGATACTGGGACAAGATCGGCAATTATGACTCTCTTGCGGAAGCGGTCGGCGATCTGACTGGACGCATGGCCACCGTGGAAGTTGTCACCGCGGGCAATGTGCAGAAGCTCAGCCAACTGGAAATTGTGCAGGGCGAGCAGGCAACTGCCATAACGGATGTCCAGCAGGTCCAGGCTGGCCAGGCCACGCGAATGGCGACTGTCGAGGCCAAACAGGGCGAGCAGGCGTCTAAGATCCAGAGCCTGGAGACTGTGACGGCAGACACGGCACAGATCCTGGATAACGTGGTTGTGCAGCAGGGTGACATGCAGAGCGCGATCAGCAGCCTGCAAACCATCACCGCCAACACCACCACCAGGTTGGATACCCTCAGCACGAAGGTGGACGGCCAAGCCAGCAGCATCAGCACGCTGCAATCAACCCAGGTCGGGCATGCGCAGCGCCTGACGACGCTGGAAAGCACGCAGGCCGACCAGGCATCGAAAATCGAGCTGCTGGAGGATGTGCAGGACGGCCAGGCGCTGAGAATGTCTACGCTCGAAACGAAGCAAGGGCAAAACAGCAGCAAGATCCAGGGCTTGGAAAGCACCACCGCGAACCTGGCCAGCCGCACGTCCACACTGGAGACAAAGCAGGGCGAGCAGGCCAGCAGCATCACCACCATCCAGCAAACGCAGGCTGGTCAGGCTACGCAGATAAACACCCTGCGGACGGACGTAAGCGGCAACGCAAGTGAGATTTCCTCACTCAAGACCACCACGGCCGGCCTGGTTCAGCAAAGCAGCTCCATGGCCACGACCATTGGCGAAAACGCCGCCGCCATCCGTGCCGAGGAACAGGCCCGCGCCAGTGCCGATGACGCTCTAACGCTGCGCATCAACCAGACCAACACCACCGTTGGCCAGAACACGGCGCGCATCGCAGCTGAGGAGCAAACCCGCGCCGCCGATGGCGCGGCCCTATCTCAACGTATCACCCGGATGGAGGCCGGGCAGAAGGAAAGCTTCGAGACTGAACGGTCCTGGAACTTCAACGCCGGAGCGGAGGGCTGGAAGGCATACAGCCAGGCCGCCGTGGAATGGGTCAACGAGCCGCCGTATCTCGTCCGAGCTACCTCCACTGGCACCGGGATTGGCCGCGTCGAATTGGACATTGCCACGGTGGCGGATCGCTACGATCCGCACCTATGGCCACTAGTTCGGGCCCGCGTGCGTTTTATCAACGGGTCCAACACGGACACGATGACCTGCTATGTCTCGGTGAATGGCGCTTCCACTCTGGCGCAGTTTACGACCGGCTCAATACTCAGGGGATCTACGGATTGGCAGATAGTCGAGTTCAACCTGCTGGCGATGCCGAGCGTAGCGGATCCTTCCGTCACGAATATCCGGCGCATTGTCTTTGGTGACGTGCGGGCCGGAGGCAACGGCCCGTTTGAAGTGGACTATGTGGCTATAGGCCGCTACGGTGCGCCGCTTTCGAACGCGTTGCTGCAACAGGAGCAGCGCGCCCGCATAGCTGGTGATGATGCCCTGTCCCAGCAGATCGCCACGCTGCGAACGACCACCGAGACCGAGGCCGCCCGGTTGGATGCTGCGATCCGCGCGGAGGAAACTACACGCACTACCGCCGATACGGCGCTGGCGCAAAGCATCACACAGCTAACCGCACAGTACAACGCGGCTCCTGGCGGCGGCAACCTGTATCCGGATCCGTACTACAACTTGCCGGGCAATTGGGCTGGATCGCTGAAGTCGCTCACCAAGCGAGGTGTGCCGACGACAATGCAGACCCGATCCGGGAACCCTTTCCCATTCATCGCGTCGTTTGACGCTGCTGCTGGGGCTGAGGATGTCCAGGTGGGCGATCTGACCATGGATGCTGGCGGTGGTAACGGATTTCCCGTTATCGGTGGCCGCCGGTATATGTTCCGTGGCAAGGCCATGCAAGCGCACACGACATCCAAGGGTGTTGGCGCCATCTACACCATCTGGATGGACCGAGCCGGAACCTGGCTATCGACTCCAGCGGTTGCTGTTTGGGACTTTGCCGCGGCCGCCCAGCACGAGTTCACCGGCTTGCTTGCCGCCCCGGCGACCGCAGCGTACGCAAAGTTCCTTTTCTACGCGATTCGCGGCAAGGGGGCCAATAACAATGTGGCGCTTCGCAACTTCGCCCTGGTTAACCTCTCGATGGAGTTGGAAACCGCATTCGAGGACCAGAACGCGGCCAGCATCGTGACGGAGCAAGCCGTCCGCGCCAGTGCGGATAGCGCGCTTGGTACGCGCATTGACCAGGTGACGGCGCGGGTTGGCAATACCGAATCGGCGGTGCAGACCCAGGCGAACGCCATTGCGACGTTGGACGGCAAGGTCGCCTCAAACTGGAACGTGAGGGTGTCCACGAACGTCAACGGGATCGTGCATCTGGCTGGGATGGGGGTCGGGGTTGAGGTGAATCCGAACACCGGGCTGATGACCAGCAACATTGTGATGGTTGCAGATCAGCTCCTGCTGCTGCATGGCAAGAACGGCGCGTATTCCGCCCCGTTCTCGGTTTCTGGAGGGCAGACCTTCATTGCGGATGCATATATCCGGGATGCCTCCATTACCAGCGCCAAGATTGGGGCTGCGGCGATCACAAACGCCCACCTTGGTAATGCCATCATCGGCACGGTCAACATAGCGGATGGAGCCATTACCAGCACGAAGATCGGGTATGCCCAGATCCATACTGCGAACATCAACGTCGCGCAGATTGACACCCTGCGCCTGGCTGGTGGCTCGGTTACGGTCGGTATCTCCGATTCGTTTAGTTGGACGTTTGGGAAAGACTGGGGCACGTCTGATCGATATATCCAGGTCTATATGCCTTATGGGGGGACTTGCATCGCGTTCGTTCAGTTCGACGTTGACCACGGAGACTCTACATATCCGACCACGACGGGTACGCCGGGTTACGTTGAGGCGGTGGGTAGCGACGGCGCGGTGTTTTTCCAGCGCCCGGCTAATGATGTTGTGTGGACCGGGAGCAGCCCGCGATATTCCTGGAAGGGAACCGGCAGCTATATCAGCCCGGCTTACTCTGCCGGATTTGCCTGGGGCTTCACTGCGCGGTGCGCACGTCCGAGCGCTGGAACCATGCGCATTAGCGGGCGAATGGCCATCATCTCGTTCCAACGATAAAGGAGAAACATGCAAGACGATCCCGATCAGGATCCTGGCGCCGACCCGGCGCCGGGCCTGGAGGGCGAGGCGGAAGCGCCCACTATTGAAAGCCCAGCCGAACGGGTCTTCACCAACATATTTATGCCCACGACGGAGGGGTGGATAAACGGCAATACGTCTGTTGACGAGGTTCAGTTACCTCACATGCTGGCCATCGGCTATCGCATTGGTTCCGCCCGTATCGATCTGGATTGGTTCGACTGGTCCGACGAGACGGTAAAGCCCAGGGAGGCCAACCCAGCATATGCAGATGGGCTGACGCTGCATGATGTGCCAGTCGGCTGCGTCATCGTCATCAACAAAACCGACTATCGCGTAACCGAGGCCGGTCCGGTGGAACTGGAATTCGATGTTCCTGGCCCTTATCGAATTCTCGTGGCAGGCCTGGCGAGCTACCTTGAAAAGGAAATCATCATTCCATGAAGATCAGTGTTCAAACTTGCCCCTACCAGAGGCGGCGTGGACAGTATCCGCCGATTGGTGACCAGTTGGACGCCATGGTCAAGCTAGCTGCTCACTTACGAGAGCAAGGCGTTCAGTTGCCGGCCGCCGTGTGCGACTGGGTCGACAAATGCTTAGACGTGAAACGCCGAAATCCGGTCAAACCTGAAGACAACCAGCCCGCCTAGCGCGGGCTTTTTTTCGTCCATACATACGGGAGGGCAGAGATGCGAACCCAAAGGAGCATTTCAATGGAACCGAGTTCTACGGGGCTGGGAGGCCTCGCGGCCTTGAAGGTCGCAATGGCATACGGCATTCCTGCGGCGATTGCGGCGATTCTCGGGCTGCTGATCATGCCGCCGCGGACTGCGCGCGAGTTCACTGTCCGCAGCATTTCGACCGTCTCATGTTCTTTCCTATTTGGCCCTGCCGTGGCGGCGGCCGTGATCGCCTGGAAGCCCAGCCTGATGGAGGCTATGACCTGGCTCGCCCAGCATGGTGCTGGCAGTGATGACGCGCTGCTGGCGAAGTTTTATGTATTGGGTCCGAGCATGTTGATCGCGGGCCTGCCGGCCTGGTGGGTCTTGGGCGCCTACGTGCGGTGGATGGCGAGTATGCGCCAGAAGGGGCTGCTCGAATGGGTGGCCGAGGCTCGCGCCAAGCTGTTTGGCGTGCGGCCTGGTGGGGAGGGCTGATCGTGGACTTGAAGACGATCATTCTGACGGCGGTTAATCCCGCGCTCGCGCTGTTGCCGGCCAAGATGGACACGGCTGCGGCGCGTGTCCAGATGCTGGCCATCGGCCTGCAGGAAAGTCGCTTTCTCCATCGGCGACAGCTTGGCAATGGACCGGCTCGCGGACTGTGGCAGTTTGAGCGCGGGGGTGGGGTGCGTGGGGTGCTGACCCATCCTGCCAGCCGCGAGCTTGCATACAGGACCTGCGGCCTGCGCGGCGTGGCACCGGTCGCGGCCGCCGTTCATCCGGCGCTGGAGACTGACGACGTGCTGGCGGCAGTCTTCGCACGCCTGCTCATGTGGACGGACGCCTGGCGCCTGCCCGCCGTGGGTGACGTGCAGGGGGCATGGGACATGTACATCCGCACATGGCGGCCCGGGAAGCCGCACCCGCAGACCTGGGGCGGGCTTTACGCCCAGGCAGTAGCAGAGGTGGGGGGTGGAAATGCCGCAGTGGCTTGAACGTATCAAGGGCTGGCTCCTGTTGGTCGGCCTGGCGCTGGCTGCGCTGGCCAGCGTCTTCTACCGGGGATGCGCCACCGGGCGTCAGGCAGAGCGGCAGGAGAGGCAGGACCAAATCAATGAACAGGCGGCGAAGGCCCGCCAGGAGGTGCGCGATGTGCAGCTTGAAACGGCTCGGATGGATGATGGCGCTGTCGCTGATGAGCTTGAGCGTGATTGGGTGCGCGGCTCCGGCCCGCGTGGGCGTTGAGTATTGCGATCACGCGCAGCCAATTTACTTTGAGTCCCAGGAACAAGTTCGGGCTACTCCGCCGCCGATTCGAAGGCAAGCTTTGGAGGAAAACAAGAAGTGGGCTCGTCTTTGCGAGACCTCGCGGCTGTAGCCTTTGGTTGGGGGTGATTTAGGCACGGCACATGCGGACCGCAATCGGCATGTACCGCGGCACGGGACCGCGACAGACGGGGACTACGATGGAACGCGACGAGCTTTTGGTGCAGATGATTAGCAGGTCGGCGGACCTTAGGAATTTCGGGGACTGGGTGGATATCCTGGGGAAGTACGCCGACTGCCTTGCTCAGGTTGGTACAAAGTTGACGCCTGACGAAGTGGAGCAATTTCTGGAGGTCGGAGCGGTTTTTTACCGCACATTGGCACGCGCGGAGGATTATCGCCAAAACTTTCGGTCGGAAATGAAAGATTAGGAGAGTCTAGCGTCGCCTTCATCCCCTAAGCCCGCGAACCACTCCGTTCGCCGCGACCTTGCAAGCGTAGGTGAGGTTGTCTATCCAGCCTGTTTCATCGAGACGTCGGCGTGCATGCCGCGATCCAGATCGATTCCTGGCTCGGCCGCGCATTCTTGAAGGGCCAGTAGTTCGCCGGCAATTTCACCGCTCTCAATCCGACGAATGATGTCATCAAGTAGTAGCGTGCGGGAAGCGAACCCTAGGCCTGTGAGACCTCGCACGACCAGCTGATAGGCTAAGTTCGGCTCGGCTCCCTTCATAACGCCGAAGTAAAAAATCCTGCCTTGCTCATTCCTAAGCAACAGGTGTCCTGGGCGAGCGTAGATTCTGTATACGCGCCAAGGCGAGAGCATTGCAGCGTCCGGGGTTGAGGGCTGTGCTGGGGAGGAATCGAGATGCTTGAACGACGTCCCGAATGAGACGAATTTCCGGCAAGCAGTAATGACGCGTAAAAATGACTTAGCTAAGAGCTTCATGATCGGGTCGGCCTAAATGAATCGAAGCGCGATACGGCCGCGATAAATGGCGAAGCAGTCGATCAAATCGAAGTTCTAATTTGGGGACCGGTCGGCCTGTACCGTGGCCTTTGAATAGCGCAGAAATATCGTGGGTCGAGATCGAATCACGACAACGCTGGCTCTCGCAATCGCGCGACGAGTCAGCGCCTGCTCACAAGCTTTCAGCCATCCATCCGCAGCTAGGCAGCTGCGTACTCCGTGGATTTAGGCCGAACGCGTGCGATACGCCTACTGAGGGGTGCGCTGCTTTAGCGGATCATTTTGCGCTTGTTTACGCGCGGCTTCTTCTTTTTGCTCCTGACTTTGCTGCTCTTGCTGCTTGTTGGGCTGGTCGTCTTGACCAGGTTGAGTGGGGGGGCCAGCTGCGCTGAAGCGGGTGGGAAATGTCATGATGTGTACCTCTTTAGTTGTCGTGGCGAGTGCCACGTATTCACAGTACGCTCAATGGCACGTAGGACCTACGACTGAATTGAAACAAGCGTAAGACCTGTGGAGGTACCTGCTCTACACTGATTTCATGCAACCGTCTAGGAGGCTGCCATGTCACAGTCAATGGGTGTGAAAGCACTGGAGCGGTGGGACGATGAGGGGGGATCGCAGCTTGCCTCTCTTGCCAACTCGTTTGCTATCGAGGAGTTCGAGGCGTCTGAGTGTCGGATTTTGGCCTTCCTGGGGGCGTCCGTTTTGAGCCTGTGGGACGACCTTCCAGTTGATGCGCGCCAGCGGATGCTAAATCGTGAGATTGCTCAGGCAGCGTTCGACAAGTCGGTACTAAAAGTAAAGATTGCGCGTCTTGCTGCGGGAGATTTTTTTTCAGGGGATAGACATGAACCACGATCATGATGACTCTGAGATTGAGCGCTGGCTCAATGAAGGAGGGGTGCAATTTCCCACATTCGTTGAGTTGCTGGATCCAGGGGTGCTTGACGAAGGCGAGCGGCGAGTCATTGCGTGCCTTGGGGCAGCAATTTTGAGCATCTGGCACGAAGTGCCGACCGACATTCGAAGAATGGTGTTGCAGGGCGCGCTCAGCACCGCTACGTATGATGCTGCGTTGTTGAAGGGGAAGGTCGCGATGTTCTTGCGAGGGAGGCAAGGCTCGTTAAATTGAGCTCGGCGCCATCGCTCGCATTCAGGGAAATGCGGCACAACACATACGCACCTCCGGCAGGAAGGGGAAGGGCCAGTATAGGGTCAGCCGGGCGCCGGGCGCATGCCGTTCAGGCGCTGCAATTGGATCTCGGCCAGGTAGGCCTGCGCGATAGCTTCCAGCACCTGGCGCTCTGCTTCTGTCAGGGCGTCAATATGCTCGGAGGGGATGGTGTCGAAGGGCCACGGTTCCATGGCTGGCACTCTACGCGGCGAGGGCGAGCTGTGGGAGCAATGATGAGGGATGTAGGACCAACTAACCATATTCAGAGGTTTAGCGCCCCCGATAGTGAGCGCGCATGGGGCCTGCCGTTGGTATGGCCCGCGTAAGGCGGGCCAGCCAAGACACGTTCAACATGGCGAGAGAAAGTGTGCGGGTGCGCCCTTGATGTAGGCTTAGGATACGCATAAAAAGCCATCAGCATATCGATTGGAGCTGACATGAGGATATCCAAGTACGCATGGGCCCAATCTGTTGAAACATTGACAGAGTCGGAGCGGGCGACGCTGGCTCGGCTAGTTGAGGCGGAATCTTTAGTTGGACCTTACACGCGCGGGGCGCGGAAGACTCGGCACGTGGCGTTGCGAGAACTGCAAGGCGTTATTCAAGAGCCAGTCACGGAGCTGCACAAAGCCCAAGCCGCTTACTTGAGCGGGGAACGGCGACGTCGGTCGAAAGAGCCGGCACTAGCGCTCGGTCGCACCTGGCGGGCGGCAGTGCGGGAAGGCCTGTTGCTTTTCCCGAAACACAAGACAAGCGCCTTGCGCGTCACGCTTCAGGGATGGGAAAGAGCACTGAACATCGCCGACGACTTGTTTTCTATGGCGGCAATGCGCGGCTATGAGGTTGTTCCGTGGACGAAGGGGGATAAAACTCTCAACATCCGGGCCGTGGGCGCAGAACTCGAGTTCAGGATCATGGAGAAGCTGGCTCGAGTGCAGGACGACGCGAAGGGCTCCGCGACTGGCTCCCCCTACGAAAACTACTTCGTGACTACGGGCGCGCTGTCGATTCATCTCAATCGTTTTGGGGGTAGGATACAGGTGGTTGACGAAGACCGGAAACCTCTGGAAAGCCAACTAGAAGAACTATTTGATCGGATCCCGCGCGAGTTCGTCCTCGACCTGGCGCAGAATCGGCAGCGGCAACGAGATGAAGAAGCTTCCGCACAAGCTCGTGAAGAAAAATTAGAGCGGGAACGGCTGAGAGAGCTGGAGGCGGCACGGCGAAAAAAACTGGAGCATGAAGTGCAGAGTTGGCATCGTGCGCTCATGATTCGGCAGTACGCAGAAGCGGTACAGCGGGCCTTGTTTCCCGAGATAGGGGATCCGGCGGAAGAATGGTTGAAGTGGGTGCATGCAGTTGCTGATGAAGTCGACCCAACCCCGAGACGTTGCCATCAATTGAGGCATACGGCCGCAAGCACGACGTCTCAGGAGGACATAGAGGATGCCGATGCGTCGAACGATACAACGCGCAGAGCTATACGAGCGGGTTTGGAAGGTCCCAATTTCGAAGTTGTGCCAGCAGTATGGCCTCTCAGACAATGGCCTACGTAAAGTCTGCCGGAGGTTGGGAGTGCCCGTTCCAGAAAGAGGGTACTGGGCAAAGCAGGCTGCTGGAAAGGCGCGTGCGCGACCGAAGCTTCCTGCTCTGGCGGGAAAGCCCGCTTCGGAGACCGTGACCACTAGGGATGAGACTACACCCTCTCGCGTTGTGAGGCCCGAGACGAAGGCAATTTTGGAAAGGGATCTGGTATTCGAGCGGGATCCAAGCAACCGCGTGGAAGTCCGCGATCTGCCTATGCACAAAGCAATATTGTCAGTGCAGCAGCGACTCGCTCGCCGAGTGAAAGAGTGGCAGAAGGCTCGCAAGGATCACGAAGCTGCGCTGCAGAGAACCAAGAACAGGCCTTGGGAGCCGAATTGGTCCGCGTTGAACTCCGGACTAAGGTGGCCCAAATTTGATGAAAACGGCGGCTACCTGTTTTTGAAGAACGAACGATGCGTGGCAAGGGTGACCGAAGAACAGATAGGCCGTGCGGTGGCCATTTTGAATGCAGTCGCCCATGCGGCTTCCAACCGCGGGTACACGCTTTTGGTGCCGGACGCTGGGGCCGGAGCCCTAACTCTAAGACGTAGAGGTGTCGACACGCTCCTGCGCTTGACCGAGCATGCGACGGTCAAAGAGGTAAAGGATAAAAGTATCTTCTACGCGCACCTAGGCGGTGTACGGAAACAGCCTCAATCGACGGGGAAGTTACGGATTCATTTTAGGATATCGACACGCCCTGAGAAGCTCGTGTCCGATGAAGAGGGGCCGCTGGAAGAGCAGCTAAGCGACCTCTTCGCAAGACTCGCTAAGGCCGAAGCTGCCTATGCTGAACATCTTCATCGTGAGGCCGTCCAAGCAAAATTACGGGAGGAGGCGCAGGCCCGATGGCTGGAAAGGCAGCAGCAACTAGAGGAAGAGCGCAGAGAAAGGCAGATCATTGAGCAGCAGCGACAGCGAGAAAAGGAGGAGCGGGATAGCTTTCTGCGCGATTTGTGCGAAGAGGCTGATGCTTGGCGAAAATCACAATCAGTGGAGCAGTATTTGAGACATCTTCGCAAGCTATCGGGCGGATCCGTTTCACACGAGTTGCGCGAATGGATCTCGCGGGCGGAAGAATTGCTGCGGGAGCTTGACCCCACTAGCCGACGATTGGGCAGCTAGCCAGTCTATGCAAATGACAGCGTCTACTGTGCTAACTGCACGCAGAGGGCGCGGCGGAGAGCGCCTTTTCTAAGGCAGAGCCGAGGGCCGTCCAAGCTGTACGCATTTGGTTTGAGTGATCGCTGTGCAGGTAGTGTCGGCGAATCTTAGCATTGCCGGTATGAATCACATGGTTCTGGCAAAGATCGATGACTTTGTCTTCAATGCCGATCGTTTCCATTAGGGTCGCTCCGGTGCGACGTAAATCGTGTGCGGTCCAGTTGCCTTTCCTACCGCCAGCGAGCACTAGGCTATTGTCGTTGCGCCGCCCTTTGAGAGGTTTGCGCTCCATGAACATCGTTTGCCGATCTCCGATTTGCTTGCCTACCGTTGATTCTGAGACGTGGTCGTCCTCTCGCTGTCGTGCTGGAAAGCACCACTTCCCGGTGCCTGTCTTCGCATGTAGACGTTCGAACTGCTGAGTGGCGAAGTCGGATAGAAAAATTGTCAGAGCTCGTTGACCTGCCTTGGTCTTCTTGACGTTCTCCTTCGGGATGTACCAGGTGCGGGCCTTGAGATCTACATGCTCCCAACGCGCCTTTAGGGTCTCACCTATTCTCGTCAACGTGGATAGGCACAGCCATATTGCCACCTGAGTTTCCAGGGCAATAGGGCGTGTGGCGCGCCGTTTGTCTGAAGACGCTGCATAGTCGCGCTCCATCCGCGCAAAGATGTCTCTAAGCTCGCGTATTTCCTCCGGCGAAAGCACTCTTTCGCGGACGTTGGCCAGGTCGTAGTCCTTGTCCACGATTTTGCCAATCTCGACAAGATCGGTAGGATTCCCTTCAATCAGTAGGGGGCGCCACGGCTTTCGTTTCTCCCCCCATGCCAACATTTGCCGTATCGCGGTGAATATGACCACGGCCAAGCGGTTGGCTCCCCTAGCGACGACTTTCCGAAGCATGGCCCGGACATCATGTTCACTGAGATTTCGAAGCGCTAGCCTCCCTAAGTCGGTTAGAACATCTTTTTCGAAGATTCGCTTCAGTTCAACGTTGTCATCGGACCGGCGTACTCCGTCTGCAATCCATGCGTCATAGAGGTCGGCAAAGGTCAGGTCTTCCGCTTGTCTGCGAACGTTTTCGGCGAGAGTGGCTTCGACCTTTCGCTGGGCGTCAATGCGGACGGCTCGCTTCTGATCGTTGGGATTGATTCCGCCTTTTACCCACTCCCGGGCTTGGTCCCTGTTGGCTCGAACCTGCTCGAGGGATAGCGTGGGCCACGTCCCGCAGTAATAACGCTTAGTCTTGCCGCCCCATTTATACGCATATCGCCAGGCGACGGATGCATTGGCTTCGTTGACGCGGACGTCACCCTGCAAGCCATCGCCGTCAGCAAGCGTGTCGCCTTTCCATGTTGGCCCTATGGCTTCGAGTTCCTTGACGGTCCATCGAAAGCCTTTGCCGCGCTTTGGGTATCTGTTCATTAGCAGAGGGTCGTTGATTGGTTGCCATGGGGCAACCCATGGGGCAACTTTTTGCTGGATGGCAGCGTACATTAGCGGACGATCCCGAACAAGCCATAAACGGTAGTTCCAATAAAAACAAAAGGTTAGGAGTTCGCTGGCGTTCGCTCTGGTTCGCCATTATCTAATTTGGGAGCAGAGGGTCGTGAGTTCGAATCCCACCGCCCCGACCAATAAAATCAAAGGGTTAGCTCAATGTTGTTGAGCTAACCCTTTTTCTTTGCCTGGCAAATCAATGCTGGATCCTCGTGGACACGTCCACGTGCGTGCCGCGATCCAGGTCCGCTCCGGGCGTTTTTCCCCACTCCGGCAGGGTAAGCAATTCATTTCCGACTTCTCCGGCCTGGATGCGGCGGGCGATGTCGTCCAGCAATTGAGTGCGGTTCTTGAAGCCCTTGCCTTGCAGGCCGCGGACAAAGAGCCGGTACGTCAGGCTGGGCGCTTGTCCCTTCATGACTCCCAGGTCCAGGATCTGGCCTTGCTCGTTTCGGATCAGCAGGTGTCCGGGGCGCGCATAGATGCGATAAACACGCCATGGCGACGAAATGGCGGCATGTGCGGGAGCGCTTCGTGTACTCGGGCCTTTCCCGGCCATGCGTGGCGCCGCGGGCGGAAGAAGCCTGGCAAAGGCATGCGCGAATCTGGCGATGGACCTTCTGAGCGTTCTCACGTAGCTGCCGTTGGTGGCGCAAGCGCGAGCGTCGCGGCGTGCATATCGAGCAAGGCGGGCGCAACGTCGTTGCATTGAATCTGGTGCATGGTCGCACTCCCATATGGCGATACGGCGAGGTGACGCGCGTTCAAGCACCATCCGCGCAGCATACGCGACTCATTGCTGGCGCATCGGCATAAGGTGAGACCGTTACACAATGACGCGCGTTGTGTTCCGTTCGCCTGGCCGCCGCGGCCGCGTGTCTCGGGCTTGCCGTCAAAGGTGCTAATTGGAAACGTCGATTGACTTTCAGATCACGCGCGCCCATAGTGGGCTAGCGGCTTTTCGAGCATCGCGATTTTCGTCCGGTTTTGCGCCTTCCTGGTGCTTCATTGTTCGCAGTCCTTTCCTTGACTAGCTCCCTTTCGGGCAATGCCCGCTATTCAAGGAGTAAACGCATGGAAACCGGAATTGTTAAGTGGTTCAACGACGCCAAGGGCTTTGGATTCATCATGCCCGAGAACGGCGGCAAAGACCTGTTCGCCCATTTCTCTGAAATCGTCAGCGGCGACGGCCACAAGGTCCTGGTCGAAAACCAACGTGTCAGCTATGTCACGGCGCAAGGGGCCAAAGGTCCGCAGGCGACGCAGATTCGCGCCCTGTGAATAGAGCGCCCGCATGGGCGCACGGACAGGAGGGCTCATGTTCCATAACAACATGGTCTACAAGGGCTATCGGCTGACGGCCAATGTCTCCCGCATATCCGTCGGAGGCAGTGGTCGGCCCGCTTTTACCGCGACGGTCGCATTGGACGCGGTGGCGGATCAGTTCGAGTCGAATGAACCGCAAGCCGTGCCATTTTTTGCTTCAGGCGGGTTTGTTGCCAGCCCGGTGATGGCGGTAGATGCCGCCATCCATCATGGGCGTTGCCTGGTCGATGCCCATCGGCGGTCTACCTGAGTAACGGGCGCCGCCCGCGCGGCGGGCTGCTGTCTTACGCTGACCAGTCCGCTACGAACTCGTCCCGGAACCGCCGTATCCAGTCCATCCGGGACCGCGCCAGCACGCGCCCGCCTTCGGTCTGCATCGAACCGGCGATGCGGGCGAGCTTCAATTCGATGTGGTCCAGCGTATAGGCGCTGTCGTCCAGTTCCCGCTGCCGTCCTAGCGGATCGGATGGATGGGCCAGCGCGCGTCCCAATTGCCCGCCGACGTGGAACATGCGAGCCAGTCCCACGGGGCCAAGCGCGTCCAGGCGGTCGGCGTCCTGCACGATGCGGGCCTCGATCGACCGGGGCGGTATGTTGGCGGAGTAACTGTGGGCTTCGATGGCGTGACGCACGCCATCGAGCTTGGCGGATGGAAAGCCGATGGCCTGGAGCGCATGCGCCGCCTGGCTGGCGGCCAGCGTCGAGGCACGCGCCCGGTCGGGGTGGTCCTTGGGCAGGTTGACGAGATCGTGCAGGTAGCTGGCGGCCATGACTATCATGGCGTCGGCTTCGGGATGGTGGGCCAGCATGCCGCTGGCCGCCTTCCATACGCGTTCCAGATGGCTCAGGTCATGAGCGCCATCGCCGGTGTCGGCCGCCGTGGCGATCTGTATGAGCTGGAGCCGCAGGGCTGCCAGATCGACGCGCATGTTCTTCACTCCCGACAGTTTTTCAGCTAGCGGAGAGTTTACACAGCGCGCGATGGGGCTACGCCCGCTTGCCAGGATGTATGCCCATGGTCTTGGCGATGACCTCCAGCATGATCTCGTTGGCGCCGCCACCGATGGCCGTCTGGCGCAGGTCGCGGTAGGCGCGCGAGATCCAGTTCTCGTTCATGACTCCCTGGCCGCCCCAGAATTGCAGGCATTCGTTGGGGATCTTCATGGACAGCTTGCCGGCGTAGTACTTCGCCATCGACGCCAACTGGGCGATGTCCTGGCCGTCCATGTATTGTTCGATGGCGCGGTACAGCAGCGAACGCAGGGCCTGGATCTCGGTCTGCATTTCCGCCAGCTTGTGGTAGACGACCTGGTTGGACAGGATGGTGCCGCCGAATACCTGCCTTTGGCCTGCGTATTCGATGGTCTCTTCGATGGCGCGTTCCATCGACCGCATGCTGCGCGCCGCGACGAACATGCGCTCTTCCTGGAACTGCTCCATCTGGTAGATAAAGCCCATGTTTTCTTCGCCGATGCGGTTGCTTGCCGGCACGCGCACGTCGTCGAAGAACAGCTCGGCGGTATCGGATGCGCGCAGGACCAGTTTGTCGAGCTTGCGCGAGACGCTGACGCCAGGCGATTTCAGCGGCACGATGATGAGCGACTTGTTCTTGTGCGGGCCGCCTTCCTGCGAGGTATTGCAAAGCAGGCAGATCCAGTCGCCTTGCACCCCATTGGTGATCCACATCTTCGAGCCGTTGATGATGTAGTCATCGCCGTCGCGGCGTGCCCAGGTCTTGATCTGCGATACGTCCGAACCCGCCGAGGCTTCGCTCACGCCTATGCAGCCGACCAGGTCTCCCGCGATGGTGGGCGCCAGGTATTCGCGCTTGAGGGCGTCGCTGCCATGGTGAGCCAAGGCCGGGGTGCACATGGTGCTTTGTACGCCGATGGCCGAGGTCAGTCCGCTGGAGCGGACTTCGCCCAGGGTCTCGGCGAAGACCATTTCATAGCTGAAGTCCAGTTCCATGCCGCCGTACTCCGCCGCCTTGCCTATGCCCAGCAGCCCCGCAGCGCCCAGGGCTTTCATGACGCGGTGAGCGGGAAACATCTGCTCGGCCTCCCATTCGTCCAGGTAGGGGTCGATATGTTCGGCGATGATGCGGCGGGTGGTCCGTTCGAGTTCGCGATGTTCGTGAGTGAAGTGCATGGCGGTTCCGGGTGGGTTCAGTGGGTTACCGGGGGGCTGCCCGCATTGGCGAGCGTTACCTCGCCGGCAATCAGCGTGGTGCCGGCGGCGTCTCTTACCCATACCTCGTAGCGCCCCGGAACATCCGCCAGGAGGGTGCCGCCGGCGGTAATCACGCCGCCGGCATACAGAGGCTTGAGAAAGCGAATGTCCAGGTCGAAGCGCTCCAATGCCGTGGCGCCGACGGTGCGCGCCAGCGATTGCCAGATCAGATTGACGGAGAGCGTGCCGTGGGCAATGGTGCCGCCCATGGGCGTGGCGGCGGCGAACTCCGGGTCCACATGCAGAGGGTTGAAGTCATTGGTCAGCTCGGCGTAGAGATCGATGTCCGCCTGCGTGACCGACATGGAGACTTCTTCAAGAGTAGGCGTCATTGGCGTGTCCTAGGCGGCCCAGATGAGGTTCATGCGGCCGGTATAGAGAGGGCGTCCACCGGCGCCTTCGCCGGCGACTTCCAGCTGGAGGTAGCGGCGTTCGCCCCGCATTTCCTTGCTCACGCAGCGCACCGTGGAGCAAACGCGTTCACCGGAACGCGGCAGGCCGTGGACCGAAAGCGCCTGCCGCGCATGGATGTTGCCGGGCGGGCGCGGCGTCACCACGTTGAGGTAGGCACGCATCATCAGGGCGACGGCCAAGCCGGCCTGCCGGGCGGGCGCGTCCTGCGCCTGCGCGCCGAACAAGCGTTCCCAAAGCGCCAGCAACCCGGGGTCCAGCGGTTCTTCCCAGTGGCCCAGCACACGGTCGGGCGTGAAACTGTCATAGGTGTACAGCGCGGTCATGGCTCCTCCGGTTCCGCGATCGGCAGCAGGTAATCGCCGCGGGGCTCGAATCCGATCCGCACTCGTTGGCCTATGGTGAGCGGCGCGTTGGCGCCGCCGCGTGTATTGACCATCAGTCGGAACCCTTCGTCCAGGTCGACCAATGCAATCACATAGGGCGTTTCCCCCTTGAAGGCGGGCGTCGGGGCGCGATGCACCGTGGTGTGGCTGAGCACGGTGCCCAGCCCGGCGGAATCGTTCCATGCCAGATGCGGGCCGTGGCAGTGGGGGCAGACGCTGCGCGGTATGCGCGGTACCGCGCCGCAATCCGAGCAGGTCTGATAGCGCAGTTTGCCGTGGCGGCAGCCCTCCCAGAAGGGCTGGCTTTCCGCGGTGGGGCGTATGGAGGGTTTTTCCATGTCAGGCGGCTCCCAGGACGAGTGAGCAATGGGCGGACAGGATGCCGCCGTCTCCGTGCACGAAAGCCAGCCTGGCGCCATCCACTTGCCGTACGTCCGCCTGGCCGCGCAGTTGATGGACCGCTTCCACCGCGTGGAACATGCCGCCCGCCGCGCCAGAGTGGCCATAGGACAGCAGGCCGCCGTGCGTATTGCACGGCAGGGCGCCGCCCAGGCCGAGCGCGCCTTGCAGGGCCGCCGGACCGGCTTCGCCGCGGGCGAAGAACCCGATGGATTCGAGCTCCACCAGCAGCGTGATGGTGAAAGAGTCGTAGATGAGCGCGACGTCGATGTCGGCGGGCATCAAGCCTGCCGCCGCGAAGGCTTGCGCGGAGGATGCTTTGCAGCCGAAGTCGACCAGGCTGGGCGCGGCCACGATATGTTCATGCGTGTGGCCCTGGCCGGCCCCAAGAATCTCCACGGCGGGGCGGCTGCGGTCGCCTGCGGGACGGCGGCTGATTACGAGCGCCGCGCCTCCGTCCGAGACCAGGCAGCAGTCGAGCATGCGCAGCGGCGAACTGATGACGCGTGAGTTCAGGACATCGTCGATGGAGATCGGCTCGCGCTTGTGCGCCTTGGGATGCCGCCCGGCGTGGCGCCGGTGCTCTACGGCGATGGCGGCCAACTGCTCGGATGTCACGCCGTAATCATGCATGTAGCGCTGCGCCACCAGCGCGTAGGAAGCAGGCACGCTGATGCCGAAGGGCCGCTCGAATTGTGGATGGCCGACTTCGGCCAGCGCTGCCACCGCGCCATCGCGCGACAGCCCGGTCAGGCGGTTGTCGCCCGCGACGACCAGTACGTGGCTGCATTGGCCGCTGGCCACCAGCGCCGCCGCCTGCATGACCATGATGCAGGCGCTGGCGCCGCCGGCCTGGATGGCCGCGCAGAACTTCGGGCTCAGCCCCGCGTACTCGCAGAACACCGAGGCCAGCATCAGGTGCGGTTCAGTGAAGGAGTAGGCGCACAGCACGCCGTCGATGTCGCCGGCTTCCAGCCCCGCGTCGCGGATTGCGCCGAATGCCGCTTCCGCATGCAGGCCCATGCAGCTTGAGCCCGGCAGCTCGCCGACGCGCGTGTCGCACGCTCCGGTGATGTAGGCGTTCATGCTCATGCGGCGCCGTCCTTGCCAGGTTTGGCGGACCAGTTGAACGCAAGCGGCTGCTTGTCCAGGAAGCGGCTCACTGCGTCGTCATGGTAGGAGGTGTGCAGCGCCAGCGCCTGCGCATGGGCTTCCAGTTCGGCCAGTGTATTCTGGTCGAGGTTGAAAGAGCGGTTAAGGATGTTCTTGGACATGCCCAGCGCCTCGGTCGATGCCGCATGGAAGCGCGCGGCAAGCGCCAGGGCCTCCTCCAGCAGGGATGGCGCCGGAACGATGCGGTACAGGATGCCAAGCGCGCGCGCTTCTTCGGCGTCCACTTCACGCGCCGAGAACACCAGCTCCTTGGCGCGCTGCAGTCCGACGATGCGGGGCAGCAAGAAGAATCCCCCCAGGTCGGGCACCAGGCCGATGCGGCCGAATACCGCGCAAAAACGCGCCGCGGGCGTGCCGAGTATGAAATCGCAGGCCAGCGCCAGATTGAAGCCTGCGCCAAAGGCTGGCCCATCCACGGCGGCGATGACGGGCTTTTCCAGATTGACCAGTTCGTGGAACCAGGTGTGCAGCCTGCGTATGCGGTCCCGATCCTTGTAGACCGGCCGCTTGGCTTCGGACAGCGATTTCAGGTCGCCGCCCGCGCAGAACACGCCCTGGGCGCCGGTGATGACGAGGGCCTTTACCGCGTCGTCGTCGCGCGCTTCGAGCACGGCCTCGGCCAGGCTCTGCCGCACCTCCAGGTCGAAGGCATTGCGCCGTTCGGGGCGGTTGAGAGTGATGATGAGCGTTGCGCCGCGGCGCTCGCGCAGGACGAAGTCGTTCATGGCTTGAACCCCAGGCTGTTGGCGATGATGTTCTTCTGGATTTCGCTGGTGCCCTCGCCGATGATGTAGACGAGCGCGTCGCGGTGGATGCGGCCCACGGGGTACTCGCGCATGATGCCGGCGCCGCCGAAGATGCGGATGGCCTGCTCGCTCACCGATACGGCGGTTTCGCTGGCCACCAGCTTGACGCGCGCCGCCGTGGCCGCGTCCAGCGTGCCCTGATCCACGCGCCAGGCGCCGTAATAGACCAGCCAGCGGGCGGCTTCGATCTGCGCCGACATTTCCGCGAGCTTGTGGCCGATGGCCTGGTACTGGCCGATGCGTTTGCCGGCCACCAGCCGGTCATTGGCATAGGCGGTGGCGGCGTCGAAGGCGGCGCGCGCCATGCCCAACGCATTGGCTGCCACGCCCACACGGTTTTCGCTCAGGGATTCCAGGATCAGCGGATAAGTGCCTTCGATCTCTCCCAACAGGCAATCGTGCGGAACGAATGCGTTGTCGATGTGGATCAAGGCCGTTTCCGAGGCGCGTATCCCTTCCTTCTTGAGCTTGGCGATCTCGAATCCCGGGTTGGGCAGTTCGACAATGAACAGGCTGATCGATTCCGGACGGAGTTCCGCGCTGGTCCGCGCGGCTACCAGCAGGAAATCGGCGAATGGGGCATTGGTGATGTACAGCTTGCTGCCATGCAGGCGCCAGCCGCCTTCGACACGTTCCGCGCGCGTCTTCATGGCGCGCACGTTGGAGCCTCCGTCGGGTTCGCTCAGGCCGAATCCCGCCACTTTCCGGCCGGCCAGCGCGGGCGCGAGAAAGCGGGCTTTCTGCGCGGGCGTGCCGGCTTTCCAGATGGGCCAGATGCCCAGGTGGGTATGCGCCGACCAGGTCGAGGCGAACGCCTGGGACAGATAGCTCAGCTCTTCGCGCACGATGCAATCGCTGATCTTGTCCAGGCCGCTGCCGCCATCGGCTTCCGGATAGCGCACGCCCAGCAAGCCGAGTTCTCCCCAGCGTTCAAAGATGTGCTTGGGGAAGGACTCCTGTTCTTCGGCCTCGAATACCAGGGGGGCGAGTTCTTCCTGGCAAAGCCGCCGTACGGTGTCGCGCACGGCCTCATGCTCATTGGAGAAGGCAAAGCTCAAGCTCACGGATATGCTCCTTTTGTCTCAGCTGGCGACGCCCGTTCCGGGTCTGTTCCAGACGGCAGATTATTCTTTATAGAGAAAAATATTCTCGTTAAAAAATATAATAGCGAGCGTTCATTGATGCGTCAATCATCGGACCGCGAGGGGTTTTGTTCTTGACAAGCCGGAAGGGCACTCCTAGACTTTATTCGCTATAAAGATAAATATTCGCTATACAGAATAAAGGAGACAACATGAAGACCGGAGTACCCCTGCTTCAATCCTCATTCTCATCGCGGGTGGCCAGTGCGGCGGTGGCCGCCTTTATGGCTTTGGGCAGCGCGCCGGCACACGCCGATCCTGCCTATCCCTCCAAACCGATCGAGGTGATCGTGGCCTCGTCCGCCGGAGGCATCCTGGACACCATCGCGCGCACCGCGGCACACGGGATCGAACGCCTGGGCCAGCCCGCGGTGGTCAAAAACCTGCCGGGCGGCGGCGGCACCATCGGCACGCAGGCGGTGGCGCGCGCGCCGGGCGACGGCTACACCTTGGGGGCTGTGGCCACCAGCCATGCCATCAACCCCAGCATGTATGCCAAGCTGCAGTACGACACGGCGCGCGGCTTCAGCAACATTACACAGATGGTGGAACTGACCAACTTCCTGGTCGCCAATCCGGCGGTTCCCGCGTCCAATCTCAAAGAATTCATCGCGCTGGCGAAGTCCAAGCCAAGCACCCTGACCTATGGGTCTGCCGGCGTCGGCCAATCCAATCATCTATCCGGCGAATTGCTGCAGCAGGCGGCAGGCATCAAGCTGGTGCACGTGCCATACCGGGGCAGCGTGCAGGCGCTGACGGACTTGCTCGGTGGGTCGTTGTCGGTGATGTTCGTGGACGCGCTGTCGGCGGAACCCTATGTAAAGTCGGGGAAACTGAAGCTGATCGCGGTCACCGGGCTGGAGCGGTCGCCGGCCTATCCGGACTATCCCACGCTGAATGAATCGGGCCTGCCGGGATTCAATGGCAACACCTGGCTGGGCCTGGTTGCGCCGGCCGGGGTACCCAAGGCCATCGTCGACAAGTTGCAGGGGGCGGTGCGCGCGGAGTTCGAGGATCCCGCCGTGCGCAAGCGCTTGCTGGGGCAGGGCGTGATCCCGGTTGCATCGTCGCCGCAGAACTTCAGCGAGTTCCTGGACGGCGAAATGAAACGCTGGTCCCAGGTCATCAAAACGGCAGGCATCGATGCGAACTGAAATGGTGGATGAGATGAATAGCGCGGGTAGCGCGGTGAGCGCGCCGTCCTTGGCGCCGGAGGGGGCCGCGCGCGCGGCGGCGGTGCTGGAGGCGCGCAGCGTGGCCATCGTGGGTGCTTCGGCGGACCCGGGCAAGATCGCGGGTCGTCCCCTGGCCTACATGCTGTCGCGCGGCTTCGTCGGCAAGCTGTTCCCGGTCAATCCGACGCGTGAGCAGGTGCAAGGCCTCAAGAGCTATGCCTCGCTGGCCGCGATCGGAGAGCCGGTGGATCTGGCGATCGTCGGCACGCCGGCGGGCTCGGTCGAAGACGTGATCCGCGAAGGCGCGGCCGCGGGCGTCAAGGCGTTCGTGGTGTTCTCGTCGGGCTTTTCCGAAACGGGCGAGGAGGGCGCCGCGCTGCAGCGCCGGCTGGGTGAGCTTGCGCGCGCTGAAGGCGTCACGATACTGGGGCCCAACTGTCTGGGCGTGGCCAACAGTGCCACCGGACTCATTGCTTCCTTTACCACCGCGCTGGAAGAAACGCCGATCCGGCAGGGCGGTTTTGCTTTCGTCAGCCAAAGCGGCGCGCTGGGCGCCTACTGGATGGACATCTGCCTGCGGTCGGGCCTGGGGTTCAGCAAATGGATCACCACCGGCAACGAATGCGATATGGATGCCGCCTCGGCCATCGCATATCTGGCGGACGATCCCCAAACGCGGGTCATCGGACTCTACGTCGAGGACATCCGGGATGCCGAGGCGTTTCGGCGGGCCCTGCTGCGCGCGGCGGCGGCAGGCAAGCCGGTCATCGCTATCAAGGCCGGCCGCTCGCGGGCGGGCGCGGCGGCGGCGGCCTCCCACACTGGCGCGTTGGCCGGCGACGACACGCTCTATGACGCCTGCCTGCGCCAGCAGGGCGCGCTGCGGGTGGATTCGCTGGGCCAGATGATGGACGTGGCCCGGCTGTTCCTGTTCGATAGCGTGCCACAAGGCCCGCGGCTTGCCGTCATGTCCGTGTCGGGAGGGGCGGGGGTGCTGATCGCCGACGAGGCAGAACGCTGGGAGCTGGAGCTGCCGGCGCTGGCACCGCAGACGGCGGATGCGCTCAAGCCGGTGCTGCCTTCCTTTGTCAAGGCGGCCAACCCGCTGGACCTGACCGGCAACGTGGTGCAGGACACGGCCAGCATCTCGCGGGCGCTGGAGGCCGTGGCGCGTGACCCGGGCAACGACGCCATCGTGCTCTTCGTGGGCTTGATGCACAGCATCGCCACGGCGTTCACCGATGCGATCGCCCAGGCGCGCCAGCGGACCCACCGCCCCATCGTCGTCATCTGGATCGGCGCCAAGGAAGAGTCGGTGGCCGTGTTGGAGCAGGCGCGCATTCCGGTTTTTCGCGACATCCCGCCGGCGGTCGCGGCCCTGGGGGGCGCGGTGCGCCTGAACGGCCTGCGCCTTGCGGCGCTGACGGCGCCGCCCCTGCCGAAGCGCGGGCGAGCCCCCGCGGCGGCAACGAAGACCGCATTCCTGGCGGAATGGGATAGCAAGAAGCTGTTGCGCGAACTCGGCGTCGCCGGCATTCCCGACGGGGTGCTGGTGGAGGGTGAACTGTCCGGGGGCCTGCCAGCGTCCTTGTCCTATCCGGTCGTCGCGAAACTGCAAGCCGATGACGTGCTGCACAAGAGCGACATCGGCGGCGTGGTGCTCGGCATTGCGGACGACGCGCAGTTGCACGCTGCGCTCAAGCACCTGCGTGGCATCGTTCGCGACCGCGGCATCGTTGCAAAGGGCGTCCTGCTGGAATCCATGCAGCGCTTTGACCACGAGTTGCTGCTGGGGCTGCGCCGCGACGGCAGGTTTGGCCCCACGCTGACGCTGGGCCGCGGCGGGGTGGAAGTAGAGCTGGATCCCGACGTGGTCAGCCGCCTGCTGCCATTGGATGCGCCACGCATCCGGGAAATGATCGAAGGCCTGCGTTTCGCCAAGCTGATGCAAGGCTTCCGCGGTCGCGACGCGGTGGATCTGTCCGGCCTGGCGCAACAGATCGCGAGCTTGTGCGACGCCTTCCTGGCGCGGCCCGATCTGGCGGAAATCGAGATCAATCCGTTGGCTGTGGGCAAGGGACGGGCGTGGGTGCTCGATGCCGTGGTCAGCAGGTTCCTATGACGGCCCCCTCGTCCTATGTGCTGGTCGACGACGAGGGCGGCGTTCGCACGCTTACCTTGAACCGCCCGGCCAAGGCCAACGCGCTGAATGCGGACATGCTCTCGGCCCTGCGGCGCGCGATCGACAGCGCGCCGCAGGACGGCATTGGCCTGATCGTGCTGCGCAGCGCATCGCCGTCCTTGTTCTGCGCCGGCGGCGACATCGAGGAATTCGTCCGCAGCGCGGCGCTGCTGGAAGCGCAGGGCGTAGGGTTGCGGGAATTGATGGCGGCCATGGCGCGCTGTCCGGCGGTCATCCTGGCGATTGCCCGGGGCAGGGCGGCGGGGGCCGGCGTCATCCTGCTGGCCATGACCGATATCGTCATCGCCGGGACTGACCTGGCGCTTGCCTGCCCGGAGATCGCCTTCAACATGTATCCCGTCATGGTCCAGGCGGCGTTGGAAACGAAGATCAGCGCCGCGCGGGCCCGGCAGCTATGCCTCAGCGGCCAGGTGCTGAACGCCGAGCCGGCCCGTGAACTGGGTTTGGTGACCGATGTGTTGCCCGTGGCGGACTTCGAGCGGCTGTCCGCTGACCGCCTGGAGTTCTACCTCGCGCGCAGGGAAGCCCTGGCCATCGCCCGCAAAGCGCGCTTGCTGCTGGAGCCCCCCGATCCCGTCCTTGGGCGTCTCGAAGCGCTCGAACCACTTATGCACGAGAACTTCAGCAGGCCCGGCGTGCAGGAGTCCATACGTGCCTACCTTGATGGCATGCGCGCCCGGCGTGCGGGCTGAAACGCCGGCCGGGTTTGTGCCAGTTGGGGCTCTATGCCACAATTTTTGCTCTTTTCTATCCAGAGAATTTCTCTGTCTTCAGAATGACGACCGAACAACCGGAAAAACTCGTGGGCGCTCTCGTGGGCGGGCTGCGCGTCCTGCGCTACCTGAGCGCTGCCCCCTCGGGCGTGGGGGTCACCCGGGTGGCGCGTGACCTCCAACTCAACTCCAGCACTTGCTACAACTTTCTCAAGACGCTGGTGTACGAAGGCCTGGTGTCGTTCGACGAAGCCACCAAAACCTATTCCATTGCGCTGGGCATGGTCGAACTCGCCAAGGGCGTGCTGGAGCAGGGGTCCTACGTGCGGCTGATCCATCCGCATCTGCGCGACATCGCGCGCGGACACGGTGTTACCGCGACGCTCTGGCAGCGTACGTCGAACGAACGTGTAGTGCTGGTGGATCGCGCCGATACCGATAGCTCCGTGCGGGTGCACATGAGCGTGGGCCAGCGCTTGCCGATGTATATCGCGGCGTTGGGCCGCTGTATGGCGGCTCATTCCGGGCTGGATGACAAGGAATTGCGCCAGCGTTTCGACAACCTGCGATGGGACGACAAGCCGCCTTTCCAGGACTATCTGGAAGGTGTGCGCGAGGCTCGCGAAAAGGGCTACGCGGTGGATGCCGGCAATTATGTGAAAGGCGTAAGCACCGTCTCTGCCGCGGTGCTCGACGAATTCGGCAAACCCGCCATGGCCGTCAGCGCGGTCGGCTTCAGCGCGCAGTTCTCGGGCGATGCCCTGGAGCGCCTGGGCGCCGATCTGCGCGACCGCGCCGCCCTGATCACGCGAGCCTTGTCCGGCGGCCGCGCCTGACTTCCCGCCACTCATGCGCCGCCGCCCCTGTTGGTGAAGTTCATGCAACAGGCCAGGAACCGAAACCTGCGCAACGCGGCGGTTGCTGACCGCCCCCTTAATAGGCTTATTAGCGAAACTAATAAATTGGTTTGTAGATTCTGGGCGGAATTCCGATATAAATAGGTGCTTAACGCGTGTCTGAGGCAAGGCACGGCCCTTCCTGCCCCTATCCCAAGGATTCCGCTATGACCCAGATCCAAATCAACGGCCAGGCAAAGAACGTCGACGTTCCGGGCGAAACGCCCTTGCTCTGGACCTTGAGAGATGAGCTCGGCATGACCGGCACCAAATTCGGATGCGGCATGGCGCTGTGCGGCGCCTGTACCGTGCACATGGACGGCGCGCCAATCCGTTCTTGCGTTACCCCCCTCTCAGCGGTGGCGGGCCACCATATCACCACGATCGAAGGGATGGAGGCCGATGCCGTCGGCCAGGCGGTGCAGCAAGCCTGGATCGAGCAGAATGTGGCTCAATGTGGCTACTGCCAGGCGGGCCAGATCATGACCGCGGTCAGCCTGCTCAAAGCCGCTCCCCAGCCTACGGACCAAGATATCGAAGACGCCATGAGCGGCAATATCTGCCGCTGCGGCACCTACCCCCGCATTCGCGCCGCCATCCAGCAGGCGGCCAAGCGCCTGGCCCAGGGAGGCAAGCAATGATGCTCACCGCTCAACTTTCCCGGCGCGGTTTTTTGCAGGGCGGCCTGGGCGCGCTTACGCTGGCTATCACAGCGAAAGGACTCATCACGACAGTCTGGGCAGCGGAACCCGCCACCCAGAAGTATGGCGCCGACAGCATGCCCGGCGGCACTGTCGACGACCCGCTGGTTTTCGTCAGCATTGCCGCGGACGGCACCGTTACCATCGTTGCGCATCGCGCTGAAATGGGCACGGGAGTCCGCACCAGCCTGCCCATGGTGGTAGCCGACGAGATGGAAGCGCGCTGGGACCGCGTAAAGGTCATACAGGCGCAGGCCGATGAAGTGCGCTACGGCAACCAGAACGTGGATGGGTCGCGAAGTGTGCGCCACTTCCTGATGCCCATGCGGCGCGTCGGCGCCGCGGCCCGGCAGATGCTGGAGGCAGCGGCGGCGGCGCGGTGGTCCGTTCCGCTCGCCGAAGTCAAGGCGGTTCAGCATGAGGTGCTGCACCAGGCGTCTGGGCGCCGTCTGGCTTATGGCGAGCTTGCCGCCGACGCGGCCAGGCAGCCGGTTCCCACGGGAGACGCGCTCAAACTCAAGGATCGCAGTGAGTTCCGCTACATCGGGAAAGACCAGGTCCGGCTCGTGGACCTGGAAGCCATCGGGAAAGGCCAGGCCAGCTACGGCATGGATATGCGCCTGCCCGGCATGGTCTATGCCGTCGTGGCACGCCCGCCGGTCGTCGGGGGCAAGCTGCGTCGCTTCGACAGTGCTCGGGCGCTGACCGTTCCCGGCGTGCTGAAGGTCGTGGAAATTCCCCCGATGCAGGGCGCGCCGGCATTCCAGCCTTTGGGCGGCGTCGCCGTCGTCGCGCGCAACACCTGGGCAGCCCGCCAGGGCCGCGACGCACTGGACATCGAATGGGACGACGGACCCAACGGCAGCTACGACTCGGTCGCTTATCACCAGGCGCTGGAATCGGCTGCGCGCAAACCCGGCAAGGCGATACGCAATCAAGGCGACGTGGCGCAAGTCTGGGCTAAGGCACCCGAAGCCGGGCGCCTGGCCGCGGAATACTACGTCCCGCACCTGGCCCATGCGTCGATGGAGCCGCCGGTGGCAACCGTCCAGATCAAAGGCGGCAACGCCGAAGTCTGGACCTCTATTCAGAACCCCGTCGCGGCGCGAGATGCGGTAGCGGCCCGACTGAAGCTGGACCCTGCCAAAGTCAAGGTGAATGTCCTGCTGCTGGGAGGAGGGTTTGGCCGCAAGTCCAAGCCCGACTTCGTGGACGAGGCCGCTATTGTTGCGCAGGCCATGCCGGAAGGCACGCCGGTCAAGCTGGTGTGGACGCGTGAAGACGACATTCACCATGACTATCTGCACACCGTGTCGGTCGAGCGCCTGGAGGCAGTCCTGGACACAAGCGGACAAGTCCAATCGTGGCTGCACCGCAGCGCCGCTCCCACCATCGCCTCTCTCTTCTCCGAGGGAGCCAAGGGCCAGCAGATGTTCGAGTCGGCAATGTCGGCCATCAACATGCCGTACCGCATTCCGCACGTCCGGGTGGAAACAGCCGAAGTAGAAGCCCATGCCCGCATCGGATGGTTCCGCTCGGTCGCCAACATCCCCCATGCGTTCGCGGCGCAATGCTTCATTGCCGAACTGGCCGAGCGCGCGGGCAAGGACCCCAAGGATTTCGCGCTTGACCTTATCGGTCCGGCGCGTCGAATCGATCCGGGCACCTTGGCCGATACCTGGAATTACTCGGAATCGCCAGAACGCTACCCTTACGACACGGGCCGCCTGCGCGGCGTGATCGAAGCGGCCTGCAAAGGAGCTGAATGGGGCCGGACATTGCCCAAGGGCCATGGCCTGGGCTTGGCATTCTGTTATAGCTTCATGAGTTACACCGCCACCGTAGTCGAGGTGGCCGTAGACGAGAAGGGCGAGGTACGCATCGTTGCCGTGGACATGGCGATGGACTGCGGCCCGCAGATCAACCCCGAACGCATACGCGCGCAAATGGAAGGCGGCGCCGTCATGGGCCTGAGCCTTGCGCTCACCAGCGAAATCACCTTCGAGAAAGGCCGCGTGAAGCAAAGCAATTTCCACGACTACGAAGTGCTGCGCCACAATGCGTCGCCGCGCGTGATCCGGACGCATCTGGTCAACGACGACCACACTCTGCCCCCTGGCGGCGTGGGAGAACCGCCGGTTCCGCCCGTAGCGCCTGCGCTATGTAATGCCATATTTGCCGCCACCGGAAAGCGGATTCGCAATCTGCCCGTGCGCAGAGTCGCCTGACACCACGCGCGGGGAACCGCCCACTGTCATCGGTTTGGCCGCTGGCCGCTGGCCGGTGCAGCGCTTCAACCCGCCCGGCGGCAGGATTCAAATAGTCGTGGCGCCTGGCGGCGGCTTGGGCGCGGCTCCCGCGCGCCCAAGCCATGCTCCCCCAGGGCTGAGATCCTTGCGGTCAAGAACGGCGTAGCTCCGCCGGCGATCTCTGTCGAGCTGGCAACGCGCCTGCTGACAACAGCTGTCGCCATGATGCATGGCATGGCCGCGCCCAGTCGCTGCTACCGAACAGTCCTCCGGCCTCGCAGCCGCGTGCACGAAAACCTTGTGCACGCTTAGGCGGTTGCGCCGTTTCTCCCACCCTGAAAAACCTGATTGACGTTCACGAGAACCTTTGCTTATGATTCATCTAACCGTCCGGTTAGTAAATTAACTGACCGGTAACTTATAAATGGCACAGCGGCCGCAGACAGGCCGCGTCGAATCAGAGAGCGGTTGTTACGAGGAGGCAATGGTGGCTAGCGCCAACAAAGAGCAGTTGCTGGACGCGTATCGGCGCATGTTGCGCATCCGATTGGCGGAGCTTCGGCTCGGACGCCTGTTCGCGGATGGGGAGGTACCCGGTTTCATACACCTGAGCATCGGCCAGGAGGCCGTGGCGGCTGCGATGGGCATGGTGCTGCGGCCGGACGACACCGTGGCTTCGACCCATCGCGGCCATGGCCACGCCCTGGCCAAAGGGATCGATATCGAGGATTTCTTCCTGGAACTGATGGCGCGCGAGGAAGGCATATGCAAAGGACGCGGCGGTTCCATGCACGTGGCCAATCTGTCGATCGGCATGCTGGGCGCCAATGCCATTGTCGGCGCCAGCATACCGATAGCCCTGGGCAGCGCGTTGGCCCATCAGGTCCGGAAGAAGGACTGCGTGGCCGTGGCCTTCTTTGGCGATGGCGCGATGGCCGAGGGCGTACTGCACGAAAGCCTCAACCTCGCCGCGCTATGGCGCCTGCCGCTGCTGTTTCTGTGTGAAAACAATGGCTGGGCCGAGTTCTCCCCGACGCACAAGCAGTTCGTGGCACCCCTGGACAAACTGTCGGCTGCCTTTTCCATACCCCACGAGAAAATCGACGGCAACGACGTGCTGCGGGTGACGGATGCCGCGAGTGCGGCCGTCGCGAGCATACGGGCTGGCGAGGGGCCGAGGGTGCTGGAATGCATGACTCATCGTTGGCGCGGCCATTACGAAGGCGACCCCCAGAAGTACCGCCCTACGGAAGAGATCGAGGGCTTGGGCGAGCATGACCCGGTAGCGCGTTTCGAAGCGGTGCTGGAGAAGAAAGGGGTGGCCAAGGCGTTGCGCGAACAGGCTTTCGAGGAGGCCCAGGCGCAGGTTGAACGCGCGGTCGAGCGCGCGCGGCTGGGCCGCCCGCCGGTCTGGCAAGCGGCCCGCAATGATGTCTACACCACTACCGAGGCGAACTGAGATGGCCGAATTGCGTTTTGCCCATGCCATCAACCGCGCGTTGGCCGAGTGCATGGAAGAAGATTCCACGGTGTTCCTGTTCGGCGAAGATATCGCCGAGGCCGGCGGCCCGTTCGGCGTGACGCGCGGATTGCATGCACGGTTCGGTCCGGACCGCATCCGCGATACGCCGATCTCCGAAGCCGCCATGGCCAATGCCGCCGTGGGGGCGGCCCTGTCAGGGCTGCGGCCGGTGCTGGAGATCATGTTCATGGACTTCATGACCCTGACCATGGATGCCTTGGTCAACCAGGCGGCCAAGGCCCGCTTCATGTTCGGCGGCCAGGCCAGCGTGCCCATGGTGGTGCGCACGCCGCATGGCGGCGGCATCAGCGCCGGGCCGCAGCATTCCCAATGCCTGGAAGCCTGGTTTGCCCATGTTCCGGGCCTGAAAGTCGTGTGCCCCAGCAATCCTGCCGATGCCTACGGCCTGCTGAAGTCGGCGATCCGCGACCCGGACCCCGTCGTGTTCGTGGAGAACAAGGCGTTGTACGCCCTGAAGGGCGAGGTGGCCGACGATGCGGGACCGATACCGCTCGGCCAGGCGCGCGTGGCGCGCCAGGGCCGTGACCTGACCGTCGTGAGCTACGGCGCCGCCGTGCACAAGGCGTTGCGCGCGGCGCAGGCGCTGGCTGCCGACGGCATCGAAGCCGAGGTGCTGGACCTGCGCTGTATCCAACCCTGGGACGAGCAGGCAGTGCTGGATTCGCTCAAACGCACCCATCGCCTGCTCATCGTGCACGAGGCCGTCGAGGCATTCGGCGTCGGCGCCGAGATCGCGGCGCGCATGGCCGACATCGGGTTCGATGAACTCGACGCGCCCATCGCGCGTGTCGCTGCGCCCTTTGTTCCCGTGCCATTCGCGCCGTCGCTCGAAACGCAATACCAGCCCCAAGAAGCCGATGTCATCGCCGCGGCGCGCAAGCTCTGCGCCTGATACCAGGAGACAGCATGAACGAACCCAGCATTCTTACCGACGTCCGCAACCGCGTCGGCATCATCACGATCAACCGTCCCAAAGTGCACAACGCGTTGGACATCCCCACGCTGATCGAACTGGAACGGGCATTCGCCTCCCTGGAAGCCAGTGACGAGTGCCGCGTCATCGTCATCACTGGAGCGGGAGAAAAGTCTTTTGTGGCCGGGGGCGATCTGGCCGACTTGAACTCCCGCCAGGGCCTGGCGCACTACCAGGAGTTCGCCGAAGACATCCACCGCGTGTTCCGCCGCATCGAAGTCAGCGACAAACCCACGATCGCCGCAGTCAATGGCTGGGCACTGGGCGGCGGCACTGAATTGCTGTTGGCCATGGACCTGCGGATCCTGGCTGACAGCGCAATGATTGCGCTGACCGAGATCAATCTCGGCCTCTTCCCCGGCGCGGGCGGCACGCAGCGCATTATCCGACAGCTTGCTCCCTGCCTGGCCAAGGAACTCATGTTCACCGGGGGGCGTATCAGCGCCGACGAAGCGGTGCGCATCGGCCTGGCCAACCGGGCGGTGCCGAAAGACCAGCTCATGGCGCAGGCCTTGGCGCTGGCGGAACAGATCGCCGGCAAGTCGCCGTTGGTCCTCAAGCTGCTCAAGCGCACGCTGCGCGATGGCGCCGACATGCCGCTGGCCAATGCACTTGCGCACGAGCAGGCCATGATCGGCCTGGTGCTGGACACGCGCGACGCCCATGAAGGCATCGGCGCGTTTCTTGAAAAGCGCGACGCGCGCTTTGCGGGGCAATAGCCCATGGGCGCGCTGAACGACCTGCTCATGCCCAAGCTCGGCCTGACCATGACCGAGGGCATGCTGATCGAATGGAGCGTGGCCGCCGGCGACGAGGTCAAGGCCGGCGACCCGCTATTCGTCGTGGAAACCGACAAGGTCGCCAACGAAATCTCGGCAGAGGCGGATGGCCTGATCGGCGAGATCCTGGTGCAGGCTGGCGAAACGGTGCCTGTCGGTGCCGTGGTTGCGCGATGGACGGGGCCTGGGCAGAGCGCGGACCTGGAATCCAACGTGGTGGCCGAAGACAAGACGGCCAGCGCGCCCGTCCAGTCAGGAGCGACGCTCGCGGAGCCGGCATCAGGCGGCGGCCGTATTGTCGCGACACCGCTGGCACGCCGCCTTGCGCGCGAACTGGAAGTGGATCTGGCAAGCGTGGGCGGCACCGGCCCCGGCGGGCGCATCAAGGCCGCGGACGTGCGGCATGCCGGAGAGCTGGCGCCGACGGCCCAGCGCGTGGACGCGGCCAAGCCTGCCAAGCCCGCCGGGCCTGCGCAGGACGCCGGGCGGCGTGTCACCGCCAGCGGGCTCGTGCAATCCATGGCCCGGCGCATGACGCAGGCCAAGCAGGTGCCTCATTTCTACCTGGCGGCCGAGGCCGAAGTCAGCGAACTGCTTGCCCTGCGCCGCCGGCTGAATGCCCAGTCCGACGCGCCCAGGCTCACACTGAATCACTTCGTCATCGCCGCCGTAGCGAGGGCGCTGGTTGCGCTGCCGGCGCAGAACCGAATCTGGAACGACGACCACATCGTGCAGTTCCAGGATATCGACGTCGGCGTGGCGGTCACCACCGAGCGGGGGCTGATGGCGCCCGTGCTGCACGGTTTGGACGGAGCGACGCTGGACGGCATCGCGCGGCAGTCGGATGCCTTGCTGGAGCGCGTGCGCTCGGGCAATGCCGCGCGCGACGACATGAGCGGCGGAGCCATTTCGATCTCCAATGCCGGCATGTTCAACGTTACGTACATGACGCCCATCATCAATCCGCCGCAGTCGGCGATCCTGGGCGTGGGCAGTATCCGCGAGATTTTCCGGCCCGACGCACAAGGCGCGCCGACGTTGCGGCGCGAAATGGGCCTGGTGCTGGCGGCGGATCACCGTCTGCATGATGGCGCCAGCGCGCTGAAATTCCTCAATTGCGTCATCGAGTTGCTGCAGGACCCATACCGGCTGCTGCGCACCCATATCCAAGGATAGATCACATGGACTTTTCGCTTTCGGACGAGCAGAAGCTGATCGTCGAGACCGCGCGCCGCATCGGTGAAACGTATGGCGTGGACTATTGGTACGAACAGGACCGCAAGAACGCCTTCCCGCAGGAGTGCTGGCAGGCAATCTGCGAGGCCGGCCTGGCGGGCGCGGCCCTGCCCGAGGAGCATGGCGGGTCGGGCTTGGGCATGGTGGAACTGGCGCTGATCGTAGAGGAGCTTTCCGCCGGCGGCGGTGGCTCGACGCTGGGCCAGCTGTTCATGATCAACCCGATTTTCGGCGGTGTGCCGATCTCCAGGTTCGGCAGCGAACAGATGAAGCGGGACCTGCTGCCGGGGCTGACCAGCGGCAAGATCAATTTCTGCATGGCGCTTACCGAACCCGACGCCGGCACCAACACCTTGGCGATGAAGAGTTTCGCCGCCGCGCAGCCTGATGGCAGCTGGCGGTTGGACGGACGCAAGATCTGGATCACCGCGGTGGACGCCGCGCAGAAGATGCTGGTGGTGGCGCGCACCGCCAAACCCGTTGAAGGGGCGCGGCCCACCGATGGGATCTCCATGTTCATGGTGGACGTCGAGCGCGAGGGCCTGACCTACTCGGCCATCGAAAAGGTGGGCACGCAGACCCTGAGCGCGTGCTCGGTGTTTTTCGATAACGTGCGCATTGAACCGCACGAGCTGGTGGGCACGCTGGACAAGGGCTTTCGCGAGTTGCTGGACGTGCTC
The DNA here is from genome assembly GCF_035282245.1 of Achromobacter sp. D10. Lineage (NCBI taxonomy): Bacteria > Pseudomonadati > Pseudomonadota > Betaproteobacteria > Burkholderiales > Alcaligenaceae > Achromobacter > Achromobacter sp. D10. Next base: position 160,040 of record NZ_JAYJLE010000011.1, read on the forward strand.
AACACCGAACGCATTGTGACCACGGCCAGCCTGGTCGGCGCCGGCCGCCTGGCCGAGCGTCTGGCGGTGCAATATGCGAATGATCGCAAGGTATTCGGCGGCAAGCCGATAAGCGCGTACCAGGGCCTGCAGTTTCCGTTGGCGCAATCGCACGCGGAGCTGCAGTGCGCCCGTCTCATGAACTTGAACGCAGCGTGGCTGTGCGATCAGGGCTTGCCCTATGGCACGGAGGCGAACGTTGCCAAGCTGATAGGATCGCAAGCCGCCAGCCATGCCATCGAGCGCAGCATGCAGACCATGGGTGGCATGGGATACGCGCGCGAATTCCATGTCGAGCGCCTCTGGCGCGATGCGCGGCTGTTCAAGTTTGCGCCGGTGTCGGAAGAAATGATCCTGAACTACATCGCCATACACGATCTCGGCATGCCGAAATCCTACTGAAGCGCCAGAATCGAGTAGCGGGACCGGCCCAGGCCGCAACCCGCGCCGAGCCGCCATCCAAGGGAGACCTTCCATGTTCAATCTGAGTGCAGCCATCGCCTATCACGCCCGGCGCGCACCCGACCGCGCAGCCATCGTCTACCGCGATGAGGCGATCAGCTATGCCGATTTCCATGAGCGCATTCGCCAGGCGGCGGCAATGCTCCAGTCGCATGGCATCGGCCGCAATGACGTGGTGGCCTTGTTCATGAAGAACAGCGCTGCATTCCTGGAACTGGCGTTCGCGGCCAGTTACCTGGGCGCGGTGTTCCTGCCGATCAACTATCGGCTGGCGGCGCCAGAGGCCGGCTACATTCTTGCCGACGCACGCGCCAAGCTGTTGTTCGTGGACGAGGAGTTCGCGGAGGTAGCCGCGCTCGAGGTTCCCAAGGTGGTGCTCGGCACGGAGGCGCAGGCCGACTCTCGCCGCCTTGGCGGACAGGGATTGGCCGTTCCGGAGCAAGCCGCCACGGCGCAGGACGACCTGGTACGGCTGATGTATACCTCCGGCACCACCTCGCGGCCTAAGGGCGTGATGCACACCTACGGCAACATCCACTGGAAGTCGATCGACCATGTGATCGCGCTGGGCCTGACGCATCAAGAGCGCTTGCTGGTGGTGGGCCCGCTGTATCACGTCGGAGCGTTCGACTTGCCCGGCATCGCGGTGCTGTGGGTGGGCGGCACCTTGTGCGTACACCGGGAATTCGATCCGGAAGCGGTGCTGGCCTCCATCGAACGGCACCGCCTCACCTGCGGCTGGATGGCGCCCGTCATGCTCAGCCGCGTGCTGGCCGTGCCGAACCCCGAACGGTACTCCCTAGACAGCTTCGGTTGGTGCATTGCGGGCGGCGAGAAGACTCCCGAATCGCGCATACGTGATTTCACGCGCGTGTTCACCCGGGGCCGCTTCATCGACGGCTTCGGCATGACGGAGACTTGCAGCGGCGACACGCTTATGGAGCCAGGCCGCGAGATCGAGAAGATCGGCTCTACCGGGCGCGCGCTGCCGCACGTCGAGATCCGCATTGCCGACGACCAAGGCCGCTGGCTGCCCGCCGGCCAGAAGGGCGAGATCTGCGTGCGCGGGCCAAAGGTGACCAAGGGCTACTGGAACGCGCCCGAGAAAACCGCCGAAGCCTTCTTCGGCGACTGGCTGCGCAGCGGCGACGTCGGCTATCTGGATGACGAAGGATTCCTGTTCGTCACCGACCGGACCAAGGACATGATCCTGACCGGCGCGGAAAACGTGGCTTCCAGCGAAGTCGAAGCAGTGCTCTACGAAATGCCCCAGATCGCCGAGGCCGCGGTCATCGGCGTGCAGGACGAAACGTGGGGCGAACGCATCATGGCCGTGGTGGTGCTCAATCCCGGGCAGACGCTGACATTGGAAGAGCTGGCCAGCCATTGCCGCAAGCGCGTGGCCAATTTCAAGGTGCCGCGCGAACTGAAAGTGGTGGAGGAACTACCGCGCAATCCATCGGGCAAGGTCCTCAAGCGGGTATTGCGGGACCGCTACAACGCCTGACGCAGCAGCAACAGGACAGCACAAGAAAACAGGGGGTGACAACATGAATCTGGCCACACAATTCGCGACATTCTCGGCGGGCCTGACCATCGGCAATCTTCCCGAGCCGGTGATCGAAAAGGCCCGCGCCTGCGTGCTTAATGGCTATGGCATTGCATTGGGCTCGCACCCCACGCCGTTCTTTGGCGTGGCCGAAGAGGCCGCCCTGGCCATGGATGGCGAGCGTCCGGACGGCGCCACGCTGTTGGGCAGCGGCCGTCGCAGCACGGTCGCGGGGGCAGCGCTGGCCAATGCGGCCCTGTTCCATGGAAGGGCGCAAGAGGATACCTGCGGGGTGGCTCACTTCGGCGCGATCCTGCTGCCGCTCTTGACCGCGTTGCTGGAGCAGGGCGAGGGCAGCATGGAGGACTTCGTGCCGGCGCTGGTGGCCGGTTATGAAATCGGCGGCGCGCTGGAAACCGCCTTCTCCGCCCGGACCACCGCGGCGGGGCTGCGCGCCTCGCCGCTGTATGGCACGATCGCCGCGGCGGCGGCCGTCGCCCGCCTGTGGCGGTTGCCGGTGGACCGCTGCGCCGCGGCCCTGTCCAACGCCGCTTCTTTCACGGGCGGCATCCTGCAATCCTTCGGTGATGGCACGGACGAATGGCGCTACCAGGTCGGCATGGCCGGGCGCAACGGGCTGGCAGCGGCGACGCTGGCAGCCAAGGGCTCGGTCTCCGCGCAGGGAGCGTTCGAGGGCAAGTCGGGCTTTGTCCGTGGCTTCGTCCGGGCGGAGTGCGACGTCGATGCCATCGGCGGCCGGCTTGGCCAGGACTGGTCGCTGCTCAAGGTGACGTTCAAGCCCTATCCGGTCTGCGCGCTGAACCAGACGCCGGTCCGCGCCTGCCTCCAGTTGCGCGAACTGCTGGGCGCGCGCGCCGCGGCCGTGCGAGCCCTGCGCGTGCACCTCAATCCCACCGTCGTGGGCTACGCGGGCATGGACAAGGAGGGCCCGTTCCAAAGTATTTCCGGGACGCTGATGAGTACCCAGTTCTGCGTGGCCACGACCTTGCTCCACGGAACACCCACCATCGCGCGCATGGCGCAATTCGACGATGCGGCCGTTGCGGGACTGATTCCGCGGATCCGGCTGCACGCCGATGAGACGCTGGGGTTGCTCGCCTGCCGGATAGAGGCGGATCTGGAGAACGCGGACGAACCCATGGTCGTGCGCATGGACACGGACCACACCGAATACAGCTATGACCGCGCGCGCGTGTCGGCGCTGGTGCGCGGCATCGGCGAGGAGACCGGCGTGGCGCAACAGGCCTACGACCATCTCGAGCGATTCGCGGCCGCGCTGCCGCATGCCGACCTGGGCGACGTCCTCGCCGCTTTCAAAGAGATCCAGACGGCCCGCTGAGAGGCCGGCGGATGGCGCTCCGCAACCTCGGAGCGCGTCACTACAACGTGCAAGAACCTAGGAGGAGACAACATGTCCTGGTACAGGAAATCCACGCCTGCGTGGCTGGCGGTCGCGGTGGCTGCATTGGTTTCGGGATCCGCTTTGGCGGCAGATACCATCAAGATCGGCATGACGTCGGCGCTGACCGGCCCCTACAGCGAATTCGGCGAGGGCAATCGCCGGGCCGTCGAACTGGCGGTCGAGCAATGGAATGCCAAAGGCGGCATCAATGGCAAGAAGATCGAGATCGCGATGTTGCTGGACGACCAGTTGAATCCGGACCGCGCCGTGCAGAACATGCGCGCCATCCTGGACAACAAGGAGATCGTCGGCATCATCGGTCCGGCCGGCAGCGGCCCGACGCTGGCCGTGATCGACATGGCCCAGGCCGATGGCCGGCCCTACATGAATCCCATCGCGCAGACACCCGTCGTGACCTATGCGGGCGAGAAGACGGGCGAGAAGCCGCGCCCCAATGTCTTCTCGTTCGCGCTGCAGAATGACATCGAGGCCGTGGCGATGGGCGAGTACCTGGCCAAGCGCTTCAAGCGCATCGGCATCGTGCATGAAAGCACCGCCTACGGCGTGACGGGGGTCGATTACCTGTCCGCTTCCATCGGCAAGAATGGCGGCGCCAAGCCGGTCGCGACCGACTCCTACAACCAGGGCGCGCAGGACATGACTGCGCAGGTCGCGCGCATGAAGCGCGCCAACGTCGACGCCATTGCCGCCATTGGACTGGGCAAGGACCTGGCCGTTCTGCGCCGGACGATGGCCCGGCTCAACGTGAACGTGCCGCTGGTTGCTTCCAACGGCGCCCTGGGGCAACCCTATCAGGAAGGCGCGGGCGACCTGACGCTGGGCACCTTGGGCACGATGATAGGCGCGTTCGGCAATCCCATGCGTCCTGCCGCGGCGGACTTCGCCAAGGCCTATAAGGCGAAGTACGGCGCGGACCGCTGGTGGGGCAACGATCCGGAGAATCCGCAGCTGTTCATGGCGATCTCCGTGTCCAACGGCTACGACGCCGCCAATGTCCTGTTCGAGGGTATCCGCCAGGCCAATTCCACCGACCCCAAAGCCGTCATCGCGGCGATCGAGTCGATCAAGGACTTCCCGGGCGTCAACACCACCTACAACTTCTCGAAGGATCGCCACCACGGAATCGAGACGGACGGCGTCAAGGTGTTCGAGTACGTGAAGAAGGACGACAAGGTCCGGCTGCAGCCGGTCGCCCAGTAATCGGCGCGGCGAGCGTTCGGCGCCAGGCGGCGCCGGACCGCGCCTGCCTGCATGGATGATGGTGATATGGATTTCTTTATCCAAATGATCGTGTCGGGACTGAGCGTGGGCGCCGCCTATGCGCTGATCGGCCTGGGCCTGAACCTGACGTTCTGGACCACGCGCGTGCTCAATTTTGGGCAAGGGTCGGTGTTGATGGCCGGAGCGATGCTCACAGCCGTCATGGTCGGCGCGGGGGTCAACGTGTTCCTGGCGGTGGGCGTGTCGCTGCTGGCCACGGCCTTCATCCTGTGGGTAGTAGAGGTCGTCGGCGTGCGGCCTACGCGGCGCATCGCCGGCAGCATGGGGTGGGTGGTATCCACCCTGGGCATAGGCATTTTCCTGCAGGGCGTGGCGAGCTGGTTGTTCGGCACCCAGGCCGTGGCGTTTCCGGACGTGCTTTTCAGCAGCACGGACACGGTGGAGTTCATGGGCGCCTACATCTCCCTGCAATACATCGCGGTGTTTGTCATCAGCGTGATGATCGTCGGTCTGATGGAACTGTTTCTGCGCCATTCCATCTGGGGCTACGGCGTGCGCGCGGTCGCCCACGATCGCGACCTGGCGGCGTTGATGGGCATACCGGTTTACCGGGTGGTGGTCTTCTCGTTCCTGGTGAGCGGCGTGCTGGCGGGCATCGCCGGCATTCTGGTGTCACAGGTATCGGGCACCGTGGATCCGAACTTCGGCCTGCACCTGCTGATCCTGGCGTTTGTCGCGGCCGTCATGGGCGGCATGGGCAGCGCATTCGGCTCGCTGGTGGGCGGGCTGATTCTTGGCATTCTGGAAAAGCTGGTGGGCGGCTATGTCTCGCCTGCGGCGGCCGAGGTCGTCGCGTTTGTGCTCTTGATCGGTGTGTTGACGATCCGGCCTCAGGGCCTGTTCGGCAAGCGCGAAACAGTGAAGGTGTGAGGACGATGAAACAGCTAGGGAACATTCTGTCGAACTCCTGGACGCTGGGCGCGTTGGCCGTGGCGCTGGCAGTGGGCGCCGGCCATGTTGCCACCGGCACGGTCCAGATGTGGAGCTTCGTCATCATCAACATCCTGCTTGCGCAGGGCATCAATATGCTGACCGGCATAAGCGGCCAGATTTCGCTGGGCCACGCGGGCTTCTTCGCCATCGGTGCCTATGCCAGCGCGATCGCAATGAAGTCCTGGGGCGTGCCGTTTCCGGTGGCGCTGGTGCTGGCCACCTTTGGCGCAGCCGCGGTGGGGTTGCTGCTGGCAGGCCCGGCAGGCCGCGTGCGCGAGTTTTATCTGGCGATGATGTCGCTGGGCTTCGGCCTGATTGTCTATGAACTGGCGCGCGAATTGCGCGGCGTGACGGGCGGGGTAATGGGCATGCGGGGCATCCCCTCGTCGCAGATCGGCACTTTGCAGATCTTCGGCTGGAGCATCGATACCGTCGCGTACTTCCGCATCCTGCTGGTGGTGCTGCTGGTAGTCATGCTGATGTTGCGCAACTTCGTCAAAAGCCACTTCGGCAGAGCGTTCTACGCCGTGCACGTCAGCGAAATCGCCGCCGGTTCGCTCGGCATATCGCAGGCAGCCGTCAAGCGCGCGGCCTACGCCATCAGTGGTGGACTCGCGGGGCTGGCGGGCGGCTTTTATGCGCACATGATCGGCTACCTGACACCGGAAAGCTTCGGCCTCATGCGGTCCATCGAGATCCTGGTCATGTCCATCGTGGGCGGACTGGGGTCGCTGGCAGGGCAAGTCTACGGCGCGGTGCTGTTCACCTACCTGCCGCAGAAGTTGCAGGCCTTCAATGACTATCAGTACATCGTGTACGGGCTGATCCTGGTGTTCATCTTTACCTTGCTGCCCAAGGGCCTGGCCGGTTTGCTGCGCACGCAGACGCGCTACAGCAAATTCGACCAGTTGCGTCCCGCAGCATCCGGGGCGGCGGAACCCCCGCTGTCGCGGCGCGAATCCGCGGCGCGGGCCGAGGGGGCTCAGGCACTGGTGCGCGTCGAGGACGTGGTCATGGAGTTCTCGGGCCTGCGCGCGCTTGCAGGCGTTTCGCTTGAGTTGCGCGCCGGCAGCATCACGGCCCTTGTCGGCCCCAATGGCTCGGGCAAGAGCACCCTGGTCAATGTGATCAGCGGCATCTACGCGCCAACCGCGGGACGCATTTTGTACAAGGGCCAGGACATCGCGGGGTGGCCCTCCCACAAAGTGGCGCAGGCCGGCATTACGCGCACTTTTCAGGACCCGCGCAACGTGCCCAGCTTCACTGTGCGGGAAAACATCCTGATGGGAGCCCATCGCCGCTACCGGCATGGCGCCCTGGCCGCGGCGTTCAACACGCCGGGCGCCAGGCGCGAGGAGGGCGCGTTGCTGCGCCAGGTCGAAGCCTTGATGCAGGCCGCCGGGCTGGCCGGTCACGCGGACGCCATCATGAGCGAACTGCCGTATGGCATCCAGCGCCTGGCCGAGGTCGCCCGTGCCCTGGCCAGCGATCCGGAATTGCTGTTGCTGGACGAGCCGGCCGCGGGCCTGTCCGAGCTGGAATCGGAGCACCTCATCCGGCTGGTCCGCCTGGCGCGGGACCATGGCGTAGCCATCATGATCATCGATCACCACATGGATTTCCTGGCCGAACTGGTGGAGGAAGTCGTGGTGTTCGAAGCCGGCGAGGAAATCTATCGGGGCGACATGGACGGCATGCGCGCCGACCCGGCGGTGATACAGGCCTATCTTGGCGTCGAGGAGCCCGCCCATGCTTGAAGTCCGCAATCTGCAGGTCAGCTACGGCGCGATCGACGCCGTGCGCGGCGTCAGCCTGACCGCGCGCCCCGATGGCATCACGGCGTTGATCGGCGCCAATGGAGCCGGCAAATCGTCGCTGATGCGAGCCATATCTGGAGTCACCCCCATCAAGGGCGGGCAGATTCTGCTGGATGGTGAAGACATATCCCGTTTGCCGCCCCACGAGCGCGCGCGGCGCGGCTTGGCGCACGCGATGGAGGGGCGACGCATCTTCCATCAGCACACGGTTGAGGAAAACCTGATCACCGCCTGGCATTTTCGCAAGCCCAAGGGCAACTTCAAGACTGCCCTGGAGCAGGTGTACGGCAACTTTCCGGTGCTGGCGCAACGGCGCGCGGCAAAGGCCGGGACCTTGAGCGGCGGCCAGCAGCAGATGCTGATCCTGTCCATGGCTACGCTGCACGAGCCGCGCTGCGTGCTGCTGGACGAGCCTTCCCTGGGGCTGGCGCCGATCGTGGTCGCGCAGATATTCGACTTCATCAAGCAATATTGCGCGCAGGGCGGCCGGGTTGTGCTGCTGAGCGAACAAATGGCCAGCCTGGCGCTCAGGGTGGCCGATTTCGGCTATGTGCTCAAGCACGGCAAGACGGTCTTCGAGGGCACGCGCGACGTGCTGACGAGCAACGCGGGCGCGGAGCTTTCCCGCGCCTATCTGGGCGCGGGCAGAACGGAATAGGCAGACATGCAGATGGATCAAAAAAAAGGACCTCCCTTGGACGAGAGCATGGATGCGGATCTGCTGGTGCTGGGCGGAGGGCCGGGCGGCTATACAGCGGCGTTCCGCGCCGCCGATCTGGGAATGTCGGTGACGCTGGTCGAGGATCGTCCGGCTTTGGGGGGCGTATGCCTGAACGTGGGCTGCATCCCCTCCAAGGCGCTGCTGCATGCGGCTGGCGCGCTGGAAGAGACGCGCGGCCTGCACGAGCTGGGTATCGAATTCGGCGAGCCGCGCATCCGCCTGGACAAGCTGCGGCAATGGAAGGAGGCGCTGGTCGCCAAATTGAACGGCGGACTGGCTGGCCTCGCGCGGCGGCGCAATGTGCGTGTCGTGCACGGCGTGGGGCAGTTCACCGGCCCCCACACCCTTGCGGTCGCTGGCGGCCCGGCCGTGCGCTTCAAGCAGGCGGTCATTGCCGTGGGTTCGCACCCCGTGCGTCTGGCGGACCTGCCGGAAGATCCGCGCGTCATGGATTCCAGTGGCGCCCTGGCGCTCAAGGAAGTGCCCCGGCGCCTGCTCGTCGTGGGCGGCGGCATCATTGGCATGGAGTTGGCCGCGGTCTACGCGGCGCTGGGCGCCCGCGTGACGGTAGTTGAGTTGACGGAGGGCTTGTTGCCCGGATGCGATCGCGATCTGGTGAAGCCGCTGGAGCAACGGGTGGCCAGCCGTTACGAGGCAATCTTGACGGGCACGCGGGTGGTCTCGGCCAGCGCCCAGGAGGATGGGGTGCACGTCGTGTTCGACAGGCCGCAAGGCGCCGGACCCCAGGTGTATGATGCCGTCTTGGTTGCGGCCGGCCGCCGGCCCAACGGGGCCAGGATCGGCGCGGATCGCGCCGGAGTCCATGTGGATGAACGCGGTTTCATCCCCGTGGACCAGCGCCAGCGCACCAATGTTGCCCACATTTTTGCCATCGGCGATGTCGTCGGTGAACCGATGTTGGCGCACAAGGCGGCCTACGAAGGCAAGGTGGCAGCCGAAGTGGCTGCGGGCAGAAAGGCAGGCAACGACGCCAAGGTCATTCCGGCGGTCGCTTATACGGATCCGGAAGTGGCGTGGGTGGGCTTGACCGAGACGGTCGCGCGCCGGGACGGCGTGGCGTTTGAATCGGCCAGCTTCCCGTGGGCGGCCAGCGGCCGCGCGCTGAGCCTGGGACGCGGCGAGGGACTGACCAAGATCCTGGTCGACCCGCAGACCGGTGCCTTGCTGGGGGTGGGCATGGTGGGGCCGCAGGCGGGTGACCTGATCGCCGAGGCGGCGTTGGCCATCGAAATGGGCGCGGAGCCCGGCGACATCGCGCTCACCATACACCCGCACCCGAGCCTGTCCGAGACGCTGGCGTTTGCTGCCGAGGCGTACGAGGGAACGCTCACCGAGTTGTTCCTCTCAGGGAAAAAAAGTTAAATATGCGGCCGGTCCACGCAATTCACCGGGAGGGTTTGATCAGTGGCAACATGGAATAATTCGGTGCCGACGCACAAGGCGATGCACCAATTGAAGCGCGAAGCGCTGCTGCGCCAAGCGATTGCCGCGTTCAACCAGAAGGGGTTCCACGCGACTTCGCTGGGAGACATCGCGACCAGCCTGGGCGTCACCAAGGCAGCCCTGTACCACTATTTTCCGAACAAGCATGCCCTGCTGTACGAGGCGTTTGCCGAGGCGCTACGGGTGGGGTTCGAGGCAATCGAAGAGGCAGAACGCCATGGCGGTACCGGCCTGGAAAAGCTGCAACTCGCGCTGCGCCTGTATCTGCAGGTGACGCTCAGTGAAATGAGCCGCTGCGTCATCATCACCGAGGAACATGCGCTGGAGCCGGCCGACCGCGCCGAGATCGTCAAGCAGCGCGACCGTTTCGAAGCCAAGCTGCGCAATTTCGTGCGCATAGGCATCGAGGACGGCAGCATCATCGAGTGCGATCCCAAGCTGGCCATCTTTTCCATTTTTGGCGCCGTGAACTGGGTGCCGAAGTGGTACTCGGACGCGGGCGAATGGAACAACAAGCAATTGGCCAAGGGGATGTCCGAGCTGCTGTGCCGCTCCATCGCCAAGCATCCACCCCAGGCGTTTGCGCCCGACATTGGCAAGATGCAGGTGGAGTAAGCGCCCCGCGGCAGGGCAATTTGCGTTCTAATCTCGGCCTATCAAGAATACGCAAACAGGCTGGCCGCCAGGCGCGGCCCGCCAGACCGGGGAGACAGAATGAGAACGTCCGTGCTTTTCATGGCCGCCATCGTGACGGGGTGCGCTAGCCCTTCCGGCGACCTGCTGACCGAAGCCAAGGTCCAGGACATCAAGCTTAACGTCACCACCTATGAGGAAATGGTCCGGGACTATGGCCCGCCGCGTTCCCAAAGCGTGGATCGCGAGGGGCGGACGACGGCCGCCTGGTTCTATTTCAACAATAGCGCCTATGGTGCGATGGACAACCAGCAGACGTTGACGGTGATCTTCAACAAGGACCGCACGGTGAAGGACTACATGAATGCCTCAGCCGGGGCGGGCAGGAGCCAGTAGCCGCTGGGCCGTGGCCCGCCCACTTCAGCGCACCAATTGCAGGCCGATCACGAACATGGCCGTGGCGACGCAGGCGTCCAGGACACGCCACGCGGCGGGATTGGCGAACACGGGCCGCAGCAGGCGTGCACCGAAGCCCAACGCGAAGAAAAAGGTAAACGAGGCCGAAATCGCGCCTAACGCGAAGGCGGTCTTGTGGCCGTCGTACTGGCTGGACACCGAGCCGAGCAAGACCACGGTATCCAGGTACACGTGCGGATTGAGCCAGGTCAGGGCCAGGCAGGTCGCCAGTGCGGCGTACCGTCCCGCAGTCTGCCCGGACGAAGGTGTCAGATTGTCGTGGCGGGCGCGCAGCGCCGACTTCAGGCTGCGCGCGGCGTAGACAAACAGGAATAGCGCGCCGCCGTAGCGCATCGCGGGCTCCAGCCAGGGCAGGGCGCCAACGGCGATGCCGAAGCCGGCCACGCCGGCACCGATCAGGATGGCGTCCGAGAGGGCGCAGGTCAGGCAGACGGCAAACACATGTTCCTGGCGCAGGCCTTGGCGCAATACAAAAGCGTTCTGCGCGCCGATTGCCATGATCAGGCTCAGGCCGAGCAGGAATCCAGGAATGTAGGCGGTGGTCATCATTACCCTTCAGAGAAGGGCGACAGCCTAGCCTGCTGGGAAAGATTAGGACAACTAATTATCCTAATCCATATTCAGTTTTTCTAATTAGTCTTGCGAGTTGCGCGGTCCGGCGGAGAAACCGCCGATGGCGGCACGGAACCGACGCGGTCCGATGCCGCCTGTAACAATTGGGGGGCTCAGCTGCCGCCCTGGTCGGCAGCGCGCAGGATGCTGTACAGCTTGTCCTTCAGGTGCAGCTTTTCCTTCTTGAGCACTTCGACCTCGTTGCCCGACGCAGGCTGGATGCCGGCCTCCATGTTCTTGATTTCCTGGTCCAGGTCGTTGTGACGCTGGAACAGCGCCGAGAAATGCGCGTTCTCGGATTTCAGTTGGGTAATGAGGTGGCGGTATTCAGGGAACATAGGGGCCTCTTTAAAGAACCGGTTGATGGGCACTGCGGGAAACCGGGGAACCTGATGATCCATAGAGCTTTCGATTCCATGACACGCCAACCCCGGGCTGTTGTCAACCGCCTGGGGGGCTGCCGCCCCCCCGGCGGATTGATACGGCGCAAGCCTGGGTGGCACTGATTCTGTCGTGGCTGATCACGTTTGCTTACATGAACATCCGTCCCCGGCGATACACTCGCTTCCCCGTGGTCTGCCATAAATTTGAAATGAATCAACGCGCGTCCATCCTTCGCCAAGTCTTACAGCTTTTCAAGCAGGACGGGAGGATCCATCCGGGTACGGGCATGATGAGCGGCGTGATTGCGCTGTTCCTGGCGATCCTGGCGGTCCTGGGCGTCCTGGCGTTCCACTTCCCCGCCTACCTGACCACCCCGGAGCTCCGCAGCTTCTACAATGTGGACGCGATGCGGGCCCTGCTGTTCACCGCGTTGCTGATTTCGGGCACCATCGCGCTGGCCAACACCGTGCTGGGCCGCCAGCGCTGGCTGAACATCGCGGCTTTCGTGCTCGTGTGCGGGGCGGTGGCCGCAGGGGGCAGCAACGTGGTGGTGACCACGTCCAATACGGGCAACCACCCCTATCTGGGGCTGGACTGGTTCATCCTGGACCTGCTGGCTTCCAGCACGGTGTTCATCATTTTCGAGAAGCTGTTTCCGCTATATCCCGGCCAGCCGGTATTCCGCGGCGAATGGCAGGTGGACATGAAGCACTTCCTGTTCAACCACCTGTCCGTGGGCGCGGTGCTGCTGTGCATCAACTTTTTCGTGCACCGGCTGTTTTCGTGGGCAGCCTATGAACCGCTGCAGCAGGCGATCGTGTCGCTGCCCTATCTGGTGGAACTGTTCCTGGCCGTGCTGGTGGCGGACCTGGTGCAGTACGCCGCGCACCGCGCCTACCACGAGGTTCCGTTCCTGTGGCGCATTCACGCCGTGCATCACAGCACTCGCACGCTGGACTGGCTGGCCGGTTCGCGGTTGCACATCGTGGAATTGCTGATCACCCGGGTGGCGGTGCTAGGCGTCTTGTTCGCGCTGGGCTTTTCCAAGCCGGTGCTGGACGCCTACATCATCATCGTGGGCTTCCAGGCAGTGCTGATCCATTCCAACGTCAGGCTGCCTTGGGGCTGGCTGCGCTACATCATCGTGACGCCGGATTTCCACCATTGGCACCATTCGTCGGACACCGAGGCAATCGACCGCAACTATGCCGCCCATTTTTCGTTCATCGATTACGCGTTCGGCACCGCGGTGCGGGGCGTGAGCAAGCGCCTGCCCGAGAACTACGGCATCCTGGACAACGACATGCCGGGCACTTTCCTGGCGCAGCAGGCCTATCCGTTCGCCCGCAAGAAATAGAACGGCGGCGCGCATCGGGCGCGCCGCCGTTCAATAGGCCGCAAGCCGGCTTAGCGCCCGGGCATGGCCGGGCGCCACATCACTTGCTTCCCTTGACGGTGGAATAGGCGGCCATCAGGTTGCGGTAGTCCGGGATGTGGTTGGAGAACAGCGTGCCCAGGCCCTCGATGTCGTTGCGCCAGTCGCGATGCAGTTCGCAGGCCACGCCGAACCAGCTCATCAATTGCGCGCCGGCCTGCTCCATGCGGCTCCAGGCGGCGTTGCGGGTCACTTCATTGAAGGTGCCGGACGCGTCGGTGACGACGAACACGTCGAAGCCTTCTTCCAGGGCCGACAGCGCCGGGAAGGCGACGCAGACTTCGGTGACGACGCCGGCGATGATCAACTGCTTCTTGCCAGTGGCCTTGACGGCCTTGACGAAGTCTTCATTGTCCCAGGCATTGATGTTGCCCGGACGGGCAATGTAGGGCGCCTCGGGGAACTGATCCTTCAGTTCCCGCACCAGTGGACCATTGGGGCCATCCTCGAAGCTGGTGGTGAGGATCGTGGGCAGCTTGAAATATTTGGCCAGGTCCGCCAGGGCCAGGACGTTGTTCTTGAATTGATCGGGCTGGAAGTCCCGGACCAGGGACAGCAGGCCCACCTGGTGGTCGACCAGCAGTACCGCTGCCTGGGTCTTGTCGAGTTTTACGTAGGGCTTGGACATTGCGTGCTCCATGAGAGGCAGGGGTGCGCGCCTTGCGGCTCGCGGGAAAAAAAACGGCGAGTCTCAGCGTTGGGAGTCGAGCATTTCGCCATTCTTGATGACATCCTGGGCCTTACCGTAGCTTTCTATCAGCAGCTGGTACGCCGGGAAGATCTTGGTGTAGACCTCGGCCCATTTCGCGGCGTCTTCACGGTGCCAGGTCCGTTGCAGTTCGGAGGCGACTGCGCCGGTGTCCATGGGGACCACCCCGGCCTGGACCACGCGCGCCAGCGTGATTTCCTGCGCCATCTTGCTGTACGTGCCCGAGGCGTCGACCACAGCAAAGACCTTGTAGCCGTCGGCGACTGCGCTGATGGCGGGAAAGGCCATGCATACGCTCGTGATGGTGCCGGCGATGATCAGAGTCTTGCGTCCGGTGGCTTTTACGGCGGCGACGAATTCAGGGTTGTCCCATGCGTTGATCTCGCCCTTGCGGGCCACGTATTTCGCATGCGGGGCGTTTTCGTGGATTTCGGGGATCAGCGGGCCGTTGGGACCTTGGGGCACCGAGGCAGTGGTGATGACGGGCAGTTTCGACAGCGTGGCCATGGTAGCCAGCGCAGCGGCGCGCGATCTCAGTTCGGTCATCGGCATGTCGCCGATCGTCTGGAACAGCCCGCTTTGGTGGTCGATCAGCAGCATGGCGGCGTCATCGGGGTCGATGACGGGGCGTTGGCCATTGAAGTTGGCGGGGACGCTCATGGGATGCTCCTGTTGATGTGGGGCTAACCATGCTAGGAGCAACTCGGCCGGCTGGGTAGGCAGGAAAAATGGGTTTCTGCGTCCCACATGTCGAACGCTGCGGATCCCCGGAGCTACTTCAAGGTGGGCACCTTGTGGCGTACCTGCGTATCGTGTTCGCGCCTGGCGACCTCCTGGTATTCCGAGCTCAGGAAGTCCAGCAGTTCACGCACGCCGGGCAGCAGGCCGCGGCGCGAGGGGAAGATGGCGTGGACGCTGCCCGCCTCCGGCTGCCAGGGAGCGCCGATGTCCACCAGCGTGCCCGCATCCAGCTCTTCGCGGATCATCAACAGGGGCAGGGCGACGACGCCTACGCCGCGCAAGGCCGCCTGCTTCAGCGCCAGCATGTCGTCCGTCACGAGGCGTGGCGTGAACGGCACGACGATGCGGGCGCCGTCCGGTCCGTCCAGCCGCCAATGGGATTCACGCTGCTCGGTGCCAAGCGCCAGCGTGGGCAGCTGGCTCAGCGCGTGGGGATCGGCGGGCAGCGAGATCCCGCGGGCCAGCGCCGGACTGGCCACTAGGCATTGGCAGCTCATGCCCAGGGGCTTCATGATGAGGTCGCTGCTCTCGATGGGGCCGAAGCGCACGCGCACCGCGATGTCGAAGCCTTCGCGCAGCACGTCCACCGGCCGGCTGAAGCTCTTCAGGTAGACGTGGACTTTGGGACACCGGACCATGAAGCGGGCGACCAGATCGCCCAGGAAGTAGTAGATCAGCGCGGGCGGCGCGCTCATGCGTATCGTGCCCTGCGGTTCGGCGCGGGTGCGGTCGATGACCTCCTGGGCGGCTTCCGCGCCAGCCAGCATCGACAGGCATTGCTCGTAATATTCCTGACCCAGTTCCGTCACGGCGAAGCTGCGCGTGGAACGCTGGATGAGTCGCACGCCCAGCCGGTCTTCGAGCAGCGCGATGCGCCGGCTGAGGCGGGATTTGGGGATGTCCAGCGCGCGTCCCGCAGGCGCGAATCCGCCATTCTTGACGACCTGGACGAAGTAATAAAGGTCATTCAAGTCATGCATGTCGCTTCCCCGCTGTTCTGAAAATAGGACGTCAGGGGAGCATATACCGGTTGCGGTACTGCGCGGGCGCGTTTTCTTTTACATTTGAGCGTACCTTCAGGAGCCACCATGCCCGCTTCCGACGCTGCGGTGCTTGCCCGCGAAGTCAAGGCGGCGCAGGACCATGCTTCCTACATTGCGCCGCTCACAACAAGGCGGCCGCGTTTCGACCTGGACGCGGCCTATGACGTGGCTGCGCGGATTCACCAGGCGAGGCTGGCCGAGGGCGCGCTTCTGGTCGGCCGCAAGATCGGATTCACCAATCCCGCGATGTGGGCGGCGCTGGGCGTGGACTTTCCCGTGTGGGGGCGCGTCTATGAACACAGCGCCTTCTACGACGATACCGGAGAAGTCCATTGCCGCCTGGGCCGCTATGTCGAACCGCGCATCGAGCCTGAAATCGTGCTGCATTTCCATTCCGCGCCACCGGCAACGCGGGATCCCGCCACCCTATTGGCCTGCGTGGACTGGATCGCCCACGGTTTTGAGCTGGTGCAATCGCACTATCCCGCGTGGCAGTTCCAGGCGGCCGACACCGTGGCGGACAACGCCTTGCATGGCGCGCTTTTTGTCGGGCCGCTGATGGAGGCTACCGATCTAGGGCCGGGGCTGATCGGACGGTTGGCGGACTTCCGGATAGACCTTTCCTGCAACGGCATTCATCGGGAAACCGGCTACGGTTCCAATGTGCTTGGCAGTCCGCTGGCGGCGTTGGCCCATCTGCTGGCTGTGCTCGCGGAGCGGCCGGCCGACGAGGCGATCCAGGCAGGCGAGCTGGTCACGACGGGAACGCTGACCCAGGCCCACCCGGTACACGCGGGCGAAACGTGGAGCACCGCGCTGGAGGGCATAGGCTTGCCTGGCCTGCGTATCGTGTTCGACGAATGACCCCGTGCCCCGCCTGGAGGCAGCTGCGGGGTCTAGGCGCTGGCGCGCTGATTGAGCGTCAGTGGAAACACTTCCTGGCGCGCTGCCGGCGTCCCGCCGTTCAGGCGTTGCAGCAGCAGTTCCCCGGCGCGCGCGCCCAGCTTGCGGCTGTCCACGCCGATGGTGGTCAGGCCGGGTTCGATCTCATTGGCGATGTCGGTATCGCCGAAGCCCAGGATGGCAATGTCGCGCGGGATGGCGAGCTTGCGGTCGCGGGCTTCGAAAAGCGCGCCCACCGCCAGCAGATCGTTGGCACAGAAGACCGCGTCGAAGGCCTGGCCCATGCCCAGCAGACGGGTCAAGGCCGCTCGCCCGTCGGCGATGGTCTGGGCATTGTCCACGGCCAGCTCCGCCACCACTTGCAGGCCAAGCTCGGCCGAGGCGGCGTTGAAGCCCTGGCGGCGCAGTTCGCCGCGCCCGCCCTGGCGCGCCACGAAGGCGACGCGCCGATAGCCGCGTTCCGCCAGATGGCGCGCGGCCATGACGCCGCCGTCGTAATTGGAGAACCCCACCAGCATGTCGATGGGGTCGCGCGGATAGGCCCAGGTTTCCATGATGGGAATGCCCAGTTCGCGCAGCGATTGGCGGTTTTCTTCGAGTTCGATGACGCCGGTGAACAACACCGCCGCCGGGCGCAGGGCGCGCAGCGACGCAATCATGCTGGTTTCCTTGGCGTAGGAATACGAAGTCTGTCCCACCATCAGTTGGTAGCCCTGCGGCTCCAGCACCTCTGCACAGCCCTGCACGGCCAGCGCGAATTGCTGGCTCAGGATGTTGGACACGAAAGCCGCCACCACACTGGATTGCCCCGAACGCAAGGCCCGCGCATGCGGATTGGAGGCATACCCGGTCTGCGCCACGATTTGCAGGATGCGGTCGCGCTTTTCCTGCGCCACTTTCTCGGGATGGCGCAGGGCGCGCGATACCGTGATGGGGGACACGCCCGCAAGCCTGGCCACTTCCTCGATGCGCGGCGGCTTGGCGGGGGCGGCCGCGCGCGCGGGGGCGGTGGCGCCTTCGGGACGCACGCGCAGCACGTCGTCGTAGGTGGGAAGGGAGGAGGGCGCGGGCCGGTGGGTCATGCGATTTCTTTTGATTGTTCCGGGATCAGGCGACAGGCGTCAGGATATCAGCCTGGCCGGCCGGACGGGCAACCTGGATCAGGCTGTCGCCAGACTCGCAGTCGGTGTGCAGCCGCCGGGAAATCACGATACCCGATACCCGGAAGCGCAAGATCTCCTCTGGCGCGTCCAGCTGATTGAGATCGTGGTAATAACCCGCAATATCGCCGGCGCGAACGGTTGCGCCGATGTCCACCGCGGGTTCGAACCAGCCACGGCGAGTGGCGAAGATGTTCTGTTCGTGGCTGTCCAGTTCCAGCAACTGCATGGCAGGGGCGCCGGGCGCGTGCGGGCCGAGCAGCGGCGCGTCCGTCACGCCAAGTTTCTGCAGCAGATTGTCGATGGCGCGCTGGGTGGCGGCCAGGGTTGCCGGGGTCAGCGTGCCGCCGCCGCCGAATTCGCCACTGATGCCGATTGCGCCCGCGCGCGCCGCCGCCGCCATCGAGGTTGGGGCATCGCGGCCATTGGCTGCGACGAAGGCGTGGCCCATGCCCAGCGACGCCATCAGATCCAGCGCGCGCGCCATGCGCTCGGGAGACGCCTGCCGTTCGATCAGGGCGGTGGGCAGATGCGCCATCGAGGTGCCCCCGGAGTGGATGTCGAACACGACATCGTGGCGGGGGAACAGTTCGTGTTCCAGGAAGTGTGCCAGGCGCTCCGTGGGAGTGCCGCCGGGCGCGCCTGGAAAGGCACGGTTGAGATTGCCGTTGTCCAGCGGAGAGCGCCGGCGCGCCGCCATTACGGCGGGCAGGTTGGCCAGCGGCAGGATCGTGACCTCGCCGCGCACGTGGGATGGCTCGATGCGGCGGATCAGGCGGCCCAGGGCGACTTCGCCCTCGTATTCATCGCCGTGGTTGCCGGCCATGAGCAGCACGCGCGGGCCGCTGCCGTTGCGGATGCGGCAGATGGGCGTCTTGATCTGGTAGTAGGGCGAACGGTCCACCGAATAGGGGGTGCCCAGGAAGCTGAGCGCCTTGCCGTCGGCGTCGAAGTCTATCTCGTGAAACAGGCCGGTGTGCATGTAGGGATACAACAGCGCCGCGCGAAGCGGCGCGAAAAGGGATCGGAAGGCCGCAGCGCCGCGCTTTCAGCGCAGCGCGGCAACCGCGGTCATCTCGACGCGCAGGTCGGGGTCCGCCAGGCGAGCCTCGACGCAGGCGCGGGCGGGCGGGTTGGACGGGTCGATCCAGGCGTCGTAGACGCGGTTCATGGCATCGAAATCGCCGATGGCGGGCAGGAACACGTCCACGGCCAGCAGGTGCGACTTGTCGCTGCCGGCCTCGGCCAGCAGCGCTTCGATCTTGGCCAGCACTTCGCGGGTCTGGGATTCGAGCGAGCCCTGGCGGTTGTCGGCCACCTGGCCGGCGATGAACACGAAGCCGTTGTACGAAACGGCCTGGCTCATGCGCGAGCCGGATTTGTAGCGTTTGATCATGCGAGTCCTTGGTGATGAGGCGGTTTACATCTGCGGCAGCGTCTGGGCTTCCTTGAACCACTTTTCCTGCAGGGCCGGCAGCTTGCCGTTCAGGCGATTGGTGAAGAGGAAGGTATTGATCCAGTTCAGCAGGTTCTGCTGGCCTTGCTGCACGGCGGCGTGGGCGGGCGATTGGCGGATCAGGAACTTGAGCTGGGGCGCCTTCGCGGGATTGTCTTCAGACACCTTGAGCGCGATGGCGCTGTTTTCGGCGAAGGATTCCGACTGCCCGGCCAGATAGGCGGCCACGGCCGAAGGCGTGTCCTCGAAGCGCACCAGTTTTGCGCCCGGCGCGTTGTCGGTAAGCCAGATGTCCAGCGTGGAACCCTTGGCGACCGCGATGCTGTGATTCTTCAGTTCTTCCACGGTCTTGGCCTGTTGCATGCTCTCGCCACCGTAGACGCCCAGGTTCACGGCGGCATACGGCTGCGAGAACATGACCTGTTGGGCGCGTTCCGGCGTGGCGCCGGCGGCCGCGATCAGCACGTCGACCTTGCCGGCCAGCAGGCTGGGAATACGGCTGGCGCCAGTCACCTGCACCAGCTCCAGCTTCACGCCCATGTCAGCGGCCATCAACCTTGCCAGGTCTATGTCCAGGCCGGCAGCTTCGCCCTTGGCGTCTTTGAAGCCCCATGGCGCGGCATCCATCAGCACGCCCACGCGCAGCTTGCCCGCGCCCAGCACGTCCTGCAGTTTGTCGGCGGCCGAGGCGGGGGCGGCCAGGGAGAGACAGACGGCCGCGGCGGCGGCCAGCTTGGCGAACAGTTTCATGCGATGACTCCAGTGGTGGATGCCTTAATGAGTGGCGGGCGCGGCCGTGCCGATGAACTGGCGCAGCTCGGGGGTTTGGGGATTGGAGAAGAGTTCGGCGGGCGGGCCCTGTTCCCAGACGCGGCCCTGGTGCATGAAGATCACCTTGGACGCGACGTTGCGCGCAAAGGCCATTTCGTGTGTCACCAGCACCATGGTCATGCCCTGGCGCGCCATGTCTTCCATGACCTTCAGCACTTCGCCCACCAGCTCCGGGTCCAGCGCCGAGGTGACCTCGTCGAACAGCATCAGCTGCGGCGCCATGGCCAGGCAGCGGGCGATCGCCACGCGCTGTTGCTGGCCTCCCGACAGCACGGCCGGGTAGGCGTCGATCTTTTCGGCCAGGCCGACGCGGCGCAGCACGTCCAGCGCCAGCGCGCGGCCCTGCGATTTGGAGATCTTGCCGTTGAGCGTCGGCGCCAGCGTAATGTTGCGTTCGACGTTCAGGTGAGGAAACAGGTTGAACTGCTGGAACACGATGCCCACGCGCTGGCGGAACTGGCGCAGGCCGGGCATGGCGGCATGGACCCGTTCCCCGCCGATGCGGATGTCGCCATCGTCCACCGTTTCCAACGCGTTCAGGCAGCGCAACAGCGTCGATTTGCCCGAGCCGGAGCGGCCGATGATGGTGACGATCTCGCCCTCGTTGATGTCGAGCGAGACGCCATTGAGCACCGCGTTGGCGCCAAAGCGTTTGTGGATGTTGGAGACTTCAACGAGCGCCATGGAAGCGGCCCTCCAGGTTACGGGCCCACATCGTCAGGGGCAGGCACGCCGCGAAGTACAGCAACGCGACGCAGGAATAGACCAGCAGGGGCTGGAAGGTGGCGGCGCTGGCGATCTGCCCGGCGCGCGCCAGTTCGACGAAACCCACCACGGAAGCCAGCGATGTGCCCTTGATCAACTGCACCAGGAATCCCACGGTGGGCGGCAGCGACAGGCGGAATGCCTGCGGCGCGATCACGTGGCGGAACTGGTGCCACTTGGACAGGCCCAGGCAGGCGGCCGCTTCCCATTGCTCATGCTTCACGGCCTGGATGCCGCCATACCAGATCTGCCCAAGAAAGGCCGCCGTGTAGATGATGAAGGCGACACTGACGGCGGTCAGCGCGGGCACCTCGATGCCCAGGAACACCGGCATGCCGAAGTAGAAGAACATCAGCAAGCCCAGCAAGGGAACGCCCTGGACCAGCTGTTGCAGGGCCGCGGCCAGCCAGCGCAGCGGCGCCGCGCGATGGCCGCGCAGCAGCGCCAGGCCCAGGCCCAGCGGCGCGCCGATAGCCAGGGCGATCAGCACCAGGGCCACCGTCCATTGCAGTGCGCTGAGCAGGGAGGCGAAATCGCTGAGAGTGAACGTACGCATGCTTGCGGCTCCCTGACTTAGCGGCGCACGGGCCAGGTGAAGGCCAGGCTGCCGGCCAGGGCCAGCAAGGCCTTGGTGGTCAGGACCAGCGTGAAATAGATGCCGCAGATCACCGCATAGACTTCGAAGCTGCGGTAGGTGCGGCTTTCGATGAAGCTGCCGGCATGAAAGAGGTCTTCGGCCGATACCTGCGAGGCCAGCGAGGTACCCAGCAGCAGGATGACCAGTTGCGTGCCCAGGGCGGGATAGACGTTGCGCAGGGCGGGCGCCAGCACGATGTGGCGGTACACCTGCCAAGTGCTCAGGCCCAGGCAGTGGCCGGCCTCGATCTGGCTGCGCGGAATGGAGTCCAGGCCGGCCCGCAGGATCTCGATGGCATAGGCGCCGAAGTACAGGCTCAGCGCCAGCGCTGCAGCCACGAAGGGCGGCATGCGCAGGCCCAGCCCCGGCAGGATGAAGAACACCACGAACAGCTGGATCAGCGATGGCGTGTTGCGGAACACTTCGACATAGGCGCGCAGCGCCAGCTTGACCGGTTTGGCGCCGTGGCGTGTCAGCAGGGCGCCGGCCAGTCCGATGGCCAGGCCCGCCACCACGGCGATGACGGTCAGCTCCAGCGTGACCTGGATGCCGTCCCAGAGCTGTTCGCGATAGCGCCAGATCTGTTGGAAATTCAGCTGTTGCATGGCTTATCCGAAGAACGTGCGGTAGGCCGACTGCACGCGGCCGTCGGCATCCAGGCCGAAGAAGACGCGCCAGCGGTCCAGACAGGTGCAGGGGTGGGAAATGCCGAACTCGATCACGTCGCCCGGTGCCAGTTCGCTGTCCGGCGCAATGGCCAGGAACGCATGTTGGTCGTTGAGACGGGTGACGCGTGCCTGCGCGTCCCAGCCGGACAGCGCCGTGCCCTCGCGATAGGCCGCCAGCGCTACGGGCAGGTCCTGGTCGTAGGAGACGTCGCGCATGCCGAAGCCGCAGATCGCCAACCCGGGCTCGGGACGGGACAGGACTTCGCCCCACAAGCGCAGGGCGGGCCGGAAGCCCGTGGCTGCCGCGCGAGCCAGACCGTCGACCTGGAAGCCCGAGCGGGCGTCCATGGCTTGCAGCGCGCGCTGATAGGTCCCATGGTCGTGGAAGAAAATGGCGCCGCTGCGCAGCACCAACAGGGCATTGCCGTCCGCGGCCAGCCAAGGTTGCGCGGCCTGCGTCACTTGGTCGAAGAAGGCAGAGCCGCCCGCGGTGAAGACCAGGGGGGCGCGCGGCGCCAGGGCGCGCACCTGCTTGAAGACGCGCGCCGCGCGCTCCATCAGCGCGGCGATGTTGCTGGCGGTGAGCGCCGCATCCGACGAAGCGACGGCGCCTTCGTACGTGGCCACGCCCGCCAGCGCCAGCTTGTCGCCTTGCTCGCGGATCGCGCCCAGGATGGCGTCGACCGCGGCATCGTCCCGCGCGCCGGCGCGGCCGCCGCCGACTTCCACCAGGACTTCCACGGGCCGGCCGGCTTCCACGGCCGCCGCGGCCAGCGACCGCACGGTGTGGGCGGAATCCGCGAACGCCAGCAGACGCGCATCAGGATAGGCGGCAAGCAGCTTGCCCAGGCGCGCGCCGCTGGCCAGGCCGCCGATTTCGTTGCCCAGCATCAGCCGAGACACGCCGGCGCGCAGCAGCACGGCGGCCTGCTGCAGGTTGGCTACCGTCGCGCCCCAGGCGCCGGCATCCAGCAGGCGCTGCACGATCTGCGGCGACATCGGCGTCTTGGCGTGCGGGGCCAGCGCCGCGCCATGGCTGCGCGCGTACTGGAATATCTGGTCCACGTTGTGAGCGAAGGCGGCTTCGTCCAGAGTCAGGACGGGCAGGGCCATGTCGCCCTTCCTGGGTTGCCAGCCTCGGGTTGCCACGGCGCGCAGCGCAATTGCGGGCTCGCCCGGGGGAATGCCCCGGTACGTGTCGTCCAAGGGAGTATCGAGCAGGGTTTCCAGGAAGGGATTCATGCGGCCGCCGAAGAAAAATCCAGGGTTATGACAACGTTGTCATTTCGTGGCGGCAGTCTAATGGTAACGTTGTCAGATTAGGATTAGGGCAATCCCTAGGGAAGTGGAAGCTGGACGCTTTAGGCGGGCGCCAGCGCGGTTTCGTCCTTCCAGCGCTGCTTGTCGCGCAGGGGCGGAGAACCGAACAAGCGGCTGTACTCCCGGCTGAACTGCGACGAGCTTTCATAGCCCACGGCGTGAGCGGCAAGCGCTACGCCTGCGTCGTTGGTCAGCATCAGCCGTCGCGCTTCCTGCAGGCGGAGATGCTTCTGGTATTGCAGCGGGCTCATGGCCGTGGCTTGCTTGAAATGATGATGCAGCGAGGAAACGCTCATGTGCACGTCGCGCGCGATCTCTTCCACGCGCAGCGGTTGCGCGTAGTTGTCGCGCAGGATGCGGATGGCCTTGGCCACGCGATTGAGTTGGCTGTCCTGCAGCACTGACTGGCGCAGCACTGCGCCCTGGCCGTTCATCAGCAGGCGGTATAGAAGCTCGCGCTTGACCAGCGGCGCCAGGATGGGAATGTCGCGCGGCGTGTCCAGCAGGCGCAAGAGGCGCAGCACGGCGTCTAGAAGGGAGCCGCCCAGCGGATTGACGCAGAGCGCGCGCACGGCCTCCGCCGGCGGCTGCGGCGGCAGGTTCTCGTCGCTGATCAATGCGGTGATTTCCTCGCCGTTCAAATCCAGGCGCAGCCCCAGGTAGGGCAGGGTCGGGCTGGCGACGGATACCTTGGCCACGACCGGCAGATCCACCGAAGAGATCAGATAGTGAAAGGGGTCGTACTCGTAGGCTTCGTCGCCGATGAGCAGGCGCTTGGAACCCTGTGCGATGACGCCCAGCGCGGCCTTCTGCAGCCCGGGCTTCGCGCCGGTGGGTTGCGAAATGCGGTGCAGGAACAGACCCTCGATAGGCGTGTCCAGCGAGCCCTCCAGGTCTCCGGTCATGCGTTCCAGCGTGCAGAGCAGCTCGCGCCGCGCCGGTTCATACGCGGCGTCCAGTACGGGGCCGGCGGCGCCGGCGGCAATTGCGGTGGTCATGGTCTGGTGGGCTCCCTTGGCGCGCCGTGCCGCAGGCTAGGGCGCGGCGGAAAATCGGAGGATCAGGTGGCTTTTAGTGTATGCCCAAGTGGGGCGGCTTCTTTGGCGTGGCGCGCATCATGGAGAAATGGGCATAAAACTCGGAGGAATGAGCGCCCGCGCGCCGCGGGTCCGGCAGCGCCGCAGGATTGGGCAAAAAAAGGGCAGGATCAAGCAGCGTCCCGCCTCCTTGCCGGACGCATACTGCCTGCATCCCGGCAGGCGGGCTGCAGGCGTTCCATCCCGGGGCGCTAGTCCCCGCCGCGTCCTTGTAGGAGTGCAATCATGCGGTACAAAAAATTCGGAAGCACTGGCTTGTTCGTGTCGGAGCTTTGCCTGGGCACCATGACCTTTGGCGGCGAAGGCGAGTTGTGGAGCAAGATCGGCAGCCTGCAGCAGGAAGAGGCCAACCGGCTCGTTGGCCGGGCGCTTGATGCCGGCGTCAATTTCATAGACACGGCGGACGTGTATTCCGAGGGCCGCTCCGAGGTCATTACCGGACAGGCGCTGCGTGACCTGAAGGTGGCTCGCGAAGACGTCATCATCGCGACCAAGGTATTCGGCCAGACGGGCGCCGGCGTGAATGCTCGCGGCAATTCTCGCGCGCACATCATGGACGGCGTCAAGAAAAGCCTGTCGCGCCTGCAGCTGGACCACATCGATCTCTACCAGATCCACGGGTTCGATCCCGCCACGCCGGTCGAGGAAACGGTCCGGGCGCTGGACAACCTGGTGCAGCATGGCCACGTGCGCTATGTGGGGGTGTCCAACTGGGCTGCGTGGCAGATCATGAAGGCGCTGGGCATCGCGGAACGCCTGGGCCTGGCGCGCTTCGAATCGCTGCAGGCCTACTACACCATCGCAGGCCGCGACCTGGAACGCGAGATCGTCCCCATGCTGCAAAGCGAAGGGGTGGGCCTGATGGTATGGAGCCCGCTGGCCGGCGGCCTGCTCAGCGGCAAGTACGCGCGCGACGGCCAGGCCGAAGCAGGCAGCCGCCGGGCCCTCTTCGACTTTCCCCCGGTCAACCAGGAGCGTGCCTACGACAGCATCGACGCGCTCAGACGCGTCGCGGGCGCGCGCGGCGTTTCCGTGGCGCAGGTGGCGCTCGCTTGGCTGCTGCACCAGCGGGCCGTGACCAGCGTGATCATCGGCGCCAAGCGCGTGGACCAGCTCGACGACAACCTCGCGGCCACCGGCATTCAGCTTACGGCGCAAGAACTGGCTGAGCTGGATCAGGTCAGCGCCTTGCCGCCGGAGTACCCGGGCTGGATGCATGTGCGCCAGGGCGAATACCGGCGCAAGCAGCTGAGCGACGCCGGGGCGGAGTGACCCGGGCGCCCGCCTCGACGACTAGAATGTCATGCACGTTGCAGTGCATGCATTCTTGTCTTCGAGGACGCGCGTGGCCATTCCGTATTTACGCCGCCTGACGGCTGTCAGCCGCAGCCCCCAGGCCAACAGGCACCTGGCTTACTTCCTGACCTTCACCGCCGGCGCCGTCAACGCCGGCGGTTTCCTGGCCGTGCAGCAATACACCTCGCACATGTCGGGCATCGTTTCCATGATGGCCGACAACCTGGCGCTGGGCGGCATGATCTTAGTGCTGCAAGGACTGGCCGCGTTGTTGTCCTTTCTTGCCGGCGCTGCCGGTTCGGCCTTCCTGATCAACTTCGGACGCCGTTCCCACCTGGCCAGCGAGTATGCGCTGCCCCTGCTGTTCGAAGCCGCGCTGCTGCTGGGCTTCGGCCTTCTGGGCGCCAACCTGGAAACGCTGCGCTGGTTCTACGTGCCTGGCACGGTCATGCTGCTTTGCTACATCATGGGCCTGCAGAACGCCATGATCACCAAGCTGTCGCGCTCCGAGATCCGCACCACGCACATCACGGGCATGGTCACGGACATTGGCATAGAGCTGGGCAAGCTGTTCTACTGGAACGCAGCCAAGGGCAATGCGGATGCCAGGCAGCCGGTGCGGGCGGACCGCGCCAAACTGATCGTGCTCACGACCCTGGTATCGCTCTTTTTCGTGGGCGGCGTGACCGGCGCCTATTCCTTTTTCACCTTTGGCTTCATCTCGACCGTGCCTTTGGCGCTGACGCTGATGCTGCTGGCCGTGGTGCCCATCGTGGATGACCTGCGCAGTTTCTTGCTGCGCGCCTAGGCGGTCCCGGTATCCGCGGCCAGGGGGAACTACAATGCCTCGCACCGATACATAGGAGGCAGACCGGGCATGGACGCGGAATTCTGGCTGGAGCGGTGGCGCGAAGGGCGCACGCATTTTCATCAAACGCGGGTCACCCCGCTGCTGCAGAAGTACTGGCCGACGCTGGGCGTGCCTAAAGACGGCAGGGTGCTCGTGCCGCTTTGCGGCAAGTCCCTGGACATGGTGTGGATCGCGGCACAAGGGCATTCCGTGCTGGGCGTCGAGCTGTCGCAGCTCGCGGTCGAACAGTTCTTCGAAGAAAACGAACTCAAGCCGCTCACGCACGTGTCCGTCTATGGCAAGCACTATGTGGCGGGCAGCATCGAAATCATCTGCGGCGACATCTTCAAGCTGGACGCGCAACTGCTGTCGCATTGCGTCGGCGCCTATGACCGCGCCGCGCTGGTGGCGTTGCCCGAAGCGATGCGCGCCGATTACGTGCGCCACGTCTACGGCAATCTTTCGCCCACCTATCAGGGGTTGCTGATTACCCTGGACTATCCCCAGGAAGAAATGCCGGGGCCGCCGTTTTCGGTCGTGGACAGCGAAGTGCAGGCAATCTATGCAGGCGTGTCGCCAGCCAGGATCATCGACCGCCGCGATATCCTGGAAAAAGAGCCCAAATTCCTGGCAGCCGGGGTCAGCCGGCTGGATACGGTGGTCTACCACCTGGGCACGCAGGCCTGATCGCGCGGAGGCCCCCCGCCGCGGCAGGGGGGCGCTGTCGCCTCCAGGTCAGGTCATGAGCCAGCCACCGGCCACGTCCAGCACCTGGCCGGTCACGAAGCGGGCTTGATCCGACGCAAAGAACAGGCAGGCGTCCGCCACTTCCTCGGGCGTGCCCAGGCGGCGCAGCGCGGTCACCTGCGCCACGGCGTCGTTGATCTCCTTGGGCACGGTCTTCAGCAAGGGCGTGCTGATCCGTCCCGGTGCCAGGGCGTTGACCGTGACCTGGTGCTCGCCCAGCTCGGCGGCCCAGTGGCGCGTCAGGCCGATCAGGCCAGCCTTGGTGGCTGCGTAGTGCGCGGCCACGATGTCGCAATAGGCCCGGCCGGCCACCGATGACATATTGATCACACGGCCCTGGCGTTCGCGCACCATGTGCGGCGTGGCCAGATGCGTCATGTAGAACACGCTGTTCAGATTGACGGCGACCACGTTCTCCCATTCCCTGGGCGGCATCTC
Organism: Achromobacter sp. D10; assembly: GCF_035282245.1. NCBI lineage: Bacteria > Pseudomonadati > Pseudomonadota > Betaproteobacteria > Burkholderiales > Alcaligenaceae > Achromobacter > Achromobacter sp. D10. Next base: position 187,952 of record NZ_JAYJLE010000011.1, read on the forward strand.
CCAGACCTTCAGCGCGCGGCCGTCCGTCTTCGGCGAAATACCGACGTTATTGACCAGGATGGTGGCGGCGCCCAGCTCGCGGCTGATACGCTCATAGGCAGCCTGGCATTCCTCGAAGCGCGCAACGTCCGCGTGCACGAAGCAGACTTCGTGGCCGTGCTTGCGCAGTTCTTTCTCGTAGGCCTGGCCGCCCTGCGAATTGAAATCGATCAGTCCCACGCGACCGCCTTCGGCCAGGAAACCCTCGACGATGGCCGAGCCGATGCCGCCGACCGCGCCGGTCACGATGGCGACCTGATCCTTGAAACGCGCGCTCATGCGGCCACCTTCAGCATGATCTTGCCGATGTGCCTGCTGCTCTCCATCAGCGCATGCGCCTGGGCTGCCTCGGCCAGCGGGAACACCTGATGTATCCGCGGCAGGCATTGCCCCTGCTCCATCAAGGGCAGCACCTTCTCCGCCAGCGCGCGGGCGATCGCACCCTTGTCTTCATCGGAGCGGGGACGCAGGGTGGACCCGGTGAACTGCAGGCGCTTGATCATGATGGGCATGGCATCGATCTCGGCCTTGCTGCCCTCCAGGAAAGCGATCTGCACCAAGCGGCCGTTGACCGCCAGCAGCCGCAGATTCTTGTTGATGTAAGCGCCGCCCACCATGTCCAGGATCACGTCCACCCCCGGGCCGCCGCTGCCCTGGCGCACCTCGGCCTCGAAGTCGGTGTCACGGTACAGCACGGCGTGGTGCGCGCCGGCGGCCAGGCAGGCCTGGGCCTTTTCCTGGTTGCCCACGGTGGTCCAGACTTCGGCGCCGAAGGCGCGCGCCAGCTGGATTGCCGTCAGCCCGATGCCGCTGGAGCCACCGTGCACCAGGAACCGCTCGCCCGCTGCCAGCCGGGCGCGGTCGAACACGTTGGTCCAGACCGTGAAGTAGTTCTCGGGGATGGCGGCGGCCGTCAGCAGGTCCAGGCCGCGCGGCACCGGCAGGCAATGGCGTTCGTCGGCCAGGCAGTATTGCGCATAGCCGCCGCCTGGGGTCAACGCGCAGACTTGGTCGCCGACCTTCCAGAGGCTGGCTTCGGGGCCCGTGGCGATGACGGTGCCGGACACCTCCAGCCCGAGGTAGGGCGAGGCCCCCGGTGGCGGCGGATACGAGCCGGAGCGTTGCAGCACGTCGGGCCGGTTGACGCCCGCGTAAGCGACTTCAATCAGCACCTGCCGGCCGGCGGGCGTCTCCATATCGCGTTCAGCCAGGCGCATGCAATCGGGCGCGCCGCCCTGGCCATGGTCGATGAATTTGCAGCGTAAAGACATAAAAAATGGATCCTCGGTATCAGTGGCCCAGGTAGGCCTTCTTTACATGCGGGTCGCTCAGCAATTCCGCGCCGGTGCCGGTGCGCACGATCGCTCCGTTCTCCAGCACATAGCCCCGGTCCGCCAGCCGCAGGGTGCGGAACACGTTCTGTTCTACCAGTAGCACGGTCACGCCATGCGCGGTGACGCCGCGAATGATGTCGAACATCTGCTGCACCAGCAGCGGCGACAGTCCTAGCGAAGGCTCGTCGAACACCAGCAGCTTGGGGTCGGCCATCATGCCGCGCGCAATTGCGACCATCTGTTGTTCGCCGCCCGAGAGCGAGCCGGCATACTGGTTCAACCGTTCCTTCACCCGCGGGAAGATGCCCAGCACCTCGTCCAGTTTGCGTTGCACGATGGGACGCGCGGCGCGCTTGTATGAACCCATCAGCAGGTTGTCGCGCACGGTGAAGTGCGGGAACAACTGGCGACCTTCGGGAATCATCGTGATGCCCGCGTCCACGATGTCATAGGGCTTGCGGTTGGTCAGGTCCTGGCCTTCGAACTCGACCTTGCCTTCCATTGCGCCGATGACCCCGCACAGGGTCTTGAGCGTGGTGGTCTTGCCGGCGCCGTTGGCCCCGATCAGCGTGACGATCTCGCCCGCGTTCACTTCGAAATTCAGGCCGGTCAGGACCTGGCTCTTGCCGTAGCCGGAGGACAGATTCGAAACCTTAAGCATCCTGGTACTCCTTGCCCAAATAGGCTTCGATGACGGCTGGGTTCTCGACCACGTCCTTGGGCGCGCCGCTGACCAGCACCGCGCCTTCATTCAGCACGATGATGCGGTCGGACAGCGCCATGGTGGCCTGCATCATGTGTTCGATCAGCAGCACCGACACGCCCGAATCGCGGATGCGCCGGATCATCTGGATCGACTTTTCGATGTCGGTGGGGTTCAGGCCCGCCATGACCTCGTCCAGCAGCAGGATGCGCGGCTTGATCGCCAGCGCGCGCGCAACCTCCAGGCGCTTCATGCCGCCTACGGTCAAGTTGCGCGCCTCGATGCCCAGGTACTTCACCAGATCGGTCTGTTCGGCAACCTTCAATGCGATCTGCTCGGCTTCGTCCCGGTTCGACGTCCGGATGAAGGCGCCCAGCATGATGTTCTCCAGCACCGTCAGGCCGGTGAACGGCTTGGCGATCTGGAAGGTGCGACCCAGTCCCTGGTGCGCGAACTCATCGGGCGTCTTGCAGGTAACCCACTTGCCGTGCGCATCCAGCATGCTGATGCCGCCCTTGTCCGGAGACAGGAAGCCAGACAGCAAGTTGAACACCGTGGTCTTGCCCGCGCCGTTCGGGCCTATCATGCCCAGGATCTCGTTCTGGTTCAGCGTGAGCGACACGTCGTTGGTGGCGCGCAGCCCGCCGAAGCTCTTGAACAGCTTGTCGGCCTTGAGCACCGGTTGCTCCGAACGTTCGGCGCTGTGCAGCCGCAGCTCGTCGGCCAGCTTGAGCTTGGCGCGGGGCGTGCCCAGATAGGGCAGGCGCGACAGCCAGCGCTCGATGGCGGGACCGAAGGCGCCGGCCAGGCCGCGGGGAATGGTCAGCACCACCGCCACCAGGATCAGGCCGTAGATCAGTCCGTGCATGCCGTTGCCCACGCTGCTGAGCCAGCCGCGCGCCAATTCGGCAATAGGCAGCACCAGGAAGGTGCCGGCGATGGGGCCGGCCACGGTGCCCAGGCCGCCGATCAAGGCGAACATGGCGACCTGGATCGACAGTTCCAGCGAAAACGCCGAGCTGGGATCCACGAAGGTCAGATAGGTGATGTGGAACGTGCCGATGATGCTCGTCAGCATGGCCGACACCACCGCCGCGATGATCTTCATGCGCACCGTATGGATGCCGACGGCCAGCGCCGCGTCCTCGCGTTCGCGGATCGCGATCAGGTAGTGGCCGATGCGCGACTTGCGGATGTACCACGATACCCAGGTCACCAGCAGGAACAGGGCGAACGCGATGATCACGTAATTGACCTTCTCGCGGAACACGATCCAGGTCCAGCCTATGTTCAGCGGCAGGCTGATGCCGCTGGAGCCGCCGGTCCAGCTTTCTTCGTGGATGACCAGCAGGCGCACCACCTCCAGGATTGCGATGGTGGCCAGCGCGAAGAACGGACCGCGCAAACGCAGGGTGGGGTAGCTGATCAGGATGGCGACCGCTCCGGAGATCGCCGCGCCGGCCAGCATGCCGAACCAGGGGGAAATACCGAAGTTCTGCGTCAGCAGGGTCGCGGTATAGCCGCCGATGCCATAGAACACCGCATGGCCCAGGGACAGTTGGCCGGCATAGCCGCCCACGATGTTCCAGGCCACCGAGAGGGCCGAAAACACGAACAGCAGCACGAACAGATTGGTCCAGAAGGGCGTGCCCATGATCACGGGCAAGAGGAACATCGCGATCAGCAGGATGAGGCTGACGTAAGTCTTGGGGTGTCGAATATCGGGAAACACGTCTCGCTCCTTGTTGCTCTGATCACTCTGTGCCGACGCCGAACAGGCCGTTCGGGCGCAGCACCAGGATCAAGAGGAAGATCCCGAAATAAACGACCTCTTTCAGGTCGGGGGCGATGTAGAAGCCGGCCAGCGTGTCCACGATGCCGATGATCATGGAGCCGGCCACGGCGCCGTACAGACTGCCCAGTCCGCCCAGCACCACGATCACGAATGCCGTCAGCACGAAGTATGTGCCCACGGTGGGAAACACCGGATACTGCGGTGCCAGCAAACCGGCGGCAATGCCGACGAACGCCGTGCCCAGCCCGAATGCGATGGCATAGACGTTGTTGACGTTCACGCCCATCAGCGTGGCGGCGTAACGGTGCTGGGCCACGGCGCGCAACGCGCGGCCCAGGTAGGTACGGTGCATGAACAGGTGCAGCAGCACCGCCAGGCTCAGGCCGATCACGAACGTGACGAGTTGCCCGGTCACCATCGAAAAGGGGCCGACGTCGATGGCGCTGGTGCCCAGTTCGACCGGCGCGCGATAGACGTTGGCGCCGAAGATCACCAGGGCAAGATTCAGGAGGATGGTGGACACGCCCACCGTGGCGAAAATCTGGATGTGCTGGTCGGCGTTGAGCAGCGGCTGGATGATGCCCTTTTGCGTCAGCGCGCCCAGCGCGAACAGGATGATGGCGACCGGCACCAGGCCGGCGTAGGGATGCACCCCGAATTGCGCCGCGATCAGATAGACCATGTACATGCCTATCATGAGGAATTCGCCGTGCGCGAAGTTCACGACCCGCACCACGCCGAAAATCAGCGTCAGCCCTAGGCTGATGATGGTGTATGCGCCGCCCAGCAACAGGCCGTTGATGACCAGTTGAATGAATAGTTCCATGTTGCAACCTCTTAGCTGCGGCCCGGGCCCGGCCGTGAATTCGGCCGGACCCGGGCGCGCGGACTCCGGGAATCATCAGGCGCCCCCGAGCGCCTGAGCACTGGCTAGGCGTTTATTTCTTGAAAATGGGCTTGCCGAGTGCGAGGTTGCCGGGTGCGATGGTGACGAGCTTGCCGTCCTGCCACTGCATCACGTAGAACGTGGATGCATTGTTCTGCCCGTCTTCGCCGAAGTCGAAGGCCCAGCCGTTGGCAGTCTGGCCGGCCGGCTTCTTGTAGGCCAGCACCGCCGCGCGGATCTTGTCCTTGTCCGTGGACTTGGCATTGCCGATGGCTTCGAAGAAGGCCTTGGCGCCGACGTAGTTGGTCAGGCTGTGGCCGGACTGCGGGTCGCTCTTGTAGGTGGACTTGTAGGCTTCAAGGAACTTGTCCAGGCCTGGCGCGCCAGCCGGGTTGATGGAAGCCTGGGGGAAGTCCAGGTCGAACACGCCATTCATGTCGGCGCCCACGGCCTTGGCCGTGTCGGCCAACGAATAGCCGCCGCCCGCGCCGATCACGACCTTGGGCTTGAAGCCCGCGGCACGCGCCTGGCTGAAGAACAGGATGGCATCGTTCTGGTAGGCGGTCTGCAGCACCACGTCGACCTTGGCTCCCTTCAGGCGCAGGATCAGCGAGGACAGATCGACGGTCTTGGCCGAATACGGGAGCACTTCCGCAACCGTGTAGCCCAGTTCCTGGGCGCGCTTTTTCTCCGTGGCGGCCACGTCGGTGCCGTAGGGACCGTCCTCGTGGATGATGCCGATCTTGATGTCCTTCGGGTTCAGTCCCATGCCCGGCGCGATGGTGTCGTGCAGCGCATTGACCACCGACACCCCGTACAGCGCGGTGTTGGGGTTGCTGCGGAACAGATACTTGTAGCCACGGGTGGTGATCTTGTGCGCAGTGGCGCCCAGCTCGAAGTAGGGCACGCCGGCCAATTCCGTGACGGGCGAGGCCGCGTAGGAAATGCCGGAAGCGTAGCTGCCGAACACGCCGACCACGTTGGAGGAAATCAGGCGCTTGGTTTCCGACACGGCTTGGGTCGGGTCGACCGCGTCGGCCTTGATGATCTCGATCTTTTCGCCGTTGACGCCACCCGCTGCATTGATTTCATTGACGGCCAGCTCCAGGCCGCGATAGCTCTCCTGCCCCAGGAGCGCGAGCGCGCCGCTGAACGGGAAGAGGGCGCCCACCTTCATGTCGGCTGCTGCGGTGCCGCTTGCCAGCGCGCCGCACAGGCCCAGCGCCAAAGCAATTTTGTTGAACTTGAACACTGTCTACGCTCCTTTGTCGGTATGGGATGCGGACTTTCTTGGTTGGTCCGTCTTTTTTTGAATATATGATATATCTGCCGGCCGGGTAGAAAACCCCGCCTTGGATTCTAGTTGGGGTCGTAACCCGCCGAATCGGGGAATTCCCTAAAGCCGCATGAATAAAGACTTAGCGGGATGATCCTGCGCAAATTCATGGGTTTACCCTGCTTCTGGATGACACGGTTTGGCGGATGTTACGGCGAGAGGAAACATCCGGAAGTAGCGGTTTTTTTCATATATCGTATATCATCAATCGGCCGCTTTTACATAAAAATCTAGGAGACAGAGGCATGTTCGAGGAAGTGGATTTCGCCGGGAAAAGGGTGCTGATCACCGCCGGCGCGGACGGGCTGGGCCTGGAGATGGCGAAGGTGTTCCGCCATGCTGGCGCCTCCGTATTCGTGTGCGATGTGAACCAGGAACGCCTGGCTGCGCTGCCGGCCGAACTGCCCGGCGTGCACGCCGCGCTGGCCGACGTCTCGGACGAGGACAGCGTTGCCGCGCTTTTTGATCAGGTGCGCGCCAAACTTGGTGGCCTGGACATCCTGGTGAACAACGCGGGCGTGGCCGGGCCCACCGGCTATGTGGAAACCCTGTCCAAGGCAGATTGGGACCGGACGCTGGCCGTGAACATCACCGGGCAATTCCTATGCGCCCGCCAGGCGATCCCCTTGCTCAAGGAGTCCAGGGCCGGCGTGATGATCAACCTGTCCTCCGCGGCCGGCCACCTGGGTTTCGCCGGACGCTCCGTCTATTCGGCCTCGAAGTGGGCGGTGATCGGATTCACCAAGTCCCTGGCCATCGAGCTGGGGCCGCATGGCATCCGCGTCAACGCCATTCTGCCGGGCGCGGTCGAGGGGCCGCGCATACGCGCGGTCATCGCGGCCAAGGCGGATACGCTGGGCCGTCCGGTGGAAGAGATCGCCGCGCAATACGAGAACCAGGCGGCGCTGGGCCGCATGGTCACGGCGCGCGATATCGCCAACATGGTGCTGTTCAACGCCAGCGAGGCCGCCCGCAGTGTCACCGGGCAGGCCATCGTGGTGGACGGCTTCACGCAGAAGCTCTACTGATGGACGCCGCGACGACAGCGCGGCGTGCCGCCATTGTCGGGACAGGACTGATCGGCCAGGGCTGGGCCATTGTGTTCGCCCGCATGGGTTGGGAAGTGCGCCTCTACGACGTCAACGCCGCCATGCTGGCGGAGGCTCGCGGACTGATCCTGCAGCAGCTGCGCGAACTGGAGTCCCAGGGGCTGCTCGCGCATGTCGAGGCCATCGGCGACCGCGTCCAGGTGGCAAGCAGTCTGGCCGATGCCTTGAAGGGCGCCAGCTACGTCCAGGAGAATTCTCCGGAAAACGTGGAGATCAAGCGGGCGCTCTTCACCGAACTGGACGCCGCCGCGGAACCGGACGCCATCATTGGCAGTTCCACATCCAGCATACCCGCCAGCGAATTCACCGCGCACCTGGCGGGCCGGCACCGCTGCCTGGTGGTGCATCCGGTAAATCCGCCCTACCTGATCCCGGTGGTGGAATTGTGCCCCGCGCCCTGGACCCGTCCCGAAGCGGTCGCAGCCGCCCGCGCCGTGATGGCCGGCATCGGGCAAAAGCCCGTGCTGGTGCGGCGCGAGATCGAAGGCTTCATCCTGAACCGCCTGCAGGGCGCGTTGCTGCACGAGGCATTCCGTCTGGCGAGTGCAGGAATCGCCAGCGCCGAGGACATCGACACTACGGTGAAGGACGGCCTGGGCCTGCGCTGGTCGTTCATGGGACCGTTCGAAACCATAGACCTCAACGCGCCCGGCGGCATTGCCGATTACTGCGCGCGCTACGGCGGGCTGTACCAGTCCATCGGCGCGACCCAGGGCGAGCCGGTCGCCTGGGAGGGCGCGCTGGTCGATGCCCTGTCGGAGGAACGCCGCGGCCTGTTGCCGCGGGAAGATCTTGCCAAGCGCCGCTTCTGGCGCGATGAAAAACTGATGCGCCTCATGCGCCACAAGCAGGACAACGGAGACAACAATGGCTAAGCCCAAGCAGAAAGTCATCATCACTTGCGCCGTGACGGGTGCGATCCACACGCCCAGCATGTCGCCTCACTTGCCGGTCACCGCCGACGAGATCGCGGAAGCGGCCATCGGCGCGGCCAAGGCGGGCGCGGCGGTCCTGCACCTGCATGCGCGCGATCCGCAGACCGGCAAGCCGTCGCAGGACCCGGCGCTGTTCAAGCCCTTCCTGGAGCGGATCAAGCAGGAAACGGACGCCATCATCAATATCACCACGGGCGGCAGTCCCCACATGACCGTGGAAGAACGCATGCGCCCGGCCACCACCTTCAAGCCGGAGCTGGCGTCGCTGAACATGGGGTCCATGAACTTCGGCCTGTATCCGATGCTGGGTCGATTCAAGGAATTCAAGCACGACTGGGAGCGCGAACACCTGGAGAACAGCCGTTCGCTGGTTTTCCGCAATACCTACCAGGACATTGAATCCATACTCACGCTGGGCAACGCCAACGGCACCCGCTTCGAGTTCGAGTGCTACGACATCAGCCATCTGTACAACCTGGCGCATTTCGTGGACCGCGGCCTGGTCAAGTCGCCGCCCTTCATCCAGTCGGTATTCGGCATCCTGGGCGGCATCGGTCCGCATCCCGAAGACCTCATGCACATGAAGCGCACCGCTGACCGTTTGTTCGGCAACGACTATGAGTGGTCGATCCTTGGGGCAGGTCGGGGCCAGATGCCGCTGGCTACCATCGGTGCGGCGATGGGGTCGAACGTGCGGGTGGGACTGGAGGATTCGCTGTGGATCGGCCCGGGCGAAATGGCGAAATCCAATCAGGTCCAGGTGGAGCGTATCCGCACCATCCTGGAGGCGCTCAACCTGGAAATCGCCACGCCTGAGGAAGCGCGCGCCAAACTGGATTTGAAGGGCAAGGACAACGTCGCGTTCTGATGTCCAAGGGGGCCGGCCTGGCCGGCCTCCGCGATATCAGGCGCGGCGGCGCAACGCGGCGGCCAGGGTGTCCGTATCCAGCTCGCGATCGAAGTTGGCGGCGTGGCGGGCCTTCAGGCTCAGTTCCGCCGCCAGCTTCAATTCCGCGTCGGACGGCGCTTCGGCCGCGCCCAGTTCGCGCAAGCTCGTGGGCAAGCCTACCTGGGCGTACCAGCGGGTCAATTCGGCCAGCATGCCGTCCGCCCGGTTCTCCAGGTCCAGTTGCACCAGCAGGCCGACGGCCACCTGCAGGCCGTGCGGGGCGGCGGCAACGCCGCTGATCTTCGGCAGTCCGCGTGTCAACGCATGGGCGATGGAAAGGCCGCCGCTTTCGAAACCGAGGCCGCTCATGAGGATCATTGCTTCCACCACGCGTTCGAACGCCGGCGTGGGCTGGCCGCTGCCGGCGACGGCCACGGCTTCGGCGCCGTCGGCCAGCAGGGTGCGCAGGCAGCCGTCGGCGATGTACTGCGCGGTAAGCGGAGGCGCGGCGTCGTACATGTTCCGGCCGCCATTGCGGCCGCATTGTTCGGCTTCGAACTTCTTGGAGACTGCGTCGCCCAGGCCGGCTCGGAAGAAGTGCGCGGGGGCGGTCGCGATGACCGCGGTGTCCACCAGCACGATCGTGGGATTGAACAGCATGTGCTCCACCGCCAGGAGATTGTGATGGGCGTCGTACAGAACGTAATTCTTGCTCGTCGGCGCGTCGTTGGATGCGACGGTGGGCACGGTGATGAGATGGCAGTGCGAGGATTTGGCCACTGCCTTGCCGGCGTCCAGCGATTTGCCACCGCCCACCGCGATCACCATGTCGATACCGGCAGGCGCCGCCTGCGCCCTCAATTGCGTGATCACGTCCGGCGTCAGGTCGCCCTCGACGATGAGCGGCACCAGCGATACCTGCTGCGCCGCGCAAAGGGCTTCGATTCTTGGCCCCAGCACGCCGTGCACATAGCTGTCGATGACCAGGGCCGCCCGGCGGCCGAACAGGGCTGCGTACTGTCCCAGGGTGTCCAGGGCGCCGGCGCCCTGGATGTAGCGGCTGGGTGCGCCAAAAATCTTCAGCATGGGAGATTCCTTCGGGTTTGCCTATTTACGGGCTGCGGGAGGACGGTAGTCGAGTTCCTTTTCGCGCTCGACCAGCCAGTCGATCATGATCTTGCCGCCCCAGACCAGATCGGCCTGGATGGCTTGCCGGGCCGCCTCGGAGTCGCGGGCTTCCAGGGCTTCCAGCACGGCCTCATGGCGGTGTTCATTCTGCGAATAGTCCAGCCCCGACGTCTTGACGTGGAACACCTTGAGGATGGGGCCGGTGATCACCCAGAACGATTCCACCGTGGCGCGCAGGATGGGTTTGTTGCTGGCTTCCAGGATGGCGAAGTGGAACTTGCGGTTCAGGTAGCTGGCCCGCTTGGGGTCACTGGAGGTGCAGGAGATGAAGTCCCGTTGCAGCGCGATCAGGTTGTCCAGCTGCTTGCGCGTGATGTGCTGGGCGGCCTCGGCCGCGCCCATGCCTTCCAGGTGGAAACGGATCTGCTGGATTTCGCGCAGTTTTTCAGAATTGACGTAGGGCACGTAGACCGCGGTGGCCGCCTGCATCTCCAGGCCTTGTTCGCTGATCAGCCGGAAGATTGCCTCGCGCACGGGCGTGATGGAGACGCCCATTTCCTGGGCCAATTCGCCGATGATCAGGCGCTCGCCGGGTTCGTACTGCCCGTTGATCAGGGCATTGCGGATTTCGTTGTAGACCCTGACGGACAGGTTCTCTTTCTTTACCGGTTTCAGGCTGGACATGACAGGCTCAGGCTTGCTGTATTGATGGGGCGGGTGGATTCGGGGTGAATTCTATCCCGCCATGGCCAATTCGAGCTCAATGGGTATATTATATATCATATATCCTAACAGCGAAAAGGAAGCGCCATGAGGAGTGACAGGGAGGCCCCCACAGAAGGGGAAATCGGAATGTTGCGGGAAAAGGCCCGCCACATCCGGTTGGAGACAATCAGACTGATCGAAATCGCCAAGGTCGGGCACTACAGTTCGGTGTTCTCGTGCGCGGAAATCTTCGCCGCGTTGTACTACGACGTGATGCGCCTGCGGCCGGGCGAGCCTCAGTGGCCTGACCGGGACCGCTTCCTGATGGGCAAAGGCCATGCGGCGGTGGGCCTCTTTCCGGTGTTGGCCGATCACGGCTTCATCGACCGCGAACTGCTCGATGGATACACCCGGCTGGGCAGCCCTTTGGGCGACCACCCCGACATGAGCAAGGTGCCGGGGGTGGATTTCAGCTCGGGCTCCATTGGCCACGCGCTGTCCAACGGCGTGGGCATGGCGGTGGGCGGGCGCATGAACGGCCGCGATTTCAATGTCTTCGTGCTGTTGGGCGACGGCGAAATGCAGGAAGGGCAGGTCTGGGAGGCGGCGCTCTTCGCCGCGCATAACCGCCTGTCGCGCCTGATCGCCATCGTCGACCGCAACGGCTACCAGCTGGACGGCAAGGTCGACGACGTCATGGGCGTGGAGTCGCTGAAAGACAAGTGGCAGGCCTTCGGTTGGGAAGTGCACGAAGTGGACGGCCACAATCTGTCGGAACTGACCGCCCTGCTGCGGCGCCTGCGCGCGGATCAGGCGCGTGGCAAGCCCGCCTGCGTCATCGCCCGGACCGTCAAGGGCAAAGGCGTGTCCTACATGGAAACGGAGCCCGGCTGGCACCTGGGCTATCTGGCGCCGCAAGACGCGCAAAGCGCCGTCGACGAAATTCTTTCCCGCGAGATCTGAATGGCACAGGCACAAGTCCTCTCTCCCGACTCCTGGCAATACCGCGCCCTGAATGCGGTGAATCCCGGGCTGTCCTATCTGTCCGACGCGTTGATCGACTTGGCGCAGGCCGGGCATCCGGTGGTGGCTGGCTCGGCCGACCTGCAGTACTCCAATGGCCTGAATCGCTTTGCGCAGGCCTATCCCGATCGCTATGTCCAATTCGGCATTTCCGAGCAGAACATGGTGTCGGCGGCGGCAGGCCTGGCGACGACAGGCATGATGCCCTTCGTCGCAACCTTCGCTTCCTTCCTGGGCCTGCTGTGCTGCGAGCAGATCCGCATGGATGTTGCCTATACCAAGCTGCCCGTGCGCCTGATCGGCCACCATACCGGCATCAGCCTGGGCTTTTACGGCACCTCGCACCATGCCACTGAAGATATTTCGACGATGCGCGCGCTGGCGGGCCTGACCGTGGTCTCGCCCGCCGACGGCCCGCAGCTCGCGTCGGCCATCAAGGCATCGGTGGATTGGCCCGAGCCGATCTACTTCCGCATCGGCCGCGGCCGCGACCCGCAGGTTTATGAAGACGGCGTGCCATTCGAGTTCGGCCGCGCCATCGTGCATTCCAGCGGGACGGACCTGAACATCATTGCCTGCGGCATCACCGTGCACGCAGCCCTGGCGGCGGCCGAGCAGTTGCGGGGCGAAGGCCTGTCGGTCGGCGTGATCGACATGCCCACCATCAAACCGCTGGACCGCGATGCCGTGCTGGCTGCTGCGGGCAAATCCCGCTTGCTCATGACAGTGGAAGAGCACAACGTGCTGGGCGGACTGGGCTCGGCCGTGGCCGAGGTCCTGGCGGACGCGGGCACGGGCACGCGTCTGCGCCGCCATGGCATTTACGATGAATACAGCCTGATCGCGCCGCCCACCACCCTGTATGCCCACTACAAGCTGGACGCCGCCGGCATCGCCGAAGTCGCGCGCGCATCGCTGCAGCCCTGAGCCTCGGAGAAGACCATGAAGGAAATTACCGGAACCACGCGCCTGTTCGGCATCCTGGCCGACCCCATCCACCACGTGAAGACGCCGCAGCGCATGAATGAGCATTTCGCCGCCATCGGCTTTGATGGCGTGTGCGTGCCGTTTCACGCCAGGCCGGACAACCTGGCGCAAGTGGTCGCCGGCCTGCGGCGCCTGGAGAACCTCGGCGGCGTCATCATTACCGTTCCGCACAAGACCGCCATCCTGGAACTGGTCGACGACGCCACGCCGGTGGCGCGCAAGATCGGCGCGGCCAACGTGGTGCGCCGGGAGGCGGACGGCAAGCTGATGGCGCACATGCTGGACGGCGAGGGATTCGTGCGCGGACTGCAAAGCGCGGGCGTGTCGCCGCAGAGCAAGAGCGCCTATCTGGCGGGGGCGGGCGGCGCAGCCAATGCAATCGGCTTCGCCTTGGTCCAGGCAGGCGTGTCGCGGCTGACCATCGCCAACCGCACGACGGCCAAGGCCGAGGACCTGAAGGCGCGCATCCTGTCGCTGCATCCCGGTGCCCGGATCGACGTGGGCACGGCCGATCCCTCGGGGCACGACCTGGTGGTCAACGGCACCTCGCTGGGCATGAAGCCCGACGATGCCTTGCCGCTGGATGCCAGCCGCCTGACGCCGGAACAACTGGTCTGCGAAGTCATCATGCAACCCAAGGACACGGCCTTGCTGCTGGCGGCGCAGGCCCGCGGCTGCAAGGTGCACTATGGGGCGCCGATGCTGGCATGCCAGATCGAACTGATGGCGCAGATGCTGGGCGTGGACGCAGCCAAGTAGGCCGACACAGGATACGGACCCGAATGAGCGATTACGACTTCATCATCGCCGGGGGCGGCACGGCGGGCTGCATCCTGGCCAACCGCCTGAGCGCCGACGGCAAGTACCGCGTGCTGATGCTGGAGGCCGGGCATGAAGCCCGCAGCATGTGGATCTCGATACCGGCGGGCTTTTCCAAGCTGCTGGTGAACCCGGAATACAACTGGCGCTTCGCCACCGAACCAGAGGACAACGTCCACGGCAGGACCATCGCCGTGCCGCGCGGCAAAGGCGTGGGCGGTTCGACACTCATCAACGGCATGATCTACGTCCGCGGCCAGCCGCAGGACTATGACGGCTGGGAGGCGGCCGGCGCCACCGGCTGGGGCTACCAGCAGGCCGAGCGCATCTTCCGCAAGATCGAATGCTACGAACCCGGCGATGCCAGCCGCGGCAAGAGGGGCCCGATGCATCTGGAAGAGGTGTCCGAACGCTTTCCCATATCGGATGCCTTTCTGCAGGCGGCGCAAGAAGACGGCCAGCCCTTGAATCCCGACTACAACGGCGGCAGCCAGGAAGGCGTGGGCTACTACCAGGTGCTGCAGCATCGGGGCAGGCGCTGGAGCGTGGTGGACGGCTACCTGAAACCCGCTTCCGGCCGCAAGAACCTCACGGTGGAATGCGGCGCGCACGTGACGCGGCTGGTGTTCGAAGGCAAACGCTGCGTGGGCGTGGCCTATCGCAAGAACGGACAGGAGCACATCGTGCGCGCGCGGCGCGAGACGCTGTTGTGCATGGGCGCGGTGCAGTCGCCGCAGCTGCTCGAACTGTCCGGCGTCGGCAATCCCGCCTTGCTGCAGTCGTTCGGCATCGCGCCGGTGCTGGCGCAGCCGCAGGTGGGCGAAAACTACATCGACCACTTCGCTACCCGCATGAACTGGCGGGTGAAGGGCACGGTAACGCTCAACGAGATGTCGCGCGGTTGGCGGCTGGCGCAACAGGTGGCGCGCTACTACGCCAGCCACAAGGGCATTCTGACCTTGGGCACGGGTCTGGTGCACGGCTTCGTGAAAAGCGCGCCGGACCTGCCGGCGCCCGACGTGCAGTACTTCTTCGTGCACGCCAGCTACGCCAATGCGGCCGAACGCATCCTGGACCGTCATCCAGGCATGACGATAGGCGTGGCGCAGTTGCGGCCCGAGTCGGTCGGATCCATCCACATCAAGTCGGCGGATCCGCAGTCCGGGCCGGCGATCCGGCCCAACTTCCTGTCGGCCCAGGTGGACCGCGACAGCCTGGTGGGCGGCATGCAGGTGGCACGGCGCATCGTCGGCCAGCCGGCCATGCGGCGCTACATCGAATCGGAGATCAGCCCCGGCGCGGCGGTGGACAGCTACGACGAATGGCTGGACTTCGCGCGGCGCAACGGCCAGACCATCTACCACCCCATAGGCACCTGCCGCATGGGTTCCGACGCCGCCGCCGTCACCGACGTGCGCTTGCGGGTGAACGGCCTGTCCGGCCTGCGCGTGGTGGATGCCTCGGTGATGCCGAAGATGGTGTCCGGCAACACGCAGGGCGCTGTCATGATGGTGGCCGAGCGAGGGGCGGAGATGATCCTGGAGGATGCCGCTCGGGAATAGGCAAGCCCCCCTTGGGGGCGCCGCTAGCGCACGAAGTGCGCGCGGCGTGGGGGGCCTTTCCCCGCCGGGCCGCCCCAAGGCGAAAGGGCCCCCCTTGGGGGGCCGCTAGCGCACGAAGTACGTGCGGCGTGGGGGGCCTTTCGCCGCCGGGCCGCCCCAAGGCGAAAGAGCCCCCCTTGGGGGGGCAGCTAGCGCACGAAGTGCGCGCGGCGTGGGGGGCCTTTCGCCGCCGGGCCGCCCCAAGGCGAAAGAGCCCCCCTTGGGGGGGCAGCTAGCGCACGAAGTGCGCGCGGCGTGGGGGGCCTTTCGCCGCCGGGCCGCCCCAAGGCGAAAGAGCCCCCCTTGGGGGGGCAGCTAGCGCACGAAGTGCGCGCGGCGTGGGGGGCAACACCTCAGCGGATAAGGAACCCGGCGCCCACGGGGTCGTTCTTATCGATCACCCAACGCGCCGTGCCCAGGATGCTGGCGGTGCCCTTCACCGTGGGGCGCACGGCGCGGGTGCCGTTCAGGTCCACCTCGCCCAGCAGGCAGCCTTCGAAAACGCCGCTGCCCAGCAGGCCTTCCGACTTGATCGGCTGGTTCAGTCCCATCTTGCCGCGCGCCTCGAACATCGCCATCATCGCGCTGGTGCCGGTGCCGCCGGGCGAGCGGTCCAGTTGGCCGGCGCTGAATACGTGCACGTTCTTGTAGAACGCGCCCTCGATGGTCGGCTGGTGCCAGAAGGTGATGAAGTTCAGGTTGTTGATGTGCGCTTCGGTCGGATGCTGGATGCGGTGGCGGGCGTTGAGCTGTTCGCGCACGATCAGGCCCATGCGCGACAGTTCCGTGCCGTTGTCGGGCGATATCCGCAGGTCGCAGCCAGACAGGTCCACGATGCCGAAGTAGTTGCCGCCCCAGACGATGTCCGCGGACAGCTTGCCGTAGCCCGGCAGTTCCACCGGGATGTCCTGCGCGGCCACGTAGGCGGGCACGTTCTCGAATCGCGTCCACAGGACGTTGTCGCCCTCGGACGCCACTTCGGCCACCACCAGCCCGGCGGTGGTCTCGAAGCGGATCTTGGTGATGCCATCCTTGCCGCGCGCGACCAGGCCGTGCGCCACCATGGCCATGCTGACCGCGATGGTGCCGTGGCCGCACATGTGCGAATACTCGGTGCCGTCGATGTAGATCAGGCCGGCGTCGTACTCGGGGCTGGAGGGCGGCGTGAGGAACACGCCGAACATGTCCTTGTGGCCGCGGGGCTCGCGCATCAGGGCCTTGCGCAGCCAGTCGTAGTTCTGTTCCAGAAAGGCGCGCTTTTCCAGGATGGTGGAGCCGGCGGGGTAGGGGATGCCGCTGTGCACGATGCACAGGGGCTCGCCTTCGGTATGGGTATAGATGACATCGAACGCGTCTTGCTTGCGCATGACTGTGGCTCCAGACAGTAAGGTAGGGAAGAAAAGTTATTTGCCGCGTTCGGACAGCATGTCCAGCCCGACGGTCAAATCCAGGATGACGATGGCGATCACCGCAACCACGATCGTGGCGCCCGACACGGCTGCGATGGTCGGATCTATCGTGTACTGCACGTAGTTGAAGAGCTTTACGGGGATGGTGTTCAAGTCCGCCGTGGTGTTGAAAATGGATAGCTCGACGTTGATCCACGAAGAAATGAACGCGAAGATCGAGCCGGTGACGATGCCTGGCCGGATCTGCGGCAGGACCACCAGGAAGAATGTCGTCCAGGGATTCGCGCCCAGGTCGGCCGACGCTTCTTCCAGCGCCCGCTGCTCAGGCGTCAACAAGGTCAGCGTGGACCGCAGCACGAAGGGGGCAATGATGACGATGTGCCCGATCAACAAGGACAGGAAGCTGCGCGTCAGGCCGAAGTACGCGCCGTACTGCAGCAGCGCCGCGCCCAGCACGATGTGGGGCAGCACCAGCGGCGACATCAGCACCGAGGTCAACGCGGCCTTGCCCGGGAACTCGTAGCGCGCCACCGCCAGCGCCGCAGGTACGGTCAACAGCACGGCTGCCACCGTGGCCGCCAGCGCCAGCACCGTGCTGGTGGTGAATGCAGCGACATAGCCCGCTTCGATCAGCAGCGTGCGATACCAATCCAGCGTGAATCCCTTGGGCGGAAACGCCAGATAGGGCGTAGCCGTGAACGAAGAGCCCAGGATGACCACCAGCGGCAATGCCAGATAGGCCAGCACACCCAGGGCGATCAGTCGGATCAGATTGCGGGCGATCATCGCGCGGCTCCCGGCAGGACGGCGGCGCGGTTGGCCAGCGCCACGAGAATCAGGGTGAACACCAGCAACACCATGCTCAGCGCACCGCCGTAATGGAAGTCGAACACTGTGCTGTACTGCTGGAAGATCAGCATGGACAGCACCGATACGCGGCCGCCCGACAGCAGGGCCGGCGTCACGTAGGCACTGACTGCCAGGGTGAAGACCATGATGGCGCCGGACACCACGCCGGGCAGGGTCAGCGGCCAGGTGATGTGGAAGAAGGTGGCCGCGGGGCTGGCGCCCAGGTCGGCCGATGCCTGCTCGCAGGCCGGATCGACCCGCGCCAGCGCATTTCCCACCGCCAGCACCACGAAGGGCAGCAGCACGTAGACCATGCCGATCAGGATGCCCAGCTCGGTGCCGATGAAACGCACGGGTCGGTCTGCAACACCCGCGCCCACCAGAGCCTGATTGACCAGCCCGTTGCGGCCCAGCAGCACCATCCAGCCGAATGCCCGCACGATGTTGCTGGTGAATAGCGGCACCACCAGAAGGATGACGCAGAAGCGCCGCCAGGCCCGCCAACGCACAACGCGCACCAGGTACCAGGCCAGCGGATAACCCAGGACCACGCAGGCGACCGTGGTGAAGATCGCCAGCCGGAAGGTCACCAGGATCACGTCCCAGTGGTACTGGTCGCCCAACACGCGCAGATACTGCTGCGGGGTAAGGGTCAGTCCGTCGGGCCCGCCGGTGATGCTGGCCAGCGCCACTACTGCCAACGGCGCCAGGAAGAACGCCGCAAAAAACAGGACGGGAGCCGCCAGCAGCAGGCAGGGCGAACGCCAGGCACGCGAGCTCATGGCTGTTCACCGATCAGGTGCAAGTGCTCCGGCGCAAATGCCAGGCGCACCGTGGCGCCCGCGCCGAGGCCGGATGGTGCGATGCCGCCGTGGCGAGCCACCAGCACCTGTCCGCCGATATCCACGTGGATCATGCAGTGACTGCCCACGTTGATGACGTCAGTGACCGTACCCGTGAGCGCATGGGCCGCCGATTCATCGGCCAGGCGCAGATCCTCGGGCCGCAGCACGGCGGTGCCGCGCGCGGGTATCGCCTTGTCCGGAAGCGGCACGCGGAGCCCTTGCGCGTCCAATTGCAGCACGCCGTCGCCGCTCGCGGTGTAAGGCATGAAGTTGGCATCGCCGATGAACTCCGCCACGAAGCGGGTAGCGGGATGTCGGTAGATTTCGGTTCCGCCTCCCACCTGCTCGATCTTTCCCGCGTGCATGACGACCACGCGGTCGGCCATGGTCATGGCTTCTTCCTGGTCGTGCGTGACGAAGATGAACGTGATGCCCAGCCTGGCCTGCAGGTGCTTGAGCTCCAGTTGCATGCGCTTGCGCAGTTTGAGATCCAGCGCCGATAACGGCTCGTCCAGCAACAGCAGCTTCGGTTGATTCACGATGGCGCGCGCCAATGCAACGCGCTGCTGCTGGCCGCCGGACATTTCGCGCGGATAGCGCGGGCCGAAGTCCGCCAGCCCCACCATGTCCAGCGCCGCGCGGGCGCGTTCGGCCGCCGCCTGCCGCGAAGCGCCCTGGCGCCGCGGGCCGTAGGCCACGTTTTCCAGCACGCTCATGTGTGGAAACAGCGCGTAGTTCTGGAACACGGTATTGAGCGGACGGTGGTGCGCTGCCAGGCGGCTGATGTCCTGGCCTTCGATCAGGATGCGGCCGGATTCAGGCCTGAGGAATCCGGCGATCGAACGCAGCAAGGTGGTCTTGCCGCAACCGCTGGGACCGAGCAGGGCGACGAACTCTCCCTGCCGGATTTCCAGATTGATGCGATCCAGCGCCTGGTAGGCGCCGAAGCGCATCGATACGCCTTCGATGGTGAGCAAAGCGGACATGTTCGATCCCGGCCTAGCGCTTGCGGGCAACCTGGCGGTTCCAGGCGTCGGTGACCTCGGCGCGGCGGCTGTTGATGAGGTTCCAATCGAACAGGCTCAGGTTTTTGACCGAGCCGTCTGCGCCCCAAGGCAGTTTGCGCGCGACGTCTTGCGGCACTTGCACATCCTTGACGGCAGGGCCCAGATACAGGCGTGTGGCCAGGCAGGCCGCCGCGTCGGGCGTGAGTGCGGTGTCGATGAATTTCTGTGCGGCAGCCTTGTTCGGCGCGTTCTTCACCAGGTGCAGGCGCGCATCGGTGGCCCAGGCGCCTTCCTTGGGTACGGCAAAGCCGATGGGCAGGCCTTTATCGATCAGGTCCCAGGCGCCGACGTTGAAATGCGCGCCGATGATGGCTTCGCCGCTCTGGTAGGCATTGGTGGCCGCGCCGGAGCTGTCGAAGAACAGCGCGGTGTCCAGCGAGGCCAGCTTGGCGTATAGCGGCGCCAGATTGGACGGATCGACGGCGAACACCCGCGCCAGGAAGAAAACGAACGGCACGCCGGACGAATTCGCGGGCGAGGGAATGGCCACGGCGCCGGCATACTCGGGCTTCCACAGATCCTTCCAGCTGGCCGGCGCTTGCGTCACCTCTTTGGTGTTGTACGCGATGCCCAGCGAGTAATAACCGGTGCTGACCGCATAGGCGGCATCGCCGTTGCGGTACACGCCCTGGTCGATGACGTTCTTCAGGTTGGGAATGCCCGCGGCATCCAGCGGGTCCAGTACGCCTGCTTCGGCGGCCAGTTCGCTGATGCCGCCGTCCATCCAGGCCACGTCTATGGTGGGCGCGCCTTTCTGCTGTTGCAGCTTGGCCAGCGTGGTGGTGGACGTGCCCACTTCGGGCACTACGGTCACGCCGGTAGCCTTGGTATAGGGATCGGCCACGCAGGCGCGGAACGCATCGCCCCAGTTGCCGCCGTACCAGGCGACGGTGATCTTTTGCTGGGCCAGAGCCTGGCCGGCGGCCAATAGGCCGGCTCCCAGCAAGGCGGCGCGGAGCGCGCGGCGGGTAGGTGTTGCCATGTCGGATTCCCCTTGTCGATTTATCGGCCCGCTTTCGCTGCGCCGACAAGCGCGGCAGGACGGAGCCATAGATGAATCTTGGGCGATCCCCGGGAAAACCAGCTTGAAGGCCTGGGACAAAAACTTGAATAATTGCGACATGGACACCGCTACGCCCGCCCCAGTTCCGTCTTTCTCCTATGACGACGAGCTCGGCGGCCTGCCTCAGGGGAAACCCGCACTGACCATAGGCATCGTGCTGCTGGACCAGTTCACGCTGGCGGCCTTTGCTGGATTGGTGGACGTGTTGCGGCTGGCGGGCGACCACGGCGGCCGCAGCCGCCAGATCCATACCGCGTGGCGCGTCATGAGCTGGGACGGCAAGCCGCGCTGTTCCAGTGCAGGCCTGACCATAGATGTGGCCGACGGCTTGCCGGACGATCCGACGCAGTTCGACTACGTGGCGGTATGCGGCGGAAACGACTACTTCAATGGCCGTCTGCCTGAGCCTCTGCGGGACTGGCTGCGGTTGGCGGCCGCGCAGCGCGTGCGGCTCCTGGGCATCTGCACGGGCACCTTTGCGCTGGCTCAGGCGGACGTCATCGGGCCGCGTACCGTGTGCGTGCACTGGAATGTGCTCGACACCTTCCGCGAGCGCTTTCCGCAGGCCCGGGCGGTGGTGGACCGCTTGTTCGTGGACGAAGGCGACCTGATTTCCTGCGCGGGTTCCACGGCCGCAATCGACCTGGCCTTGTACCTGGTGGCGCGCCATTGTGGGCGCGACAAGGCGCAGCAGGCCATGCGACACATGATGCTGCAGGGGGTGCGTCCGGGGCGCGTGCCGCAGGCCCACTTCCACACGGACCTCTCTGGTATCCAGGACCTGCGCGTGCGCCAGGCAGCGCATTTCATCGAGCAGCGCATCGACAATCCGCCGCCCTTGGACGCGATTGCGCGCTATGTCGG
Organism: Achromobacter sp. D10; assembly: GCF_035282245.1. Classification (NCBI taxonomy): domain Bacteria; kingdom Pseudomonadati; phylum Pseudomonadota; class Betaproteobacteria; order Burkholderiales; family Alcaligenaceae; genus Achromobacter; species Achromobacter sp. D10. Next base: position 209,338 of record NZ_JAYJLE010000011.1, read on the forward strand.
CGTGGGGCGCAGGCAGCTGGAGCGCGCGTTCCGCGTGGCCACGGGCATGTCGCCCATGGCGTTCCAGCGGCAGTTGCGGCTGGAGTACGGCAGCTGGCTGCTATTGAATAATCCCAGCAGCATCACGCAGATCGCGCTGGATTGCGGATTTGCGGACGGCGCGCATTTTTCGCGCGATTTCCGCGCGCATTTCGGGCAGTCGCCGCGGCAGTATCAGCAGGCTGCCGGCCGCGACGTCGGAGTCCGCGTGTTCCCTGCCTAGGACTTGCGCGCGGCTCGTACCGATGCGAGTGGGCCCTGGGCCAATCAACGGAAGGAGACGGCATGACCTATGACCTTTGGTATTGGGACGGCATCCCCGGACGCGGCGAATTCGTGCGCCTGGCCCTGGAGGCCGGCGGCATCCCTTATCGCGAATGCGCGCGTCAGCCGGGCGCGGACGAGGGCGCGCTGGTGGCGGACTTGAGCTCGGCGCGCAAGCATCCGCCGTTCGCGCCGCCGTATCTGGTCGCGGGAAAGATGACGCTGGCGCAGACGGCCAACATCCTGCTGTTTCTGGGCGAAAAGCACGGTCTTGCACCGGACTCGCTCGAAGGGCGGCTTTGGGTGAATCAGTTGCAGCTCACCATTGCGGATGTGGTGGCTGAAGCGCACGACACGCATCATCCGATTTCCGCCAGCGAATATTACGAAGACCAGAAAGTCGAGGCCGCGCGGCGCGCGCGCTGCTTCCGTGAAGAGCGCATGCCCAAATTCCTGGGCTATTTCGAACGCGTGCTGGAAGGACCGCAGGCATGGCTGGCGGGCGGCAAACGCTGGACTTATGTGGACCTGTCCCTATTCCACCTCGTCGACGGCCTGCTGTATGCCTTTCCGAAACGCATGGCCACCTTGGCCGTGCATTATCCGAAGGTCATGGCGCTGCATGCGCGCGTGGCAGCGCTTGCGGAGCTGCAACCTTACTTTGAAAGCGGCAGGCGCCTGCCATTCGGGGAGGGCATTTTCCGCCAGTATCGCGAATTGGACGCCGCCTGAGTCGGGATTAACCCTGTGTTGCGGAATGCCGATTTCTCTTCGGCGGATCCAGGCTTTCCTTGAGTCCGCTCACTTTTAGGATTAAATTCTTTCGAATTGTTAAGTAAATATATCCATTTGTCTCAAGGCGGGTGGGCCGGACGCCGTCTGGCTGCCCTGGTTCCGGGTGGGAGACGTCGCGATGAAATGGATCAACCTAAGCCAGCTGCTGCGCATAGACCGCGGCATGCGCAAGGCAGACATGCTCGGGCAGATCGCAGCGATCAATAACGCCCAGGCGGTCGTCGAGTTCGACCTGGACGGCCATGTCCTGGCGGCCAATTCGAATTTCCTGGGCGCCATGGGTTATGCCCTGGACGAGATCGTGGGGCAGCACCATCGCCTCTTTGTCGATCCGGCGGAGCGTGGATCGGCTGCCTACGCGGAGTTCTGGCGCCGCTTGCATCAAGGCAATCGGAACGCGGGGCGCTACCGCCGGATTCGCAAGAATGGCAGCGACGTCTGGCTGCAAGCTTCCTACAACCCGATTTTCGACCGCCATGGGCGCCTGATCAAAGTGGTCAAGTACGCCGTCGACATCACAGCGCAGCAGCAGCGGCAAGCCGACGTGGAAGGCCAGCTGGCGGCGATTTCCAAAGTGCAGGCCATCATCGAGTTCGAGCTGGACGGCACCATCATCCGTGCCAATGACCTGTTCCTGGATGCCGTGGGCTACCGCGCCGACGAAATCCAGGGGCGTCACCACAGCATGTTCGTCCCGCCGCAAGAGGCGCGCGGCGCGGCGTATCAGGAGTTCTGGCGCAGGCTGCGCAACGGCGAACATGACACGGGACAGTATCTGCGCATCGGCAAGGGCGGCCGCCAGGTCTGGATCGAAGCCAGCTACAACCCGATCTTCGATGCGCAGGGTCGTCCGGTCAAAGTCGTGAAGTACGCGACCGACATCACGCGGCGCTTCACCGCAGCGCAGACCTTGCGCGTCGCGGTCCAGGGCCTGACCGAAAACGCCGAGCGCGCGGGCCAGGCCAACACCTTGGCGCTGGACGCCTGTCGGGTGGCCGAGCAGGGCGGCAACACGGTGCAGGAAGTAGTGCGGACCATGGGCGGCATTACCCAGAGCTCGCGGCGCATTTCCGAGATCATCGGGGTCATGGACGGCATCGCGTTCCAGACCAACATCCTGGCGCTGAACGCCGCGGTCGAAGCCGCGCGCGCCGGATCGCATGGCAAGGGGTTTGCCGTGGTGGCGGCGGAGGTGCGCAGCCTGGCGCAGAACAGTGCCGCCGCGGCCAAGGAAATCAAGGACTTGATCACATCCTCGGTGCAGCAGGTCGAAAGTGGCGCGCGGCAAGTCCAGTCGGCAGGCGCCACCATGGACGATATCGTTGCATCGTCCCGCCGCGTCACCGAGATCATGGCGGAGGTGGTGGAGGTGTCGTTGGCCCAGTCCGCCAAGCTTGGCGAGGTGACCGAGGACATCACGCAGCGAGCCGGCGAGCCGGCCCGATGCGCTATAAAGACGGTATTGATCTGAACCCGCAGGCCCGGGCAGGAGCCATTCCGCCCGGGCCGCGCCATTTGCAGCGACCGTCCATGACCGAATCCGAAGCGCTGGCTATTGCCTCGCACCGCCATTACAAGGGCGGGCTCTATCTTTATCTGGGCACCGCCCGCCACTCCGAAACCGAGGAGTCCATGGTCGTCTACGAACATCTGTGGCCGCACGAGCGTGGCTTGTGGGTGCGTCCTGCGGACATGTTCTTCGGCCAGTTGTCCGACGGCGCTCCCCGTTTCGCGCCTTTGCGGCCGGCGGAGTAAGGCCGTGGCGTTCTATTACCGGCGGCCGCGCACGAACGGCGCTCCGTCTGTCGGCGGCCCGTCTGTCCGCGCAGCGGGCGGCAAGGCGGGGGCAGCGACCCTGGCCGCGGCGCTCCAGGCGTTGCGCGGTCCCTTCATCGTGGCCGACCTGGAAACCACGGGCCTGTCCACGGCGACCTGCGAGATCCTGGAGTTCGCGGCGGTCCGCGTGGGCGCCGCAGGGGCGCTGGAGCGCGAGTACACGCAAGTGGTGCGCACGCGCGGTCCTGTCCCACCCTTCATCAGCCGGCTGACCGGCATTACGCAGGCGGAAGTCGACCGCGACGGCGTGCCGGTGGCGCAGGCGTTTTCTTCATTCCTGGATTTCGTGGAAGACCTGCCGGTGTTCTTCCACAATGCCTCGTTCGATCGGCGCTTCCTGGGCGCGGCGGCGGACCAGACGGGCCTGCCGTTCGCCAACTCCACCCACTGTACGCTGGCGTTGGCGCGCCGCGCATGGCCGGAGCTGCCCTCGCACAAGCTGGAAATCCTGGCGCGCCATGTCGGCGCTTCCAATCCCACCCACCGCGCGCTTGCCGACGTGCGCACGACCGTGGCCGTGGCGCTGGCGGCAGGTTCCCGCCTTGCCGCAGGCTGAGGCCCGGCGTTCGGCCTAGGAGTTTCGATGTCCGACCTGGAACAGATCAGGCTTGCCGTGCGCCGATTTACGGAAGAGCGGGACTGGCAGCCATTTCATTCGCCCAAGAATCTCGCGATGGCGCTTGCCGGAGAGGCGGGCGAGCTCGTGTCCCTGTTCCAATGGCTGAGCGAAGAGGAGTCGCGCAAGATGCCGCCGGAGCGGCTGGCCGACGCCGCTGACGAAATCGCCGATGTGCAGATGTACCTGGTTGCCCTGGCGGACCAGCTCGGCATTGATATCGCCGGCGCGGTCGCGGGCAAAATGGTCAAAAACGCGCAGAAATACCCGGCGGATCGTTTTCGCGGCAGTGCGCGCAAGTACGACGATCCGCCCGAACTATCCTGATGCCAAGGCGTGGCCGGGGTCGCGTCAGATCACTTTTTGCTCGTGATGCACCTGGGGCGGTTCGACGAAGAAGCCCGCCACCAGCTTGCGCCATTCCTGGAAATCGCTGGATTCGCGGAAATCCACCATGTGGTTCTCGACGGTTTCCCAGTCCACGACCAGCGTGTAGCGCTGCGGCTGTTCGATGCTGCGATACAGCTCCATGCCGTGGCAGCCGCGGGCCCGCAAGAACAGCGGTTTCGCCTGTGCGACACCGGCTTCGAACAACGCTTCCTGCCCTTCGCGGACATGGATGCTGGCAATCTCCTGGATCATGGTCCTGTCTCCAAACAGAGGAAGCCGGGTAGCGCCCGGCTGGCCGCCGTAGTATCGCTGAAAATTCCGGCCGGGGCGCGCATCGGTCGGTGTGCTTCGGTTATGCGCGCTAGGGAACATGCCCGAGTCGGTCTCTCCCCCATCCCGTCCATAGAGCTGAATCCGCGCACTGCGGGCGCGGACGCGCGGAGTTTCTCCTCGTGCATACGCATGGGCGCCGCGCAAGATTGCCGCAAATCTGGCTGATTGTTTTACAGCACTGGATTGGTTGTCGGAACTCGGTCGCCCGTTTAGCCGATATCGACTTGCCTAGGACGGCGCAATCATTCCGTACCAATACGAAAGTCCCACGCCTTTCGTCATTGACCGGGCGTGGCGCTGAGCGGTAACGGTCCGCGCCGGTCGGTTGCCGGTAATCGTGAATCCGTGCATGCACGGAGCAGGAGGAGCTGAAATGAAAAAGCTCGCAGCAGTCGCCGGCTTGTCCCTGGCCGCCGTCTCGGCCCATGCCGCAGGCCAGTTCGGCGGATCCGTGACCGGCCACGCCGGCGCAATCAATGGCACCGCATCGTCCGTCTCCACAGGCAGTTCCGTGGCCGCGACACAGATCAACGGTTATGGCTCTTCGACACAAGTGTCGTTCGGCATGACGGGCGGCGTGGCGGAAGTGGGCGGCACCTTCAGCCACGACGGCACGCAGGTGGTCACCAGTACCCGCCAATACGCCAACAGCGACTCGTACGGTCAAGTGTCGGGCAACGCGCCCATCATGGTGGGCGACAGCATCGCCAACGGCGGCGCCACGTTTGCCAAGACGGATACCAGCGCTTCGGCGACGGGTTCCTTCCATGCGGTGAATGTGGGCGCGTTTGGGTCGATACACGGCATTGGTCCAGTGGGCCATGTCGGTGGTTTCAATCACTGACCCAGTTATCCGGACGGCTTCGGCCGTCCGGGCGAGGGGACATCATGAAGACCATAGTGCTTGCCATTTCCCTGTCGCTGGCGGCGGTTTCCGCCAGCGCCCAGACCAGCAGTTCCAGCGCGACGACTTCGGCGTCGTCCGGTTCGACCAACGCCGGGAACAATCAGGGCATTACCTTCAACTCCGACAACGGCGGGTCCAGCACCGTGCGTAGCGTGCCGCCCTTGGGCGGGCAGAGCTTTTACGGTTCCTTTTCGTCCGACAGCTGCATGGTCTCGGCGGGAGGAGGCGGCGCCGTGGTCGGCTTCGGCATGAACGTCGCGATCCCGATCGAGGATCAGAAGTGCAGCTTGCGGCGCAATTTCGAACGGACCATGCAGGCCGCTGCCTCGACCAAGGATGCGGACCGTTCGCGCCGGCTGGAAACCGCGGCCATCGACATCCTGTGCCAGACTGACGACCGTACCAAGGCGGCGCTGGTGGCGCAGGGGTTATGCACCAATCCTGCCCTGACGACGGCGGATCATCGTTTCGACAGTAATGCGGTGGCGCAGGTGGCGCCGCCTTCAGGCCCGGTCGTGGCTGACCGGCCGGCACCGCAATTGCCGCCGGCGCCCGAAGCACGGGCCTATCCGGTGCGTAGCGTGCAAAGCGCTGCGCTGGCGTCGCCGCCGCTGCGCAATCGCACCTATACCGAGCTATACACGCCGGGCTGAGATGGGCGTCCTGTCCGTCCCGGCCGGGGCCGAGACCGGGACGAGCACGGGATTCCGTGGATCAGGACTGGGCGGGCGGCGGAACGGCCAGGGGCGCCGCCGCCGGCTGCGGCGCGGAGGCCAGCAGCATGGTGGGCGGCGAGGACACTTCCAGGCCTGCGTCGTGCAGGCGCTTGAGCAGGGTGAACAGCAAGGCGCTGCGCACCCCGTAAGCCGCGCGGGGCGACGACACGTAGCCCTTGGCATTGAAGATCAGATGGCCGCCGTCGATGCCATCCAGGAAAACATTCGGCGCCGGCGTGTCCAGCACGTCTTCATGGTCTGCAAAAGCCTGCAGAATCAATTCGCGCACCTGCTCGGCGTCGGTGGACAGCGGTAAGGGCAGCTTGATCTGCACCAGTCCAAGCGGGTTCGATCGGGTCACGTTGCGCACGGTCTTGGTGACGAACTCCGAGTTGGGGACGATCACCGTGGAGCGGTCGCCCATCTGGATTTCCGTGGCGCGCACATTGATGCGCAGGATGTCGCCCTCCACACCGCCCAGCGATACCCAGTCTCCCACCTTGACCGGGCGTTCGGCCAGCAGGATCAGGCCGGACACGAAGTTCTGCACCACCGCTTGCAAGCCAAAACCGATACCCACGGACAGGGCGCTCGCGATCCATGCCACGCGCTCCAGGCCGATGCCAGCGGCCGACAGCGACAGCGCCACCGCGAGCACGAAACCGGCATAGCCGAACAGCGTGGCTGCGGACAGCTGCATGCCCGGATCCAGTTCGGTTGTCGGCAGGTAGCGGTTGGACAGCCAGCGCTTGAGCATCTTCACGGCCAGCAGCGACAGCCCCAGCACCAGTAGCGCCTGCAGGACGGCTCCCGGACGGATCTGCGCCTCGCCAATGGCGAGCCCCTTGCGCAACTGGTCGAAGCGCTGCAGCAGGTCCATGGGCGCTTCGCCGAAGGGGGCCAGCAGCAAGGTCACGGCCAGCAGGCCGACCGCCACGCGGCCGACGCCCGACAGCAGCACGGCCGCCTGGTCGCGCATGCTGGGCGCTTCGTGTTCGCCGCCGTCGCGGTGCGTGGTTCCCAGCAGCGTGCTGAAGCCGTCTTCGATCAGCGTGGACAGCAGATACGCGGAGGCCAGGATGATCAGCACCCACAGCACCTGCTTGACCATGAAGCTGCCGAACGCCACGTAGCCGGCCAGCATGCTGGCCAGGCTCAGGATCAGAACGGTCCACACCGAAGTCAGCAGCAGCGAGACCCAGAACGGGATGGGCGCATCGTTCTCCTGCATGGCCTGGCGCCGCAGCCGGCGGCTGATGGCCAGCACCGCCCCTATCGTCGCCATGGTCAGGACGGCGACAATGCCGGTGAGCGTAATGGTGGTGGTCAGGCTGGCGTTCAGCAACACCGGCAGCCGCTCGGCTAGCCATATCATTACCACCAGCACGCCCAGCACGCCGGGCAGCCAGCGCAGCCGCGTCGCCACGGCATCGCTGATGGGGGGCAGGCGCCACGACGGTCGGTTCGTAGACAGCAGCGCATAGCCCAGGCCCGACACGTAGCCGCCGAAGCAGACTGTGGCCACCAGGTTCGCGAGCAGGGACGATGTGTTGTCGCTCAGTTGCGAATCCCAATCCAGGCCCATGTGGATCAACAGGGCGATAACCCCGGGCGTGGCCACGGCCAGCACCAGGTGCGCAACGGCAAGAAAGGAACGGCGCAGGCGCCCCGGCGGCACGCGCGTGGCGGTAATCCGCAGCAGCAGCCGGCCGATGGCGACGCGCAAGACGATCGTGAGCGCGATCGCCGCGCCCAGCAGTAGCCAGCCCCACTTCGGCGTCTGGCCGACCGCAGTCGCGAGGTCGTCGCGCAGGACCTCCAGGCGCTCCAGGTCGCGCGGGAACTCTTCGCGGAACTCGGTCCAGAACTGGCCGGACAGGAATGAGTCGCGCCGCTCGCCCAGGCGCGCCTGGAATTGCGTGCGGCGCTGGGCGGATATCTGCTCCGCCGTTTGTCCGGCGTCCACCGACAGTAGCCTGGCCAGCTTGATCTGCGCGTCCAACGCGCGGCTGTTCTTCTCCAGCTGCATGCGCTGCGCGGCAACGTCGGGCGCTTCCTTGGCGCCTTCGGGCGGCGTGCCCAGTTCGCTCAGCCGGGCCGTCACACTGGCCAGTTGCGGTGTCAGGGCTTCGGCCGCGGCATCGGCCTTGGATTGGATATCCAGCGCATCGCCGCGTTGCTTGACCAAGGTGGCATCATCGGTCTCGTCGGCGACCCGCTTGCGGATGTCGTCGATCTGCTTGCGGGCGGTTGCCAGCGCCGCTTCCGTGTCGGCTGGGGTGGGCGGTGCCGCCGCGTGGGCCGGCATCAGGAAAAGCACCAGCAGCAGCGCTGCCATCAGCGCCACGAAAGCAGGGTAGCGGGCGCGATGAGGGCGCGCGCGCAGGGAAGGGAAAGTGTGTGTCATGTTCTTGGGCGAGTCGCTCGCATCGAGGCGGGAGCATAGCAAGCCGGCGCCCCGTCCGTTGCAACAAAAACGAGCGCTGCGGCCCTATTTTTAAAGGCGAGTCAAACGGGTGGAATGACGGCTTGAGCGGGGCGTAAAAACAGGGTCGGATAGGCTGCCCGGTACCCCGCCCAGCTCGGGCACGGGCGTTTGCGGCAAAGCATGTTTACGAGGCCAACGTTTGGATTCAACTCAGGCTGGCAAGTTGCCGCGTGCAATGCCTTTTTTGGGTTTGCCGAGCACGGCGTCGCATACCTCCAGCCAGGCGCGGGCGGCATAGGATAGATAGCCGGACTGCTGCCAGATATGGCCGACCTCCCATTGCATGCCCGATTTGGCCAACTTTGCCGTACTGAGGCCGCGGGTTTTCATGCGTTGCATCAGGGGCTCGGGCAGCAGGGCCACGCCCAGGCCCGCGGAGGCCATCGCCACCAGGAAATCCCAATGCGCGCTTTGCGCCGCGATGCCGGGCTGAAAGCCGGCATCGGCAAACGCCTGCCGCAAGCGGCGGGTGATGGCGAAGTCGTCCGTGGGTATCAGCAGGCGTGCGTCCCGCAGGGCAGCGAGCGGCAGCGACGTCTTGCCAGCCCAGGGGGCGTCGGGCGGGCCTATCACCCAGATCGGGTAACTGCCGAAAGGCTGGGCGGCCAAGCCGCCCTCCGGGGCAATCGGCAGGATGGTCGCGCCGACCTCCAGTTCGCCGTTTGCGACCAGGCTTTCGACGGCCTGCCCGGTGCCTTCGCGCAAGGTCACGTGTATGCCGGGATGCAGGTCGCGGAAGCGCTTGACCACCGGCGTGAACAGCAGGTTGATCATGGGCGGGATGCCGACCTCCAGCGCACCGCGGCGCAGGTCCGCGGTCTGGCGCAATTCCTCGGACAACTGGCGCATTGTTTCCAGCACCTGCAGGCCGCGCTGGTACATGACCCGGCCGGTGTCGGTGGGACGGGCGGTATGGCCGTCGCGGATCAGCAGCGGCGTGCCAGCCTCTTCTTCCAGTTGGCGGATCATTTTGCTCACCGTCGACTGTGTCACGAACAGCACCTTGGCGGCCTGCGTGAAGCTGGCGTGCCTGACGGTTTCAACGAAGTACCGCAATGCGCGCACGTCCATGGAGCGGGATTCCTTAGCGCGTTGCGCGCAAAACTCTTCAAACAATGAAAAAAACGACTTATTTGGATGATTTTAAGTCATTACGAGATTTGAGCCGGCCTTCCTATACTGCCGAAAATTCGTTCCTGGACTGCCTCTGGCTGGCCCAGGAACCTCGGGAAACGCCGCGTCAGACGGCGCCTGGGCGCCAGCGGCAACGCCGCGCCCCGCCGCACGTAGGCCCTTGAATCTGGAGACACCATGCATCTCGACCGTATCCGCCACCCTGGGCTGCGCGCCAAGATTACTTCCGCCGATCAGGCGGCCTTGCTGGTTCAGGACGGCATGACCGTCGGAATGAGCGGCTTCACCCGCGCTGGCGACTGTAAATCCGTGCCGGCGGCATTGGCGGCCCGCGCCGAGCGTGAGCCGTTCTCCATCACCTTGATCACGGGCGCTTCGCTGGGCCACGACACGGACAAAATGCTGGCGCAGGCCAACGCCCTCGCTCGCCGCTTGCCGTTCCAGGTCGACACGACCTTGCGCCGCAAAATCAACCAGGGCGAGATCGCTTTCATCGACCAGCATCTGTCCGAAACCGTCGAGCAGTTGCGCGCGGGCCATATCGGCCCCATCAACGTGGCCATCATCGAGGCCGCCGTCATCACCGAAACCGGCTCCATCGTGCCGACGATGTCGGTAGGAAACTCGGCCTCCTTCGCGCAGCAGGCCGACAAGATCATCATCGAACTGAACATGAGCGTGCCCGCCGCTATCGAAGGGCTGCACGACATTTACGTGCCGGCGGACCGGCCGGCGCGCAAGCCCATGGGCCTGATCGCCGCGGATCAGCGGATCGGTCAGACGTTCATCGAAGTGGATCCGTCCAAAATCGCAGCCATCGTCATCACGCAAGAGCCGGATAGTCCATCCAACGCCTTGCCGCCGGATGAAGAGACCAATGCCATCGCCGGCCACATCAACGCCTTCCTGCGCCGCGAGGTCGACGCCGGCCGCCTGACGAACGAACTGCTGCCTCTGCAGGCCGGCATTGGCACGATCGCCAACGCGGTACTGCATGGCTTTGAGTCGTCCAGCTTCGAAAACCTGACGATGTACTCCGAAGTGCTGCAGGACAGCGCCATCGAACTGCTGGACCAGGGCAAGCTGGCCTTCGCGTCGGCCTCCTCCATCACCGTGTCCAAGCCCGTCTATGAAAAGATCCTGGCCAACATGGAGCACTACCGCGAGCGCATCGTGCTGCGCCCGCAGGAGATCAGCAACGCGCCCGAGATCGTCCGCCGTCTGGGCATCATCGCCATCAACACGGCGTTGGAGTTCGACATCTACGGCAACGTGAATTCCACGCACGTGGGCGGCACCCACATGATGAATGGCATCGGCGGGTCGGGCGACTTTGCGCGCAATGCGCATCTGGCGATCTTCGTTTCCAAGTCCATGGCCAAGAATGGCGACATCTCCAGCGTGGTGCCCATGGTGTCCCATGTGGACCATACCGAGCACGACGTCGACGTGCTGGTCACGGAATGCGGCCTGGCGGACCTGCGCGGCCTGGCGCCTCGCGAACGCGCGCGCGCGGTCATCCAGAACTGCGTGCACCCGTCCTACCGGGACGCCTTGCAGGACTATTTCGACCGCGCCTGCGAGCGCGGCGGCCAGACCCCGCACGTGCTCGAGGAAGCATTCTCCTGGCACCAGCGCTTCAATGAAACCGATACGATGCGGCCGGCCAAGCCGGCTGCGCGCAAAGTCGCCTGAGGTCCACCCTGAGCAATGACTGCCGCCGCCGCGGCGCCTGCCGGTTCATTCGCGTAGCGAATCCGGTTCGCGGATCATGGTTTCCGCCTAGCGCCGCGATTTGGTAGAGGTAAAGAAGCGTACGCTGCTTTACCTTTTTTTTGCCTGGCGTTTCTTGCCGGAATCGGACTTCGGTGCCGTCAGGTTTTCGCGCGACATCTGCAGTTCGTCGCGCAGCCACTGTTTCAGCTCTACGAGCGGCGCCCAGTCGCGAAGACTGGGCCGATAGACCAGATGATAGGTCTGCGCCTGCTCATACTCGATACTGATGGGCGATATTTGCACCAGCCTGCCTGCGCACAAGGCGTCGGCGGCCAGCAGCTCGCGTCCCAGCGTAATGCCCAACCCTTGTTCGGCGGCCTGCATCATCATGCCGGCGTCGTTGAAGGAAGCCACGGGCGTGACGGGCGTGTTCAATCCCGCCGCGTTGAACCAGGTTTGCCAGAGCTCTCGCTCACCCAGCAAGGGTTGGCGCGCCAATGTGGCGGGCGTATGGTCGGGGAGCGCCGCCGCGGTTTCGGGCGAGGCCAGGACAATCAAGGGCAGGGGGGTATCGAACAAAGGCTCCGATTCCACGCCTGCCCAAGGGCCGCGCCCGAAGCGCAGCGCCGCGTGAAAGCCGTCGCGCAGTAGATCCACCACTTGCTGGGAAGTCTCGATTTCCAGTGTCAGGCCAGGATTGCGCGCGCGCCACCGCGCCATGCGCGGCAATAGCCAGCGTTGCGCGAAAGAAGGCAGCACGGACACGCGCAAGCGCTGTTCACTGCCCGAGGCCGCGGCCGACGCGGCCAGCGTTCCTTCATCCAGCAGGGCCATTGCGCCTTGCACACTGCACAAGAGGGCAGCGCCCGCCGTATTCAGCACGATGCCGCGGCCGCTGCGCTCGAACAAGGGAAAGCCCAGTTGGGTTTCCAAAACCTTGATCTGTTGGCTGACGGCACTGTGGGTCAGGTGCAGGCGTTCCGCCGCCGCGCGCAGATTCTGCAGCTCGGCCACGGCACGGAAGGCGGGGAGGGTGCTCAGTGGCAGGCGCATGGCAAAGGCCGAAGGGGTAGAGATTGGTCATCATAGCTTACCGATAACCCCAAAACAATTCGATTTTCAGTGAGGCATTGGGCGACTACGCTTACCAAAGTGCATAAACACCTGGAGCCCATCATGTCTGCACAGCTTTGCACCCCGTCTTCCCCGGCCCTGGCCTCCGTTTCCAGGGATCGTGCGCCGTCGATACCGATGCCGGGGGCGGCGCCCTCCGTTGAACCCGCGGCGCTTCGTTCCGGCTTCTTCGCGAAGCTGATCGCTGCTTTTCGCAAGCGGCGCAACGAAGCGCGCCTGCGTCGGCTGGCTGCCGACCTCGACGAGCACATGCTGAAGGACCTCGGTGCGCCCAGATGGTTGATGAACGAAGCCGCCGTCAAGCGCGACCTTGCCAGACTTCGGGACGCCGACTATCTGCGCTGGTAGGCGGAGCTTCGCCCGCCGCCGGCGTTTCCCTGCTCCACGCGGGCCGCTTCCCTTCTCCGTGCCGAGTGTCCTCCATGACCGGCCCCGTTCTTCTATCTATATAGAAGGCGGGGCGATCGGCCTTGGGTGGGGCGCATCTTCATGATCCATATAGAGGATGGCCCTGGCGGCGCCAGCTGAATCGCAATCGGCTAGAGAGGCATTTGAATAAAGTCTGCCCTCAGCTCGTGACAAACCCAAAACTTGTGCTATAGTCCCGCTCCTTCGCAGTTCGGGCAGTTCTGAGCGGCGAAGCCAAGCAAGCACAACGGATCGGGCACGAGAAATCAGCCGGGTCTGCCGCCAGGCGGTCAGTAATGAAAGCCAAGCGGTTATTGCAAGGACTGCAGCAAGTTAGGCAAAAGCCAGTTGCGC